>CAJJCJ010000006.1 GCA_905182645.1 uncultured Sulfitobacter sp.
TTTGTCCGGCGGTTTCAACCGGTCGACGCAACACTTTAATCTTTAGGAAGAGATGGAGTGTGCCCAATGAAGTATCGTCGCCGAGTATTTTTCACAGATAAACAGAAGTCAGAGATATGGGATCGATGGCAACGTGGGGAGTCGATGAACTCGATTGGGCGTGGGTTTGATCGCTCGTCGTCATCAATTTATCCACTTCTTGCTCGCACTGGTGGCATTCGTCCACCCGACCGTGTGCGGTCTCGCCTTGCTCTGACCCTGATCGACCGCGAGGAGATATCCAGAGGTCTGCGTGCGAAGATGTCTTTACGATCCATTGCGAGGTCCCTGAAGCGATCAGCATCAACGATCAGCCGCGAGGTCAGGCGGAATGGCGGCTCTGCCCAGTATCGCGCAACCCAGTCTGAGGCGGCAGCGTGGGAGCGAACCCAAAGACCCAAGCGGTGCAAGCTGGCAGGCAATACCTATCTCTGCGGAGCAATATCAGCCAAGCTGATCCGTAAGTGGTCCCCGCAACAAATCGCAGGCTGGCTGATGCGCGAACATCCTGATGATGAAGACAAGCGGATCTCGCACGAGACGATCTATAGAAGCCTGTTTATCCAGACACGCGGCGTACTTAAGAAGGAATTGCTAGCACATCTGAGGGCAACCCGAGCCATTCGCCGGTCTCGTCACGCCACCATGAAGCGCAGTGGCGTTGGCCGCTTCAATGATGCGGTATCCATCCGTGATAGACCGGCAGAGGTAGAAGATCGAGCTGTACCAGGGCACTGGGAGGGAGACTTGATAGCGGGCTCTGGAAACAGTTTTATCGCCACTTTGGTCGAGCGAAACACGCGTTACGTGATGCTGGCAAAGGTTGGCAACAAAGACAGTCACAGCGTCATTCAGGCGTTGATCAAGCAGTCACGTAAGTTGCCCAAAGAGCTTTACAAGTCGCTGACATGGGATCGCGGGACGGAGATGGCTGGGCACAAGAAGTTCACCTTGGCCACCAAAATTGACGTTTATTTGTGCGAACCTCACAGCCCATGGCAACGTGGTTCAAACGAAAACACCAACCGCCTGCTGCGACAGTACTTTCCAAAGGGCACAGATTTGTCGATACATAGTCAAGCAAAGCTGAGCGCCATTGCAAGACAGCTCAACGAACGACCACGTATGACGCTGGGATACGAAACTCCCGCAGAGCGTTTTAATGCATGTGTTGCGTCGATCAGTTGAGACCACCCCGCATTGCAGACACACCTGCCCAACACCCATTGCCTCCCTCCACCCCTCATGCAAATCTCGCCCACATGACAAACCTCACAACCGCCTCAGGCGCACCCGTATCCACCACCACATTTGGCACCATGCAATTCGGCGGCAACGCGGATCCAACTGCCAGTCGTGCTATGTATGACGCGGCCCGCACTGCTGGGATCACCCATTTTGACACCGCCGTGGGCTACACCGACGGGGCATCCGAAACCCTGCTCGGGCAGTTCATCAAATCAGAGCGCGACGCGATCTATTTGGCAACCAAAGTCGGCTATATTGGCGGCGCGTCTCGCGCCAACATGACCGCGCATTTTGACCAGTGCCGCAGGCAATTGAACCAAGACAGCGTTGACCTGTTGTACCTGCACCGCTTCGACGACGACACCGATCTTGAGGAAACGTTCACCACCTTCGCCGACCTTCAGCAACGCGGGTTGATCCGGCACATCGGCGTGTCCAACTTTGCCGCATGGCAGATCATGAAAGCGCAATCCGTGGCGCAAAAACTCGGTACCCGTATCGATGTGGTCCAACCAATGTATAACCTCGTGAAACGGCAAGCCGAGGTCGAAATCTTTGGCGTCGCCGAAGACCAAGACATCAAGATCATCCCCTACTCTCCGCTTGGCGGCGGCTTGTTAACAGGTAAATACGCACGCGGCGAAACCGGACGGCTCACTGACGACGACCGGTACAACGCGCGCTATAGCCAAACATGGATGCACGACACAGCCCGCGATCTGGCGGCCCTTAGTGCAGACATCGGCGTCAACCCCGCAACGCTCGCAGTGGCATGGGTGGCAGCCCACGCAGCAAAACCGTCGCCGATCATTTCAGGGCGCTCCACGGCTCAGCTCGCGCTGTCGCTGGCGGCTGAAAACTACAGCATGGACGCGGATCTTTATGCGCAGATCACAGCGCTTTCAGTAACACCGCCGCCTGCGACCGACAGACTAGAAGAAGCATGACTGATTTCCTAATTATCGGCGGCGGCGTCGGCGGCACCTCCGCGGGCGTGGCCCTATCCAAACTCGGCACCGTGACCCTGCTAGAGGCTGAACCCGCACTTTCCTACCACGCATCAGGGCGGTCAGCGGCGCTGTTTGAAGAATCCTACGGCCAGCCATCGACAGTCGCACTAAATGCGGCCAGCCGAGCGTATCACGTCGCAAACGACCTTCTGACGCCGCGTGGCATTATGGCCGTGGGAACCGCGGACACCACCGATGCATTCCACACCGACCAAACCAAAATGACCCTCGAAACCCTCAGCCTGCCCGAGGCCAAAGCAATCGTGCCGATCCTCAACACAGACGTGATCACCCACGCAGCATGGGACTCCAATGCATGGGATCTGGACACCGACCGGATGATCCAAGGCTACGTGAAAACGATCCGCGCAGGCGGCGGATCGCTGCACACAAACGCAAGTGTGACCGCGATCAAACGAACAGCCACTGGCTGGACAGTGACCACCAAACAAGGCGACTTTAGCGGCGCAATCTTGGTGAATGCAGGCGGTCCGTGGGCCGATCAAACTGCGGCAATGGCGGGGATCAAACCCATCGGATTGATGGCGTACCGACGGTCAATGGGGCGCATTCCGGCACCCGGCGGACACGACATGTCCGCATGGCCAATGATCTTTGGCGCGGGCGAAACATGGTACTGTAAACCCGACGCAGGCGCGCTGATCGTGTCGCCTGCCGAAGAACACGCCATGGACCCGCACGATGCATACGCCGACGACATGACACTGGCCGAAGGCTTCGCGCGCTTTGAGGCCCACGTAACAGAACCCGTCACGCGGCTGTTGTCATCCTGGGCAGGCTTGCGCACATTTTCGCCAGACAGAACGCTGGTGCTTGGACCCGACAGCAGCGATGCATCGTTCATCTGGTGCGCAGGTCAAGGCGGCTACGGCATGCAATCAAGCCCCGCAGCGGGGCAACTATTAGCCGATTTCGTAAACGCAAAAACGCCCGCAATTGATGCGGGCGCAGTCGCGGCACTTTATCCAGCGCGGTTTAATTAGCCATCCACGCGGATCGTTGCGTTTTTTGGATCATAGGGGCTGTCTTCCACAATCTGGGCAGGCCACAGCTTGTCTTGGATTTTGACTTGCACATTGCGACCAATCTCGGCGGCCTCTGGCTTGACGTAACCCATGCCGATGCTCTTCTCAAAAGCAACCGAATAACCGCCAGACGTCAGACGCCCAATGCGGGTGCAATCCATGTCATACAGCGCCTCGCGGCCCCACGGATCAGCATCGCTTGGACCATCAATCAACAGCGTCACACACTTTGACCGAATACCCGTGGCAGCCATTTCCACCTTGCCGTTGAACTCTTTGCTTTGATCAATAAAGCGCGGCAAATCAGCCTCGGCTGGGGTGGCATCGCGGCCCAACTCATTGCCAAACGCACGGTATGACTTTTCTTGACGCAGCCAGTTTTGCGCACGCGCACCCACCAGCTTCATGCCATGCGGCTCGCCGGCTTTTTCCAGCAGATCAAACAGGTAATTCTGCATCTCCATCGGGTGATGCAATTCCCATCCCAGCTCGCCAGTATAGGCCACACGGATCGCGTTGACCGGACACATGCCCAGCTCGATCTTGCGGGCTGATAGCCAAGGAAAGCGCTTGTTCGACAAAGCCGTTTCAGGATCAGCATCCTTGATCGCGGCCTTCAACACATCGCGGGATTTCGGGCCTGCAATCGCAAAAACACCCCACTGCGTCGTGACATCCTGAATTTCGATATAGCCAAATTCGGGCATCTTGTCTTCGGCTGCTTTGCGCAAGAAATCAGCGTCGTATTCTGTCCAAGCCCCTGCAGACACAAGATAATAACTATCCTCGCCATTGCGCACAATCGTGTATTCCGTGCGGGTCGTGCCAAGCGATGTCAGCGCATAGGTCAGGTTGATCCGGCCAATTTTTGGCAGCTTGTTACAAGTAAACCAATCCAAGAATTGCGTCGCACCAGGGCCTTTAACAACATGCTTCGTGAACGCAGTCGCATCAACCAAACCAACGCCCATCCGGATCGCCTTTGCCTCATCAACAGCATGCTGCCACCAGCCACCGCGACGGAAAGACCGGCCATCATGGTCAAAGTTATCAGGCGCATCAAGCGGGCCAAAATAGTTCGGACGCTCCCAGCCGTTCACAAAACCAAACTGGGCACCGCGCGCTGCCTGACGGTCATACGCAGGGGCCGTGCGCAACGGACGACACGCAGGGCGCTCTTCATCAGGGTGATGCAAAACATAGACGTGGTCGTAGCATTCTTCGTTCTTGCGGGCCGCAAATTCAGTGGTCATCCAGTTTTGCGAATACCGCTTGGGGTCAAGCGACGCCATGTCGATTTCGGCCTCGCCGTCGACCATCATCTGGGCAAGGTAATACCCCGTGCCACCAGCCGCAGTGATCCCAAAGCTGAACCCTTCAGCCAGCCACATATTGCGCAAACCGGGTGCAGGCCCAACCAGCGGATTGCCATCGGGTGTATAACAAATTGGCCCGTTGAAATCGTCTTTCAGGCCGGACTCTTCACACGACGGCACACGGTGGATCATCGCCATATACTGCTCTTCGATACGCTCCAAATCGAGCTGGAACAGATCGGCGCGGAAACTATCCGGCACGCCATGTTCAAAACACGCAGGGGCGCCTTTTTCATAGACACCCAAGATCCAGCCGCCACGCTCTTCGCGCACATAAGACTGGGCATCTGCGTCGCGCACAACCGGATGCTCGGCATTACCCGCAGCACGATATTCAACCAGCGCAAGGTCTTGATCCATCACGATAAACTGATGCTCCACAGGGATCGCTGGCATCTTAATGCCCAACATTTTGGCAGTGCGCTGCACATGGTTACCTGACGCAGTCACAACGTGTTCAGCGGTAATCACAACCTGCTCTTCGGACGGCACAAGGTTACCACCCTTTTCCACCATATTGGTACAGGTAACTTCCCAGTGGGTGCCGTTCCAATAGAACGCGTCAGCCTGCCATTTACGGACAATCTCAACACCGCGCTGACGGGCACCCTTGGCCATCGCCATCGTCATATCAGCGGGGTTAATATAGCCGTCAGTCTCATGATAAATCGCGCCCTTCAAGTCCTCAGTACGAATCAGCGGCCAGCGCTCCTTGATCTGTGCGGGGGTCAACCATTCGTATGGAACATCGCACGTCTCTGCGATCGAAGAATACAACTTATACTCGTCCATGCGCTCTTCGGTTTGGGCCATGCGCAAGTTACCAACAACAGCGAAACCAGCGTTCAAACCAGTCTCAGCCTCTAGCGACTTGTAAAAATCGACTGAATATTTGTGGATATGCGTCGTGGCAAACGACATGTTGAACAGCGGCAACAATCCAGCAGCGTGCCACGTCGACCCAGACGTCAGCTCGTCGCGTTCCAACAGCATAACATCGTCCCAGCCAGCCTTGGCCAAGTGATACGCAATAGATGTTCCGACGGCACCACCGCCGACGACAAGTGCTTTGACATTGGTTTTCATGGCCGATTCCTCACAGGGGGCTGGGTGTTGGCCACAAGATGCGCCAAAAATGCAGGCCCCAGACAGAACCAGCCGACCTGTCAGCGCACGATTGCGACAGGGCGCAAGGTCTTGATGCGACACCGCCCGCAGCCTATGCAGTTATCACGCGTCACAAAAGGACCACGCCGATGCAAATTTGCCGGACCATCGCCGAAATTCGGGCCGCCGTGGCGCACATGCGCACAGCTGGCACCGTGGGGCTTGTGACCACAATGGGGGCACTGCACGCAGGACACATGGCGCTCATCAAAGCGGCATCAGCGCACCCCAATGTGGTCGCGACGATCTTTGTGAACCCGTCCCAGTTCGGCAACGCATCCGACCTCAACAGCTACCCGCGCACCGAAGATACTGACCTCGCAATGCTTAAACAGGCAGGCGTGACCACCGCTTTCATCCCCAGCGTTGGTGAAATTTACCCCGACGGCGATGAAACGATCGTCGAGACAACCAATCTTGCAAATATGCTGCACGGTTTGACCCGGCCCGGACATTACCGCGGCGTCGCGACTGTGGTGACCAAACTGTTCAACATCATCGGCGCCGACGCGGCCTATTTTGGCGAAAAAGATTACCAGCAGCTGGCCGTGATCCGCACCATGGTCCGTGACCTGCACACACCCGTGGCAATCCACGGCGTGCCAACCGTACGCGAAACCGACGGGCTGGCCATGTCATCGCGCAATGTGCGGCTAACCCCCGCTGATCGGTCTGCCGCACCAATCCTGATCGCGTCCCTGACCGCCGCCGATGCTTTGCTGAAATCCGGCGAAACCGTCGAAACCACAATCGACGCCATTGCGGCGACAATCGCGTCGCAACCCCTTGCCAGGCTGGGGGCAGTTGATATCGTAGACCCAATCACATTCGCCCCTGCCACTGGAAAACCCAACGGCCCCGTGGGCATCATGATTTCAGCCACCTTTGGCGACGTCATGTTGATCGACCAAAAGGAAGTCACACCATGAGCAGCCAACCAGAAAAAATCCGCCGCAATACAGTCCCGCAAATCGCAAACCGCAAAGGCGGCGAACCCATCATTAGCCTGACCAGCTATCACGCGCACACGGCGGCAATTGTGGACAAATACGCAGATTTCATTCTTGTCGGTGATAGCCTTGGCATGGTCATGCACGGCATGGACAGCACCGTTGGCGTGCCGCTTGATCTGATGATCATGCACGGTAAGGCGGTTGTGCGCGGCACCCAAAAGGCGCTGATCGTCGTCGACATGCCATTTGGGACCTATGAGGAATCGCCAAACGTTGCGTTCCGCAATGCGGCCAAGATCATGAAGGAAACCTCCTGCGGCGCGATCAAACTCGAAGGCGGCGCGCGCATGGCCGAAACGGTTAAATTTCTGACCGAACGCGGCATCCCCGTGATGGCGCACATCGGCCTGACCCCACAATCGTCACACGTCATGGGCGGCTTCAAAACCCAAGGCCGCGATGAAGATACTTGGGCAGCACACATCGCCGACGCACATGCAGTGACAGACGCGGGCGCATTCGCCGTGGTGCTTGAAGGCATGGTTGAACCGCTTGCCTCCAAAATCACCAAAGAGATTGCGATCCCGACCATCGGGATCGGCGCATCTGCCGATTGCGACGGGCAAATTCTGGTCCTCGAAGACATGCTGGGTATGAACCCGTGGACCCCGAAATTCGTGAAAGTCTACGGCCAACTTGGGCCGATGATCGAAGACAGCGTCAAGCGCTACGCCGCAGAGGTCAAAGACCGCTCTTTCCCATCAGAAGACGAAGTATATCGCTAAATCTGGTATTTCCCCTTGGGAACAACACACTAAATATTGAGGGGGAGAAGAAAAGCATCTTGCCCCTCGAAATTATGGCATGAACGTGTGATGTGCTTGGTATCGCTCGTTAGAAGCGAACTTTGAGGAGAACAGAAATGACCCAATCGACCCTGCTGCGCTTGCCGCAATGTTGGTACTGGGCGCCTGCGTGGACGCCCAAGGCTCATATGTTGCAGGCCGTGCTGACAATGATATGCTCCGTTTTTCCGCATCAAATTACGTATTGACCCGAGAAGACGCGCATTAATCCGCTAACCACGAAAAAACGGCCTGCTGCGTGTTGCAGACGGGCCTTTTGTCTCGCCTACAACATTGAAGGCACCACCAAATCTGGCGGCCTGTGACCATCTGCAAACGTCTTAATGTTGATGATCACCTTCTCACCCATCTCGATGCGGCCTTCGATAGTGGCCGATCCCATATGCGGCAGCAGCACCACATTTGGCAGGTCTTTTAGGCGTGGATTGATCGCATGCGCGTTCTCGAACACATCCAAACCTGCACCGGCCAATTCACCGGCACGGATCATGCGGGTCAGCGCGTTTTCATCCACCACCTCGCCACGCGACGTGTTCACCAACACAGCGTCCGGCTTCATCAACTTGAGCCTGCGGGCATTCATCAGATGAAACGTTGACGGCGTAGACGGGCAGTTGACCGACACAACATCCATACGGGCAACCATCTGATCAAGGCTTTCCCAATACGTCGCATCCAGCGCCTCCTCAACATCAGGGCGCAAGCGTTTGCGGTTATGGTAATGAATTTGCATGCCAAACGCAGCAGCACGGCGGGCGACCGCTTGGCCAATGCGGCCCATGCCCAAAATACCCAAACGGCGGCCACCAATACGGCCACCCAGCATCGCAGTCGGGCTCCAGCCAGCCCAATCATCACCCTGCATAACGCGCAGGCCTTCGGGAATGCGGCGGGTCACAGCCAATATCAACGCCAGCGTCATATCAGCCGTATCATCCGTCGTCACACCGGGCGTATTGGACACCTGAATGCCACGCTGACGGGCGGTGGATACGTCAATATTATCAACACCTGCGCCGTAATTTGCGATCAATCGCAGACGCTCACCCGCACCCGCAAGCAGACCCGCATCAATCTGATCGGTAATCGTCGGCACCAGAATATCAGCGGTTTTCATGGCCTCAGCCAGTTCATCACGGGTCATTGGGGTGTCATCATCGCGCAGACGCACATCAAACAGCTCGCAAAGGCGGGTCTCAACGACATCGGGCAACCGTCGCGTCACGACAACACTTAGATGTTTACCTGGCATGGGATGCTCCTTTTCATTTTCAAATCGACTTTGTCCTGTCAGATTGCAAGATACAGACGCGAGGCACAAGAACCCGCGCAGAAAAACGAGCAGTATTCACATGTTACAATCCTTCTTTGGCTTGCTCAAAATCGGCTGTCTGGCGCTATTTTGCGCAAACGCTGCGTATGCGGATGAAACAAGCGCGGCCTATGCTGGTGAACTTGGGCCTGAAACCAATCTGCCAATGCCGCGCTTCGTGTCGCTCAAGGCGGCAGAAGGCAACGCGCGACGTGGGCCATCGCTGTCACAACGGATCGACTGGGTGTTCAAACGGCGCAATATGCCACTGCAAGTCGTGGCGGAATACGGGCACTGGCGACGGGTCATTGACCGCGAAGGGCTTGGCGGCTGGGTTCACTACGCCATGCTCTCTGGATCGCGCACAGTGATCATCGGCCAAGACTTACTTGTGCTACGGGCGCGACCCGACACAACCGCATCTGAAAACGCCGTGATCGAGGCAGGCGTCATCGCACGCCTTGGCGCATGTGACGCCGACTGGTGCCGGCTGACCGCTGGTGGCTACAAAGGCTGGGCGCAAAAATCTGAACTCTGGGGCGTGATGCCCGACGAACTGCGCGACTAGGCCCTAAAGATGAGCACAGCAAACACCAACCGCCTTAACCTGTCCGCAGGGGTACTTTCCGTCACAGTGGCGCTGGTCTTGGTCGTCGCCAAACTATGGGCGCTTGGGCAAACGGGATCGCTGGCAATCGCGGCGACCTTGGCCGACAGCGCGATGGACCTGATGATGTCGCTGGGCGGGCTTGCGGCCATCGCCTATGCGGCCAAACCTGCAGACGACGACCATAACTTTGGACACACCAGCGCCGAAGACCTCGCAGCCCTCGGTCAATCAATATTCATCCTGATTTCAGCCAGCATCATCGCGGTCGCCGCGGTCCTGCGGTTACTCGACGACGACGTGACCCTACCCGAAAAAGAATCCAGCGGCATGGCCGTCGCACTCTTTGCGATCATCGTGACCCTTGGGCTTGTGGCATGGCAACGGCGGGTCGCGCGGATCACTGGCAACAAGGTCGTCAAGGCCGATAGCCTGCACTACCTCGGTGACCTCATTCCAAACGTCGGCGCAATCATCGCACTCTTTGCGTCATCGCGTTTCGGGTTGGGATATGTGGACAGCGTCGTGGCCCTTGGGGCGGCGGCGATGTTGGCGGTGGGCGCGGCGCGCATCGGCAAAACCGCATGGGACGCGCTGATGGATAGACAGGCCGACCCCGACATGATCGCCGCAATCGAGGCCATCGCCAACGGTTTCCCCGGTCTGCACGGCTACCACGATCTTAAAACGCGGGTCGCGGGCAGCCGAGTATTTGTGAACATTCATATCGAACTTGATGGATCGCAAACATTAAACGAAGCACATGAGATTGGCGCAGCCCTTCGCCGTACCGTGATCGCCGCCTACCCGCGCGCCGATGTGTTGATCCACAAAGACCCCGTTGGCGTGAAAAAACACCCCGACGACACGCGCTAAAACAGCTTATGCAAAACTTATACGAATCTTATGCAAGTCATACAGCAGTTTCAGCCAATCCACGGCCCTTCAACAGCGCCTCAACACCCGGTAAACGACCGCGAAACTGGGTATATAATTCAGCCGCATCAACCGACCCGCCAGACGATAAAACCGTGTCTTCTAAGCGCTTGGCAAGGGCCGGATCAAACGGGTCCCCAATCTCTTCAAACGCAGCAAATGCGTCCGCATCCATGACCTCGGACCACATGTAAGAATAGTACCCACATGAATACCCGTCGCCTGCAAAAACATGGGCAAAGTTTGGTGTCGCATGTCGCATCCGAATGGCATGGGGCATGCCAATTTCCTCAAGGATTTCAGCCTGTTTTTGCATCGGATCAGCAGGCGGCGTGCCTTCATGAAACCCTAAGTCCACAAGGGCCGACGCCACATATTCAACCGTGCTGAACCCCATATCATAGGTGGCCGCACCAAGCATCCGCTCCAGCATATCAGTAGGCATTGGTTTGCCAGTTTCAGCGTGCGTCGCGAACTCCGCCAACACCTCTGGAACCTCCAACCAATGCTCGTACAACTGGCTCGGAAGTTCAACAAAATCACGCGCCACGGACGTGCCGCTGATGCTTTCATAAGTCACGTCAGACAGCATCTGATGCAACGCATGGCCGAACTCATGAAACAACGTGCGTGCATCGTCATATGACAACAACGCAGGCGATCCCTCAGGCGGTTTAGCGAAATTACAAACGTTCACAACATGCGGGCACACCTCTCCGTCAACACGCGATTGGGACCGCATAGCAGAGCACCAAGCCCCCGATCTTTTTGATCCGCGCGCAAAGTAATCTCCAATGAAAACAGCGATATGCTCGCCCTTGCGGGTCACCTCCCATTGGCGCACGTCCGCGTGGTATGCGGGCGCATCAATGGGCGCAAACTCCAATCCGAACAGGCGGTGCGCACAGGCAAATGATGCTTCGATCATCCGGTCCAACTGCAAATACGGCTTCAGCTCTGCCTCATCCAAATCATGTAATTCTTGGCGACGTTTGGCGGAATAGTACCGCCAATCCCATGGCTCCAGCGGGCCGTCCCAACCGTCAGCATGCAGCATCCGTTCAAGGTGTTTCGCATCCGCTTCAGCCGCCGATTTCGCAGGTGTCCAGACGTCCATCAACAGCTTTCTCACAGCCGCCGGATCACCAGCCATTTCGGTCTCAAGCTTGTAATCCGCAAAGGTTTCATACCCCAAAAGCTGCGCACGCTCGTACCGCAGCGCAAGCGTCTCAGCTGCAATTTCACGGTTGTCAGTCTTGCCGCCATTGGCACCCCGCGCCACCCAAGCCTCATATGCCTGATGTCGCAAATCACGACGATCAGAGAACTGCAAGAACGGCACAATTAGTGACCGTGATAGCGTGACCACAGGCCCGCCCGCATACTTCTCTTCGCCCGCTGAATTGGCCGTCGCCACAACGAAATCAGGCAAGCCCGCTAGCCCGTCTTTGTCCAGCGCCATGACCCATTCACGCTCGTCCGCCAACAGGTTCTGAATGAACGCTGTGCCCAACACCGACAGCCGCAATTTCACTTCCCGCAACCGGTCCGCCTGCGCCCCGCTCAGCAACGCCCCAGCCCGCACAAACCCCCGCCGCGTCAACATCAATACCCGCGCTTGTTCGTCAGTCAGTTCCAAGTCATCACGACGCGTCCACAAATCTTCAACCCGCTCAAACAAAACGGTATTTGCAGTAATCCAAGACCCGTATGCGCTTAGCTGCGGCGCAAAATCGCGCTGTAATCCTTCGCGGGCCGTGTTGCTGTCAGCGCCCGCAAGCGCATAAAACGCGCCCAACACTCGGCCGAGCTGGGCATCAGCCAACTCCAACGCAACAACCGTATTATCAAACGTCGCCGTTTCGGCACTTTTGGCAATTTTCGTGATATTCGCGCGGGCCGTTTCCAGCGCTGCATCAACAGCAGGCGCAAAATCATCGTCTGAAATATCAGTAAAAGGCGGCAGTCCAAACGCCGTGGTCCAGTCGGTCAGCAGCGGGTTGGTCATGATATATCTCCTATTCCTCCCTAAGTTAGGGCGGCAACAAACCATTTGCCAGAACCTAGCCCTCGCTTTTTCCTAAATACTCACCTTCGCACAGCCACAAACCGCACAGTCAGGTCGACGTTTGGCCTTCACGACCCGCACCTGAGAATACAGCGCGTCATAGATCATCAGTCGGCCCCGCAGGCTTTCACCCGCACCGGTTATTTCTTTGACAGCTTCAAGTGCCATCATTGACCCGACCACCCCCGGCAGCGGGCCGATCACGCCGGCTTCGGCGCAGCTTGGCACCAATGCAGGGTCCGGCGCGTCGGGGAAAATGCAGGCAAAACACGGTGCGTCCGATGCAGGGTCATATAGGCTGATTTGGCCTTCCCACTGGGTCAATGCCGCCGCTATCAGCGGTTTGCCCAGCGCGGCACAAGTCGCATTCACCAGATAGCGCGCCTCAAAGTTATCGGTCCCATCAAGCACCAAATCATAGTCGCCAATAATCCCCGCCGCGTCCTGCGCGGTCAGATGTCGCTTATAAGGGCGCACTGTTACGAATGGATTTTGGGCGGTCATGGCATCTGCTGCCGATTGTACTTTGGGGTCGCCGATACGCGCGTCGGTGTGAATTATTTGCCGTTGCAGGTTGGCATTATCAACGACGTCATCGTCGATCACGCCGATAGTACCAACACCAGCAGCCGCCAAATATTGCAGCGCAGGCGATCCAAGCCCGCCCGCCCCGACCACCAAAACCTTTGCATTGCTCAGCGCCTTTTGGCCCTGCCCGCCAACTTCTCGCAGCATGATATGGCGGGCGTAACGGTCAAGTTCGGTGTCAGAAAAACCAACCTTTGGCACCGCAACAACTGGCTTTTCAGCACGTTTCCGAACCATCCGCAGCAACGCACGATAGCCGAAACCAATAGCTGCAAATCCCAGCAGCAGCCCCCAAAGACGGACATCACCACCTGTCGCTTCGCGCAATGGGTTGCCGTCGGGCAGAACAAGCTGCGCCAGCACGACCGCGCCGATCAAGATGCCAATCATAGTCCAGCGCGCACGTTTTGGTGCGCCCATCGCCATGCCCATCCCCCAAAGAACGCCAGCCATCACGAAAACTATAATCATACGCCTGTTGACCCGAATCCAGCTGCACCTCGGTCCGTTTCATCTAACGCGCCCACCACCTCGAACTCCGATTGAATGACGGGAGCCATGACCATTTGCGCGATCCGCATCCCGTGTGTCACATCAAATGGCGCGTCAGCGTGATTGATCAAGATCACACCCACTGACCCGCGGTAATCACTGTCGATTGTTCCGGGTGCATTGACCATGCTGATCCCGTGTTTCAACGCGAGGCCTGAACGCGGCCTAATCTGCACCTCGAACCCGTTGGGGATCGCCATGCTCAGGCCCGTTGGGATCAACGCGCGCGCGCCTGCATCCAACGTAACAGTCTGCCCATCAGGGAAATTCGCCCGCAGGTCAGCACCCGCCGCACCACTGGTTTCATAGGTAGGCAGGCCAATCGTTTGGTCGGCACCGTCCGCCCACGCAAGGCGGATCATCATGCCAGCGCCTCAACGAGCTTGGCCGCAAGTTTAACCGCGACGGCGTCTTTGCTCATCCTTGGCCAGTCTTCTGATCCGTTCTCCATGATCAAAGTCACATCGTTTTGTGACCCGCCCATGATCCCTGTGGACGGCGACACATCGTTGGCCAATATCCAATCACAGCCTTTGCGTTTTCGCTTGGCTGTTGCGTTCGCGATCACATTGTCGGTTTCCGCAGCGAACCCAATGACCAGCTTGGGGCGACCTGATGTCATCTTGGATACGGTCGCAAGGATGTCTGAATTTTCTGCAAACTCTAGCGTGGGAAATCCATTAACATCTTTTTTAATCTTAGATTCGCCCGCATTTGCCACATACCAATCGGCCACCGCAGCAGCGAAAATTGCGGCATCTGCGGCAGGCGCATCTTGCACGGCATTGAGCATTTCAGCCGCCGTATGCACCTTGATCACACGCACACCCATTGGTGGTGGCACATCAGCTGGGCCCGTCACAAACGTCACATCTGCACCAAGCGCTGCCAACGCCCGTGCAATTGCTGTGCCTTGCGCGCCAGATGACCTATTGGCGATATAGCGAACTGGATCAATCGGCTCGTGCGTTGGGCCAGACGTGATCAGAACGTGCTTTCCCTTAAGCGGACCATCCGCCAAAGCCGCATCAATCGCGGCGATAATTTCCAATGGTTCAGCAAGCCGGCCAGGGCCGTATTCGCCGCAAGCCATATCGCCTTCACCGGGGCCAACAAACAAGATGCAATCATCAGCCAATTGCGCCAAATTGCGCTGGGTCGCCGCATGATCCCACATGCGCACATTCATCGACGGGGCCACAAGAACACGCTTGTCTGTCGCCAAAAGCAACGTGGACGCCAGATCATTCGCCAAGCCAGCAGTCATCTTGGCCAGCAGGTCAGCCGTCGCAGGGGCCACGACAATCAGGTCAGCGGCGCGCGACAATTCAATATGGCCCATCTCGGCCTCGGATGTCAGATCAAACAGGTCTTGATACAGCTTTTCACCCGCAAGCGCCGATACACTAAGCGGCGTTACAAATTCGGACCCTGCCTTGGTCAAAACGGGGGTCACTTTTGCGCCGCGTTCACGCAAGCGCCGGATCAAATCAAGCGCTTTGAACGCCGCGATCCCTCCGCCAATAATTAAAAGAATATGTTTGTCAGCCAGCATCGTGTCGCCTCCGATATTTCCGAAGGCGACATTAGGGCAGAACGGGTATTAATGACAATGCGTAGGGTTAGTGCAAAAAATCGGTCACTTCTGGGCTTTGGGCTTCAAGCGATCTGCGCATCTTGCTAAATGCGGCAGACTCAAGCTGGCGGACACGTTCCTTAGATAGACCAAGCTCTCCACCAAGACTTTCGAGCGTGCGCGGGTCATCACGCATTTTGCGTTCACGCACGATGAATTGTTCGCGCGCATTAAGCGACGTAAGCGCAGTCAAGAGCCACTGGCGCAGGGTATCGTTGTCATGATTGTTGGACACCGTTTCTGCCGCCTGCGGGCCATCGTCTTGCAGCGCATCAATCCACTCGCGGCCCTCGTCGTCTGATGACTGGGTCACGTTGAGCGAAAAGTCGGAACCAGACAAACGACCATCCATCATCTCGACATCATGCAACGGCACGCCGACCTCTGTTGCGATTGCCTGAAGCAAGATGTGGCGTTCGATTTTGATGCCATCTGCTTCCGCTTCGCGTTCTAAGCGGGCCTGCACGCGGCGCATATTAAAAAACAATGACTTCTGGGATGAAGTCGATCCTGTACGGACCATCGACCAATTACGCATCACATGGTCTTGGATCGACGCCTTGATCCACCAAACCGCATAGGTCGAAAACCGGACACCACGGTCGGGGTCGAATTTTTCGGCCGCCTTCATTAGGCCAACGGATGCTTCTTGGATCAGGTCGTTCATCGGTGCGCCGTAACGCTTAAATTTAAATGCCATGGAAATTGCCAAGCGCATGTAGGCAGTGATCAAACGGTGCAAAGCGGCCTCGTCACGCTCATCGCGCCACGCGTAGGCCAACTTCAACTCAGTCTCCGCATCCAATAGCTCCGCTTTCATCGCAGTGCGCGTAAAACCTTGGTCAGAAAAAACAGGTGCAGCCATTGTAACGGGTCCCCAGACTTGTGATCGGCACTTTTCGTGCTAATTGTATCAATTACGCGGCCTGCAACGTCTTGGATCAAAATCATTCGCATGAAACATTTGCCAAACCTCACTTTTATCCTAGGCGGCGCCGCCAGTGGCAAGTCGGCCTATGCTGAACTGCTTTGCACGCAAAGTGGTCAGGCCAAAATTTACATCGCAACCGCACAGTTGTTTGACGATGAAATGGGCGCAAAAGTGGCAAAACATCTGGACCAACGCGGCACAGATTGGACGACGATTGAGGCTCCACTTCACGTTGCATCCGCGTTGAAAACCGCCAGCGCCGTCGATGTCGTTTTGGTGGACTGCGCGACGCTCTGGTTGACCAACGTTATCTTGGGCGATCACGATCTGGGCGTACAAACCGACGAGTTGTTAACTGCACTTACGTCATGTATGGCCCCTGTGATCATAGTTTCAAACGAGGTCGGCCAAGGGATCGTGCCAGACAACGCTTTGTCGCGCAGATTTCGCAATGCCCAAGGCCAACTGAATCAAGACATCGCGGCGCGCGCCGACGCTGTTGTCGCCGTGATGGCGGGCCTGCCCTTGGTGCTAAAATGACGACACTTTGGTTGGTTCGGCACGGACCGACCCACGCCAAGGCCATGATCGGCTGGACAGATTTGCCCGCAGATTTATCAGACGCGGGCGCAATTGCGCGTCTGCGCGCAGCCCTGCCAGATGCGCCAATCGTATCATCCGATCTGATCCGCGCGGTCACGACGGCGGACGCATTGCAGGCCCAGACCCGCCTGCCCCACGACACAGCCCTGCGCGAAATAAACTTTGGCGTGTGGGATGGATTGACCTTCCCACAGGCCGAGGCAAAGGACCCCGATCTGCTGCGCGCCTATTGGGAAACGCCTGGCGACATCGCCCCACCCGACGGCGAAAGCTGGAATGCAATGCGTGCTCGCGCTGACGCGGCTATTGACCGCTACATCGCTCTTGAGCATGCGAACCTGATTGTTGTTGCGCATTTCGGCGTGATCTTGACCCAAGTCCAACGGGCACTTGGCGTCACATCTTACGAAGCCTTTGGGCACAAAATCAGCAACCTGTCTGTGACCCAAATTAAGGCAACCCCCACGGGTTGGACCGCCCCAATGATCAATCACATCGCGTGATGGCATAGGCCACGCTTTGTCGTTGGTGAAAATTGCGGACGCCCTGTAGCGTCGCGCCATGACTGATAAACTGTACCTCAGCAATCGCCTGTATTTTAGCTGATCCATCGCGGCCTATTTGATGTTCAACCGGTTTGGTTTGGGGGATCAGGTCAAAACGACCATCTTCCGTCCACAATCTGAAACCGCATTGCGCCCGATGATGACGGATCTTGCGCCAGCGCAGACACTGCCCACCGCGATCACCCCCGATGGCGTGGTCTTGAACGACAGCATGGCCATCGCCGAAGAACTCGCCAGCCGTCACCCTGACATTGCTTTCTGGCCAACTGATCCGCTGGCACGCGGCTCCGCACGCGCACTTGCCAACGAAATGCATGCAACCTTTGGCGGGTTGCGCGGCGACTGGCCAGTGACCCTGCGCACCGCCTACGCCACCGTCACCCCACACGACAACATCGCAGCGGAGCTGGGCCGGATTGAAGAAATCTGGACACATGCCCGCAAGGTAACTGGCGCGGTTGGCCCATGGCTTCCCCTTTGGAGAATAAATTTGCGGGCCGGGCAAGGAGCGAACCAAGTTCTGCAACGGATCAATGTCTGCGCTGAGCCATCAATGACCGATGCAGCATTGTGCACAAGTGCGTCGTCACTCATGGCCCAGAGCTGCCCTTGGTGCAAGGCGCGGCGAAGTTCGAGCCCATTGTTACCTTGTGGCGCGCAGGCTAACGATTACATGCAAGCTTTGTTTTGTTAACTGGGGAGAGCCTACATGATCTCGATAGATCGTCTTGACCATCTTGTCCTTACCGTTGCTGATATCGACCGCACTTGTGCATTCTACTGCGAGAAACTTGGATTCGAGATCACTACCTTCGGTGCGGACCGAAAAGCACTGACTTTCGGAGCACAGAAATTCAACCTGCATCAACTGGGCAAAGAATTTGAGCCAAAAGCCGCGTGCCCGACTACGGGGTCTGCCGATCTCTGTCTGATCACGACAACGCCGATTTCCGATGTCGTTTCGCAATTGGAACTCGCAAGTGTTTTGATCGAGGAGGGGCCAGTCGCACGCACTGGTGCAACTGGACCAATAATGTCCATCTACATTCGAGACCCGGATCAAAATCTCATTGAAATATCAACCTATAACCACTGACCGTTTTGTCCTGCAAAGCAGTCCTCTGCACAGAGCGCAGCGAATACCCGCTTCCCGCCATTCGTGTCGAACGTCACTGACGGCCTATTCTGTTGAAAAACTCCAATACTGGGCCTTCTGGTCAATTTTGACAGAATAGTATTCTGATTTCCTAAAATTTATCCAGTATTTGCACGATATCTTGATGAGATGAGAAGAATTTTCTGCTTTCTAAATATTTGGAGATGCAGCAACGAGTTTTTCAACAGAATAGGCCCATTGCGGATGAGGTGGATGGCTCCTGCTCCCCCGGCATCAAATGTGCCATAATGTAGTTGTCATCAACTGCTAGGAAAGGAGCCACCCAATGTCAGTAAAAACAGTCGGCCTCGATTTGGCCAAGGATGTTTTTCAAGTTCACGGTATTTCTGAGAACGGTCGCGTGATCTTTAACAAGGCAATCAAACGCGCAAAGTTGCTCGCGTTCTTCGAGAATTTGCCCCCTTGCATAGTCGGTATGGAAGCCTGTGGATCATCGCATCACTGGGGGCGCACTTTGCGCAAGCTCGGTCACGATGTAAGGTTGATGCCCGCGAATTACGTGAAGCCTTATGTCAAACGCGGCAAGACGGATGCTGTCGATGCGGAGGCAATTTGCGAAGCGGTCAGACGGCCTACGATGCGCTTTGTCGAAATCAAAACTGAGGACCAACAGGCCGTTCTCTCGATCCATCGCACCCGCGATCTCGCTGTTAGGCAGCGTACACAGATGGCCAATATGATCCGAAGTCTATTGCGCGAGTTCGGGCATATTTTGCCCTTAGGCGTTGAAGCGGTAACTGCCTTTTCAAAGCGTCATCTCGATGGTGATCAACCAGACATGCCCGATATCGCAAACGGCATGCTCGAGATGCAGTGCTATCAGTTTATTGGACTAAGTGAGCGCATTGCGGGTTATACCAAAATGATTGAACAACACGCTTTGCTGAGCACGGATGCACGCCGGTTGATGGGTATGCCGGGAATTGGCCCAATCACGGCATCTGCGATTGTCGCAACCATTGGCGATGCCCATCAGTTCCAAACCGGTCGTGATCTGGCGGCTTGGCTCGGGCTCACCCCGCTCAATAAATCCAGCGGAGGAAAGGAACGATTGGGCAAGATCACGAAGAAGGGTGATCGCTACATTCGCAAACTGTTGGTCGTGGGCATGACCTCTCGTGCTGTGATGGCAAAACGTTCGCCAGAAAAGGTCGACCTTTGGACAGCCAAAATCATTGCCGACAAGCCGTTCCGATTGGCGACAACGGCGATGGCCAACAAAGCAGCCCGGATCATCTGGGCGATGCTCACAAAGAAACAGGAATATCGGCAGCCAACGTTCTAACCGCGCCGACTGCCAAGAGATGCAAGACGTTGAAGTGATGATGCGGAATTAAGTCAACCAAGAGCAAGGACACTCCGGGAAGGTCCGCGGCCCATTGAGGTCGTTTAGCCGAATGGAACCTCGCTCGCGGAACTCATCAGGGCCAGTGGAGGCAATGCCGAAACATAAACAGGCCGGACACACGACTGTTCTGACTAAAAAGACCGCAAACATCGCCAGAAAACGCTTGCAATGCAGGAGCCATCCACACACGACCTCCAGTGCGGTTCAAGATGCTGCGGCGCGGCGCGTCATTGCGGACATTCGCCGCGAATGCAAAACCTTGCATGGCCGAACTCACACAACGCGGACAAAGTTACCGCTCGTGTCGAACGGGAGAATGTCTGCTTTCGATTGAAAATGCCTCTTTGGATCAACTCCACCTTCCAATCGATTTTTGACGGCCTCCCAAGGCGCAACGATTATCTTAGGTTAATATGAATCTGTCGGTCGATCTGCATTCTCGGAAAAAAAGAGTCTGCCTATGATTTCTTCCGTTAAAAAACGGACCATCATTGAACCGTTTGGATTGCGGGATAGGCGCTTTTAAAGCGAAGATATGCGATTTCATAGTCAGCGGAAAGTTTAGTGTTCGGTTCGATAACTTCTCTTACAATTGGCGGGCCCATCATATCTTTGGGCGCGTCGCCGGTTGTTGCAACCATTGCGAGCCGAGCAGCACCTAGTGCCGCGCCAAATTCCGCACCTTCGGGTAAAGACAGCGGAACTTCGAGTATTGTTGCAAGCAGCTTTACCCAGTAACGCGAAGCAGTGCCGCCGCCAATTGCGAATAGCTTGTCGACTTGAAGTCCGGTGGCCTTCATCGCTTCGGCGCTGTCGCGAAAGCCGAACGCGACACCTGCGAGTACGGCGAGCGTCATATCGGCAAGATCGGTTTCAGTCCCGAGGCCGGTAAATGCGCCGCGAATATCTGCATCGTTGTGCGGCGTTCGTTCGCCGGAAACATAGGGTAAGAACAACTCCCGACCGGGTGGTTTGAGGTCATCGCCAAGTGCCTGAGTCAATTGCGCTGAGGTTTTCTCACTGATCTTGGTCAACCAATTCAATGAGTTTGCAGCCGACAGCATGACGCCCATTTGGTACCAGCGATCCGACACGGCGTGACAGAACGTGTGCAAAGCGGTTTCAGGTGCTGGGGTATATCCATCGCGTGCCACCAAGAGGATGCCAGAAGTGCCAAGGGAGACTAGTCCTTTTCCCTCTGACAGTGCGCCAATCCCTCAGGCCGCCGCCGCATTGTCACCTGCGCCGCCAGCAACGACGACGGGCTTCTTTAAACCCCACGCACGGGCTAAGGCTGGACGTAGTTGACCTGTGACCGCACAGCCTTCTACTAAGCGGGGCATCTGATCGCGCCGCATGTGTCCAGCGTTGAGCAATGGGTCTAACCAATCTCGCGCTCCAACATCCAACCAAGACGTTCCAGCACTGTCGGACATGTCAGCCACAAATTCTCCTGTCAGATACCAATTCAGATAACCCGCCGGTAAAAGCACCTTGGCGACACGCGCAAAATTGTCGGGTTCATGTGTTCGCAACCATTCTAGTTTGGGCGCAGTAAAACCTGGGAAGACGATATTTCCAGACAATGCACGGACTTGTGGCGCTGCATCCAAACGCGCGGCTTCGGCATGGCTGCGTGTGTCGTTCCAAAGGATGCAGGGGCGGATCAGTGTGCCTTGATCGTCAATAAGCACCGCGCCGTGCATGTGGCCGGAAACCGCAACTCCACTTAAATCGGCAAATGTGCTTTGGGTCGCGGCAAGTTCCTCAACAACTGCCTCGAGTGCTTGCGTCCATTTCCGTGGATCTTGTTCGGACCAGCCAGCGTGTGGGTGCTGTGTCTCGTAGTTGCGCTCGGCTGTCGCGATAGCTCTCCCAGAGCGATCGACCAACAACGCCCGCAAGCCAGATGTTCCAAGATCAATGCCCAGAAATGAAATCCGTTATCCGGCTAAATAGACGTCTAGTGCCGCGTCGACACCTTTATCCCAAATCAAGCCTAACCATTTCTCGAAAGCATCTGAAAACCGTGTTTGCAGCGCAAGATTACCGTAGTACTGGTGCTGAGACAGCCAGGCCTTTGGGGTCACTTTGGCCTCATTGGCTGTGCGATTAAGGTCGCCCCAAAACGGATCATTCGGTTCAATTCGGCTTCCGTTCTCGCGTGTGCCCTCACACATACGCGCCCAGATGGCGGACACCAAAGCAAGTCCTTCGACCGGTGTTCCGGCCAACAAGCCTTCTCGGATGGTGGGGATTATAAAGCCGGGATGGCGCGATGATCCGTCAAATGCAACGCGACGCGTTGTGTCGATAATGTGCGGATTTGAAAAACGTTCGACCACCAAGTCTACGTAGTCCTGAGGCGACATTTCCGGAACGGCTTTGACCAAAGGCGCGATTTCTTCGCGTGCAACTTTTCTGAATAAGCCTACCACTTTTTTGTGTGCCATACAGTCTGCGATCGTAGCTAGGGACAATAGATCACCGACCCCCGCGATCACCTGATGGCCGCCATTCAGAATACGGATTTTCATCGCTTCGAAGTCATGAACATTATCGGTGATAGTTGCGCCGACTTTGCCCCAATCTGGACGCCCGGCACAGAAATTGTCCTCAATCACCCATTGGCGAAAGCTCTCGTGGGTTACAGGGACGGCGTCGTTTATACCGAGCGCTTTCACCAGCTCAAGCTCTTTTTGGTCGGTTGAAGGCACGATGCAATCGACCATGGAATTGGGGAAACTACAGTTTTCATCGATCCAATCGGCGAGGATCCGATCGGACAAACGTGCCAACGATACAACAGTTTGGCGTAGGATATCACCATTCCCCTGCACGTTGTCGCAGCTCATTCCGGTAAAAGGACCAGCACCATTGTCACGCCTTACGCGTAGCGCTGCGACCATTGCGCCAAAGGCTGTTGTTGGCGCATTTGGGTTGGCGGCATCAAGCAGAATATCAGAATGTGCAGCGTCAAAGCCTTTGGTAACAGGGTCAATATAATACCCGCCCTCTGTCACCGTCAGCGCGACGATCCTGATTTCAGGTGCGGCCATCTGGGCAATCAAATGGCCATTGCCGGACTGAACAGGGACGTAGCCGATCATCGATCCAACGACTTCGGCGCGGCTTCCCTCCGGGGACAATTCGATGAGCGTGGTCAAGTAGTCTTGCGCCGCGAGTTTGAGACGTTGTTCCTCGTCAATTGATCGAACACCGGCACCAATGATTGCCCAATCGTGCGCCAAACCCACCTGCATCAAGCGGTGAAGATACCATGCCTGATGGGCGCGATGGAAATTGCCAAGGCCGATATGAACGATCCCCGGCTTCAGGTCTGCGCGATCATAAGTAGGCGTTAAGATGCCCGCTGGTAATTCACTAAGGTTGGCATCGGATAGTTTGACGCGGTGTGGGGACTCTTTTTTTTCGACCATCAGCTCATCCAGCTTCCGCCGTCGACATTGTAGGTCTGGGCTACAACGTAATTGGCGTCATTGCTTGCAAGGAAAACCGCCATTCCGGTCAGGTCTTGCGCGGTTCCCATACGTCCGAATGGAACCGCATTGCCGACTTCGGTTTTCTTTTGACCGGGTGCTTTGTTTTCGTATTTGGCAAAAAAGGCGTCAACATTGTCCCAGTGTTCGCCTTCAACCACACCAGGTGCAATCGCGTTCACGTTGATGCCATGTTGGATTAGATTTAGTCCCATAGATTGGGTCAGGCTGATCAGGGCGGCCTTGCTCGCGCAATAAACGGCGACAAGGCTTTCGCCGCGCCGACCCGCTTGACTGGCCATATTAATGACGTGTCCATTGATGCCACGTTCAATCATATGGCGCGCGACGGCTTGCGTCGTAAACAAAGGCCCGCTGACATTGATGTCAAAGACTCGGGTGTAATCCGCGCGCGTAATCTCGGCTATGGGTGCAGCGGAAAAAATAGCTGCGTTGTTGATGAGAATGTCGATTTGACCGAGCGCGCCAATTGTTGACGCGACACCAGCGTCGATGCTTGCCTGATCAGTTACGTCCATCTTGACAGCCACAGCCGAAGTGCCAATTTCAGTGGCAGCGGACTTTGCACGTGCAAAATCAATGTCGGCGATGGCGACACGTGCACCTTCCCGCACATATGCTTTGGCGAAAGCCAAACCGATGCCACGTGCTGCGCCGGTAATCAGCGCGGATTTGCCAGCAAGCCGTGTCATGTGATCCGTAAACCCTTTTCGTCGAACCGGTGAAAATCATCCGCTCTTGGGTTCAGGTGGATTGTGTCGCCGTTCCTTAGGTTCACGTCACCGATGGCGCGGACGGTCAATATCTCTGACAGGCCGGTGTTGTGGATGTGGAAGAACGTGTCAGAACCCAAGTGTTCGGCAACACCGACAGTTCCCTGCCATTCACCATTGGATTTAACGACGTCGATATGTTCTGGACGAATACCGATAGAATGCGCGTTGTGCTTTTTGGCTTCGTCACCTTCAAAGATATTCATCTTCGGTGAACCGATGAAACTTGCCACAAACTTATTGCGCGGTGATCTGTATAATTCGAGCGGTGAGCCGACTTGTTCGATGACACCAGCACGTAACACAACGATCTTGTTGGCCATTGTCATGGCTTCAACCTGATCGTGGGTCACATAGATCATGGTGGTTTCAAGTTTGTTGTGCAGCTCTAGGATTTCCATCCGCATCCCGACACGCAGCGCCGCGTCTAGGTTTGATAGTGGTTCATCAAAAAGAAAGGCTGAGGGCTCGCGCACAATTGCACGCCCAATTGCGACGCGTTGACGTTGTCCACCTGACAACTGTCCCGGTTTGCGCTCAAGGTAATCGTTGAGGTTCAACACCGACGCCGCCTGATTGACGCGTGCATCAATATCGGATTGGGTCATCTTTGCCATCCGAAGCGGGAAAGCGATGTTTTTGCGGACGGTCATATGCGGGTAGAGGGCATAAGATTGGAATACCATTGCCAATCCACGTTTGGCTGGCGGAACATCTGCAACCTCAGTTCCGTCAATAACTATCGACCCACCACTGACCTCTTCCAGTCCGGCGATAAGACGCAAGAGCGTGGATTTCCCACAGCCAGATGGGCCTACGAACACGGCAAATTCTCCGTCTTCGATTGTCAAGCTTAGAGGTGGAATGACTTGCGTGTCTCCAAAGCTCTTTGATACGTTCTCAAGTACGATACGTCCCATGATCGCTTCCTATTTTACGGCGCCAAAGGTGAGACCTTGGACCAATTGTTTTTGACAGAACCAACCCAACACAACGATGGGACCTACTGCGGCAGTTGACACCGCGGACAAGCGACCAAAGAAAAGTCCCTCAGGTGCGCGGTTGCCTTCGATGAGTTTGGATAGCGTTGCGGCATCAATCGTGGTCAAACGCACTGTCCAATACGCTTCGTTCCAGCAGAAGATGAAGGTCAAGAGCGCGGTTGAGGCGATGCCACCCCAAGCCAACGGAATCAGGATTTCCTTGATCTCACCCCAGGTATTCAACCCGTCCATCTTACCAGCTTCGATGATGTCTTTGGGAATGTCCTTAAAGTACGTGAAAAGCATCCAAATGACGATCGGTAAGTTGATCAAGCTTAGCACCATGATGACAAGGAAATGCGTGTCAAAGAGACCGATGGACTTCGTCAAAAAGATCATGGGATACAGCACAGCCGCCGCTGGGAGCATCTTCGTTGACAGCATCCACATCAAAATGTCTTTGGTGCCACGGCTTGGATCAAATGCCATCGCATAGGCGCATGGCACGCCGACAACCAAAGCAAAAATCGTGGCCGAGACAGACGTGATGACCGAGTTACTTGCAAACCGCCAGTAGTCATAGTTGTCAGTCATGTTGGTGTAGTTTTCCAACGTTGGCGTAAACGAGAACAGGAATTCAGGTTTAACAGCATCTGCATCAGTCTTGAAGCTGGTGAGCAGCATATAGAAGATCGGAAAGAAGAAGATCAGCGCAACGACCCATGCCAGTACTGGCATGGCGATCTTTGAGAACTTCGAATGTTGGGCGACAATGGCCATGGTTTTCGTCCTATTCCATCAATGTCTTGCCAACCATCCGCAGTAGGAAGATGGCGACGATGTTAGCAAGGATGACCGCGAAAATGCCCGTGGCACTGGCGGCACCGATATTATTGTTGACCAACTCACCGATGTAATAAGGCAAGTTTTTGTTGCCGTTACCGCGGCTGACGATCTCGATCTCGGCATAAAGCGAGAGGTGGAAGATCGCTTGGATCATAACCACGATTGCAATCGGGCGGCCAAGATGGGGCAAGGTCAGAAAACGGAATTGCGACCAAGCACCAGCGCCATCTAAGACGGCGGCCTCTTTCTGTTGTTGATCCTCTGACTGCAACGACGTCATGAAAATCAGAACCGCGAAAGGCGTCCATTGCCATGTCACCATCATGATAACCGCATAAGCGGACGTTTGCGTGGCACGGAATGAAATCGGTTCAAATTTGGGCCATAGAGAGAAGAACCCACCGACGAGCGGCGCGTCTCGCAAACCCAAGATAACATCATTGATGTTCGCGACGGCGATGCCCTGCAGGCCCAGTACCGGATCAAGCAACATGTTTATCCACAACACGGCGTTCACGGCAGGCATCACAAAGAATGGTGAGATGAGAAGAACACGCACGATCCCGCGACCGGGGAAAGACCGGTTGATCAGCACGGCAATCGCAATGCCCAGAGCAACAGTTAAGAACAGAATGCTACAGACAATAAGCAGTGAGTTCTGAATGGCGAGCCAGAACGCGTCTTGGTTCCAAACGTATTGATAATTTCCAAAACCGCGCCAGTTATCAATTGATGGTGACGTCCATTCTGGGCGGCGCGTGTTATTCAAGAAATAACGGATAAACGAGAAGAACAGAGTCATTCCGAGTGGTACAAGCATCCAAAACAAGAGCAAGAGAACTGCAGGCGTTTGGAGAAGCCGTGGGATGGTGCGATTAGACATGACAATGGACTTTCAGCTTAAAGAAAGGTGCGACGTCGTCGGGATTACGAAGATTTGGGCGTCGTTAGCGACAATTCTATCAGTATAGTGAGCCTAGCAAACGACGAAAATATTGGGGGGTAGAAGGACCCAGAAAACTGGGTCCTTCCGAAGACGTAAGGCTTAGTAGTAGCCCGCTTCTTGCATGATCGCATCAGCCGCAGCTTGTGCGTCGGCAAGTGCTTCTTCTACAGTCTTCGCACCTGAAAGCGCTGCTGCGATTTCTTGTGCAACTGCAGAACCCACTTCTGGGAACTCAGGGATCGCAGCGAACTGAACACCAACATATGGCTTGATGTCAGATGCAGCTGGAGCCGCACTATCGATCGCAGCCATTTCGGCAGCAGCAAAACCGGCTACAGCCTGGAACTCAGGGATTGCATATGTAGATGCACGCTGACCAGTTGGAACAGAACCCCAACCGAAGTCTGGGTGGTTACCTACAGCCTGAACGTATGCTTTAGATGTTGCCCACTCGATGAAGTCGTGTGCAGCTTCTGAGTTTGGTGAACCTGTTGGAACAGCCATTGCCCATGCCCACAACCAGTTTGCACCAGCAGAAACACCAGCGTTTGGTGACTGAGCGTATGCAACGCCGTCAACTTCCAAGAAAGAAGCCGCGATTGTCGCATCAATCCACAGACCACACTTGCCTTCGTTATAGAGCGCGAGGATCTCGTTGAAGGAGTTACCTTCGGAGCCTGGAGGGCCGTATGAACCCAGCAGATCAACGTAGAAGTTTACAGCTTGGTTCCACATTGCTGAATCCAGCTGTGGACGGCCGTCTGCGTCAAACCATGCGCCGCCGAAAGAGTTCACAACAGTTGTTACGAACGCCATGTTGTCGCCCCAGCCTGGCTTACCACGGAGACATGCACCGTATACGCCGTTGTCTGGATCGTGTATCGCAGCAGCAGCTTGCATAACGCGAGCCCAGCTGTCGTTGTCGTTGATTGTCACGCCTGCAGCGTCTGTCAGGTCCTTGCGGTACATGACCATTGATGATTCACCGTAGAATGGTGCAGCATACAATGTGCCTTCGTGCGACAAACCAGCACGCATTGCTGGCAAAATGTCGTCTACGTCGTAATCAGCACCAAAATCCATTGGTTCGATCCAACCTGCAGCGCCCCAGATAGGTGCTTCCTGCATGCCGATGTTGATGACGTCGTACTGTCCACCACCGGTTGCTGTATCAGAAGTGACCTGCTCGCGCAGAACGCCTTCTTCAAGTGAAACCCAGTTCAGGGTTACGCCTGTTTCTGCAGTATAGGCTTCTGCCACTGTCTGCATGTTGATCATGTGACCGTTGTTAACGATCGCGATTGTTAGCTCTTGAGCGCTTGCGGTTGTCGCAAGCCCAGCAGCCGTCATCAGCGCGAGAGCTGAAATACGTGTAGCTTTCATAATGTCCTCCCTTGGTACATTGCACTAGTCTGGCTAATTCATTTCACGGGGTCAACAAAATACTTTACGCGCGCTAAATTATAACTACTCACGCGGCCTTTTATGCGGATTGCCGCATGATCAGTTTGCCCTCAAACAAGATACGATTTTGAGGGTTTTCAATGCCTTCAATCGCTCCGAACAACGCCTCGACCGCGTGTCGAGATATTGATTCGTAGTCCTGTGCAACCGTGGTCAACGGCGGGCAAGTAAACCGCGAAAACGGGTGGTCATCCATACCTGACACCCGAATCACAGCGTCATCTCCTATACCAACCGTTAAATTACTCTCATAGCAGGCGACCAAGAACCCGATAGCCAATCGGTCGTTACTACACAGAACAGAACGGGTGGCAAAAGCGCCCTTAGCAATCGCCTTGGCACCGCCGATACGTGCGATTTCTTCAATCGACCACCCTTCACCTTCAATGCTAACGACGTGGGGCGTGAGGCCCAATGCCTCGACTGCCTTAATGTATCCCTGGCGGCGTTTGTTGGCATTTGGATTTGCGGGATACTTCATTTCAAGGAAACACGGCGGTTCACCGGTGCGCGACAAATAATCAACGATTAACAGCGCGAACTGCGCGTTATCTGATCCGATGTAAGGAACCCCAAGGTCTGGTAGTTCACTATCAAATAGGACTGTGGGCACGTCGGCGCAAAACTTCTCAACCGCAGCCCGATCCGAACTCCGCCCCAATGGGGCCATAAGTACACCAGCAGGTTTCAACACCCTTAGGCTTTCTAGGATCTCAACCTCAACCGAAGGGTTACCATGTGCACTATATAGAGTCGGACGAAACCCTGCATCAATGCACCGCTGCTCAGCGTTGCGCGCTAATTCAGCAAAAAACGGATCGGCAAGGTACGGCACCACGATGCCAATGTTCTTTGTCAGCTTTCTATTCTGGTTAACGGCGTAGATGTTGGGCCGGTAATCATGATCTTGCAGCGCTTTTTCAATCCGCTCACGGGTCGAGGCACGCACGCTATCGGGGTCATGGAAGTATTTGGAAACCGTCGGACGAGAAATTCCGCTGATCGCAGCAAACTCTTCCATATTTTTGATTTTCGCGTCTGACATGACCTTGGCCCACTCAATTTTGATTACTTTACATTCGAAACTTTATTTTCGCGCGCGTCAAGAATGTAAAGTTCAGACAGCCAATCGGATCCGCACGTAGATCAAGTTCGATAGCCGAGAAGGAATCATGCTAGGTCAGATTTTGACCATCCGTGATGGGTTGAGTGAGTGCTTGCCGCAAACCGGACCATCGCTGCGACGCAGAATATCGGCAATATAGGCTCCTTCCGGACCTTAGCTGCTTTTGCACATCTTGTGATATACAGCGCCGTCAACGTCTGGTTGTCGCTGTGGGAGGGTATGGCGGATCGGAGGATCCAACATGCAAACACCGAACTTACCGGCCATTCGCGCCCTTCGGCCCGCTTGGAATAAAGGACGTATCGTCGGTCAAAAGCTCCCGCTGAAGACCAAGCATGTCTGGGCAATCCGCGTGCGGCTTGAGTTGGCGGGGAACCATCGCGACCTTGCCTTGTTCAATATGGCTATCGACAGTAAATTGCGCGGCTGCGATCTCGTCCGGATGAAGGTCGTGGATGTAATGGCGTCAGGGCAGATCAAAGCGCGCGCATCCGTACTGCAAAGCAAAACCCAAAAACCGGTTCGGTTTGAGATTTCGGAGGGCACCCAGGCATCGGTCGCGAAGTGGATGGAAGATCCACTGATGGTCGGGTCCGAGTTTCTCTGGCCAGGTCGTTTCCACGAGCGCCTGCACATCTCAACGCGCCAATATGCGCGGATCGTGCGAGATTGGGTTGCGTCCATAGGTTTGGACGTAACAGCTTATGGTACGCATTCAATGCGACGGACGAAGGTCACACAAATCTACAAGAAGACGGGCAACCTGCGTGCTGTTCAGCTTTTGCTGGGTCATACCAAGATGGACAGCACGGTGCGATATCTTGGCGTTGAACTTGAGGACGCCTTGGCAATTGCGGAAGCCATTGAAATCTAAACCTTTGGGCCGTTCGTAGGGGACGGCCCATAGCGGCCGTCTACCGACGGTCTGAGCGCTGCGCTGTAGCTTTCGCATTACTGCCATTCGTGCATGGTACAGCACTCTCGGTTTATGAAGGTCACGCACAACGATCCCCGCCAATGTCGCATATGAGAGATCAGAGTTCTGGTCGAGACGTTATCCTAAATGGAGAGAACCCTTTGAATGGCCTAAAATGACATCTGTAGCACCTACCTTTTTCAATGCGCATGCTCACAAGTATGGTGTGCTATTCGTCTTTGTGGCCGGGGTTCTATGGTCAACGGTCGGTCTAGGCATTCGTATGATCGAAGATGCTGTCGTCTGGCAGATTTTGCTCTATCGGTCGATCGCTATGTCGTTGTTTCTTTACGTGGTCATTCGGCTGCGGTCGGGCGAAAGCCCCTTTGTCCAGGTCCACCGCGTCGGCTTTCCCTCTGTTATCGCTGGGCTATCGCTAGTTGCGGCCTATTCGGGCGGGATCTACTCGATCCAGAATACTTCAGTCGCGAATGCCATGCTCCTTTTTGCAACGGCACCATTCATGGCTGCGGTCCTCGGTTGGATTATTCTGCGTGAACGTGTGCGCGCAGCAACCTGGGGCGCGATTGCCATCGCCATAGGCGGGATTGCAATTATGGTCGCCGATAAATCCGGCAGCGTTGTCCTAAAAGGCAGCCTTGCAGCACTTGGATCTGCCTTTGGTTTTGCAGTCTTCACCGTGGCCTTACGATGGGGGCGGGCGGGCGAAATGCTCCCGTCGGTCTTCCTGTCCGGGTTGTTTGCCATCATCGTCACATTCGGCATATGCCAGTTTTCTGGGCTGTCCGTTGTTCTGAGTGTGCAAGATGGTGCGATATCCATGGGCATGGGGGTGTTTCAGGTTGGCGCGGGCCTCATTCTCTATACGCTGGGATCTCGCAGCCTGCCTGCGGCAGAGCTTGCACTGCTGTCGTTGGCTGAGGTTCTGCTTGGCCCGCTTTGGGTCTGGCTTTTTCTTGGTGAAACAGCGAGCCTCAACACGCTTATCGGCGGCCTTGTTTTGCTGGCTGCGATTGCAGGAAATGCGCTGTCCGGCAAGCGGCGCAAGCCGCCGCCAATCACCACGCCGTAAGGACTTGCGCACCGGACGGCCCCTTGCGGACTTTAACACCAGTCTTCAGCGCCATAGTGCGGCTTTTGCATTGTTGATATTGATGCACCATGCAGTGTTTGGATGCCCATCGTCAGTCTGTAAATCCAAAGATCAACAACCGCGTTGGTCTGCGCCGAATTTACCCAACCAAGTCAAAGCGATTGACGTTAGCCCTTTCCCACGAATTCAACATCTAGGTTTTGAAGGATGCTAATTGGACTGCTGTGGGGTTCAGGCAACTGCCCCTGCGGCTTGCAGATCCGCCACCTGATCCTCGACGAAGGCATACGAATCCGTGTTGATATCTCCGCTCCAGCGCCAGATCGCGAGAAATCCTTCAGGCCCAGTATTGAAGGCATGCGGCATTTGGCTGGGGTGATGGATCATGTCGCCAGCCCCCCGCATCCGGATATCATCGCCAGCAATCCAAAAGGCCTGCCCCGCAATAATGACATAGGTCTCGTCGGCATCATGAAGTTGCATCGGATAATAAGGTTCTGGCCGCATATAGACCAACCCCAGCCTCACGTCCGGTGCAGGGATCGGCCCGTCTGGCCCCATCAGCGTGGCCACGCTGATCATCTCGGCAATCGTCTGTTCAGTTTGCCCTTCAACAGGGTTTGAACCCCAAGGCAGCAGATGGTGTGCCTTATGCGCGGCGCGCGCTTCAGGGTGTTCGCTACCCGCCAGGACCGTGCGAATGCCTTCATCAAGAAGACACGGCGGTGCCTGTTCAAATCTCGTCAGCAATGGCGTCACCCTGAGTGTTTGGGCCGTGTAAGTTCCCTGCGGATCAGCTTCGGCCTCGTAGACCCCCGAGATTGCCTCAAGCATTGCTGAAAGAAGATTGCTCTGAACCATCGTCATTCACTCCAAAGTACACAAAAAAATATAGAGCGGTTTACGTACCTTAATCTGCGAGGAATACGACGGAGCTAGGTCGCAATCATACCGTCAGGGGCTATTGCATTATGCACCTCTGTGTGCGGATCTCCTTGTCCGCGAGTGGAAAAAAACGAATTGACCAAAACTTTAAGAACTCCCAGAGATAGCTTCACAAAGCCCGGGTTTTTGGGATCGACCTGACCGGCCCTTAGCCGGACTTTCATCATGCTATGGCTACGCTGCATCGCGGCACGTGGAAGCGGACATTGGTTACTATTGCCAACGCGCGATGGGTTTGAGCTTTGGGATAAGGTTTACTGAAACACGACAACATACTCCCTACCGTGAAGATTTTGTTTGATTTTGTCGCGTAACGCTGCAAAATGATTTAAAATTCTCTTGGAAAGTTAGCAGAACCCAAATGCAAGTCAGTGTTCGTGATAATAACGTCGATCAGGCGCTTCGTGCGCTTAAGAAAAAGCTTCAGCGCGAAGGCGTGTTCCGTGAGATGAGGCTCAAGGAACATTTCGAAAAGCCATCTGTCCGGAAAGCACGGGAGAAAAAAGAGGCTGTTAATCGTCAGCGTAAACTGGCGCGCAAAAAAGCAGAGCGTGAAGGATAAATTAGATCGCTTGCACGGCAGGTATTCGGGCCCGTTAGCTCAACTTCATAGCATTCTGTAAGTCCTACAATTTTTTTGGCCCTCAGACCTGCGTTGAAGCTGTTGGTAAAATGTACGTAGTTATTGGGTCACTCAGTGACGATGTGCAGAATTAATCATGTCGTCCGTGTCTAGCTTCAACCAAGCTCACCATAATAGTGTTTTACAGTACACTCGACTTAAAGCATGAAACTGAAGCAAAAAGCATCTGGCAACGGATTTGGCACTTCTTCCGGTAGGGCAAGAGCTTGAAAAGTATATTCACGACCACAATGCAAAAAGGGAAAGTTCGCTTTCGCGTCGCGCCACAAATTTCTCAGCAACGCCGCGAAAGTCTGCTGTCCGCCCTTCGTGTCGATCGACATGAACGGCCCTTAGCCGACCTTGGCGCGTCCTCAACCATGCTGCAGTGCGGCTCGTCATTGCGGACATTCGCCGCGAATGCAAAACCTTGCATGGCCGAACTCACACTATGCGGACTAAGCCGACCTTCATAAAAAATGGGTGGATGTCCGCATTTGCAGATTCTCGCTTCGAACTCGGCATGATGCTGTTAGTAGGTCACGTCTCGGAAAGCCTATACAGTTCACCGGCGTTTGATCCCAGAATTGCTTTTCTGGCTCGTTCATCTGGTATGAGAGATACAGTTACCTCTATCCAGATTTCATAGCTGGCAGCCTTAGTTAGGACCGGCCAGTCGCTTCCCCAAACCAGCCTTTCTGGCCCGAAATGTTCCAGTAGGTGTGCGACATAGGGGGCAACTTCAGTGATTGTCCAGTCTTTGCCTGCTTCGGTCAAAAGGCCGGACAGTTTGCAATACGCCCTACTTTCTTTTGCGATGACGGCAATATTATTTGCCCAGTCATCGAACTGTCCGCATGAAATATCTGGCTTGGCTCCGTGGTCAATCACGGTGCGCAAGTTTGGATGGCGAGACAGAAGTTTACGAAGTTGCGAAAGATGTCGAGGCAACACCAGCGCGTCAAAGGTCAGGTCACACTGGATCATCGCTTCAAAGGCGGGTGTAAGGACAGAACGCAACATCCAGTCATCATCAACAATATCTTGGATCATAGGACGTAGCCCGACCAGCTTGGGATGTTTGGCAAGCCTTGCGATATCACTGGCAGCGGATTTGGCAGCAAAATCGGTCCAGCCGACAATGCCCAAAACGAAAGGCGTCTTGTCGGCGATATCTAGCAGGAATTCCGTTTCGGCGGGCGTTGGAGCGGCCTGCACCAAAATCGTCCCTTCGATATCATGTTGAAGCAGATGCGGCGCCAAATCATCTGGCATGAAGTCGCGATAGAGCGATGCAAGGTCTGGCATTAACCATCCGTAGTCGCCACGCTCAAGTTGCCAAAAGTGCTGATGCGCATCGATAATCATGCGCCAATCACGCCTTTCTTTAGGATGATATTGCCATAAAGCCGCGTCTCGCCTGTTTGGATGATGGCAAATGCCGTCTTTGCGCGGTCATAAAAATCGAAACGTTCCAACTTATCCAACTTGGCAGGATTATCCGCCGTCGTTGTTGTGATTTTTTGAAATTCCACAACGATGGATGGCACCGCCTCAGGATCGTCGACAACCTGCATCACTAACGCAGGGTGTTGCACAAATTTGTCCAACGGAAGGACGGTCAGCACCGCTTGCAAAACTTCTGTCGCGGTCAGCCCGTCAAGACGATGGCAACGAGCACCAAGCGCTGTCGCGGGGAAATTCGCATCGGCAATAACCAAGTCGTCACCATGGCCCATGGCGCGCAGGGTCCAAAGCAAATCGGGGGACAGGATGGTGGGTATGTTACGAAGCAACGGACTTCTCCTCTGGAAGTGGCGCATCCTGCCGGATCAAACCTTGAGATTTAAGGTCGGACCACAGATCTGAGGGGATGGGTGTCTCAAAAATCTCGACGTTCTGGCGCACTTCAGCAGGGTTCGACGCGCCGGGGATGACGGTTCTCACCGCTGGGTGGCCCAATGGAAACTGCAGGGCAGCCGCGATGAGTGGCGTGTTATGGGCAGCACAGACGTCATTCAGATTGCGGACCCGTTGCAGAATGGCTTCAGATGCGGGCGCGTAATCATATCGCGCACCTTCGATTGCGCCGGTGGCGAGAATGCCGGAATTATATGGTCCACCCAGAATGACCCCGACGTCGCGTTTGACACAAAGCGGCAGGAACGTATCGAGAGGGTCTTGTTCAAGCAACGTATAGCGCCCAGCGAGAAGGAAGCCGTCAAAATCCGCTTCGCCCAAAAGGCGTTCACAGATTTGCCAAGTATTAACACCTGCGCCGATGGCCGAAACCCCGCCCGCTTCACGAAGCTCAGACAGGGCGCGGTAGCCGCCTTGGGAAAACAATTCGCGCAGGTTGTTGTCCTCAAAACGCTGCCCTTGGGAGCCTGCATCGATGTCATGCAGGAACAGCATATCGATTTTGTCGGAGCCAAGCCGCGCGATGCTGTCCTCATAGCTGCGCATGATCCCGTCGTATGTAAAATCAAAGATGATCCGTTTTTGTGGCACATCCACAAAGGCTTCGGGGGTGACGTCTTCGGGTGCGCAATCTTCCAGAACCCGCCCGACTTTTGTCGACAACGTCAGTTGGTCAGGATTAAATCGCGTCAACGCGTCTGCAAACCGCAATTCGGATCGTCCCAACCCGTATTGTGGCGCAGTATCGAAGTATCGAATGCCCGCATCCCATGCGGCATCAAGTGTCGCCTGGGCGTCAGAATCCTCGATCGTGCGATACAGATTTCCAAGCGGCGCACCGCCAAACCCAAGCTGGGTCATGTCGACTGGGGATCGGGTGCGCTGATTGAGCGGATTGCTTTTCGTCAGTTTCATCGTATTTCTTTTCAGCTTGGGCGAAAGTATTCTGGGTGTTGGCGCTCTAACGGTTCGATGCGCGTTATTAACTGTCGAAGGTGGAGCGACATTGCAGACCTTGCCGCATCAACATCGCGGACTTCGATGCCGGCCAGTACGCTCTGATGTTCGGCGACCGTCTCTGCGGGACGGCCCGGCTCAGGCAAAATCTGCATCCGCGCTCGGTTCAGTTGCAGCGATATTTGCCCAGCGGTGACTGTGACCTTGGGAAAACCGGTGAAGGCTAAAATCAATTCATGAAACTCAAGATCGGCTTCAAAGAAACCCTGAAAGTCCTCGTCTTCCACCAAAAGCCTCTGCATTTTTAAATTGCGAGAAAGGATGGTCAGTTGTTCGTCAGTGCGATCCTGCGCGACTTTGGCAACGGCCGCGACTTCAACAGCATCACGCAGGAAGCTTTCTTGGCGCAGCTCGAACATGGAGAATTGGGAAACACGCGTTGCAGATTGCGGAATGATATCGACCAACCCATCGGTTGAGAGCCTGTTCAGAGCCTCTGTTACCGGCGAACGGGACACTCCCAATTGCTCGCAAAGTGCGCCTTTTCGTAGTACGGTTCCGGGCTCGAACGACATTGTAAGGATCTTGTTGCGCAGCACCGTATAGACCCGCTGACCCAAGGGGCCATCCAGACTGTTGATATCAAGCGTGAACGTTTGGTCGGTCATTTCCTCATCTCCCAACTGACATGTTAGTTGACATATACATCAAGTCAAGCTAGCACTGACATTACGCAAACCGAAGCCGCTAAGCTAGAGGTACTCTTTCAATGAACCCGCTATCCCGCATGCTAACCCTCCATCCGCAAGATAATGTTGCGGTCGCATTGGCTGATATTTCTGCGGGTGAAACTGATAACATTGCTGGCGTTAAAGCGCTGCAAGCCGTCAAGCAGGGACACAAGATTGCGGTTAAACCGATCGCCGCCGGACAGAACGTGCTGCGCTACGGCCAGACTATCGGGCAGGCAACAGCTGACATCGCTGCGGGGGAACATGTGCATGTTCAAAACCTCGGCATGGGGGAGCACACGAGCGATTACGCCCACGCGACAGAGGCCAAATTGCTTTTGGCATTGCCTGATATGCGCACCTTTAACGGCTACCACCGTGCAGACCGCAGCGTAGGCACGCGCAACTACCTTGGCATTCTGACGTCAGTAAACTGTTCTGGTTCGGTTGCAAAATTCATCGCTGAAGCGGCTGAGAAATCTGGTCTGCTGGACGATTTCCCAAATATTGACGGCATCGTTCCCATCACCCATGGCACTGGCTGTGGCATGTCGGGCGAAAACGAAGGCTATGACACGTTGTTCCGTACGCTGTCGGGCTATGCCCAGCACCCCAATTTTGGCGGCATCCTTTTGATTGGTCTCGGTTGTGAAGTCATGCAGGTGTCCGCCCTCGTTGCTGGGCGTCCAATCCGCGCTGACGGTGCGCTTCGCTATATGACGATCCAGCAAGAAGGCGGCACGCGCATGACCATCGAAAAAGGTCTCGCGGAGTTGCGCAGCATCGCAGAGATAGCGAATACTGCCACCCGCCAGCCTGCGCCCGTGTCTGAGTTGATGGTGGGCATGCAATGTGGCGGCTCCGATGGATATTCCGGCATTACCGCCAATCCCGCACTTGGTGTCGCGTCTGACTTGGTGGTGCGTCACGGCGGGACCACGATCCTGTCAGAGACATCCGAAATTTATGGGGCTGAGCATCTTTTGACCCGTCGCGCGGCGACGGTCGAGGTGGGCGAAAAACTGATTGATCGCGTCCGCTGGTGGGAAGATTACACCGCCCGCAACAAAGGCAAGATGGACAACAATCCCAGCCCTGGCAACAAGCGCGGCGGGCTAACCACGATCCTTGAAAAGTCGCTCGGTGCTGTGGCGAAAAGCGGTAGTGCGCCGCTGACAGCCGTATATCTGTTTGCAGAAAAGATCGACAAAAAGGGCTTTGTCTTTATGGACAGCCCCGGTTTTGATCCCTGCTCGGTCACTGGTCAAATCGCATCTGGCGCGAACCTGATCGTCTTTACGACAGGGCGCGGTTCGGTGTCGGGATACACGCCAACGCCTTGTATTAAGATTGCCACCAATTCTGAAATGTACGCCCGCATGTCCGACGACATGGACATCAACTGCGGCGATATCGTCAGCGACGGCGTCAGCCTTGAAGAGAAGGGCAGTGAAATTTTCGAGATGTTCATTCGCATCGCTTCGGGCGAGCAAACCAAGAGTGAAGATCTCGGCTTTGGTGGGGTTGAATTCGTGCCATGGCAGATTGGTGCGGTGATGTGATCATGGGGGACAATATGACACTGAGGAACAAAACAATTTTAATTACCGCTGCTGGCCAAGGTATTGGCGCTGCAAGTGCGCGCGCTTGCGCGGCTGCAGGCGCTACAGTTATTGCAACGGACGTGAACGGTGACTTACTGGCCAATCTGTCAGGCGTTCGCGGGATTGAGACCCGCGTGCTCGACGTGACTGACGTGGTTGCAATTGATGCGCTTGCCGCTGAACTTCCTGATCTTGACGGATTGTTCAACTGCGCCGGCGTTGTTCATCACGGCTCTATTCTAGAGCTCGACGATGCCGCTTGGGAGTTTTCAGTCAACCTCAATGTCACGTCTATGGTGCGTATGTGTCGCGCTTTTGTGCCCGGTCTTTTGCGCCGCGCAGACAGCCAAGGCACTGCGTCAATCCTGAACATGTCGTCAATGGCGTCATCGGAAAAAGGGTTCGTCAACCGCACCGCCTACGGGGCAACAAAGGCCGCAGTGATTGGGTTAACCAAGGCAATTGCCGCCGACTTCGTGGCGCAAAACTTGCGGTGCAATGCACTGTGCCCCGGCACGGTTGATACGCCAGCCTTGCAAGGCCGTATCGCGGCGGCACCCGATCCAATTCAGGCGGAAAAAGACTTTATTGCGCGTCAGCCGATGGGCCGCTTATCTACGGTTGGCGATCTGACACCGACAATTGTGCATTTGCTGTCGGACAATAGCAGTTTCATGACAGGCCAATCCGTCTTGGTCGATGGTGGTTGCACGATCTAGCGACGCGATCCAAGGTTTGGGAGGGCCAAAGAACATGACTTATCTAGTCGAAATGAAGGGCATCGAAAAACGCTTTCCAGGTGTTCACGCGCTAAAAGGGGTGCAATTCGACCTGAATCCTGGAGAAGTCCATGCCCTCATGGGGGAGAATGGCGCTGGAAAATCGACCCTGATGAAAATCATGTCCGGTATCTATTCACGTGATGGCGGTGAGATGTTTGTGGACGGAAAACCTGTTTCTCCCGTCAGCCCCCGTGCAGCGCAGGACCTTGGGATTGGGATCATTCATCAAGAATTGAGTCTGATGAACGACCTGACAGCGGCACAGAACGTTCTGATTGGACGGGAACCGCGGCGCAGTTTTGGCCGTTTGGACGAGCCCGCATTGAACGCGAAAACGGCAGAAATTTTTGCCTCGCTTAATCTGGCTATGGATCCGCGCACGCGAGTCGGCACGCAGACCATTGCCCGTCAGCAATTGATAGAAATTGCCAAGGCGCTGTCTTACAATCCGCGTGTCCTGATTATGGATGAACCGACCGCCGCCCTGAACGACATTGAAATCGCAGAGCTGTTCAAGGTCATCGAAAAGCTGAAAGCCGACGGTGTTGGTATCGTCTACATCAGTCACCGCATGGACGAGATCAAGCGCATTGCGGACCGCGTTACGATCTTGCGCGATGGTGCCTACATCGACACCGTTGAAGCCGCCGATACACCCCTTACAAAAATTATCCAATTGATGGTTGGTCGTGAAGTCACGCAAAATACGCCCGTCATCCCCGATACATCGCAAAATCAAGTTGCTTTGGAAGTGCGCAATCTGTCGCGCGGAAAAGAAGTGTGGGATGTTAGTTTTGATATCCGCAAAGGCGAGATTTTGGGCTTTGCGGGTCTGATGGGCGCGGGTCGCACGGAGGTCGCTCGGATCATCTTTGGCGCCGACGCCCGTGACAGAGGCGAGATACTGGTCGCGGGCCAGCCGGTCAACATTCGTACGCCGCATGCCGCTGTTGAGGCAGGGATCGGGTATCTTTCGGAAGATCGCAAACACTTTGGTCTAGCCGTCGACATGACCGTGCGTGCCAACATCGCGATGGCCAATCTGGTGCAATTCACCAGTCGCACAGGCGTGCTGAATGAGGTCGCGATGAAAGAGACGGCAATCAAATATATCGATCAATTGGGCATCCGCACTCCGTCTGACATGCAGGCCGTGCGGCTGTTATCGGGCGGGAACCAGCAAAAGGTCGTCATTGCCAAATGGCTGTTGCGAGACTGCGACGTGTTGATCTTTGACGAACCAACACGCGGCATCGACGTTGGCGCTAAATCCGAAATTTACGCCCTTCTTGAAGACCTTGCCGCGCAAGGGCGCGCGATCATCGTGATTTCGTCCGAATTGCCTGAGGTCATGCGCCTGTCACACCGCATTGCCGTCATGTGCGAAGGACGGTTGACGGGTATTTTACCCGGCGGCGAGGGCACCACACAAGAACAGATCATGGAATTGGCCACCCAACGCGACAGCGCGTTGAGTGTCACGGAGGACGTATTATGACCACGACAACAGTAGATGCCACAAAGTCGGCCCTGTCACGGATTGTCGTGGCGGGCACACACCAACGGGTGTTGGCCTTCGCCAGCCTGATCGTGCTCCTGATCGGGTTTTCCATTGCATCCCCCAACTTTATGCAAACGTCCAATATGCTCGCAATCTTGCAAGCTACGTCGGTGAACGGCGTGTTGGCGATTGCGGTCACGCTGGTCATCATCACGGGTGGGATCGATCTTTCGGTTGGAACCATGATGACGTTCTGCGCAGTCATTACCGGTGTTGTGTTGACATACGCGGGAATGCCGCTGGCGTTTGGTGTCGTTGCCGCCGTCCTGACTGGCGCGGTATGTGGCGCATGTTCCGGCACTTTCGTGGCGAAAATGGCAATACCACCTTTCATCGCTACCCTTGGAATGATGCTGATCCTAAAAGGGCTCAGCCTTGTTATTTCGGGCACCCGTCCGATCTATTTCAACGACACCCCGGGGTTCAGCGAGATATCTCGTGGGTCTCTGATAGGTGAAGTTGTCCCATCCCTGCCAATCCCCAACGGCGTGCTCATCCTGTTCATCGTGGCCGCTGTGACGGCCTACATCCTGAACCGTACTGTGCTGGGCCGCTACTGCTTTGCGCTTGGGTCCAACGAGGAATCTGTCCGCCTGTCGGGTGTGAACACAGACCGTTGGAAAATCGCGATATACGCCCTCGCCGGATCAATCGTCGGTATTGCGGGTCTGCTGATTGCCTCGCGTCTGAACTCTGCCCAGCCAGCTCTGGGGCTTGGATACGAGCTTGAGGCGATTGCTGCGGTGGTCATTGGCGGGACGTCTTTGTCCGGCGGGCGCGGCTCGATCCTCGGCTCTCTTATCGGGGCGTTGATTATGGCCGTTCTGACCAATGGTCTACGCGTGCTGTCCGTCGCCCAAGAATGGCAAACCGTCGTCACAGGCGCGATCATTATTTTGGCGGTCTACGCCGACATGATGCGCCGCAACAAAACAACCTAACGAACCAAGACTCAACTGCCCGGGAGGAGATCTGGGCATCAACGACAACTTAGGAGGAACCATCATGTTGTCACGTCGTACCCTCGTAGGCGCGCTAAGCGCGTCAATCGCACTGGCATCTGCGCCAGCCGCATTTGCACAAGACGAAATCTACATCCCGCTTATTTCGAAAGGCTTTCAGCACCAGTTCTGGCAGGCCGTAAAATCCGGTGCAGATCAGGCTGCTGAAGAATTTGGTGTTCGCATTACGTTCGAAGGCCCTGACAACGAAACGATGGTCGATCGCCAGATCGACATGCTTGCTGCCGCATTGGCTAACAAACCTGCGGCGATCGGTTTTGCCGCACTCGACAGCCAAGCGGCGATCCCGCTACTGCGTCAGGCGTCAGACGCCGGTATTCCGATCATCGCGTTTGACAGCGGCGTGGACAGTGACATTCCGATGTCTACTGCAACCACTGACAACGTCGCCGCTGCTGCACTGGCCGCTGACAAGATGGCTGAATTTCTTGGCGGAACTGGCACCGTTGCCGTTGTGGCTCACGATCAGACCAGCCGCACAGGTATCGACCGTCGCGATGGTTTCCTGAACCAGATCGCAAGTGAATATCCAAACATCAAAGTGGTCAGTGTCCAATACGGCGCAGGTGATCAGTTGCAGTCTACCGAAATTGCCAAGGCGATGCTGACGGCCAATCCTGGTTTGGGCGGTATGTTCGGCACCAACGAAGGCTCTGCCATTGGTATTGTGAACGCTGTACGCGAAATGGCGGCCGAAGGCGTCACCATCATCGGTTACGATTCTGGCAGGGCTCAGACGGATGCGATCCGCGAAGGTTTGATGGCCGGCGCGATCACGCAGAACCCTGTCGGAATTGGCTATGAAACTGTAAAAGCGGCGGTTGCTGCGATGAACGGCGAAACACTGCCTGCGATCATCGACACAGGCTTCTACTACTACGATCAGTCCAACATCGACGACGCTGAAATTCAGGCCGTCCTTTACGATTGATTTAAATCGCGTCGCGGTTCATTCTCGCTTGGGCTGCGACGCCCTTTTTCTCCCAACCCTAAGTTCGAGGACACCATGAAATTATTGCGCTATGGCCCCGCGGGCCATGAAAAACCTGGTTGCCTTGATGTAGAAGGCCGCGTTCGCGACCTGTCGGGGCACGTTGATGATATCGCTGGAGCGGCACTTCTGCCCGACGCGATTGCGGCTTTGAAAGCCTTGGATGTTTCATCACTTCCCATCGTTGAAGGTACCCCGCAAAGCGACCTGCGACTTGGCTCATGCGTTGGTCAAACCGGAAAATTTGTTTGTATCGGCCTTAACTATGCCGATCACGCCGCTGAAAGCGGAATGGAGGTGCCACCGGAGCCTGTGATTTTTAACAAGTGGACTTCGGCGATTATTGGGCCCGATGATGATGTTGTCATTCCGCGCGGCTCTAAGAAAACCGACTGGGAGGTCGAGCTTGGCGTCGTTATCGGCAAAGGTGGTGTTTATATCACTGAGGCCGATGCGATGGATCACGTCGCGGGTTTCTGCGTGATCAATGACGTGTCAGAGCGGGAATACCAGATTGAGCGGGCAGGCACATGGGACAAGGGCAAGGGCTGTGATACGTTTGGTCCGACTGGTCCGTGGTTGGTTACACCTGATGAGGTTGGTGACTATGACAACCTTGCGATGTGGCTAGAAGTTGACGGCACCCGCCATCAAAACGGCTCGACAAAAACGATGGTCTATAAGGTGCCGCACCTGGTTTCGTATTGCTCACAATTCATGAGCCTTCAGCCGGGCGACATCATCTCGACAGGCACCCCTCCAGGCGTCGGCATGGGTCTGAAGCCTCAAACCTATCTTTCAGGTGGTGAAACCATGCGCCTTGGGATCGATAAGCTTGGCGTTCAAACACAGGTCGTTCGTCCCGCGAAATAACGTAGTGCGCAAAAAACGGGGGTGGGCTGCGAATGGCAGACCCGCCCGTCGACAAGCAGACATTCGCATCATGACAGCATAGTTGCACATTGGGCTTATTCTGTTGAAAAACTCCAATACTGGGCCTTCAGATCAATTTTGACAGAATAGTATTCTGATTTCCTAAAATTTAGCTGGTATTTGCACGGATATCTTGATGAGATGAGAAGAGTTTTCTACTTTCTAAATATTTACAGAGGCAGCAACGAGTTTTTCAACAGAATAGGCTCCTTGCTGCCGTTCACCGCACACCGCGTAGATGACGGCAATGCGGGGCCGAGCTGACCTTCCTTGCGTGTGCGTTAACGACTGCTTTTCGTTCCAGCCTAGATCAACGCAGCCATCGCTTGTTGTCATTACTTTCATATTTTGTGGTTGTTTCCGGCCCCTAAGCTAGCCTTCAAGAACTCTATCAGATGCGCCAGTTCAGCTTGAGAGACTGTCATATCAATGGCCTGTCTGCTTGCTGCGCACTCAATGGTGTCCAGAATGAAATGGGCGGTATGGAAGGTGTCTCCCGTGAATCGCCAGGTCCTTTGTTCGATCCCTTTTATAAGGAGGGAGGAAAGCGCCTCTGCCAAAGTCCGGCGCACTTCAAGGAACAACGCCGTAATATCCGGCACCCGCATCGCCTCTGCCGTAATTTCGGCCGTTAGAATCGCGACGCCCTTGTCCGAGACAATGGCCCAATAGTCCTGAAGAAAGGTTTCGAATGTCTCGTATGCCGGTCCGTCGATAGCGAGACGTTCAATGAAAGGAGCAACCAATTCCCCCTCCAGCATGGCCACGCCAATGAGGAAATCATGCTTTCCCGGGAAATGATTGTAGAGGTTCCCAATACTGACATCGGCACGCGCGGCGATATCGCGCATACCAGTTTGGTGAAATCCATTGTCGATAAAGCATGCGATGGCGGCCTCCAAAATGTGCTGCCTCCGCTGCGCTGACGCAATTTCACGTTTGGATGGTTCACGCGCCAGTGTTTCGATCATCGCTATGCTCCTCGGCCATAGGCTTTCAGGATGGTGTTCAACGCCTGACTGACGACGGTTTCATCCGTTTCTGACGATAGTGTATAGGCGGCTGGCCCACCATTAAAACACACAAGAACTGGCTTTCCAGTCATCGGATAAAGATTCATCCAAGCGTTGTACTGCCCGCGCGGGAAATCTGTGAACGGCGTGATGATGTTATGTTTTTCTGCATCCCAAAAGACCTCATCAAATTGCAGATAAATCTTGTCGAGGGTGCCAAACCCAAGGCGATCAATGGCATGTTGCGTTTCAACTGGGAGTGCCGGATCAAATGCGATGCTTCCGGCTTTCAACACGCCAAGTGGGACGGTTATAATGACAGCGTCAAAATCATGCTCGGTCACATCCGAGGTCACGCGTACCTGATCAGACGCGTATTCAACTGCTGTCACGCGCTCATTCAATGAAAGATCGTAACTGCCTTCAAACCGTGTCAGGATTTGATCGTACCCATCTGGAAACAACATTTCGTCGCCTGTGTAGTCATCCGTCCAAAGGTACGCCCATATGTTAAGTGTGCCCTTCGCCGCGCCAGAATGGTTGTCGTATGTGTTAATTTCATCGATCCAATCGGGCACCTCAGCATCCGTTAGCTCACGCCCTTCGGATCGCGCAATCCATTCCGGATCGTACACAACTTTGCGCATCCCTGCCTGATTGGTGACGACGGTTAACGGATTGCCATCAATGCCATGCAGCCAGCTTGCCCCAAGGTCCGCTGCAAAACCCAGCGACCGATCTGTGTAAACCCTACCGCCGATCCGGTCTCGACCTTCGATGACCTGAACCTGAAGACCTGCATCTGTAAGCACACGCGCGGCCACAAGACCCGATAGCCCAGCACCGATCACGCCGATGCGCTTGTGACCACTTGCGCGTACCTGCTCCGCAACCAATCGCCCGGATTCCAACGCCGCGTGCACTGAGCTATTGCGGTCAGGGTTGGCGGCCTCGCCAGCAAAATAAACCTTTCCAGCCACCGGCCTCGCCAAGCGGCGGTGATCTTTGCGTTTCGATCCCTTAGCAATATGCGAATAGGTGCCAAAAGAAAACGGATCGCGGCTCCAGTTGGTGCGTAGATAGCCCAACAAATTTGGCCCATTTGAAGCCTGTGCCTTAGCAGTCCATGGAAAAAACCCTGACAATACCGTAGCCCCTGCTCCTGCTAACATATCTCTTCGTTTCATCGTGAACCCCTTTTCAACTGACGGGATGCGAAGGCATCGCTTTGGGGTGCGTCTACCAACGAACGAACGTTCGCTCAATGATTCGTTTGATAGTTTTGAGCATTCGACACGTGGATTTAGCCATGCTCCAAGACCAGGCGTTCGTGCACAGTGCTTTGGGCTCCTTCCGGACCTTAGCTGCTTTTGCACATCTTGTGATATACAGCGCCGTCAACGTCTGGTTGTCGCTGTGGGAGGGTATGGCGGATCGGAGGATCCAACATGCAAACACCAAACTTACCGGCTATTCGCGCCCGAGACATCGATGATCCATTCGGTGTCTGGCCTGTTGGACGCAGGCGGGATCAATCGCGAACGCTCGTTCCGCGAACCGCACCACACCGCATCGATGGCCGTAATCGTGGGCAGTGGGCGCTGCGCAAAACCCGGTGAAATTAGTCTTGCCCATAACGGTGTGCTGTTCATGGATGAATTCCTAGAATTCCCGCACACTGTTTTGGAAACGTTACGCCAATCGTTAGAGACAGGGGAAGTCATCGTGGTGCGCGCCAATGCGCACATCAAATACCCCTGCAAGTTCATGCTCGTCGCCGCTGCAAACCCGTGCAAATGCGGGTACCTAACGGACGCCAGCCGTGCGTGTTCTCGTGCGCCAATTTATGGTGAAGATTACATGAGGCGTATTTCAGGTCCGCTTATGGACAGGTTTGATCTACGGGTCGAAGCCCCGCCCGTTGCATTCACGGACCTAGATTTACCGCAAGACGGAGAAAGCTCTTAAAGCATCGGCGCACGGGTCAACAAAGCGCGTTTGGCCCAAACGGCGCGCGTTCAAGGCAAGGATCATTTGCGCGTCAACGCAGATGCAGAAGGCAAAGTATTGGACTAAATCGCGACACCAGACGCCGAAGGTCGCGCGCTATTGATCCGCGTTGTGGAACGGTTTGGCTGATCGGCACGCGGATACCACCGTGTTTTGCGGGTCGCGCCAACGATTGCGGGCTTGGACGGATCAGATGGCGTGCGGCACCCGCACATCGCCGAGGCCATCAGTTACCGTTTGGCATTATCCAAAGACGATTAACGCCGCGCCTCAATCGCTTCCCAGATTTTCGCAGTCACATTCGTTCCTTCGAACCGTTCCAGTTCTTGAAGGCCCGTTGGTGATGTTACGTTAATCTCGGTCAGCCAATCACCGATGACGTCAATGCCGACAAACACCTGCCCCTTTTCACGCAAAAGCGGGCCGATGGCGGCGCAAATTTCTAAATCACGCTCAGTAAGATCAACCTTTTCAGGTCGCCCACCGACATGCATGTTGGATCGCGTTTCACCTGCGGCAGGGACACGGTTAATCGCACCAACGGGTTCGCCGTCGACCAAAATAACCCGCTTGTCGCCCTTGGACACGTCAGGCAGGAATTTTTGCATAATTAGAGGCTCGCGATTAATGCCCGCAAACATCTCGTGCAGGGACGCTAGGTTGCTGTCGCCTTGGCTAAGTTTGAAAACGCCGGCACCGCCGTTGCCATAAAGCGGCTTAAGGATAACATCGCCGTGGCGGACGCGAAATTCCTTCAGCGTTTCCAGATCACGGGCGATCATCGTCGGTGGCGTCAAATCAGGAAAGTTCAGCACCAGCAGCTTTTCAGGATAATTCCGCACCCAAAACGGGTCGTTCACTACCAGTGTATCGGGGTGGATCATGTCCAGAATATGGGTCGTCGTGATATAGCCCATGTCAAATGGCGGGTCTTGGCGCAGCCACAGAACATCAAAGTCAGACAGATCAACCTCGATTTCGTCACCAAGCCGAAAATGATCGCCGTGCACCCGTTGAACGGTCACAGGCCAGCCTTTGGCAGTGACGCGCCCTTCTTGAAAGACCAATTTATCAGGCGTGTAATAGAACAGGGAATGCCCGCGCGCCTGCGCCTCTTCCATAATACGGAACGTGCTGTCCCCGTCGATATTGATCGGACCAATCGGGTCCATTTGAATGGCGACTTTTAGGGACATGGCAGACCTCTATGCATTAAACTAGTTTATGTTACATGGCGCAAGCAGTGGGCGGGTTCAACCGCTGCTATCCCGCGTCAAATGCATTTTCGATGTTTTGCACGTCGCCGATCCCGTTCACCAAAGCCAGATCAAAACGCACATCTGTCAATTGACCCATTGGTGCACTAGCCAGAAATTCGGACCCAGCGGCGACCAACCTATCCATTTGACTACGCTGCAACTGCGTGGCGGCCCGCGCAAAACTGCCGCTTTTCTTAACCTCAACGAAAACGACTTGGGTGCCATTACGCATGATCAAGTCAATCTCACCCACCGTACTGCGCCAGCGCTTGGTAGCAAACACACGGGCGCGATCGGTGCAGTTACGGGCCACGATATCTTTGGCAACGCGGCCTGCATGATATCCAGTCAATCCTGTCAATCATCGTCTCCCAAACTCAAAGCCATTTGATATACCTGCCTGCGCGGCAAGCCCAAGGCACCAGCCACAACCGTCGCTGCATCCTTGACCCGCATCGTTTTCATTGCGTCACGCAAGGCAGTTTCAACATCCACCTCGGCAACATCGGTCGCACCCGCACGTCCGACAAGAACGACCAATTCACCCTTAACCGTACGGTCATCAAATTCCGCAACCAATTCATCGAGCGAACCGCGCTGCGTTTCTTCAAACTTTTTTGTCAGCTCGCGGCACACAACCGCTTGCCGATCACCACCCAAAACATCGCACAGACTGTTTAACATCGCGCTAACGCGTTTGGGGCTTTCATAGAAAACCAGCGTGAAAGGCGTATCGCGCAACTGTGCAATCTCAGTTTCGCGTTGCTGTTTGCTGGACGGCAGAAACCCTACAAAGGCAAACCTGTCGGTCGGTAAACCAGAAACGGTCAAGGCGGCCAACACGGCAGACGCCCCCGGCGCGGTGGTCACAGGCAAGCCCGCCTCAATAACTGCGCGGCCCATTTCATAGCCAGGATCAGCGATTAACGGGGTGCCGGCTTCTGAAACATAGGCCACTGATTTGCCGTCCATGATGGCGTCAACGAACCGCTTGGTCGCCGCATCATGTGTATGATCGTGAAATGCAACGACGTGCCGCCCGTTCAAAGGCACGCCGTGGATTTCCATCAGCTTACGGGCTGTACGCGTATCTTCGGCGGCCAAAACATCCGCAGAGGCCAAAATATCCAATCCCCTCAACGTCATATCGCGCGCAGACCCTATTGGGGTCGCGACAAAATACAAACCAGCGGAGAGCGGCTTGGTGATAAAATTCATAACTGGACCCTTGTAGCTGAGGCAGTAGTATGGTTCCCGAGTGAGGACCAACAAGGCGCAACTGACTGCACCATAATTAAAGTCACGCCACCAAGAGGGAGTTTTACCTATGTTTGCCCGTTTACCCAGTACCCGCAAGGCGGTTGCATATATTTTTACGCTAATGTCATTTGTGTGGCTTGCCGCATGTGAGCCAGTGGGCCCTGCCAATGATAACAACGGCCGACGCATCGATCCAAACGCGACTGTTCAAGTGGCTTTACTTGTCCCCGGTGGATCTGGGGATGGCACGGACAGTTTGCTTGCCTCCAACCTAGAAAATGCCGCGCGCTTGGCGATTTCAGATTTGAACGGTGTCAGCATCGATCTGCGTGTCTATAACACTGGCGCCGACCCCGTTGTTGCTGCATCCGTTGCATCGCAAGCGGTCAACGATGGCGCAAAGATCATATTAGGCCCGCTGTTTGGTGAGGCAGCCAACGCCGTGGGCATTGCGGTCGCAAACCGCAACGTCAATGTGCTGGCGTTTTCCAACAACACGTCCATCGCTGGCGGCAACGTCTTTGTTTTAGGCGCCACGTTCCAGAACACAGCCAACCGCTTGGTCCAGTATTCTGGTCGCCAAGGGATCAGTCGCTATGCTGTTATCCACGGCGATGACGTTGCTGGCGAAGCAGGGCGCTATGCAATCACTACAGCCGTGCGCAACAACGGTGGACAAGTGTCCAGCATCGAAAGCTATCCGTTGTCGCAGCAAGACATCTTTAACTCGGCACGGCGCATTTCGGCATCAACTAAGTCAGGCGGCGCTGACGCCGTATTCCTAACAGCCGGCGTAAACGCTGATCTACCAATTTTGGCGACCGCGCTGCGTGATACGGGCATCGATCCTGCTGAAACCCAGTATATCGGGCTCACACGCTGGAGCGCGGCACCCCAAGCATTAGCCCTACCGGGTCTACAAGGCGGGCTATTCACCCTCCCCGACCAGAATATGAAAAACCTGTTCGAAAGCCGGTATACAGCCGCCTATGGCGACGCGCCGCACCCGCTTTCTGGGCTGGCCTATGACGGGATTGCCGCGATCGGGGCGCTTGTTGCTGCTGGTAATACAAACGCGCTGACCAAACTAGCACTCACGTCTCCTCAGGGATTCCAAGGCACCGCGGGCATCTTCCGCCTGCTACCTAACGGGCAAAACCAACGTGGATTGGCCGTGGCAACTGTGCGCGACGGCGGTGTTGTTGTGCTTGAACCTGCGCCACGCAGCTTTGGCGGTGCTGGTTCCTAAACAGTGCTGATCCGATCCCAACCTTTGGACACGCCGGATAGATTGATCTGTCCGGCGTCTTCTATTTTCGACGGTGCATCAGTGCGCGCACGGGTCGTCGCGGCCATTACTGTTGCCAAAGATGCGCGCAACGTGCGTCAAGCGATCGTCGCCATCCTGCGCGAGGCCCAAGATACGGGCCGCCAAACGATCATTGACGCATTTGTTGCCGACCCGTTTAACGCCCGCCCGACAACGCGCGCCTTTAGCTGGCTGACCGATCAAATCGTTAAAGAAGCCCTATACGTAGCGACCAATCATCTGCACCCGGTGTCAAACCCTACAAGCGGTGAACTACTTTCGCTGATCGCAGTTGGTGGCTACGGTCGCGGTGAAATGGCCCCCCAGTCTGATGTCGACCTGCTGTTTTTGACGCCCTATAAGATCACCCCTTGGGCCGAAAGCGTGATTGAATCTATGCTGTATATCCTGTGGGATCTGAAGCTAAAGGTCGGACACGCCAGTCGCACCGTCAAAGATTGTATCCGGCTTGCACGCGAAGACTTCACAATCCGCACGTCGCTGGTCGAATACCGCCATATCGCAGGCGACGCCGCCCTTGCGGTAAAACTGGGCGACCGGCTTTGGACCGATCTATTCCAATCCACTGCCCTAGAATTCATTGATGCAAAGCTCGCGGAACGCGCCGAACGGCACCGCAAGCAAGGCGGTCAACGCTATATGGTTGAGCCAAATGTCAAAGAAGGCAAAGGCGGGCTGCGCGATTTGCAGTCGCTTTATTGGATCGGCAAATACGTCAACGGCGTGAAAAACGCGTCTGAATTGGTCGATCATAAGGTATTCACCCAAGACGAATACGAGACATTTCGCAAAGCCGAAGATTTCTTGTGGGCCGTGCGCTGCCACCTGCATTTGCTGACAAATCGACCGATGGATCAGCTCACCTTTGACCTGCAAGTCGATGTCGCAGCCCGCATGGGGTTTGAGGACGGTGGCGGACGCCGTGCGGTCGAACATTTCATGCAAGCCTATTTCCGGCGCGCCACGCAAGTCGGCGAGCTGACCCGCATCTTTTTGACCGCCCAAGAGGCCGCGCACACGAAACCCGCCCCCATGTTGGAACGGTTTTTCAAGCGCCGCAAGAAGGCCAAACCTCCTTATGCGATTTTGCAAAACCGGATCACAGTCGCAGACGTAGATGCGTTTTTAGGCGATCCGCTAAATCTTTTACGTATATTTGAAGAAGCCTTGCGCACAGGCACCTTGCTGCACCCAGACGCCATGCGCCTGCTGTCAGCCAACTTGCATTTGATAGACGCCGATGTGCAAAGCAGCAAAGTCGCGGCCAAGCTGTTTTTGGATACCATGCTCAAACACGGCAACCCCGAACGGGGTCTGCGCCGCATGAACGAGCTTGGCATCCTCGGCGCGTTCATCCCTGAATTTGCCCCCATCGTCGCGATGATGCAGTTCAATATGTACCACAACTACACCGTTGACGAACACACGATCCAATGCATCAGTCACCTTGCGCAAATTGAGCGCGAAGAGCTGATCGAAGAGCTGCCCGTCGCCTCGTCGATCCTGAAAGGCGGGATTAACCGCCGCGTGATCTATGTGGCGTTACTGCTGCATGATATCGGCAAGGGCCGCCCCGAAGATCATTCGATCCTTGGCGCGCAGATTGCACGCATTGTGGCCCCGCGATTGGGCCTATCCAAAAAAGACTGCGACACCGTGGAATGGTTGATCCGCAATCACCTGCTGATGTCCGACGTGGCGCAAAAGCGCGACATTTCCGAGCCCCGCACTGTGCGTGACTTTGCCAAAATGGTCAAAACCGTCGAACGCCTTGACCTGCTGACCGTGCTGACCGTCTGCGATATTCGTGGCGTAGGCCCCGGCACATGGAACAATTGGAAGGCCGTGCTGATCCGCAATCTGCACAAAGCCACCCGCGACGCGCTTGAAAACGGGCTTGAGGACCTGAACCGTGACACCCGCGAAACCGAGGCCAAGCGGGCCTTGCGCACCGCACTGTCCGATTGGGGATCCAAGGCTATTCGCACCGAGACGGGGCGTCACTACGGCCCCTATTGGCAAGGTTTGCCACTGGCCACACATCGTATTTTTGCGGATCTTTTGCGCGATGTGAACGACGACGAAATCAGCATTGATCTAATGCTCGACGAAGACCGCGACGCGACCCGTGCTTGCCTAGCAATGGTCGACCACCCCGGCCTGTTCAGCCGGATGACGGGCGCGCTTGCGCTTGTTGGTGCAAACGTCGTGGATGCGCGGACCTATACGTCAAAAGACGGCTATGCGACTGCAGTCTTCTGGATTCAAGACGCCGATGGCCACCCCTACGAAAAATCCCGTATGCCGCGTCTACGCAAAATGATTTCGCGTACCCTGCGCGGTGAAATTGTTGCCCGCGAGGCGCTCAAAGATCGCGACAAGATTAAGAAACGCGAGCGTGCTTTCCGCGTCCCAACCCATATTACCTTCGATAACACTGGGTCCGAGATTTACACCATCATCGAGGTCGATACCCGCGACCGGCCTGGGCTTTTGTATGACCTGACACGCACGCTCGCGAATAATTACGTCTATATTGCCAGCGCGGTCATCGCGACGTTCGGTGAACAGGTCGTCGATACATTTTACGTCAAAGACATGGTTGGCCTAAAATACCACACCCAAGACAAACGCAATGCGTTAGAATATAAATTGCGCGAGGCGATTTTGCAGGGCGTCGAAAGGGCCACATCATGAAACCGATCCGCTTGATGGCTGGCTTTTTCACGGTGGGTATTTGGACGCTACTTAGCCGCGTAATTGGCTTCGTGCGTGACATCATGATCGCCAGCTATTTGGGCACGGGTCCCGTCGCCGAAACTTTTCTTGTCGCGTTTTCCTTGCCCAACATGTTCCGTCGGTTCTTTGCCGAAGGCGCATTTAACATGGCCTTTGTGCCGATTTTTTCCAAAAAACTCGAAGGCGACGACGATCCTGCAAAGTTCGCCCAAGACGCGTTTGTCGGCATGGCGTTTTTGCTGACCGTATTCACCACCATCGGTATCATCGCTATGCCCGCATTGGTCGCGGCGATGGCGTCTGGGTTCATGGCCGACGAACGGTTTGATCTGGCGGTCACATACGGGCGTATCGCTTTCCCATACATTTTATTCATCTCACTATCCGCATTGCTGTCAGGCGTTTTGAACGCAACAGGCCACTTTGTCGCCGCCGCCGCAGCGCCCGTCCTGCTGAACGTGATCTTCATTGCAGCCCTGATCATCACCGCGCTGGTCATGGACCCCACCCAATTTGATATCGGCACATCGCTGGCTTGGGCCGTGCCCATCGGCGGCGTCGCACAATTGGGTCTCGTGTTTATCGCAGCACGACGCGCAGGGTTCCCGATGCGCGCGCGCTTGCCAAAGCTCACGCCGGATCTTAAGCACCTTGCGTTGATAGCCGCCCCTGCCGCACTGGCTGGTGGTGTCCTGCAGATCAACCTGCTTGTTGGCCGCCAAGTCGCCAGCTTTTTCGATGGCGCGGTTGCTTGGCTGAACTACGCAGACCGCCTGTACCAACTGCCCCTCGGCGTCGTTGGCATTGCCATTGGCGTGGTTCTTTTGCCCGACCTGTCGCGCCGATTGCGCGCAGGCGATGACGCCGGCGGGCGCGACGCATTTAACCGCGCAAGCGAGCTATCGCTGGCGCTGACAATCCCCGCATCTGTCGCGTTGATGGTCATTCCAGTCCCGCTGGTCAGCGTATTATTTGAGCGTGGCGCGTTCACATCCGCCGACACGGCAGCAACCGCAATGGCGGTGGCAATCTACGGTCTTGGCCTACCTGCATTCGTGCTGCAGAAAACCCTGCAGCCACTGTTCTTTGCCCGCGAAGACACCAAGCGGCCATTTTATTACGCACTCGCGGCGATGGTCATCAACCTACTCCTCGCGGTTGGACTGTCGTATTACATCGGGTTCATCGCGGCGGCGATTGGCACGACAATGACTGGCTGGGCAATGGTCGTCATGCTTGCAAACGGCGCACGGACAATGGGCGACGCGGCCAAGTTCGACGCACGTTTCCGCAAGCGCATCTGGCGGATCATCGGGGCATCAGTGGCGATGGGCGTGATCTTGCTGCACGCCGGAATGATCCTTTCACCTGTCTTTGACATGGCAAGCTGGCGCTATCTGGCGCTGCTGGCTCTGATCGCCACTGGGGTCATCAGCTACTTCAGCATCGGCCAATTGATCGGCGCATTCCGCTTGGGTGAATTCCGCAGCGCGATGCGCCGCTAGGACCGCTCACGCAGCTTGGTGACCAAAGCCGTCCAGCCACCGGGTGCGGCAATAGTGGACACGGCAAACCCGAATACGAACCCCGAAATTTCCGCGATCCAAACAGGGCTCGTCCCAAACAGCAGGCCGAACACTAACTGCAGACCAAGCAGAAAACCGATCAGTCGAAATGCCTTGAGTTGGCTCTGACCAGACGCCCCAAGGCGCAGCCAGATCAAATATGTATACGCCCCAATCAACCCGTAAACAGCAGGGTAGATCCCCAATAGCGGCGTGTTGCCTTCGGCGATCAGGCCAAACACCACGGCGCCAAAGATCATAGACCCAAACACGACCAACAAAACGGCACCTGCACTGAACACATCGCCGACGAACTTGCCCAGCGCCAACAAAAGAGCGGCGGCAAACAACGCTTGGGTGAAACTCGCATGTACAAAGCCATAAGTCACAAACCGCTTCATCACATTCATGCTATAGTCGCCGACGCTGATCACACGGTCCAATACGGCGGGGAAAAATGCATAATCTTGCATCGCATTGATCCGCCAGCCAAGACCTTGCGGACCCCCGATCATACCAGCGGCAGCCGCAGACAAAACCAATTCAACCAAGACCACGATAAGACACAGCACAATCACCACAGGCGGGATCGGGTTAACGGCGGGTTCATTGTCCATGGGGCGTACCAATCGAGGCTGTTGAATTTCTAGGGTCGGTCTGGCATGGGTATGCGCAACAGCCACATAAATCCAGACCGGACCGTTCCCATGACAGATACCACATTCACACCGCGCGTCTTTTCAGGGATCAAACCCTCTGGTGGCTTGCAGCTTGGCAACTATCTTGGCGCGATCAAACGGTTCGTCGGCATGCAAGGGCAGATGGAAACCGTTTATTGCGTGGTTGATATGCACGCGATCACGGTTTGGCAGGACCCTGCAGAACTGGCAAAAGCCACCCGTGAAGTCGCTGCTGGGTATCTGGCAGCAGGCCTTGATCCGAAAAAATCCATTCTGTTCAACCAATCCCAAGTGTCGGCGCATGCCGAACTTGGCTGGATTTTCAACTGCGTCGCCCGCGTCGGTTGGATGAACCGCATGACCCAGTTCAAGGACAAGGCTGGCAGCAACGCCGAGAAACATTCGCTTGGGCTTTATGCCTATCCGGCGCTGATGGCCGCTGACATTTTGCTTTACCACGCGACCCATGTGCCCGTCGGCGAAGACCAGAAACAGCACGTCGAGCTAACCCGTGACATCGCGACCAAGTTTAACCACGACTACAAGGTGGATTTCTTTCCTGTAACGACACCAGTGATCGACGGCCCCGCGACCCGCGTGATGAACCTGCGCGACGGGACTAAAAAGATGTCCAAATCGGGTGAAAGCGATATGGAACGCATCAACATGACCGATGATGCAGACAAAATCGCCAAAAAATTCAAAAAGGCAAAAACTGATCCAGAACCGCTGCCCGAAACAGTTGAAGGATTGGCTGACCGCCCTGAGGCCCGCAATCTTGTCGAAATCTACGCAGCCCTGAATGACGTCACACCTGCAGATGTGATGGCGGAGTATGCTGGCGCGCAGTGGGGTCGTTTTAAACCCGCATTGGCCGACCTTGCTGTGTCCAAATTAGCGCCAATTTCGTCAGAGATGGCCCGCTTCATGGATGATCCTGCCGAAATCGACCGTATCTTGGGTGATGGTTCGGCACGCGCACGTCAAATCGCAGAACCGATTTTGCGCAAAACCTACGACATCGTTGGCATGCTGCGCAGCTAACAGTTGCCAGTCAACGCCCCTTGGGTCACAATTGCCGCGAACCACTTGAGGAATATACCATGCGCAAGTTTCTCGTCGTATTGGATGACAGTCGTGAATGCCTGAACGCAATGCGCTTTGCCGCGATGCGCGCCGCCCATTCGGGTGGCGGTGTTGCCGTCTTGTCGGTCATTGAGCCCGAAGAATTCAACCACTGGATTGGCGTTGGTGAATTGATGCGCGAAGAAGCCCGCGAGCGGATCGAGGTCCACTTTGAGGTCTTCGCAAAGTGGATGCGCGACAAGCAGGACATAGATCCAGAATTAATTATCCGCGAAGGCGAACCGCTGACCGAGATCATGGCTCAGATCAAAGAAGACACCGACATCGGGGTTTTGGTCTTGGGCGCTGGCACCGACAACAAAGGCCCCGGCCCGCTTGTGACCGCTTTGTCGCGGCAATCTGGCAGCTTGCCCGTGCCGATCACAATTGTACCCGGTGACCTGTCAAAAGAACGGCTTGAGGCGATTACCTAAGTTAGAATCGTTCCAAACCTTGACGAAACGGCGCTGCGGGCGCATATCTGCCTGACACATGAAAGGCTGACCCGATGTTCATCCAAACCGAATCTACGCCAAACCCTGCAACGCTGAAATTCCTGCCAGGCCAGAACGTTCTGGACATGGGCACAGCAGATTTCCCGACACCAGAGGCAGGCGCACATTCCCCGCTGGCTGCACGCATCTTCGCGGTGGGCGGCGTGACGGGCGTTTTCTTTGGCACCGATTTCGTAACTGTTACCAAAAATGAAGACACCGAGTGGGATCACATCAAACCAGCAATCCTTGGCGCGATCATGGAGCATTTCCAATCCGGCCAGCCCGTGATTGCAGAGAACCACGCGCCCGCGTCCGGCCACGCTGAACATACCGGCGAAGACGGCGCGATTGTGGAACAGATCAAGGAATTGCTGGATACACGGGTCCGCCCTGCAGTGGCCCAAGATGGCGGCGACATCACGTTCCACGGTTTTGAGCGCGGCATTGTTTACCTGCACATGCAAGGCGCTTGCGCTGGGTGCCCATCATCCACACTGACCCTAAAGATGGGTATCGAGAACTTGCTACGTCACTACATTCCCGAAGTCGTCGAAGTGCGCCCCGTCGCGGCTTAAACTATGGCTCAACCCGTCATTCTTGGCTTCGACACGTCGGGCCATCACTGCGCTTCCGCGCTGAGATGGGGCGACGACAATGTCGCGCATGTCTTTGAAGATATGGCCAAAGGCCAAGCCGAACGGCTAATGCCGCTATTGCAAGAATTGCTTGATCAGGAAGGTTTCGACTGGGCTGATCTGGACGCAGTTGCAGTTGGCATCGGACCGGGCAATTTCACAGGCATTCGTATTGGTGTATCGGCGGCACGTGGTCTTGCGCTTGGGCTGAATATCCCCGCGATCGGCGTGTCCACCTTCGAGCTGGTGCGCGGCGCGAACTCCACCCAAGACCAGCACCCACAATTTGTCAGTGTACCAGCACCAAGAACGACAAGTTATCTTCAGTCATTTGAGAACGGGCAAGCATCGTCGGCGCCCAAGCATCTGACTTTCGAAAATATGCAAACACACTTGAATGAAACCATCCCAGTGATCGGCCTTGATGGCGAATTAACGGATATCCCACAAACAATCGTGCGCATCGCCACCCATAAATTTGCGGCAAAGCAATTCACGCCCCCCGCTCCGCTTTATGTGCGTGCAGCGGACGCCGCCCCGCCACGGGATGCTCTGCCGACGATTTTGCCATGACACCCGCAGCCCTTGCGCAGACCCACGCGGCGGCCTTTACACAGACGCGGCCATGGTCAGAATCAGAATTCACGGACCTGCTGAAACAACGGGGGATGATTCTCTGCGGTGACGCAAAGTCATTCATCCTTGGGCGGATCATTGGGGACGAAGCAGAAGTGCTTACGGTCGCAACCCATCCAAACCACCAACGTCAGGGCTACGCGCGCGCGCAGCTAGTGCAGTTCATTTCACAAGCCCGTACACAAAATGTCGAATCCGTGTTTCTTGAAGTTTCTGAGAATAATGGCGCCGCTAAGTCTTTGTATTATAAACAAGGATTTCATAAATTTGGGCACCGACCGCAGTATTATTACACAGCTGACGGCGGTAAAATTGGCGCGGATATTTTACGGCTGGAAATTTGATCCCATAACAGAGGAATGAAGTATAGCATTATTGACCAAAAGGTCAAATAATAAGCGGACGATCAGAAAAAACGGTTGATCTTTGGGTGCCGACAAGGCCTTATCTTGTGATGAACCGACATAGATCGGCTCGGCTATTCGGGGGGATGGTCATTCGACCCCTCCCTTAATCAACGTCTGGGAGACACCACAATGACCCTTATGACCAAAATGTTCAGCGCAACCGCTGCTTTGGCCCTCACCGCTGGCGCAGCACTTGCTGATCCGGCGCTTATCTTTGATCTTGGCGGCAAGTTCGACAAATCATTCAACGAATCCGCGTTCACTGGCGCACAGCGCTGGGCCGACGAAACTGGCGGTTCTTTTGATGAAGTTGAACTGCAGTCCGATGCACAACGCGAGCAGGCTTTGCGCCGCTTTGCTGAAAACGGCAACAACCCGATCGTCATGGCTGGCTTTGCGTTCGCAACTGCACTTGAAGAAGTTGCTGCTGACTATCCAGACACTAAGTTTCAGATCATCGACATGGTCGTCGGCCAACCAAACGTACGTTCGATTGTTTTCTCTGAAGAGCAGGGGTCATACCTTGTAGGCATGTTGGCTGCGATGGCGTCCGAAACAAACACTGTTGGCTTTATTGGCGGCATGGACATCCCATTGATCCGTAACTTTGCTTGTGGCTACGCCCAAGGCGTCTTGTCCGTGAACGCAGACGCCACAGTAATTTCCAATATGACAGGTACAACACCTGCAGCTTGGAATGACCCGGTAAAAGGCTCCGAGCTTACACTGGCGCAGAAATCCCAAGGCGCTGACGTTGTTTACGCAGCTGCTGGTGGTACAGGCGTTGGCGTTCTGCAGACTGCAGCCGACAACGATATGCTTTCCATCGGCGTTGACAGCAACCAGAACTACCTGCACTCGGGCAAAGTTCTGACATCCATGCTTAAGCGCGTTGATAACGCTGTTTATGATGCATTCGCTGCAGGCGCTGATCTGGAAGCTGGCTTCATTGTCATGGGTCTAGCGAACGGCGGCGTAGGTTACGCAGTTGACGAGCACAACGAAGCTTTGATCACTGATGAAATGTCTGCTGCTGTTGAAGCCGCTAAGGCGTCCATCATCGCTGGCGATATCATGGTTCACAACTACAACTCTGACGAAACTTGCCCATCGCTCGACTTCTAAGTCGATCTGATTGTTAAAAAATTGGGCCGCGCTGGCGACGGCGCGGCCCCTTTCATTTAGGGGGATGCCACGATGACAAAAGCAATCGAAGACTTCTTTTCAGCATGGGCTGAAAGTGACGCAGACAAACGTGCAACGATGATCACAAGCGCCGTAGCAGAGCCCATATTCTACGCAGATCCACGCACGCAAGAGCCCGTCACATCCATGGACGGCCTGTTAGAATATATCGGCATGTTTTCAAAAATAGCGCCTGGTATGCCGGTTGCCGTGACCAACGTATCGACCACCCTCACATTTGCCCGCGCGACCGTGCAATTCGGCGCAGGCGAGCAAAGCCAGCACGGACAATACACAATTGACTTGAACGCCGACGGCAAGATGACCCGCATCGTCGGTTTCGTCGGAATGGGAGAGCCATCATGACAACTGCCCCCGCTATTGAACTCAAAGGAATTTCCAAATCCTTTGGGCCGGTCCAAGCTAACAAAGACATCTCAATCCGCGTGATGCCTGGCACAATTCACGGAATTATCGGTGAAAATGGTGCAGGAAAATCGACGCTGATGTCGATCCTTTACGGATTTTATAAGGCCGATGCTGGTGAAATTTTCATCTCCGGTCAGAAAACTGCCATTCCCGACAGCCAAGCCGCGATCGCGGCGGGCATCGGCATGGTGTTCCAGCACTTTAAGCTGGTCGAAAACTTCACCGTGCTTGAAAACGTCGTGCTTGGGGCCGAAGATAGCGGGCTTTTGCGCCCCTCGCTGGCCCGTGCGCGCCGCGAACTCAAGGCGCTGGCCGACGAATACGAACTGAACGTCGATCCTGATGCAATCATCGAAGATATCGGCGTCGGCATGCAGCAGCGGGTCGAAATCCTCAAGGCGTTGTACCGCCGCGCCGACATTCTGATCTTGGACGAACCTACTGGCGTGCTGACCCCAGCGGAAGCCGACCACCTGTTCCGCATCCTCGAGAACCTCAAGCGCGAGGGTAAGACGATCATCTTGATTACCCATAAACTGCGCGAGATTATAGACGCTACCGACACCGTCAGCGTGATGCGGCGTGGCGAAATGACCGCGACTGTGAAAACGTCAGAAACAAGCCCGCAAAAGCTGGCCGAACTGATGGTTGGCCGGAAAGTTTCGCTTCAAGTTGAGAAATCGCCAGCCCAAGTGCGGGACGTCATTCTCGATGTACAAAACCTGAATGTCACCGATGAAAAAGGCGTGCACCGCGTCAAAGACGTCAGCTTCAACGTGCGTGCCGGTGAAATCCTTGGGATCGCAGGCGTGTCCGGCAACGGGCAGTCCGAATTGCTCGAAGTGCTTGGCGGCTATGAAAAAGGCAGCGGCACAATCACAGTTAACGGCCAGCCCATCGACCTGACAGGCGCGAAATCCGACGGGCGGTCTCGGCGCGAACGCGGCATCGCGCACGTCCCCGAAGATCGCCAGCGCGAAGGCCTGATCATGGACTATCACGCATGGGAAAACGTGGCATTTGGCTATCATCACGACCCGAAATACCAAAACGGCATGTTCATGAACAATGCCGCGATCAAGGCCGACACGGTCGAGAAAATGGAACGTTTCGATGTGCGCCCGCCTGACCCACGCCTCGCGGCTAAGTCATTTTCCGGCGGCAACCAACAGAAAATTGTTTTGGCCCGCGAAATTGAACGCAACCCAGACTTGCTGCTGATCGGGCAACCGACACGCGGCGTGGACATTGGTGCAATTGAATTTATCCACCAGCAAATCGTAGCCCTGCGCGATCAAGGCAAGGCGATCCTGCTTGTGTCCGTCGAATTGGAAGAAATCTTGGCCCTATCCGATCGCATCGCCGTCATGTTTGACGGACGGATGATGGGCGAACGGCGACCACAAGACACTGACGAAAAAGAGCTTGGCATGATGATGGCCGGCATGAACAAAGGGGAAGCAGCCTAATGGATGCGATGCCAAAATGGGCTGATGTGGTCCTCATTCCGTTGATCAGTTTGATCTTAGCCGCGACCATATCGGCGCTGGTTATCCTCGCTATTGGTGAAAGCCCCGTTGAGGCGCTGAACCTGATGGTCAAAGGCGCGCTTGGGTCGACTTACGGCTGGGGTTATACCCTGTATTACGCTACCAACTTCATCTTTACCGGACTTGCAGTATCCGTCGCATTCCACTCTCGCATGTTCAACATCGGCGGCGAAGGTCAGGCGATGGTCGGCGGCTTGGGCGTAGCATTGATCTGCCTGTATGTGCCGTGGCCACATTGGTCACTGGCGCTAGTTGGCGGTATTCTCGCGGCGGCAATATTTGGCGCAGCGTGGGCGGCTATTCCAGCGTTCCTTCAAGCCAAACGCGGCAGCCATATCGTGATTACGACAATCATGTTCAACTTTATCGCGGCGGCTTTGCTGAACTACCTGCTTATCGGCGCATTAAAACCAAAAGGATCGATGGAACCAGCAACGGGTAAATTCCCCGAAGCAACGCACCTGCCATCGTTCCAAGACATGTTTAGCTTTGGGGAAACCGCGCTATTCCGCGGCGCACCTGCAAACGTGTCATTCTTTGTGGCTGTCGTGGCTTGCTTTGCGGTCTGGGCGCTGATCTGGAAAACCAAGCTCGGCTATGAAATCCGCGCATTTGGACATTCTGAATCGGCGGCGAAATATGCGGGCATCAGCCCGACCAAAATCATCATGATTTCCATGATGATCTCTGGCGGACTGGCAGGCATGATGGCCATCAACAACGTGCAAGGCGAGGCCGAACGGCTGGTCCTTAACGCGGTTGAGGGCGCGGGCTTCATCGGCATCGCCGTCGCACTTATGGGGCGCAGTCACCCGTTCGGGGTGTTCCTTGCAGCGCTGCTGTTTGGGTTTTTGTACCAAGGCGGCGCAGAGCTGGCACTCTGGACGAAAATTCCACGCGAAATGATCGTCGTTATCCAAGCCCTCGTGATCCTGTTCACAGGCGCGCTTGATGACATGGTACGGGCACCGCTGGAACGGGTGTTCCTTGCCCTCAAACGCCGTAAACGGAAGGCAGCTTAATGGATCTCTTAACCGTTCTTCAAGTTCTGGACAGCACTGTCCGCCTTGCTACGCCGTTGTTGCTCGCATGTCTTGCAGGTCTTTTCTCAGAACGCGCTGGTATCTTTGATATCGGGCTCGAGGGGAAAATGCTGGCAGCTGCATTCCTGTCTGCCGCCGTTGCCTATACATCGGGGTCGGCTTGGGTCGGGCTTGGGGCTGGTATCTTTGCGTCCCTGCTGTTGTCAGGCATCCACGGGCTCGCGTCGATTACGTTCCGTGGAAACCAACTGATCTCTGGGGTGGCGATTAACTTCTTGGCCGCAGGCATGACAGTCGTTGTCGCGCAAAGCTGGTTTGGCCAAGGCGGGCGTACACCGCAATTGTCCGGGGCCGCGCGCTTTGAACCGATCACACTGCCTTTCGCAGAAGCGCTGCGCGAAGTGCCTGTCCTAGGGCCGATCTACTATGAACTTATCTCGGGCCACACTGCACTGGTATATATCGCGCTGCTGTTTGTGCCGCTGACTTGGTGGATATTGTTTCGCACACGGTTTGGTCTGCGCTTACGGGCGGTCGGTGAAAACCCTGCGGCGGTCGACACCGCTGGTATCTCGGTCGTCTGGCTGCGCTATATGGCTGTGCTGATCTGCGGCGTACTCTGCGGAATTGCTGGTGCCTATCTGGCGACAGCGCTGCAAGCCAGCTTCGTCAAAGACATGAGCGCAGGACGTGGTTTCATTGCGCTCGCCGCCCTGATCTTTGCCAAGTGGCGGCCGTGGCAAGCGCTGTATTCCTGCCTGCTGTTCGGGTTCCTGCAAGCCTTTGCGCTGCGCCCCGATGTGATCCAGACTGTAGTTGGGTTTAAAGTAAACGGTCAGCTGCTTGATGTGCTGCCATACATCCTAACAGTGATCATTCTGGCAGGCTTTGTCGGCAAGGCCGTGCCGCCACGCGCCGGCGGAGAGCCCTACGTCAAAGAACGCTAAGGCCAAAAAACACAGACGTTATATCCAATGGGGCGGGAAATGCTGCATTTGCAGCATTTCCCGCCCCATTGCATTTGACATGCCACTAGGAAAGGTTTTTGGTGCAACTCATCCGCCATTCACACCTTTGCCGGGACAGCTCATGCAGATTTACCTTCCTATCGCCGAAGTTTCGGTGAACGCCTTCCTATTACTTGGATTAGGTGGAATCGTGGGCGTTTTGTCCGGAATGTTTGGTGTCGGCGGCGGGTTCTTAATGACACCGCTGTTGTTCTTTATAGGCATCCCCCCTGCGGTGGCCGTGGCAACCGAAGCAAACCAAATCGTAGCATCATCATTCTCGGGCGTACTTGCGCACCTGAAACGGAAAACTGTCGATCTGCGCATGGGCACCGTGCTGCTGATTGGCGGACTTGTTGGGGCAGCCCTCGGGGTTATTGTTTTCAACTACCTGCGGTCGCTGGGTCAAGTCGATCTGCTGGTCAAGCTTTGCTACGTTGTGTTCCTTGGGATCATCGGCGGTCTGATGTTCATCGAAAGCTGGAATGCGATCCGCAAATCCAAAAAATCAGGCGGACGGTCACCGGCGCGGCGTAAACACACATGGCTGCATAACCTGCCATTCAAAATGAAGTTTCGGGTATCCGGCCTGTATATCTCAGTCATTCCACCACTGATCGTCGGCGTGCTTGTGGGCATTTTGGCGGCAATCATGGGCGTGGGCGGTGGGTTCATCATGGTCCCCGCGATGATCTATCTGCTGGGTATGCCGACTAAAGTGGTCGTGGGCACATCCCTGTTCCAGATCATCTTTGTCACCGCATTCACCACAATGCTGCACGCAACGACGAACTTTACCGTTGATATTGTGCTTGCGGTTCTGCTGCTTGTTGGCGGCGTCATTGGCGCACAAATCGGTACACGCATCGGCGTAAAGATGAAGGCAGAACAACTGCGCATCTGGCTCGCCGTCATGGTGTTGGCTGTCTGTATTAAGCTGGGTTTGGATCTGCTGATCCAACCAATTGAGCTTTATTCACTCGGCGAGGGAGGCCACTAATGATGCGTCTTGTATGTCTCCTGTTGCTCTTGTCCCTGCCCGCGCAGGCCGAAGAAGAAATCATCCTTGGCCTTAGCCAAAACGAAATCGACATCACTGCGACCTTTACCGGATCCGAGATCCTCCTGTTTGGTGCAATCCGGCGTGACGCACCTGTACCTGACGGCAACCTCGGGATTATTGTCACGGTTGCTGGTCCCGAAGTACCCGTGACTGTGCGGCGTAAAGAACGGCGTTTTGGTATTTGGGTTAACGTTGACGACGTGAAAATCGCGGCAGCTCCATCATTTTATGCGGTGGCAACGTCTGCCGATTTGTCCAAAGTGCTGCGTCCCTCTGAGGATCTCATCAACCGGATCACCATCCCTCAAGTCGTTCGGCACGTCGGCACCAATGTGCTTGATAGCCAAAGTTTTTCACGCGCATTGATGCGCATTCGGGAAGAGAACAACCAATACCAACGGCTTGAAGGGGCAGTTGCGATATCTCGTGACACCCTGTTCCAGACCCGCATTCAGATGCCAGCGAACCTGACCGAAGGGTTCTATGTCGCCAAAATATTCCTGACCCGCGACGGCAATATTGTTGACGAATATGAGACATCTATTCCAGTTAAAAAGGTTGGACTGGAAAGATGGCTTTATAATCTCGCCCACGACAACGCATTTCTATATGGCTTGATGTCGCTCGCAATCGCGATTGCAGCAGGCTGGGGTGCATCAGCAGTATTTAGCCTTTTCCGCCGCTAGTCTTCGTCTAGCGACGTCAGTTCCAATGCGACTGGGGCGACATGCAGATCATCCACAGACAGGGGCATACTTGGGCGCGCCAAACGGTTGCGCACGACCCAGCGTAGCTGTGTCTCTGCCCGCGTAATCGCAACATAGGCAAGGCGTTTCCACAGCGGCTGTCCCGCCTCCAGACGGCCCATCTTGGCTGCGATCTCAATGTCTGGCGCGAACACCTGTACCGTATCCCACTGGCTACCTTGGGCCTTGTGGATCGTCACCGCAGCACCGTGTAAAAACGTGGCACCCATCTTCGCGGCAAACGGAATGAACGGCTCTGCGTCACCCTCTTGTTCGATCTTTACAATCGACGCAGCACTGACCTGCGGGTCCTCCGCCCCCATGACATGCAAACGGCTAAATCCAGGTTTCCGGCCAGGTCCAAGGTAGATAACTTGCGCGCCCTTGATCAGACCACGGGCCTCTAGGTCTAGGCGCTTTTTGCGGTGCTTCATTGGCAATTCAATACCGTCACAGATCAACGGCTCGCCCGCCAACAACTCATCCATCGGGGCATCGAACGCCGCACGAAACGCATGAATCAACCGAATACGGGTGGCATTACGCCAGACAAGCACGGGACTGCGAGCCATCAAATCTGCCTCAACCCGCTGGGCCATCACGACACGTTCATCAACCGCAGCGGCCTCTGCTACCAACCTCTCAAACGCATAGAAATCGATCATCGGATCAGCCAAAGCATGCGCCAGATCAAGAATCGGGCTGCCGGCATCTTGGCGGTGCACACGGCTAAGAGTTTGCACGCGCTCTGGTGGCATCGTCTCAAACACCATCCCCCCAGATGTCTGTACAGGCGGCAACTGAGCAGGATCACCAAACAACACAAGCGTCGGGAAAATCTCTTGCAGGTCCGCAAATTGCTTGGCATCCAGCATCGAACTTTCGTCAACAAAACCAATGTCCATCGGCTCTTCGCGGCGCTTCCATCCGGTAATGAAATCAGACCCACGCAAACCCGCAGCAGCCAGCGCGGCCGGAACAGATTTATGCGTTTGATACGACGAAAACGCGCGGTCTAACGCGATGTCAGTCAGCCCTTCAATATCGGGGCGTTCGCCCTGCCCAGCCAACCATTCGGCGATTTTTTCGTATTCGGGGTCATAGACCGGTGTGTATAAAATCCGGTGGATCGTGGTGGCAGGCACGCCGTGATTACGCAAAACCGAAGCGGCCTTATTAGTCGGCGCAAGAATGGCCAAGGTGCGGCGGTCCTTGCGCTTTTTGCCCTCCCAGTCGCCCGAAATGATATCAACGCCAGCGTCTTCCAACGCTTTATAAAGGCGGGCCAAGAGCATGGTTTTACCTGACCCCGCCTTGCCGATTACGGCCATCACAGATGACGTATCCGACTGCGGCGGCATCAGCAGACTGTCGTCCAAATCAACGCCCGACAGGCGCAAGGCTGCGGCGACGCTATCCCATGCTTCGGCCTGATCTTCAGAGAATGTAAGTAGCGTTATGCTCATGGCTGCACAGTATCCCGCTCGCCCATCGCCTGCCAGCGGTTAAGCGGCCTTGCTGCGGATAACCTTATGTCCAAATGACCGCTCGAACCAATGTTTCGAAACTGCACTAGAAACACCTGCGCGGCGCAGCACGGTGGTACGGTCACCACTGCGATACGCCCACAGGCCCACCGAAATCTTTTCACGCCCTGTGCCACTGCTGCCCAAAACATCTGGCGAAGCACCGATCATGTTATAAATTCGGACCATGCGGGCATCAAAAAACCCCAATAGATGCGTCAGGTCAAAGGCGCGCATCAGCTCTCCTCCTGCCAACATCAGGGCGGCAGCGACATGGGTACCCGCACCCTGCGAGATGCAAAAACGGGTGCACTCCAAAATCTGTTCAAATCGCACATCGGCACCACCCAAAAATGACGGAAAATGATCATGAACCATCGTACGCCCCGAGGTTGGCAAAAATCGCATTGATCCGCCATGGCGACCGCTAGGCATTTCCCAGATCACATAAAGCGGATTCATCGCATCATATTTATCGCGCTCAAATCCATCGGCATCTACGGTCACATCCCACTTTAGCCAATCTCGGAATTGGGCAGTAAGGTCGCGGTGCATAGTATCGCGCAAAACTGGGTACGCCGCCAATTGATCTGTGGTCAAATAACGTAACATTAGCGTTCCTTTCAAACTGGTTAAGCCAGTTTCAAGGATCGTTGGGTTGGTAAAAGGAAACATGACCGGACCGCACGGTCGTCTGAAAAATTGGTTAACGACCTAAAAGTTAACGGCTGCTGCGCTCTGTTCTTTGCGTCCAGGCCAATTACTGGCGGCAGCACGGGCGGCACCCCCAATGACAATCAACTCTTCGGATAATGCACGGGCAACAGCATGGGTGGTGTTTAGCGCACCCAACTTAAATCGAGCACTCTCGATATACGCGCGCAAGGTATGTTCAGAAATTGAAAGCATCTCGGCGACTTGGCTGCGGTTATACCCCATCGCCAAAAACGTCAGCGCATCGGTTTCACGCAGTGACAAGGCACGTACCGGCTCTGGGGCGCGGCCCTTTTCCAGCTTAAGCGCCTTTTCATTAAGGTAATGCGCAATAAGCAGAAGATTGCGCTGCTCAGCTTGCGTGAATACCGACCACGCATCGTCATCTGTAGTGTGGGACACCGTGAATAACGCAAACTGGCCATTTGGGCCGCGAATTGGGATCGTGAACCCTTGATTACCAATGCCATGGTCAATCGCATCTTTGCGAAATGCACGCGCCGCCCGCGATGACCAATCTAGGCGTTTCAAATCTACCAGATGAAAGCGTTGGAAGCTCCCTGATACGACGGGGTCAATCCGCAAGTAGTCCTTATCCACATAGTGCTGCACCCATTTTGGGTCATAGGTGCCAAAGCCGTATTGCTCGCCGTCTGCGCTGACCCAATGATACACAACGTGGTCATCCTTAAGCGCGTCGCTCAGGCCGACAATCAGATCTTAAAGCTGCTCAAGTGCGTCTGCCTTCTCCAACTTGGACAAAAAGTGATCGAGTTTCAGCTGTCTCTCCTCGCACCGGCATCGGCGCCCCTAAGGTCATCTGGCTTACCTCCGCTTGCGCAACGAGGGTCGCATCATCCAATTACGCCGCCAGCAATGGCAGTTCATTTTTATGAGCGAAACTGCGTAGGACAGCGAGCACGTCGATGATCCAATCGTTTCCCACAATCAACCTCCAATGGTTTAATTAATGAAACGTTAACAACCTATGATAGCATCAAATTAGTTAACCAAATACTCGCCCGTTTACCTCCCCCATAAACAGGGGGGCGCATTTCAAGAAACTATTGAAACTGGGCAATCCAAAGAAAAACCGGCGTAACCCTGTCAACAAGGCACACCGGTCATGTTGCCGATCCGTTCGCAGTTTGGTTAACCTTGAGATTCGACCTGCGCGTCTTCAAATGTACGCAACCCAACCTTGGGGGATTGCACCAAAACGGCCATATTTCCGGGCTTATGTTCGTTGCGGCGCATCTTGGTATGCGCGGCAGGGATATCGGCCCAAGTGAATACTTCGGACATGCACGGATCAAGGCGGCGCTCGACCATCAGTTTGTTGGCTGATGACGCCTGCTTGAGGTTGGCAAAGTGGCTGCCCTGCAAACGCTTTTGATGCATCCACATGTAGCGCACATCAAACGTCAGATTATAGCCCGTCGTTCCCGCACAAATCACAACCATGCCGCCGCGCTTACACACAAATGTGGACACAGGGAACGTCGCCTCGCCAGGATGTTCAAACACCATATCGACGTTATTGCCCTTGCCAGTAATCTCCCAGATCGCCTTGCCAAACTTGCGAGTCTCGGTGAACCATTCCTTATACTCTGGTGTGTTCACAGTTGGCATTTGACCCCAGCACTTGAAATCATTCCGGTTAATGACGCCTTTTGCGCCGAGCGACATAACAAAATCGCGCTTGCTTTCGTCTGAAATCACACCGATGGCATTCGCTCCTGCCGTATTGATCAATTGGATCGCATAAGACCCCAGACCACCAGACGCGCCCCAAACCAGAACGTTCTGACCAGGCTTTAGCTCGTGAGGGTGGTGACCAAACAGCATGCGATACGCGGTGGCCAGCGTCAGCGTATAACAGGCGCTTTCCTCCCACGTCAGATGCTGCGGGCGGGCCATCAACTGTTGTGACTGGACACATGTGAACTGTGCAAACGACCCATCAGGGGTCTCGTAACCCCAGATGCGCTGGCTTTCCGAAAACATCGGATCACCACCGTTGCATTCTTCATCATCGCCGTCGTCTTGGTTACAATGGACAACAACTTCGTCGCCAATTTTCCAGCGCTTCACCTTGTCACCCACGGCCCAGACGATGCCCGACGCATCCGACCCTGCAATATGGTAGTCAGCTTTGTGCACATCAAACGGGCTAATCGGGATGCCAAGACCAGCCCAGACGCCGTTATAGTTCACACCAGCGGCCATCACCATAATCAGCACTTCGTTGCTGTCAGGCTTGGGCACATCCACGACCTCGACTTCAAACGCCTTTTCTGGCTCGCCGTGGCGTTCGCGACGGATTGTCCACGCATACATCTGCTCAGGGACGTGACCGACTGGGGGCATTTCACCCACTTCATAAAGATCTTTGCCAGAAGCTGCTTTTGCCGTGTCCTGATCAAGGGCCATATCGGTCTCCATCGTTCAAATTACCAAAAATTGCCGCACCGCGGAATCGGCACCTTTACATAGGTCTAAAATTGCCAAGGTAACAATGCAACCCATTTGGATCATATATTGTAATTTTCTGTCTTCTGCAGCGCAGAAAAATCTACCGCGCGCGGCGCGGTGACGTCGGTATTCCGCGCCCGCTGTCCGGCCAGCAGAATCAGCCCGCGCAATCAGGTGTCAAAGTGATGGGAAATTGTATCTGCGTAATAGGCGATGATCTCGACCTGCTCTGTGGGCACCACAACGTGCTGACCAGACGTGACCACCACCTTGCGCAACGCAAACCGGCTCAGTGCATCGTCGACCATCGCGCCAATTTCTCGGCGCGGCACCGGCATGTTCCGGCTGCACAAATCATCCAGCATCAAGGACACAGCACCAACCAGCGCGGCGCGATTTGTATCAGGCTGCGCAACCAACGCACGCGCAACCAATGGGACAGCCAAAATTGGCACAACCTTTTTGATCCGCGCCATCAGCTCGACTGCGACTGCCTCGGTGCGACCCTCACCAACAGGAATACTTGATAACTCCAGCGGCGTGCCAAAGCCAACAGACGCCGTACCAAATCCACGGAACTTGCCGCGCAGACGCCACCACGCATAAACTGCACAACTGCGAACAACCGTCCACACGCTTGGGCGAAAACGACGCTTGCCAGTCTTACCAGCGTTGATCAAAAACTGATCCTCAAGGACCTGATCATAGTTCAATGCAACGGGTACAAAAATGACGTCACGGCCGTTCTGGGGCGTATTTGACACAATATAACTTAGCAAACCCAGCTTGGCTTCACCCACCTTCCCTGTCAGGCTCAAACCGCCTTCTGGGAACATCGCTTGGGTAACACCGCCCTCGGTGGCAAGCTGCACATAACGGGCCAAAACACGGCGGTACAAAGACCCGCGCGACCGTCGCCGGATAAAATATGCACCAAGTATTTTGATCACCGACGACAGCGGCCAAACGCGCGCCCATTCGCCCACCGCATACGACAGCGAGCCAGCGCGGCTTACCAAATGTGTGACCAGCACGTAGTCCATGTTGCTGCGGTGGTTCATGACAAAGATGACCGTCGCATCAGGGTCGATCTTTTCCAACGCATCGCGGTCAAACGCACCCAACCGGACACGGTACAGCATCCGCGTCAGCCAACGCGCGAACCGCACACCAACGGTAAAATACGCCGTCGCAGAAAACGACGGCACGATCTCGCGGGCATAATGGCGGGCCTTTTCAAACGCAACGTTCTCAGGGATCTTCTCTTCGCGGGCGTAATCAGCAACGGCTTGTGTCACTTCAGGGTCGTAAATCAGCCGCTGAATCATGTCGTAACGCCGCGCCAATTTGAACGGCTCAATCGGACGGGTCAGGCGTTTGTTCAGCTTTGCAATCACCCGCTCCGCGCGTTTTCGAAAAAACCAGCGCACAGATGGGAATAGGAAATGCGACGCAAACGTCACTGCTGCGAACAGCAGGATGAGTACGAAAGCCCAGATGGGCATGGAAACCGTTTGCGTCATTCGGGGACACTGACAGGGAACGTGCATGGGGTAAATCCCGCCATGCCGCAATGCAGCGAATTGACAGCGCCAGATAATGTCGGATAATACCCCCACATACGAAACAATATTTCGCCACGTTCACCAAGGAGCCCGCCATGTCGCACCCGCAGAAAGATCGCCCTTGGCTGTTTCGGACCTACGCTGGGCACTCCACGGCGTCCGCCTCCAACACGCTTTATCGCGGTAATTTGGCCAAAGGGCAGACAGGGCTTTCCGTGGCCTTCGATCTGCCGACCCAAACTGGCTATGACAGTGATCACGTTCTGGCACGCGGTGAGGTCGGAAAAGTCGGCGTTCCCGTCAGCCATCTTGGCGATATGCGTGCGCTATTCGCCGATATCCCGCTCCACCAGATGAATACCTCGATGACGATCAACGCGACCGCACCTTGGTTGTTGTCGCTCTATATCGCCGTCGCCGAAGAACAAGGCGTTGATGTATCCACCCTGCAAGGCACCGTGCAAAACGACATTATCAAAGAATACCTGTCGCGCGGCACATACATTTGCCCGCCCGAACCATCCATGCGCATGATCACTGATGTGGCCGCCTATACGCGTGAACATCTGCCCAAATGGAATCCGATGAACGTCTGCAGCTACCACCTACAAGAGGCGGGCGCGACGCCAGAGGAAGAGTTAGCATTTGCATTAGCCACAGCCACCGCCGTGCTTGATGATCTGCGCGGCAAAGTCCCTGCAGAACATTTCCCCGCAATGGTTGGGCGCATTTCGTTCTTTGTGAACGCAGGCATCCGTTTTGTCACAGAGCTGTGCAAAATGCGCGCCTTTGTCGAGCTGTGGGATGAAATCTGCGCCGACCGCTATGGCGTTGAAGATGCAAAATACCGGCGCTTTCGCTACGGCGTGCAAGTAAACTCGCTTGGGTTGACCGAACAGCAGCCCGAAAACAACGTCTACCGCATTCTCCTCGAAACGCTCGCGGTGACCCTATCGAAAAACGCCCGCGCCCGCGCCGTGCAACTGCCCGCATGGAACGAGGCGCTTGGCCTGCCACGCCCATGGGACCAACAATGGTCGCTGCGGATGCAACAAATTCTCGCCTATGAAACCGACCTTTTGGAATTCGACGATCTGTTCGACGGCAACCCTGCCATCGACCGCAAAGTGAACGCACTAAAAGAAGGGGCGCGCGCGGAACTTGCCCAAATTGACGGCATGGGCGGCGCAGTCAAAGCAATCGCCTATATGAAAGGGCGGTTGGTAGAATCCAACGGGGCCCGTATCGCAGGTATTGAAGACGGCACAACCACCGTTGTCGGCGTGAACAGATGGCAAGCGGGCGAACCATCGCCATTAACAGCAGGCGACGACGCGATCATGGTCGCCGATCCAAAGGCCGAAGCAGACCAGTTGGGCCGCCTCAGCGCTTGGAAAAGATCCCGCGACAATGCGGCAGTGACCACGGCACTGACAGCACTGCGCCAAGCCGCAAAAGACGGCACCAACATCATGATCCCGTCCATCGCTTGCGCACGCGCTGGTGCGACCACTGGCGAATGGTCCGACGTGATCCGCGCCGCATTCGGTGAATATCGCGCACCAACAGGCGTAAGCAAAAACCCGTCCAACCGGACCCAGGGACTTGATGAGCTACGCGAACAGGTCGATCTGGTCAGTCACGCACTTGGTCGTCGCCTGAAATTCCTTGTCGGCAAACCGGGCCTCGATGGACACTCCAACGGCGCTGAACAAATTGCTGCCCGCGCACGCGATTGCGGCATGGATATCGCCTACGAAGGGATTAGGCTCACACCCGAAGATATCGTCAGCGCCGCAGCCAACGATGACGCACATGTCATTGGGCTTTCAATCCTGTCCGGCTCGCATATTCCGTTGGTCAGGGACGTGATCGCACGGTTAAAAGATGCCAACCTCAGCCACATCCCCGTCATCGCCGGTGGGATCATCCCAGAAGACGACGCACAAATGCTGCGCGACATGGGCGTCGCCGCTGTCTACACGCCCAAGGATTTTGAATTGAACAAAATCATGGCCGACATCGTCACGCTAGTGGACCCACGCGACATTGCCGCCGAATAATTACTCTTCCAGCAAGGTGACCAAATCATCATATGAATAGCTTTCTGCGATGATAAGATGTTTCATCTAATTTCCTAATTTCTCGCGTAACGCGTCATATTCATAGGCGTCCGCGATATCGCCATCCTTGCCTTTTTGGAAGCCCGGAGCTGTGGGCAGGCACCTAATACCACACACCTGATAGGCAACTAACAGCCTGCTATCAATAAACCACATACGTCCACCTGGGGTGGACACATAACCATTCATGTAAAATTCGGCGTCACCTTCCATATCCACGACACTTGGGACTTCATTAAAGTAACCTGCGTCAAAATCGCCATGCGTGTGATAAGATGCTGTCACGGCTATATCGCGAGGAAATGGGGCACCACATGACGCCTGATCACCAGCCACGGGTTTGGTCGCAATCATGATGCCATCGGCGTTGTACCCGACATAACCACAGTACTCGCGGCGCTTTTCAAATGACAGGGGCTGCAAACGGGTCAGCACTTCTTTCGCTACAACCAGTTCCGCCGCATCTTGGGCCATCGCAGGCATACCGTATGCAAGGACGGAAACCGCTATAAATTTGCGCATTTTCCCCTCCTCACTGGGCGTGTTTCGCCCTAGACTAGCTGGACCAGCAAAAGGATTCCACACATGACCATCCACATTGGCGCCAAATCTGGCGATATCGCGCCCACCGTTCTGATGCCCGGCGACCCCTACCGCGCCAAATGGGCCGCCGAGACGTTTCTCGATGATGCGCGACTGGTAAACGAGGTCCGCGGCATGTTGGGTTACACGGGCACATGGCATGGCAATCCAGTCACCATCCAGGGGTCCGGCATGGGCATGCCATCGCTGTCGATCTACGCCAACGAACTGATAACCAAATATAACGCGCAAACCCTGATCCGGATCGGATCATGTGGCGGCATGCAAGACCACGTTGGCATCCGCGACGTAATCTTGGCGATGACGGCGAGCAACATTTCGACCCCGTCGCGCGGCATTTTCAAAGAACTGAATTTTTCACCCTGCGCCGACTACGGCCTGCTATCTGCAGCCTACGCGGCGGCCACTGCAAAAGGCGTCACGACCCATGTCGGCGGTATTTATTCAGCTGATGTATTCTATGATGAACGGCCTGACCTGAACGAGCTGATGGTACGGCACGGCATTTTGGGCGTCGAAATGGAAGCAGCAGAGCTGTACAACCTCGCGCACCGCCATAAACGCCGCGCCTTGGCTGTCCTCACAGTATCCGACCATCTGATCACGCACGAAGCACTTCCTGCGCAAGACCGCGAAAGCAGCTTTGGCGAAATGATCGAAATTGCGCTCGCCGCAGCGTTCCCGACCTAACGGCCATGGGTGCGGCTGTAGGCACTGACCTGCGGGCGCACCCAACCTTCCAGCGCATCAACTGCAGGCGCATAAACCTGCATCAACAGCGGATAACACGCCGCCGTATCGCTGGAATGCACGGTGCTGCAATCCCCACCAGGGCACGCGCTTAGCACTGCCAGCAAATCAATCTCAGCGAATAATTCCAGGTAATCATCGGGCCGCACAGGGCTGGCCTTCATAAAATATTGCCCCGTATCGCGGGTAAATCCGGTGCACATGAACAGGTTCAAAACATCATGCACATGGGCCTCGGCCTCGTTCAGCGACAAACCAGTATGATCCGCCAAAGCCCGCGTCAGGTTGGAATGACAGCAATGATGATAGTCGTCGCCAGACAGCAAACGCGCCGTATAAGGGTCGCACCGCGTCCCAATAACGTCATGCACAGACCCGCCAGATGCATCGATACCGTACCAATTTAGCGTATCAGCCAGAACTGTAGCCATCGGGCGTAAATACGGAAAACACGACCACATGCGGTCACCTGTAGTGATGTGAGTGCCGTGCAGCGCACGAGTTTTGCCAGAATAAAACCGCTCTGCCAGATCGGCGGCCGCAAACAAGTTCAGATCCCCGACTTGCGGGCCATCCACCGACTGCATACGCAAAAAATGCCCCGCAGGAACTTCAATTGCGGCGGCTTCACGCCGCAACACAAGCACCTCATCCACCAACTCCGCGCCAGCACGGGCCTCGTGGTAAAGGGGTAAATCTGGGCTTGGCAAGGTCTCAACCGGATAACAAATCACGGGTTCAACAGCGCGGCGGGCATCGGCATCTTTGGGTTCATTCATCATGACATCAGCAAACCCGATCGCGACAGAAAACAAAACCCTCTTTGGATGTCAATTTCCCACGCCCCAAACAAAAACGCCGCCCCCATAGGGACGGCGCAATGTCATATTGAACGGGGCTTTAAATAATCCGCTCAACCATCTTTTTCTTGATCGATGCAATCGCCTTGGCGGGGTTCAAACCCTTGGGGCATGTCTTGGCGCAGTTCATAATCGTGTGGCAACGGTACAGCTTGAACGGATCATCCAGCTCGTCCAACCGCTCGCCAGTTGCTTCATCGCGGCTATCCACAATCCAACGGTAAGCATGCAACAACGCTGCTGGTCCAAGGTATTTGTCGCCATTCCACCAATATGATGGGCACGATGTGGAACAACACGCGCACATCACGCATTCATACAATCCATCCAGCTTTTCACGGTCCTCAATGGACTGTTTCCACTCTTTGGCAGGGGTGTTCGACTTTGTTTCAAGCCACGGCATGACACTTGCGTGCTGGGCGTAAAAATGTGTCAGGTCAGGGATCAAATCGCGCACGACGGGCATATGCGGCAGCGGATAAATCTTCACATCCCCAGACACCTCGTCCATGCCGTAGATGCACGCCAGCGTGTTGATGCCGTCGATGTTCATCGCACACGATCCACAGATACCTTCACGGCAAGACCGGCGGAAAGTCAGCGTCGGATCAATCTCGTTCTTGATCTTGATCAGCGCGTCCAAAACCATCGGGCCACAGCTGTCCATATCCACGAAATATGTGTCCAACGAAGGGTTTTTGTCGTCGTCGGGGGTCCAACGATAGACTTGCACTTTGCGCAGATTAGTGGCGCCAGCCGGTTTAGGCCACGTCTTGCCAGTCACCATGCGGCTGTTCTTTGGAAGCGTCAGTTCTACCATTCTCGTCTCTCCTATGGGGGGGGGGCGCCCCCTTTGGCTTATCGGGTTCTTAAAACAAGTGGGCGGATCGGCAATTCACCCGTCAATTGTAGGACACAGGCATCGTAGACCTGCGCGGGGTCGCGGCCCTGCAGAAAATCACTGCTGAGCCCGATCTTAGCATTGGTAAACGCGCCAGAGTTACTGTTCACGCCAAACGCAATCTCACCGGTTGGGCTTTGTGCGGCGCGGGCACGTTCCTCGCACCGTTGGGCCGCCAATTCAGGGTTCACCAGACCGCATGACGCGACCCAACCTAACATCAACACTGGCAACACAAACCGCATCAGTTCGCTCCGGCAAAGCAGTAGGACGCACCGCCATACAGGCCCGTACGGCCACGTGGGCAAACACCCGAATTATGATCCGTGGGCGCAGTTGCGGGGGTGATCGACGCGGCATCCGACATCGGCACAACCATCAAGCCACCACTGAGCGTCGCAGAACTGTCGGCGCAGGCACTAATCCGCGCGGCGTCCTGCGCAGTGATCAAGTCAAACGGGACCACACGCGCCGTCGGCACACCACCATCAAATGTCACTTGGGTCTGGGTCTGGCCAGGCAATCCCAGCTGGGCCTTACATTCCAGCAACGCAAATTCCATCTGCTCTGCCAGTGTATTCGCGGTTGGTCCCTGCTCCATGCACGCCGCTAGAGAGAACGCATCCACAACAGCTGATATCCGGCCCAACATCAAAACGTCCGCTCTTTCGGGGCAAACTGCTTGGTGTTGATGCCGCCTTGCTTTTCAGTTGTCAGCGCCTTGGTAATCACTGGGCGGTATGACAAATCGACCTTGGTGCCATCGACATTCGCAATCGTGTGCACGCGCCAGTTTTCATCGTCGCGGGTTGCATAATCTTCGTGGGCATGCGCACCACGGCTTTCCTTGCGGGCCTCGGCGCCGACAATCGTGGCCATCGCGTTTGGCATCAAGTTGGTCAGCTCAAGCGTTTCCATCAGGTCCGAATTCCAGACCATTGAGCGATCAGTGACCTTGATACCGTCCATCTTGGACGCAACAGAAGTCATCTTTTCAACGCCCTCTTTAAGGGTTTTATCGGTACGGAACACAGCAGCATCGGCTTGCATCGCCTTTTGCATTTCAAGGCGCAATTCCGCAGTGCCAACATCACCTTTAGCATGGCGCAAGCCATCAAATCGGTCAAACGCTGCGTCCACGGATGACTGGTTCAGCACAGGGTTTGCGCTGTCACGATCAACGGTTTTACCTGCCTGAATGGCAGCAGCACGGCCAAACACCACGAGGTCAATTAAGCTATTGGACCCAAGACGGTTCGCACCATGCACAGACGCACAGCCCGCTTCACCCACTGCCATCAAACCGGGAACAACCGCGTTCGGATCCTTCTTGGTCGGGTTCAAAACCTCACCATGATAATTCGTCGGAATACCGCCCATGTTATAATGCACAGTCGGCAGCACAGGGATTGGTTCCTTTGTCACGTCAACACCCGCAAAGATGCGCGCGCTTTCCGAAATACCAGGCAAGCGCAGGTTCAGCGCCTCGGCGGGCAAGTGGTTCAAGTTCAGGTGGATATGATCGCCGCCTGTGCCAACACCACGGCCTTCACGAATTTCCATGGTCATACAGCGGGACACGTAATCGCGCGGGGCCAAATCTTTGTAATTTGGGGCATAACGCTCCATGAAACGCTCGCCTTCAGAGTTAGTCAGATAACCACCCTCGCCGCGCGCACCCTCAGTAATCAGGCAGCCTGCGCCGTAAATGCCGGTCGGGTGGAACTGCACAAATTCCATGTCCTGCAATGGCAGCCCCTGACGGGCGACCATGCCGCCGCCATCACCGGTACAGGTGTGGGCAGATGTGGCGCTGAAATACGCGCGACCGTAACCACCAGTGGCAAGCACAGTGGTCTTGGCGTTGAACACATGCATCGTGCCGTCGTCCAGCTTCCACGCGACAACACCCTGACATTGACCGTCTTCGGACATGATCAAATCAGTGGCGAAATATTCGATATAGAATTCAGCCTTCTGCTTCAGGCTTTGCCCATAAAGCGTATGCAAAATCGCGTGACCAGTCCGGTCGGCAGCAGCACAAGTCCGCTGCACAGGCGGGCCTTCACCAAATTCAGTTGTATGACCACCAAACGGGCGCTGATAAATCTTACCCTCTTCGGTGCGCGAAAACGGAACACCGTAATGCTCAAGCTCGTAAACCGCCTTGGGGGCTTCGCGGGCAAGGTATTCCATCGCATCCGTATCACCAAGCCAGTCAGACCCTTTGACCGTGTCATACATATGCCACTTCCAACTATCAGGGCCCATGTTGCCAAGCGATGCTGCAATACCACCTTGGGCGGCAACAGTATGGGAACGGGTCGGGAAAACCTTGGTGATACACGCGGTCTTTAGACCTTGTTCAGCCAGACCAAGCGTCGCGCGCAAACCAGCACCACCGGCGCCAATGACAATCGCGTCAAAAGTGTGGGTTTCATATTCATAAGCAGCCATTGTTATCTCTCCGGCACAATTATTTAAAGCGCGATACGCAGAACGGCGAATACGCCAAACGCTGCAGCACCATATGACAAACAGATCATCGCAATCAACAGCACCTTGCGGGCAACGCCGTGTACGTAATCTTCAATCAACGTCTGCACGCCCTTGCGGAAATGGTAGAACGTTACAAACATCGTCAGCGCTGCAATCGTCGCAGGCACTGGACGGCTATAATAGGTAATGACCTCTTCGTATGAGCCACCCAAAGTGGCGCCAAACTGAAAGATGAAAATCGGCAAAAGCAATAGCATCGCAACCGAGCTGATCATCATGTGCCAATGGCTCAGCGTGCCAGATTTGGCGGACCCCGTCCCAATCGCACGCTTTCGATCTGTCATAAATGTCATGTCAGATACTCCTTATACAACAATGACGGTCAGAACGGTCATCAGCACGGATGCAATGATCATAACCAAACCGGCAGTTTCAGATTTATCGACATCAAGCATATAGCCCATGTCCCAGATCAAATGGCGAATGCCGCCAAACATGTGATACCAGACAGCCCACGTCGACAAGAACAGCACCAGATCCCCGAACCAGCTGCGCATGAACCCGTCAGCGGTTACAAATGCGTCAGGGCCAGCAGCGGCAGCAACAAACCACCAGACGATCATCAATGCAGCGACCAGCAACGCGTTGCCGGTAATACGTACGAAGATCGATGTGATCGACGTCAATTGTGGGCGGTAAATTGTCAAGTGTGGTGAAAGTGGGCGATTGCCGCGGTTCACATCAGCCATTGGTGTTCCTTCGTGTCTGCGCAGGTTTGGGCCTTTGTGCATGATATATTTCGCAGTGTCACGCAGCCTACCCTTTAAAAATGGTGAATAATTCACCCAATTGGCAAAAATTCGAATTAGTGATCACACGCAAAATATTTGTGATCACAAGTTACGAAGTTTTCGAGGGAAACTTGGATCACAGTGGCATCAACGCCCAATAATCCAGATCCAGCAGAACCTCCGGCAAATACTTACCATCGTCACCGCGCAGATCACCCGCTTTGCCCTTGGTCGCAACAAGCCGCAAACGCACTGCGCCAACACCCGGCGCATCAACATCCGCCTTATCCAGCACCTCTGTCCAAGCCCTCACAGTATCGCCCGCAAAACATGGGCTCGCATGTGCGCCACCGTTCAGTGCGGCAATCATCTGCGCATTGGCCAGCCCGTTAAACGACAGCGCGCGCGCCAATGAAATCACATGACCGCCATAGATCAGCCGCTTACCGTCGGCACGGTTGGTCGCATCAAAATGCACCTTGGACGTGTTCTGCCACAGTCGCGTGGCCATCATATGCTCTGCTTCTTCAATCGTCACACCATCTACATGGTCAATCACCTCACCCACGCCGTAATCGCCCCAGCGATGCGGCTCACCTGCCAATGCAAAATCGTAATGCGTAAAATCCAGACCCTTTGGAATGATCAGATCAGCAGGATCAACGACCTTGGACAGTTCTGGCACAACAGGCGTCGGCGCAGGCCCGTCAGCGCGGCGGCGGACCATGACCCAACGGACAAATTCCATCAGCACGTCGCCATGTTGATTGCGGCCAGTGGTGCGGACCCAAACAATCCCCGTCTTGCCGTTTGAATTTTGCTTAACGCCAATCACCTCGGACGATGACGTCACGGTATCACCCGCCCAAAGCGGCGTAATCCAACGGCCCTCGGCATAGCCAAGATTGGCAACAGCGTTTAGCGACACATCTGGCACAGTTTTGCCAAACACTGTATGAAACGTGATAAAATCGTCAATAGGGCTGCACGGCAGGCCACAATCTTGGGCAAACATATCCGACGAATGCAAGGCGTGACGAGCGGGATACAGCGCGTGGTAAAGCGCGCGTTCACCCATGTTAATAGTGCGGGGCACCGCATGGGTGATCACATCACAAACGGCGTAATCCTCGAAAAACCGACCTGCATTCGTCTTTGACATTAGACAGCGCCCAACTTCATCTCGCGGGAATATTCGACGTCTGCTTGCTTGGTAACAGCCTGCGCACATCGCATCACGCCATTGGCCTGATCAAACGCATACTGCGGGCTGCCATGCAGTGCCCAACCCTTTGACATCGCCTCTGTAACGCGGTGACAAAAGTTGGACGTGTCGTCCTCGGTGATCAATCGGTAAACAAGCATCAATTATCCAAACGGGCTCGGGCCGACCACCATGTGGATCAGCGCAACAACAACAAACACCACGCCCGTGGCAGCAATCGCGGTGATTTCTTTCTTAATCGGCACCGCGTGGTACGGCATGCGGGCACCTTGGATACCATTGATCAAAACGATCTCAACTGCGGCCCATAACGCCATCCCGCCAAACAGTAAAATCGACGGGGTATCGCCGTTCACCAGCACATGGGCGCCAGACCAAACGATCAGGGCGGTAAGCTGCGGATGACGAATAAACTTTGTAATAGATGTCTTAGCGCCAGATGCCGCGAACAGATAAAACGCAAACAGCATCAACAGGTTATTCACGCCCGTCAGGCCACTCGTGCGATCCCAAAGCACAACGCCCTCAGCACCGCGATAGCCGATCACCATCAAAATGGTCGCAATGATCGACCCAAAAGCAACGATAACCTTGCCCTTTTCGCCAAAGCTGGCGCGATGATCTGGTGCAACCCGTTTCCAGACATGAACAAGGGTCCACAAAAGTAGACCAAGAATAATAATCGTCATGATGCCTCCAATGCGGCGATGGCCGCGGCTTTGGCCAAGGTCGCCTTTGCCGTGACGATATGCAAGTTCTCGACGATCTTGCCGCCTACAACGGCCACGCCTTGCCCGTCTGCTTCGGCCGCATCAAAAGCGGTAATCTGGCGGTTGGACAGATCAATCTCGGCATCTGACGGACCAAAAGCCACATTGCAAATCGCGACCTGCGCGGGATGGATCAACGTCTTGCCATCAAACCCCATATCACGGCCCTCAGCACATTCAGCGGTCAAACCTTCGTCGTCCTTGAACGCGTTATACACACCGTCCAACACGACAATCCCAGCAGCCTTGGCGGCAAGCACAGACATCTGCAAAGCGGTCATCAAGGCAGCGCGCGAGCGCGAATTCAGATCCTTCGCCAGATCATTTGTGCCCATAACAAAGCCAGCCATGCGCGGATGGGCGGCAATAGCGGCTGCATTCAATACACCCATAGGGGTCTCTATCATCGCCCAAATTGGTTTATCAGGTAACAGCGCAGCAAATACATCCAGATCAGCAGGGCCATTTACCTTTGGCAACAGCACAGCATCGCAGTCCATCAAAGCAATCGCCGCGGCGTCATCAGCGCCCCAAACAGTATCAAGCGCGTTCATCCGCACCACCCTAAGGCGCGGACCATAGCCACCTGCCTCAAGGGCAGTTGCCAATGTGCTCCGCGCAACGACTTTAGCATCTGGGGCAACTGCATCTTCCAAATCAAACAGGATGACATCTACCGGTAAGTCCCGAGCCTTATCCAAAGCCCGCTTTTTTGATCCAGGTATATATAGTGCAGACCGATAGGGGCGATGATTCATTTGATTCTTCCTCGTAATATTGTTGCTCCCAAAGGGTCAGATATTTCCGGATTATTCAACCACAAATACGCCGCAGCGCAGCATGAGCAGCCCACCGTCACGGTGGGTTAACAATATTGGCGGATCTACACCACAGTTTAGGGCATGTCATTTTGACCCTGAAAGGCGACCCCATGATACGTAATTTTTACCTTTTGTCCTTTGGTATCGGTGCGATGTTACTTGCGGCCAACCACGCGCAAGCCCAAGGTGCCAACTGTGCGGACCATGCAACCATCGTTGAACAGCTCGCACAAAACTATGGTGAACGGCGATAATCGATGGGGCTCGGCGACAACAATACAATCCTCGAGGTGTTTGCATCCGACACCACCGGCACGTGGACCATCACGGTAACAGCGGCAGGCGGGCTGACATGTCTCGTAGCTGCGGGCCGCGCGTTTCAGATGACAACTGACGCCCTGCCCGACACCAACGACGGAGCCTAGGCCAAAGCGACCCAGATCAGGCGCAGTCCCGTCAGCACCAACAACACATAGGTCAGCGCAAAAAACGCCCTCTCAGGAACCAAATGGTGGGCTTTTATCCCGATAAACGCGCCAAGTAATGCAAAGGGGGCCAACAACAGGGCCCCTTTAAATGTGTCCCACGAGAATATCCCAAGATAAAAATACGGGATGAACTTCATCCAGTTAATCGCCCAAAACGTGATGACCGTTGTGGCTTGATACGACAGCTTGCTTAGCCCCTGAGACAACAGAAACACCGCCGTTGGTGGGCCACCCGCGTGGCTGACAAAACTGGTGAACCCACCGACGGCCCCCGCCATCCATGCATAAGATCGGCGAAACGGTAAACGGCGCAGCTTGAGCAGCCCAAGCTGTTGCGACACTTGGAATGCGACAAACGCCAGACAAATCGCCCCGATCAAAACACGGAACACATCTGCATCAACAAAGGCGTAAACCGCTGCCGCGATCGCCACACCAGGGATCGCGCCCAAAACCATGCCCTTGGCGGATGGGGCATGCCATTTACCCCAATAGGGCTTCAAAGTCGCCGCATCAATCAGCATGAACAGCGGCAAAACAATACCCAACGCAGCCCCCGGCGGGACGACCAACGCCAGAATCGCACCAGCGGCAAATGCAGCACCAGAGCCAAATCCACCCTTGGATATGCCACCGAAAATGATCGCAGGGATGCCCAGCACAAAGAATTGTAGATTAAACTCCATCGTCGAATTTATCTCGTTTTTACATTGTTCTCGTATCGTTAGCGCAAACAGACTGGATGAACTATCACGATTTTTGTGATGCCGCGCTGCAGCGGACTTGCGCGCAGGACGGCAAAGCCTTACCCAAAGCGCCAAATACAACCCTGATAGGAGATCACTCATATGGCACGACCTAAAATTGCCCTTATCGGCGCTGGCCAAATCGGCGGCACGCTTGCTCACCTCGCAGCAGTCAAGGAACTTGGCGACGTTGTGATGTTCGACATTTCAGACGGCACGCCGCAAGGTAAGTCGCTTGATATTGCGTCTTCCGGTCCATCGGCAAAGTTTGACGGCTCCTTCAAAGGGACCAACGATTACGCTGACATCGCAGGCGCAGACGTGTGCATCGTCACCGCTGGCGTGCCGCGCAAGCCGGGCATGTCGCGTGATGATCTGTTGGGTATCAACCTCAAGGTCATGAAGTCCGTTGGCGAAGGCATTGCAGCCCACGCGCCAAACGCATTTGTTATCTGCATCACAAACCCGCTTGATGCGATGGTTTGGGCACTGCGCGAATTTTCTGGCATGCCGGCACATATGGTTTGCGGCATGGCTGGTGTTTTGGACAGCGCACGCTTCCGTCACTTCCTCGCAGAAGAATTCGACGTCTCCATGCGCGACGTGACTGCATTCGTTCTGGGCGGCCACGGCGACACGATGGTCCCACTAGAGCGGTATTCAACCGTTGCAGGCATCCCATTGCCTGATCTGGTGCAAATGGGCTGGACCACACAAGAAAAGCTTGATGCGATCGTTCAGCGCACCCGTGACGGCGGCGCTGAAATCGTTGGCTTGCTGAAAACAGGCTCCGCGTTCTATGCACCTGCAACAGCCGGTATCGAGATGGCAGACGCCTTCTTGAAAGACCAAAAGCGTCTGCTGCCATGCGCGGCACATGTTGACGGTGCTTACGGCCTTGATGGATTCTACGTTGGCGTGCCAACAATCATTGGCGCTGGCGGCATTGAACGTGTTGTCGAGATCCAAATGAACAAAGCTGAGCAAGCGATGTTCGACAAATCTGTCGACGCGGTCAAAGGGCTTGTTGCAGCATGTAAAGAAATCGATCCATCACTGGCATAAGCCACGTTTGATCGTTTAAGAAAGCGTCCCTTCGGGGGCGCTTTTTGCGTTTTGGGCAAAGAACGGGCGCGCATTTGCAATGCCTGCTCAGCGGACTTAGCAACCTTCCAGAAGCTGCTCCACATATTGTACAGCTCAAGTTTCAGGCTTCTAATCTGGCTGCGTCGCGAAGGAAACTACATCTTCGCCAAGCTGATCCCAATGAGGTTTGTCACGCTCAAAAATGACAACTTCAACCTCCAGCCCACGAGCATCGTCCATTGTGCCAAGAGATAGTGTTAGATGATCAGGTAGTCGCGTGTTCTTACCATAAATTGGGCTGCCGCAACTCGCACAGAATACCTTGGTAACCTCTGAGCCTATGTCAGACGAGTAACTGAATTCACTCAATTTTCCACTCACGCTAACCGCATCTAAAACGAACATGGCGCCGACTGTATGACCTGTCCCGCTCAATCGGCGGCATTCTTCACAGTGGCATTGAGCAACGACGATAGGCGGTCCGTCAGCGGTGTATTGGACCTCGCCGCAAAGGCATTTCCCTGTGTATTCCTTTGTCATATTTCGGACACTACTACGCCAACAGAGAGGTGCAACCACAAAGCAAGAAGCGGCTGGCGAGTTCGCCAGCCTGTTTATGTTCTGAGGTGGATGATCTGTCAGTAAGAGCTCGAAGCAGACGTTTGCCAACCGACATTCCTTTGCACAACGCCCCATAACCACCTCCAGAACCCAGAGATTCTCATCAACACACTTAATTTTGTGATCACACTATTTTAACGTGTGATCACAAATGTCGCTTTTTTGGGTGTTCTTCATAAAACGTTGTTCTTTTGCGGATCGAGCTGTGGTTCAAATGACCAAACCCAGCAACGCAAGGGACGATTTGATGAACATCCACGAATACCAAGCCAAGGCACTTTTAAAGTCATATGGCGCTCCGGTCAGCGATGGCCGCGCCGTGCTCAAGGCAGAAGACGCAAAAACAGCCGCGGGCGAAATGGATGGCCCGCTTTGGGTTGTTAAGGCGCAAATCCACGCAGGTGGCCGCGGCAAAGGTTCCTTCAAAGAAGCCGACGCAGGCGAAGCCGGTGGCGTACGTTTGACAAAATCTGTCGAAGAAGCATCGCAAGAAGCCAAGAAAATGCTGGGCCGCACATTGGTCACGCACCAAACTGGTCCTACTGGTAAGCAAGTCAACCGCGTCTACATCGAAGACGGCGCTGGGATTGAAACCGAACTTTACCTCGCACTTGTCGTTGATCGCCAAACAAGCCGCATCGGCTTTGTCTGCTCCACCGAGGGCGGCATGGACATCGAAGAAGTCGCAGCCTCCACGCCAGAGAAAATCATCAACTTCACCGTTGATCCAGCCACGGGCTACCAAGCCTTCCACGGTCGCCGCGTTGCTTTCTCACTTGGCCTTGTTGGCCCGCAGGTCAAACAATGCGTGAAACTGATGGGGCAATTGTACCAAGCATTCACCGAAAAAGACATGGAGATGCTGGAAATCAACCCACTGATCGTCACTGATAAGGGCGATCTCAAGGTGCTTGATGCCAAGATATCTTTCGACGGCAACGCGATCTACCGCCACGCCGACATCGCCGCCCTGCGCGACGAGACCGAAGAAGATCCAAAAGAACTGGCAGCGTCCAAGTTCGACCTGAACTACATTGCGCTTGATGGCGAAATTGGCTGCATGGTCAACGGCGCAGGTCTGGCGATGGCCACAATGGACATCATCAAACTTTACGGCGCATCCCCTGCTAACTTCCTTGATGTTGGTGGCGGTGCGACAAAAGAAAAAGTCACTGAAGCATTCAAGATCATCACCTCTGACCCGCAGGTCAAAGGCATCCTTGTGAACATCTTTGGCGGCATCATGCGGTGCGACGTTATCGCCGAAGGCGTTGTCGCAGCCGTAAAAGAGGTCGGCCTGAAAGTGCCGCTTGTTGTCCGCCTTGAAGGCACCAATGTGCAGCTGGGTAAGGACATTATCAACAATTCGGACGTAGATATTATTGCGGCCGATGATCTGAAAGACGGCGCAGAAAAAATCGTAAAAGCGGTGAAGGGGTGACGTTAAGGGTCCCATTCCCTGCGTCAAAAGGGTCGACACCGATCAGCTGGCTCAGCAAATCGGTATCATTCGATGACCTGCCCTCCCCACTTGCGACAGAACTAAAAGCATAGGATCTCGACATGGCCATTCTCGTAAATGAAAACACTCGCGTAATCTGTCAGGGCCTCACCGGCTCACAGGGCACATTCCACTCTGAACAAGCGATCGCCTATGGGACCAAAATGGTCGGCGGCGTGACACCGGGAAAGGGCGGTCAAACCCACCTTGACCTGCCAATCTTCAACTCCGTGCACGAGGCCCGCCACGTCACGCAGGCCAACGCCTCCGTGATCTACGTGCCGCCGCCATTCGCAGCCGATTCCATTCTGGAAGCGATTGATGCGGAGATGGAACTGATCATCTGCATCACTGAAGGCATTCCTGTGCTTGACATGATGCGCGTCAAACGGGCGCTTGAAGGGTCCAAATCCCGCCTGATCGGGCCAAACTGCCCCGGTATCATCACACCAGACGCCTGCAAGATCGGCATCATGCCCGGCCACATCCACAAACGCGGATCAGTCGGCGTTGTTTCGCGCTCCGGCACGCTGACTTACGAGGCTGTTAAGCAGACATCCGATCTTGGCCTCGGCCAGTCCACTGCTGTGGGCATCGGCGGCGACCCGATCAAGGGCACAGAGCATATCGACGTTTTGAACATGTTCCTCGACGACGACGAGACACACTCGATGATCATGATCGGTGAAATCGGCGGCTCCGCAGAAGAAGAAGCGGCCGAATTCCTGGCAGACCAACGCAAGAAAGGCCGCTGGAAACCAACCGCAGGCTTCATCGCAGGTCGCACGGCCCCTCCAGGTCGCCGCATGGGCCACGCTGGCGCAATCGTCGCTGGCGGCAAAGGTGACGCTGAATCCAAAATCGAAGCAATGAAATCCGCAGGCATCATCGTCGCCGACAGCCCAGCCACACTTGGTGAAGCTGTAGCGGAAGCCATCGCTAAATAATCCAAACGCCTCCGCCGTTCGCGCGGGGGCGCCCCATTCGGCAACCCATAGCGGCTGAGGTTAAACCCATGAACGACCAATCCCCCAACGACGTCCTCCACGCATCGTCCTTCCTACAAGGACATAACGCCGAATACGTCGAGCAGCTTTACGCGCGCTACGCCGATAATCCCGGTGCGGTTGATGCAAGCTGGCAAGAGTTCTTCAAATCGCTCGGCGATGCCCCAGCGGACGCCAAGGCCGAGGCCGCAGGCCCGTCATGGGCACGCAGTGATTGGCCGCCAATTCCAAACGACGACCTGACAGCAGCGCTTGATGGTCAATGGGCCGTTGAACCAGAAGCAACTGGTAAAAAGATCACTGCAAAAGCCGCTGAAAAAGGTGTCGGCCTTAACGAACAACAGGTTCGCCACGCCGTCCTTGATAGCATCCGCGCGCTGATGATCATTCGAGCCTACCGCATTCGTGGGCACCTGATTGCCGATCTCGACCCGCTGGGCATGCGCGAACTGAAACCGCACCCAGAACTGGACCCCGAATCTTACGGCTTCACCGCTGCCGACATGGATCGCCCGATCTTTATCGACAATGTGTTGGGCCTCGAAATCGCATCGATGAACCAGATCATCGCCATCGTGCGCCGCACGTATTGCGGCACATTCGCGCTGCAATACATGCACATCTCCAATCCTGAAGAGGCCCGTTGGCTCAAAGAACGGATCGAAGGCTACGGCAAGGAAATCACCTTTACGCAAAACGGGCGTAAGGCAATCCTGAACTCGCTGGTACAAGCCGAAGGCTTCGAAAAATTCCTGCATGTGAAATACATGGGGACCAAGCGGTTCGGCCTTGATGGCGGCGAAACCCTGATCCCTGCGATGGAACAGATCATCAAACGCGGCGGTCAGCTTGGCGTCGAAGAAATCATCATCGGCATGCCGCACCGTGGGCGCCTGTCCGTGCTGGCCAACGTCATGCAAAAACCGTACCGCGCGATCTTCAACGAATTCCAAGGCGGGTCGTCCAAACCCGAAGACGTCGACGGGTCCGGCGATGTGAAATACCACCTTGGCGCGTCATCCGACCGCCAGTTTGACGACAACACAGTGCACCTGTCGCTGACAGCAAACCCGTCCCACCTAGAGGCTGTGAACCCCGTCGTCATCGGTAAGGTCCGCGCGAAGCAAGACCAGAAAAAAGACGAAAACCGCGAAAAAGTTATGGCGATCCTGCTGCACGGCGACGCGGCCTTTGCTGGCCAAGGCGTCGTGGCCGAAGGGTTCGGTTTGTCCGGCCTTAAAGGGCACAAAACCGGCGGCACCATGCACATCGTGGTCAACAACCAAATCGGCTTTACAACCGCGCCACACTTTAGCCGCTCGTCTCCCTACCCGACTGACATCGCGCTCATGGTTGAGGCCCCGATTTTCCACGTCAACGGCGACGACCCAGAGGCAGTTGTTCACGCCGCCCGCGTCGCAACTGAGTTCCGCCAAAAGTTCCACAAAGACGTGGTTCTCGACATCATCTGCTACCGCCGCTTTGGTCACAACGAAGGCGACGAGCCGATGTTCACCAACCCGCTGATGTACAAAAAGATCAAAAAGCAAAAAACAACGCTGACGCTTTATACTGAGCGCCTGATCAAAGATGGGCTCATCCCCGAAGGCGAGATCGAGGATTTGAAAACAGCGTTTCAGGCCCACCTGAACACTGAATTTGAAACCGGTAAATCCTATAAGCCGAACAAAGCTGACTGGCTTGACGGCAAGTGGTCGCATCTTGATCGCAAAGACGAAGATTATCAGCGTGGCGCCACCGCAATTGACGAGAAAACATTCAAGGATGTAGGCCGCGCATTGACGACACCGCCGGAAGATTTCCCGCTGCATAAAACCATCAACCGCTTAATAGACGCCAAGGCAAAGATGTTCGACAGCGGTGAAGGGTTCGATTGGGCCACCGGCGAAGCACTCGCATTCGGGTCGCTTCAGACCGAAGGGTATCCTGTGCGTCTGTCCGGCCAAGACTGTACTCGCGGCACATTCAGCCACCGCCATTCGGGTCTAATTAACCAAGACACTGAAGAACGGTACTACCCGCTCAACCACATCCGCAAAGGCCAAGCGCAGTACGAAGTCATCGACAGCATGCTGTCCGAATACGCGGTGCTCGGGTTTGAATACGGCTACTCGCTGGCCGAGCCAAACGCGCTGACACTGTGGGAAGCCCAGTTCGGCGATTTCGCCAACGGCGCGCAGATCATGTTCGACCAATTCATCTCGTCTGGTGAAAGCAAATGGCTGCGCATGTCCGGCCTCGTTTGTCTGCTGCCGCACGGCCATGAAGGCCAAGGGCCAGAGCATTCCAGCGCACGTCTGGAACGGTTCCTGACCATGTGCGGCGGGGATAACTGGATCGTGGCCAACTGCACGACGCCTGCGAACTACTTCCACATCCTGCGCCGACAGTTGCACCGGAGCTACCGCAAACCGCTCATTATGATGACACCGAAATCGTTGCTGCGGCACAAAATGGCCGTATCCAAAGCCGAAGAGTTCACAACAGGATCGTCGTTCCACCGCGTCCTGTGGGACGATGCACAGCACGGCAATTCGGACACCACGCTTGTGGCTGACGATAAGATTAAGCGCGTCGTGATGTGTTCCGGCAAGGTCTACTTCGACCTTATGGAAGAACGCGACACACGCGGGATCTCCGACGTCTACATCATGCGCTACGAACAGTTCTATCCATTCCCAGCACAGTCCGCGGTTAAGGAGTTGGAACGGTTTAAAAACGCTGAAATGGTCTGGTGTCAGGAAGAACCAAAAAACCAAGGGGCTTGGTCATTCATGGAACCCAATCTTGAATGGGTCCTGACCCGCATCAAAGCCAAAAACACGCGCCCGATTTACGCGGGCCGCTCCGCCGCCGCCTCACCTGCAACAGGTATGGCCAGCAAACACAAAGCAGAACAAGCAGCCCTCGTAAGCGATGCGCTAACAGTTGAAGGATCAAAATCATGAGCACAGAAGTCCGCGTCCCAACCCTTGGCGAATCCGTGACCGAAGCAACGGTTGCAACATGGTTCAAAAAACCCGGCGATGCCGTCGCTGTCGATGAAATGCTCTGCGAGCTGGAAACTGACAAAGTCACGGTCGAAGTGCCAAGCCCCGTGGCAGGCACATTGTCAGAAATCGTCGCTTCTGAGGGCGAAACAGTGGCCGCCGACGCGCTGCTTGCGCAAATCTCTGAAGGGACCGCAGCAGCCCCCAAGGCCGAAGCACCAAAAGCCGCAGCAGCACCCACAGCCACAAAAGACATCGAAGACGCGCCATCTGCGAAAAAGCTGATGGCGGAAAACAACCTGACGGACGTTGACGGCACCGGCAAAGATGGCCGCGTAATGAAAGAGGACGTGCTTAAGGCATTATCTGGTTCGGCCCCAGCGCCTGCGGCGACTGCGCCCACCCCAGTGCGGGCCCAATCAGATGACCCCCGTGAAGAGCGCGTCAAAATGACCCGCCTGCGTCAGACCATCGCAAAGCGCCTCAAGGAATCCCAAAACACCGCCGCTATGCTCACCACCTATAACGAGGTCGACATGACAGAGGTGATGGCCCTGCGCACCCAGTACAAAGACCTGTTCTTGAAAAAGCACGGCGTCAAGCTTGGCTTCATGTCCTTCTTCACCAAGGCCTGCATCCATGCGCTCAACGAAGTCCCAGAAGTGAACGCCGAAATCGACGGCACCGATGTGGTCTACAAGAAATTCGTCAACATGGGCATCGCCGCTGGCACACCAACCGGCCTCGTGGTCCCCGTGATCAACGACGCCGATCAGATGTCATTCGCAGGCATCGAGAAGGCAATCAGCGTCATGGGCGGCAAAGCCCGCGACGGCAAACTGTCGATGGCTGACATGCAAGGCGGCACATTCACCATCTCCAACGGTGGCGTCTACGGCTCGCTGATGTCCTCGCCCATCCTGAACCCCCCGCAGTCCGGCATCCTTGGCATGCACAAAATCCAAGACCGCCCAATGGCAATCAACGGCGAAGTCGCGATCCGCCCAATGATGTATCTGGCCCTGTCCTACGACCACCGGATCGTCGATGGCAAAGGCGCGGTAACCTTCCTCGTGCGCGTCAAAGAAGCACTCGAAGATCCACGTCGCCTCCTCATGGATCTGTGATTCGCGACGCTAGACTTGCAGCACTCGCCCTGAGGCGGGTGCTGTACGTGGGCGCGGAACGCTTGGTTTCGACACTATAATTATGCGCTGATTTCTTAACTCGAGAATGGACCCAAAATGACTGTTGAACTCACATACCTCCTCTATGCTGTGATCCTCTTGATTGCACACATCATCATTCAAGCCACATTCTCTGACCTATCCAAAGGTATCTTTTGGGCGATTGGGCCCCAAGATGAACCGCGCGACCAAAATGCGATTGCGGATCGCATACAACGGGCTTTGCGCAACTACCTAGAGACCTTCCCCGCGTTTGCCGCACTGGCCATATTGATCGCAGTCGCCGAAAGAAGCAGTGCAATGTCCATGAATGGCGCAGCGCTATATTTCTGGTCTCGGGTTGCATATGTTCCCGCGTTCGCATCTGGTATTCCATTGGTCCGGTCCGTCGCGTGGTTTGCTTCCCTGGGTGGGCTTGCGATGATGGTTCTGCCGTTGCTATGACCCCCGAACTCACAGTTCTCACCTACGCCGCCCTCCTCCAGTGCATTCAATTCGCCCTCATGGCGATCCCTGCAAACATGGAACTCGGCACGGGCAAAACATCATCCCCACGTGACCTCGACCGCCTCGGCAAACCGATGATCGAATTGCTATCAGTCAGTACTGCCCGCCTTGCGCGTGCAATGAACAACCATTTCGAGGCGCTGATCCTTTTCACCATCGCCATTACCGTGGTGTCGCTGTCGGACAAAACCACAGCGTTCACCACCGCCTGCGCATGGACCTACCTCGGCGCGCGCGTCCTTTATATCCCTGCATACTATTTCGGCTGGACCCCATGGCGCTCCCTGATCTGGTTTGCTGGATTCCTCGCAACTTTGCTTATCTTAGTCACGGCCCTCATTTAAAATTCGACATATGCGAAACTTATGTAGAACTTATACAATAATTACGCCCCAAATCGACCCAAGGAGAGACCCATGTCCAGCTACGACGTCATCATTCTCGGTGCAGGCCCCGGCGGCTATGTATCCGCAATTCGCTGTGCCCAATTGGGTCTGAAAACCGCTATCGTCGAAGGGCGCGACACCCTTGGCGGCACCTGCTTGAACGTCGGCTGTATCCCGTCCAAGGCGATGCTACACGCGACAGAAATGCTGTACGAGGCGGAACATAACTTCGCGGAAATGGGCCTGAAAGGAAAAGCACCTTCTGTCGACTGGAAGCAGATGCTGACCTACAAAGAAAACACGATCAACCAGAACACTGGTGGCATCGAATTCTTGATGAAAAAGAACAAGATAGACTGGATCAAAGGCTGGGGATCAATCCCTGCTGCGGGCAAAGTTAAAGTCGGCGACGACACCCATGACGCCAAACATATCATCGTGGCATCTGGGTCCGAACCAGCATCCCTCCCCGGTGTAGAGGTCGACGAGAAAACCGTCGTGACCTCCACCGGCGCGCTTGAATTGGGCAAAATTCCGAAATCTATGGTGGTGATTGGTGCGGGCGTTATCGGCCTTGAACTAGGCTCCGTTTATGCCCGCCTTGGCACCGACGTAACGGTTGTTGAATTCCTCGATACCATCACACCCGGCATGGACAAAGACATCGTGCGCGCGCTTAAAAGAACTCTTGAAAAGCAAGGGCTTAAGTTCATTCTTGGGGCCGCCGTACAGGGCACTGCGATCAAGAATAACAAGGCCACCGTCAGCTATAAACTGCGTAAAGATGACAGCGAACACGCCCTGCAAGTCGACACCGTTTTGGTCGCCACAGGGCGTAAACCCTTCACCAAGGGGCTCGGTTTAGAAGACCTCGGCGTCACAATCTCGGACCGCGGCCAGATCAAAACCGATGATCATTATCGCACCAACGTCGCAGGTATCTACGCCATCGGCGACGCGATTGACGGACCAATGTTGGCCCATAAAGCCGAAGACGAAGGCATGGCCGTCGCCGAAGGCATCGCAGGCCAGCACCCGCATGTGAACTACGGCGTGATCCCTGGCGTGATCTACACCCACCCCGAAGTTGGCACCGTCGGACAGTCCGAAGACGTGCTGAAAAAGGAAGGCCGCAAGATCAAAGTCGGCAAATTTTCCTTTATGGGCAACGCACGCGCCAAGGCAAACTTCATGGGCGAAGGGTTTGTGAAGATCATCGCGGACGCCGAAACCGACCGCATTCTCGGGGCGCATATCATCGGCCCAATGGCTGGCGATCTGATCCACGAAATCTGCGTCGCAATGGAATTTGGCGCCGCCGCAGAAGACCTCGCGCGGACTTGCCATGCGCACCCAACATACTCCGAAGCAGTGCGCGAAGCCGCCCTTGCTTGTGGTAACGGTGCCATCCACGCATGATGCCAGAGATTACCTTACTTATTGTGAACGCTATATTTTTAGCGTTCACATACCTCGGGGTTTATCCAGGTCTTACGACAAAAACGATCAACCTAATCTTGATTTACGATGCAGTGATTAGCTGCGCGGCATTGCTTGTTGCGGGGCTTTTGTTTTGGGGTAGCGACACCGATTTCAGTCTGATTTTCTTCTCAACTAATTGGGCCGTGTTCGCGATCATCACTCTTAGCCTTATGGAACTGCCGCTATTCGCGTGGTTCGCCAAGAAACACAACCTCGACATTTAGCCCTTCAACATGCGCAGCCCTTGGGTCGCGTCGGTCCGCACGGCCAGCCGTAATCCTGGATCATCTCCAGCTTTTAGGGCGGCCAAAATCAACCGATGATGATAGGGCGGCTCGGTCCGGTTTAACCGGCCGTAAAGCGCGCGCATCGTTGGCCCCAACTGCAGCCAAACCGTTTCCGTCATGGCCAGCATCGCAGGCGCTTGGGCCCGCAAATATAGCGTGCGGTGAAATTCCAAATTCATCCGAATATAACCCGATGCATCATGGCGCGCGACCATTTGGCTGATGCCGTTATTAATCGTCTCTAACCGCTCAATCAGGGCAAAATGGGCACGTGGCAACGCGCGTGTGGCCAATTCTGGCTCCAGCATTGCACGCAGTGTCGCAAGTTCTTCGATCCGTTCATTTGACAGCACTGGCGTAGATACACGACCCGACGACGATAGGAATAGCGCACCTTCAGCCACCAAACGGCGTACCGACTCGCGCGCAGGCGTCATTGATACATCGTAGGTTTTTCCAATGCCGCGCAAAGTTAACGCCTCTCCTGGTCCCAACTCACCATGCATAATGCGGGTCCGCAGGCTGCGATAGACCCGTTCATGGGCTGGCATGTTTGGATCAATGGGGCGTGGTTGTAACAACATGATGCCTTTGTGATCACATCACGCGAACGGGTCAATCACCGAAATTGACGCGGTGCAGAACATCACCGTTTTTGCGCAACCACGCACGGTGAACGGCGTAATCAGGACAAATGCGTTCAACCACAGCCCAGAAGGCATCAGAATGGTTCATCTCTACCAAATGCGCGACCTCGTGGGCGGCGACGTAATCAAGCACGTCAGGCGGCGCCATGATCAGCCGCCACGAATACATCAATACCCCCTCGGACGAACACGACCCCCACCGTGACCGCGTATCACGAATACTTAAGCGGCTATACGTGCGCTCCACCTGTGCGGCATAGCGATCTGATGCAGCCGCCAATTCATCGCGGGCCCGCAGTTTTAAGAACGCCTTGGCACGAACGCCCGCAGTTGGGACGTCAGGCACCTGTAGGGTGCCTTCACGCATCGCCGTTCGCTTTACGGGCCCGACAACAACTGGCAGTTCAGCACCACGGTAAGGGACCGTGCCACCAGCCGCAACAACGGCTTCTGGTGCAAGACGAATCAGATGGGTGCGCAGCCATAGCTCGCGGGTCTCAAGAAAGTGTATTCCTTCGCGCAGCGGGCTACGTTGCGGCACAGTTAGCGTAACTTTTCCGTCCAAACGCGATACGCGAAGCGAAAGTTTACGCGCACGAGCAGATCGGCGTACCGATACGTCAATTGGGGGGTTACCGTGCAGCCTGTGAACGCTCATTTTGCGCTTTCATTCTTAAAGCTGTGCCAAAGCCTTTGACACCACCTGTTACCTATGGCAATTGGCCTTGATGCGCCACACGCGCGACCAGAATTTGAAGGGATAGCCTATGCCTAAGGAAGAATGGGGTACAAAGCGCCTTTGCCCAGAAACCGGCAAACGCTTTTACGACCTGAATGCGACGCCGATCATCAGCCCATATACCGGTAAAGAGGTTGCAGTAGACACCTCGAAAACGCGGACGATGGCTGCTGACGCTGAAGACGCGCAGACCAAAAAAGCAAAAGAAGCCAAAGAAGCCGAAGATCTCGTCCTCGACGATGCCGAGGACGACGACGAAGATGAGACAAATCTTGGCGATGACGTGCTTGACGACGACGATGACGACACGGTCAGCCTCGAAGAATTGGCCGATGTGCCCGTCAGCGACGACGAGTAAATAAACTAACAGTTGGGCGAGGTTTTTATCTTGATCTCGCCCAACTAGCTGCATAGACAGCACCCAATGATGGGGCCTTAGCTCAGCTGGGAGAGCGCCTGCATGGCATGCAGGAGGTCAGCGGTTCGATCCCGCTAGGCTCCACCATCATCCAAAACAGTGAGGAAGTTCAGTAACTTTCTGTTTTTATGGGAACTTTTCGAGGGTTGTTACACCGAGGTGTTACAGTGAGGCACCTACAGAAAATGACCGGACACACCCGCTTGTACCGCCGTGGATCGACTTATTATCACCGCACAGCAGTCCCCAAAGACATCCAAGACACTTACGGAAAGCGTGAAGAGACGTTCTCACTAAAGACAAAGGATAAGGCAGAAGCACTCCTTCTCGTCAGAGTTGAGGCTGTGCGATTGGACAGGCTGTTTGCCAAGCACCGTCGCGATCAATCACGGGTTACACTGAACACCCCCAATCCCGCGTTGGACGAATTAATACCGGACCAGATTGCAATCGTCAAACGTGGACGAGCTATTTGCCGATCATAAAATTTCCACCCAGACAGAGGCCGCTTTGCGCACCCTTACCGGCAAACACGGTGTTATGGACGTTATAGCTACAGTCGGTTTCTATTCCACATTGGGCTATATCCTGAACACATTTGAAATACCGCTGGATCAAGATATCGCTACCCAATTACGTGCCGATCCACTGATTACCTAACCAAGGGCCATCAGAAAAACCGATTGAATTGGTGCCATGCGTAGTGTCAGATAGCCGAACATCCGCGCAAAAAGGACCACGCTCATGTCAAACGCAGTTGCCCTGTTAGGCACCAAAGGCGGACCAGCCATTCGGCCCGGCTCGACCATGCCAACATCAAGCCTGCTGACACTTGGTGGCAGGCGGATCGTTGTGGACTGCGGGTTGGGCGTCGCACGTGGTTTGGTCGATCAGGGAATGCAACTCAAAGACTTAGAACTCATTTTCATTACGCACTTGCATTCGGATCATTATCTTGAACTTGGCCCGCTGTTGCACACCGCTTGGACGGCAGGGCTAAAGACCGTTGTCGATATTTGGGGGCCAGCGGGGTTGAATATTTATTGGAAACATTTCATCGCATCCATGCAGGCCGATATCGATTTACGTATTGCAGATGAAGGGCGCCCTGACCTACGTGACTTGGTGCGCATACTCGAGATCGACGCAGGCGACGTGATGCAAGACGGCGATATGACCGTGCGTGCGATGCGCGTGTCCCACCCGCCGCTTGTCGATTGCTTTGCGCTGTCATTTGAAGCGCCGTCCTGCCGCGTCGTGTTTTCAGGCGACACTGCATATTTTCCAGCGCTGGCAGGTTTTGCAAAAGGGGCCGATCTGCTGATCCACGAAGCGATGTTGCACGCCGCACTTGCACCCTTAGTTGCGCGAGTAGGCAACGGCGATGACCGACTGATGCAGCATCTACTGCGCAGTCACACAACCGTCGAGGACGCTGCGCGCATCGCAACTGCTGCTGGCGTCAAAGCATTGGCGCTTCACCATTTGCTGCCATCTGACGACCCAGATTTCACCGCCGCCGATTGGGATGCAGCCGTGACGCCGCATTGGACAGGGCCATTCCATCTTGGGACCGATGGCTTGCGTATCACGTTGCCGTAAAAAAGGGCGCCCATATACGGGCGCCCAATGATTTAACTGGCCACTGCGTTCATGAACCGGTCGCGGATGACGACGGGGTCCATCGTGATGACGGGCAGTTTGATGTTGCCGCTGTCGCATTTGGATACGATCACAGTCATCTGTTTGCTGTCGATCGCGGCTTGCAGGACGCGACCTGTGTCCACGTCTTGGCACGTCACAACGTTTTCGCAACCGCAGGCGGTGGCGACGGCTTCAAGCTTGGTTTTCTTGCCAGCATATGTCGGCTGATCGCCAGTGGATCCGTAAGATCCGTTGTCGATGATCAACAAAATATAGTTGTCAGCCACGTTGTTCGCGATCGTTGGCAAGGTGCCAAGGTTCGTCAAAACAGAGCCGTCGCCATCAATAGAAATGACGGTTTTTGGCTGTGACAAAGCAAGTCCAAGACCGATGGACGATGACAGGCCCATCGTGCCCAACATGTAAAAGTTGGATGGCTGATCGTCGATCATATGCAGCTCTTGGCTGGGCAAACCGATGTTACAAACGACCAATTGGTCACGCAGGATTGGCGCGATTTCGCGCAGGATTTCTGATCTGATCATTGGTCGCCGTAGCCTCCCCAGAACGACGCATCCGTCAGGATCGCCACAGGTTTGTTGCACATGAATGTGTATTTCAGGATCGCGTCGAGCTCGTCCACATCGCTTTCCTTATGGAAATGATATGTCGGGATGCTGAGCTGGTTCAGCAATGCTTTGGTGTGTACCGCCATTTCGACCTGACAAGCCACAGGTTCGCGCAGCTCTCCGCGGTACGAAATCAGCATCGGCAACGGCATCCGGTAATATTGGGTCAGCGTCGCGAGGGTGTTGATCGTGACCCCGATGGCGGTGTTTTGCATGATGATCGCTGGGCGTTTGCCGCCCATAAACGCACCAGCGCAAAGACCCATGCCCTCGTCTTCTTTGTTGGATGGGATGTGGAAAATGCTATCGTGGGCTTCGACCTCTTCAATGACACCTGCCAGCTGCTTGCATGGCACGGTCGTCACAAACTCGATGCCATTGGCTACGAAATCATCAACGATCTTTTGGGATATGGACAAGTATCTACTCCTCTTGGTCCGGAATTAAAATAATTTTGGGTGAGGCAACACGGCCTGCATGCAAATCCGAAAACGCCGCCGCACCAACATACATGGGGCGGGTTTCAACCCAGTCCAATGCGCCAAGCTGGCCGCCAAAAATCGCATGTGCGGTTTCGTGAAAGTCGGCCATCGTATACGTATACGTTCCGATAAACGTGATTTCCTGCAGCGTCATGCGCCGCACATCGAGGCCGCCAGTGCCTTCACCCAACCCGACATGCGCGATCACACCTCCGGGATGGGCCATCTCAGTTGCGTCAGCGCGGGTCGCCGCATAGCCGACCGCATCGATGACAAGATGGGCATGCCCGTCAAAACCACCAGCGCCCACAGCGACAAAGCCGTCGATACTATCCAGTTTAGCGCGGCGCATGTCGTTGGGTTCAATCACAGTGATATCGACCGCTCCAAAGGCACGCAGCGCAAGTGCGGCTCCGATGCCAATCGCACCACCACCAATGACCAAGCACCGGGCCTGATCCAATGGGCGGTCCACGGCTTCTTCAGCCAAACGCACAGCATGCCAACCGCATGCCAATGGCTCGGCAAGTGCGGCTTTCTCGAATGAAACATGCTTCGGCACAGTGACCAAATTCGCGTTCGCCATCGCAACGAATGGCGCAAACGCGCCCTCGCGCGGGGGCATTGAAATGATCATGCGATCAGGGCACAAATTGTCACAGCCACGCTTGCAAGCATCACATGTGCCGCATGTCACTAATGGGTTGATCGTAACCCGACGACCTGTTCCTTCAACGACACCGGCTGCCTCATGACCAAGGATCAGTGGCGCAGGACGCCGGTCATCATGACCCAAATAGGCATGCATATCAGATCCACAAAGTCCGGACGCATAGACTCGGACCAACGATTGGTCAGGGCCCGCCACGGGAAGCGGCATATCGCGCATCTCCAGCATCTCGACCCCAGTATAGACCAGAGCACGCATCATTCGCTTGCAGACAAATCAAAGTTTTCACCGGGGAAGTATTTTGCCAACCGCACATCTGCTGCACGGGCGTGGCCTTCCATGCCCTCAAGCCGTGAAATCCGTGCGGTAGCCACACCCACACGTTTTGACCCATCACGTGTGGCGCGCTGCCAAGTGACGATCTTCATGTACTTGTGAACCGACAATCCGCCAGTATATCGGGCAGACCCAGATGTCGGTAAAACGTGATTGGTGCCCGATGCTTTGTCGCCGTAGGATACCGTGGTTTCTTCGCCCAAAAATAGCGACCCATAGCAAAGCAAGCGGCCAAGCCACCAGTCCAGATCACCGGCCTGAACGGTCAAATGCTCGGGGGCATAATCATCAGAACATGCGGCCATTTCTTCGCGGTCGGCGCATACGATGACCTCTGCGTAATCGCGCCATGCGGCCTCGGCATTTTGGCGGTTTAACTCTGGCAAATCGGCAATCAAGTCAGGCACAATGCTCATGACATTACGCGCTAAAATTTCGTCGTCTGTCACCAACCAAACAGGCGAATTATATCCATGTTCGGCTTGGCTGACCAAATCGACGGCAACGATCATCGAGTCTGCGGTGGCGTCCGCAAGGACCAGACTATCAGTCGGGCCAGCAATCATATCGATACCCACGCGGCCAAACAAAATGCGCTTTGCTTCTGCGACGAACTGATTCCCCGGGCCCACAAGAATGTCGGCTTTCGGCAAGCCAAACAGACCAAACGTCATGGCAGCGACTCCCTGAACCCCACCCATCGCAAGAATCTTATCCGCGCCGCACAAGTCGGCGGCATAGATAATCGCAGGGTTCACGCCAACACCCACGCGCGGTGGAGAACACGCAACGATATGCTCACATCCAGCAACCTTTGCGGTGGTAACGGTCATGATCGCGCTGGCAATATGGGAATAGCGTCCGCCTGGAACATAGCAGCCAGCAGCGCGCACAGGGATCGCCCTTTGACCTGCAATCAAGCCAGGCACGATCTCTGTTTCGACGTCGGTCATTGTGGATTTTTGCAGCTCTGCGAAGCGACGCACATTGTCGTGAGCGAACTGAATATCAGCCTTTAGCTTTTCAGGGACCAGCGCCGAAGCAGCCGCGATTTCCTCCGCAGATAAAATCACGCTGCCCTCATATTTGTCGAACTTGGTCGCATAGGCCAACGCGGCCTGATCGCCACCCGCTTCGATGTCTGACAGGATCTTTTGCACCGTATCGCGCACATCGCCCGAATCGGTCATGGCCGTTTTTGCTGCAGTTTTCAGATAATTACGTGCCATGGAGCTGATCCAATATGTAATGAATTACCGGTAATGTAAGCGCTTACATTGCACAAAGCAAGCGCTTACATTATACTGTACAGATGAGCATGAAAGCACAGCCCACCTTACAAGACGTCGCCAATCTCGCTGGTATTTCCACCGCGACCGTCAGCCGTGCGCTTAATGATCCAGACAAAGTCGGCCAAGCAGCCCGCGACCGGATCGATAACGCGATTACAATTCTTGGCTATACCCCAAATTTTGGGGCGCGCGCGCTCGCGACCAACCAAACGAACACCGTGGGTGCGATTATCCCGACTCTGTCAAATGCAATGTTCGCCAGCGGCATCCAAGCCTTTCAAGAGGTGCTCTCTGAGGCGGGGATCACTTTGCTGATCGCCACGTCGGGCTATGACCCCGAAAACGAATTGCGCCAGATCAAGTCACTGGTGTCCCAAGGCGCCAGTGGACTTTTGCTAATCGGAAATGACCGGCTGGACGAAACACGCAAATACCTTGCAACACGACGCACACCGCATGTGATCAGTTGGTGCTACCACGACGGCGCGGATCAGATGTTTGTCGGGTTTGACAATTACGCTGCCGCCTATGACGCAACCCAGCGTGTGCTTGCCAACGGGCACAAACGCATCAGTATCATCGCTGGCGATTGCACATCTAATGACCGTGCGCGGGCGCGACGCGACGGTGCAATTGCAGCCGTTGGCGACGCACTAGATGCCCAAGTTGTACACGTTGTTCAGGCCCCCTACCGGATCGACGCAGGCAGACAAGCCTGCGAAGAAATCCTAAACTTTGCCAACCGTTCAACAGCCTTAATCTGCGGCAACGATGTGCTGGCAGCAGGCGCGATGATTGCAGCCCGAGGTCTTAACCTGAACATTCCAGACGACATTTCCATCGTTGGCTTTGACGACATCGGCTTGGCATCCGTCGTGACTCCGCCGATGACAACTGTGCGCGTACCACAGATTGAGATGGGCCGCGCCGCAGCAGCCCTATTACTTAATGTTGTTGCCGGAAAACCTGATCTGTCAGGGGTACGCTTGGACACACAATTCATTGAACGCGGCTCGCTAGGGCCCGCCCCAACAAAAGGCTGACAATGACAAAAATTGCATTCCTTGGGATCGGGCTTATGGGCGATCCAATGGCGCGGAACCTTGTCGCAGCAAAGCACGGCGTCACTGTCTGGAACCGGACGCGCGCGAAAGCCGATGCAATTGTGGGCGCGACTTTAGCAGACACGCCGGCGACGGCTGTCGCGGGTGCAGATGTCATCATCTCAATGTTATCCGACGGGGATTCGACACGGGCTACCCAGTCCAACCCAGCGTTGCGCGTTGCCTTGCAGCAGGGTCAAATCTGGATCGAAATGGCATCAATCAAACCGGCTGAAGCGCGCGCGCAGGCGGATGACCTTGCTGCCCTCGGCGTGGCCCACCTTGATGCACCAGTATCGGGCGGAACCACAGGCGCGATTGCGGCCACGTTGGCAATCATGGTTGGCGGCAACGCTGAAACATTTGCAAGTGCCGCGCCCATCCTATCGGCGCTTGGCAGACCCGTTCATGTCGGTCCATCAGGGACAGGGCAATTGGCCAAGCTCGCCAACCAGGGCATCGTCGGCATCACAATCGGCGCAGTCGCAGAGGCCATGTTACTGCTGGAAAAAGGTGGTGCTAATCCAGCGGCGGTTAGGGATGCACTGAGCGGTGGATTTGCTGACAGCACCATTTTGCAATTGCACGGCGCACGCATGACCAACGACGATCTGGGCGCCCGTGCGAAAGCCGCGATCCAACTCAAGGACATGAACAACATCATGGAGGAGGCGCACAATCTTGGCCTGTCGCTTCCGATGTCAGCCGACATTCAATCGCGGTTCAATACGCTATGCTGCGACATGGGTCTTGGCGGGCTAGATCATGCCGCACTTTACCTAGAGCTGCTTTCACGTAACCCCAAAGATTAGTGGCTGTCGCGCAGGTTCGACTTGCGTGCAATGTCTTGGTATTTATCTGCATCGCGCAAGATCATACCCTCATCAAACTGACCGACAAGCTCGCGGAAATATTGCTGCCAAGGGGTCTGACTTTCTGGCTGGGCGTAACCGCCAGCTGCGACCAGCTTGGTTGCGCGGTCCGCCAGTTCTGCCAATGGAACCAACATATCAGCGGAGCATTTATTCAGGTCAATGCGCACGCGGTCACCGTTTTGCAGCAACGCAAGACCGCCACCATCTGCGGCCTCTGGGGATGCGTTCAAAATTGACGGGCTGCCGGATGTCCCTGACTGACGGCCATCTCCGATGCACGGCAACGCCTCTACCCCCTGCTTAATCAAATAGGACGGTGGGCGCATATTCACGACCTCCGCACCGCCCGGATACCCCTTAGGACCAGCGCCGCGCATGAACATAACGCAAGTTGCATCCAAGGCTTCAGCCGGATCATCAATCCGGTGGTGGAAATCTTCGGGGCCATCATAAACCACGGCACGGCCTTCAAAGGCGTTCATGTCATCAGGGTTAGACAGATACCGCTGGCGGAACGCGGCGCTGATCACGCTGGTTTTCATGATCGCACTGTCAAACAGGTTGCCAGACAGGTTGATAAAACCAGCCTGTTCCTTAAGTGGCTCAGCCACAGTTTTGATCACACGAATGTCCAACGTGCGGGATTTGGCACAGTTATCACCGACCGTCTGACCGTTAACCGTCATCACATTCGGATGCGGCAAAAGATCAGCGGCAATCAGCTCACCGATCACAGCAGGGACACCGCCAGCTTGCTGATAATCTTCGCCCAGATATTCGCCCGCAGGCTGCAAGTTCACTAACAGCGGCATATCGTGGCCAACATTCTGCCAATCATCATTGTTCAGCGGCACACCCAAATGACGGGCAATCGCGTTGAGGTGAATTGGCGCATTCGTGGACCCACCAATGGCGGAATTAATGACAATCGCGTTTTCAAACGCTTCGTGGGTCATAATGTCTGTGGGGCGCAAATCTTCCCAAACCATGTCAACGATCCGCTTACCAGTTTCATACGAAATCTGGCCGCGTTCGCGGTATGGGGCGGGAATGGCGGCCGCACCCGGCAGTTGCATACCAAGCGCCTCGGCCAATGAATTCATCGTCGAAGCAGTACCCATGGTATTGCAATAGCCCACGGACGGGGCAGATGCTGCGGCAATGTTCATAAACTCTTCATCGTCAATCTCGCCAGCGGCCAACTGCTCTCGGGCTTTCCAGATCACGGTACCAGACCCCGCGCGTTCGCCTTTCCACCAGCCATTCAGCATCGGACCAACCGACAGGGCAATCGCGGGGATATTTACGGTGGCCGCAGCCATCAACAACGCAGGCGTCGTCTTGTCACAGCCAATATTTAAGACCACGCCGTCCAGCGGATAGCCAAACAAGGTCTCGACCAACGACAGATAAGCGAGGTTGCGGTCAAGCGACGCAGTCGGGCGCTTTCCGGTTTCTTGAATAGGATGCACAGGGACTTCAATCGGCGTGCCGCCAGCCGCAATGATCCCGTCACGCACACGCTTGGTCAGTTCAATGTGGTGGCGGTTACAGGGCGAAAGGTCGCTACCAGTTTGAGCGATCGCAATGATCGGCTTGCCCGACTGCAACTCATCACGGGTCAGCCCATAATTCAGATACCGCTCCAGATAAAGCGCCGTCATTTCTGGATTATTTTTGTTCATGAACCATTGGCGAGAGCGCAAGTCTTCAATGCTGATTTTCTTCAAAGGAATGTCCTGACCAACTGGCATAGATTTGGGGCACCCACAGGCCCCCTCGAGTTACGCGCACTTTACGACCCACAACCCAAATTGACTATAGCCACAGCACGAAAATATGGGATGCGACAACGAAGCCCGTTAACGCAAACACCGCGATATTATTCAGCAGCCAAAACTGCCTCCATCTTGACCTTCAGATCAATTTCCCAGCCGACACGCATCTCGTTGAATTTGGCGATCAAGGCTTCATTTTCCGCCATGGACACAGCTGGATCATAGTGCGACGCAATCTCAATCATACCCTTACGGTCCATTTCATCAAACACCGTAACAGTGGCATCTGCTTGCGTACGGTCCGCACCCAAGTGCTCTAACGATGATCGGCCCATGCGCAGCGCACTGTCGTAATTTTCGCGAATGATATCACGGCAACCCGCATTCCACAGATCATAGACGTGGGTCCAGTCCACCGCACGCGCCACGACCTTTAGGTCAGGGTATTGGTGGTGCAAATAGCGGGCCAGTTCGGTAATCTGATCTTTGCCGTCAATGGCGATGACGAACAGTTTAGCATCCGCAATTCCGGCGGCATGCAGCAAATCAGGGCGGGTCGCGTCACCGTAATAGGCATGTGCGCCGAACCGCTCGAGAAATTCCAACTGGGCGGAACTAAAGTCGATCACTGTTGGCGCATACCCTGCCCCATTCAAGACCCGCGAAACGAGGCCGCCAACACGGCCGTGCCCCGCGATAATGATCTTGCTTCCACCTTCGGGCATCGCGTCGACTTCGCGGATCTCACCCACAACAAAGCGCGGCACAATCACACGGTCAAACAGGATGAACAATGCAGGCGTCAGCAACATGGACAGGGCGACAATTAACAACAATTGATCCGCGAGCGCTGTCGGTATCACACCATTGGCCACCGTGAACGACAACAGCACAAAGCCAAATTCACCGGCCTGCGCAAGGCCGAGCGCAAACAGCCAGCGGTCCGCACCTTGCACTTTGAACACAATCGCGAGGACATACAAAACGCTTGCCTTCAGTGCGATCAAACCCAACGTCAGACCAACAATCGACGCAAGGTTTGCGCTGAGCAGGCCAAAGTTGATGCCTGCACCAACCGTCATAAAGAATAGCCCCAGCAACAGACCCTTAAACGGGTCAATATCGCTTTCAAGCTCGTGACGATATTCTGAGTGCGCAAGAACAACGCCCGCAAGGAACGTGCCCAGCGCAGGGGATAAGCCCCCCAGCGACATCAGCAAAGCAATCCCAATAACGATCATCAGCGCAGTGGCCACGAACATCTCGCGCAAGTTTGCCGCTGCAATAAACCAAAAAATCGGGCCAGTCAGATAGCTGCCAACAACAATAACAGCCGCAATCGCGCCCAGCGTGACAAGTGCAACCTGCCAACCAACCAGCCCAGCAACAAGGCTTATGCCACCATGATCGTCGACTTCTCCATGGGACATCGCTTCGATCAATTCGGGCAATGCCAGCAGCGGCACCAGGGCCAGCATCGAGATAACCGCGATATCTTGGAACAGCAGGACCGAAAAGCACGTTGAACACGACCAACGCTCGCATCACCGACCGGACATTGACCATCCCAACGCGGCAGACATTGGCACGCGCACTGGGTGGCAAGGCGTGCAGTCGCATCGCGCAAAGGCGCAACAAAGGCCAAATGACCAGCGCAGCAATCGTCCATGCGATGATCCGCCCAAGGCTTGGGGCATTGTCAATACTGAAATTTGACAGAAACTCAGCCGCAATCGGATTGGCCGCCACAAACAGCGCTGCAAAAATTGCACCTATGTCAATAGGTAGGGCCCAGTCGATAAGGCTGGTCCTATTGGTCCCGTTCAGGCGCGTATTCCCGATATCTGTCCACGTCTGAGCCACCCCTGTAAACGGCAGTCGCATCACAGCCGCCACGATCCGGTCACCCGTCAGCATGGCTGCAAAACCGTCAATCCCAACCAAGCAATGATGAATGACGTGAATTGCACTACATCTATTACGGGGATCAAAGACACGAAAAGCACGGCCCAAGCTGATAGCGCAGGGGTCACGCCAATGTCACCGCGCATGACCCAATGGGTTGCACCCGCAAGAATGCCAATCAGGAATACAAATCCCAAACCAGGCGGTGTGCGCATCACCAATATATCGGCGCAGACGACAAGCAAGACCAGCAACTACACTGGCCGCGGCTTTGGCCTGTCTGAACCACATCCAACGCCGGTCTGGGCATCAGCGGCCATCCACCATGCATCGCGCTGTAATCCACGCAGCAAACCCCGCACTGTCATTGAGGTCATTTTCACCGTCCTTACGTTTGTTGATTATCAACAGGTCTAAGGACCAGCCGTGTACAGGCTTTGTGGGGGTTGTGCAGTTCTTGCGCAGATTACGCGGCAGCGTTTTCAGTGGCGACCTTGCGGATGTTGCGAATGTTTTCGCCGTAAGGGGCCGGATTGGCCACTGACCCACCACGGAACACGGCCGATCCAGCAACCAACACATCAGCACCAGCAGCCGCGACCAAAGGCGCAGTTGTCACATCAACGCCGCCATCAATCTGGATATGCACCGGACGTTCACCGATCATGGCACGCAAATCCGCAACCTTAAGCGACATATCGATAAACTTTTGTCCGCCAAAACCGGGATTCACCGTCATCACGCAAACCAGATCAACCATATCAAGCAGTTCTTCGACCACCGACGCAGGCGTGCCAGGGTTCAATGCGACACCAGCCTTGCAACCAAGATCGCGGATGTTTTGCATGGTGCGGTGAATATGCGGACCAGCTTCGTAATGGGCGGTAATGAAATCAGCTCCAGCATCCGCAAACCCTTGCAAATACGCATCCACAGGCGAGATCATCAGATGAACGTCCATAATGGTTTTGACATGTGGGCGGATCGCCTTGCAGGTTTGCGCGCCAAACGTAATCGCGGGCACAAAATGACCGTCCATGACATCGACGTGAATCCAGTCGGCACCTTGGGCTTCCACGGCTTCTATTTCGGCCCCGAAATTGGCAAAGTCGGCGGCCAGAATGGATGGCGCAATCTTGATGGAACGATCAAATGTCATGGCAATAGAATCCCCTTGGTGCAGCGGCGTTGCCTTCACTTAACCGGTTGGGCCAGCGGCGTCCAACTTTTCCACCCACAACGTGCAAACCTATGCTAATTTGATCCCATGACGGATTTGACCCTTGGCTATCGTGACATTCTAACAGGTGGGGCCGCCGTGCATATCGCGCGGGCGCAAGTGACACCTGCGCGCCCCAAAGCCCTGCACGGGCACGATTTCTTTGAGCTATTTTGGGTGCAAAACGGGCAAATCCGGCATCATACACCTGACGGCATTAAAACCATGCCCGAAGGCAGCGTCGGCTTTATGCGCCCAGGTGACACCCACGGGCTGCAAGGGCGCGGGGATCATGCGTTGGTTGTGTCGCTCACACTGCACCCCAGCCTAATTGATGCGCTTGTCAAAAGACACGCGGCGCTTCAGGGTCAATTTTTCTGGGCGGATACACCACAAATCCTGCATCTGGATATGCAAGCAATGCTGGGACTGAACCAAGCAGCATTGACGCTAGAGCGCAGCGCATTGGACCGGCTATCGACCGAAGCATTCCTGCTTCCGATCTGCGCGGGGCTGTCAAAACCAGCACAACCAGATACGCCCGACTGGTTGCGTCATGCGATGGCTGCAGCCAAGTCACCCAAGGTATTTCGCCAAGGCGCCGCTGGCCTTGTGGCCGCAACGGGCCAAACCCACCCGCATGTCAGCCGGACGATGAAGCAGGCAACAGGAATTAGCCCATCCGCATATATCAATGATCTGCGCATGACCCATGCGGCGCGACAACTGACAAGCACGTCTGATGCGCTCGCAGACATCGCGACCGAAATCGGCGTTCCAAACTTATCGCATTTCCACAAAATATTCCTATCACATCACAAAATGACGCCGCATCAATACCGACGCAAATTCCAACGTGACGTCGTGCAACCGATCAAAGATTGACCAAGTGGTCAAAATTTGGCATGACGGGCCAAACATGACAGGCTGAAACGGCACCCCAAGGAGGCCAAGTTGCAAACAACTCAAACACCAACGATGACCGCGCAGCTGCCGCAAGTGCACGCGCCGCGCAATGATGGCACCGCGCTTGATCTCGATTGGGTTGCGTCCGTGCAGGCCAATACATCCGCCATTGAACGGCGCGCGGCATCGCTTCCCGGACGGCGCAGCGTCAAAAAAGACTATCAAGCCGCTTGGCTTTGCAAAGCCGTCAGCCTGATGGACCTGACCACCCTATCCGGTGACGACAGCGAAGGCCGCGTGCGGCGTCTATGTGCCAAAGCTCGTCAGCCAGTGTCGCAAAATTTGCTCGAAGCAATCGGTATGGAAGGCCTGACAACTGGGGCCGTTTGCGTTTATCACGACATGGTCGAAACCGCCGTGGACGCGCTGCGAGGGACAAACATCCCTGTGGCCGCCGTTTCCACAGGCTTTCCGGCTGGGTTGTCCCCTTTCCACCTGCGCATCCAAGAAATCCGCGACAGTGTGGCCGCTGGCGCGCAAGAAATCGACATCGTCATCAGCCGTCGCCACGTGCTGACTGGCAATTGGCAAGCGCTCTACGATGAAATGTGTGAGATGCGCGCAGCCTGCGGTGACGCACACGTCAAAGCGATTTTGGCTACCGGTGAGCTTGGGACGTTGCGCAACGTGGCCCGCGCCAGCCTTGTCTGCATGATGGCGGGCGCAGATTTCATCAAGACGTCAACGGGCAAAGAGCCCGTGAATGCGACCTTGCCCGTCACGCTCACGATGATCCGCGCGATCCGCGATTACCGCGACCGGACAGGTGTTAAGGTCGGTTACAAACCTGCGGGCGGAATCTCCAAGGCAAAGGATTCACTCGTATATCTATCAATGATCAAAGATGAGTTGGGTGATCGGTGGCTACAACCTGATCTGTTCCGCTTTGGCGCTTCATCGTTGCTCGGCGATATTGAGCGGCAGTTGGAACACCATGTTACGGGCAGTTATTCTGCCAACTGGCGTCACGCAATTGGATAGGCTGATGCAATTGAGTATTTTTAAAAAAGCGAGACGGGAAGTGACATCATGACCATTAAGGATATTTTTGAAACGATGGAATATGGTCCAGCACCTGAATGCGCGTCCGAGGCGCTTGCGTGGATTGCTGATCATGGCGGCATAGCAGGTCATTTCGTCGGCGGCAAATGGCGCGCGTTGCGCGACGATTTCGCAACGACCAATCCGGCAACTGGTGAGAAGCTGGCGGGTGTGACCAAAGGCACGGCTGACGAGGTTGCATTGGCTGTCAAAGCTGCCCGCAAGGCGCAAGGCGCTTGGGCAAAGGATGCACATGCCCGTGCGCGTATCCTGTATGCGATTGCCCGCTTGATGCAGAAACATTCACGTCTTTTGGCGGTGATGGAGACGTTGGATAACGGCAAACCGATCCGCGAAGCCCGCGACATCGATGTACCGCTTGCGATCCGCCATTTCTATTATCACGCGGGTATGGCCCAATTGATGGACGACGAATTGCCCGACCGCGAGCCGCTTGGCGTGTGTGGCCAGATCATTCCGTGGAATTTCCCACTTCTGATGCTCGCATGGAAAATCGCGCCCGCGTTGGCGATGGGAAACACGGTCGTGCTAAAACCCGCCGAGTTCACACCGATGACAGCCATGGTATTTTGCGAAATCTGCACGCAAGCTGGCGTGCCAGCAGGCGTCGTGAATATCGTCACAGGCGACGGCGAAACCGGCGCGGCCCTTGTGGACGCCGACGTCGATAAAGTTGCCTTTACCGGCAGCACAGATGTCGGACGGATTATTCGCAAACAAACGGCTGGATCAGGCAAGGCATTGTCTCTAGAGCTGGGCGGCAAGTCCCCCTACATCGTGTTTGAAGACGCGGATATCGACAGCGCGGTCGAAGGGCTGGTCGACGCCATTTGGTTCAATCAGGGCCAAGTCTGCTGCGCAGGATCGCGCTTATTGGTCCAAGAAGGGATCGCAGACGGATTTTATGCAAAGCTTAAGGCGCGCATGTTGGGCCTGCGCATCGGCAACCCGCTCGACAAATGCATCGACGTCGGTGCCATCGTGGATCCAAGCCAGCGCGACATGATCGCCAAACTGGTCGCCAATAACACCGAGGGCGAGACATTTCAGACGACCGCTCCGGAAGGCTGCTACTATCCACCAACATTGATCACGGGCCTGCACCCAGCATCCCACTTGATGCAAACCGAAATCTTTGGGCCAGTTCTTGTGGCAACAACTTTCCGCACCCCTGCCGAGGCCGTCGAGATCGCGAATAACACGCGCTACGGCCTCGCAGCATCTGTTTGGTCAGAAAACATCAACCTCGCGCTTGATATCGCACCCAAACTGGTCGCAGGGATCGTCTGGGTAAACGGAACCAATATGATGGATGCCGCGGCAGGCTTTGGCGGGGTCCGCGAAAGCGGCTTTGGGCGTGAGGGCGGCTGGGAAGGACTGGCGGGTTACACCAAACCCAAAATATCAGCCAAGCCGCGCAAAGCGGCAGAGCCGTACGCTGGTGCCGACACACCAACAGATCCACTGGACCGGACCGCAAAGCTGTATATTGGTGGCAAACAGACACGCCCCGATAGCGGATATTCAGACGCGATTTACGGACCCAAAGGCGCATTGCTTGGACACGTATCCACCGGCAGCCGCAAGGACATCCGCAACGCCGTTGAGGCAATGAACGGGGCTAGCAAATGGTCCAAAACCACTGGGCACCTACGCGCCCAAATACTATACTTCCTTGCTGAAAACCTGTCTGTGCGGGCGGACGAATTTAGCAAACGGATAAGCGCGCTCACTGGAAAATCCGGTGCCAAAGAAGTCCAAGACAGCATCAACGCGCTCTTTACCTATGCGGCGTGGGCCGACAAATACGACGGGCAAGCGCACGGCGTTCCCATTCGCGGGGTGGCACTTGCGATGAAAGAACCTGTCGGAAATATCGGCATCCTATGCGGTGACGCGCCGCTGCTGGAAGTCATCACGCCAATGGCCGCGGCAATCGCAATGGGCAACCGGACAACGCTAGTCCCAAGCCACGCATTTCCACTTGCGGCAACGGATTTGATCCAACTGCTTGAAACCAGTGATGTTCCAGCCGGCGTCGTGAACATCGTAACCGGCAACCCTTCAGAGCTTGGCAAAACGCTGAGCGATCATTTGGATGTGGATGCGGTTTGGAATTTGGGCAGCGCCAGCAACACCGCGATGATCGAAGCCAATAGCGCGGGCAACCTCAAACGGACGTGGGCACCGTCAGGGACGCCGGTCCCGCGTGACTATTTGATGTCCGCGACAGAGGTTAAAAACATCTGGATCCCATACGGCGAGTAGCCGCCAACTATATATCGATCGGGGGCCTCATGTGGGCCCCCAAAACCAAATATGTCGTGGGCGCAGCCCACCTTTGGGTCAACGCTTGTCCTTGGCGCGCCACGTATCAAGCCAGCGAAGCATGCGACCACGCCGCTTCGCCATGCCCGCACTTGCCTCGTCATAGTGATGACCGGCGGTGTCCAACAACAGGTCAACCGCGCGTTCACGAAACTGCATCCACATCGCACGCAAAAATGCGATCCCGGCGACCAAGAAAACAAAGAAGAATATGTTGAACCACGGGATGATACGCACGTCAGGGCTGTCCACAATCCGCACAGAAATCGCATTGGGATAGATCGACGCCCAGCGCACGCGCCAGCCATAATGGGTCAAAACAGCCCAACTATCACCACGGGCAACGCTCGACGCTTCGGCTTGCAGATCGGAACTGTCGAACTTGAAATACGGCGGCCAAATCCAACCCGTATCCTCGTTGCGGTAGACCATGACCTCAGTGGTATCGCGGGCCACAAACCCCAAAAAAAACGTGTTTTTCTTATCAGTATTGATCAAGCGCAAATCGCGGGTTGGCTGCTCAACACCACCACTATCGGCTTGGGCATAAAACATCCGGTTAAACCCACTAAAATCCGTGCGAATGACTTCGGTCGATCCGATCCGGACAACATCATGCTGAGGCAACACATAATGCAACAGCAAGCCAAAGGTCACAAAAACCAAAACCCGAAAGGCGATTTTCAAACGTAGCATTTTTAGGCCCTCAATTCGTATTTGTTATATAAACGATGCCAGCCACGATCACCGTGGGCACAACATAAACCAGCGCAATCAGCTTGGGGCGGTAAGACGCGTTATAGTCCGTAATCCCTTTTGCAACGAATGCATCGTGGGCGGACGTATCGGTGCTGGCTGGGTTATCTTCGGCCCATGCCTTTTCCAACTTTTCACGCCGCACTGACCGCGAATAAACTGCGACCGATAGGTAAATAACGCTCAGCGCCAGAAACCCAAAAACAACCAACCGTACAAATGCCATCACTTACCTCCTGCGCACAGCGCCCCACGGACCAACCGCTTTGATCATATCACGTTTTTGCAGCGCAGGCTCTTCCAGCGGCGCATCATGGCCAAACAAAGCGGCGCGCGTGCCTGCCTTATCGACTTGGTATTCGCGATCCAAAAAGTCCACCACATAAGCGCGCTTTTCATCCGGCCAAGCTGCATAGGCCGCATAAAACGCAGCCTTATGGCAGATAAACAACTGCCGAATGTCCAGCGGGCACAGCTCTGCCAATAGCATATTCACCAAATCAGCGTCACCGTGGTCTCTGGCGCGCAGCGTATAAAAATACGCATCATGGTCCGACGTGATGCGCGGCCAAGGCCCGTCTTCCTCCGCCCAGCGCACAAGCGCCGCGAGCCCCTGCCACGCTGCAGGTAAATCGTCTGCATATCGCCGCCCAAGCTGGCGCAGATCACGGCGGGTTGCCCCAGCCAAATCTTCGCCCATCTCAGCGGCAACAGAGGCAACGATGAAATCCATCTTTTGATGCAAGATCGCAGCGGCGTCCAAACCGCGCGCCTCGACAATCCGCTCCACTAAATCATTCAGCGTCAGGAACTTAGCAATCGCCGCCCGATCCGACACATCAAACACGTGGTCCACCGGTATCCGCCCGAACACATTCTTGTTACCTGCGGCAATCACAGCCGGATGCTCCACGCCGCGAAACACATACATGCCGCCAAAATGCGCAGTCCAAAAATTCATCTGATCAAAACGCATCTGATCAAGCGTCACAGAATTGCGGGTCACATCGCCTGTTTCCTTGGCGAGCCCAATCATCCGGCCAATCAACACATCATCAAACCAAGCATCATCCTCAGCCTTAAACTGATCAATCAAACCGCGCAGCTTGGCCGCCGTGCGCACAGTTCCCTCAGTCGTATCGGCCTCGATCGTGATCCGGCGAATATCAAACAGACGGGCAGCGCTATCCACCGTAACCTTGGGGCTACAGAGCTTTTTATCAAAGTGGGACGTTAGATTCTATGATTGGCGCATTGGGGTCCACCGCATCAAAATCCGGCGGTTGATCATTTGCCAGCGCCTCTTCACCGTAAATCATGTCTGGATCGATCTGTTTGGCAGGTAGTTCCACACCGCGGTTATAGTTTTCGGGATCAACGCGCAGCGATTCGTCTTCAGACCGAACCAGAACTTTGATCCCTTTTTCGACCGCATCATACAGATGGATCATGTCTTGGTTGAACATGCGGATGCAGCCCGCGCTTCCTGAGTTACCAATCGATCCGAGGTCGTTTGTTCCGTGAATACGGTAATATGTGTCACGCCCATTGCGGAACAAATACAGGGCACGCGCGCCAAGCGGGCTGCGTAATCCACCCGGAATACCGCGACGGAATGGGCCGTAAATTTCAGGCTCCGTGCGCAGCATATTTTGCGTCGGGCTCCATCCGGGCCACTGCTTTTTCAACCGAATAACGCCAGTTCCGCGAAAACTACGACCAGCGTGACCGACACTAATAGGATAGCGTACAGCGGTCCCGTCGCCTTTGACGTGATACAAAAACTTCGCATAGGGATCGACGTCGATTGAATTTTTAGGTGCTTCGCCAAGATAGGTCCCCGACATGCGCCGGTTGATGCCCGTTGTGTACTCTACCGGAATGCCCGGAAGGTCAAAGCCCGCATCAAACAACGGCTCATATTCATCCAGAAAGCTCGGCAAGATGATCTTGACGGGGATCGGCTCTGGTTGCCGCAACGCGCAAGCTGCGGTCGATCCAAGCATCAACGCTCCGAATGAACGACGCGTAAAATTTGTAGAAATGGTCATTGTCAGCCACTACCAAAAATAATTATTAGCACTTACAATAGAGTACAAAACTCCAGTTACAATTCAACGCATAGTGAGCAGCGTGAAACACGGGGCACCGTGACGCCGATGCCCCAATTCTTAGTTTAACCAACCACGTTAAAGTCAGGCCCAAATGGATATTTGGTGATATTCTCGTTCCCGTCTTGCGTGATGAACAAGATATCATGCTCGCGGTAACCGCCGGCACCAGGCTGGCCTTCTGGAATGGTCAACATCGGCTCCATCGAAATCACCATGCCGGGCTCCAGCACTGTGTCGATGTCTTCGCGCAGCTCCAAGCCCGCCTCGCGGCCATAGTAATGCGACAGCACACCAAATGAATGGCCGTACCCAAACGTGCGGTACTGCAACAGCTGGCGCTCCTCAAAGAACGTGTTGATCTTGGCCGTTACCTCCGCGCACGACACGCCCGGTTTCAGCAGGCTCATCCCGTATTCATGGGCGGCGACATTTGCCTCCCAAATGCGCAGGCTCGCAGGGTCGACTTCGCCAACAAACAATGTCCGTTCCAGCGCGATATAATACCCGCTGATCATCGGAAACGTGTTCAGCGACAAGATATCGCCGCGCCGCAATTGCCTTGCGGTCACAGGGTTATGTGCGCCGTCCGTGTTGATCCCAGACTGGAACCAAACCCAACTATCGCGATATTCCGCATCGGGGAACCGCTTGGCAATCTCCAGTTCCATTGAGTTACGACCAGCCATAGCCACGTCAATTTCACGCGCACCCACGTCAATCGCATCACGAATGGCAAAGCCACCGACGTCTGCAACACCGGCACCATGGCGGATCAAGTCCAGCTCTGCTTGCGATTTATGCATGCGCTGCACCATCGTCATAGGGGCGATGTCGACAACCCGCGCAGGCTGCATGAACGCCTCAAGCTTTTGGCTTTGCAGTAATGTCAGATGGTCACCTTCCATGCCGACAACGGCACCGGTTCCCGTAACAGACACGATAGCGCGCCAATAATTGTCGCGCTCCCAGTCGGTATAGGTAATGTTATCGCCGTGACAGCGACGCCAAGGCTGCGACGCATCAATGCCCGCCGAAATCGTGACACTTTCGGTCGCCGTGACGACCAGCGCATAAGGGCGGCCAAACGCACAATACAAAAAGCCGGAATAATAGGCGATGTTGTGCATTGACGTGAAAACAGCCCCCTGCACGCCTGCATCAGACATGATTTTTCGAAGACCCGTCAGGCGGGCCTCAAACTCAGCATCAGAAAACTGAAGCTGCTTTTCACCTTGGTGAAACCGATAGAATTGTGGACGCGTTGTCATTGCATAGACCTCACATAGATGGGGTCTGATGTGCAGACCCCGAAAGGTCCCGGCGTTCAGGACGAAGAGGTCAATAAAGGCCCCGAGCGGCATAAAACCTGTGACGACGCCATCGTCATGTGCTCAAGCGGAACTGCTAGTGCAAACTCAACCAATCTGGCAAGCGAATTTTTGGGGCTGACAACGGATCGCTTGGGCGGCACGATGTATCCTATGAATATATTTTCCCGCCTGCGCACCCTGATGAACGGGGACCCCCAGCCCAAATTGCCGCCTGCCTTGCAAGAAGGCAAACTGCGAATTCACTTGTTATCGGCCGATTTTACAGATGCCGACGCGGCGATGGCCTATTGTTTTCACGCCGAAGGCGACGCCCCCGAACAGATCACCTTTGATCAACCCAGCGCGTTCATTGATACCGGTTTCGTCGAAGTCGTGCACCGCAACCCCGCCACCCGCCTTGCCGATTTTCTGCCCGCAAAAGACGTTGACCGGACAATCGCCAAGATGAAAGGCGTCAACACGCTGATCATCATCACCGAGGACGCGTTTGGCGGTTTTCCCTACGTGCTGACGTCCAATAAAATCGTGTATTATATCGGCCCAATTGTGGTGGATGTCTGATGAAAAAGGTCAACCTCGCGGATAAACTGGCCACGTTTTCTGACCACTGGTCGCCACGCATCATCGGGAAATATAATGACAACGATCTCATGGTGGTCAAAGTCCAAGGCGAATTTGTCTGGCACAGCCACCCCAACACCGATGATCTGTTTCTGTGCCTGTCCGGCTCGGTCGATGTTGAACTGCGCGACAAAACTGTGACCCTGAATGCGGGTGAAATTTGCGTGGTCCCCGCAGGTGTCGAGCACCGACCAACAGCGCGCGGTGAGGCACATCTTTTGTTGATTGAGCCCAGCGGCACACCAAACACAGGTGACCCGGACACCGCAGTGCATAAGCCCTTCATATGATGCGCAATCTGATCACCGATGTGCCGGGTATTCTGATCGGCAATGCACATGACACCCATGTAAAAACTGGCACCACAGTGCTGACTGCAACCCAGCCGTTCACCTGCGGCGTACACGTTATGGGTGGCGCGCCAGGCACACGCGAAACCGATCTGCTTGCGCCAGATAAACTGGTCGAACAGGTCGACGCGCTTGTGCTGTCTGGTGGGTCGGCCTTGGGGCTCGATGCGGCGTCCGGCGTGGCAAACGCACTACGCGCATCAGGACGCGGTTTTGCAGTTGGCACTCAACGCGTGCCCATTGTACCCAGCGCGATCCTGTTTGATCTGCTGAACGGCGGTGACAAAGACTGGCTTGAAAACCCTTATACGGCTTTGGGCGCACAGGCCCTTGCGTCCGCCAGTAACACCTTTGATCTCGGCACAGCAGGCGCAGGTTTCGGGGCAACCACAGCCAAGCTAAAAGGCGGACTTGGATCGGCCAGCATGTCTCTGCCAGACGACACTATCATCGGCGCACTGGTCGCGGTCAACGCCGTCGGATCAGTGACGGTCGGCGACGGACCACACTTCTGGGCGGCGCCATTTGAGGCCCATGGCGAGTACGGCAATCTCGGCCCCTCACCAACCTACCCCACAGGACGGCCCGCAACCAAAGGGGACGGGCGCAACACCACCATCGGGATCATTGCGACCAACGCCAAACTGACCCAAGCACAATGCACGCGCCTTGCAACTGCAGCCCATGATGGGATCGGACGGGCGATTGTGCCTGCGCATACACCTGTCGACGGCGACCTGATTTTCGCGGCAAGCATGGGGGACGTAGACTGCGACGACTTGCTCCATCTCGGCCACGCCGCAGCAACCTGCATGGCGCGAGCAATTGCACGAGCCGTCTATCTCGCGCGGTCCACCCCGTTCGAAGACCCACCCTGCTATTCGCGGACGTTTAGCTAAACAGGGCTCGCGTCAGCGGGCTATCCGCATCCGCCAACCCATCAATCACATTAAAATGGTGCTGATCAGGGGCAAGGGTTACGCTACAACCCCACGCAAACCCCAACGCTTGGGCTTGCTCAATGAACACCGGACGCTCATTCGCGCCGACCCAAACGGTCACGGGCACGTCAGGCGCTGCAGCATCCACTGGGCTTTCAGCCATCGCCTCATCTGCTGACAACTGAAAATCGTCTTGCATCTTCGTCTGCATCAATGGGACCAAATCCGTCACCGGCGAAATCGGTACCACACGGGCCAACCGGCCGTCCCAATCCATCCCTGCAAGTCGGGCGACCAACTGTCCACCAGCCGAATGCCCCGTCAAACGGATCGGCCCGGGCACACGGGCAGCAGCCAAACGCACCGCCGCTGTCACCTGCTCCGTGATGTCAGAAATCCGCACATCAGGGCAAAGATCATACGACGGCATCGCCACCGCCCAGCCATGCGCCAAAGGGCCAGCCGCCAAATGCGACCAGCTAGATTTATCAAACATCCGCCAATATCCACCATGCACAAACACCACCAAGCCTTTGGACAATCGGTGAGGGTGAAAAATGTCCATCACCTGACGCGGGCTTGGGCCATATGGCACATCAATCTCGGCCAAAACTCTGTTGCGAAAACCCACCGCTTGCGTGTTCCAACGATCCGGATAATCCGCAGCACCATCAATATACGCGCCATTGGCGAACCGATCATCCATGTCCATGTTTGGGCCTTTCATAATGCCAGTGTCGGTTTGCGCTTTACCAACGTGACCGCGCAAGGTCAGATGGGGAAAACTGAACAGGAGCCTACCATGCTTGACGACATCACCAACCTCAAATCCATGCTGAAGCGCCCTGATCTGGTCTGCGAAGACGCGTTTATTGGCGGCGAATGGTCTGCGGCCGCATCTGGCAAAACCTTTGACGTGACCAACCCCGCACGTGGGGACGTGATTGCAACCGTCGCTGACCTTGATCGGGCCGACGTGGCACGGGCCATTTACGCAGCAAAAAAGGCGCAAGTTGGCTGGGCCACTTTGGCCGCCAAAGCACGCTCTAATATCTTGCGCAAATGGTTTGACCTTCTGATGGCCAACCAAGAAGACCTCGCGATCATCATGACCGCGGAACAAGGCAAACCAATGACTGAATCGCGTGGCGAAGTCGCTTACGGCGCGTCGTTCATCGAATGGTTCGGCGAAGAGGCCAAGCGCAACTATGGCGAAACCATCCCCGGTCACATGGCCGACAAACGGATCACCGTGATTAAACAGCCCATCGGTGTGGCAGCCGCGATCACGCCTTGGAACTTCCCCAACGCAATGATCGCTCGCAAAGTGGCCCCTGCACTTGCCGCTGGCTGTGCGTTCGTGGTGCGCCCTGCATCCCAAACACCGCTGTCAGCTCTCGCCATGGCCAAACTGGCGCAAGAGGCAGGCGTGCCAAACGGCGTGATTTCCGTCGTGCCGTCCAACGACGCATCAGGCATCGGCAAAGAGTTCTGCGAAAACCCGATTGTGCGCAAATTGTCGTTCACCGGATCAACCCAAGTCGGGCGCATCTTGATGAAACAAGCCGCGGATCAGGTCATGAAATGCTCGATGGAATTGGGCGGCAACGCGCCGTTCATCGTGTTTGACGACGCCGATCTGGACGAGGCCGTGATCGGCGCCATTGCCTGCAAATTCCGCAACAACGGCCAAACATGCGTCTGCGCCAACCGGATTTACGTGCAAGCGGGCGTCTATGATGCCTTCGCACAAAAGCTGAAGATCGCGGTTGAGAACCTGCTCGTTGGCGATGGCATGACAGACGGCACCACGCTTGGACCGCTGATCGAACCTTCCGCAGTCGTCAAAGTACAATCGCACCTCGATGACGCCTTATCCAAAGGCGCCACAGTCCTGACAGGCGGAAAACCACACGCTCTTGGCGGCTTGTTCTTCGAGCCAACAATCGTGACAGGGGCGACCAAAGACATGGTTGTCAGCACCGACGAGACATTTGGCCCCTTCGCGCCTTTGTTCAAATTCGAAGACGAAGACAACGTGATCGCCCTTGCCAATGATACGATCTTTGGGCTGGCATCCTATTTCTATGCCAAAGACATCAGCCGCGTCGCCAAAGTGGCCGAGGCACTGGAATACGGCATCGTCGGCATCAACACGGGCATCATTTCGACCGAAGTGGCGCCGTTTGGTGGGATCAAACAGTCTGGTCTTGGCCGCGAAGGCAGCAGGCACGGGATGGATGACTACATGGAAATGAAATACATCTGCACGTCCGTTTAAACGAAAACAGTCGCACGGCTATCAGTTCAAAAAATTGTGACCACAGGCCGTGCGACGTTCGTCTAAGTTGTGAAAAAATCAACGCGGATGGACAGTATGGCCAAAGCCAAAAAATCAACCAACAAACATAATGCTGCACACCGAGCGCCGCAGCATAACGCACGGACCGCTTAAAATCTTGGCGGAACCGCGACCCAGCAACCGCAACAAACCCACGTGCGCCACCTGTATAATTCGGGGGCGGACAATTGATCGTCGCCAATGGCAAGTCATTGCGGGCCAGCACCTTCAATATATCGGGCACCGCAACATCGTAGGGAAACAGTACCTCGACCGCGTCAAACCCCGTTGCACGGGCTGCAGCAAACCGCTCCAAGAATGGCAGCTACGCAAACAACATCGTCAGGTTGGCGCAAAAGCGCGGCATCAGGACAGCTCTGCCGCTGGAATAATCCTGAAAAACGCGCCCTTGGATCGGACACCAAACCAACGAACACCGTCCACCCCAGCCTCTTCACCCTCATCAACCAAACGGTAAAACGACTTGCGATCAATAAGCGCCTCTAGGTTGGAGCGGACCAAAACATAAGGCGACGGCTCACCGGTTTGCGGGTCACGAACAACGCGGATCGGATGCTCTGGACCTGCCGTGAAAAAGTCACCGACATTTGTTTCAAATACCAACCCGTCATCCACACGGTTGAAATCCACGGCCACAAACGGGGCATCCTCCACCGTGATCCCGACCTTCTCAACTGGGGTCACCAGAAAGTAATCGTCGCCATCGCGGCGCAGAATCGTCGAAAATAGCTTCACCAGCTCGACCCGACCAATCGGCGTGCCAAGGTAAAACCACGTCCCATCCCGCGCGATGCGCATGTCCAAATCCCCGCAAAACGGCGGATTCCACAAATGCACGGGCGGCAATTCGCCTTTTTTGGCGGCGCGCGCGGCTGCAGCAAGGCTTTCAGCGCTTGGGGTCACGTTCTTTTGTTCGGTCATTGTTTTTGCCATTGGGGTCATTGGGGTTATCTGTTGTTATAAGCATATAGGTGAAACAGGAGCATTGTCATGGCAAACCCCGATCAATTGGTCGCAGACATCAAAATTTTGCGCGGGAAACTGGCTGAGGCACGCACCAGTATTGCTGCGCGGTTCATCGGGCAGCCCCGTGTTGTGGACCTGACACTAACGGCGCTGATATGTGGCGGCCATGCCGTCTTGGTCGGGCTGCCTGGTTTGGGGAAAACCCGTCTGGTTGATACCCTATCCACCGTGATGGGCCTGCATGGCAATCGTATTCAGTTCACGCCAGACCTGATGCCTGCCGACATTCTTGGCTCTGAAATCCTTGACACCGAAGCCGACGGCACCCGCAGCTTTCGCTTTATCCAAGGGCCAGTATTTTGCCAGCTGCTGATGGCCGACGAGATTAACCGCGCATCGCCGCGCACCCAATCCGCGCTCCTGCAAGCCATGCAGGAAAAACAGGTCACCATCGCGGGCCAAAACCGCCCGCTTGGCGCGCCGTTCCATGTGCTCGCCACACAAAACCCGATCGAACAAGAAGGCACATATCCCCTGCCAGAGGCACAACTCGATCGGTTCCTCATGCAGATCGATGTGCCATATCCTGATCGGGACACAGAAAAAGACATCCTGATAGCCACAACAGGTGCGACTGAAAACGAGGCAACTGCAGTCTTCACCTCACAAGAGTTGCTTGACGCGCAAACCCTGCTGCGGCGCATGCCAGTGGGCGACAATATCGTTGAGATGATCCTCGATCTGGTCCGGTCCTGCCGCCCCGATGATGATGCATCTGCCGCGATCCGCGACAATATCAGCTGGGGGCCCGGTCCGCGTGCGGCCCAAGCGCTCATGCTCACCGTGCGCGCCCAAGCCCTGCTGTCTGGTCGCCTTGCACCCAGCGCCGAAGACGTCATGGCCATGGCCGTGCCAGTCCTTGAACACCGTATGGCTCTGTCGTTTGCAGCTCGTGCGCGCGGAGTCAGCATCACCGATATCATCACCGACGTTGCAGTCTCTGTCACCCAAACAAAGGCCGCCGTCGCGTGACAAAAGCCCTGACGCTCAGATCGGATGCCCAAGGGCTTGCAGCCCCGATGCCCGCGCTATTGGCCGCCGCCGATCAATTGGCGTCTACCGTCATGCTGGGCGATCACGGGCGCAGACGTGCAGGTATGGGCGACATATTTTGGCAGTACCGACCCGCGCAGCAAGGCGATGAAGCACGCGCAATCGACTGGCGCAGATCAGCCCGTGCAGACAGTAACTTTGTCGCTGACAAAGAATGGCAAATTGCACAATCTGTCCTGCTTTGGGTCGACCAATCCGCCGCGATGCAATTCACATCTGACGACAACATTTCCACCAAATCCGCATGCGCCCGCACGCTCGCACTTGCCACAGCAATCCTGCTGACACGTGGCGGCGAACGGGTCGGTCTGACAGGGCGTCGGCTTCCGCCAAAACGCGGCGCAGGTCAAATCCGACAAATGGCCGAACTATTGTGCAAAAACGACAACAGCGATTTTGGAAGCCCCGACACCCAAGGACTATTGCCGCACAGTCGCGCTCTTTTTATCAGCGATTTCTTAGGCGGCATCGGCCCCACCAAAGCGGCCCTATTCGAAGCTGCAGATCGCGGGATCAAAGGCTGCATTCTGCAAATCCTCGACCCACAAGAAGAGGCATTCCCGTTCAGTGGGCGCACCAGTTTCCACTCCATGGGCGGCAGTATAACCCATGAAACCCTATCCGCAGATGGGCTCAAAAAACGCTACCTCGACAAACTCGCCAAACGCAAAGACGCGCTGCAAACCCTTGCGCGCCAAACCGGTTGGCAGTTCCACACGCACCACACAAACGCCCCCGCAACATCTGCCCTGCTCTGGCTCTACCAATCACTGGAGGCGCAGTAAATGTGGACGCTCGGCCCCCTTGGTTTCACCGTACCGTTGCTTTTGCTTGGCCTGATCATCTTGCCAATCTTGTGGCTTTTACTGCGCGCGGTTCCACCCGCCCCCGTCAAACGACGCTTTCCTGGCGTGGCACTTTTGCTGGGCCTACAAGATGACGAAAGCCAATCCGACCGGACCCCGTGGTGGCTTTTGCTGCTTCGGCTCATCGCGGTCGCTGCCCTCATCATTGGCTTCGCAGGCCCAGTGCTCAACCCCACCGACAGCCGCGCAGGCACAGGCAATTTGCTGATAGCACTTGATGGATCATGGGCAGGCGCTCCCAGCTGGACGGCGCGCATCAAACGGGTCGACGCACTCCTATCAGAGGCGGCGCGCGACGACCGACCCGTCAGCGTCATAAACCTGTCCAATCTGCCCGCAGGCGACCTGACATTCAGCGCGGCAAGCACTTGGCAAAGCCGCCTTGCAAATCTGCAACCCCAACCATGGCAACCCCGCGCCGTGGCTGATTGGGTATCCGCACAAACTGCAAATTTTGAAACACAGTGGATGTCAGACGGCATCGACTGGGAAGGGCGAACAGCAGCGCTTTCCGCATTCGAGGCGAAAGGCACCGTCACAGTCTTCCAATCGCCGCGCGCAACCTTTGGGCTTCAGCCCGCTGTCTTTGAGGACGGGGCAATCACCCTAGCTGCGATCCGCACGCCAATCGGGGTGGCGATATCCGTGCCCGTCACGGCCATCGGGCTCGACCCTGCAGGCACCGAACGGCAACTTCAAACAGTGACGCTTGAATTTGAGGCTGGCAACGCGACCGGAAAAACCGCCCTTATCCTGCCACCAGAACTGCGCAACCGGATCACACGTTTTGAGATCACTGGCCAGCGGTCCGCAGGTGCAGTCACGCTCACCGATGACGCGCTCAAACGACGCGAGGTCGCGCTGATCGCAGGGCGCGGCAGCCGCGAAGAATTGAACCTGCTGTCACCGCTACATTACCTGCGCGAAGCCTTGGTGCCGACCGCTGACCTCATCGACGGGACCTTGACCGATATATTGCTGGCAAACCCCGATGTGATTGTGCTGGCCGACGTGGCAACCTTGGCGGGCACAGAAACCGACGGCACAATCACATGGGTCGAAAACGGCGGGCTGCTTTTGCGCTTTGCGGGGCCACGGCTGGCGGCATCTGACCTTGGACGCGACGCCGAAGACCCGTTACTACCCGTGCGCCTACGGTCTGGCGGACGCAGCGTCGGCGGCGCGATGAGCTGGGGAGAACCAAAAGAGCTCGCACCGTTCAGTGACACCTCGCCGTTCTTTGGGCTGGCAATCCCAGACGACGTGACGGTCAGCGCGCAGGTCATGGCGCAACCCGATCCAACTCTGGCCACCCGCGTCATCGCACAGCTCGCCGACGGCACACCGTTAGTCACGCTTAAGCCCCTGGGCGAAGGCCAAGTCGTGCTGGTTCACGTGACCGCCAACGCCGAATGGTCAACGCTGCCACTATCAGGATTGTTCGTGCAAATGCTTGAACGGCTGGCGATTTCAACGCGGCCCGCCGCTGGCGATGCGCAAGCCTTGGCTGGTACTACTTGGCAACCCACTCAGGTGCTTGACGGGTTCGGGCGGCTGCAAGACGGCGGGGCGCTTGCTGGTGTCAACGGTGAAATCCTCAGCACCAAATTCGCTGGGCCCGACTTACATCCGGGGCTGTATTCAGGCGCAGAACAACAAATCGCCGTGAATGTCGTCACGCCTGACGCAACGCTCAACGTTGCCGCATGGCCCGCACGTATCAACGTACAAGGCATGGCCGGCATGCGCGAAACCGCATTCAAAGGATGGTTGCTGGCGGGCGCACTTGGGCTGCTGATCCTCGATATCATGACATCACTGCTGATCGGTGGACGGCTGCGCGGACCCCGCTCCGACGTGGCGATGGCGCTCATTCTCATGTTGGCATTCACGCCAGAAGCGCACGCGCTGACAGACGAAGAAGCCATTGCAGCCACCACTGCCGTCGTTCTGGGACACATCATCACAGGCGACGCAGACGTCGACGCACAGGCAGGCGCAGGGCTGCTGGGGCTGTCGCAAACTTTATTCCGGCGCACGTCAATTGAACCAAACGATCCCCATGCGATCGATCTAGAACGCGACGAATTGGCGTTCTACCCGTTCCTGTATTGGCCGGTCACCGCTGACCAACCGCTGCCCAGCCGCAATGCTTACGGCAAGCTTAACCGCTATCTGCGGTCTGGCGGGATGATCCTGTTTGACACGCGCGACGCCGACACAGCACGGTTCGGATCGGGCAGCCCAGAGGGGCGCAAGCTGCAAGCCATTGCGCGCGGCCTCGATATTCCAGCAATTGAGCCGATCCCGCAAGACCACGTGCTGACGCGCGCATTCTACCTGCTGCAAGATTTCCCCGGGCGCTATGCCAGTCGGGATATCTGGGTCGAAGCATCGCCCGCAGGGGCTGAGTTGGCCGAGGGCATGCCATTTCGCAATCTCAACGACGGCGTGACACCCGTGGTTATCGGCGGCAACGACTGGGCGCGAGCTTGGGCGGTGGACCAATACGGAAACCGGATGTTCCCCGTCGGGCGCGGCACAGCAGGAGAACGGCAGCGGGAATTTGCGCTACGGTTCGGGGTCAATCTGATCATGCACGTGCTGACCGGAAACTATAAATCCGACCAAGTGCACGTCCCCGCCCTTCTTGACCGTTTGGGGCAATAGACGATGACAAACACGCTGATCCTCAATCCATTAGTGCCGCTTTTGGCGATCTATGCACTGGCAGTACTGAGCGTATTTGGGGTCGGCTTAGCGGCTTGGCGCAGACTGAACAGCTGGTGGCTACGCGGGCTTGCAGCTCTGGCCGTGCTGGGTGCGTTGGCCAACCCATCGGTCCTGCGCGAAGACCGCGCCCCGCTGTCAGACATCGTCATCGCACTGGTGGATGAGACCGCCAGTCAAAAGCTAAGCGACCGGTCAGATCAAACGGCGGGCGCGCTCGCACGGCTTCGATCACAAATCGCCAAAATTGAAAATACTGACCTGCGCGTCGTGACTGTACCCGATGGGGACGGCGACGCTGGCACGCAACTTATGACATCACTGTCGACGGCATTGGCCGAAGAACCACAAACGCGTGTTGCAGGGATCGTGACACTGACCGACGGGCGACTGCATGATATTGAGCGGGCGCCAAACCTGCCCACACCGATCCACACGCTTTTGTCAGGTCGGGACACCGATTGGGACCGGCGGCTGACAGTATCAAACGCACCCGCCTTTGCGATCATGGGTGAAACGGTAACGCTAACGCTGCGGATCGACGATCAAGGTGCGGCACCAACGGCGGACGCGGTGGTCAGCCTGTCAATTGCGATTGATGGCGACGCACCCATCAGCTTTCAGGTACCTGTGGGCCAAGATATCGAATTACCTCTGGACCTGCCGCATGGCGGAATGAACGTCGTACAATTCGCGACACCGTTTGCGGATGGTGAGCTGACAGATCGGAACAATGCAGCCGTCGTGCAGATCAACGGCGTGCGCGACAGATTGCGGGTCCTGCTGGTATCAGGAGAGCCGCATCCGGGTGAACGCACTTGGCGGAACCTGCTGAAATCTGACGCAGGCGTCGACCTCGTGCATTTCACCATCCTGCGACCACCTGAAAAACAAGACGGCGTGCCAGTGGATGAGCTGTCCCTGATCGCGTTTCCAACGCGCGAGCTGTTCTTGGAAAAGATCAACGACTTTGACCTGATCATCTTTGACCGCTACCGCAGACGGGGCATTTTGCCCGCAGCATATTTCGACAGCATCACCGACTACGTCATAAATGGCGGGGCTGTTCTAATTTCTTCAGGGCCGGAATACGGCGGTGCCGAAAGCATTTACCGATCTCCCTTAGGACAAATCTTGCCCGGTGCACCGACAGCGCGGGTATTTGAAGAAGGGTTCACACCGCAAATCACCGACCTTGGGGCGCGACATCCTGTGACCGAAGGATTAGAAAAACTCTCCCCCAATCCAAACGGTGAAGGTCCCGGTTGGGGGCGCTGGTTCCGGCTGGTCGATGTGATTGTGCCAGACACGGCAAACACGGTGATGTCGGGCTTGGACGACCGACCGCTGCTGACGCTCGACCGGATTGGCGACGGGCGCGTGGCGCTGATTGCGTCGGATCAATCATGGCTCTGGGATCGTGGATTCGAAGGCGGCGGGCCACAATTGGAACTGCTGCGGCGCTTGGCGCATTGGATGATGAAAGAACCCGATCTGGAAGAAGAAGCGTTGTTTGCGCAAGCAAGCGGCCAAACAATGCGGATCATCCGGCGGACATTGACCGATACGGCAGGGGATGTAACCGTGACGCACCCAGATGGATCGCAAACGATCTTGAGCCTCAAAGAGGTGTCGCCTGGCCGGTTCGAGACGATGTGGACGGCCCCCGAAGTGGGCCTTTACCGCTTGGTTGAAGCGGGTAAAGAAACCGTCATCGCTTTGGGTCCGGCAGCACCGCGCGAGTTTGAACAAACAATCGCATCAGGGGAAGCCTTGCGGCCAATTGTGGACAGTACACGCGGTGGAACCTTGGCGATGGCCGATGGTGATTTTGCGGTGCGCAGCGTACGTGCTGGGCGCCCTGCAGCTGGGCGCGGTTGGATCGGGATCACACCACGCGGCGCGTATCAAACCGCAGATATTAGCAGTAATCCTGTCTTGCCTGCATGGGCGTTTTTGCTGTTGGCGGCGGTGCTAAGCATCGCAGCATGGCTGCGCGAAGGACGCAAGATGGGTTAAAACCCATCCTACCGCGTTACGAGTGCAAACCTGCCTGTCGACCACCCATCACGATACAGCGCGACCGGATGTAAACCACTGCAGGCAATGGGCCGCCTATTTTCAATGACCGCGTAAGCGGATGTTCGGTGACATGCGGGTGCCCCAACACGCGCAGGCCCCATACAGCACCGCTCGCATCTTCGACACGCCAGCCATCGGCGTAGTGATCCCACCCCGTGTCAGGATGCGACAACGTCACATCAAACCGACCATTCGCAAGAGTTGCGCCCTCAATCAAAGGTGCATCAGCAGATGCGGTCCCTGCCCAAAACGCCAATATAATCGCGTACTTCATGGGTCTTCTTTTAGCAGGATATCGCGCGGAACCGATGCAAATTCGCGTGAGCCGACAACCCAGATGACCACAGTCGCCGAAATCATCAGCGGCACGGCTCCCAAAAGCCACGCCAATGCGCCCAACGCAAAATACACAGCGCGCAAGCCGCGGTTAAAATTAATAGCCGCGCGGATGTTTAGCTCGGCGGCTTGGGCGGCGCGCGGGTAGGAAATTGAATCATTCGGGTCATTGGGCACAGCGGCCATCAGCACAGCACAATATCCGAAAACGCGGTTCGCCCAGACAAATTTCAAAAATGCATTGGTCAGAAACAAAGCCACGACAGCCAGCTTAATCTGAATAATTAATACCGGGGTCATCACGGCCGTAACCTCTTGGGCGACACCAATTAGGGGGTCCGTATTCTTGGCCAAGGCCAGCACACCACCAATGGCAAAAATGCAGGTCGACGCGAAAAATGATGTACCCTGACGCAGGCTTGCCAAAATCTGACTGTCAAAAATGCGCGGATCACGATCAACAAAGACACGCATCCAATCACGGCGACGCTCGGACATCAGAACTGTAACAGACGGGCGCGATTTCGGCGGGTGTTCAATGATACGGCTCAGCAACAGCCACGCTCCAACCAAGTAAATGATGGCAACCCAATCAAGGGCCTGCAAAAGGGCGACGTGTTCTAACATTGTCATAAGGCTCACTACAGCGGATCAGAAAAACTTGCCATCCGCATAAATTGGTTATATTTATTTACCAATTAGAACATATCGGAGATATCGCCATGCAAATGCCAATCCCTGACGCCAGTGTAATTGAACACAAAGATCAGATCGTCGCACGGTTACTTGCAGTGCTGCCAAGAGACGCCGTTATCGCGGATGTGGTCGAAACACGGGCCTACGAATGTGACGGGCTAACCGCATATCGATGCCCGCCCATGTGTGCAGTTTTGCCCAGCAACACAGATGAAGTCGCGTCTGTGTTGAAAATTTGCCACGAGTTGGGCGTGCCCGTCGTGCCGCGCGGGTCGGGAACCTCGCTAGCAGGTGGCGCGTTGCCGACCGCGGATTGCGTCATTCTTGGCGTCGCTAAGATGAATGGCGTGATCGAGACAAATTATGATGACCGCTACATCCGTGTCCAAACGGGGCGCACAAACCTGTCCGTGACCGGCGCAGTGGAGGCAAACGGGTTTTTCTACGCGCCCGATCCGTCCAGCCAGCTTGCTTGCGCCATCGCAGGCAACATTGCGATGAATTCCGGCGGGGCGCATTGCCTCAAATACGGCGTGACCACAAACAACCTGCTGGGCGTGACCATGGTCATGATGGACGGCACCGTGGTGGACATCGGCGGCGCATATATGGACGCGGGCGGACTTGATCTGCTCGGCGTGATTTGCGGGTCAGAAGGCCAGCTTGGGGTCGTCACCGAGGCCACTTTGCGCATCTTACCTAAACCTGAAGGGGCGCGCCCCGTGTTGATAGGCTATGACAGTTCCGAAGTCGCCGGACAGGTCGTCACCGACATTATCAAAGCAGGCGTGCTACCCGTAGCCATCGAATTCATGGACCGCCCCTGCATCGAAGCCACCGAGAATTTCGCGCATGCCGGATACCCAATGTGCGAGGCCCTGCTGATCGTTGAAGTCGAAGGATCAGACGCAGAAATCGACGCGCAGCTGGCGCTTATCATGAAGATCGCGGCGAAACATAACCCCGTGGAATTGCGCGAAGCCAAAGACGCCGACGAGGCAGGCCGCATCTGGTTGGGCCGTAAATCCGCGTTTGGGGCGATGGGCCAAATCAACGATTACATGTGTCTGGACGGAACAATCCCTGTGTCAGAACTGCCCTATGTGCTGCGCCGAATTTCCGAGATGTCCAAAGAATTCGGCCTCGATGTTGGCAACGTATTCCACGCAGGCGACGGCAATATGCACCCGCTGATCTTGTTTGATGCCAACAAAGAAGGCGACCTCGAACTCTGCGAAGAATTCGGCGCTGAAATCCTGAAACTCTGCGTCGAAGTCGGCGGTTGCCTCACCGGTGAACACGGCGTCGGCATCGAAAAACGCGACCTGATGCATGTGCAATTCAGCGCCACAGACCTAGAGGCGCAGATGGCCGTCAAAGACGTGTTTGATCCCAAATGGTTGCTGAACGCGGCCAAGGTGTTCCCCTTGGACGCCTCCGAACCCCGCCGCGTCGCATAGCAAATTCCTGCCCGAAAGAATCCAACATGACCCCCACATCTGAACTTGAGCTCAGCGATATGATCAAAGCCGTAAACGGCCCGTTGCGCATTGTTGGCGGCGGCACGCGGCCCATTGGCCATGTTATGGGTGAGGTGCTTTCGACCGCCGCATTATCAGGGATCACGCTGCACGAACCCGGCGCGCTGACATTGGTCGCGCGGGCTGGCACGCCTGTTGTCGATATCGAGGCAACGCTTGCCACCCAAAATCAACGGCTTGCGTTTGAACCGATGGACCACCGCGCCCTGATGGGAACCAGTGGACAGCCAACAATCGGGGGCGTTGTGGCCGCAAACATTTCTGGCCCGCGCCGCATTTCGGTCGGGGCCTGCCGCGATTTTCTGCTCGGCGTTCGCTTTGTCGACGGCGCTGGCAACATCGTCAAAAACGGGGGCCGAGTGATGAAAAACGTCACTGGCTATGACTTGGTAAAATTGATGGCAGGGGCCTACGGCACGCTTGGCGTCCTGACCGAAGTATCATTCAAAGTGTTGCCAGCAGTCGAGGCGGAAACAACCCTGACCCTGTCAGGCCTCGACGACACGACAGCCATTCAGGCGATGTCAGCAGGCCTTGGATCGCCCTTTGAGGTAACAGGCGTGGCCCACGATCCGGCACAGTCCCTCACCCATTTCAGGCTCGAAGGGTTCGCGGCCTCCGTGGCCTACCGCGCCGACGCACTGTCAAAATTACTGGCGCCATTTGGAATCATGCAAGACACCGCCGGCGACTGGTCCGCGATCCGTGACGTGACCGCATTTGCGGGCAAAACAGGCGACGTGTGGCGCATATCCGTCAAGCCATCAGAAGCAGCAGCGCTTGCCGCTAAAATCGGCGCAGACGCAGTGCAATACGACTGGGGCGGCGGGCTAATCTGGGCGCTTTGTCCCGTGGGAACAGATGTGCGGACCGCGATGATCGGCACCGCAGGACACGCGACATTGATCCGTGGAACAGGTCAAACTTTCCATCCCGAACCTGCGCCATTGGCGGACATTTCCACAGGGCTTCGGGCTAGATTCGACCCGCGCGGAATACTCAACACAGGGATCATGGGCTAATGCAAACGACATTCACACCTGAACAGCTCACCGATCCCGGAACCTCGCGGGCGAACGATATTTTGCGGGCCTGCGTGCACTGCGGGTTCTGCACGGCCACCTGCCCGACCTACCAGATTTTGGGCGACGAGCTTGATAGCCCACGCGGCCGAATTTACCTGATCAAGGACATGCTAGAAAACGAACGGGTGCCCGATGAAAAGACCGTCAAACACATCGACCGATGCCTCTCGTGCCTTGCGTGTATGACGACCTGCCCGTCGGGGGTGCATTACATGCATCTGGTCGATCACGCGCGTGCGTACATCGAACAAAACTACAAACGACCCCTATCTGACCGCGCCCTGCGGTGGGTGCTGGCGCGTATCCTACCTTATCCATACAGGTTCCGGCTTGCGCTGCTGGGTGCCAAAATGGGGCGGCCCTTCATGCGGTTCATCCCCGATCCACGGCTGCGTGCGATGATCGAAATGGCGCCAAAGGTGATTCCACCCGTGTCATGCAACGACGACCCGCAAACATTCCATGTGGCGGATAAAAAGATGCGTGTGGCGCTGATGACCGGCTGTGCGCAGCGGGCGCTCAACACCGATATCAACGACGCCACAATCCGGCTCCTGACGCGGCTCGGGGCCGAAGTTGTGATCCCAAAAGGCCAAGGCTGCTGCGGCGCACTGACCCACCACATGGGCAAAGAAACCGAAAGCCACGTAACGGCAGCCAAAAATATCCGCGCTTGGGTCGCTGAAATGGACGCAGGGCTAGATGCAATCGTGATCAACACCTCTGGCTGCGGGACAACGGTGAAAGACTACGGGCATATGTTCCGCAATTCCGACCTAGCCGCAAACGCAGCACGGGTTTCAGCCATCGCGTTGGACGTGTCCGAAGTCCTGATGAAGCTCGACATGCCCGAAGGCAGCGCAAAAGACACCAAAGTCGCCTATCACGCGGCCTGTTCCTTGCAGCACGGCCAACAGATCAAAACGCACCCAAAAACACTGCTGAAAAAGGCAGGGTTCACGGTTCTTGAGCCAGCAGATAGCCACCTTTGCTGTGGGTCCGCAGGCACCTATAACCTGATGCAACCTGAAATATCAGGGCAGTTGCGGGACCGCAAAGTGCAAACCCTCGAGGCGCTAAAACCCGATATCATCGCGGCGGGAAACATCGGCTGCATGATGCAAATCGGATCAGCCAGCGAAACGCCCATCGTTCACACCGTCGAACTTCTCGATTGGGCGACAGGGGGGCCAAGACCCGCTGGACTGGACCGCAACGGCCCGCAAACTCCGCAGGTGCCAATCCTGCGCTAATGCCTTACTATCGCCGCAAGCGCGGACAACAACCGCGCAAACGACCACGAGGATACGGATGCGGTTTCTAGCAGTTTTCATTGCATTACTTGCGGCACTGCCGGCACTGGCCCAAGACAGCCGGCTGGTGGCGCTGGACACGCGCGACGCCAGCAAAGGCTGGGAAGGGGTCGGCAGGCTCGACATTGCGGGCAAAGGGTTTTGCACCGCAGCCTTGATCGAGCCACGCATTATTCTCACGGCAGCGCACTGCCTGTTCGACATTGACAACACGCCCATTACAGCCAACCGCTTTACATTCGAGGCAGGGCTGCGCGACGGCAGAGCCGCAGCATCGCGCAATATCACCCGCGTTCTGGCGCACCCCGATTACGTGCACGGCGGACCAAGCACAGACACCGCCGAAGTGGTCAACGACATCGCGGTCTTGGAACTGGACCAACCCATTCGCAACGGACGGATCATCCCATATCCCATCGCAAGCCAGCCACAAACCGGCGATCAAATCGGCATCGTGTCCTACGGAAGAGATCGGGCCAATGCGCCTAGCCTGCAAGAAACCTGCAACGTCATGTCACGCCAAGACGGGGTCCTACTAATGAGCTGTGACGTGGCCTTTGGGTCTTCTGGCGCACCAGTGTTCAAGCTGCGCGACGGGCAGTTTGAAATCGTGTCAGTCGTGTCTGCAATGGCTGAGGTAGACGGCAAAATAATCTCTATCGGCACGTCACTACAGCAACCTCTTGCCGCCTTGTTGACCAGTTTTGCGCAGCAACACACTGGCGGTGCGCGAAACGTCATCATCAACGGTCAGCGCAGTGAAGGTGGCGCCAAATTCGTGCGGCCCTAGGCCTGCGTGGTAGGCAATCACACGCAAAACCCGCATCACCATCACCCCTTGAAACCGCAAATCATCATCCCCACGTATTTGGTATGGATGCCTGAACAGGGTCCATAACTTCAAACGGCTTGTCCAATACCGGAAGGCCAAACACTTGTTATCGCTTGATAAAGGATGACCCATGCGTACTCTTGATTTGACACCACTTTACCGCGCAACCGTTGGCTTCGACCAGATCGCTGATCTGGTGGATCGAACACTTGCGAGCGACGCAAACAACACCAGCTACCCGCCTTACAACATCGAAAAGACCGATGATGACGCATGGCGTATCTCTATTGCGGTCGCTGGTTTCGGCGAAAATGATCTGGCCATTGAGGTTAAAGATCGGGGGCTTCACGTCACCGCGCGCAAGGCCGACGACGATGCGGAAAAAACCTATCTGCACCGCGGAATCGCAACCCGTGCATTTGAGCGGCGATTCCAATTGGCCGAGCATGTGCGCGTCACAGGGGCAGCCCATGAAAACGGTATGCTGCACATTGATTTGGTCCGCGAAGTACCCGAGGCGCTGAAACCCCGCCAGATTAAAATCGCATCAGCGGCACAAACCGACGCCAACCTGATCGAAGAAAAATCCGTCAATTAATACGACAAAGGGCAGGCAACACCGCCTGCCCTTTCCAATTTTGTGTAGGATGGGTTTTAACCCATCATGCTTAATGCGCTTCGGCCCAGCTCGCGCCCTGCCCCGCATCCACAACCAATTTCACGTCCAACTTTACCGCCGGATCAGACGCATTTTCCATGACGCTGCGGGCGGCAACGATCAGATCATCCGCAGCATCCGCGTCAACTTCAAAGATCAATTCATCGTGGACCTGCAGCAGCATCTTGGCCGGAATATCGGCAATCGCAGCAGGCATACGGATCATCGCACGCCGAATTACATCTGCGGCCGTACCCTGAATTGGGGCGTTGATCGCGGCCCGCTTGGCAAAGCCTGCCTGCGGTCCCTTGGCATTGATCTCGGGCGTATTAATCCGACGGCCAAACAGGGTTTCCACATAATCGTGGTCCTTGGCGAACTGCACCGTCCGATCCATATATGTGCGAATACCTGGAAAGCGCTCAAAGTAACGATCAATGAACCCCTGCGCTTCTTTGCGCGGAATCCGCAAGTTTCGCGCCAACCCAAACCCCGAAATTCCGTAAATCACACCAAAGTTAATCGCTTTGGCCTGACTACGAATATCAGGTGTCATGTCTTCCAGCGGCACATCAAACATCTCCGATGCGGTCTGCGCGTGAATGTCAACACCATCCTTAAACGCCTGCTTTAGCGCATCAATCTCTGCAACATGCGCCAAAATCCGCAGCTCGATCTGACTGTAATCCAGACTGACCAAAACCTTGCCCTCATCTGCAATAAACGCCTCGCGAATACGGCGGCCCTCTTCGGATCGCACAGGAATATTCTGCAAGTTTGGATCAGTCGACGCAAGCCGCCCCGTGTTGGCCCCCGCTATCGAATACGACGTATGCACGCGGCCGGTTTCGGCGTTGATATGTTCCTGCAACGCATCCGTATAGGTCGACTTCAGCTTCGCCAACTGGCGCCAATCCAAAATCAGACGCGGCAAATCATGGATTGTTGCAAGGTCTTCCAGCACGTCGGCACCGGTCGAATAAGCGCCCGTTTTACCCGTCGATGGCTTCTTACCATCCGGCATCTCAAGACCCATTTCGTCGAACAATATCTCGCCCAACTGCTTGGGGGATGCGACGTTAAACGGCCGACCGACGATCTCATGGATGCCCGCCTCAAGTCCCGCCATTTTCTGCGCAAAAGAATTCGACATCCGGCTCAGCGCATCGCGGTCCACCTTAACGCCGTGCATTTCCATCTGGACCAACACAGGCACCAGCGGACGCTCCAACGTCTCATAAACAGTCGTGACATTCTTGGTATGCAACAACGGCTTAAACATCTGCCAAAGGCGCAGCGTAATATCAGCATCCTCGGCTGCATATTTCACCGCATCATCAATCGGCACACGGTCAAACGTGATCGCAGATTTCCCCGTGCCCAACAGCGGCTTGATCGGAATGGGCGTATGACCCAAATACCGCTGCGACAGCAAATCCATGCCATGATTATGCAAGCCGCCATGCATCGCATAAGACATCAACATTGTGTCATCTATCGGACGCACGGCGACCCCAACACGGGCAAAAATCTTGGAATCGTATTTCATATTCTGCCCGATTTTCAGGATGCTCTCATCCTGCAACATCGGCTTTAGCATCGCGATGCAGGCGTCAAAATCCATCTGCCCCTCAGCACGGGCATCGGACCCAAACAAATCATCTTGGGCAGCAGCCTTATGGATCAACGGAATGTAACAAGCCTGACCAGCCTCAACACACAACGACACCCCAACCAACTCAGCGCGCATTTCATTCAGCGCAGTCGTTTCGGTATCAACGGCCACATAACCACGGGCATAAATTCGGTCGATCCAGACCTGCAATGCGGCGATGTCGCTGACCTTTTCATAAGCATCGGAATTGAATGGAACCGCCTCAACCGCCCCCGCAGGTGCGGCATCTTCAATCACAGGTGCAGCAGTGCCAAATCTATCTGCCACACGTTTCACAATCGTGCGGAATTCCATCTTTGCCAAGAACGCCAGCAGGTCCTCTGGCACAGCATCCTTGACTTCAAGACTGTCCAAATCAAACGGCAAATCCATCGCACAATCAAGACTGACCAGCCTCTTTGACAGCTCAATCTGGGCACGGTTATCGATCAGGCTTTCGCGGCGCTTAGGCTGCTTAATCTCGCCCGCACGGTCCAGCAATGTCTCAAGATCGCCGTACTCGTTGATCAACAATGCAGCCGTCTTGATCCCAATTCCGGGGGCACCGGGCACATTGTCCACGCTATCACCAGCCAGAGCCTGCACATCGACAACCCGCTCAGGACCGACGCCAAATTTCTCGCGCACGCCGTCAGTATCAATGATCTTATTCTTCATTGGATCAAGCATCTCAACGCCGCCACCAACCAGCTGCATTAAATCCTTATCGGACGACAAAATCGTGACGCAACCACCGGCATCACGACCCTGATGGGCAAGGGTGGCGATAATGTCATCGGCCTCAAACCCTTCGATTTCTTCGCAAGCAATGTTAAACGCGCGGGTCGCCTCGCGGGTCAGGGGCATCTGCGGGCGCAAATCCTCTGGCATAGCGTCGCGATTGGCTTTGTATTGGTCATACATATCGTTGCGAAACGTATGGCTGCCCTTGTCGAAAATCACGGCAACATGGGTCGGGGCATCGGGGCCAGTATTGCTCTGCAAATACCGCTGCAACATGTTCACAAACCCGCTGACAGCGCCAACAGGCAATCCGTCCGACTTGCGGGTCAGCGGAGGCAACGCATGATAAGCACGGAAAATATACGCCGAACCATCAATCAGATGCAGATGGCACCCTTTGCCGAATTTCTGTGTCATGTATGGCCCCTTCGTGCGCTTTGGGGCAGTTTGTCAGAAACGCGAATGCGCTGCCAGCGCTTAACCTAGCCCTCGATCATATCCACGCGAGTTGCGTGGCGACCACCTTCAAATTTGGCATCCAGAAACGCATCAACGATATCCATCACAAGACCTTTGCCGACCACACGCGCACCAAGCGACAGCATATTGGCATTGTTGTGCTGACGGATCATGCGGGCAGAAAACGTGTCAGAACAAACACCGCAGCGGATGCCCGCAACCTTATTTGCCGCCATCATAATGCCTTGGCCAGTACCGCACAAAATAACGCCAAGCGCGCAATCGCCCGATGCAACCAATTGGGCCGCAGCTTGACCATGCTTTGGGTAATCCGTGCTGGCGTCAGTGGTAGGGCCGACATCAACAACGTCCCAGCCCTTGGCGGTCATATGCGCGGCAATTGCTTGACGGAGCGGAATATCGGCATGGTCGCTCGAAAGTGCTACGCGCGCCATCAAACCTTACCTTCAAAATATTTGTGGACCAGCTTTGCATCGCAATACGGGCATTCAACCCAGCCATGCTCACCTGAAATTTGCAGCCAAACACGTGGGTGGCCGGACGCGCCGCCACCATCACAGGCCACGCGGTATTCGTTCACGATCTTCGTTTCTGGTGCGGGTGTGGTCATATCCGGTCCTGTCTGGTTGCCGCGAGCCATAACCCGCCTTACATACCCCATAACACAAGCCGGACAGGCTAGGAAAGACGCACATGACATCCAATGCAATCGAAATTTCCAGTCTGAAAAAGACCTACGCGGCTACAGGTAAATCTGAAGCGAAAACAGCCCTGCACGGGATCGACCTGAACATTCCGCGCGGTGCAATTTTTGGGCTTCTGGGGCCGAACGGCGCGGGTAAGTCAACGCTGATCAACATCCTTGCAGGGCTTGTCACCAAATCCGCAGGGTCGGTGAAAATCTGGGGCTTCGATCAAGATGCAAACCCACGACAATCGCGCGCTTCCATCGGCATCATGCCACAAGAACCTCATCTTGATCCGTTCTTCACGCCCGCAGGGTCGCTCGATGTGCAAGCAGGGCTTTACGGCGTGCCAAAGTCCCAGCGAAAAACCGCAGAAATTCTCGAACTCATCGGCCTGACAGACAAGGCAGACGCCCACTCGCGGTCGCTTTCTGGCGGTATGCGGCGGCGACTTCTACTTGGCAAAGCACTCGTGCATTCGCCACAAATCCTCGTGCTTGATGAACCCACAGCTGGCGTCGACATTTCGTTGCGCAACATGCTGTGGGACAATGTACGCGAAATGAACGCGGCGGGTGTGACGATCATCCTGACCACGCATTATCTAGAAGAAGCCGAAGCAATTTGCGACGAAATCGGCATCATCAACCACGGCAAATTGATCGTGCGGGACAGCACCAAAAATCTGCTCGGACGGCTTGACCATAAAACACTGGTAATCACGCCTGGGCGCGACAGCACCTTGCCCGCGCTACCTGACACGATCACAGGGGGCAAACGAGACAACGGGCAATTGGCCTTTACCTATCAGTCCAGCATCACCAGCGCGGACGCAGTGCTCGACTTGATCAGGAATGCGAAGATAGAAATCAAAGACATCACCACAGAACAATCCGACCTCGAAGACGTCTTCTTGGCACTAACCAAAAACTAGCCGCGCGCCTATTTCGGCAACATACGTCCCAGCTGCTGACCGCCAATAATATGCATGTGAAAATGCGGCACGTCCTGCACGCCGTGGGCACGGGTATTAGCAATGGCGCGAAACCCAGCCTCAACGCTAGTCACGACGCAAACTTCGGCCACGGCGGCAAAGAAACCGGTTTGCTCTTCGGGGGTCGCATCGCGGGCGAAATGATCCAAACTGACATACGGCCCCTTGGGGATCACCAGTACATGCACCGCCGCCTGCGGGGAAATATCGTTGAACGCCAAGGCATGGTCGCTCTCAAACACTGTGGAATTCGGGATCTCGCCGCGTAGGATTCTGGCAAAGATATTCTGGTCATCATAGTCAAACGTCATCAGGTAGGCCTTTAATCAACAAACAGGTAAGGGGTTTCGGCAATCTGGCGGGCAGTCTCATCGTCGACCGATAGAAAGCGGGCAATTGGATGGGCATTGTCCTGAGGGCTAGCCGCCCCCACGATACGGCCATAGTTCTCGAACCCAGTATCACGAATGCGGTCACTTTCAAACAGTACGTCATAACGGATGGTGGGCAATAGCTGGGCCAACGTCTCATCCGACGTCTGATCGCCAGCAAGACCGACACGGCGGGCGTGACCGGCCAGATATTCATCTGTCAAACTGCACTCAAGCTCTAGCAATTTTGTCGTCGACCGGTCCAAAAAGAAATCCTGCATCAAATCGAGGCTGGCAGTATCAAGACAAATAATCAGACGGTCAGTGTCATAATAATCGAACAACATGCGCATCAATGCGCGGCGGTGTCTTGTGCGCTTTTCCAAATTCGACTGGATTCCACCAAGGTCCCGCAAAGACGCGTCTTGTTCATCAAACAAATACTCAATCGTCGGAATATCCGTATGATGTCGGATCGCCCCAACAAGGCGCTTAGCAACATGCCATTTCTTACAAGCCAGAATAAGCAGCTCGCGTTCACGACCCAGCGATGTTTCACTTTCCCAAAATTGGGATGCAAACCGACGGCCAATACGGCCACGCCCGCTTAGGAATTTGAACAATCCACGGCCTTCGTTCGACACCTTAAAATCGTCACGGCCCGACGCATAAAGTTTACCCAAACGGGTCTTCAACTCGGTTGCCTCGGTGCTAATCTTGCGGGCAAAAAGACTGTCTTGGGCCAATAATAGATCGTAACGATCGTTGTAAAACGTCACCGGCATCCCGTAATCGGTAAACATCAAAAACGTCATCGTGCGGGTTTGAATTTCGTTGGCAGGGACCAAATGGCGCACAAGCGTTTGAAAAAATGTCTCGTCGGGAATCCACGTCGTGCGGAAAAAGCGCGCATTTACTTAATATTTACCAAGGTCTGGTCTGGTCGATCTGCGGTACAGGCCGACATGCCGATGACAGCCGACGAAAAAGTCGCTGCCACGCCCCTTGCGCCTCGCGACTTTGGGCTGGCAGCGCACCTTGATATTTTGACCAACGCTATTTTGTTGGCGCAAGCCCCGCCTGCGCGATAAGCGCGCTCAGGTCAGATTCAGGTCGGGCGCCGATATGGCTGATGACTTCGGCAGCCGCAATATTTCCAGCGCGCCCACAATCAGACAGCGCGTAATTATGGGTCAGCGCCCAAAGAAACGCGCCCGCGAACAAATCACCTGCACCTGTAGCGTCAACAATCTGAACTGGCGCAGCAGCGACGTGCCAATGATCGGTCCCAGACAAAATATGCGCACCGTTTTCGGCGTCGGTACAAGCAACAATCGCAACCTCTGTGGCCGCTTGCGCTAAAGCTGCGTCAAAGTCATCAGTCTCATACATTGAAAGCATCTCGGCACGGTTACAGAACAACAGATCAACGTCGGATTTGATCATCGCACGAAACGCATCGCGGTGGCGGCTTACGCAAAACGGATCAGAAAGCGTCAGCGACACCCGTCCGCCTGCAGTCCGGCACGCAGTAATTGCTTTGGCAAACGCGGCATGGCTTTCGGGTCCGTCAAAGCGATACCCCTCAAGGTAGATCCATTCGGCTTGGGCCATCTGGGTCTCGTCGATATCATCTGCAGTCAAAAACTCGGTCACGCCCAGATAAGTATTCATCGACCGCTCACCATCTGGGGTCACAACGATCAAACAGCGACCGGTTTCATCAGCTGCATCCTTGGGGGCAAAGGTCGTTTCAAAAACCGCGCCTTGGGCCCGCAGATCATGGGCGAAAATCGCGCCAAGCTGGTCGTCTTTTACTTTACCAACATACGCTGTGCGTCCACCCAAATGGGCAATGCCTGCAATCGTATTGGCCGCAGATCCACCAGACACTTCACGGGCTGGACCGATCGCTGCATAAAGCTCCACGGCGCGGTCCATGTCGATCAACTGCATGATGCCTTTTTCAATTCCAGCATCCGCCAAAAACGCATCTGGCGCGCGAGCCAAAACATCCACCATTGCGTTGCCAATACCGACGACTTGAAAAGCCTTCATAAGTTCTTATCCTCATACATGCAGAGATCGCGGATCAAACACGCCGCGCATTTAGGTTTTCTCGCGACGCAAGTATACCGACCATGCAAAATTAGCCAGTGGTGGGCGTGCAATTGGTAGTCGGCCGGGATGTGATCTTCGACGGCACGTTCAACAGTGTCCACGTCTTTGCCAACCGCAATGCCAGACCGATTTCCGACGCGAAAAATATGGGTGTCAACAGCTTGGGCGGGTTGGCCCCACCACATGTTCAACACGACATTGGCAGTCTTGCGGCCAACGCCAGGCAGCGACTGCAATGCGGCACGTGAATTCGGGACAACACCATCAAAGTCATCAACCAAAATCTGCGACATCTTCATGACGTTTTTTGCCTTTTGGCGAAAAAGGCCAATCGTTTTGATGTGATCTGTCACGCCCTCAAGCCCGAGATCAAGCATCTTTTGGGGTGTATCGGCCACAGCGAATAAGCCACGTGTGGCTTTGTTCACGCCAATATCAGTCGCTTGGGCAGACAATGCCACCGCCACACAAAGCGTATAGACGTTTGTATGTTCCAGCTCGCCCTTTGGCTCTGCTTCTGCCTCGTGGAAGCGGTCAAATATTTCGCGAATGGTATGATAATCAAGTTGTTTTGCCATGAGATAAACTATGCGCAATTTTCGGGTCGCCGACAACGGCTGCTTTGGCTTAACCTGATCCTTATGGAACACCAAAACGCATATCATTTCGCTGTCATGCGTCGGGCCATCGATTACATCGATGGGGCGACGGACAGGCCGGTGTCGCTTGACGCTATCGCTACCCACATGAACATGAGCCCCGCCCATTTTCAGCGGCTATTCACGCAGTGGGTCGGCATTTCGCCCAAGCGGTATCAGCAATACCTGTCGCTTGATCACGCCAAAACCCTGCTCCGTGACAGGTTCACCACATTGGAAACCGCAGGCGAGATTGGCCTGTCCGGTTCTGGGCGCCTGCACGACCTATTCGTGAAATGGGAGGCCATGAGCCCCGGCGACTTTGCCCGCGCAGGTCAAGGGCTGACAATCAACTATGGGTGGTTCGACAGCGCCTTTGGGCCAGCCCTGTCGATGGGCACCAACCGCGGGCTTTGCGGGCTGGCATTCTCTGCCGAATTCGGAGCTGGTGTTGCCATGTCAGACCTGACCGCCCGCTGGCCCAAGGCAAACTATTTCGAAAACCCCGACGCCATCGCAGATTGGACCAAAGCGGCGCTTGGACTTTCTGGCGACACTGCGCTGCACATGATCGGCGCGCCGTTTCAGCTCCAAGTCTGGGAGGCCCTATTGCGCATTCCATCAGGCCACGTCACCACATATTCCGAGATCGCGCAGTCTATCGGTCGACCACGCGCGGTGCGCGCCGTGGGCACAGCCGTGGGGCGCAATCCGGTCAGCCTGCTGATCCCTTGCCACCGTGCGCTGCGCAAATCCGGCGCGCTTGGCGGCTACCACTGGGGATTGCCTATAAAACGCGCCTTGCTTGCGTGGGAATCCGCACGGGTCGACGGCGCCGCCTAAGGCAGAAATCAGCGGAAATCCGCGCTTGCCGGATCCGTTATTGGATATCAACGCGGCTTAGCGCATATCTAACGCATCCACAAAAGGCGCGTATCTTGCGCCCCCCAAAGACAAATGGAAACCAAAGATATGACTATGATCAAATTCCCAGCCATGATCGCCGCAAGCGCATTGGTCCTCGTGACAGCATGTGCAGACCAAGGCGGTCCAAACGATAATTTTCAGGCACGCAACGGCGCGGCAATCGGCGCAGGCCTCGGCGTGCTTGCAGGCGTGATCTCCGGCGATACGGCGGCAGAACGGCGCCGGAACGCAGCACGCGGTGCAATCTTTGGCGGCATCGTTGGCGGTGGTATCGGCAACGCACTTGATCGGCAAGAAGAAGAGCTTCGCGCACAAATGGGCGGCAACGTCGGCATCACGAACAACGGCCAAAACCTTGTTGTGACGCTGCCACAAGATATCTTGTTTGCGACCAACTCGACCTCTGTGTCGGGGGCGTCCCAATCAGACTTGTCCACGCTGGCCACATCGATCAACCGCTATCCTGACACGACTGTGAACGTGGTTGGGCACACCGACAACGTTGGTGGTGCGTCGTTCAATTTCGACCTGTCACAGCGACGCGCACAGTCTGTGACGTCCGTTTTGATTAACGCAGGCGTATCACCAGCACGCATCCGGTCGATCGGGCGCGGCGAAGACGCACCCGTGGCGACCAACCAAACATCTGCTGGCCGTCAGCAAAATCGGCGCGTGGAAATCATCATCACGCCGAACTAGATCCGACCCTCTTTGGACGGATGATAAGGGGCTGCCTGCGGGTGGCCCCTTTTTCATTGCCGCCATGGGCCACTGGTCATACAATCTGACCAATATTACATCATAGGTCAGCCCATGCCATTTGAACCCGTCGCCCAAGAAAAACTATTCACTGGTGTCGTCCGCCAAATCGAAGGGCTGATCCTGCGCGGCATCCTGCGCCCTGGTGAACGGCTGCCGTCGGAACGAGAACTGAGCGACCGCATGGGCGTGTCACGGCCATCCCTGCGCGATGCACTGGCCGATCTACAATACCGCGGGCTGCTGACAAGCAAGGCAGGCGCTGGGGTGTTTGTGGCTGACGTTCTAGGTCACACATTCTCGCCCGCACTTGTGACACTTTTTGCGACCCACGACGAGGCAGTGTTCGACTACATCAGCTTTCGGCGCGACATGGAGGGCTTGGCAGCTCAGCGGGCCGCGAGGCTTGGGTCCGATACAGACCTCAAAGTGATCAACGCGATCTTTGAAAAAATGGAACTGGCGCAAACCAAGCGCGACCCTAGCGACGAGGCACGGCTCGACGCCGACTTTCATCTGGCGATTATTGAGGCGAGCCACAACATCGTCATGCTGCATATGATGCGATCGATGTATGATCTGTTGCGCGAAGGGGTGTTCTACAACCGGTCCGTCATGTTCAAACAACGGACCACGCGGGATACGCTTTTGGATCAACACCGCGCGATCAATGACGCGCTGCAAAATCGAGACCCAGCAGCAGCAAGGGCCACGATCGAAGCGCACCTGACATTCGTCGAAAATGCACTGTCGGACCAGCAAAAGGCGGACCGAAACGAAGTCTTTGCGCAAAAACGGTTTGAGCACGAAAATAACCGGTCCTGAATGCAAAAAGCCCACCGCTATTGCGATGGGCTTTTCGTAACCTTAGCCCAAAACTTGATTTAGTGAAGCTTGGCTTCCACAGCATCGATCGCTTCAGCGATCAAAGCATTGGATGACTTTGCATCCATTTGCGCGGCGATAACGTCGCGCGCAGCACCGATGGCAACCACAACGGCCTGATCCTTAACCGCTTTCACGGCAGAGGCTTCGGCGCTGGCAATCTGCTCAACCGCAGCAGCCAGACGGCGTGTGATAGACGCAGCAATGTCAGCCTTGGCAGCAACCGCGGCATTTGCGGCCTCTTCCTTGGCGCTTGCCACGATACGGCTCGCTTGCTCGGCCACATCTTTTTGCTTGCGCTCGTATGACGCTAGCAAAGACTGGGCTTCTTCGCGCAGTGCTTTGGCTTCGTTCAAATCTTCCTTAATCGCAACTGAACGACCGTCCAGCATTTCGCCAATCTTGGACGGCACCTTATAATGGATCAGGATGCCGACAAAAATCAGGAACGCGACTAGAACAACAAAATCTGTGTTCTTCAGCGAGATAAACGGACCGGTTGCCGCAAACGCAGGGGATGCTGCAACGGATAGCAGGGCGGCAGTGATGTACTTGTTCATGGTACTTATCCCTTCATCCGTGCGGACACGGCAGCTGTGATTGTCTTGGCATCTGCAGAGCCACCAAGCGCTGAAACCAGCGCTTTTGCGGTGTCTTTGGCAACGGCCGTGACGGATTTAACCGCGCCTTCACGAATAGCGGTGATCGCTTTTTCGCCTTCAGCGGCTTTGGCCGAAATCGTTGCGTCTGCTTTTGCAAGCTCAACATCCAGATCGACTTGAATTTCTGCTTTGGCTTCTGCGACAATCGCAGCGGCCTGAATGCGGGCATCTGCTAGGGCCTGCTCGTATGCAGCCTCGGCTTCAACCGCTTTTTGCTTCAGCTCTTCAGCTGCGGCAATATCGTTTGTGATGGTGCCAGACCGTTCAGCCAGAACTGCACCAATACGGGGCAGTGCAATGCGGCTAAGGATCAGGTAGATCACAATAAGCGAGACAACAAGCCATGCGACCTGATTGCCCATCCAGTCAGCACAAAGCTGTGGCATACCAAGGGCAGAGCCCCCTGCATCGACACAAGCACCGACTGCTATTTCAGTAGTTTGAGTTGCCATGATGGCCCCCGATCACCTTGTAAAGTTACTGGCTGGGCACGTTGTATGCCCAGCCAGACGTAAGGATTTTCGTGTTGTTCTTAAACAGCGAACATCAGCAAAAGCGATACGAGGAACGCGAAGATCCCCAATGCTTCGGCGAATGCCAAACCGATGAACAGTGTTGCTGTCTGCGATGCAGCAGCGGATGGGTTGCGCAATGCGCCTGCCAGGTAGTTACCTGCAACGGTGCCAACACCAATTGCAGCTGCGCCAGAACCGATAGCAGCCAGACCGGCGCCAATGTGTGCGAGTTCGCCTTCCATGTGTATTCTCCTTACGAATTGGAAGTTAAGTAGTTTAGTTAGATATCAGACCCTAGTGCCCAGGATGCAGCGCATCCTTGAGGTACACACAGGTTAGAATGGTAAATACGTAGGCTTGGATCCCGGCCACAAGGACCTCAAGACCGTAAATCGCTGTAATGCCGAGGATCGCAATAGGCGATACCAACGTCAGAGCAGCGAAGCCTGCGAAAACTTTGATAACTGCGTGGCCCGCCATGATGTTACCCGCCAAACGAATGGAATGGGACACAGGACGCACGAAGTAAGAGATGACCTCGATGATTGCGATAATCGGACGCAACACCGCAGGAGCATCGGACATCCAGAACAACCCGAGGAACTTTGTGCCATGCAGCACAAAACCAAGGATCGTCACACAGATGAACACACCAAAACCAAGCACTGCAGTCACGGCGATCATGGATGTAGCAGAATAAGACATTGGCAGCAGGGCCAAATAGTTTGCAAACAAGATGAACACGAACAGTGTCATGATGTAGGGGAAATACTTAACGCCATCTTTGCCAGTGACGTCTTCGACCATCTTGTAGATGAAACCGTAGATCAGCTCACCGATGGACTGCATGCGTGTTGGGATGATTGCGCGGCCACGGGACCCGACAACAAAAACCAAGAAGATCGCAAGAACCGCAAGACCCATCCAAAGCGTGATGTTTGTTGGTGTGTACCAGCTAACCGGTCCGTCACCGAACAATGGCTTGACGATAAACTGGTCAAGTGGATGAAAGACAAGACCGCCTTCGGATTGTGCGTCAGTTTCAGTCGCCACGTGTGTCACCCTCGTCTTTGTTGGCCGCTGCCAACTGTTTTCTCTGCACTTCATTGGCCGACCGCATCATGGTTTTAACACCAGCCGCGAGGCCAAAGAAAATAAACAACACCAAAAAAATCGGCATGGTCCCAAACAGGGTATCCAGTCCGTATCCGATGCCAAAACCGATCCCAAGACCGGCGACTAGCTCTATCACCATCCGCCAAGCAAGCTGTGCCTGACTATAGTGTTCCTCTGAATGGTCCTTCACCTGTTCCGGCACCCGCTTGGCGGCCAATTTCGCATCAAGCGCCAAAAGGCGGGCTTTGCGATCGTCGGCCAAATGCGGGTCAGACATAGGTTTTGTCCCCTCAAAGAGTTAGCCAGTAATTAGGATGCGCACGGCACAGAGTCAAGCGAGAGCATCACCTTCATATCTCGTTGTTTTATTTGAGTATTTTAGAAAAATTGAGACGGAATTTTGGGGATAGAACCGCCAATACTGCGCTGCACAACATTCAACCAACTGGTTGACGTTTCATACGCGGGACGGTTAATCAACACTATGACTCATAAACTCGACGCCATCTTTGCGGCTCTGGCCGACCCAACGCGGCGGGCAATCCTTGCGATGTTGCTCGAAGACGATATGGCCGTCACCGACGTGGCAGAACCGTTCGCAATGTCACTGGCCGCGATTTCCAAACACCTTGGTGTATTGGCAGCAGCCGGTCTTGTGTCACAAGAAAAGCGCGGACGGGTGAAATGGTGTAAACTGGAACCAGATGCCCTGCGCGGCGCATCTGCATGGATGCAAGGGTTCGGCCAAATGGACGCCATTGATCTAGACGCATTCGAGGCGTTCTTGACCCAAGAACTAGCGCCCTAATCACGCAACAGCAAAACCAACGCAACGATCGTCATTGCAACGCCAAACCCTACGGTCAACGGGGGCAACGCGGCCCCAAGCCCAACATTCCATAAAATTACCCATGCGGGGGTCAGATATGTATAGGCCATCACTTTGGATGACGGCAGGCGCAGCGCGGCAAACTGAAGCAAGGTAAAGGTCGCTGCACTCGCGAATATCGCAGTGTAAAGAATGGTCACCCAAACGATGGACGGCAGCATCAGCCACGGTGTCGACATAATATCAAACCACCCCAAAACCGTCAGCAATGCAGCCCCCGCCACCAGCGTGCCAAATGTAAACACCAACGCGCTTTCACCACGGTTCAGCTTGCGAACCAACGGGGTATAAAACGAATGACTGATGCAACCGACAAAATAAATCAGCTCGCCGCGCCCCACGTCAAATCGCAACATTGCTTGCAGGTCAGCGCGAAAAATCACCCATAGCGCGCCGAGCGCACCAATGGTCAACGCAAACGCGATACGCGGCGTGACACCTTGCCTTAGCAACAGCCAACCAACCGCCGCAGTCAACAAAGGGGTCAGGGTAAAGACAGCGGCGACACTGACCGATGGGGCGGTCTTTAGCCCTTCGAACATCAGCACGAAATAAAGCGTGAACACGGTAGCCAACACCAGATACCGCCAAGGTGCAGCAAGTGCGGCACGCGGCACGCCACCTCGAGCCACGACAATCGCCCCAATAATTGCAGCAGCAATCCAGAACCGGACCGCGTTTAACGCCATCGGGGAAATATCATTGGCGGCCAACACGCCAAGCGCAAACGATCCCGCGACCAGCACCGAAAACAGCAGCATCGCCAAATGGCCCATACGGGCAGTCTGGGTCATACCTGCGCCGCCGCCGCAGATTTCAGATGGGCGAGCACCGCTTGGACTTTGGGGGTGCGGTGCAGATCGACATGCGTGACCAACCACAAAGGCCCAGACCAGTCATCGCGGCTTGGGAACACTTCGCGCAATCCTTCGTGACACTCCACCTCGAATTCGGACAAAAACCCGATGCCCGCACCAGCAACCACCGCGCGCGCAATATTACGATTGCCAGTTGTGCGAAACACGATGCGATCCTCGCCCACAACCGTGCGCAGCCATTGGGTAAATGGGGCGCGACTAGTGACACTATCTTGAGCCACGAACCAGTGGTTCACCAAGTCAGCTTCATCCTTCGGCAATCCGTGCTTGGCGATATAGGCATCAGACGCCACCAATTTAACGCGCATATTCATAAACGGCTGCACGACGTTATCGGGTTGATCGGGCATCGTGCCTGCGCGAATAGCAACATGCGCCTCGCCATATTCCAGCCGAAACAAACGATCGCCCGTCAAATACCGGACGCGAATATCAGGGTTAGTATCCTGAAAGCTGACCAACGCTGGGGTCAAAAATTGGGATAGCGCCCCAAGCGAGGTGACAACCAATTCGCCAGACACACCCGCGCCCTGCCCTTTGATGCGGCCAGCCAGTTGTGTGAACTGATCGTCGGTCACTTGGGCGACTTGCAACAAATCAAGACCAGCCTCGGTTGTCGTGTATCCACGCGCATGACGTTGAAACAGCTTAACACCCAAACGGGCTTCCAGCGCGTCGATGTGACGGATGACAGTGGCATGATGCACTCCCATCTCGGCAGCAGCCCCACTGACGGTACCGACGCGGGCAACTTGATACGCAGTTCTAATCTCGTCCCAGTTGTCCATATACCTAATACCTAACTGTGCATTTATGAACGGACTCTGTTCGATATGGTCCGTTGCGTTCGCAAACACGTTATCGGTATCAATCAACAAATGTCACCCACAAAATGGACTGAAATCATGACCAATATCCTTCATATCGTCACCTCGACAAACATCACAGGCAGCCAATCGCGTCAGGCAACGGGCCATGTGCTTGCCGACATGGACGGTACTGTCACAATTCGGAACCTAAGCACGTCGCCGTTGCCGCAGGTTACCGCCGCATGGAACGCTGCTCGTCTGGTCCCCGCAGCTGATCTCAACGACGAAGAAGCCCGCGTGCTTGGGCTGTCCGACACGCTGGTGGCCGAAATGCAAAACGCCGACACCATCGTGATCGGCATGCCGATGCACAACTTCGGAATGCCAACCGCACTTAAGGCATGGGTCGATCTGATTTGTCGCCCAAAGGTCACGTTTGAATATACATCCGAGGGTCCGCATGGGCTTTTGAACGGCAAAAAGGCGATCATCGTAGCGGCCTCCGGTGGGGTTCCGATCGACAGCCCAGTCGATTTTGCCACACCGCACCTGCGGCAGGTTTTGAATTTCATCGGGATTACAGACATCACGACAATTGCAGCAAAGGAAATCAACGCCGCCAAAGCAGAGGCTGCTGCTTGACTCTGACCTTCGCAGTGGCCTAAACGTCCCCTAACACCCGGATAGCATCAGCCGTCCGGTCCCCATTTTGTTGGGGATCGCCCCCCGTCAGCGCGTTGCGCCCATGGGGGCGCTACTGCTTTATGCGGTTCGTCCCTATATAATGGGGCAACCGGAACGATTAGGGGCTACTGGCCAATGTTTGAGAATCTATCTGAACGCCTCGGCGGCGTCTTTGACAAGCTTACCAAACAAGGTGCGTTATCTGAAGATGACGTCAAAACTGCCCTGCGCGAAGTGCGGGTTGCTCTGCTAGAGGCCGACGTATCCCTGCCTGTCGCGCGCGATTTCATCAAAGCGGTTGAGAAAAAGGCGACAGGCGCTGCCGTCACCAAATCCATTCAGCCCGGCCAGCAAGTCGTCAAAATTGTACACGACGAACTGCAGCACGTCCTGACCGGATCAGAAGATCCCAGCGCACTGAAAATCGACAGCCCACCTGCGCCGATCCTGATGGTCGGCCTGCAAGGGTCCGGTAAAACAACAACCACCGCGAAACTCGCCAAGCGTTTGAAAGAACGTGAAGGCAAGCGCGTGCTGATGGCGTCGCTCGATACCAACCGACCTGCGGCGATGGAACAGCTGGCAATTCTGGGCAACCAGATTGGCGTCGACACCCTGCCAATCGTCAAAGGCGAGACACCTGTTCAGATCGCGAAACGCGCGAAAACCCAAGCCTCCCTTGGCGGCTATGACGTCTACATGCTCGACACTGCGGGCCGTTTGCACATCGACGCCGAACTGATCGCACAAGCGGCCGAAGTCCGCGACATCACAAACCCACGCGAAACGCTTTTGGTAGTTGATGGCTTGACCGGTCAAGACGCCGTGAACGTGGCGCAAGAATTCGACGACAAAATCGGCGTGACAGGCGTTGTCCTGACACGGATGGACGGCGACGGGCGCGGCGGTGCGGCGCTATCAATGCGGGCGATCACTGGTAAACCTATCAGGTTTGTCGGCGTCGGCGAAAAGATGGACGCGATCGAAACTTTCGAGCCATCACGCATCGCGGGGCGCATCCTTGGCATGGGCGACATCGTCGCGCTTGTTGAAAAAGCCCAAGACACCATTGAGGCCGAACAAGCCGAACGCATGATGAAACGGTTCCAAAAGGGCCGGTTCAACATGAATGATCTGAAACTGCAGCTCGAGCAGATGATCAAAATGGGCGGAATGGAAGGGATGATGGGCATGTTGCCTGGCATGGGCAAAATGCAAAAGCAGATGGACGCAGCTGGGATGGACGACAAAGTCCTGACACGCCAAATCGCGCTGATCAATTCCATGACCAAAAAAGAACGGGCCAACCCTGACCTACTGGCAGCATCGCGCAAAAAGCGGATTGCAGCAGGTGCAGGGCTTCAGGTGTCCGAACTGAACAAGCTGGTCAAACAGCAACGCCAAATGGGCGACATGATGAAGAAAATGGGCAAAGGTGGCATGCTCAAACAAGCGATGAAACAGATGATGGGCAAAGGCAGTGCGATGCCCGACATGAACGATCCAGCAGCAATGGCCGAGGCAGCGAAAGCCATGCAAGGCAAAATGCCAGCAGGCATGCCGGGTCTTGGCGGCGGCATGGGTCTGCCGGCTGGCCTGTCTGGGTTCGGCAAAAAGAAATGATGACGCCCGTGATCATCTTCTGGCACCTGCCACATGACTGTGCAGACGCAATCGCGCAGGTGACCGTATGAGCATGACTTTGCAAACACCGCGGCTTGTGATGCGCGCACCCGAACCAGGTGACTGGATGGTGTTCCACGACTTTATGATGTCTGACCGCGCCGATGCGTTTGGAAGCAACGGCGATCTGGGCAAAACATGGCGGGCATTCGCGTCAGAACTTGGCCATTGGCAAATCTATGGCTACGGCATGTGGGCGGTGACACTGCGCGGCGACAACGACTGCGTTGGGCTTGTTGGACCGTGGACACCACCAGATTGGCCAGAAACCGAAATCGGCTGGATGATGTTTGATCCGGCAATCGAGGGCACGGGCATCGCGACCGAAGCAGCCTATGCGGCCGTCACGCACGCCTATGACGTGTTGGGCTGGCAAACTGCCGTTAGCTATATTGCGCACGACAATGCGCGGTCGATCCGGCTGGCTGAAAAGCTGGGCGCGAAGCTGGACATCAACGCCAAAGCCCCGACGGACACCACACTGGTTTACCGCCATCCTGTGCCAAAGGGAGTTCACATATGACCGATGACGCAACACGCGCAGCCGCAATTTTGGCCGAGCACCGCGAAAGCATCGACAGGCTCGACGCGATCCTCGTCTATACATTAGGCGAGCGCTTTAAGCACACCCAAGCAGTTGGGGTGCTCAAAGCAACGCATGACCTTCCACCGTCTGATCCGTCGCGCGAAGCCGCGCAGATCGGACGGTTGACCGACCTTGCAGATCAGGCCCATCTGGACCCCGAATTTGCCAGGAAATTTCTGAATTTCATTATTCAGGAAGTGATCCAACACCATAAACAACATCAATCTTGATGATGGGTTGAAACCCATCCTACGCATCAAAACAAAGGACTATCTATCATGGCTATGAAAATTCGTCTCGCACGTGGCGGTTCCAAAAAGCGCCCTCACTATGCAATCGTTGCAGCAGACAGCCGCATGCCACGCGACGGCCGTTTCATCGAAAAGCTTGGCACATATGCACCAATGCTGCCAAAAGATTCCGAAGAGCGCGTGAAAATGAACATGGAGCGCATTGCGTATTGGATGTCCCAAGGCGCACAGCCAACAGACCGTGTTGCACGTATGTTGGAGGCCGCTGGCGTTCTGCCAAAGAAAGACCGTGCAAACCTGAAAAAGGGTACACCGGGCAAAGCCGCGCAGGCACGTGCAGAAGAAAAAGCTGCGAAAGTTGCTGCTGCTGAAGAAGCTGCAAAAGCACCAGTTGAAGCGCCTGCCGAAGAAGCACCAGCTGAAGAAGCCGCTGCTGAGTAAGCGATCTATTTGCGCGGGCCACATCGCTGGCCCGCGCACCCCCAGCTATTTTGCAAATCGCCTTGAATTGGCGCTTCGCCAAGGAGCAATCACATGTCTGACCGGATTATCGTTGGCACCCTCGGTGGTGCATTTGGAATTTTGGGCGAGGTCCGCCTGAAATCGTTTTGTGCCGACCCTGCCGCTATTGCGGATTACGCCCCCTTAACGACCGAAGACGGCAAGGTATTTCCGATGCTTGTGCTGACAGGTCAGGTCAAAGGCGGGTTCACCGCGCGCGTCCAAGGCATCGACAGCAAAGAAGACGCCGACACGCTACGCAACGTCTCGCTTTATGCGCAGCGCGACAAACTGCGCAGCCTGCCTGACGATGAATTCTACTATGCTGACCTTGTCGGCCTGACCGTCATCGACACTGGCAACGAAACACTTGGCACCGTCAAAGCGATCGAAAACCACGGCGCTGGCGATGTGCTCGAAATCCAACTGGCCGGCCAATCCGACACCATGCTGTTGTCATTCACCCACGAGATCGTGCCGACGGTTGACGTTGCAGCGGGTCGGATCATCGTGAACCCACCAGAAGCGCGTTAAAACAAAAACGTCGACAGCAATTTGATCCCCATCCAGCGGTGGCGATCATGCGCACCCCGATTGGCTGGATCTTTCGGCACTTTGGCCCAATCCTTAATGATTTCCATCCGCAGCAAATACCGGAACGCCGGATCATTCCGTCCGTCGGACCCATATCCAGCAAAAAACGCATCCAAATCATCCTCTAACCACTGCTTCTCCCCGTCCGCCGCATCTTCGGGGTAAAATAAGTTCGCGAAATGCGCGATAAATCGCGCAAGATCATGGCCAATGGGGGCGGTGTGAATAACACCAAAATCGATCCCATGCGTGCCCTGCGGCCCTATTATCAAATTGCGCAAATTCATGTCACCGTGGGTCGCGGCCAGCTTGGTAACCTGCCCGCGCGCGGCCTCTGCCATGTCATCCACGACAATAGCGCAGTCCAGAAACGCACGCCGCCCGACAACGGCACGCTCACCTGACACCACCTTATCACGCAAACCCCGCAGCGAAGCCTGAACGACATTGGGATTGACCCGATTGTCGCGCTCATAGGTTTGACGATGCCAATGACCCATCCATGCACCACACGCCTGTAATACGGTGGCGCGATTAATGTCGTAGTCGGCGATCAGATCATGGGCCGTTTGCCCCTCAGCGGCCTGCATCACCAGAAACTGAGCATCTGGATCAACATGCAACAGCGCGGGCACATGCAGCGCGTCTTCGCCTTCAAACACGTCGGCAGCGCGGACATGCGCAGTAACTCCATTATCAAAGTGTTTCTGATGCTAACCCGCCAACGAATGCTTAAGGATCAGATCAGGAATATCACCATGGCCTTGGGCCAATATCACAACACGCTGATGTGGGTCGGAAAACCGGGCGCGGATCAAATGCAAATCGTGGTCGGTCAAGACGAACCCCAATGCGGGTGCAGTCCGGTCCCAAAGGGCCGCAGTGAGTGCAAAATCAGGCGTTGTCAGCACATCATTCATACGCCCCAAGTTGCACAATTCGCCGCTCCAAGAAAGCAACAGCGGGATCAAAACCCACGCACATCCACGAACTTGCCCGTATCTTGCGCCGGCTTGCACGGGTGACCATGAACCGCGATCGCACAGTCGGTCCAACTTGATGGTTGGAAAACCTTTCCATTTTGTGGCAAACGGGCTGACATGACAGACACACCCAAATCCACTGGTCGCAAAACCATCCAGCCCACATTCACCCCGCGTGAATTGATGACCGACACCCCTGACCTTGCGGGTGCATGGACAGCGCAAATCATCACGCTGTTCCCCCAAGCATTTCCAGGAGTGTTGGGCGAAAGCCTGATGGGTAAGGCGCTCAAAGACGGATTATGGCAGCTGCAAACCTTTGACCTGCGTGACTACGGAATCGGTAAACACAAAAACGTCGATGACACTCCGGCTGGTGGCGGCGCGGGCATGGTCCTGCGCGCTGACGTCCTAGAGGCGGCAATCAATGACGCGCGCGCTGGTGCAAAAGGCGTCATGCCGATCTTATACCTGTCGCCACGCGGCAAGCCGATGGATCAGGAAATGATGCGCGGCTTGGCCGCAAACACCGACGGGGTCACCCTGCTTTGTGGACGATTTGAAGGCGTGGACGAACGCATCCTCGAACACTTCGGCATCCAAGAAGTCTCGCTCGGCGACTTCGTAATGACAGGCGGTGAACTCGCCGCCCAAGCCCTCATCGACGCGACAGTACGCCTGCTTCCCGGCGTACTAGGTAACGCTGATTCCGCGATTGAGGAATCGTTCTCCAACGGCCTGCTCGAACACCCGCAATACACCAAGCCCGCGCAGTGGCAGGACCGCGAAATCCCCGATGTGCTGCTGTCGGGCAACCACAAAAAGATAGCAGCTTGGCGGCAAGATCAAAGCGAAGAAATTACCAAAGCGCGTAGGCCAGATTTGTGGGATGCACATGAAGCGCGTTTAAAGAATGGCAAAGCGCCTCAAGATTAGTGCACCAATTTCAAGTGTCAGCACTGCGTGGCGGTCTCAACTGATCGACGCAACACATGCATTGCAACGCTCTGCGGGCGTTACGCGATATTCCCAGTCGATCATTCCCATGTAACACCCTATTAATTTTACTATTTGCGAATGAGCGATTAAGATCAACGAACGGCTTGGCAAGTTACTTCCACCAATTTAACGAAGGCTTCCCCATGGCCACCAAAACTGCGCTACATCCCCGTAACCAACACAAAGAAGGCTACGATTTTGTGCGTTTAGTGGCGCATACACCTGAACTTAAGGCATTCACGATCGATAACCCCCTCGGTCAGACGACGATTGATTTTCAAGACGTGTCGGCGGTCCGAATGCTTAATCGGGCGTTGCTCAAGGCTCATTACGATATAAATTTTTGGGATATCCCTGCCGACTATCTATGCCCTCCGATCCCCGGTCGCGTCGACTACATCCACTATCTCGCGGACTTGCTTGCTTGCGGCAACAATCAAGAAATCCCGCGTGGGCGCAATATCAAAGCGTTGGACATCGGCACCGGTGCTAGCTTGGTCTACCCGATCACTGGTCAAAGCGAATACGGCTGGCACTTCACTGGCGTCGATATAGATCCAGCCGCTATCAAATCGGCGCAGCAGATTAGTGAACTTAACAAACTACAAATCGACATCAGGCTGCAGAACACGCATGAAAATATCTTTAGAGGCGTGATCGAACCCCACGATTCTTTTCACATCACCCTGTGCAACCCGCCCTTCCATGCGTCCATCGAACAAGCGAACAAAGGCACCCAACGTAAGTGGCGTAATCTTGGCAAGGGGCAGTCAAAAAAGCTCAATTTTGGTGGTCAAAGCGCGGAACTTTGGTGCCCGGGTGGCGAGATAAAGTTTATCGCTCGCATGATTGAACAAAGCATGGAGTACGCCAACCAGTGCTTGTGGTTCACCTCGTTGGTGTCGAAAAAAGATAACCTTCGACCACTCTACAAAATTTTAGGTAAAGCCAAAGTTGCTGATTTTAGGGTTGTCGAAATGGCGCAGGGGCAGAAAACAAGCCGCTTTATTGCTTGGACTTACGTTCAAAAAAGCCAGCGATCTTTGTCCCTGAGCAGGGCTAGAAAATAGACCAGATGGCAACCCGCCGCCCGTTGCAAAAATCCGTGCGGCTCGCAGCATGAGACACATAGGACCAATAGCAAACACAGCGTGAATTCCTCAAAAACGGCTTATGCAAAACCTATGTAAAACTTATGCAATAATTACACCACTTTTGCAGTGATCAGGGGTATTGCCTGACACCCCGCAACCACCTATACGCTGCTAATCCTAACCGCTTGCGGATTCGGGATGTTGGTTTATGGAACCGCTGGATATTGCAGGCCTCTTCGTTGGGATATGATGCACCAGACAGGCCGGACGACCACAATAAATAAACGATGACGGTATCTTTGGCGGCTCTTACGAGGGCCGAAAACGGCGCAAAGCTCTGCAATCACGCTAACAAGTCTCGGGAAAACCCGTGCTATATCAAGGAGCTATCAGATGAATCTGATTGCACAGATCGATGCGGAGCAAGTTGCTACGCTGGGGAATAAACACCCCGACTTTAAAGCGGGTGATACCATCCGCGTTGGTTACAAAGTAACCGAAGGCACGCGCAGCCGTGTTCAGAACTACGAAGGTGTATGTATCGCTCGCAAGAACGGTAAAGGCATCGCTGGTTCATTCACAGTGCGCAAAATTTCGTTTGGCGAAGGCGTAGAGCGCGTATTTCCGCTGCACTCCACCAACATCGACGAAATCACAGTAATCCGACGCGGTCGCGTCCGTCGCGCCAAGCTGTATTACTTGCGTGAGCGCCGTGGAAAATCCGCGCGTATCGCTGAAGTCACCAACTACAAAGCGCCAAAGGCGTAAGGGGTCCTGTCATGAAAAAAGGTATTCACCCAGATTATCACGAAATCGATGTCAAAATGACCGATGGAACGATTTTGAAAATGAAATCCACTTGGGGCAAAGAAGGCGACGTTATGTCGTTGGACGTTGACCCGACTGTGCACCCTGCATGGACTGGTGGCGGCACGCGTCTTATGGATGCTGGTGGTCGTGTTTCCAAGTTTAAGAACAAGTACGCTGGTCTTGGCTTCTAAGCCAACCCACTGTTATTTCAACGAAACGCCGTCCTTTTGGGGCGGCGTTTTGCGTTTAAAGGCGTGGAATGTTGGCGCATCCACCGGATGGAGCGTAAGCATCAAGCCCGAACCGAAGCCACTGCCCAATCCTGTGGGCCAACGCCGACCAAGCTTGTGCTGGCACCTTGGGCAAGACCTCAGTCAGGACAGTATCAAATTCAGCCAGCCAATCGTCGAAGTTTTCTGACCGCACATTGCCCGCGTTCATATGCGCCTGCATTGGGTTTCCGCTGTAGGTGCATTCTAAAAGGATTGCGTTCCGCCAGAATGACATGATCTTCTGCTCGTGTGCGGGCCAATCCGTCACATGAACGTCGAAAACAGGGCCAAGTTTTGGATGATTGCGCACTCGCTGGTAGAAAATGGAAACAACTTGCGCGATCTGCGGCGCCGTTACTAAAAATCGCGGCGGCAAGGTCATGCCAAGATGGCCCACAGCGCCACCAACGTCACAAACAAGTAGAACAATGTGTTAAACATCCAGCGGATCAACCCAGAATCGCTGTCGGGATCAACGCCCATCCACTGGCACATCGTAGTACCTGGCCATAAAAAAATCTCGGTAAAGGACATGGATTTCTCCTAATATTAGGTATTTTGATTACCGATTAACTACTGCTTTTAAATACGTATTACAAATGCTAATTTTAGACATGCAGCTTGATAAATTCACCGATTTTGGTCTTCGTATTCTGATGACCCTCGCAGCACACGCACCTGCCCGCCTGTCGACATCAGCAATCGCCGAGATATTCCATCTATCCGAACATCACCTAGCCAAAGTCGCGTCCGAGCTTGCACGCGGTGGCTTTGTTATCTCTGAACGCGGTCGCAATGGCGGCCTCGTTTTGGCGCGCCCAGCACCTGACATCAATGTCGGATCTGTGGTTCGTTATTTGCAGAAAGACAAACCAGTTGTGTCATGTTTTGGGACTGACACATCGTGCCTCATCTTACCCGCATGCGGCTTGCGCGCACCGCTGGCCGCCGCACGCGAAGCGTTCTTTGCAACGCTTGATGGTTGCACACTGGCCGACATCACGGGCCCCAAGACACGGCTTATGGCATTGATGGACACCGGCGCATGACCCATCCGCTTGACGCGTTTATCGATCAGATTGTTCAAGCTGCCGAAAAGCGCGGCGATTTTGATGATCTCGCCGGGGCGGGAAAGCCGCAGGTCCATCCAGAGAACCCAGCAGATGCTGTGCTAAACCGTCTCACGAAAGAAGCCGATGCAAAGTCCCCAGTCCGCGTCATCCGCCGCCAAATATTTGACGGGCGGGCCTTACTAAAGGGTCTGACCGAGCCAGATGCTCGCAAGAATAAAATTCGGTATTTGAACGACCTTTAAACCTGTCTGACAATCGAGATGGAAGCTTTTCGCAAATACGGGTAACCGCCCACGAAAAAGGCGCAGGGTCATCTGACCACCGCGCCTTCGTTCATTATGCTGCGTTGCGACGCCCGCGCCCTGTTGGGGGTTTGCGCGGCTTGCCAGCGGGCTTACCAGCCCCACCGCCACCACCAGGTTTGCCACCGCGACCGCGACCACCTCCGCCACCGCCCCCGCCGCCGTTAGGTCGCTTTTTCTGACCAGGCTTCATTTCCCATTCACGACCCGATGCAACTGGGATCGTTTCCTTCATCGCTTTTTCGATGTCTTTGAGGTCAACAATCTCGTCTGGTGCGCAAAACGCAATCGCTGATCCTTCGGCACCTGCGCGTGCGGTCCGACCAATCCGGTGAACATAGTTTTCAGCGACGTTTGGCAGATCAAAGTTATAGACGTGCCGCACACCCGGGATGTCGATACCACGCGCAGCCACATCAGTCGCAACCAGCACGCGGATTTTACCGGATTTGAATGCGGTAATCGCCCGCTCGCGTTGTCCTTGGGATTTGTTCCCGTGGATAGACGCTGCGGCGAAGCCTTTAGATTCAAGGAACTTATACAGTTTTTCACAGCCATGTTTGGTCCGGCCAAACACCAGTGCCAACTCGTCACGATGCGCATCAAGCAATTCGACCAGCAATTCGGATTTCGCGGCCTGCGCTACATAGTGCAACGACTGGCTAATCTTTTTCACGGCCATGCCCGGTGGGTTCACTTGTACACGCATCGGGTCTTTTAGGAACGCAGACGCCAGTTCTGACATCAGTTTCGGCATTGTCGCCGAGAACATCATCGTTTGACGCGGTGTCGCCAGCAGTGGCGCAATTTTACGCAATGCGTGGATAAAGCCCATGTCTAGCATTTGGTCGGCCTCGTCGAGAACCAGATAGATGGTCTCGTCCAAGCGGACGGCGCGGCGATCAATCAGGTCGATCAAACGGCCCGGTGTCGCGACCAAAAGGTCAACACCACGTTCCAGACGCTTAATCTGTGCGCCGATACCAGCTCCGCCTACGACCAAAGCGACCTTTAGGTGGCTCCCTTGGGTGTAGTTGGTCAGGTTGTCGGCAATCTGCTTGGCCAGCTCGCGCGTTGGCGCAAGGATCAGGCCGCGTGCTGTTTTGGCGGACGGGTTAACACCAGCTTTCATCAGCGCGTCGATCATCGGCAGGCCAAAGGCGGCGGTTTTGCCGGTCCCTGTCTGCGCAAGGCCCATCACGTCGCGGCCATTCATGGCGTGCGGTATTGCTTGGGATTGAATTGGGGTTGGTTCAGTAATGCCCTGCTCTTTGAGCTTGGCTACAAGACGGGGCGCGAGGCCCAGCATATCAAAATCCATTAGTATCTTTCTGGCGGGCATCGGCCCGCGCATAAGGGTCGACTTGCCGCCAAATGCGGACAAGCCTGTGCAGGTTGCGCCCATATACTGACGGCCAGAGCCACATGCCCCGACGCCGATCAGGCGCTGGACCCCCTGCGTGATGTGGGAACCGGAAAATCAATCGATGCCTTGCACGGACTTTACGTCTTGCTCTGCACACGCGGCAGGATGCATCGGTTGAGGTGCAAATGGTGGATTGCCAGTTAAAAGTCAACCCTTGTGACATATTGCTTGGCGTTCGGTTTGATTGAGTTGTGAACGCCGTTCATTTTTCTATTGGCCCAACACGTTTGCGTGTCATAAAGATGAACGGCGCTCACAAAAGAGAAGTTAAATGTCAAAATCATTAATCGTCCTAGCTCTGCTCGTGTCAGTGTCCGCCGCGGCTCACACAGATGCAGCAAGTACAAACGCCGTACAATCCGCAGGTCATAGCGTGGCCGCCGCCAACTTTGGTTCCGTTGCACTCGCAGAGCCAGCAGCCTCAGTTGTAGCCTTACCATTGCTGGTATCAGGTGCCGCGATGGTCGTGTCCGGCGCCGCAATTACCGAAGTTGGTAGCGGTTCGCTTCAGGCAGGCACTGAGATTTTGCAGCCTCAAGTCGCGTCCACAACCATCACCGCAAATGGCCCACCTGCCCTCAACTAAGTCTCATCAGGAAATCATATGATCCTTTTCATAAAATTTTGCGCCACCATGCTTATTGTTCTGTTGCCGACCGTCACCACAGCCGGAAGCAGTACGCCTGGTCAATCGATCCTCCCCCAAGCCGAGGTCGCGACATTTGCCAACCGCGTCCAACAAGACCTTGCGTCGCGTGGTGCAAGTGTCGCAATTGTCGCCCGCATGGGCCGTCATCCAGCCCAAATGCCCAATGGAATTCTGTATACCCACCTTGGCCTTTGGGTTTACTCACAGATTACTTTGCCCGACGGCAGCAAAGGCCAAGGCTGCCGCGTTTATAACCTGTACCAGCGCAGCAATGACCGGACCCGCAGTGATCTGATCCAAGATAGCCCAGCGGAATTTTTTGCGGGTGCCCAGCGCCTTGACGCGGGGGTCATTATTCCCGATCCAAAACTACAACGCAAATTGCTGACGGTCATTGCAAGCCCGACCTATGCCGCTCTTCATAATCCACGTTATTCCGTTTTGGCCAATCCGCGCACCACCCAATACCAGAATTGTACCGAACACACGTTGGATGCGTTAGTTGCCAGTATTTACGGCACCAGTGACATCGGGCAAATCAAAGCAAATATTGACGCCTATTTCGTTCCGCAGGTTGTTCAAGTCAGTGGGGTAAAACGCGCATTCGCCGCAATCGCATCCCCCGCGCTGAACACAGATGACCATGGACAGATCGTGGAGACAGCAACATTTGGTTCTGTCAGTCGATTTCTACAGTCTTATGGAATGGCCGAAGACGTCTACCGGATAACGCCGAGCAATGTGTCTCGTTCCTGACAACCCCCGCAAAAATGCATTCAGCTGTTCAGCATTGCTTCCCCTTGGCCGCCCCTCCACATATAGATGCCCGTAAGAGTGACAAAAGGGGCGGACCAATGGCGCATATTATCGTCGTAGGCAATGAAAAAGGCGGCGCGGGCAAATCGACTGTGTCGATGCATGTGGCGACCGCATTGTCGCGCATGGGTCATAAGGTTGGTTGTCTTGATCTGGACCTGCGCCAGAAAACAATGGGCCGCTATATTACCAATCGGCAAAAATATATGGCCGAAAATGGGCTCGACCTGCCGACACCTAGCTATCACGATCTACCAGAGGTCGATCATGCAACTCTTGGTCCTGATGAAAACGTCTATGACCACCGCCTTTCGATGGCTGTCGCTGGACTGGAACCTGAAAGCGATTTCATTCTGATTGACTGCCCAGGATCGCACACGCGCCTAAGCCAAGTCGCCCATAGCCTTGCTGATACGCTGATCACGCCGCTGAACGATAGCTTTGTCGATTTCGATCTGCTGGCCCATGTGGACACCGATGGCGAAGATATCACCGGCCCGTCCGTCTATTCCGAAATGGTTTGGAACGCGCGCCAATTGCGTGCTCAAGCGGGCCTATCCCCGATTGACTGGATCGTTGTGCGCAACCGGATGGGTGCCCAAGCAATGGTTAACAAAGAAAAGATGGAACGGGTCATCAATAAATTAGCCAAGCGTATTGGTTTCCGCACAGCCCCTGGCTTTAACGAACGGGTCATTTTCCGAGAACTGTTTCCACGCGGGCTCACCTTGCTTGATCTACGTGATCTAGGCGTCAAAGGCCTGAACATTTCCAATGTTGCGGCTCGACAGGAATTGCGCGAATTGATCCGTGCGTTGAACCTTCCGAACGTGACGCCCAACTTTTAACGTTCGAATTTACCTGATCGTGATTCCTTTGAGTTGAAAGTTACTTTGACTGCGCAGCCTCGATCCCTAAGGTGTGTGTAACTTGGATTTACAGTTAGGATTCACCTTGCTGAAATTACTTACGACCCAACGCTATAGCGTTTTTACCGCCGTTATCGTCTTGACCGTCATATGCCTGATTGGCAGTTTTTGGATCAGTTGGCTGATTATACCGTTCCTGATTTTAGCAGGGTTGTCCGCCCTTGGCATCCACGACGTGCGCCAAAACCACCATGCAGTGACCAAAAACTATCCACTAATTGGACACATTCGGTTCCTATTTGAAAAAATTCGACCAGAGATTCGTCAGTACCTAATTGAAGGTGACAAAGACGAGCAACCGTTTAACCGTGAATAAAGGTCATTAGTTTATCAACGCGCAAAATGCGCCGAAAACAAATGCCCCTTTGGGACCCAAGAACAGGGGTATGAGGCCGGCTACACTTGGGTAACTCATTCGGTTATTCCGGTGCATTTCGATAACTTTGACTTTCGCGTTACCATTGGTGGGCCGGACTGAAAGCAGCCTTATGATGCGTCGCTTTACAACATTTCCGCCATGTCATTTGGCGCATTGTCTGCCAACGCGATCATCGCACTGAACCGTGACGCCAAGATCGGCAATTTTGCCCATGACACTGGTGAAGGTGGTGTCAGCCGCTATCACCGTGAAGGCGGCGGCGATCTGATTTATGAAGTCGGATCGGGCTATTTCGGTTGTCGCAATGAAGATGGCTCGTTCTCACCCGATAAATTTGCGGTACAAGCGGCCAGCGATCAGGTGAAGATGATTGAAGTTAAGCTTAGCCAAGGCGCAAAACCTGGCCACGGAGGCATGCTGCCGGCGGCGAAAATCACCGCAGAGATTGCAGAGGCACGTGGTGTGCCAATGGGCGAAGATTGCGTGTCGCCCCCCGCACATTCAATATTTTCAAACCCGATTGAATTCTGCGAATTCTTAGGTCAACTACGCACCCTATCTGGCGGCAAGCCCGTTGGGTTTAAGTTATGTATTGGGCACCGTCGCTAATTTATGTGCATGGTCAAAGCCATGATCAAGACCGGCATCGTACCTGACTTTATCGTCGTGGACGGAACTGAGGGCGGCACAGGTGCTGCGCCATTGGAGTTTGCAAATCACGTCGGCATGCCGATGGTTGAAGGCCTATTAGTTGTGCATAAAACGCTGCGCGGCGCGGGCCTGCATGATCAGATACGAATTGGCGCGGCTGGCAAATTGGTCAGTGCGTTTGACATCGCACGCGCCATGTCGCTGGGTGCGGATTGGTGCAACTCCGCGCGCGGTTACATGTTCTCGATCGGCTGCATTCAAGCGCAAGCCTGTCATACGAACCATTGTCCCGTCGGTGTAGCGACCCAAGACCCACAGCGCCAAAAGGCGTTGAACGTTGCCGACAAAAGCCAACGTGTTGCCAGATTTCACGCCAATACCCTCAAGGCACTTGGTGAAATGGCGGGGGCGGCAGGGCTTCATGACCCTCAGGGTTTCTTACCTTATCACTTCATGACCCGCAAAAGCGATGGCCAGATGACCGAAGGCCAAGAAGCGAACCCCTATTTGCCAACCGGTTTCCTATTGGATACGAATGGCGGCGATTACGGCTACCGCAGCCGCTGGAACCGCGCGGACGCTCATAGTTTTGCAGCTGTTCCACTCGATTAATGCTTGCGCAAACGCGGCGGGATTTTTCCAACAGACCGCATCAACACACTGATCCGCGGACTTGATGCTGTGTCTCCGCGTGACCGCGTGCGCAATACTGGCGTGTTGTCTGAGCTGCCGCGGCTTTCACGCAAAACGATATACATGCCGCTGGCGATGATAATGCCAGCGCCGATGCCCGTTGTAAGATCGATCCCTTCGTCAAAGAAGAAAAATCCATATATGCTGGCCCAAATGATCTGGCTGTATTGCATCGGCGCAATAATTGCGGCCTCACCTGCTTGGTACGCGCTAATGATCAAGCGACTTGCGGTCCATGCCAAGACGGCCACGATCCCAAACAACCCCAAATGTTCGATCGGCATGGGAACGTAAACGAGCGGTAACAAGAAGGCCATAATCACAAAATTGGCGACCATCGGATAGAGCAACATCACAACTGGCCGCTCAACTGATCCAATTTTTCGCACAATGATCGAGGCGACTGCCCCACCAACCGCTGCAGCCAAAGCAGCCAAATGTCCAAGCGTCAGGTCGGTTTGCCCCGGACGTAGCACGACGATCACACCGATCAGCCCAACGATGACCGCAATCCAGCGGCGCAGGCGCACCGTTTCACCAAGAACCGGAATCGCGAGAACGGTGATCAGCAAAGGAGCAGCAAACAGGATCGCATAGACCTCTGCCAACGGCAGGTTTGAAAATGCGTAGAACACAGTGAATCCGGTCACGACTGCCGCAAGCGTTCGTAGCGCAACCCACCACGGATGGCGGGGGATCAACGTGCCTTGGGTGCTGTCACGCATCAACATAATCGTCGCAAGCGGAAACGATAACACCACCGAAAAGAATACAATCTGAATTGGTGAATAGCTTGCGCCTAGCGTTTTGATTACAACGTCATGCGTTGAAAAAACACCAAAGGCCAACAGCGCGATTAGCGCGCCACGCATATTTCCAGACATGACGTTTCCTTTGTTATATAGGGAGGTAAACGGATCCGCCCTCAAAGCCTTATGGAACCAATAACAATATAACCATCTCATATGTGGTCACTTGCTAGATATCATCGGAAGGTGCGCTATTTTAATGTATGTTTAACACCTGCAAAACGTACCAAGCCCACCCTAAAGGACGGCCTCGGCACCTGTGACGATCAGCTATAAAATGGAGGCGTCGAGGGCTTCAAGGATCACATCACCCATTTGGGATGTCGACAATGGCGTGCCGCCTTCTGGACCCATCAGGTCACCAGTGCGTGCGCCGTTGGCCAACACAGTTTCGATAGCGGCCTCAAGTCGCGTTGCCTCGTCGCCTAGATCAAACGAATAGCGCAGCGCCATCGCAAACGACAAGATGCAGGCAATTGGGTTCGCTTTTTCTTGGCCAGTAATGTCAGGCGCGGACCCGTGTACTGGCTCGTACATCGCCTTTGGACGGCCGTTGGCCATCGGTGAACCGAGCGACGCCGATGGCAGCATGCCAAGGGAACCCGTTAGCATGGCCGCGCAGTCGGATAGGATGTCACCAAACAGGTTATCGGTATAGATGACGTCAAACTGCTTTGGTGCGCGCACCAATTGCATAGCGCCGTTGTCAGCATACATGTGCGACAGTTCAACCTCTGGATAGTCGGCATGCACTTCGGTCACAACGTCGCGCCACAGAATACCCGATTCCATCACGTTGGCTTTTTCCATCGAGCAAAGTTTCTTACCGCGCTTCATCGCCATCTCGAACGCAGCACGTGCACCGCGCTCAATCTCAGCTTCGGTATAACGCTGCGTGTTGATGCCAACACGCATGTTGTCTTCGATATGGATGCCCCGTGGTTCGCCAAAGTAAACGCCAGACGTCAGTTCGCGCACGATCATGATGTCGAGGCCGGTCACCAGTTCTTTTTTCAACGACGAGAAATCGGCCAGCGCGTCGAAACACTGCGCTGGGCGCAGGTTGGCAAAGAGGTCCATTTCTTTGCGCAGGCGCAGCAGGCCCCGCTCTGGCTTGACCGAAAAGTCAAGATCATCATACGCAGGACCGCCGACAGCACCGAGCAGAACCGCGTCTACTTCTTGTGCTTTTGCCATCGTGTCATCGTGCAAAGGGACGCCGTGTTTGTCATATGCCGCACCGCCGACAAGATCCTCAGACACGTCAAACGACATATCGCGCTTGTAGCCGAACCATCCGATGATCCGTTTGACCTGATCCATGACTTCGGGGCCGATGCCGTCACCGGCGAGGATCAATAGGGATGGGTTAGACATGTGCTTATCCTTGGCTGAAAACTGTTGCCTTTGCCCTAGCGGTTTGCGCCGTCAGGATCAAGATACCAAGGGCACAACCTTACCGACTGACATCGACCCAAACCAAGCGATGCGGTCCGGCGGCCAACCCATCATCGCCAAGCAACTTGGCATCTGAGTCACCGGGCGCCGGCCAAAATACGCCAGCATCACTAACGGTCCAATCCATGGCTGGAAAGACATAGCTGACCCACAAATTACCTGGCGCATAATCAGGCCAATCGGCCGTATCAAGCGATGGGTCCCCAATCTGATCGGGGTTGGCGGCGAATGCACCGCCTGCGCTGCGCGGTGCCGGATCTTGCAAATCAGCACGGTTCAAAAAAGCTTCCGTCGAATCACGCAAACCGCTGCCGTCTACCAGATCGAGGTTGGCGTTTCCCAGCACGATAAATGACGCAGGCGCGTCATTTGCCAATCGGTTTTCCCACATCAACAATTCATCGCGATTGCGCAAACCGTTTCGATCCTCCGGTCCGTCAAATACGGGTGGCGTCGCTGACCAGGCAAGTAGATGAAATGGGGCTGCACCTGTCGGAGCAATAGGCACGACCCAATGTCCGCTGGTCGAAAGACGTTGGATGCCCTGCGCTTGCTGGGATGGAAATGGCACCCCGTCAATGGCTGGCAAGGTCCCGCCCGCGACATCGCGCCAAAGTATATCCGACAAGTTTTCCACATTATCCTGATCGATGGGAAAGCGCGATAGAACGGCCATGCCGCCATCCCCACTGAACCAACCATACCCCTGGACATCGCGCGCTTCGCCTGTACGACCATTGCCATCCATATCTAATCCCGTCGGCAGGCCCGTATTCGGGCGGGATGCGAACGTATGGTCGTAGGTCAACCCCGCAGCACCAAGGGATTGCACAAACGCTGAAAGCGCCATCGAATCAAAATCATAGTCAAAGTCAGTAAGAAGAAGCACGTCTGGGGCAACGGTCGCAATTACCGCAATAATCGACGCGATTTGCACATCTTTGCCTTTCCGAAGATCGCGCAAAAGCAAACCGGGCCCGTCCCGGCTTAACGGGACGGCGAAAGTTGCTATGCGGTAAGTTTCAGCAGACGTATACGGCGTCCAAAGAAGGATTAGACAGGCAACAAGCCATCTGCTGCTGCCTTGGCGTAAACACTTTGCGTTGCACATAGATCATCTGCGCCACACGGCTTAGCGCGACGCTACGCATCAACAAACTTGCTGGCAAGAACGCCCATGCGGCCACCGCCCAAATTAAGGTCTATGGATCGCTCAGTGAAAGCGGGTTGATGAACGTCGCTGACAGCTTGAGGATCGCAGGCACAAAGAATGGCAGCAAGAACCCTAAGATTAGGTTAATTTGGCTGTCCCGATTCAATCGCGCCACAACATCGCCGCCTGCGGTTGGGTCAAAGGTTGGTAGGTTTACCCAAACGTTGAACGCACCCGCGTGACGCGGCCAACCACGTAGCCGGAGCAGTAACACAAACATCGCCAGTGACGATAATGAGATCAGGTAGCTAAGGCCGACCGCTGTGCGCACGTTTTCGAGCTGCGCCACTGTCATATCTGCTGGCATTGCCAAAAGCATCAGGCGGACCGGAGAATAGGGAAAGTCAATTGACCCGCCTATGCGTTCACCAATCAATTGGAAAAATCGGGTGATAGTGTTGGCTTGATCCGGATCACGAAACACGACGGAAAGAGTTACCACCGTCGCAAACAATGCGCCAAATCGCAGCCGATTAAATGGTGGCGCGCTTCGGAATTCGATAAGACTTGGACTACTGGCGCTATACTCTACAATGGTAAATATGGCCGCAAATATAGCGACGAAGGCCACAATCTGGGCGCCATCAGACCCAGTCGTCGGCAGCATTGCTGACGGCGTAACGATCATCAGCACCACAAGTGCTGCGCGGGCCAAAGCCCCTGGCAGTCGTGAAAACACTGCTACTGTACCCTCAATACGGTCGGATGCGATACGATGCCGCGTCCTTGTTCCATTATGATCCTGCGCTTGTGCGTCAGGTTGCCTTATTATTGACATAGTTCTGCCCACTTTTGGTTCACCCTTCAAGTCTTTGACAAATAAGATGAAAAAGTGAGGCGCTTTTGCGACGATGGTCGTGCGAGATTGCAACCATTTTGGCGCATTCAAAAGGCCATGCAGTACAGGGCTACAATATATTGTGGGTGCCCAATAGGTTGACCCCAAGTGTCGCAAGGGTGTCGCTAACCATCAAGGTGATTTGGAGGCGTAAACAGGCGCCTTTGTTAAGGTGCTTGTTGCCTCAAAATGGGTGGACGCGCGATTATCGCGCGCCCGTTTGGATTAAACCCAAGGCCGGCTTGTCGCTGTAGCAGCTTCAAATGTGCCGATGTATGTCACCTTTTCCATCGTCAGGCCGATGTCGTCGAGGCCGTTCATCAGGCAATGCTTTTTGAACGCGTCAAGCTCGAAATGATAGGTTTCCCCACCTGCGCCAGTAACCGTTTGCGTTTCCAGATCAATTTCGATCCGTGCGTTCGCACCGTTTTCTGCGTCCTTCATCAACGCGTCGCGCTGGTCTTCGGGCAGAACGATTGGCAAAATGCCGTTCTTGAAGCAGTTGTTGTAAAAGATATCCGCAAAGCTGGTCGAGATCACGCAGCGGATGCCAAAATCAGCAATTGCCCATGGCGCGTGTTCGCGTGACGAGCCGCAGCCAAAGTTATCACCTGCAACGAGGATTGATGCATCGCGGTAGGCTGGTTGGTTGAGAACAAAATCCGAGATTTCCGATCCGTCCAGATTATAGCGCATTTCGTCAAACAGGTTCACACCGAGGCCAGACCGTTTGATCGTTTTCAGGAACTGCTTGGGGATGATCATATCAGTGTCGATATTGACCAAGTCCATCGGCGCCGCGATTCCGCTAAGTGAAGTGAATTTTTCCATGAGTATCGTCCTTTAATTCTTATGCGAAACACGCGCTTGCGCATGCATGGTCGCGCCGTGCATCGCGGACTTCGAACAGGCCATTCCAGCCGCCTTGCCAAATGTGGGCAATGACAGCAGTGGGGCAGCATTAGCCGCCCCAAATAGCCCTAAGAAGTTCCACCGACGCACAGTCATTACATCAGATCCCGAACGTCAGTCAGGCGGCCCGTGATCGCAGCAGCAGCCGCCATCGCAGGTGATACAAGATGGGTACGTCCGCCCCGTCCTTGACGGCCCTCGAAGTTGCGGTTCGACGTTGCCGCACAACGTTCACCCGGCTTTAACTGATCAGGGTTCATCGCAAGACACATTGAACAGCCAGCAAGACGCCACTCGAATCCAGCGTCGATAAACACTTGAGCGATGCCCTCTTCTTCCGCTTGCGCGCGGACAAGACCAGACCCGGGCACGACCATCGCACGCATGCCGTCTTTGATTTTTTTGCCTTTCAAGATTGCAGCAGCAGCGCGGAAATCTTCGATCCGGCCATTAGTGCAAGACCCGATAAACACGGTGTCGATTTCGATGTCTGTAAGTTTTTGACCGACGGTCAGGCCCATATAGTCGATGGACCGCTGCGCTGCGCCAACCTTGCCGCCTTCGAATGATGCCGGATCAGGAACAACATCAGTAATCGCTAGTACGTCTTCTGGTGATGTGCCCCACGTCACGAGCGGTGCAATGTCTTCGCCTTTGATGGTCAGAACCTTATCAAAGTGCGCACCTTCATCGGTAAACAGCGTCTTCCAATATGTCAGCGCAGCCTCCCATGCAGCGCCTTTGGGTGCGTGCGGGCGACCGTTGCAATAGTCGTATGTCGTCTGATCAGGCGCGATCAGGCCAGCGCGTGCGCCACCCTCAATCGCCATATTACAGACGGTCATGCGCCCTTCCATGGACAGGCTTTCGATAACCGAACCACAATATTCAATGACGTAGCCAGTACCACCAGCGGTGCCGGTTAGACCAATGACAGCCATTGTCACGTCTTTAGCAGTCACACCGGGCGCAAGTTTGCCAGTAATCTCGACCTTCATGTTCTTGGATTTCTTCTGGATCAACGTTTGCGTGGCCAAAACGTGCTCAACCTCGGACGTACCGATACCATGAGCCAGCGAGCCAAACGCACCGTGTGTCGCGGTGTGGCTGTCACCACAAACGACGGTCATGCCGGGCAAGGTCCAACCCTGCTCTGGGCCAACAATATGAACGACACCCTGACGGACGTCAGACACCGGATAATAGTGCAGGCCAAAATCTTTGGCGTTCTTATCAAGTGCCTCAACCTGAATGCGGCTGTCTTCAGTCATTGTGGCGGCGTTGGCGCGGTCCAGCGTTGTGGGCACGTTATGATCTGGCACAGCGATAGTCTTGTCCGGTGCGCGGACCTTACGGCCAGATGTGCGCAAACCTTCAAACGCCTGCGGGCTTGTCACTTCATGAACAAGGTGACGGTCGATATAAAGCAGGCAGGTACCGTCATCAGCCTCGTGGGCGACATGGGCATCCCAAATTTTGTCATAGATCGTTTTGGGGGACATAAAGCACCCTCCTGTAAAATAGATATGGTGTGTGTTTGGGGGACGTGGACAAGGCGAGCGGGATCAGCCCCTTGCGAGAATAGTGCAAGCAGCACCGTAGAACCGCCAAGGCAGGCGGGCGCGGTCGTCCATGTCGAAAACGAGGTGAAAAACTGGTTTCATACGCTTTCATTTATAGATCATTGACGCATCTCACAAGGGCGTTGCTTGATCGGACACGCCGCGCCGTGCAACAATGCAGTAACAGAAGACAGGGCAGACATGGCGCGGCACGACCAAACGACGGCATCAGGCCAAGATATGCTTCAATTCGACCAAATCTTTGATGCCGGCCAATCGCTGCTGGGTCAGGCTGAAGCATTCATTATGACGATGTTCCGCACATGGAACTTGTATCAACTGGCGATTGCCGTCGGGCTATTTGTTGTCGCGCATCTGCTTAGGGTCGCTTTGGGGCCACGTATTCGGGCTTGGATGGCGACCCGTGAAAATTGGCCAAAATGGCGCATGCGCATCTTGGCCGTTATCCATCAACGGCTACACGCGATTTTTTCGTCACCCTGATTTGGATTACCGTTGCGGTCATGAAAGAGGTCACATGGCCAAGTCACAGCTATTTCTTGGCGAAAATTGCCACGCTCGCGCTTGCATGGTTGCTGATCGTCTTTGTCACACGCCTAATCAAGAGCCCGTTTTTTCGTAAAATCGTGCGGTACGGCGCGTGGACGTATGTGACGTTACAAATTTTGGGCCTGCAGGATGTCGCGACCTCGTGGTTAGATAGCGCTGGATTTAGCATGGGCGATTTCCGCATCTCTGCCCTGCTCATTATCCAAGCAATTGTTATCATCGGCGTACTGGTTGCGTTGGCGCGGTTTGTCACGATGACAACCACAAGCCGGATCAAAGCTAACGAAGACATCAGCCCATCCATGCAGGTATTGATCGTCAAAGCGTTGCAGATTGGGTTTTACGGCGCTGCGTTTTATATGGGCGTTAAGGCGATTTTCATTGATTTGACTGGTCTTGCGGTTCTGTCTGGTGCCATCGGTGTTGGCCTTGGTTTTGGTTTGCAAAAGGTCGTGTCAAACCTTGTGTCTGGCGTGATCATCCTGCTCGATAAATCAATCAAACCGGGCGATGTCATCAGCCTTGGCAGCACATTCGGTTGGATCAATTCACTGGGCGCGCGGTATGTGTCCGTCGTAACACGGGACGGCAAAGAATACCTGATTCCAAACGAAGACCGGATCACCGGCCAAGTGGTCAACTGGTCTCATTCAAACGACTTTGTCCGGTTGGATATTAATTTCGGCACCGCTTACGGCGACAACCCACATGAGGTCCGAAAGCTAGCAATTGCAACGACCCAAAGCGTGGACCGTGTGCTCACAACACGCCCAACTGTTTGCCACATCGTGGGCTTTGACGACAGCTCAGTTAATTACATTTTGCGGTTTTGGATCAGCGATCCGACAGGCGGTTTGACCAATATTCGGGGCAATGTTTTCTTGGCCCTTTGGGACAGCTTCGCTGCCAATGGCATCTCTATCCCATTCCCCCAACGCGAGATCAAAGTCCATAAGAACGATCAGTTGCCAGATTAGGATCGGACGCCTCAGGCGCGCGCAGCGTGGGATTCTCTTGGCTCATTTGTGCAACGCGCAACATTCACCCGATTTGCGCGGATCTACAGGCCAACAGGCCAAAGAACGCCCAAATACCCCCTTTACCCCATGTAAAACACCGTAAGAGTGAGTTGAATTTCCACGCGCCAGTTGTTAGCTTGAACCTAGCTTCGCGCTGGAGCATTTGACCAGCGTAACCCAACCGGAGGACAATGAACTGTCTTTATCCACAACGGCCAAAGATGTGGCCGACGTTGCAGGCGACAAAATGACCGCTTGCAAAACCGCAACCAGCGATGCCATTTTGGCGGCTGTTCTGAAATCCCTTGATGAAAACAAAGCCGAAGAAGTTGTTACCATCAGCCTCAAAGGCAAGTCCGAGATTGGCGACCATATGGTCATCGGTTCCGGTCGATCGTCGCGCCAAGTATCTGCCATGGCTGAAAAGCTGGTAGCGCAAATCAAAACTGATTTTGGCATTTTGTCCAAAATCGAAGGTCGCACAACTGGCGATTGGGTTCTGATCGACACCGGCGATGTCATTGTGCACCTGTTTCGCCCAGAGGTTCGCGAATTTTATCAGCTTGAAAAGATGTGGCAGCCAGGCATGGGTCCGGCGACTACCGAATAATGCGTGTGCATATCTGCGCCGTGGGCCGCCTTCGCAGCGGCCCAGAGCGCGACCTTTATGATGATTATCTCACCAGATTTGACCGCACGGGCCGCGCCCTTGCCCTTGGCCCTGCCAAGCTGATTGAGGTCGAGGATAAGAAAGGTGGCGGCATGACAGCCGAGGCCGCCTTGCTTGATCGCGCCATTCCGTCTGGATCATTAATTTGCGTAATGGATGAACGCGGCCGCGTTCAAACATCCCCTCAATTTGCCGATCAACTTGCGGGCTGGCGCGATCAAGGCCGCCAAGATGTAGCGTTTCATCATTGGTGGCGCCGATGGCATTGACCCTGCACTGCGCGCGCGCGCACTGATGCTGCTCTGTCATTTGGCAAAATGGTCTGGCCGCATATGCTTGTCCGCGTGATGTTGGCCGAACAGCTTTACCGCGCCGCCTCTATTTTATCGTGGCGGGCCGTATCACCGCATTTGAAGGTGCCCCGCACGATGGGATAGACAGCCACCTAAATCAATCCGCAGGAGCCACCCTATGCCCACCCCCAAACCCGTTGTGTTGTGTATTTTGGATGGCTGGGGCCTAAGCGACGTTAAGGCGGGCAACGCCCCTGCCTTAGCCAAGCACCCCAAATTTCGACGCGATCATGCGCGGCCCCCACGCCCAACTGTTGACCCACGGCAATGACGCGGGCCTGCCAAAAGGACAGATGGGCAATTCTGAAGTCGGCCATACAAACATCGGCGCTGGCCGCATTGTCGCAATGGATCTTGGTCAGATTGAACTGTCGATTGAAGACGGCAGTTTTGCGCGCGCAGCCGCCATTGTGAAATTCATTGACCAGATGAAAACCAGCGGCGGTACCGCACACCTGATGGGCGTTGTGTCCGACGGCGGCGTGCACGGTCATGTTAAACATATCATTGCAGCCGCAATTGCGCTGGATGCAGCAGGTGTTGCATCGGTTATCCACACGATGACTGATGGCCGCGACGTGGCCCCCAAAAGCGCCAAGGCGTTTATGGCCCAGCTTGAAAATGCCCTGCCTCCATCTTCCAAGATCGCCACTGTGATTGGCCGTTATTACGCAATGGACCGCGATAATCGGTGGGAACGTGTGCAAACTGCCTATAACGCGGTTGTTCTAGGTAAAGGTGACATTGCAGCCAACCCGCAGGCCGCGATTGACGCTGCATATGCGGCGGACAAAACGGATGAATTCATCCCCGCAACAGTCATTGGTGACTATGCTGGGTTTGCAAAAGGCGACGGGCTGTTCTGCCTAAACTTCCGGTCTGACCGCGCCCGCGAAATTCTTGCCGCCATCGCTGATCCAAACTTTGACGGGTTCCCCCGCGAAATGCCCACGCTGATCGCGCGGCTTGGCATGGTCAATTATTCTGACGCACATGCGGCTTGGTATGAAACAGTGTTTCCAAAGCGGGTGATTAATAACACCCTTGGAGCATGGGTCGCCCAACACGGATTACGGCAATTCCGCTTGGCAGAGACTGAAAAATATCCGCACGTCACGTTCTTTATGAACGGAGGCGTTGAGGTTCCTGAAGCCGGCGAAGATCGCTTTATGCCGCAGTCACCTAAAGTGGCGACATATGATCTACAGCCTGAAATGTCGTCCGGTGAAGTAGCCGACGCCTTTGTCGGCGCAATCCACGACGGCTATGACCTAATTATTACGAATTTCGCCAATCCTGATATGGTTGGGCATACTGGCGATCTGAGTGCGGCAATCGCAGCTTGCGAAGCGGTGGATCACAGCATGGGTAAGGTGCTTGAAGCGCTGAAATCCACAGGTGGCGCGATGATCGTCACCGCTGATCACGGCAATTGTGAAATGATGATCGACCCTGAAACAGGTGGTCCGCACACCGCGCATACGCTTAATCCTGTGCCAGTCGCACTGGTTGGCGGGCCGGATAGTGCATCCCTGCATAACGGGCGTTTGGCCGATTTGGCCCCAACGTCTGCTTGCACTTATGGGCCTGCCTCAACCAGACGAGATGACTGGCCAGAGTTTGATTGATTGATGCGCTTTTTCGCGATCATCTTGGTTCTGTGGGCTGGCATTGCCAACGCCCAAACCCCAGCCGAGGCTGCAATCGCTGCCGCTGATCGCTTGACGCAAGCGGGCATCACATTGGCGCAAGCCCAAGGTGCCCGCGATCGCGTGGCTGCGTTGACCCAAACAGTCCGTGCCTATGAGGATGGGCTGATCGCCATGCGCGACGGGCTGCGCCGCGCCGCGATCCGACAAACAACATTGGAAACCGCGCTCGCCACAAAATCCGAAAAAGTTGGGCGCCTGCTCGGTGTTTTGCAAACCATGGGTCGCGCACCGGCGCCGTTGTTGCTTTTGCACCCGTCAGGGCCGACGGGAACTGCACGGTCTGGCATGATGGTTGCCGAAGTGGCCCCCGCGCTTCAGGCCGAAGTCGATCTACTGCGCACCGAACTAGAAGAAATTGCCTTGTTGCGGACTTTACAGGAAAGTGCGGCCAGCACCCTGCAAGATGGGTTAAACGGCGTGCAATCTGCGCGGTCTGCGCTGTCCATGGCCATTTCTGAACGGACCGATCTGCCGCTACGCTTTGTTGAAAATCCGATTCAAACGGCGCTTTTGTTGGCGAGTACTGAAACGCTTACGGGCTTCGCATCTGGGCTTAGTGACAGTTTTGTTCGGGACACGGTCCCCGTCGACGCCACAACACAAAAAGGAAACTTGTCGCTGCCAGTGCAAGGTCAAGTCATTCGTCAGTTTAACGCGCCGGATGCGGCCGGTATTCGCAGACCCGGCGTAATCCTTGCTGCAAGACCACGCGCGCTGGTCACCACACCCGCAGCCGCAACAATCTTGTTCCGTGGTCCGCTGCTGGACTATGGTAATGTCATCATTCTTGAACCAGCAGCCGACGTTCTTTTCGTCATTGCGGGACTGCAAGAAGTGTTTGGTGAAGCCGGTCAGGTCATCCCGCAAGGGTCGCCGATTGGGCTGTTGGGCGGAGATGCGCCCGATGCTAACGCAATCTTGACCCAAAGAGAGGTCGATTTTGGCGGTGTGGCGTCACAGACCCTTTATCTTGAGGTCAGAGAAGGGCAGAGTTCGGTAAACCCAACCGACTGGTTCGTATTGAACGACAGATAGGACATATATATTTATGAAAAAGCTAATGATGGCAGCCGGTGGCGGTACCCTTTTGGGTTTGATCGCAACAACGCAAATTGCCGGCCCCCTACTCGCCCAAGAGGCTGCAAATAGCGCAAGCGTTTACGAACAGCTTGATCTGTTTGGCGACATCTTTGAACGCATCCGCGCTGGTTACGTCGAAGACGTCGAAGAAAAGGACCTGATCGAAGCCGCGATTAACGGGATGCTTACATCACTTGATCCGCATTCGAGCTATTTATCCGCCGATGATGCCGCCGCGATGCGCGTTCAGACGCGTGGTGAATTTGGCGGACTTGGCATTGAAGTTACTCAAGAAGAAGGTTGGGTCAAAGTCGTCTCGCCAATGGATGGTACACCAGCTGATGCCGCAGGTATTCTTGCAGGTGATTTTATCACTGCGGTTGACGGTGAGAATGTACTTGGCCTGACGCTAGACGAGGCAGTTGATCTCATGCGTGGTCCTGTCGGTTCCGAGATCGTAATTACAGTTGTGCGTGAAGGCGAAGTCGAGCCGCTTAAAGTATCCATCATTCGCGACACGATCAAACTGACAGCGGTGCGCAGCCGGACCGAAGGCAATGCCATTGTCTTGCGAATCGCCACATTTAGCGATCAGACATACCCAGACCTGAAATCCGGCTTAGAAGACCAAATCGGAGAGGCTGGTGGTTTGGACAATGTCGACGGGATCATTCTTGATCTTCGCAACAATCCAGGCGGCTTGCTGAACCAAGCAATTTATGTGTCCGACGCGTTCTTAGAGGCTGGCGAAATCGTGTCCACCCGTGGCCGTGAACCAAACGATAGTGACCGCTATAATGCAGCTGTCGGCGATCTGGCCGAAGGCAAACCGATTGTTGTGCTGATCAACGGCGGCTCTGCCTCAGCATCTGAAATCGTCGCGGGTGCGTTGCAAGATCATCGTCGTGCAATCGTTGTTGGCACCAAATCATTCGGCAAAGGGTCCGTGCAGACGGTTGTTCCATTGCAGGGCGACGGCGCCATGCGCCTTACAACGGCGCGGTATTACACTCCGTCAGGTCGGTCCATTCAAGCCTTAGGCATTTCGCCAGACATCATCGTCGAACAGCCCCGCGCCCGTCCGTCCGATGAGGAAGAGGCAACAGGGTTCCGGTCAGAAGCCGATCTGCGTGGGTCTTTGGACAACGACAGCCTAACCGAAGACGAGATCCGCCAGATTGAAGAAGACCGCGACCGCGCCCAAGCCGCCGCGGAATTGCGTGAAGACGACTATCAACTGGCCTATGCGATCGACATTCTTAAAGGGTTGAATGCGCTTGGTCCGCGGGCAGTAACCACTGACGACAAGTAAACCCGCTTACAAAACGCAAAAAGGCCCCGCAAGGTTTGCACCTGCGGGGCCTTTCTATTTGCGCGGGTTTACCCTTTGACGCGTTCTGATTTTGGATCGTAGAACGGCTTAAGGCTCGCCTCTGCTTTGATCCGGGTGCCCATGACGTCGATCTCGTAGGTTGATGCCAAAACTTCTGCCACGGTTTCGCCCTTACACGGCACGTAGCCCATGCCCATCGCGGCGCCCATATGGTGGCCGTAAACGCCCGACGACAGGTAGCCAACGACCTCGCCGTCGCGCATGACAGGTTCGTTGTGATACAAAAGCGGCTCTGGATCGGTCAGTTTGAATTGGACTAAGCGGCTATTCAAACCTTCATCCTTTTTGCGCAGAACGGCATCGCGTCCGATAAACGCGGGCTTGTCAGTTTTCACCGCAAACCCAAGCCCAGCCTCTAACACGTGATCCTCTGAGGTGATGTCATGGCCAAAGTGTCTGAACCCTTTTTCGATCCGGCCCGCGTCCATCATATGCATGCCACACAGCTTAACGCCCATGTCTTGACCTGCAGCGTGCAGTACCTCGAACGCATGTGCGGCCATGTCGGAAGATACGTACACTTCCCAGCCCAGCTCGCCCACGTAAGTCACGCGGTGCACGCGTGCCATCCCCATGCCCAGTTCGATCTCTTGCGCAGTACCAAACGGGTTTACGTCGTTAGAGAAATCATTGGGCGACACAGCTTGCAGCAATTTACGCGCATTTGGGCCCATGACCGCAATCACCCCTTCGCCAGCAGTGACGTCAGTAATCACAACATTATGATCGCCGATATTACGCTGCATCCAGACCTGATCGGCCAAACGCGTGGCTGCTGGCGTCACCACAAGAAACACCGTTTCTGACAGTCGAGTGACGGTCACATCCGCCTCGATCCCCGCCTTGTTATTGAGGAATTGCGTGTAGACGATTTTACCAACCGGAACATCATAGTGACCGCCGCCGACGTAGTTCATGAACCCGACAGCATCGCGCCCTTCGACACGAATCTTGCCAAACGATGACATGTCGTACATGCCGACATTGGTGCGCACCGCACCCAATTCAGCCGCGACATTTCCAAAGAAATTCTGACGCTTCCACGAATATTCGTATTCCGGCGTCTGCCCTTCGTTCGCAAACCAGTTGGCCCGTTCCCAACCAGCCAATTCGCCCATCACTGCACCTTGATCCAGCAGGTGCTGGTGGAACGGCGTGCGGCGAATGCCCCGCGCTGTTGCCTTTTGGCGGAATGGAAAATGGTCGGCGTAAAGCAAGCCAAGCGTTTCCTTGGACCGTTCAAACAGGTAATATTTGTTGCCCTGGAATGGCTGCATGCGGCTGATGTCGACATCGCCCAAATCATACGGCTTTTCACCTGCATCCATCCATACCGCCAGCGCTTGCCCCGCGCCACCAGCCGATTGGATGCCGATCGAATTGAAACCCGCTGCGACCCACACATTGTCCATCTCTGGCGCAAGACCAAGGTGGTAGGCATCATCTGGCGTGAACGATTCCGGTCCGTTAAAGAACGTGTGAATGCCCGCCTCTGCTAGCATCGGCATCCGATTTACGGCTTGTTCCAAGATTGGCTCAAAGTGGTCGAAATCTTCGGGAAGCTGGTCAAACTCGAAGTCCTTCGGGATGCCACCCATCGCCCACGGTTTGGCGTTGGGTTCAAATGCACCGAGCAGGATTTTTCCTGCGTCTTCTTTGTAATACGCACATTCGTCGGGGACGCGCAGGACCGGCATTTGGGTCAGCCCCTTAATCGCCTCGGTCACGATATAGAAATGCTCGCAGGCATGCAGCGGGACGTTGACGCCCGCCATGCGACCAACTTCGTGGCCCCACATACCGCCACAGTTCACGATCATGTCGCAGTCGATTGTGCCTGTCTCGGTTCCGCTGCTCCAATCCACGGATTTCACCCGACGACCATCGCGATTGATCTTGGTCACAGCAGTGCGTTCAATCACTTGGGCACCATTTTGACGCGCCCCTTTTGCCAAAGCCAACGTGATGTTTGCAGGGTCGCCTTGCCCATCAAGCGGCAGGTAAACGCCGGCGGTCACACCGTCGATGTTCAGATGTTCGTAGCGTTCTTTAACTTCTTTTGGGCTGATTTCCTCGACTTCAACACCGAACGCGCGCGCCATCGCCGCTTGGCGGAAAATCTCTTCTTTGCGTTCTTGCGTTAAGGCCGCAGTAATGGACCCAACCCGTTTGAAACCTGTAGCAACGCCTGTTTCAGCCTCCAAATTACCGTATAGTTCTTGGGAGTATTTCGCGAGCTTGGTCATGTTGGCCGTCGCGCGCAATTGCGCGATCAGGCCCGCCGCGTGCCATGTCGTTCCTGATGTGAGCTGTTTGCGTTCCAACAAAACGATGTCCTTCCAACCCAGTTTTGCTAGGTGATACGCAACAGAACACCCGATAACGCCACCCCCAATAATGACAACGCGGGCAGAAGTGGGAACATTAACCATGGCAGGTTTTCCTTATTTGAAACGCGCCGCAAGAGCGGCAATATGAGCAGGCCCAACTTCACAGCAGCCACCGATCACAGTGGCGCCAGCATCGACCCAAAGTTGAGCAAATTCAGCATAGCGGGCAGGCCCAAGATCTGTGCGTGCCTCAAGCACATCAACGGTAGCCCCGATGTGATCAAAATCATCTGCAATGCCTGTGAACCCGTTTGCGTATGCACCAACCGTCACGCCCGTTTTGGCCAGCAACGGGATGGCTTGGCTGACGGCTTCGGGCAGCGAGCAATTGATCGATACGACATGCGGATTAAATTCCGCGATGACGGGAATCATATTTGTGATCGGCTCGCCTGACCGCAGCTTTGTCCCGTCAGCGTCATCGACAGACAGTGACAACCAGACAGGTTTGCCTGTCACGCCAGCACCCATAAGCCCGCCACGGGCCTGATCAACGGACGACATTGTCTCAAGGATATGCGCGTCCACAAATGGGGCATGAACATGGGCCAAGTGGGCGTAAACTTCGGCGGCTTTATCAGCAGGGGGGCATTTGTCGGGTTGATATGAAAACCCCTGCGGGCCAAGCGCGCCAAGCACCAAGCCGCTGCCGTGCGCATCGCGTGACTGACAGGCCAATTCGCATGCCAACACCGCAAGCCGATCCAACTGGTCGCCGATACCATGCGTTTCAAACCGATCCGGCAGGACAGAATAGCTGTTGGTTGTTGCAGCATCGGCACCTGCGGCAAAATAATCATCGTGTACGGCGCGCACCATGTCAGGGTTATCAAGCAGTGCTTGAACTGACCAAAGTCCAGTCGCTTTGCCTGCACGGGCCACCAGTTCTTGGCCCATTCCCCCATCAAGAATCGTGATCATTCAGTCACCCTCATGTATTGGCTGCACTTTATCAAATTGGCGCAGCCACAGTGTTTAATTTGCGCCATAACTGGCGTTTTCTCTACGGCCAATCCGCTTTTGGCGCGATGCATTCGGGGTCATCCCAAATACCGTGCGGTAAACGCGTGCGAATCCGCTAGAAAAACCCGTCGCAAGACCAATCTCTTGAATGGTCATGTTGGTGTTCAACAACAGGTTGTTGGCGTGCGCCAGTCGCAATTCGCGGTAATATCCATTTGGTGTGGTCTGCATGATCTTGTGGAATTTCCGCTCTAACGACCGCTTTGACACCTTGGCCTGCGTTGCGATTGTCGCGATGGGCAACGGCACCTCGATATTGGACTGCATTAATCCGACACAAACATCCAAATCGTCGTCACCCGTCGCATGCACAGCCCGCCCTGCATAAGGCTGCAAGGTATTAAAATGCCGAATACGTTCGTGAAGCAAAACATCGGCCACAGTCATCATTGCGGCAGACGATAGGTGCAGTGCTGCGATGGAAAGCATCATATCCACTGTCGCCCCCATCCCAGCACAGGTCATTACAACGCCGTCGTCAGCCGCAAGTGCTGCACCAGTTTCAAACAAACCGAGCCGTTCCCGCAAAATGGCGCGGTTTTCCCAATGCGTCGTATAATTTGCGGCGGACTGCCCGCGATCTGCGATATAACGCGTCGCGGCCTCTGACAACAGAATGACACGCGATTGGCGCGACGAATACCGCCCCAACACCACACCCATCGTCAAATCGGGATGCTCCGCATCCGCATTGCCAAGCACAATAAGATATTGTGTATCTGGCTGCGTCGGAAAGATGGATGTCTGCACCACGGCGTCGCTGCTGCTGCTAATTGGTCCGCCAAAGTGAGACAGGTAGCGCCAAGAAAACACGTCTTGCCCGCTCAGCCGATTTGCCAAGCGAAGCACGTCAACGACACCCGCCATTTCCGTAAGAACAAACCCATCAGCCACAGCAATATTGCAATGCTGTGGCGCACGAACAGCCGTTTGCGATGAAGCTGCCCGCATTCGCTTAGGCACGGATACGGGCGTTGTCGGGATCCCACAGTGGCGCATCGGCTTGCACCGTGGCAGTCACATCTTGACCAAAGATGTTCACAATAACCTTAGTCCCTGCAACGGCCAAATCAGACTGGATCATCGCCAGTGCGATCGACTTGTTCACGCGGTAACCATATGCACCCGATGTGGTTTCACCCACGACTTTGCCATCATACAGGACCGTCGACATATAGGGCGCATCTGCGGCGCAGTCTTCATCCATCACAAGCGTCGCGAACCGCTTTTTGCTGCCCTGCTGTTTTTCTGCCAGCAACGCTGCCTTGCCGGGGAAATCTTGGGGCTTATCGAACTTGATAAACCGTTCCACGCCACCTTCGAGCAAGGAATAATCTGTCGTCAGATCGCCCTTCCATGCGCGGTACCCTTTTTCGATCCGCAGGGAATTCAGCGCATACATCCCAAACGGGACGGCACCAGCCCCCAGCACAGCCGCATAAAGCGCGGGCATATTGGCGCTCGTCGCATGGATTTCCCAACCCAACTCGCCGGCAAATGACACACGCGCAAGCGCGCAATCAACGCCTGCCACCTTGGCCGTTTGATGGGTCAACCAGCCAAGCGACAGGTCGGCATCTGTGCCCAGCGCCGTGAACAAATCACGAGCCTTGGGCCCCGTTACGATTAGCGTGGAAAATTCAGTTGTGTGATCAGTCAGGCTTAGGGTGGCAGGCAAACTGTCGCGCAGTACTTCAAAATCGTGCCACTGCGCACTGGCCGCTGTGATCAAGGTAAACGTGTCTTCACCGTGACGCATCATCGACATCTCTGTCAAAATCCGGCCCCGGCTATCTGCGAAATACGCAAGGTTCATGCGTCCAATTTTCGGCAATGCGCCAGCGATCATACCGCGCAGCCATTCGGCAGCACCGTCACCGGATAAATTGAATCGAGAGAACCCCGGCAGGTCAAGAACACCAACGCCGTCGCGCACGGCTTCGCATTCTTCTTTGATGCGCGGCTGCCACGGGCCGTTGCGATCCCATGTATGGGTGGATTTCTCGGCTATATCGTCTCCGTCTTTGGCAAACCAATTGGCCCGTTCCCAACCGTTGTACGCGCCCATGACGCCACCCAATTCACGTATTTTCACATCAACTGGTGACAGCTTTTTGTCGCGTGCCGCAGGCCATTCATGCTGCGGGAAATGCATGGCGTATTCGTGGCCGTAAACTTCCATTGCTTTGCGGTCACAATAATCCTGATCAGTGTAATCCGTGTAACGGCGCGGATCGACGGCCCACATATCCCACTCGGTTTCGCCCTCAGTGATCCATTCAGCCATCACCTTGCCCGCACCACCACCTTGGGTGATGCCAAAGGTAAACACGCAGGCTTCATAAGCATTCGGCACACCGGGCATTGGGCCCATCAGCGGCAGACCATCAGGCGCATATGGGATCGGTCCATTGATGACACGGCCAACACCACTGGTGCCAAGGATCGGCACACGCGCCATCGCATCCTCGATATACCATTCAAGACGCTCAAGATCATCCGGGAACAACTGGAAACTAAAGTCTTCGGGCATCGGGTCAGTCGGTGACATCCAGTGACCCTTGCAGTTCCGCTCGTAGGGGCCAAGGTTCAGGCCGTTTTTGTCCTGGCGCAGGTAATAGGAACTGTCGACATCACGCAGCAGCGGGACTTTGCGGCCCTCAGTTTCGGTCCATTCCTTCAGTTCCGGAATTTCTTCGGTCAGGAAAAACTGGTGCGACATAGTGGCCATTGGCACAGTGCGCCCACCGTAAGGTTTGAACCATTCACCAACGCGCTGCGCATAATAACCAGCGGCGTTCACCACCTTTTCACAGCGAATATCGCCTTTGTCGGTATGCACGATCCATTCATCGCCATCGCGGGTCACACCCGTGGCAGGGCAGAACCGCTCAATACGCGCGCCCAGCGCACGGGCGCCTTTGGCAAGCGCTTGGGTCAACTGCGCGGGGTCAATATCACCATCATCAGGATCCCACATGCCGCCCACAAGATCGTGTGTTTCAAGAAACGGATACGCATCTTTCATGTCATGATTCGACATCATGTCGATATTCAAACCCTGATAGTTGGCCATCGCACGGGCGCGCTCAAATTCCTGCATCCGTTCTTTGGAATGCGCGAGCCGGATGGATCCGGTCACATGATAGTTCATCGGGTAGTCGACCTCGTCAGCCAACCCTGCATAAAGCCCCAGCGAATACCGCTGCATGTTCATGATCGCCCAAGACGTGGAAAACGACGGACAGTTGCCTGCGGCGTGCCACGTGGACCCAGCGGTCAATTCGTTTTTTTCCAGCAAAACACAATCAGTCCATCCCGCCAACGCAAGATGGTAAAGCGTTGATACACCGACAACGCCGCCTCCGATAATGACCACACGGGCCGTTGTTGGAAAATCGCTCATAGGTCTTGCTCCTGTTGCCGAACTCTGTCGGAATATTGTCGTTGCAACCCAATTTGGGCGTAATTCTTTGCCCGTTAATAAACAGGCGGTGCGATGACCCAGATCGCCTTGCAAGGCACATCATGGGGGTTGGCCCAGCGGTAATGCTGACCACGAATGCGAAAACTATCATCCGGATTTAGGTGAAAACAGGTGTCGTCAATCCACAGATCAAGCTGACCAGATACGATGTAGCCCACTTCTTGGGTCGGCCGGCAAACCGCGTGTGTCATGGTCGCTCCAGCCTCGAATGCAGAATGCACAACCTCAAAGTCATCGGTCAGATCCGGCGAAAGCAGTTCCTCGACAAGCCCTGCTTCACGAGACCCAATCGGACGTCGGGCAGTTTTGCGCACGATGAAACCTTCTTCACCAACGGCTGCCGCGACGCGGAACAGGCTGGAAACCGACACGTCCAACATCCGTGCAAAAGCCCGCAGATCGTCAATGCTTGGCTCTGAAATATCGCGTTCAACCTGGCTAAGCCAGCCAACGGATTTGCCTAAATCATCCGCCATCGACGCAAGCGTCAGTCCACGCGCCTTGCGCAGGGCCCGTAAATCTGCGCCTAGGGTGCGTACTTCAGCTGGTAGCTTGTGAAGCATCGTGATTCCGTGAAAATTGTAGCTCATTTTTCATGCTGCCTCAGCATGCAGGAAAAAGCAAAGAAAAATTTCACGCGCGGTGATTTATCTTGCTACGGCAAAGGTCGCCTTCAAAATTGATGCCATATGCGTGGCATCATCACCGTCGAATGCCGCAGGCTGATCGCTGTCGATGTCAAACACCCCAAGCAATGTTCCGGCATCATTCCAAACCGGCAACACCAGCTCGGACCGTGTTGAACTTGCACAAGCGATATGACCCACAAACGCATCCACATCAGCCACCAATTGCGTGGTTCCAGTACGGGCGGCAGCACCACAGACCCCACGCGAGAACGGGATTACAAGACAGCCGTGCCCACCTTGGTACGGTCCGACTTTCAACACTTCAGGCCCAGTGACACGGTAAAAACCCGTCCAAGCGAACCGCGTATCCGCATGGTGAACTTCACATGCGACCGTGGCCATCAAAGACACCACGTCGGTTTCACCTTCGGTTAGCGCTGCAATTGTTTTTGCCAAAAGGTCGTAATCAACGCGCATCGCTTAGATCCTTTGCGGTGTTTGTGGCCGGAATAGACTATGGGCGCTCTATCGCAATGGCAGTGCCTTCACCACCACCAATGCAAATCGCAGCGATGCCACGCTTAAGGTTTCGCGCCTCTAGGGCATGCAACAGCGTCACGATAATGCGCGCGCCTGATGCGCCAATCGGATGCCCCAATGCGCAGGCGCCACCGTTCACGTTCAATATCTCACGCGGGATGTTCAAGTCGTGCATGAACGCCATTGGGACAACCGCAAAGGCCTCGTTTACTTCCCAAAGATCGACGTCATCAACAGACCAGCCGATTTTTGCGAGCAGCTTTTGCGTTGCGGGCACAGGTGCGGTTGTAAATAGGTTCGGAGCTTGTGCATGGCTTGCATGCCCGATGATACGCGCACGTGACGGCCCATCTGTCGCACCTTCCCGGGCAATCACAAGGGCAGATGCGCCATCAGATATGCTTGACGCATTCGCCGCCGTCACGGTCCCATTTTCGCGAAAAGCAGGCTTGAGCTTGGGGATTTTATCGGGGCGTGCCGCACTTGGTTGCTCATCTGAATCCACAACGATCTCGGACTTGCGCGACCGAACCGTGACTGGTGCGATCTCGCGCGCAAACCCGCCGCCGTTTTGCGCGGCAATCGCGTTAGAAAGGGACGTCAGTGCAAAGTCGTCTTGGGCCGTACGCGTGAATTGGTAGGTTTCAGCGCAGTCCTCAGCGAATGAGCCCATAAGCCGACCTTTGTCATAGGCGTCTTCCAAACCGTCAAGGAACATACTGTCTTGAACGCTTTGGTGACCGATCCGCGCACCACCGCGCAGCTTAGCCATCAGGTACGGCGCGTTGGTCATGCTTTCCATGCCACCCGCGACAATCACATCCGTGCCACCTGCTTTGATCTGATCAAACGCCATCATAACGGCCTTCATTCCTGACCCACACATTTTATTGAGTGTCGTTGCAGGGACAGCGTCCGAAAGCCCACCATGGAAACTTGCTTGGCGCGCGGGTGCTTGTCCCAAACCTGCAGGCAAAACGCAGCCCATCAGTACCTCATCCACGGTTGGCTGACCGGCACCGAGCAAAGCAGCCTTGATCGCCACACCACCAAGGGTCGGCGCGTCAACATCTGCAAAACCGCCTTGAAACCCCCCCATCGGCGTGCGCGAGGCTCCTGTGATAACGACTGAAGTCATGGTTCATCCTTTCGTGTTTTGCTTGGAATTGAACGTATGTTCTTTTCCAATGCAAGAAAAGGATTTTGACTGATATTCCGATCCGCCATTAAACCGTCTTGTTTTGTACATTTTACAGCCACGATCACGGAACAAAGATAGGCTTATGGCTGAATAGCTTAGCTCGACGCCGTGTATATCAAGCCCCCACCCAGTTGCACGGCATCGAGGAACCTCCCCTTTTATCATTGCACCCATCGTATGTTGCCCTAGGTTTCAGCACAGGAAAATATGGGGATTTTGAATGCGCGATTTTCAAAAGCAGGGCCGGTCGGCGGTTTTTGCAACAAACGGAATGTGCGCTACGTCGCACCCACTGGCTGCGAAAGTCGCCGTTCAAATGTTAGAGGCTGGTGGCAATGCCGTTGATGCAGCAATTGCTGGGGCTGTCTTGCTGGGAATTTGCGAACCGCAGATGACCGGCATTGGCGGAGACTGCTTTGTGCTGCTGACGCCGCCCGGCGAAGATCGCGTTGTCGCGCTGAATGGATCAGGCCGCGCCCCTGCTGGCTTGGACGCTAATCTTTTGCGCGATAAAGGTATGACCACTGTACCACTGGGTGGTCCAGAAGCCGTCACCATTCCCGGCGCGGTCGATGCATTTTGCAGGTTGTCTGCCGATTTCGGAAAATTGGGGCTTAAGGCCTCACTGGCCCCTGCTATTCATTACGCAGATACGGGCGTCCCAGTTGCGCCGCGTGTGGCGTTTGACTGGGCGCTATCGACGGATGCGCTGCAAGGGACGGCGCGCGACGCCTATCTGATCAATGGGAAAGCCCCAACCGCGGGCCAAATATTCCGCGCACCCGGCCAAGCAGATGTATTGCGTCGGATCGCTATGAACGGACGTGAAGCATTTTACGAAGGCGAAGTCGCCGAAGATATGGTCGCTGCGCTAAACGCGCGTGGCGGTGTTCATACGCTTGCTGACTTTGCCAATTGCGCAAGCGAATACACGGCCCCGATTACTGGCGGCTATGGCGGGCTGGACCTTTGGGAGCATCCACCAAACGGGCAAGGCGCAACTGCAATTTTGCTACTCAATATCCTAAAGCATTTTGACATCGCCGGCATGGATCCGTTTGGGATTGAACGCGCGCATATTGAGGCCGAAGCGACTAAATTGGCCTATGACGCCCGCAACCGCTTTGTGGCTGATCCCGACTATATGACCAAGCTCGATCATATGATGGCGCCTGAAACCGCAGCGGACCTTGCAGCGTTGATCAATCCCAAAAAGGCTATGCCGGCATCCGTTCCGGGGACAGAGGCCGTGCACAAAGACACAATCTACATCACGGTCGTCGACAAGGACCGCATGTGTGTATCGCTGATCTATTCCGTATTCCATTCGTTTGGGTCGGGCATCGCCTCAGACAAATTTGACGTCTTGTTCCAAAATCGTGGCGCTGGTTTTACATTGGACAAGGGGCACCCGAACGAGGCAGGCGGTGGCAAGCGGCCAATGCACACGATCATTCCCGGGCTTCTTAAGAAAAACGGATCAAATTATATGCCGTTTGGCGTGATGGGGGGGGCCTATCAATCCACCGGTCATGCGCGGTTCGTGACCAACCTCAGTGATTTTGGAATGGACGTCCAATCAGCCATCGATGGACCACGTTGCTTTGCAGATAACGGTACGCTGAAAGTTGAAACAACCTATGGACCCGATGTGCATGCTGGACTAGCGGATTTGGGCCACAACGTCATGATCCCTGAAGGACCGATCGGTGGCGCGCAAGCGATTGCCTTGGGCGATGATGGCGTGCTTATCGGTGGATCAGATCCTCGCAAAGACGGGTGTGCGTTGGGTTACTGACGTAGGATGGGTTTTAACCCATCTTCCTATATTCAGTTCAGTTGAACTTGCAGCGGGTACTGCCCGTCCTCAAAAGGACCAAACAGATCTTCCAGATCGGGATGTTCGACTGGCTGGCCAGAATAGTCGGCCACAAGGTTCTGCTCCGACACATAAGCCACATAATAGCTTTGGTCGTTTTCGGCCAATAAATGGTAAAACGGCTGCTCTTTTGTCGGACGACTATCCTCTGGGATCGCCTCGTACCACGCATCCGTATTTGAGAACATTGCGTCCACGTCAAACACCACCCCTCGGAAAGGATGCTTGCGATGCCGTACAACTTGGCCCAAATGATATTTAGCGCGTGATTGGAACATCAAAAACGTACCCCCGTTGGCCTTTTAGCCCTCTCTGATGCGCCATGTCTATGGGCAGGGCATCGATTTGAAGGAAACAGTCTGTGAACCTAGCACTAACAGTCCTAAATATCACCGCACCTATATTCATTTTGGCCGCTGTTGGCTATGGTTGGGTCAAGTTGGGGTTCGAGTACCGCGTGGAGTTTGTCACGCGGTTGGCGATGACCCTGTCGGTCCCATGCCTGATCTTCGTGGCGCTAATGACTGCGGACATCGACCCCCAAGCCCTTGGGTCCTTGTCACTTGCTAGTTTTACGGCGTACGGCCTTGTTTCCATAGTATTCCTGGGCATCGTCAAGTTGCGAAAACTGGATACATCAACCTATCTTGCACCGCTCGTCTTTGGAAACACTGGCAACCTTGGCCTGCCATTAGCTATGTTCGCATTTGGCGAAGAAGGGCTCAGCTATGCAGTCGTAGTTTTCGCAGTCATGGCGATATTATCGTTCACAATCGGTGTCTGGGTCGTTGCAGGCGGAGGCTCGCCTATCCGCGTCATCAAGGAACCCGTTGTGGCAGCAACATTTCTTGGTGCGCTATTTTTGTGGCAAGGATGGCAGACACCCATCTTCTTGACCAACGCACTTGAGCTCATTGGGCAGATGGCGATTCCGATTATGTTGATCACACTTGGCGTCGCCATCGCGCGGTTGGAAACGAACGATATGGGACGTGCGGTATGGTTGTCAGCGATTAAGGTTGTGGTCAGCGCAGGCGCCGCATGGACAGCCGCACGTTGGTTTGGTTTAGCCCCAATTCCCAGTGCCGTTTTGATCGTGCAACTTGCTACTCCAGTCGCCGTCACCTCATACCTACTTGCCAAAAAATACGGTCATGAAGCACAGCCCGTTGCAGGACTAGTCGTCGCATCAACATTGCTTTGCGTGATCAGTTTACCGCTTATCCTTGCATTCGTGATCTAACCAAGTCGCCAAAGCTGTTCACAGGGCGATGAAAATCTTTTAAGGTGGAAAAAAAGACAAAACAAAAAGCGAGTGGCAGATGAGCAGATTGTTCCGCGCAATAATACTTTTAGTGGCTTTAGGGAGCTGTGGGTCGAGGAATTTCTCGGTGCCGCGCAATCTTGATAACGCCTGTCAAATTGTATCTGAGCGCCCAGCATACCTTCGGGCCTTTAAGGCAACTGAACGCAAATGGGGCGTTCCTGTCTCTGCTTTGATGGCGATTATCTATCAGGAAAGTAAATTCATCGGGAACAACCGAACCCCGCATCGATATGCGCTGGGCGTCATTCCAATTGGTCGCCAGTCGTCGGCATTTGGATATTCCCAAGCCCTTGATGGCACATGGAAAGAATACCAACGTGCCGAAGGTGGGTCTGGCGCACGTCGCGACAACATCAGGGACGCGACGGACTTTATGGGGTGGTACATGTCGCTGACCAAAGCCGAAGTCGGCTTGGCAATGAACGACACCCGCAATCAGTACCTAGCCTATCACGATGGCCGGACCGGATATAAGCGCGGCACGTGGAAAAACAAAAGTTGGCTTGTCCGTATCGCAAATGAAGTCGACGCACGTGCGGTAATGTACGACGCGCAGCTACGATCTTGTCGCAAAATTTAGCAAAAAAGGGCGCCTCAGTCAGGCGCCCCTTTTTAATGCGAACGGGTTCAATTATTCCAATTTTTCGTCTCATTGACGATATTGAACTTAATATCGTTGATCCGGCCGCCACGCACCAGATCGTTCAAAATCATCGTAGTCTGACTACCAACTTCGTCAGTGACAATCCATTGACGTAGCTCAACCGGATTGGCCGTGAATACCATTTGAATATTGCCGTATTGCGGATGTGCAGGATCTTGAGCAGTGACAGTCGTTGTCGTGCCGTCCGACGTATGCCCCATGACCATGCTGGCCCGCGCAAGATCGACATTGCGTTCGAGAATAATCTTAAGCGGTGTCTGGTTCAGCGGATACCGATCCGGCCCATTGTTGGACCGCGGATCGAAGATCGCGACTTGCCCACCACCTGCCATCACAAGCGAATTGTCCGGTGCGTTATATTCAAACCGGATCCGCCCTGGCCGTTTGATGTATATCTGACCCGTCGACAGCGTCCCATCTGCGTTGATCTGCGTGAACCCACCTTGTGCCGTTTGAAGCCCGTTCAAATACGCTGACACTTGGTCCAGCGAAAGTCCCTGAGCGACTGCCGGTGTCGCCGTCAAAACCACAGCTGCGGTCCAAGCCATAAAGGAACGTCGTTTCATCATACTATCTTACCTTATTTGCGCAGGGTCATAATGCACCTGACAGATAGGCATCAACCTGAGAGATAGCCAGATGATAAGCAATAACGCGCCGCACGCCATCCGATAACATCCTGGTGTCCAGGTCGTTCTACCAATGGCTTTACAGGACTGGGCAATCAGAACGGTAGTGTCGCAAGGTTTCGGATTTCAGCTGCATTGCCGAGCGTGTCGAGCAAGATCACACACTTTCCCCAAGCTAAGTCAGGATTGAAGAGTTGATCAGGTGCTATCAAACAAATGCGAACCAGTCTCGGCAAGGATAATGAGGCCACCCTTTATGCCACACCGAGTTGACGCCACTCGCAGAGAGCAGCGGCGCGATTAAGCTTGAAATTTGATTGGCTATAGAAGTGGAGGCTAAAAAGAGACTAGATAAGAAAAAGGGCTTAGCAGTCTATTGCTAAGCCCTTGAATTATTTGGTGGACTGGGGAGGATTCGAACCCCCGACCCCTTGATTCGTAGTCAAGTACTCTATCCAACTGAGCTACCAATCCACTGTGAGGCTGCATTTAGCGGGGCCGCGCGGTTGATGCAAGGCTAAATGCGAACTTTCTTCATTCCACCACAGGGGTAAGAGCCAGATCTGCTTTGGGCAGCTGAACAACAAAGGTTGTGCCTTCGGTTCCGGTTTTTGACAGTTCTAGCCGCCCACCATGCCCGCGCACTAAATCCGCTGCAATCACAAGGCCAAGACCAGAGCCGCCCTTGCGGACACCGCCCTGAAACGGCTGGAACAGATGTTCTTGCGCCCGTGGCGGCAGGCCCGGTCCGGTATCGGTTACACGGATCCACCACGCGCTGTCGTCCTCATAGCCCTCGACGTTAATTTCCCCCGCCATGTGGGTGGCCATAATCGCCTGCCGCGCATTTCGTACGAGGTTGAATATGGCCCGGAACAGCTGTTCGCCATCTGCGCGCAGGGTCATGCCAGCGGGGATGTCTTCCGAAAACGACAGGTCAAAATCGCCCGCAGCCAGTCTTTCGCTGTCGATCACATCGCTGACAATGCTGGCAAGGTTCACACGGGCGAGAACAGGCGCTGGCTCATCCACACGACCAAAAGCAAGCGTCGATTCGCACAAGTTGACCGCGCGCGTGATAGACCCGACCAGCTTGGGCGCCATGCGTTTCACGAGCGGATCATCGGACCCTTCGATCCGGTCCGTGAACAATTGCGCGGACGTCAGGATGTTGCGTAGATCGTGGCTGACCTTGGCCACTGCCCCACCCAATTGCGCAAGCCGTTCCTTTTGCTTAAGCGCACTGGTCAGTTCGGTTTGCATCATTTGCAAGGCGAGCTCAGCGTCATGCAATTCGGTGACGCTCGCAGATGGCGTAATGATCCGGCGGGCGTCTTCGGGTGCTTTGGCATAGCTTTGCATATGCCCGACAACGCGTTTGATCGGGCGCACGAGCAGGAACTGGACGGCTCCAAACAACAACAAGGCGGTGATGATCGAGATAACCGCTGACAGGGCCAAAACATTCAAACCATAATCGACCATCGCAGACCGCAGGGGCATCTCATCCATCGTGACTTCGATCAGCAAACCACCATCGCGCACAGGGTTCCCGATGACACGCACGATCCGTTCCTGCGGGTTCACGAGCGTTTTCATTGCGTCCGAGATCAATATCATCGCCGGTGGGTCGCGCATATCATAAGTCGCGTCGATGGGTGACGGAATAGGCGACGATAAGGCCAACTGCCTAATTTCATCGCGCCGCAACACCACGTTATACACTTCCGCATTGCGCAGCAGCTCTGCCTCAAGTTCTGGCGTGATCATGTCGTCGGCTTCTAACGCTAGTGATGCAATCTGTGCACGCTCTAGCCGCGCCAACAGATAATCCTCGCGGAACCGCGCGACAGAGGGCACAAAAATTAGGACCTCTGCCAACATCACAAAGATCGTCGTCAGGATCAGAAATCGACCCGAAAGTGTGTTAAGCATGCGCCCCCAACTTACCCAATTTCGTCACCCCTTTTACTTATGGCAGCCAGCGTTGGACGAACCGAACAACCCGCTTTACCATATCGCTTTCAAACAGGCGCGGGCTGAAATAGGCACCCGCCACGCGCTTGTTCACTTCACTTACTGTTGGGTAAGGTAGCACAGTATTCGCCACTGCGGACATCTTCAAATTATTCGCAATCGCCATCGCCCACGTTCCAATCAGTTCGCCTGCCATTGGCCCAACGATAGACGCACCAACGGGTCGACCTTTGACGACCATGACCTTAATCAGGCCTTTGTTCTTACGCTCCGCGATCAAGCGGTCATTGTGACGCATATCAAAGCGAACGACCTCGAGCTTATCGCCATGCTTGTCGCGCGCTTGCGCCTCGGTCAGGCCGATTTGCGCCAGTTCTGGGTCCGTATAGGTGGCCCACGGGATGTGCGACGTCTTTTGCTTACTTGGCAGCCCAAACAGCAACGACCGGATCAGAACGCCGGCATGGTAGCCCGCGACATGCGTGAACTGCAGCCCACCAGCGACGTCGCCAGCGGCATAGACTTTACGGTTTGAAACAGACCGCAGATCGTCACCGACCTTGATCCCACCGCGTGTGAATGCGACGCCACCCTTTTCAAGGTCCAGTTTTTCGATATTAACTTTACGCCCAACGGCCATCAGCAGGTGCGAACCTGCGAAATCACCCTTAGGAGTGTGCACTGTAATTAGGTCACCCTTACCGCTAATCTTATTGGCCTGTGCGTCTTCGATGATCTCAATCCCCTCAGCCTTGAGGTTCGCGATCACAATCGCAGCCATTTCCGGGTCGTCTTTGCCGAATGCTTTGGCACCTTCGATGACCGTTACCTTGGACCCAAGCCGCACATGCGCCTGCGCCATCTCCATGCCAATCGGACCGCCACCAATAACGATCAGATGATCGGGCTTGGTGCGCAGATCAAAGATGTCTTCGTTTGTGTAATATTTGACCGTATTCAGCCCGTCGATCGGCGGCACAAATGGGCCAGAGCCTGTGGCAATAACAAAGCGACGGGCCTCAATGATCGTATCGCCAGCCTGCACCTCGGTTTCCGAGATGAAGCGTCCAAATTCCTCAATGACAGTCACGCCAAGGCCTTCGAACCGCTCAACGCTGTCCAATGGTGCAATCATGGCAATCACGTCATGCACGTGGTCCTTGGCAGCCACATAGTCGACCGATGCAACCGCGTCCGCGACGCCGTATTTCGCGCCATGCGACATGGCATGCGCCTGTTTGGCCGAAGCGATCAACGCTTTGGACGGCACGCAGCCATAATTCAAGCAATCGCCGCCCATCTTATGGCCTTCAAGCAGTACAACTGAAGCGCCCATCTGGACCGCCCCCGCAGCCACGGATAATCCGCCAGAGCCACCACCAATGATGCATAAATCTGTTTTGATCCGGTTCATAACTTACAGACCTTTCTTGCCACGAACGGCCTTGATAATAATGGGAAGCGCAGCCAGCGCAATAAGGCCAAGTACTGGTAGAAATATCTTAGGCTCCAAGAAAACGCCCAGATCGGGCGTATCACCACGGGCAAACACCTCACCCAGCCCTGCTCCCACCGACGTCAGAACAAGCGCACCAGGTATAATTCCCAAAAATGTCGACACCACAAAGCGATGCAGCGGTACGCCCAAGAAACCGGGAATCAGGTTCGCCATAAAGAATGGAACCGCAGGGACCAAACGGATCAGGAACAACATGGACCATTGATTCTCATCGATTTCCTTTTTGATTTTTTTGACGATGCCATCCGCACCTTGCATCTTCGCGCTCAAGTTTTCTCCAAGCCCCCAACGGGCCGCCAAAAATATTGCTGTGCCTCCAATCGTTGCACCTAACATATTGTAGAATACGCCGGGAAAGGTGCCAAATAGAAACCCGCCAGTAAGTGACGCAATCGTCGCTCCCGGCAAAGAGAACCCAGCGATAAGGATATAGATGCCAACAAAAGCAAGAACAGTGATCGGATAGTTGGCATCGCGAAATGCGATCAACGCCTCACGATTCGCGGCCAGTGCGTCAAATGTCAGTTCATCGCGCAAATAAACCACCCCCAAGATCGCAACAGCCAAAATGATGATCAACGGCAAGAGCCGCACGATAGGATTTGTCTTCGACATTACGGATGGCTTTCTGGTTTTAATTTATTGCGTGTTGCATCCTAGATGGACCCTGTGGGCTGATTGTTATAGCCTGCTCACGCGCCGTTGATGAAACATGGGGCCATAATCCTTATTAACAGTCGCATTCCGTGATCACTGTAACATTTGGGTGCGTGCAGAGTGTACGTTTTGTGCGAATTGTTGCAGTTTGACCCCGCCTTGCGCGTTGACAGACCTGCCGACCCCCTCTATTGGCAGGGTCTGAATTGTAGACCGGCTTCGAATCCCTTTTCTTGGGTTTTGGCCATTAACCAAAGGACACCGCTATGAAGCGCACGTTCCAACCTTCCAACCGGGTTCGTAAGAACCGTCACGGTTTTCGCGCACGTATGGCTACAAAAGCTGGACGTCGCATTTTGAACAACCGCCGCGCCAAAGGCCGGTCTAAGCTTAGCGCGTAAGCGCCGCTTTCGGTTATTCGATTTGAAACCGCCGATGGAACCCAAGGTTAGCGATATCGCTAGTCCCTTGGTCAGTCCACCGGCGGTTTCTGTTTGTCCAAAGATCAGCACACTAACCAAACGGGCCGATTTCGTACGGACTTCAAATGCACGGCGGCAGGGCACTACTGGTGTACACCTGCAGGCGCGCAAACGGATGGACGGCGAGGCAATCGGTATCCGTGTCGGGTACACTTGTTCCAAAAAAGTAGGCAACGCCGTGGCACGTAACCGCGCCAAACGACGCTTACGCGAAATTGCCCGTATGACCTTACCAAATTTGGGGCGTGACGGCTGGGACTATGTCCTTGTCGGGCGCAATACGACGACGGGTTCGATCCCCTTTGAAGACCTGCTGCGCGACTTGCACCGAGCGTTGGCAAAGGTCCACGCATGAGTCCGCTCGCATATATCCTATCCCTCCCTATTCGCGCCTACCGCACTATTGGGTCGCCTTGGGTCGGGCATGGCTGTCGGTATCACCCAACCTGTTCAGCCTATGCCATGGAAGCGTTGGAGAAACACGGCGGACTCAAAGGTGGCTGGCTTGCGGCGCGGCGCATAGGTCGCTGCCACCCGTGGGGTGGCTCAGGAATTGACGACGTCCCTGACTGACTCGTTCAGATGACGACGGTCCAGCTCATAGATGCGGTGTCTACCGCGCCCCACACCCAATCCGTCGCCGGTATATCAAAACTGCTTTCATGTTAATAAATTGGACACGGTCAAGGCGCTAAGATGTTCAAGAATCGTAGCGCAGGAGTGCTGCAAGCTATGAAAGGGCATAGGGAATTTTATGCATAAGGCAATACGCCGCCACATCTCAGGTGTGGCAGTGGCCCTTTGGCATGCAGCAGAACGCGCAGTACAAAAGGGCTTCATCGGTCTAAATCGAAAGCCAATCATCGCGTCAGGATTCGGCGGCCGTGACAAAGTCACAGCGGCGCTGGCACGCTATTTAGCTGAGAATTGCCATTTACGGTTCGCATCAGCAGCGCTCGTATTTGAAATTGACGATTTTCGCAAAATTGAAGAAATCTATGATTGTGATCTCATTGAAGACATTTTGCTTGAGACCAGCAAGCGTCTGCGGCACTTGCTTCAGGCCTCGGATGTCGCAGCAAGACTAGAAGGACCGCGTTTCGCGATCGCGCTAACACCGTATCGCCGTTTGGACCTCGCCGGTGCTATTCAACTTGCAGCAAGCATTCAGCGTGCAATGGCCGAACCCATTGTGCTTGCACAAGGTAATTTGTACATTACGGCGTCTGTTGGGTTCGCCTTGGCATCCCGTCTGGACAAACCTATTGGTGGGCAACTTCTCCGCGCAGCTAGCGTCGCGCAGCTAGAGGCGTCGCGCGACAGACCCAATGCAATTCTTAGCTATTCACCAGCAATGCATAAACGCATAAACGCGTCCAACGGTTTGCGTGATGAGGTACTAGCTGCCTTGGACGACCAATCAATCACCGCATTTTTCCAACCACAAATTGACTTGACGTCAGGTGTGGTAACCGGCCTCGAAGCCCTTGCACGGTGGCAGCATCCACAACGCCGACTAATTCCACCTAGCGACTTTCTGCCAGTTTTAGAGAAATTTGGCCTAATGGAGCGCCTAGGTCAGCGGATGTTGTCCGATGCGTTGGCCGCTTTGGCAAACTGGGATCAATACGGTGTGCATGTACCTGCCATCTCGATCAACATGTCCAACAGTGAACTGCGAAACCCGCATTTAGTCGATCACATCATGATGGAATTGGATCGCCACGAGTTAACACCTGAAAGGCTCGTGGTTGAGGTCCTTGAGACAGTCGTCGTAACAGGTAAAGAAGGGATTATGGAAACCAACCTGAGCCGCCTCGCCGCAATGGGGTGCGGGATCGACCTCGATGATTTTGGGATGGGTCATGCGTCGATAACATCGATCCGCAAATTCGCCATTCAACGCATTAAAATTGACCGTTCTTTCATCACAAACGTTGACCGCGATACCGAACAACAAGATATGATCGCAGCGATTCTGACAATGGCCGCACGCCTTAAGGTTTCGACGCTTGCCGAGGGCGTCGAGACATCTCAAGAACAAGAGCAACTCGCTCAGATGGAGTGCCAGCACATGCAGGGATTCGCCCTCGCCCGTCCAGCCAGTTTTAAGGATATTACCCGTTGGATGCAGGCCTATAAGCCTGTTCCAACAGACGCGGCCAGTTATAATCAAGCCGCCAATCGATGGGTCAATTAGTGCAGACTCCGCGCAAGCGATCACAAAGCTTGCGCATCTGCGCAAAATCACTGAAAACAGCTTGACCTTTGGCCCCTGCGGGGGTTGAACGACCTTCATATTTTCCTTTGATGTGGGCAGTTTCAGATGGACGACCAGAACAAGAACCTCATCTTAGCAACAGTGCTAAGCTTTCTCGTGATCCTCACGTGGTTTTGGCTGTTTCCGCCAGAAGAGACAGTAATTCTGCCAGGCGCAGAAACAACCGTTGCACAGATCGATGGTGCGGTCCCCTTGGCCCAAGATGACACAGCGGCAATCGCCGCCATACCGTCTGAGGCGCCAGCCCCTGATGTTCCACGTGTCGCCATTGAGACCCCTGAATTGTCCGGGTCATTGTCCTTGCTCGGTGGTCGCATTGATGACCTTGGGTTAAGCCAGTACCGCGAAACGCTTGATGATGGTGCAGAAACCGTGCGTTTGCTGCGCCCCGTCGGTGAGCTCGATGCGTATTTCGCGACCTTTGGCTGGGCTGGAGCAGACGGCCTTGCCGCCGATTCTGTACCAGGCCCAGAAACACTATGGACCCTTGAGAGCGGCGATGTACTCACGCCTGATAGCTCCGTCACTTTAGTCTGGGATAACGGCGCTGGCCTTACATTCCGCAACACTGTCAGCGTCGACGACAAATTTATGTTTTCTTTCGAACAAAGTGTCGAAAACGACACTGGTGCAACAATCTCGGCCCGTCCTTACGGCCTGCTTCGCCGGCATGGCGAGCCATCCTACTTGAAAAACTTCTTCATCCTTCACGAAGGTATGGTCCGGATGTCGGACGGTGAATTGGAAGAAACAAAATACAGCAAGATCGAAGACTATGACGTTGACGACCGTGAAGGTACCCAAGCCGAACGCATCGACGTAACTGCAAACGGCTGGGTTGGCTATACAGACCATTTTTGGATGACGACGCTGATCCCAGATCAGACGCAACCATTCCGGTCGGTCAGCAAGTACTTTGCGTCCCGCAATCTGTTCCAAGTCGAAGCAGTCATGCCAATCAAGACGGTAGAAGCGGGTGCAACGGCAACCGTCACGACCCGTCTGTTTGCCGGCGCGAAAGAATGGGAAGCGATCCGCAACTACGAAGAAGCTGAAAACGTCACTGGTTTCCTTGATAGCATCGACTGGGGCTGGTTCTTTTTCTTGACCAAGCCGATTTTCTGGTTGCTGCACACGCTCAACATTTACATCGGCAACATGGGCTGGTCGATCATTGCCCTGACTGTGATTCTAAAGGCGTTGGTTCTGCCGTTAGCCTTCAAATCACACGTGTCTATGGCCAGAATGAAAGAGCTTCAGCCAGAGATGGAAAAGCTTAAAGAGCGGACTGGCGACGACAAGCAAGCAATGCAGCAAGGCATGATGAAGTTGTATAAAGATAATAAGGTGAACCCCGCGTCTGGGTGCCTGCCGATTTTCCTACAGATTCCGATCTTCTTTTCGCTGTATAAAGTGATCTTTGTCACGATCGAATTGCGCCATGCCAGCTGGATTGCATGGATCACAGACCTGAGCGCGCCGGATCCATCATCGATCCTGAACCTCTTTGGCCTACTGCCGTGGGGCGTACCAGAGGTCGGCAGCATCTTTGCAATTTTCAGCCTTGGTGTCCTGCCAATCCTGTTGGGTATTTCGATGTGGATGCAGCAAAAGCTGAACCTCGCGCCGACTGACCCTACGCAGAAAATGATCTTTGCTTGGATGCCGTGGGTGTTCATGTTCATGCTTGGCTCTTTTGCCAGCGGCTTAGTCATCTACTGGATTGCGAACAACACGATCACGTTCATTCAGCAGTATTTGATTATGGCCAGCCACGGCGCGAAGCCTGATGTCTTTGGCAACATTCGTCAAAGCTTCTCGCGCAAAGACAAGGCTGCGAACGACCCCAAAGCGCCGAAAGGTAAGTAAATGGGGGCCGTCGCATCTCTGTGGCGGTATCCGATCAAAAGCCACGGCCGAGAGGCACTGGGCGCTGTCGAGCTGATCGCAGGGCAAACATTGCCTTGGGATCGCCACTGGGCAGTGGCCCACGCCGATACCAAATTTGACTACGCCAATCCCGCGTGGGTCTTTTGCCGTAACTTCATGATTGGGAACCTGACCCCTGATCTTGCTGGCATATGGGCCACCTTGGACGAGGCAACCGCCTCGGTCACATTGCGCCACGAGGCCTTGGGAGAAATCACTTTTCGCCCGGATGATGCAGTCGATGCCGCACGGTTTATCAAATGGGTCATGCCGATTTGCCCCGCTGACAAACGTACGCCACACGCGATTGCACATGTTCCGGGTCAGGGGCTCACCGATACCGATTTCCCGTCGGTGTCGATTATGAACATGGCCAGTCATGCTGCTGTTGCAGATAAGATCGACCAACCGTTTGCACTTGAACGCTGGCGTGGCAATATCTGGGTCGACGGCTTTAATGCATGGTCCGAATGGGATTGGGTCGGCAACACCGTTACCATTGGCGATACGATTTTACGGGTCACGACCCCTGTGATCCGTTGCAATCATACCGCCGCAAACCCAACTACCGGCAAACGCGACGTCGATACGCTGCGCGTTTTGCGCGAAAATTGGGACCATCAGAATTTTGGCGTCTATGCCGAAGTCATCCAAGGCGGTACCGTCAACCTTGGCGACAAATTGAAAGTAAATTGATATGAAAATCCGTTTCATTGAAGCACCAACGCCAGAACCAGATGCGCTTGAAAAAGGGCGACTTTTGTTTGCAGGCGAAACCGACTTCCTAAAAGGGGTCGTTGCGATGGAAGGCCTGCCCGATGCGGACCGCGTCGAGATTTGCTTTGCTGGTCGGTCGAACGTTGGCAAATCGACTCTGATCAACGCATTGACGGGCCGCAAAGGTTTGGCGCGCGCGTCCAACACGCCAGGCCGTACGCAAGAGATTAACTTTTTCACTGCGGGCGACATCTATGTTGTCGATCTGCCAGGCTACGGCTTTGCCAATGCGCCCGTGGCCGTCGTTGAAAAATGGCAACGCTTGCTTAAGAATTACCTGTCGGGCCGCCAGACGCTGCGCCGTGTATTTGTGCTTATCGATGCCCGCCATGGTGCTAAGGCCGTCGATGAAGAGATCATGACGCTGTTGGATCGGTCAGCTGTGACGTTCCAAGTTGTCATGACCAAGGTCGACAAATTGCGCGGCGACGCGCTTGATGAATCGCTTGCGAAAACACGCGCAGCATTGGCCAAGCACCCTGCTGCCTATCCTGAGCTAATCTTGTCCAGCTCCGAAAAAGGCGATGGGATTGAAACGCTGCGGGCCGTTATCGCCGGTATCGCATGAAACAAAGGACGCGCAAGATGAACCAAGACTGGATCGCCACCGCCGCCACCCTGTCAAAGGCTCTGCCCTATTTGCAGCGCTACGCAGGTGCGACTGTCGTTATCAAATTGGGCGGTCATGCAATGGGCAGCGACGAGGCCATGTATAGCTTTGCGCGCGATGTTGTACTGATGCAGCAGGTCGGTTTGAATCCCGTCGTCGTGCACGGCGGCGGCCCAATGATCAACGAAATGCTGTCCAAGCTTGGGATAGAATCCGAGTTTGTGAACGGCAAGCGTGTCACAGATCAGGCCACCATGGACGTCGTTGAAATGGTCCTGTCAGGCAAGGTCAACAACCGCATCGTGCAAGCTATTAGTGACGAGGGCGGCAAGGCCGTCGGCTTGTCGGGCAAAGACGCGCATATGATGGTTTGCGATCAAACCGATCCTGAGCTCGGCCTTGTTGGTACCCCCGCAGACATCGATGTGACCATCCTGCGCGACCTGCACGCGGCCAAGGCGATCCCTGTGATTGCACCGCTAGGCATGGGCCGTGAAGGCGAAACGTTTAATGTGAACGGGGACACTGTGGCTGGCGCTATAGCTGGCGCACTGCAGGCGGATCGTCTGCTTTTGCTGACCGACGTATCTGGCGTAAAAGACAAAGCCGGCACTGTGTTAACTGAAATGTCCCCTACCCAAATCGCTGATTTGATCGCGGATGGCACAATTGCTGGCGGCATGATCCCAAAAACCGAAACCGCGCTTGATGCAATCGCCCAAGGCGTGCGGGCCGTCGTTATTCTGGACGGGCGTGCGCCTAATGCGTGCTTGCTGGAATTGTTCACCGACCATGGTGTGGGGTCCCTGATCCGCGAGCCAAAGGCTTGAGCGATCTAAATCTTGCTGGCACTGGCCTGATAGAGATGGGCCATTGTCCGGTTGTGCCATCCGACGGGCTTGCCCACGACCATGGCACCCTCGTTTTTCTTGGCCCTGATGAACCTACATTTTGGCCGATGTTTAACCAGACACCCGAATACAATGATGACGCATCAGACTCTCTGGACCGCTGGTCTCGCCGGACTATTGACGCCATTGCCGCACGGGCCCATGGCGCCGCGTACTATCCGTTCGGCGGTGAACCGTTCTTGCCATTCTACACATGGGCACTGCGCACCGGCCAAGCATGGGCATCGCCAATTGGCTTTCTTGTGCATAAAAATGCTGGCCTGTTTGCCTCCTACCGTGGGGCCGTGTGGATATCAGAAGACCGACCGATACAGACGGCAACTCAGCCCTGCTTGACCTGTGACGCACCATGCAAAGCGGCTTGTCCTGCCGATGCATTTGCGCCAGGATATGACGTTGCCGCATGTAAAGCGCACTTAAACGCGCCGCAGGGTGCGTCATGTTTGTCGGACGGTTGCATGGCCCGCCGCGCCTGCCCTGTTGGTACCGACTTGCGGATTTCTGCCCAAGCAGCATTTCATATGAAGGCATTCCGCTAATGCGTTTGATCCTGATCCGCCACGCGAAATCAAGCTGGGACGACCCGTTTCAAGATGACCATGCACGCATGCTGAACAAGCGCGGACGTGACGCAGCGCGCGCCATCGGGACTTGGTTGCAGGCCAAGGGACATGAACCAGATCATGTTTTGGTTTCCGACGCGGCGCGTACGGTTGAAACCGCCGAACTGATCCTGCCTTGCCTGAATAGCGACCCGACAGTCGATTACTTGCCCGCGCTTTACCATGCATCGCCCGATACGGTCTTGGACCTCGCACAGCAGCGCCCAGACGGCTGCGTGGCCATCATTGCGCATAACCCTGGCATCGGCATGCTAGCGCGCGCTTTGACCGTCAAAGCGCCCGACCATCGCCGGTTTGATGACTATCCAACTTGCGCGACGACGGTGATTGATTTCAACGGACCTGTCAGTATCGGGAACGGCGTCGTTGTGGACTTTATTGTTCCACGCGACCTTATCGGGGCGGCAGGTCGCGAAGCCGATTAGGCACAAAAAAGCCCCGGCCAAAGACAAGGGCCCTTTCAAATCTTAACAGTCTTAGTGGCCCAGAATTTGGCTCAGGAACAACTGTGTGCGCTCTGATTTTGGGTTCAAGAAGAACTCTTCTGGCTCGTTCTGTTCCACGATCTGACCTTGGTCCATAAAGATAACGCGGTTGGCTACCTGACGGGCAAAGCCCATCTCGTGGGTTACGCAAATCATGGTCATGCCTTCTTCGGCCAGCTCGATCATCGTGTCGAGCACCTCTTTGATCATCTCTGGGTCGAGCGCGGATGTTGGTTCGTCGAACAACATGATCCGTGGCTTCATGCAAAGCGAACGGGCAATCGCCACACGCTGTTGCTGTCCACCGGACAACTGACCCGGATACTTCATCGCCTGATCAGGGATCTTAACCTTTTCAAGGAAGTGCATCGCGATCTCTTCGGCTTCTTTCTTGGGTGTTTTACGCACCCAGATAGGCGCCAGCGTGCAGTTTTCCAAAATCGTCAGATGCGGGAACAGGTTGAAGTGCTGAAAGCACATGCCAACCTCTGACCGGATCTTGTCGATGTCTTTCAAATCGGACGATATCTCAGTGCCGTCGACGATGATCTGACCCTGCTGATGCTCTTCCAGACGGTTCATGCAGCGGATCAAAGTGGATTTTCCAGACCCAGATGGGCCACAGACAACGATCCGCTCACCACGTTGAACAGTCAGGTTGATGTCACGCAGAACGTGGAACGTGCCATACCACTTGTTCATATTGCTAACTTCAATCGCAACCTCATCAGAAACCTGAAGCTTGCTACGATCAATTGTAAGTTCAGTTGTATCAGACATGTCTCAGCCCTTCCTTAACGATGTTCACGCTGGAGTTTGTTCTCCAGGTAAAGTGAATAACGGCCCATGCTAAAGCAAAAGATGAAAAACATCACGCCGATGAAGATGAACAATTCCCAGTAAATGCCATTCCAATCAGTGGAGGCACGGATCGCACCAGCCAAGCCGATTGGGTCAAACAAACCGATGAACACCACCAGGGTCGTATCTTTAAAAAGACCAATGAACGTGTTCACGATACCTGGGATCGAGATTTTAAGTGCCTGCGGTAAAATGATCAACTGCATGGACTGCCAGTATGACAGGCCAAGGCTATCGCCACCTTCATACTGACCCTTTGGCAAAGCGGCCAAACCGCCGCGCACGACCTCTGCGATATAAGCTGCAGAGAAAAGGGTCACCATTATGATCACACGCAGCATCAAGTCAAAATTCGTGCCGGGTGGCAGGAAATAGTTGAGCAGCAATGACGCTGTGAACAGCCAAACGATTAGCGGGACACCACGGATAACCTCGATGAAGGTCACAGCAGAATACTTGATAATCGGTAGGTTGGACTGACGGGCCAGCGCCAACAAGATACCCAGCGGAAGCGACAAGATAATCGCCACGATCCCAATGACTAACGATAGGGTGAACCCACCAAAACTTTTCGACGGAACAAATTCAAATCCAATGGGTGCATAAAATGTCAGCCAACCTGCGATTGGGCCCGCAAGATAGAGCCAGAAAATCAGCGGCAGGATGATGGCACCTATCGTGCCAAGCAAACCGTTTACTGGCGATAGAAACTTCATTGCGAGATACCCAACGCCAAAGCCAGCCACGACCATCAGTGGCAACCAAATCGCACCACCCCAAAGTAATAGGTACATCACGAAGGGTGTTAGTATAGTCAAGATCAGCATCTTGCGCGGTACGCTATCGAAAAGCACGGGCGTGATACCGACGAAGAATACCAGCAATGCCAAGACGGGGCGCCAGTAATATTCGCTTGGATAGAAACCAAAGATCAACTGTTGCCAGCGGTCCTTAATAACGCCAAAGCAGGCACCATCATGACCAGTCATTCCTTTAGCAGCCAAAATCTCGCGGCACTCGGTCAAGGAACCTGCATCCCAGACGCTATTCCAAAACCAAGGACCGATCTTCGATACGGCCCAATAGACCACCAAAATCGACAAGACAGTGAGCACAGAATTTAGAACGCTTGAGAACAAGTTCTCGCGCATCCATTTAATTGTCCCTGTTTCCGTCGACGGTGGTGCCGATTCCGCAAGCATGGATTCGCGTACGTAGGATACGGAGTGTGTGTTTGTATCGCTCATATCAACGCTCCCGAAGTTGTGTACGGTTGTTAAAATAGTTCATCACTGAAGAGATGAGCAGCGACAGCAGCAGATAGAACCCACCAAGAAGCAGCATGCCCTCAAGCTCGCGGCCAGTCTGGTTGATCGTAATACCGCCAAGCGTGGCACGCACATCCATGTAACCCACCGCGATCGCCAGCGAAGAGTTTTTCGCAAGGTTCAAATATTGTGAAATCAGTGGCGGAACGATGACGCGCATTGCCTGCGGCAAGATCACAAGGTTCATGGTACGGTTTGGACGCATGCCCAAGGCAAACGCAGCCTCTGACTGGCCTTTGCTAACCGCCAGAATACCGGCGCGCACAATCTCTGCGATGAACGCACCTGTATACAGCGACAATGCGATCCAAAGCGCGATCAGCGAGTTACGCAAATGCGTGCCTTCAGTAAAGTTAAAGCCCTTCAAGAAAGGCGTCACAACGGTCATACCTAGGAACAGCGCGACGATGACAAACGGTATCACCAATAATCCGAGCTGCAGGTACCACGTTGTGGGCCTATTGCCCGTGGCCTCCTGCAATTGAGATGCACGCGTACGGACAAAACCGATTGCGATGATGCTGATTAGCAATGTGACACCGATCAGTGCCCAGTCGGCACCACCAGTTGCAACTGCGGGCAGGCCTTCAACAGACGCGACAGCCTCATTGCCCGAAAGCGAATTGGTAAACCCAAGACGTGGGATCCAGATACCCCGGTTGGTGACAGCCACATGATCACTGAAGATCATCGATGCGGCAGGTTCAGCCCCGCGAAAGTCCTTTGGTTGCGGCATGGATTCGGACATGATCGAGAAAATCAGAATAATCCACAGCAGCAAAGGAACGTTCCGGAAACCTTCAACATAGACAGCCATTAGACGGCTTACGACCCAGTTTTTGGACAAACGCAGCACACCAGCGATCACGCCGATGACAGTTGCAGTCACACAGCCAAGGAACGCCACAAGTAAGGTATTCAGTATACCTACCATCGCGGCGCGGCCGTGGCTCATCTGACTATTATAATCGATAAGTCGCTGGTTGATGTCGTAACCAGCAGAGTTATCGAGGAACCCAAAGTTAAAATCTTTGCCTAAGGCTGCAAGGTTTTGAACGGTGTTATTTACCAGCCATCCAATACCGAGAACCATCAACAGTAATGCAACAAGTTGAATTGTAATGGAACGGTAGCGGGTATCATAAATAAGTTGGCTCAACCGAAACGCAGGTTTCGGTGGGTCGGTCAACGTCGACATTTGTTATCTCCCCGGCTCCGCGCTTATCAGGTCTGTCGTGGAAATCCACCGACACCCGTACGGGATGCTCTTTTGATCTATTCTATAGCGTATAAACAAAGGGCCCAAGCGATGCTCGGGCCCTTTGTTTTAAGTATTTAGCGGAAAGGTGGCGAATAGATCAGGCCGCCTTCAGTCCACATTGCGTTCAGGCCACGTGCCAGACCGATTGGAGTGCTTTCGCCGATGTTCTTTTCGAACAATTCGCCGTAGTTACCACCAGCTGCAATCGCGTTTGCAGCCCAGTTCGCATCAAGACCGATCATGCTGCCCAATTGGCCTTCAGTGCCGAGCAAACGGTTAACTTCTGGGTTGTTGGTTGGTGCAGCAGCGAGTTCTGCAATGTTGGAAGATGTTACACCCAGCTCTTCAGCTGAAACGAGTGCATTCAATGTCCAACGTGCGATATCGCCCCACTCAGAATCACCATGACGGACCAGTGGACCGAGTGGCTCTTTGGAGATGATTTCTGGCAGAAGTGTGTGATCGTTAGGTGCTTCGAACGTTGCACGTGTCGCAGCCAAACCGGATGCGTCAGTTGTGTAAACGTCACATGCGCCAGAAAGATACTGCTGCTGAGCTTCTGCATTAGTTTCAATCGGCACTGGCTCATATGAAATGTTGTTTGTGCGGAAGAAATCAGCAAGGTTCAGCTCGGTTGTTGTACCAGTTTGGATACATACAGTCGCGCCGTCCAGATCTTTAGCAGAAGAAACACCCAGATCTTTTGGAACCATGAAGCCTTGGCCATCGTAGTAGTTCACGCCAACGAATTCAAACTTGAGATCTGTATCGCGCGAGAATGTCCATGTGGTGTTACGTGCCAGCAAGTCGATCTCGCCAGAAGCAAGTGCGGTAAAGCGTGTCTGACCCGTTGTTGGAACGAATTCAACAGCTGTTGGGTCACCAAAGATTGCGGCTGCAACAGCGCGGCAGATGCCTACGTCGAAACCTTCCCAAACGCCATTGGCGTCCGGTGCAGCGAAACCAACAAGTCCAGTCGTCACGCCACAGTTCAAAGAGCCACGTGCTTTAACATCATCAAGTGTCGCTGCGGATGCAACACCAGCCACCAGGGCTGCAACAGTTAATGCGCCAAAAAATACGGTTTTTTTCATTTTCTTACCTCTTCCAGAGTTTCTGCCTAAACATTGTCAGGCGGATCTTTTTTTGCCCTAAGGGCTTGTGTGTATTATGAAGGCTCTCACCTTCAATCGAAAGATACTGTGCGAAATCGCACCCAAAGGTCAAGACTGGCATTTAACAATGATGGAGTTGAATCGACCCGAATCACGCGATTTCCAGTGAAATCGGCGGCGGCGACCAAGTGACGCTAGGTCAATGATAGCCGATAGAAGAGTTCCGCGTGTGAAAAAGCTTGTTCTTTCAACAATTCGTTAGCGCTAGCATCGTCATCATCGCCCCATTGAGACGCTTGCCAATATTCGTCAACGCGGCTTTTGCCCCACGCGTCCGCGACCGAAATCGCACCGCGGGTCACAGCCAATGCAAGAATCAACGACCCGCTTATGCTTACAAGGTCATGCACACCGACCAGCGCAAAGTGGTCAAATGCCGCAACCTGAGCATGCAAGTTAGCAAGCAACGCCGGGTCTTGCTTCACGTGCATGACCCCTTCACCCACCGCCAATCTACTGCCAAATTCCTCCGCGGCCCAATCTAGCATGATATCCCATGCAGCAACTTGTTGCGCGATCAGCTCAACCGGTCCGGCGGCGCGGTAGCACAGCAAATCGCTGTCGCCGTATTCCGCTAACATAGCGACGACTTCGGTCTGTTGTGGCAAGACCTTATCAAGCGCCGAATTTGCGCTGCGGGTCACAGGCATCGAAAGTGGGTCAATCTTTTCGGACTGGGCATCCCATTCTGCCGCAACCGCCTCGGCCATTGACCGCGTTGGGACAATCAGCGGCGTCTTGTTAGGCGTGTTCACTGATCGCGCATCAAGCATAACGCCATATCCGTCATCACGTTGATGGACTGTCGCCTGTTTCCAAAACCGTTTTTGCTTTAGGATGCTCATCAGTTATGTCCTGTTAGTTTGTCGATCGCGTCTGGCAGTTCCGAAAAGCTGTCGATCACGATATCAGCATTCACGTCGGCCACTTTGTGATAACCCCAGCTGACGCCAATCGTTCCAACGCCAGCCGATCGCCCCATATCCATGTCATATGTCGTATCGCCCAGCATCACGGCCTGTCCGGCGTCAACACCAGTTTCAGAAAGCGCCGTCAGAACCATCGCTGGGTGCGGTTTACTGGGGTGAAAATCAGCGACTTGCTGGCTGACGAACAACCCTTCAAGCCCGTGCCGCTCAATCATCTTGTCCAACCCGCGCTTTGATTTACCAGTCGCAACTGCAAGCAAGGTATCGTCTTGTGTGTGCAATAGGTGAAGCGCAGCAAGTGCGCCGTCGAACATCGGCGACAACTCTGCATTGCCACCCGCGCCGCGCAGATCATTGAACGCGTCTTTATAGGCCTGCACCATGCGGGTTTGTTGCGCCGATTCAGAATTGGGGCAAAGCACGGCAAATGCTTCTGCCAGCGACAGACCAACAATCGACAACACGGTCGGGCGATCAAGCATTGGCAACCGTTCGGATGCAAAAGCCTGGGTCATTGCCGCCATAATCTCGGCCTGACTGTCAACGAGCGTGCCATCGACGTCAAAGATTACCAGCCGCAATTCAGGCATCCGGCATGTTGAACGGATCAACCGGCGCGTGGTTCACGACCCATCCGACAAAATCCCAGGTCGCCTGCATGTGATCTGGCAATGGCGCTGTGAAGTGCAGCTTTGCTCCCGTCACAGGGTGCTCGATCTGCAAAGACCGTGCGTGCAAATGCATCTTGCGGCCGATCTCTTCGCCCATGCCGGAACCCCAGCCGTCGCCCATGTTTTCCTGCGCAGAGCCGCCGTATTTTCCGTCACCAACGATCGGATGACCGATCTCGGCCATATGCGCGCGCAACTGGTGGGTCCGGCCCGTAATCGGCACAAGCGCACACCAAGATGCGCGGTTACCAATCGTATCCATCACCGCATAATCGGTGGTGGCGCGCTTGGCGCCTTCGGTCTTGGCAACGTCATTGGGGTGGATGCAGCGCATCTTTTCGTTCTCGCCGCCCTTACCATGGCCGCCAGATTTATGCAGTCCGTATTTGATCGTCGCCGCACGTGGATGCGGCACACCAGCAATCGCAGCCCAATAAATTTTACGGGTATCGCGGTGCTTAAGGTTCTCGGTCAATTGCTTGGCCATCATGCGGGTACGAGCAAGCAAAAGAACGCCAGAGGTGTCCTTATCTAAGCGGTGCACAAGCCGTGGCTTTTCGTCGTAATCAAACATCAAGGCCTCAGCCATCCCATCGACGTGACGGGTTGTCTTGGACCCACCTTGTGTCGCCAAGCCAGCAGGTTTGTTGATCGCGATGATGTGGTCGTCTTTGTAGATGACGCAGGATTGGATCAGCTTGGCGTCCGCCTTGGTCACGCCGTGCTTTGCCAGCGACGCTGCTTGTGCGGCCTGCTCTTCTGTGGGCAGCGGTGGAATGCGGATTGTCTGCCCGACTTCCAGTCGCGTATTCGACTTCACACGGCCACCATCAAGGCGAATATCACCCTTGCGGCACATCTTTTCGACGCGCCCTTGGGTCACATGTGGAAACAGGCGGCGCATGTAGCGATCCAGCCGCTGATCCCCATCGTCAGGGCCGATTTGACGGGTTTGAACACCGCTCATAAACTTAATCCTTTGGTCAGCCACAGACCCAATGCACAGGCCCCCAGCGAAAGCAGCATTGATGCTGCAACATATGTAACCGCGGCGCCCAGACGTCCGGCTTCAAGAAGCCGCATCGTATCAAGGCTGAACGCGCTGAAGGTTGTGAAACCTCCAAGAAATCCAGTCATCACCAGCGGCAGCCATGCTTGTAGGCCACGCGCGGTGAACAGCGCCCAAACGACGCCAATCGCCAATGATCCTGCGACGTTGACGGTCAGCGTGCCCAACGGAAAGGCTACGGCCAGCCCAACTAGGTATCGCGCCACAGCGCCAAACGCGCCACCAAGCGCCACAGAGATCACGGGTGTTATCATAGTGGTGCCTTGGCCCAATGCGGGCCGCTTGTCAATTCTTGGACCGCTTGGCCCGCAGTCCAGCAAAGAAATCGACGCGCTTTTTCAGGTCTCTCTCAAATCCACGATCAACGGGCAGATAATAGATCGGGCGTTTCATGGTTTCGGGGAAGTAATTTTGCCCCGAGAACCCGTCTTCGGCATCGTGGTCATAGGCATACCCTGCGCCAAACCCCTGTTCTTTCATCAGCGTCGTCGGTGCATTCAGAATGTGGGTGGGCGGCGGTTCTGATCCGGTTTGCTTGGCGCCGTCCATCGCGGCCTTATAGGCCACGTAGGTCGCGTTCGATTTGGGCGCGAGCGCTAAGTAAGTGACCGCTTGGGCAAGCGCCAATTCACCTTCGGGGCTGCCAAGCCGTTCATATGTTTCCCAAGATTGCAGACAAACCGCTTGCGCCTGCGGGTCGGCCAAGCCGATATCTTCGACGGCCATGCGGGTAATCCGGCGGGCAAGGAACCTTGGATCTTCACCACCTGCCAACATACGTGCGAACCAATAAAGCGCAGCATCAGGGTCGGACCCGCGCACGGATTTATGCAATGCGCTGATCAGGTTGTAATGCTCGTCACCAGATTTATCGTATTTCACCGCGCGTTTCATCAGGCGGGTCGAGAGGCCGTCACGGTCGATTTTTCCGTCAACTTTCCACGCCATGATTTGTTCGATCAAATTCAGCAGGGCACGCCCGTCACCGTCGGCCATTTCAAGCAAGGCTTCGCGCGCAGGGCCGTCAAGCGGAAGCGGTTTTTCCATCTCTTGTTCGGCGCGTTGCGCGAGGCGTTCAAGGTCCGCCAAATCAAGACGGGTCAGGATAAGCACTTGAGAACGCGACAAAACCGCAGCGTTCAACTCAAAACTTGGGTTCTCGGTTGTGGCACCGACCAGCAGGATTGTGCCGTCTTCCATGTAGGGTAAAAAGCCGTCTTGTTGGGCTTTGTTAAAGCGGTGGATTTCATCGACGAATAGCAACGTGCCCTTGCCGTTTTGGCGGCGGATCTTGGCGGCCTCAAACACTTTTCGCAGGTCAGGGATACCGGTGAAAATCGCGCTGATCTGCACGAAATGTAGATCGGATTCGTTGGCGAGCAAGCGGGCGATGGTGGTTTTACCAACACCGGGTGGACCCCAGAAAATTAGCGATGACAGTGACCCGGACGCCAGCATCACGCCGAGTGGCGCATCAGGGCCAAGCACTTGTTCTTGGCCAATAACTTCGCCCAATACCTGCGGGCGCAAACGGTCTGCCAGCGGGCGTGGGCCTGCGGGGGTAGATTGGATGGAGCTGTCAAAAAGATCGGCCATGGATCAAACCTATGTCTGGATAGGCCCCATGGGAAGGGGCGGACGAAAAAGGCCCCGCGTTTCCGCGAGGCCCCTTAAATTCTTGTGATAAGTCAAAGACTTATTCGTCAGCGTCTACGAACTCTTCGAGACGTGCACGGTCAGCGGACCCTTTAGCGTCTACGTCGCGGTCAACGAATTCGATGATCGCCATAGGCGCCATGTCGCCGTAACGGAAGCCAGCCTTCAGTACGCGGACATAGCCGCCCTGACGCTCTGCGTAACGTGGGCCGAGAATTTCAAAAAGCTTAGCGCAATGCATGTCTTGCTTCAGCTGCGCACGGGCTTGACGACGTGCGTGCAAATCGCCGCGCTTGCCAAGTGTGATCAGCTTTTCGATGACGCGCTTAAGTTCTTTTGCCTTAGGCAAAGTTGTCTTGATCTGCTCATGTTCGATGAGCGAGCCGGACATGTTTGCGAACAGTGCTTTACGGTGTTCGTGTGTCCGGTTGAGGCGGCGGTAACCACGTGCGTGACGCATGAGAAAGTCTCCATTTTGTATTATGATGGGCCGTGCGCTGCGATGACGCCGGCTCCTTTATTGGGGCGGGATTGCCCAGTAATTATCGTATAAGTTTCGTATAAGTTTTGCATATCCCACCCGCGCCCTATTCAGGCACGGGTGAAATGCGTGTTCTTAAAACTGGTCTTCGAACTTTTTAGCCAGATCTTCGATATTGTCCGGTGGCCAATCCTCAACGTCCATACCGAGATGCAGACCCATACCTGACAACACTTCTTTGATCTCGTTCAAAGACTTGCGGCCGAAGTTTGGCGTACGCAGCATTTCTGCTTCAGTTTTCTGGATCAAATCGCCGATGTAAACGATGTTATCGTTCTTAAGGCAGTTTGCAGAACGAACAGACAGTTCCAGCTCGTCCACTTTCTTCAACAGAAGCGGGTTGAACTCGAGGCCATCGTCGTCGGCGCCAGCAGTTGCTGATTCAGGCTCGTCAAAGTTAACGAAGATCGACAGTTGGTCCTGCAGGATACGTGCAGCATATGCCACAGCGTCGTCCGGCGTGATGGAGCCGTCTGTTTCGACCTTCATGGTCAGCTTGTCATAGTCCAAAACCTGACCTTCACGGGTCGGCTGCACGTCGTAAGACACTTTCTTAACCGGCGAATAAATCGCGTCGATTGAGATCATGCCGATCGGTGCGTCTTCTGGCTTGTTCTTTTCCGCAGCGACATAGCCGTTACCGGTATTAACGGTAAGTTCCATGTACAAATCAGCGCCATCGTCGAGGTGACAGATAACGTGATCCTTGTTGAGGATTTCGATGCCAGCTGTTTCAGAAATATCAGCAGCAGTCACAACGCCCGGGCCTTTTGCCTGAACGCTGAGCCGCTTTGGCCCGTCGACTTCCATACGGATTGCAACGCCCTTAAGGTTCAAGACGATGTCGGTGACGTCTTCACGTACGCCGGCCACGCTTGAGAACTCGTGCAGAACATTGTCGATCTGAACGGCAGTGATCGCGGCACCTTGCAGTGACGACATCAGGATGCGGCGCAGGGCGTTGCCCAGCGTCAGGCCGAAGCCCCGCTCGAGTGGTTCTGCAACCACTGTTGCCTGACGCATCGGGTCATTGCCCGGTGTAACGTCAAGCTGTGTCGGCTTGATCAATTCAGCCCAATTTTTGTGGATCATGCGTCCCTCCATTCCTGTCTGCCTTCATGTCCGAAAGGCAAACGCCCGAGGTTTCAAAATGACGGATTGGGGCCGTGCAAAGATGCAAGACCCCAAAGCGTTTCGTAATGTCTTAGACGCGGCGGCGCTTTGGTGGGCGGCAGCCGTTGTGCGCCATTGGCGTAACATCACGAATAGACGTGACGTTGAAACCAGCAGCAGCCAAAGCGCGCAATGCGCTTTCACGACCAGAACCAGGACCCTGCACTTCGACTTCAAGCGTTTTCACGCCGTGGTCTTGCGCCTTTTTGGCCACATCTTCCGCAGCCATTTGAGCCGCGTAAGGTGTAGATTTCCGTGAGCCTTTAAAGCCCATTGTACCAGCAGACGACCAAGCGATCGCATTGCCCTGAACGTCGGAAATCAGGATTTTTGTGTTGTTGAAAGAAGAATTCACGTGAGCAACGCCTGCGGCGATGTTCTTGGAGACCTTCTTCTTGGTGCGTTTAGTATCGCGTGCCATATCTGATGCCCTCCCTTATTTCTTCTTACCAGCAATGGCCTTTGCAGGGCCTTTGCGAGTACGTGCGTTAGTTGATGTACGCTGACCACGCACAGGCAGGTTACGACGGTGACGCAAGCCACGGTAGCTACCAAGATCCATGTGACGCTTGATGTTCATCTGTGTTTCACGGCGAAGGTCGCCTTCAACAGTCAGATTAGAGTCAATGTACTCGCGAACCTTCAGGATTTCAGCATCCGACAGTTCGTTAACGCGACGAGCGCGGTCGATACCGATGGCCTCACAGATTTCTTCTGCTTTGGTCGAACCGATACCAGCGATATATGTGAGGGCGATCAGAACACGTTTCCCAGTAGGGATGTTCACGCCAGCAATACGTGCCAAGGTGGTATTTCCTTTTCGTTGCGGGTCCGTTATTCCGGACCCTTTTTTCACAACGGAGGCCCGAACGATCAATCGTCGGGCCGCGTCATATCGAGGTGCTCTGTGGATGTAGGGTGCGACCCCTTAACCACAAATTGATTCCCGCTAGGGATGTCGGTGTTTAGGAGCCCACGGCCCAAGGGTCAAGGGGGTGAAATGGCCCCACCGAAGATTCTGGTGCGACCAATTACCTTGAGCTTAATCGAGCGCTGATTTAATGCTCGCTGCAACGTCGTCCATGCTGGCCAGACCATCGACAGATTTCAGGTCGCCTTTGGCATAATAGTAGCCAACAAGCGGGGATGTCTGTTTGTAGTAAGCCATCAGGCGGGTGCGCAGGCTGTCTTCGTTATCGTCTGCACGACGCTGAAAATCGGATGCGCCGCAGTTGGTGCATTTCTCGTCAGCAGGGATCGGTTTGGTGTTGTCGTTATAGACCTCTCCACAAGACCCACATGTCGACCGCGCGGTGATGCGGGCCACGAGGGCCTCGTCGTCGACTTGCATCTCGATCACACAATCAAGGGTTTCACCCATCCCGACAAGCAATGCGCCAAGTGCGTCGGCCTGAGCCAATGTGCGCGGGAAGCCATCAAAGATGTATCCAGATGCGCCATTGTCCAGCTCGAGCTGCTCATGGATCAATCCGATGACGATTTCGTCGGTCACAAGTTCACCAGCGTCCATGACGGCAGCGACCTTAAGACCCATCTCGGTGCCAGAGCTTTTTGCAGCACGCAGCATGTCACCTGTGGACAGCTGAACCATGTTGCGTTCATCCACAAGTTTACGTGCTTGTGTGCCTTTGCCCGCGCCTGGCGGTCCGAGAAGGATAATATTCATTTACGAGATGGCCCTTTGCGTTTCGCGTCACGGCCTTTGCCACGAAGCTGCGATTTTTCGATAAGGCCTTCGTATTGATGGGCCAGCAAATGGGATTGAATTTGTTGAATAGTATCCATCCCTACCGACACAATAATCAAGACCGAGGTTCCACCAAAGTAAAAAGGAATGGCGAACTGGCTGCGCAGGATTTCAGGCAACAGCGCAACAAGCGCCAGATAACCCGACCCCAGAACAAGGATACGTGTCACTACGTAATCCAGATATTCGGCTGTTTTCTTGCCTGGACGGATGCCCGGCACAAAGCCGTTCTGGTTTTTGAGGTTGTCCGCGACTTCATCAGTCTTGAACGCAACTTCACGGGTGTAGAAATATGTGAAGAAGATGATCATGCCCGCAAAGAACAACAGATAAAGCGGCTGACCAGGGCCAAAGTAGGCCAGAATGGTCGACATCACGGGACCAGTTGAGCCACCAGAGAATGTGCTGATCGTGGTTGGCAATAGCAGCAATGCGGATGCAAAGATCGCTGGGATAACGCCGGCTGGGTTCACTTTAATCGGCAGGTGGCTGGTAGAGCCGTCATAGACTTTCATGCCGCGCTGCTGGCGTGGGTATTGAATGTGAATTTTGCGCAAAGACCGTTCCATGAAGACCACAAAGGTCAGGATCGCGATGACCATGAGTATGACCCCCACGATGATCAAAGGAGAGATCGCACCGGACCGCCCTTGGGACAAGAACTGTGCAGCAGCAGCAGGTACTTCGGCGATGATGCCAACGAAGATGATCAAAGAGATGCCGTTGCCAATACCGCGTGCAGTGATCTGCTCGCCTAACCACATCAGGAACATTGTGCCACCAACGATAGTGATCACACATGCGGCTTGGAAGTAAAGACCAGGGTTGGCTGCTAGATCGCCAGCCTCGAGGCTACGTGCAAGACCGTATGCCTGCGCCGTGGCCAGAATAACCGTGCCGTAACGGGTGTATTGGTTCAGCTTGCGCCGTCCCGCCTCGCCCTCTTTCTTGAGATTCTTGAGCGGCTCCCACATGGAACCAAGCAACTGAATGATGATCGATGCAGAGATATACGGCATGATGCCAAGCGCAAAGATACCCATGCGCGACAGCGCGCCACCGGTGAACATCGACAAGATGCCGCCGATGCCTGCTTGTGCGTCTTCCATAAATGACCGCAATGCGGTCCCGTCGATGCCCGGCACAGGGATATATGTCCCCAAGCGGTAAACGACCAAAAGGCCAAGGGTAAACAGGATGCGTTGGCGCAATTCGGTGGCTTTACCGAAAGCGCTCCAGCTCATGTTGGATGCCATTTGTTCTGCTGCGGATGCCATGCGTCTCTCTTTTTCATGAAAACACCGCCAACAGGTCTCCCCGTGGCGGCGTTTGGGAATGCTTTAACGAATGTAGGCGACCCAAGGGCCGCTCACAAGGCGTTCCTTAAGCTGCCGCGACTTTTGGTGTCGCTGTTACGGTCACTTTACCGCCAGCTTTTGCAACAGCTTCGACTGCACCAGCGGATGCGCCGTGAACGATGATGTTCGCTTTGGATGTGAATTCACCCTTTGCAAGAACACGAACGCCGTCTTTGATGCGGCGCAGAGCGCCCGAAGCAACAAGTGCCTCTTGGGTGATGTCAGCAGTTGCGTCGATTTTGCCTGCGTCGATGAATTTCTGGATCAGGCCAAGGTTGATAACAGCATATGTTTTGCGGTTCGGCTTGTTAAAGCCACGCTTTGGCAGACGTTGGTAAAGCGGCATTTGGCCGCCCTCGAAGCCCTTGATCGCAACACCGGAACGGGACTTTTGACCCTTGATACCACGGCCAGCTGTCTTACCCATGCCAGAACCTGGACCACGCGCAACGCGCTTGCGGGATTTGGATGCACCTGGGTTGTCGGAAAGTTGATTCAGTTTCATGTCGCTACTCCTTTTGCCGGAAATGACCCCCAGCGACGGGAGCGGTCAAACGCGGCGTTTCAATATGTGAGTCGGTACATAAGTTGTACGGACTAGCGGCGTATAGACGGGGAATTGGATTGGGGCAAGAGGCCCCGCACAATCAAGGCCCGTCCAACATTATGTTGTCTGATCTACAGGTCGCGCAGGTTTTCAGCAAGCATGCAAAATGGCGGCCCTGCCGGACGTACAAAATCTATGGAATTAGAATGTCTGCGCGGTGCCACGTGGCAGATTGCACCGTCAAATCATCCAACAACAGATCAACCCTCACGGAATTAACGCTGCCCAGTTCATAGCGATGGTACACGAGCAAAGCTTCGTCATCGATCATCGCATTGGGTTGCATAAGGTCCATATGGCAGTCGGGCATTTCCAAGTCCTGCAGTGGCGCACCGTTTATCGAAAACTTCGCGCTCATTAGGCCGCAACGCCAGCTGAATATTTGTGTGAAATACACCAGATCTTGCCCGTCAAATTCGCGGACTACGGACCAGTTGGCTTTTGTCATCTCCAAGATCATGCCAACTTCACCAGCCGTCGTGAACTTACCCAGCGAAGTCTGATCATCGGGTGACAAACCGGTCAGATCAAAAATGTCTGCGCTGCTTTGCACCAAAGCTGGACTTGCGAGAAGCAGTCAACAAATTAGAAATGCGCCCGTTTTCATATGGTTTCTCCCTAATTTTCGAAGTGCAAAACGTAGGCCACCCTGTATGGGCGAAAGTTGTGCAAAATTCAATCTGACACATGGGGGGTGACATTTGGCTGACCCGCTGTTTCAGTCAATGTGTAGTTGAATTTAAGAATGGGGCCGTGAGCGAGATTGAAATAATTGCGCGTTCAGATGATTATCAGATCACGTTTCACGCGGCGGCTGATACACCAAGCCACACTTTGATTATCACCTTTGCTGGCCTTCCTACAGGACTTGAAAGCGACGGTTTTGAGACGGATTTCTGTCTCGTTCACGGCTATGACACGATCTTTACGGCGCAGCGTATTAATACCCAGTATCAAGGCCTGTCGCTTGAGGACTTTGAAGCGGCAGTTGCGCCAAAGGCCGCTCAATATAAGACCCTTGTCTGTTATGGGCCAAGTTTGGGGGGCTATGCTTCTTTATACTTCGGCGGGTCTATCAACGCGCGGATGATTGTCGCTGGACCGCTCTTACCTGCTTGGCCGCACCTTAGGAATCGCAAATGCGCCGACCTTATTATCACGCATCGGTCTTTACACGATGTCCCCAAATCAGAGCACGCGCCTGTGGTCGTTTTCGATCCGATGTTCATCAGCGACAAAAATAATATCGAGAAGATGGTGGAGCCTGTTTATCCGAACATTCGAAAAGTCGAAGTCCCATTTGCTGGTCATCCCATCTTGGTTTCGTTGGCGAAGGCCCGCATTTTAAGCCCTGTCATTATGCACTTTTTTGAGACCGCGAAGTGATGGACTTTGAGCGGCCTGCAGAAGGATCAGCCATTTGGCACCGTGAACGCGCACGGCATTTCGCAAAGAAAGAGCCCGCATTAGCGAAAACAGAGTTTGAAAAAAGTATGGTCATTGAAGAGTCAAAACTAACGTTCAATCTTTTGATCCAACTATTGATAAATATGGGTGACCTAAGAGGGGCGCAGGAAAAACTGGACGTTTCGAGGCTGTCTGACGACAGGGCGTATCAAATGAACCCACATATTGCCAAATTCGCTACGGATTCGGGCTTAACGGTCTAGATAAGGTAATCCAAAACGCAAAACGCCCCGCAGTTTCCCGCGAGGCGTTGCTGACTGCGTAGGATGGGTTTTAACCCATCAAACGTTTAGCCCTTTTCTTCGATGATCTCGACCATGTGCGAAATCTTGTTGACCATGCCACGGACGGAAGGTGTGTCTTCCAGTTCGCGTGTACGGTTCATTTTGTTCAGACCCAGACCGATGAGCGTTGCACGCTGGTCGGCGGGGCGACGGATTGGCGAACCAACCTGCTTAACGACAATTGTTTTAGCCATTTTATTTGTTCCTTACGCTTCTGCGGCTTCTGGAGCGGCATCTGCCACAGGCGCATCTTCACGACGAAGGATGTCTGCAACTTTCTTACCGCGACGCTGAGCGACGTTACGTGGTGACTGTTCTTTTGTCAGACCATCCATCGTCGCACGGATCATGTTGTAAGGGTTCTGGGACCCCAAAGATTTGGACACAACATCTTGAACGCCGAGCATTTCGAATACGGCACGCATTGGACCACCAGCAATAATACCAGTACCCTGTGGAGCTGTACGCATAATAACTTTACCAGCGCCGTGACGTCCTTCGACATCATGGTGCAGTGTGCGGCCATCTTTGAGCGCAACGCGGATCATCTGACGCTTAGCTTGCTCAGTGGCTTTGCGGATAGCTTCAGGAACTTCCTTCGCTTTACCCTTACCAAAGCCAACACGGCCTTTTGCGTCGCCAACAACGACGAGTGCAGCAAAACCAAAGCGCTTACCGCCTTTTACAGTTTTGGAAACACGGTTGATTGCGACCAAGCGGTCAGCAAATTCCGGTGTCGCTTCTTCACGGTTACGGCGATTGCCGCCGCGATTGTTGTCACGTTCTGCCATTGATGGCGTCCTTTATATCGATGGCGCATAGGCGCCTAATTTATGTCGATCACAGTGGCCGACCAGCCCTTGATCATCGAAGGCGCACCATTGCTAGCGCGCCTTACGGTTTTTTAGATTTTGAGACCACCTTCACGGGCAGCTTCGGCCAAGGCCTTCACTTTGCCGTGAAACAGGAAGCCACCACGGTCGAAGAACACTTGCTCTACGCCAGCAGCCTTTGCGCGCTCTGCAATTGCAGCGCCCACTTTGGTTGCGGCTTCGAGGTTGTTCGTGCCGACCACGCCCAATGCTTTTTCGAGCGAAGATGCAGAGGCGAGTGTTACGCCGTTCACATCGTCGATCAGCTGGACGCTGATGTTTTTGTTGCTGCGATGTACAGACAACCGGGGACGACCCTGGTTTGCTGTTACTTTGCGCAGCTTGTTCCGAACGCGCATGCGGCGCTTGAGGAACAACGTTCTTTTGCTGTTTGCCATTATTTCTTCTTCCCTTCTTTGCGGAAGATGTACTCGTCCTTGTACTTGATACCCTTGCCTTTATATGGCTCGGGCTTACGCCAAGCGCGGATATTAGCCGCGACCTGACCTACAAGCTGCTGGTCGATACCTTCTACAGTAATTTCAGTTGGTTTAACTGCCGTAACAGTCACGCCTTCTGGAACCTCGAAGTTTACGTCATGTGAATAACCAAGCGCCAATTTCAGGATGTTGCCCTGCATTGTCGCACGATAACCAACGCCATTAATTTCAAGTTGCTTTTTGAAACCAACAGTCACGCCAGTTGCCAGATTGGCAACCATTGTGCGGGTCATACCCCATTGCTGACGTGCACGCTTAGATTTGCCGCGTGGTTCAACGGAAACGGACTGGCCGTCTACGGTGATTGTCACGTCGTCAGTTGCTTTGAAAGTGCGGACCCCTTTAGGGCCCGTTACTTCGATTGTCTGACCAGACACAGAAGCGGAAACGCCCGTGCCCAAGTCGACTACTTTTTTACCAATTCTAGACATACGATCGGCTCCTTAGAATACAGTGCAGAGCACTTCGCCGCCAATGTTGGCCGCCCGTGCGTTTGCATCCGACATCACACCTTTAGAGGTGGAGACAATCGACACACCGAGGCCCTGACGGACGACTGGGATGTCATTTGGACCCGTGTAAACCCGACGACCAGGTTTTGAAACCCGTTTCACTTCGCGAATGACAGGAGTGCCTTCGTAATACTTGAGGCTGATTTCAAGAGCCGGGTGACCGTCTTTGCCGGTCGTTGGCTCATAACCACGAATGTAACCTTCGTCTACGAGCACGTCCAAAACCCAAGCACGCAGCTTTGAAGCTGGTGTTTCGACTGTGGATTTGCCGCGCATCTGATTGTTACGGATACGTGTCAGCATATCACCGATAGGATCGTTCATAATATCTGCTCCTTACCAGCTGGACTTGACCATGCCAGGAATTTCGCCATTGGAACCGAGGTCCCGCAGTGCAATCCGGCTGATCTTGAGTTTACGGTAGTAAGCGTGTGGACGCCCGGTGAGTTGACAACGATTGTGCAGACGTACAGCAGCAGAGTTCCGCGGCAACTTTGCGAGTTCCAAAGTTGCTTTGAAGCGCTCTTCTACAGGCTTCTCTTTGTCGTTTGTAATCGCTTTCAAGGCAGCGCGCTTTGCGGCGTACTGCTTGACTAGCTTCTCACGCTTAACTTCGCGTGCGATCATGGATTTTTTAGCCATATCTAAATTCTCCCTACCGCTTAGCTGTTGAAAGGCATGTTGAATTTCTTCAACAAAGCCTTTGCTTCAGCGTCGGTTTCAGCCGTTGTGCAGATGACGATGTCCATGCCCCAGTTCTCATCGATTTTATCGAAGTTGATCTCGGGGAACACCAGATGCTCTTTGAGGCCAGTGGCATAGTTGCCGCGCCCATCAAAAGATTTACCAGATACGCCGCGGAAATCGCGGATACGTGGCATTGCAACTGTGATCAGACGGTCAAGGAATTCGTACATCTTGTCACCACGAAGTGTGACTTTAGCACCCAGAGGCATGTCTTCCCGTACGCGGAAACCAGCGATGGATTTCTTTGCAATGGTTGTCAGTGCCTTCTGACCGGCGATTGTGGACAGATCTTCCTGCGCGGATTTGGCTTTCTTGCTGTCACGGACAGCTTCAGCGCCACAGCCGATGTTCAAGACAATTTTGTCCAGACGCGGGATCTGCATGTCGTTCTTATAACCGAATTCTTCCTTCATCGCAGCGCGAATTGTGGTAGCGAATTCAGTCTTAAGACGTGGGGTATATGTTGCGGTATCAAGCATTAGATCGCATCCCCTGTTGTTTTAGCAAAACGAACCTTGTTTTCGCCATCCATACGGAAGCCAACACGGGTTGCTTTGCCATTTGCATCAACAACGGCCAGATTGGACAAGTCGATCGGCATCGCTTTTGGAGTGCGGCCACCTTGTGTCGTCTGGGATTGCTTAACGTGGCGGACGGCCATCTTAACGCCGTCAACAATTGCTTTACCAGTTTTTGGATCAAGAGTTTTGATCTCGCCAGTGACGCCTTTGTCTTTGCCTGCGATCACGATGACCTGGTCACCTTTGCGGAGTTTAGCAGCCATTGTTACAGCACCTCCGGAGCAAGTGAGATGATTTTCATGAAGTTCTTTGCGCGCAACTCACGAACAACTGGTCCAAAGATACGTGTACCCATTGGCTCGTTGTTGTTGTTGAGGATCACAGCAGCGTTTTTATCAAAACGGATTGCTGTGCCGTCTTCACGACGAACTTCTTTAGCAGTGCGAACGACGACGGCTTTACGCACGTCACCCTTTTTCACACGACCGCGAGGAATGGCTTCCTTGACCGATACTACGATAATGTCACCGACACTCGCATAACGACGCTTGGAACCACCCAGAACCTTGATGCACTGAACACGGCGAGCGCCGCTATTGTCAGCAACATCCAGATTGGTCTGCATCTGGATCATTTGGTTTCCTTCCGACCTATAGGGCTACCCCCGATTTCTGACCGGGCCCCTAGGGTTTCGATTGATGTTAAAAGTTTGCGGCCCTTAGGAGGCTACAAGCTCCCAACGCTTGGTTTTTGAACGTGGTGCACATTCGATGATGCGAACTTGGTCGCCCACCTTACATGTGTTTGTTTCGTCGTGAGCCCGGTATTTCTTGGACTTACGAATAGTTTTCTGAAGCAACGGGTGCTTATAACGACGTTCAACCGATACAGTGATCGTCTGTTCGTTCTGGTTGCTTGTGACAACCCCAGTCAGGATGCGCTTAGGCATATGATTAAGCCTCCGAAGCAGCGGATGCTGCTTTTTCGTTCAAAATTGTTTTTACCTTGGCCGCGTTGCGACGTGCAGCGCGGATGCCGGATGTGTTTTCAAGCTGACCAGTGGCCTGCTGAAAGCGCAAGTTGAAGGATTCTTTTTTCAGGTTCACCAGCTCTTCACGGAGCTGATCGGGTGTTTTATCCCGTAGTTCATTGGCGTTCATGCCATTTTCCTTATGTTTCAGACACTGGAGGGCCGCACGAAGGCGTGACCCCGAATCCAGTGGATGGAGTAGAAGTTGGTCGTATAGGTCGGAAATAGGGGTGTGGCAAGGGGGCGAAAACAATCGCTTGTTTGACCTACATCAAAGCTACTCAGGTCCGTTTGGCGCATCATGTTAACGCAACAAACAAGAGGGCACCATGACATCGTCCAAAACAAAGCCAACTCCTCCTACTCAAGATGAACGTGCCGCGCAGATCATTGGCTTTGAACAGGGTGAATATCCTTACGCCCACAACATTAGCCGCAAAGACTATGAGGCACAAAAGGCCGCATTGCAGGTCGAGCTGTTAAAGGTCCAGCATTGGGTGGAAGAAACCCAACAGAAGTTCATCCTTTTGTTTGAAGGACGCGACGCTGCCGGCAAGGGCGGTGCGATCAAACGCTTCATGGAGCATTTGAACCCACGTGCTGCGCGTGTTGTCGCCCTTAATAAGCCTAGTGACAGAGAGCGCGGGCAATGGTTTTTCCAGCGCTATATAAAGCATCTGCCAACATCTGGCGAAATCGCGCTTTACGATCGGTCTTGGTATAACCGCGCAGGCGTCGAACGTGTGATGGAATTTTGCGAACCCGCTGAGTACCTCGAATTCATGCGCCAAACTCCTGACTTTGAACAGATGCTCACATGCTCTGGGACCAAACTGTTCAAATACTGGTTCTCGGTCACGCGCGAAGAACAAATGCGCCGCTTTAAGTCCCGAGAAAACGATCCCCTAAAACGTTGGAAGTTATCGCCAATTGATCGGGCAAGTATGGATCGTTGGGACGACTACAGAGGCCAAAGAAGCCATGTTTTTCTATACCGACACAGCGGATGCCCCTTGGACAGTAATTCGATCAAATGACAAAAAGCGGGCACGGCTGAACTGCATGCGTCACTTTTTGTCCCAACTGGAATACCCCAGCAAAGATCCTGATGTTGTGACTGCGCCTGATCCCAACATCGTTTTGCATGCAAATCACATGGTTCAGAATGCCAACCACATTTTGGCAACGTCAGTTCACCCGAAAACACGCAAATCATAACGCCTAAGAAGGAAACAAAATGTCACATACCCCAAATGAACTTGCCCAAGAATTCCCGCATGCCATCACACAAATGCATGACCTAAACGCGTCCAATGCACATTTCGCCAAATTGTCGGACGACTATCATGATGTGAACCGTGCGGTGCACCGTGCCGAAACGGACGTTGAACCGACATCAGATGACCATTTGACCAATATGCGAAAACAACGCCTTGCACTCAAAGATCGGATCGCAGCTTATTTGAACAAATCGTATCCACCGATCGTTCCTCTCGCCATGTAGTGCAGGCTCAGGTAAAGGTCGGACATGTCTGATATTAAATCGCTCTTTATGACCCCGCTGTACCGCGCCGCTTTGTCTGATCATGGCAAGGTGAATGCCGCCGAGTTGAAGCAATCTTGTTTTGTTGTCGCCCAAGATGACGAAGCCGGACAGGATTGGTGCGAGGACAACGGATTTCCCGGATATACGTCTTATGCGTCGCTGTCCGATCTGCCTTGGCGGTTCCCGATCTTTACGGATGTTGTCAAAGCACTGGACGCCCATGTCGCCGCCTTTGCCCGCGATCTGCATTTTGATCTGGGGGATAAGGCGTTAAAGCTTGAGGACATCTGGATCAACATTCTACCAGAGGGAGGTATTCATACGGGCCATATCCATCCGCATTCTGTGATCTCGGGGACGACCTATGTGTCGATGCCATCAGACACGTCAGCGATTAAGTTCGAAGACCCGCGCCTGCCAATGATGATGGCCTCTCCTGGCCGCGACAAGGACGCTCCAGAGGGGCTGCGCCAGTTCGTTTATGTCAAGCCAAAGGTCGGTGATGTGTTGCTATGGGAAAGCTGGCTGCGCCACGAGGTCCCGATGAACAACGCCGAGGACGAACGTGTGAGCGTGTCGTTTAACTATAGCTGGGGCTAAGCTAGTTCACTTTTTCTCGTCAGCCTTTTTGGCGGCTTTTTCTTCGCGGGTCAGTTTGTTGCCCCAGACGTTGTTGGACAGGCCAAGATCGTCAGGCATCGGCTTTGTCTTGCCTTTGGTGACCTTGCCGCCATTATTAAGAAACTGCTGGATAAGATCTTCGTCGGTGCTTGGCTTGATGACGTTTTTCATATGGGTCGCCTTGATCTGTCTATGAGGATTCGGTGTGTTGAGGCAATCTTAACGGCGGAACGGGGAAGTGGAAACCGTTGGGCTTTGATCGCTGCCTAACCGCCCAATTGTGTGCGCATTGCTTGATAGATGACCGCAGTGGCGACGTTGGCCAAATTTAGAGACCGGACACGTGTGTCTCGCATCGGCAGATTAAATATGCGATCTTCTAGCCCATCGAGTATCGCAATTGGCAGACCTTTGGATTCACATCCGAAAACCAAATAGCCATCGGGTTCATAATCGGGTGTGTAAAAGTTTTGCGCGCCGTTTTCCTCGAAGAAATAGAGCGCATCACGCGGTGGTTGACGTTCGTCTAAGAAGTGCTGCCAGTTGTCATACTCACTAAGATGAACATGTTTCCAGTAGTCCGTTCCGGCCCGCCGCACCGATTTTTCATCAAGGGAAAACCCGTAAGGTTTAATCAGGATCAGTTCCAGATTTAGCGCCACGCATGTCCGCCCGATGGCGCCAGTATTCCACGGAATTTCAGGTGTGACTAAAACCAATTTCATGTGCGGATCAAACATAGGATATTTGGGCTTTCTAAATCACGGGCACAGGATAGGCCGTCGTCGGCATCTGTTAACCCACCTAAGGGGTGCTTAACAACGGCCCGCGGTCATATCAGTCGTGCGTTGCCACTTGCTACACATAGAAAAAGCCCCCGCCGATTTCTCGACGGGGGCTTTTAAATTCTACCGTGCGGGAACCCCGCGCCGTTAAGATTGGTTTACCAATCTTCGCGGACAACGATACGTGTTTTGATAGGCAGCTTCATTGCAGCGAGGCGCAGAGCTTCGCGGGCAACAACTTCTGCAACGCCGTCGATTTCAAACAAGACGCGGCCAGGTTTTACCTTGCACGCCCAGAAATCGATGGAACCTTTACCTTTACCCATACGAACTTCGACGGGCTTAGAGGTAACAGGTGTGTCTGGGAAAATACGGATCCAGACACGACCCTGACGTTTCATCTGACGAGTCATTGCACGACGGGCAGCTTCGATCTGGCGCGCAGTGATACGCTCCGGCTCGGTTGCTTTCAGACCGAATGAACCGAAGTTCAGGTCAGACCCACCTTTTGCAAGACCGCGAATACGGCCTTTGTGCAGTTTGCGGTGTTTTGTACGCTTTGGTTGTAGCATTTAATCAGCTCCCTTAGCGACGTGGGCCGCGAGGGACAGCGCCCTCTTGCAGCTCAGCATGTTTACGGTCGTGCGCTTGCGGATCGTGCTCCATGATCTCACCTTTAAAGATGAAGACCTTGATGCCGATGATCCCATAAGGCGTCATAGCCTCATAAAGCGCATAGTCGATGTCAGCACGCAGTGTGTGCAATGGAACGCGACCTTCACGGTACCATTCAGTACGCGCGATTTCTGCGCCACCAAGACGGCCTGCGAGGTTCACACGGATACCAAGGGCACCCATGCGCATCGCGTTCTGTACCGAGCGCTTCATAGCGCGACGGAAAGACACACGACGCTCAAGCTGCTGACCAATGGATTCAGCAACCAAGGCTGCGTCCAGTTCAGGCTTGCGCACTTCGACAATGTTCAGGTGCAGTTCGGATGCGGTCAACTTAGCAAGCTTGGAACGCAGACCTTCGATGTCTGCACCTTTCTTGCCGATGATCACACCTGGACGGGCAGCGTGGATTGTGACGCGGCACTTTTTGTGCGGACGCTCAATGATCACGCGGCTGATGCCGGACTGAACACATTCTTTTTTGATGAACGCTTTGATCGCGAGATCTTCCAACAGCAGGTCACCATAGTCTTTGGTGTCTGCATACCAGCGGCTATCCCAGGTGCGGTTGACCTGAAGACGCATACCGATTGGGTTTACTTTATTACCCATTTGATTGCTCCTCAACTTGGCGGACCACAATTGTGATTTCCGAGAATGGCTTGATGATCTTACCGAAACGGCCACGTGCCCGAGGGCGACCGCGCTTCATGATCAGGTTCTTGCCGCAATATGCTTCGGCAACAACAAGTTCATCCACGTCGAGATTGTGGTTGTTTTCAGCATTCGCGATGGCCGACTGAAGACACTTCTTCACGTCGTCCGAGATCCGCTTTTTAGAGAAAGTCAGGTCCGTAAGGGCCTTTTCAACTTTCTTGCCACGGATCAATGCGGCAACCAGGTTAAGTTTCTGTGGCGAAGTACGGAGCATGCGCAGTTTTGCACGTGCTTCGTTGTCAGCCACGCGGCGGGGATTTGTATCCTTGCTCATGGCTTATTTCCGCTTCGCTTTTTTGTCTGCAGCGTGACCGTGGTAAGTCCGTGTTGGTGAATACTCACCGAACTTTTGACCGATCATGTCTTCAGACACGTTAACAGGGATGTGCTTACGGCCGTTGTACACACCAAAGGTGAGACCAACGAACTGAGGCAAGATTGTAGACCGACGCGACCAAATCTTGATCACTTCTTTGCGGCCGCTTTCGCGGGACGCTTCGGCCTTCTTGAGGACGTACGCGTCCACAAAAGGGCCTTTCCATACGGAACGAGCCATTCTTAACGACCCTTCTTTTTGGCATGACGCGAACGCACGATAAGGCGCTGCGATGCTTTGTTCTTGTTACGCGTCCGCGCACCCTTTGTTGGTTTACCCCAAGGAGTAACCGGGTGACGACCACCTGACGTACGACCTTCACCACCACCATGTGGGTGATCGACCGGGTTCATCGCAACACCACGCACAGACGGGCGAACGCCCTTGTGACGCATGCGGCCCGCTTTACCGTAGTTCTGGTTGGAGTTGTCAGGGTTGGACACGGCACCAACGGTGGCCATGCATTCCTGACGCACCAGACGCAGTTCGCCCGAAGACAAACGAATCTGAGCGTATCCACCATCACGACCAACGAACTGAGCGTAGGTACCAGCAGCACGAGCGATCTGGCCGCCTTTGCCTGGCTTCATTTCGATGTTGTGGATGATTGTACCGATTGGCATGCCCGAGAAAGGCATTGCGTTGCCGGGCTTAATATCAGCCTTGGCAGATGCAACGACTTTGTCACCGATGCTCAGACGCTGTGGTGCCAGAATATAGTTCTGAACGCCATCTTCGTACTGGATCAATGCAATAAATGCTGTCCGGTTAGGGTCATATTCAATGCGGGTAACAGTCGCTGGCATATCCAGCTTGTTTCGCTTGAAGTCTACGATACGGTAAAGGCGCTTAGCACCCCCACCAATGCGACGCATTGTGATCCGTCCGGTGTTGTTCCGGCCGCCCGACTTTGTCAGACCCTGCGTGAGGGCCTTAACTGGGCGTCCTTTCCAAAGCTCCGAACGGTCAATCAGCACCAGCCCGCGCTGGCCTGGCGTCGTCGGCTTATACGACTTTAGTGCCATGATTAGCTTCTTCCGTTTGCTTGGCGGTCCCTATTTAGGAACCTGATGTTTAGGCCCCCGTAGGTGCCCTTTAGTCACAACCGCAAAGCCCCGGACGAATCCGAGGCTTGGGCAGTTGGTGGCTTGTAGCTGGGAGGGGGATGGGTGGCAAGTGGGGAGTGAGTGGTTTCTATTTTGCAACTACCAACAGCCAATACTGAAATATCAGAATAGCAAATTCGAAAGCAAACATCACAGCAAGAACAAGAAGCCTACCCTCCGCTTTCATTTGTTCACGCTTAGCTGAACTTCTAAATCACGCTTTACGAACTATCAGTAAACTCAATTCTTCTTGCTCAGGCCGCTGAGGGATCTTTGCACCATATTTTGCAATCTCTTCCAGCTCAGGCTGGATCAAAAGACCCAGCATAAACCGCGCCGCGGGTTGCACCGCAGCGCACTCCTCAGACTACTCCGCCTGAAGCCCGATGTTCGCACATGCGACATCAGGCATTTTTTTTGGTCAGTTTGACGGTGCACATTGGCCAACAAAAAAGGGCCCCCGCGTTTCCGCAGGAGCCCTTCAATTTTTAACCGACTAGCTTACAGGCCAGTGGAGACGTCGATGGTGTTACCTTCTTCAAGCGTAACATACGCCTTTTTAACGTCTTTACGGGTACCAAGTGAGCCGCGGAAGCGCTTCACTTTACCCTTGGTGATGGATGTGTTCACAGCCTTAACCTTCACGCCAAACAAAGCTTCTACTGCTGCTTTGATTGTTGGCTTGTTGGAATCGATCGACACTTCAAAAACCACAGCGTTGTTTTCAGACGCTGTTGTGGCTTTTTCCGTGATGATCGGCTTGCGGATTACATCGTAGTGTTCAGCTTTTGCGCTCATGACAAACGAGCCTCCAATGCTTCGACACCAGCTTTGGTCAGAACAAGTGTGTCCGACTTCAGGATGTCATAAACGTTTGCGCCTTGCGACGGCAGAACGTTAATGGTTTCGATGTTGCGAGCTGCCTGCAGGAAGTCCGCGTTCACTTCGGTACCATCGATAATCAATGCGCGCTTCCAACCCAATGCGCCGACCGTTTTAGCCAATGCAGAAGTCTTTGCGTCTTTGATGTCGATGTTGTCGATGATCACAAGCTCACCAGCCGCAACTTTAGCGGACAGTGCGTGGCGCAAGCCCAGTTTACGGAACTTTTTAGTCAGCTCATGGCCGTGGCTACGGGTTGTTGGGCCCTTGTAAACACCACCACCGCGAAAAATTGGCGCACTACGAGCACCGTGGCGTGCGCCACCTGTACCTTTTTGGCGATAGATCTTCTTAGTGGAGTACTTAACGTCCGAACGACCAAGCGTGGAGTGTGTACCAGCTTGAGCGTTGTTACGCTGCCAACGGACAACACGGTGCAGAATGTCTGCGCGTGCTTCTAGGCCGAAGATTGCATCGTCGAGATCGATGGAACCAGCAGCTTTGCCGTCAAGATTGATTGAATCAGCCTTCATTGTTTTCGCCTCCCTCAACTGGAGCATCGGTTTGATCAGCTACAGGTGTTGCGGCGGACCGAAGACCTGCTGGATAAACAGTGTTGTCGGAAGTTGGCTTTTTAACCGCATCCTTAACTGTAACCCAGTTGCCCTTGGAGCCCGGTACAGCGCCTTTAACCATGATAACACCACGGTCGAGGTCTGTGCGGATCACTTGCAAGTTCTGTGTGGTTACACGGGCGTTACCCATGTGACCGGCCATCTTCTTGCCTTTGAAAACCTTGCCTGGATCCTGACACTGGCCAGTGGAACCATGCGAACGGTGAGATACGGACACACCGTGCGTGGCCCGAAGACCACCAAAGTTGTGACGCTTCATCGCACCCTGGAAACCTTTACCGATTGAGATACCGGATACGTCAACGTACTGGCCCTCAAAGTAATGGTTTGCCACAAGCTCTTCACCGACAGCGATCATGTTGTCGTCCGACACGCGGAATTCAACAACTTTGCGCTTTGGTTCAACCTTAGCCGCGGCAAAGTGGCCACGCATCGCTTGGGATGTACGCTTAACTTTTGCAGCACCAGCACCGAGCTGAACAGCAACATAGCCGTCCTTTTCAGTAGTACGCTGTGCAACAACTTGTACGTTTTCGAGTGCAAGAACGGTCACAGGAATCTGCTTGCCGTCTTCCATGAAAAGCCGGGTCATGCCGAGCTTTTTTGCGATAAGTCCTGTACGGAGCATAATGTTCTACCCCTTATACAGAAATCTGGACGTCAACGCCGGCAGCCAGGTCGAGCTTCATAAGCGCGTCTACTGTCTGTGGTGTTGGGTCAACTATGTCGAGAAGACGCTTGTGCGTACGGATCTCAAACTGGTCGCGGGATTTTTTGTCTACGTGTGGGCCACGCAAAACAGTGAACTTCTCGATTTTGTTCGGAAGCGGGATCGGGCCGCGAACAGACGCCCCTGTACGTTTTGCTGTGGAAACGATTTCCGCAGTGCTTGCATCAAGCACACGGTAATCAAACGCCTTCAGGCGGATACGGATATTTTGGCTTTTTGCGGCCATGTTCATCACCCTTAAATTAGGGCCAAGAGCGGAGAGGAAGACTACCGCTCATCGGCAGCCCTCATCGCGTCTTTGTCAAAAGGAATAAGGGCACGCAAAACGCACCCTTAGCCAGACTTGGGTTCTATAGGGGGAGTCGGGGAGGGTTGTCTAGTACCTTTCAAAAATTACCATATTTTTGGAAGGGGTGCGCAAGGCGCGTTTGTTTGCAAATGCGCGGCGGCACACCGTTGGTTGTCTGGATGCCAAGCCATTTCCGTTAATGTGCTATCGAAATGTACATATATCGACGTAATGCAACCAGGTTCTTTTATGATCTCATACAGAAAGGACCACTAGAAGAGGATTTTATGCATAATTACTATTTTGATACGAATGGATTTCAGGACACTCAAGAAAAGCGTGATGAAACTGGAAACGGCATCGGCGGCTTCAAACTTGCAAACACGCTACGCGCAGCCTTATTGTCCGGTGGCTTTGACTGCGAAGAAGTTTTTGCAGAAGATTACGGCAGGGCATTTACCGCTACACTTGACGACACTTCCTATCTTGTCACCGCGTCGGTCGACCCGAATGAGAATGCGTAACAGGAGGCCCACTTAACTTCGTTTGCAAATATCAACGTCGTCAAAGAACGTTCCTTTTGGGACAAACTTCGCGGTAGAAACAAGCCGACGAAAAATGAGCTTGCGCAGACTACTGTTTGTCAGGTTTTAGAGAACCATTCAGACGTGGTTGATTTGAAATACTCTTAAAAAGCAAAAAGGCCACTTCCTTTCGGAAGCGGCCTTTCTTTTTGTCAACCAAGTGGTTTCTCGGCGTTTCCAAAGTGAAACACCTGCCACCCACCAGTTGCGTTTGGGCTTACGCCCAAGCCGCAACTTACTTAACGATTTTGGACACAACACCAGCTCCGACTGTGCGGCCGCCTTCGCGGATGGCGAAGCGCAGGCCGTCTTCCATGGCGATTGGTGCGATCAGCTCAACGTTGAACTTCAAGTTGTCGCCCGGCATGACCATTTCTGTGCCTTCTGGAAGAACAACAGTGCCGGTCACGTCAGTTGTACGGAAGTAAAACTGTGGGCGGTAGTTTGCGAAGAATGGTGTGTGACGACCGCCTTCTTCTTTGGTCAGAATATAGGCTTCTGCTTCAAAGTCTGTGTGTGGGTTCACTGAACCTGGCTTGACCAAAACTTGGCCGCGCTCAACTGATTCACGATCGATACCGCGCAGAAGAACACCAACGTTGTCGCCAGCTTCACCGCGATCAAGCAGCTTGCGGAACATTTCAACACCAGTACAAGTCGTTTTCGCAGTGTCTTTGATGCCAACGATGGACAGTTCGTCCCCAACGTTCACAACGCCACGCTCAATACGACCAGTCACAACAGTACCACGGCCAGAGATCGAGAATACGTCCTCGATTGGCAGCAAGAACGGCTTATCAACCGCACGCTCTGGCATTGGAATATATGTGTCGACAGCTTCCATCAACGCGCGGATAGAGCTTTCGCCAATCTCCGGGTCGCGGCCTTCCATAGCAGCCAAAGCTGAACCTGGAATCACTGGAATGTCGTCGCCCGGGTACTCATAAGAGGACAACAGTTCACGGATTTCCATTTCAACCAGTTCGAGCAGCTCGTCATCGTCGACCTGATCAACTTTGTTCATGTAAACAACCATGTACGGGATGCCAACCTGACGGCCAAGCAAGATGTGCTCGCGGGTTTGTGGCATCGGGCCGTCGGCCGCGTTCACAACCAAGATCGCGCCGTCCATCTGTGCCGCACCAGTGATCATGTTCTTCACATAGTCAGCGTGGCCTGGGCAATCGACGTGTGCGTAGTGACGGGACTCAGTCTCATACTCAACGTGAGCAGTAGAGATCGTGATACCACGTGCTTTTTCTTCTGGCGCACCATCGATTTCGTCGTAGCCTTTGAATTCACCAAAGTACTTGGTGATCGCTGCGGTCAATGTGGTCTTGCCGTGATCAACGTGGCCAATTGTGCCGATGTTAACGTGCGGTTTATTACGTTCAAACTTTGCCTTAGCCATGATGGCCTCCTTAGGTATTCGATTATGGGGTGGCGGGCGCGCCCGAAGGCGCACCACACATTATGCGTATTTGGCCTGAATTTCTTCAGAGATGTTAGACGGTACTGGTTCGTAGTGATCAAACTGCATCGAGAAGTTCGCGCGGCCCGAAGACATGGAACGCAGCGTGTTGATGTAGCCAAACATGTTCGCCAATGGCACCATTGCTTCGATAGCGATGGAAACGCCACGTGTGTCTTGACCTTGAACCTGACCCCGACGGGATGTCAGATCACCAATGATACCACCTGTATGTTCTTCAGGTGTGATCACTTCGACCTTCATGATTGGCTCGAGCAGCTTTGCGCCAGCTTTGCGCATACCTTCACGCATACACATACGTGCAGCGATTTCGAACGCCATGATGGACGAGTCAACATCGTGGAACTTACCGTCAAGCAAGATCACTTTGAAGTCGATCACTGGGAAGCCAGCCAAAGGACCGTTATCCATAACGGATAGGATGCCTTTTTCGACGCCTGGGATGTATTCCTTAGGAACAGACCCACCAACAACTTTGGATTCAAACGAATAACCTTCGCCTGGCTCCGTTGGGATGATCGCCATCTTCACTTCACCAAACTGACCGGACCCGCCGGACTGCTTTTTGTGAGTGTAGGTGTGCTCAACTTCGTGACCAATCGTTTCACGATAAGCAACTTGTGGTGCACCAATGTTCGCCTCGACTTTGAATTCGCGACGCATACGGTCAACGAGGATGTCGAGGTGAAGTTCGCCCATACCCTTCATGATGGTCTGACCAGATTCGATGTCAGTTTCCACGCGGAAGGATGGATCCTCGGCGGAGAGACGCTGGAGCGCGAGGCCCATCTTCTCTTGGTCGCCTTTTGTTTTTGGCTCAATAGCGATCTCGATCACGGGATCGGGGAACGTCATTGTTTCCAAAATAACAGGATCAGACTGTGAGCAAAGTGTGTCACCAGTTGTTGTGTTCTTGAGACCACCCAACGCAATGATGTCACCAGCAAATGCTTCGCTGATTTCTTCACGGTCGTTGGAGTGCATCATCATCATACGGCCAACACGTTCTTTGTTGCCCTTGGTAGAGTTCATCATGTTGTCACCCTTTGACAGCGTACCGGAATAGATCCGCGTAAACGTCAGGGTACCCACGAATGGGTCGTTCATGATCTTGAACGCAAGGCCAGAGAACGCCATTTCGTCGTCTGCACGACGCGCAATGTCACGTGTTTCTGTCTCATCGCCCGGCTTAAAGCCCATGTAGTCTACAACGTCGAGCGGGCTCGGGAGGTAGTCAACGACAGCGTTAAGAAGCGTCTGAACGCCCTTGTTCTTGAAAGCAGAGCCGCCAAGCACAGGAACGAAAGACAACGACAAACATGCCTTACGGATCAACGCGCGCAATGTTGCGACGTCCGGCTCTGTGCCGTCGAGATACGCTTCCATTACGTCATCGTCCTGCTCTACAGCAGCTTCAATGAGCTTTTCACGACCAGCAGCAGCCTTAGCTTGCAAGCTTTCACGAATAGGTGCTTTGATCCAAGATGCGCCAAGATCTTCGCCTTCCCACAACCATTCTTCCATGGTTACGAGATCAACGAGGCCTTCGAGCTCTGTTTCGGCACCGATTGGGAAGGAAACTGGAATAGCGCGCGCGCCAGTCCGGTCTTCAACCATATCAACACACTTCTGAAAGTCAGCTCCGATTTTGTCCATCTTGTTGACGAAAACCATACGCGGAACTTTATACCGGTCAGCCTGACGCCAAACGGTTTCAGTCTGCGGCTCAACGCCAGCGTTGGCGTCAAGAACAACAATCGCGCCATCAAGCACAGCCAAGGAACGCTCAACTTCGATTGTGAAGTCAACGTGGCCGGGTGTGTCGATGATGTTCATGCGGTGCTTAGCTGAAACAGCATCGGTGCCGTTTTCAGTACGTTCCCAGAATGTCGTCGTCGCAGCGGAAGTAATGGTAATACCCCGTTCCTGCTCTTGCTCCATCCAGTCCATTGTCGCAGCGCCATCATGCACTTCGCCAATGTTATGTTCTTTACCTGTATAATACAGGATCCGCTCGGAACATGTGGTTTTACCCGCATCGATGTGCGCAATAATACCAAAGTTCCGGTACAGATTAAGGGGATAGTCGCGTGCCATATCAGGTGCTTCCTATTACCAGCGGTAGTGGCTGAATGCTTTGTTCGCATCGGCCATTTTGTGGGTGTCTTCGCGCTTTTTCACGGCTGTGCCGCGGCCGTTGACCGCATCCATCAGCTCGCCTGCAAGGCGCTCTTCCATGGTGTTCTCGTTGCGCTTTTTAGCGGCAGCGATCAACCAACGGATTGCCAATGCTTCGCGACGCTCTGGGCGCACTTCAACAGGCACCTGATATGTCGCACCACCGACGCGGCGCGAACGCACTTCGACTGAAGGTTTGATCAGCTCTAGGCTTTCGTGGAAAACTTCCACAGGAGATTTTTTGATCTTCGCTTCAACGCGATCGAATGCGTTGTAGACGATACGCTCGGCGACGGCTTTTTTGCCATCGACCATGAGGTTGTTCATGAACTTAGTCAGAACAAGATCACCAAATTTTGCATCTGGCAGTACTACGCGTTTTTCAGCGGCGTGACGACGTGACATATTCTGATTTCCTTACTTAGGACGCTTCGCGCCGTACTTCGAACGACGTTGCTTACGGTCTTTAACACCTTGGGTATCAAGAACACCGCGCAGGATGTGGTAACGCACACCTGGAAGATCTTTTACACGGCCGCCACGGATCAGAACCACAGAGTGTTCCTGAAGGTTGTGGCTTTCACCTGGGATGTAAGAGATGACTTCGAAACCGTTCGTCAAACGAACCTTCGCAACTTTACGCATCGCGGAGTTTGGTTTCTTAGGAGTCGTTGTGTAAACGCGTGTGCAAACGCCGCGCTTCTGAGGGCAACCCTCGAGGTGCAGCGACTTGGACTTGTTGACTTTCGGCTGGCGCGGTTTGCGGATCAGCTGCTGAATCGTTGGCATCGTTTGATGTTCCCATCTATTCACATGTTGGACAGACCAATTTGGCCTGCGATTTAAGGCGTATAAGGCGTTGCCGCATCACACATTTTCAAGCGCCATAGGCGCAAAACAAAAATTCCGCAGTCATTCCCTTACCGGAGGAATGGTGCGGTGGGTAAACAGAGGAACAAGACTAAAATCGCCCGGTTCTTGACCACTTTCAAATTTGATATCAGGTCAAAGAGAAATTCCCCCTCAAGCCCGGATGAGCGGCGTATAAAAGGAGTCGCTGAGCCTGTCAACAGCGCCCAGCATGGTGAACGCATTGGTAACTTTTAAGACGTATTCAGATCCGGGCAATCAGCGGCGCATCCACCCTTTGCTCTGCTTGCAAACGCAACGTAATCCCACACATAGTTGACGAAAGTACGCGGATAGGATGACGACAATGCAAGCAATTGGCCTTTGCCTATTTTTATACCCTGCTTTGGGCGGCTTTCAAATTCGACATAAGACGACAGAAGACTGGATTGCGTTTCTTTATGCCGCCGAACGCATGGAAGAACGGCTGCGCCTGTTTCAAAGCGTCGCCCTGCCCTGCTTGGTCGCCCAAACCGATCCACGTTGGGAGATGATTGTCGTCATCGGGGACAGTCTGCCAAAACACTATTGCGACCGTTTGCATGATCTGGTGGCGGGCATACCGCAGATCCGCATTCAGGTTCACGCGCCGCGTCCCCAGCGCAAGGTGATGAAAGAAGTTTTCAACGCCGCACGCACTGACCCATCACTGCCTTGCCTGCAATTCCGCTACGATGACGCGGTGTCGGTCAACTTTATCGCGCGGTTCCGTGCTGCGGCCGATGATTGCGCGGGATTAAATGCCAAACATCAGATTGTAGCCTATGACTGGCACAAAGGGTTCGCTGCGCAATTTGGTCCCGCCGGAATCGTGACGCATGAGCTGCACTATAGGCAATATGTTGCATCGCTTGGCGTTCACGTTGCCGGAGGGTCCAATGCGACGATCATGAATTTCGCGCATCACCGGATCGACTGATTTATGCCCATCGTAAGCTTTGGCGATGCCCCCATGTGGGTCGAAAGCCACAATGGGTTCAACGACTCGCCGCCAAGACAAAAAGGTAAGATCCCGATGGTCCCGTTAACGCCAGAACAGATCGTTAAATTTAGCGCCCGCTTTGCCATCGACCAAGACGCGGTTAAAGCTGCTTTTTCAAGCTAAGTGACCGTTCGCGGTACAGCGTGAACAACCCTGTTGTCACGACGATCCCCGCGCCGATCAACGTAAGTGGCGCAGGCCAATCGCCAAATACCGCCCATCCAATGATCAGTGCTGCGAGCAAGCCACTATACCGGAATGGGGCGACGAAGCCGATTTCACCGGTCCGCATGGCCGCCACGGAAAAAATATAGCCGAAGACGATGAACGCCATCGCGCCAGCCAGTTGCAGGGTCGTCGTCCCGTCCACGGGCACCCATGATTGCATGGCCGTCACAAACGCTCCTGACAGCGTCACTGAAATTGCGGCCATCAAACCAACCATGATTGATGGAACTTTCCGCGACATGCGCCGAACCACAAGATCGCGCAACGTCACGCAAGCAACAGCGCCAAGCGCATAGATGCTATAGATCGTGAACCCTTCTCCGCCAGGGCGGACAATCAGGAACACCCCAACAAAACCAACGAGAATTGCCATCAACCGACGCCAGCCGAGCACCTCTCCGAGGAATAGTGCGCCTGCCAGTGAAACGGTCAGCGGCAGGACTTGTAAGACCGCCGTGACATTTGCAATTGGCATGTGGAACAGTGCCGTCAGAAAAAACACCGTCCCACCAATTTCGGCCGCTGATCGCGCGCAGATCAAAACCCAATCTTTGCGGCTATAGTCAAACCGAAACTGGCCCGTAAAGATCGCCAAAGTGACCAAAACGGCCACGGTTCCGAGGCCACGTAGGAACAATGCTTGAAATAATGGAATGTCGCCCGACAGTCCTTTCATGAACGCATCGTTCACGGTGAACGCTACCATCGAGCCGGCCATCAATGCAGCGCCACGCATATTGTCAGAAATTTGCATCATCCTAAATCGGTAGCAGCGGTTGCGGATAGACGCCAGTGCTTGCCCGTGATTGATTATCGCCATGGCCGAGAAACAAAAATATCTAGTTGCGACAGGCATGCGCAACGAGGGGCCCTTCATCGTTGAATGGGTGTGCTGGTACCGGATGCTAGGGTTCGACATTTTGGTTGCGACCAACGACTGCACCGATCATTCCACCGAGCTGGGATGCCCTTGCAGATGCAGGCTGGCTTACGCACGTTCCGCATAAGCCGCGTATCGGGCAGCCGCCACAAAAATCGACCCTGCGCAAAGTCATCAAACATCCGTTGACGGCTTCGGCAGATTGGACGCTGCATTGTGATGTCGACGAGTTCTTGGTGCTTCATCAACATGACACCATCGCGGAGCTTATGGGGTCACTACCGCATGACTTTATGGCAATGGTTTTCAACTGGAAGTGCTTTGGCCAAGGTGATTGGGACAAATATCAAGATGGTATTATGCACCGACAGTTTCGGCGCTGCGGCATGGGGCACCTGCCCTTCAACCGATCGATCAAATCCATTCTGCGCAACACCTTGGAGTTTAACCGCCTTGGCGCGCATTTCCCGCATGGATTTCAGGGCGACTGGTCTGCCCCCGATAACCGTGTTGTGTCCCCAAGCAAGGCAACGCTGCCGCAGTTTCAGGTCCGGGAGAACCATCCGATCTGCCTTTTAGAGCAAAAGCAGATTGATCATGAGGTGGCTCACCTTAATCACTATATTCTGCGATCAAAAGAGAGCTACGGCCACAAACAGGGCAGCCCTGCAGCAGGAAACCTAAAAGACCGCTACACCGAAGAATTTTACAATCGCCACAACCGTAATGGCATGCGAGATGTCACGGCGACGCGGTTCAACGACAGATTTGCAAAAATCCATGCCGAAGCGCTGGCCCTGCCCGATGTCCTCCGGTTGCACCATATTTGTTGTGCCGACTATGTCGCGGAGCTGAACAAGTCGGCGGGAACCGATCCCGATAACGATGAGCGATACCTGCACCATTTGAAAGTGGCCGTACGCGTGGCCACCAATCGCGGCATTCATACAAAATAACGCAAAAGGCCCCCAGTTTTCACTGGGGGCCTTTTTCATTTAGGTCAGACGCGGTTTTATTCGTCGCGGCTTTCTGGTACGTCAGCAGCGAACACATTGTCGAACACGTCGCCTCCAACAACATCAGCGGACGGTGCGGGTGCAGCCAAAGCTGCAGCCTTCTCGGCCTCGATGCGGCGGGTTTCGACAACAACGCTATCACGACCCGCTGCGATCTTACGCATCTGGCTAGTGGCACCACCGGTACCAGCTGGGATCAAACGACCCACGATGACGTTCTCTTTGAGACCGACCAGTTTGTCCCGCTTACCCTGAACCGATGCTTCGGTCAGAACGCGCGTTGTTTCCTGGAACGATGCCGCAGAGATAAACGAACGTGTCTGCAAGGACGCTTTAGTGATGCCTAACAAGATAGGCTCGCCTGTTGCAGGACGATCGCCACGCGCGATTGCCTTTGCATTGGCTTCATCAAATTCGGCCTTATCGACGTTCTCGCCCTTGAGCAGAACCGTGTCACCGCTGTCTTGGATTTCCCATTTCTGGAGCATCTGACGCACGATAACTTCGATGTGCTTATCGTTGATCTTAACGCCCTGCAGACGGTACACGTCTTGGACTTCGTCGATCATGTAGTCCGCAAGCGCCTCGACACCCATAACCGCAAGAATATCGTGCGGAGCAGGGTTGCCGTCCATGATGTAATCACCCTTCTGGACGAAATCACCTTCGACGACAGGAATATGCTTACCTTTTGGCACCATGTATTCGACCTTAATGTCCGCATCATCTGTGGACTCGATCGCGATACGACGCTTATTTTTGTAGTCCTTCCCAAAGCGCACATAGCCATCGATTTCAGCGATGATTGCGTGGTCTTTCGGACGACGGGCTTCGAACAATTCAGCAACACGTGGCAAACCACCTGTAATATCCTTGGTCTTAGCGCCCTCACGCGGAATACGCGCAATAACGTCACCAGCTTTGACTTCTTGGCCGTCCTCAAGCGACAGAACCGCATCAACGGACATGCCGTAGGATACTGGGTTGCCGTCGTCTTTCAGAACAACTTCGCCGTCCGCACCGATCACGATGATCTTTGGTGCAAGCTCGTTGCCTTTTGGTGCCGCACGCCAGTCAGACACGATGCGCTGGGTCATACCCGTTGCATCATCTGTGTCTTCACGCAGTGCAATACCGTTGATCAGGTCAACGTACTTTGCAGTACCGGCCTTTTCCGCGATGATTGGCAGAGTGTATGGATCCCATTCGAAAAGCTTGTCGCCGCGCAAGATTTGCACGCCGTCTTTCGGGAATACCTTAGAGCCATAGCTTACCTTGTGCTTGGATAGCTCTTCGCCATTCTCGCCCATGATCGACAGGGTCATTTTCCGGCCCATAACGACGTTTTCGCCTGCTTCGTTTTCAAGCAGAACAGCGTCGTCAAAGCGCACTTCACCCGACTGGGATGCCTCGAGGAACGACTGCTGGCCACCTTGTGCAACGCCACCAATGTGGAACGTCCGCATTGTTAGCTGTGTACCAGGTTCTCCGATGGACTGTGCGGCGATAATACCGACAGCTTCACCTAGGTTCACGCGGGTACCACGGGCCAAGTCACGGCCGTAACACATTGCGCAAACGCCATCTTCGGCTTCACATGTCAGCGGGCTGCGGATGCGCATTTTTGCGACCCCAGCGACGTCGATCATGTCGGCCTTGCGTTCGTCGATTAGCTCGCCTGCTTCAACCAGCACTTCGTCTGTGCCCGGCTTAAGGATTTCGTCTGCAGACACACGGCCCAGCACACGTTCCGCCAAAGATGCGACAACTTCACCGTCGTTGACTGCTGCTTCTGCAGTGATAGCAAGATCAGTTCCACAATCCACTTCACGGACGATACAATCTTGGGCAACGTCAACCAAACGACGGGTCAGATAACCGGAGTTCGCTGTCTTAAGCGCGGTATCGGACAGACCCTTACGGGCGCCGTGTGTAGAGTTAAAGTACTCAAGAACGGTCAGACCTTCTTTAAAGTTCGAGATGATTGGTGTCTCGATAATCTCGCCATTTGGCTTAGCCATCAGACCGCGCATACCGCCCAGCTGTTTCATCTGCGTGACAGAACCACGCGCACCGGAGTGAGCCATCATATAAACCGAGTTTGGTTCATTTTCAGAGCCGTCTTCGGCACGACCAGTTGTGGAAATGGTGTTCATCATCGCATCGGTGACTTTGTCGTTACACTTTGACCAAGCATCAACAACTTTGTTGTACTTTTCACCCTGAGTGATCAGGCCGTCCATGTACTGCTGTTCAAAGTCTTTCACTTGCTCGCGTGTCTCACCAACCAGTGGCCATTTGGTTTCAGGAACAACCATATCGTCCTTACCAAACGAAATACCAGCCTTAAACGCTTCACGAAAGCCCATCGTCATGATGTGGTCACAGAAGATGACGGACTCTTTTTGACCGCAATACCGGTACACGGTGTCAATGATCTGCTGCACTTCTTTCTTGCGCAGCAAACGGTTGACCAGCGCAAACGGTGCCTTTGCGTTCAGCGGCAGCAACGCACCCAGACGCAAACGGCCCGGAGTGGTTTCAAAGCGTGTCATCACTTCATTGCCTTCACCGTCAACCTGCATCATGCGGGCTTGGATGTTGGCGTGCAGGTGAACTTCACCCGCGTCCAAAGCGTGTTCTACTTCGTCGATGTTAGAGAAGGCCATGCCTTCGCCCTTCATGCCTTCACGCATGATCGTGGTGTAATAGAGACCCAGGATCATATCCTGTGACGGCACGATGATTGGCGCACCGTTCGCAGGCGACAGCACGTTGTTTGTGGACATCATCAGAACGCGTGCTTCAAGCTGTGCCTCGAGGGACAGCGGCACGTGAACAGCCATTTGATCACCGTCAAAATCAGCGTTAAACGCAGAACAAACGAGCGGATGCAGCTGGATAGCCTTACCTTCGATCAGGACAGGTTCAAACGCCTGAATGCCAAGACGGTGCAAAGTCGGCGCACGGTTCAGCATGACTGGGTGCTCGCGGATCACCTCATCCAAGATATCCCAAACTTCTGGACGCTCTTTTTCGACCAATTTTTTGGCTTGCTTGACCGTAGAGGACAGACCTTTTGCTTCAAGACGCGAATAGATGAACGGCTTGAACAGTTCCAACGCCATCTTTTTGGGCAAACCACATTGGTGTAGCTTTAGCTCTGGACCAGTCACGATGACCGAACGACCAGAGAAATCGACCCGCTTACCCAAAAGGTTTTGACGGAAGCGACCCTGCTTACCTTTCAGCATATCGCTGAGGGATTTCAATGGACGCTTATTGGCACCGGTGATGACCCGACCACGACGGCCGTTGTCGAACAACGCATCAACAGATTCCTGCAACATCCGCTTTTCGTTGCGAACGATGATGTCAGGTGCGCGCAACTCAATGAGGCGCTTCAGACGGTTGTTGCGGTTAATCACGCGGCGATACAGGTCGTTAAGGTCGGACGTCGCAAAACGACCACCATCAAGTGGAACCAATGGACGCAGCTCTGGCGGGATCACAGGGATCACTGTCAGAACCATCCATTCTGGACGGTTACCGGATTCGATAAAGCTTTCGACGATCTTCAAACGCTTGATGATCTTCTTAGGCTTGAGTTCGCCAGTGGCTTCTTTCAGGTCAGCACGCAGCTGCTCTGCTTCGCCATCAAGGTCGATCTGGGACAGCATTTCACGAATAGCCTCGGCGCCGATGTTGGCTTGGAACGCATCCATGCCGTAAACGTCTTGGGCTTCGTAAAATTCTTCTTCTGTCATCAAGTGACCGTAAGTCAGGTCAGTCAGGCCAGGTTCGATCACGACGTAGTTTTCAAAGTACAAAATGCGTTCGAGGTCGCGCAAAGTCATGTCCAGCATCAGGCCAATGCGGGATGGCAATGATTTCAAGAACCAGATGTGTGCCACTGGAGCTGCAAGCTCGATGTGGCCCATACGTTCGCGACGTACTTTCTGGAGCGTAACTTCAACACCACATTTCTCGCAGACAACGCCGCGATACTTCATGCGCTTATATTTACCGCACAGGCATTCGTAATCTTTGATCGGGCCAAAGATACGTGCACAGAACAGGCCGTCACGCTCAGGCTTGAACGTCCGGTAGTTAATGGTTTCCGGCTTTTTGATCTCACCGAACGACCATGAAAGGATCCGTTCTGGTGAGGCCAAAGAGACCTTGATTTCGTCAAACGTTTTTGCCGGTGTGAGCGGGTTAAACGGGTTGTTTGTCAGTTCCTGGTTCATCTTCAATTCCTTGAATTGGGGTGCGTTAAAAGGTGGGGGAGTAAGGCGCTAGGCCCTACTCCTCATCCTCCGCATCCAGGAGTTCCATGTTGAGGCCGAGGCCCCGTACTTCTTTCACAAGCACGTTGAAGGATTCCGGCACGCCGGCTTCAAAGTTGTCTTCGCCTTTGACGATCGACTCGTACACTTTGGTACGGCCAGCAACGTCATCCGACTTGACTGTGAGCATCTCTTGCAGCGTGTACGCCGCGCCATATGCTTCCAGTGCCCAGACTTCCATTTCCCCGAAACGCTGCCCACCGAACTGGGCTTTACCACCCAGCGGCTGTTGCGTGACCAAGGAGTATGGTCCTGTTGAACGTGCGTGAATTTTGTCGTCCACGAGGTGGTGCAGCTTCAGCAGGTATTTCACACCAACGGTAACCTTACGGCTGAATTCTTCACCAGTGCGACCGTCAAACAAGACGGACTGACCAGAGGTGTCGAAACCAGCACGAATGAGGCTGTCGTTAACGTCTGCTTCTTTTGCACCGTCAAAGACTGGTGTCGCCATTGGAACACCGCCAGTGACGTTGCCCGCTGCTTCTACCAGATGTGCTTCATCCATACCTTCGATGCCTTCAGCGTAGACGTCATCGCCATAAGCGATGCGCATTGCTTCGCGCACTGGGGTCAGATCGCCAGAACGACGGTATTCACCCAAAGCATCGTCAATCTGGATACCCAGACCGCGTGCGGCCCAACCCATGTGACATTCCAAAATCTGACCGACGTTCATACGTGATGGCACGCCGAGTGGGTTCAGACAGAAATCGACAGGGGTACCATCGGCAAGGAACGGCATGTCTTCCATCGGTACAACCTTGGAAATAACACCTTTGTTGCCGTGACGACCCGCCATCTTATCACCAGGCTGAAGCTTACGCTTCACAGCGACAAAGACTTTAACCATCTTCATCACACCCGGTGGCAGATCATCACCACGACGTACTTTTTCGACTTTGTCTTCAAAGCGAGCATCCATGATACCCTTTTGGATTTCGTACTGTTCGTTCAGAGCTTCTACGATCTGTGCGTCGCCTTCGTCCTTGAGGGCAACCTGCCACCACAAACCACGCGACATTTCTGACAGCGCTTCTTCGGTGACTTCAGAGTTCGATTTGAACCCTTTTGGACCCTTAACAGCGATCTTGCCCAAGATTGTGGACTTAAGGCGCGCATAGATGTTCCGGTCAAGGATGACCATTTCATCGTCACGGTCACGCGACAAGCGCTCAACTTCTTCACGCTCGATCTGCAACGCACGTTCGTCTTTTTCCACGCCGTGGCGGTTAAAGACCCGTACTTCTACGACCGTACCAAAGTCACCCGGCGGCAAGCGCAGGGATGTGTCACGCACGTCGGATGCTTTTTCACCAAAGATGGCGCGCAGAAGCTTTTCTTCTGGTGTCATCGGGCTTTCGCCTTTTGGCGTGATCTTACCAACCAGAATATCCGCTGGGCCCACTTCGGCACCAATGTAGACGATCCCTGCTTCGTCGAGGTTGCGCAATGCTTCCTCGCCGACGTTTGGAATGTCGCGAGTGATTTCTTCTGGGCCGAGCTTCGTGTCACGGGCAGCGACTTCAAACTCATCGATGTGGATCGATGTGAACACGTCGTCACGCGTGATCCGTTCAGAGATCAGGATACTATCTTCGTAGTTATAGCCGTTCCAAGGCATAAACGCGACAATCACGTTTTTACCGAGCGCCAGTTCACCGATATCCGTGGATGGACCATCGGCAATAACTTCTCCCTTAAGAACAATATCACCAACTTTTACCAGCGGACGCTGGTTGATGCAGGTGTTCTGGTTCGAGCGCTGGAATTTACGCATGCGGTAGATGTCTACGCCTGCGTCACCCATTTCAAGATCGTGTGTGGCGCGAATAACGATACGCTGCGCATCAACTTGGTCGATGATACCCTGACGCTTCGCCATGATTGACGCGCCAGAATCCCGTGCGACAACTTCTTCGATGCCTGTGCCAACCAGTGGTGCAGTTGCCTGCAACAATGGAACAGCCTGACGCATCATGTTCGAGCCCATCAGCGCCCGGTTCGCATCGTCGTTTTCGAGAAACGGGATCAAGGACGCAGCAACTGAAACCAGCTGCTTTGGCGACACATCGATCAGATCCACGTTTTCGCGTGGGGATAATGTATAGTCGCCGTTTTTACGTGTGGACACCAGATCGTTACCGAATGAACCATCGTCGTTCATGCTCGCGTTGGCCTGCGCCACAGTGTGACGCATTTCTTCGGTCGCTGACATGTACTGAACGTCGTCAGTCACTTTGCCATCAACAACCTTGCGGTATGGTGTTTCGATGAAGCCGTATTTGTTCACGCGGGCAAACGTTGCCAGCGAGTTGATCAGACCAATGTTTGGTCCTTCCGGTGTCTCAATTGGACACATACGGCCGTAATGTGTTGGGTGAACGTCACGGACTTCAAAGCCAGCACGTTCACGGGTCAAACCACCTGGGCCCAATGCAGAAAGACGACGCTTGTGCGTGACTTCCGACAGCGGGTTGGTTTGGTCCATAAACTGCGACAGCTGCGAAGAGCCGAAGAATTCACGCACAGCAGCCGCAGCTGGCTTAGCGTTGATCAGGTCTTGTGGCATCACGGTGTCAATTTCGACAGATGACATACGTTCCTTGATCGCGCGCTCCATGCGGAGCAGGCCAACACGGTACTGGTTTTCCATCAGTTCGCCAACTGAGCGGACACGACGGTTACCAAGGTGGTCAATATCGTCGATATCGCCACGGCCATCGCGCAGTTCAACCAGCGCTTTGATACAAGATACGATGTCTTCTTTGCGCAGGGTGCGCATTGTGTCTTCGGCATCTAGGTCAAGACGCATGTTCATCTTAACGCGACCAACAGCAGACAGGTCATAACGTTCGCTATCAAAGAACAATGTGTCGAACAGGTTAGACGCTGCATCAACGGTCGGTGGCTCGCCTGGGCGCATGACACGGTAGATATCCATCAACGCAGTTTCGCGGTTCAGGTTCTTATCTGCCGCCATCGTGTTGCGCATATAGGCGCCGACGTTGACGTTATCGATATCCAGAACAGGAATTGATTTGATGCCCGCATCAACCAAGTCCATGAGAGTGCCGCCGATGACGTCGCCCGCTTTATCCATTTCCAGCGTCAACTCATCACCGGCTTCGACGTAAATCGCACCAGTTTCTTCGTTGATAATGTCGTTGGCAACAAACTTGCCGACGATTTCATTGAACGGGACCAACAAATCAGTGACGTTGCCTTCGTCGATCAGTTTCTTAACCGAACGTGGGGTCACTTTTTCACCAGCTTTGGCGATCACTTCGCCAGTTGCTGCATCGACCAGATCCATGAGCGGACGTGTGCCGCGAACACGCATTGGGAAGAACTTGGTTGTCCAAGCCTGACCCTTTTTATCAAGGTTGTAGTCGACGGTGTTGTAATACGCGTCCATGATGCCTTCTTGGTCGAAACCAAGAGCGTAAAGCAGCGTGGTGACAGGCAGCTTACGACGACGGTCAATCCGGCAGAACACGAGGTCTTTGGCGTCGAATTCGAAATCGAGCCAAGAGCCACGGTAAGGAATGATCCGGCAAGCGAACAAAAGCTTACCAGAAGAATGGGTTTTGCCTTTGTCGTGATCAAAGAACACGCCAGGGGAACGGTGCATTTGGGAGACGATAACACGCTCAGTGCCGTTCACGACAAAAGTGCCGTTCGGCGTCATCAAAGGCATGTCGCCCATGAACACGTCTTGTTCTTTGATGTCTTTAACCGACTTGGCGCCAGTATCGTCGTCGACTTCAAAGACGATCAGACGCAACGTAACCTTCAGCGGGGCGCTGTAAGTCATGTCGCGCTGCATGCACTCTTCGACGTCATACTTTGGCTTTTCCAGCTCATATTTTACGAACTCGAGAACAGCTGTTTCGTTGAAATCTTTGATCGGGAACACCGACTGGAAGACACCTTTGATGCCTTCGCCGTCAAGCGGTGTATCGCTGTCGCCGGAGCGCAGAAACAGATCATAAGAAGATTTCTGAACCTCAATGAGGTTCGGCATTTCAAGAACTTCACGGATTTTTCCGTAGTACTTACGCAGGCGTTTCTGACCGAGGAAGGACTGAGCCATGTGTAATGTCACCTTATATTTGTCTAACCGACTGCTGTTCCGCCCGGGCCGCGGAACAACACCCATTTTGACAGGGGGTTTCATGTCTATTCGTGGCGACCGTCCCACCGGTGCCTCCCGACATTAAAACCTACCCAAGACGGATGTTTACGCAAAACAACCTTCTAAGACAGGTTTGGCTGGGCGCACATATTGCGCACCCAGCCGAATTTTAAAGGCCGTTGAGGCCCGAAAGTTTAAGTGGCTTAAGCCAATTCAACTTCTGCGCCAACGCCTTCAAGCTTAGCTTTGACTTCTTCAGCTTCTGCTTTAGAGACGCCTTCTTTGATTTTACCACCAGCTTCAACCAAGTCTTTTGCTTCTTTCAGGCCAAGACCTGTGATGCTACGGACTTCTTTGATGACGTTGATTTTGGATGCGCCAGCGTTCTTCAGCACAACATCAAATTCAGTCTTCTCTTCTTCAGCTTCTGCAGCAGCAGCTGGTGCAGCAGCAGCAGCGCCAGCAGCTGGCTCAATGCCATACTCGTCTTTGAGGATGGTTTTCAGTTCTTGTGCTTCGAGCAGTGTAAGACCTACGATGTCTTCTGCCATTTTCTTCAGATCAGCCATTTGCTTTTCCATTTCTAAATTTTGTGTTCCAACGTGTGGCAATTTACCGGCACGAAAGTATTTCAGGTTGCTTATGCAGCAGCATTCTCTTCGATCGTCGAAAGAACGCCAGCGATGTTAGAAGCAGGCGCACCAATGGCCCCAGCGATGTTCGAGGCAGGTGCACCGATACAACCAACGATAGAAGCAATAAGCTCCTCGCGTGATGGCATCGCGGCAACGGCTTTCACACCAGCTACGTCCAGTGCTATATCACCCATCGCACCACCAAGAATAACGAGTTTATCGTTCTTCTTAGCATATGCTTCGACAACCTTCGCAGCAGCGACAGGGTCATCGGAATAGGCGAGCACGGTCATGCCGTCGAGGAATTCAGCAATGCTAGCGCATGGCTTGCCCTCTAGGGCGATCTTGGCGAGCTTGTTCTTGGCAACGCGTACGGACCCACCAGCTTCGGACATTTGTCCGCGCAGGTCCTGCATTTCAGCAACTGTCATACCTTCGTAGCGACTTACTACGACGACGCCAGAGCTTTCAAAGACTTGGCCGAGTTCATCGACCAGCTGTTCTTTTTGTGCTCTATCCACAGTTTCACTCCAAATTTGGGGATCTCTCCCCGGCTCAATTCGGGTGACCCAAAAGGGCCGCCCAGTTCGGGTCCAATTCAGGGTCCCGAGGCCTTAATCGCCCGAGGGTCTAAACCCGCGGAAATTGGTCTCGTTTCCCATCTCAGGAAGGAATTATGCAAGCGAACCCACACCCTCCGTCTCGGACAGTACAAGGAACCGATCATCTGGCCCTTGCAACACACGGCCACATTGTGGGACCGCGCATTCTGCGTAGGATGGGTTTTAACCCACCCCACTTATTCTAGTTTAGCTGTTACCTGTGGCGGATGCCACGTCGATGGAAACACCTGGGCCCATGGAAGAAGATACAGAGATCTTTTTCATGTATGTGCCTTTTGCGCCTGCTGGGCGAGCTTTGCTAACTGCGTCAACAAAAGCGATCATGTTTTCTTCGATCTGCTTTGCAGTGAAGGATGCTTTGCCGATACCTGCGTGAACAACGCCAGCTTTTTCAGCTTTGAACTGAACTTGGCCACCCTTAGCAGCTTCAACAGCTGCTTTGACATCCATAGTCACTGTACCAACACGTGGGTTTGGCATCAGGTTGCGTGGGCCAAGTACCTTACCAAGACGACCAACAACGGCCATCATGTCAGGTGTTGCGATGCAACGATCAAAATCGATTGTGCCGCCTTGGACGATTTCCATCAGGTCCTCGGCGCCGACGATATCTGCACCAGCTGCTTTTGCTTCGTCAGCCTTGTCGCCACGTGCAAAGACAGCAACGCGAACGTTTTTGCCTGTGCCGTGTGGCAGGTTGACCGTGCCGCGGACCATCTGGTCGGCGTGGCGTGGATCAACACCAAGGTGCATTGCGATTTCAACAGTTTCGTCGAACTTTGCTTTTGCGTTGTCTTTTACAAGACCCGCAGCTTCAGCGACGGCGACATTAACTTTACCGGCGAATGCTTCGCGGGCTGCGGTTGTGCGCTTACCAAATTTTGCCATATTACTTAACCTCGATGCCCATGGAGCGAGCAGAGCCCGCGATGATCAGCATTGCGCCTTCGATGGACGTCGCGTTGAGGTCCTTCATCTTGGCTTCCGCAATTTCACGCACCTGCTTACCGGAAATAGAACCTGCAACTGTCTTGCCTGGCTCTTTGGAGCCGGACTTCAACTTGGCAGCTTTCAGGATGAAATAGGACGCTGGTGGCGTCTTGATTTCCATCGTGAAGGATTTGTCTGCATAATACGTAATCACGGTTGGGCACGGCGCGCCGCTTTCCAGTTCCTGTGTTTTAGCGTTAAACGCCTTACAGAATTCCATGATGTTGATCCCGCGCTGACCCAATGCTGGGCCGACGGGTGGGGATGGGTTTGCTGCACCTGCAGGAACCTGCAGTTTCAGTTGTCCAACAACTTTCTTAGCCATGATGGCCTCTCCTTCATTTTCAGCGATGGGTTCTTAGAACCCATCCTACGATTGCCCCAAAAGGCATATTGCCGTGGTCAGCCGCAAAGCTCCCACGTCTGAAACGCGCCCATTACCCTTGCTTGGTAACCTGCGTGAATTCCAATTCGACCGGGGTTGCCCGACCAAAGATAGAGACCGACACTTTGATGCGCGCGTTCTCTTCATCAACTTCTTCAACCATGCCGTCGAAATCTTCAAACGGCCCTTCGTTGACTTTAACCTTTTCACCGATCTCAAAGTTGATCAGCGTGCGTGGTGCTTCTTGGCCTTCTTCGACACGGCCAAGGATGGCCTGCACTTCAGCATCGCGCATCGGCATCGGACGGCCTTGCGGGCCCAAGAAACCAGTGACACGGTTGATAGAGTTAATCAGGTGATACCCTTCATCCGACAACTCCATGTGGACCAGAACATAGCCGGGCATAAAGCGACGCTCAGCGGTCACTTTCTTGTTCCGACGTACTTCAATCACCTCTTCGGTGGGTACCAACACTTCGTCGATTTGCTCGGACAGACCCTGCTCTTCCGCCTTCTGGCGAATGGTCTCAGCTATCTTTTTTTCAAAGTTCGAAAGAACGCTTACCGAATACCAACGTTTCGCCATGACTTTCGACACCTCGCCGTGAGCATCCCGCAGGATACAAAATTCCAATTAATTCAGACAGTTAGACTGCCCGCTCGGGAAAATAAAAATCGGCGCGCAACTTGATTCGCCGCACGCCTTTCCCAATTTCAAGGCGCTATTACCGCCCCTACCCAATGTTTTCAAGGGGTAGCGGGTAAATCACCCATGTTAGTTTTAAGAACCGAAGTAGCTCAAAACCGTTGTTAGACCCGCTCGGATCCCCATATCGACAATCGAAAAGAAGATCGCCGTCAGGGTTGCCATGATGAACACCATGATCGTGGTCAAAACAACTTCACGACGGGTCGGCCAAACAACTTTGGCGACTTCGGCGCGAACTTCGTTCACAAATTTTACTGGGTTGGCGATAGCCATTGCGCATATACCTCTTAGCTCAGAGTCTGCGACATACGGCTTTGCTGCACCAAATTCAAGGGCCGAGAATGGTGACGCCGTCGATCTTATCAATCGCCGCCAACTGTGCGGCATACTCTGCCTTCGATGCTGCTTTATCAGACGCTGAAAACGGGTCAAACGCAGGGTATTCATCGCTCACGGGGTATGTACTGATCGCTCACGGGGTATGTACTGCGGGCCTCGACTGCCACACCGCGCGGGTCGTCAGCCCCAGATTGGGACAAAACTCGTGCGACAGCCGCTTCTGACAGTCCACGATGAACGTGATTTTGCATCGGCAGGATTCTCATGTTTACAAGATCACCCATCAACGCGCCGCAAATCTTATGGAACCGCCATTTGTAATTCTCAAATGCCCATACAGTCACGCGGCCAACACCTGCTGTAGATCGCACACGCGTCACAAGGCCCAGCCAATAGATCTGATCCAGCGGGTTTTTTGACAAGTAATCAGAAAACGTAACCGGATTACCGCCCATCAGCGCCTGACTATACGCGGATTTAAGGAAGCTCACCGGATCGCGCAGCCCGATACAGACGTCCATCGGCCCAGCATCAACGGCACTGGACAATGCGGCGATCCGTTCGGCTGTTTTGGGGTAAAGCTGCGAAATGATGTTGGCTTGACTGTCATGCAACGCGCCAATGAAGTTTTCGTCGCTTAGGATCAGCCTATGCCCGTCTTAGAACATGAAATCCGCTTGATCGGCGCCACTGCGCGTTGGCTTTCGGGAATTCACATAGACATCCAGCCCAAAGATATCGCCAAGCCCCTTGTTCGGGCGGCGCAATTTGTCAGGGCCATAATACCGGATACCTGCTTCACTGAGCGCTTGTTGTTGCGCCAACAGTGATCGCTGCAAATGGGTGGTCGCGGCTTTATGCGCGCCAATATGCATGACAACGGACCTTGGGAAGGATGCAGTGTTGGTGGTCATGGGCGATTGGGTTCCATTTATTAGAACAGCGCGTCATGTGGTCTTGGCAGGGGCGTGGAGGCTCGAACTCCAGACCTACGGTTTTGGAGACCGTCGCTCTACCAACTGAGCTACACCCCTAAGACCGCGGATCAATTAGCCCGATCTGCCACAGGGATCAAGAGCGATTGCAGCACAACCTTGTATTCAGACCGATAAATGTCGAAACAATGGGGGCAACAAGGGTCGCACACATGACATTTCGCCAACGCATCGAACACTCACGTATATTAGCGTGGCTCTTGGCAGCCATCGCGAGCAGCTATTTGTCGCTGTGTCAACGGACCACACGGTGGGAGTATGTCGGGTTGGACAGGCTGAAATCCGAGCTCGCAGGCGGTCCTGTGCTACTTTTGATGTGGCACGGGCGGTCACTGATGGGCCCAATCCACTGGCCGGTCGAGGTGGCCCCCCTTTCAAGCCTCTATGACGCCTCCCCCGTCGGGCGTGTGTCAGGCGCGTTGCAACACAGACGGGGGCTGCAACCATTGGAGATGTCCGACAAAATGTCCAACCTCGCGGCATCACGAGTGGTGCTAAAACGGGTCCGTGATGGGGTAAGCATTGGGATGACTGGCGACGGGCCGCTCGGACCAGCGCTCGCGATCAAAGATGCGCCGCTGGAATGGGCGCGTGTGATGAAGCGGCCAGTATACGGCTATGCGTTTTCGGTGAAGCGACACCGGATTTTGGGGAGTTGGGACGACATGATGCTGCCGCTGCCGTTTACAACGGGCAGCGTGGTGTTTGCACGGTTTGACGGCGAGGTTGTGGGTAAGGCGAATGAAGCAGCGCGGGGTGGGTTGAAAAATCTATTGGATGAAGTTTTACATCTGGCAAATAAGACAGTTTATTAACAGCCACTTAGACAAGTACCCAAGCCACGTTGGACTAAACTTGTTACCATTGCAGATACACGGAAAGCCAGAAATTGACTGCCATTTTATCCAATATTAGCCTGCTAACGAGCCAGATTTATGACCTGTATTTTACGTTTCGCGCTACGAGCTGGACGAAAACAGTATTAAAGGCTGTGCCGGTTTTATCGCTGGGGCTGCTGTCAGTAATTGGCGACATGCATCCGGCTTTAACGGCAGCATTACTTTTCGGCGCGCTAGGTGATGTTGCATTATCGAGAGAAGTTGATCGTAACTTCCTAATTGGGCTCGCTGCCTTTCTCATTGGTCATCTTTGTTACATTGCTTTGTTCACAACGTCGGGCGCGGTTGGTTTCAACGTATCCGCCGGTGTTTGGCACATGGCGCCGATTACGCTGATCATTTTGATCGGCGTGTGGGTTTATCGGAGACTTTACCATCAATTTGGAGCGCTCAAGGCACCAATATTCATTTACGTTTTAGCTTCACTACTGTTGGGCGCTGCGGCGCTCTTTCAACCTCTGAGCAGCCCCTATGTTTGGGCCATTATGGGTGCACTTTTATTCATATTTTCAAATATTTTGTTGGCATTCGACCTGTTTGGCGACATTCGCCCCCCCCGAATTTGCCGCGTAACGGCTAGCGTTTTGTGGTTCTGCTATTGGTTAGGCCAGTGCCTCATCTTAGTTGGGTACTCCGGATGGCTTTAATAAAAAAGGCCGCTCCATTTCTGGGGCGGCCTTCTTTGTATCTCGTGTGGTGCGCATAAACGCACACCCTACGGGTTTATTTTACGATTTTGGACACAACACCAGCTCCGACTGTGCGGCCGCCTTCGCGGATGGCGAAGCGCAGGCCGTCTTCCATGGCGATTGGTGCGATCAGCTCAACGTTGAACTTCAAGTTGTCGCCCGGCATGACCATTTCTGTGCCTTCTGGAAGAACAACAGTGCCGGTCACGTCAGTTGTACGGAAGTAAAACTGTGGGCGGTAGTTTGCGAAGAATGGTGTGTGACGACCGCCTTCTTCTTTGGTCAGAATATAGGCTTCTGCTTCAAAGTCTGTGTGTGGGTTCACTGAACCTGGCTTGACCAAAACTTGGCCGCGCTCAACTGATTCACGATCGATACCGCGCAGAAGAACACCAACGTTGTCGCCAGCTTCACCGCGATCAAGCAGCTTGCGGAACATTTCAACACCAGTACAAGTCGTTTTCGCAGTGTCTTTGATGCCAACGATGGACAGTTCGTCCCCAACGTTCACAACGCCACGCTCAATACGACCAGTCACAACAGTACCACGGCCAGAGATCGAGAATACGTCCTCGATTGGCAGCAAGAACGGCTTATCAACCGCACGCTCTGGCATTGGAATATATGTGTCGACAGCTTCCATCAACGCGCGGATAGAGCTTTCGCCAATCTCCGGGTCGCGGCCTTCCATAGCAGCCAAAGCTGAACCTGGAATCACTGGAATGTCGTCGCCCGGGTACTCATAAGAGGACAACAGTTCACGGATTTCCATTTCAACCAGTTCGAGCAGCTCGTCATCGTCGACCTGATCAACTTTGTTCATGTAAACAACCATGTACGGGATGCCAACCTGACGGCCAAGCAAGATGTGCTCGCGGGTTTGTGGCATCGGGCCGTCGGCCGCGTTCACAACCAAGATCGCGCCGTCCATCTGTGCCGCACCAGTGATCATGTTCTTCACATAGTCAGCGTGGCCTGGGCAATCGACGTGTGCGTAGTGACGGGACTCAGTCTCATACTCAACGTGAGCAGTAGAGATCGTGATACCACGTGCTTTTTCTTCTGGCGCACCATCGATTTCGTCGTAGCCTTTGAATTCACCAAAGTACTTGGTGATCGCTGCGGTCAATGTGGTCTTGCCGTGATCAACGTGGCCAATTGTGCCGATGTTAACGTGCGGTTTATTACGTTCAAACTTTGCCTTAGCCATGATGGCCTCCTAGAATTTTGAGAGGCCACGGGGGACCTGTTTCAGCATCGCGGGCGACGTATTACGGATCGGAACAAAAAGCAAGAGGTGTTGGTGAAACGCAGTCGCCAGTAAATGACGCCGATGTCGTAGTCACCTGCAGGGATATTTGAAAACCAAAGAGGTAACTTAGCTGAATTTGTTGTTCTTCGGGAATCCGTAAGGAGGCCGTTTGCCAATGCCGCCGCGCGCCCCTTTCCATTCCGTCATATCAGATTCAGTGCGGGTTTTACCGCCACCCATCGGCCATGACAGCCCATCTGCAATCGGGAAGGTCGTGATGTCGGATAGGCCGCCGTCAATTTCCAGCGTGCCTTGGCGCCCGCGCGCAGATTTGTATTTCTGCAAACGCACACCCTTGCCACGTCCCATTTCGGGCAACTCATCAAGCGCGAAGACCAGAAGCTTGGCGTTCTCGGATGCTACAGCAACATGATCGCCGTTGACCCGTTTGCATACCTTGGCCACCCCGTCACCGACGTTAAGCACCTGTTTGCCCGCGCGGGTCTGCGCGATCACGTCATCTTCTGGCACGACAAAGCCGTTACCCGCATCAGACGCCACCAAAAGCCGCATGCCAGATTGGTGCACGATAATGTCAACAATTTCAGATTCGTTAGACAGATCGACCATCAGACGCAGCGGTTCGCCCATGCCCCGCCCACCGGGTAGGTTGGACGCACCGACTGTATAGAACCGCCCGTTCGTGCCAAAAACCAACAGTCTGTCGGTGGTTTCCGCATGGAAGGTAAAACGCGGTCCATCGCCGTCTTTGAATTTCAACTCACGGGTCAAATCGATGTGGCCAGTCATGGCGCGAACCCAGCCCATTTGGCTGCAAACCACCGTGATTGGTTCGCGGTCGATCATCGCCTCAAGCGGGACTTCGACGACTTCGGCAGCCACGGCAAATTGGGTGCGACGTGCGCCGCCAACTCTGTTGCGGCCAAATTGTTTGCGGGTCTCGCGCAGCTGTTCGGACACCTTGGCCCACTGAACATCTTCACCTTCGAGTAGGTCTTCTAATTCAGCGCGCTCAAGCATCAGCGCATCGCGTTCTTTGACCAGCTCGATCTCTTCGAGACGGCGCAGGGACCGCAGGCGCATGTTCAGTATCGCTTCGGCCTGTACTTCGGACAGGGAGGTTTCTGGATCGGCACCAGCGACGATCGGCGACTCATAGTCGGCCTCGGTCATTGCGCGCGGATGATCCAGCGACCAATCCTCAACCATCATCGCCCGCTTGGGTTCATCATCATAACGGATGATATCGATCACACGGTCAAGGTTTAGGAACGCAACAATAAAGCCTTCGAGGACCTCAAGCCGGTGGTCGATCTTGTCCATCCGATGCTGGCTTCGGCGGACCAAAACGTCGCGGCGGTGATCAAGAAAGGCGCACAGCACTTCTTTGACCGAACAAACCTTGGGTGTCAGGCCGTCGATCAGCACGTTCATGTTCAGGCTGAATCGCGTTTCCAAATCGGAATTACGGAACAGCATGCCCATCATCATTTCAGGGTCAACGGTTTTGGAGCGTGGCTCGAGGACGACTCGGATATCTTCCGCGGATTCGTCACGCACATCAGCAAGCAGCGGAACCTTTTTGGTCTGAATTACCTCGGCCAGTTTTTCGATCAGCTTGGATTTTTGAACTTGATACGGGATTTCGGTGACGATAATTTGCCACTGACCGCGCCCCAGATCTTCGATTTCCCACTTGGCACGCAGACGGAACGAGCCGCGCCCAGTGCGGTAAGCTTCGGCGATATTTTCACGTGGCTCGACGATGGTGCCGCCTGTTGGAAAATCAGGGCCAGGAATATATTCCAGCAAAGTTTCGTCGCGGGCATTAGGCGATTTAATCAGGTGCAAGCACGCATCAAGCAATTCGTGCAAATTATGCGGCGGAATGTTGGTCGCCATACCAACTGCGATCCCAGTGGACCCATTGGCCAATAGGTTCGGAAATGCAGCGGGGAACACAACTGGTTCTTCGAGCGTTCCATCATAGTTGGGACGGTAATCGACCGCATTTTCGGTCAACCCTTCCATCAAGGCCTCGGCGGCGGCGGTCATGCGCGCTTCGGTATAGCGGGCGGCCGCAGGGTTATCGCCGTCGATGTTGCCGAAGTTACCTTGGCCGTGAACAAGCGGGTAACGAACGTTAAAATCTTGGGCCAAGCGGGCCATCGCGTCGTAAATCGCGGCGTCACCATGCGGGTGATAGTTGCCCATCACGTCGCCGGAAATTTTGGCAGACTTACGGAAACCACCGTTGCTGGCCAACTTCAGCTCTCGCATCGCATACAAAATGCGGCGGTGGACAGGCTTTAGCCCATCACGCGCGTCAGGCAGCGCACGGTGCATAATCGTCGACAGCGCATAGGTCAGATAGCGGTCACCAATGGCACGGCGCAAAGGCTCGGTCAGTTCCGTCGGTCCGGTTTCTGGGGCTGTCGTTTCTTCGGTCATTGGATTGGTGTATCCGCGCCGCCGTTGCGCGTAAAGATCAGATACGGGGAACCAAGCAGAGATTTTCCCTGGTCCCAAAACAATCAGCAAGCGGTAGGAATAATCTGCACACGCAGTATGACATTCGCCCCGGGGGGGCACGACTATGAGTAAATTTATTATTGGCACTTTTTTGATGCTGGGCATTAGGTTCTACGAGCTGTCCAGTGGATCCGACTTTGAACCCGAAATTCGCCCGATCGCACAAACTGTCATCGAAACAAAATCGCTGGAGGTCGTTCCGTTTGACGCGCCTATCGTCACCCGCGCTGACGTTGAAATAATTCCATTTGTCGCAATCGAGAAGGCCCGAGTTTTCCCCGCATCGATTGAAGCCGCGCCACCTGCTGCCGCAATTCCCGTAACTTTCATTGATATGCGTCAGGTTTCGGGCAGGCGTGTGAACATGCGATCTGGTCCAGGCACCAACTATGGTGTGCTTGATACGCTGACTCGCGGAACGCAAACCGAAGTCATCGAGGTTAACGCCAATGGATGGGCGCGCATTCGCGTCACAACCACCGATCAGGTCGGCTGGATGTCTTCGCGATTACTGACGCCCAGCTAACCCCTTGCCTCGCAAACATGGTCGCGCCACAACGGGCCCATGACACAAAAGACAATTCTCATCACCGGCTCGTCCTCTGGGATCGGCTATGACGCCGCCCATGGCTTTCGTGCATTGGGTTTTCGCGTTTTTGCAAGCTGCCGTGCGCAAGCCGATTGCGACCGCCTAATTGCCCAAGGTTTTGACAGCCCGCTGATCGATTATGCAGACAGCGACAGCATCGAAACAGGGTTGGCAGAAGTTCTAGCAGCCACAAGCGGCACTTTGGACGTGCTTTATAACAACGGCGCATTTGCCTGTCCGGGCGCAGTCGAGGATTTACCACGCGGCGCATTACGCGCCATTTTCGAGGTGAACGTGTTTGGCTATCAAGAGCTGACCAACCGCGTGATCCCCGTAATGCGCGCCCAAGGGCATGGCCGGATCATCCAGTGTTCGTCTGTGCTTGGTCTTGTTGGGCTGAAATGGCGCGGCGCATATGTGGCCACGAAGTTTGCGCTTGAAGGGCTAACAGACGTGCTGCGGATTGAAATGGCGGACACACCGATCAATGTAATCTTGATTGAACCGGGGCCAGTAACATCCAGTATCCGGAAAAACGCGATCCCGCATTTTGAAAAATGGATCAACTGGAAAGAGTCGGCGCGCGCTGCAGAATACGAAACATTGCGCGAGCGGCTTTATGCGGACAGCGGGCCGGATACGTTTGAATTGTCCGCAAGTGCAGTTACCAAAAAACTAATTCATGCAGCGACGGCCAAACACCCAAGGGCGCGGTATTACGTCACAATGCCAACCTATCTAATGGGGTTATTAAGGCGTATTCTGTCAACGCGGTTGCTTGACGCTGTGATCTCGCGGGCCTGATCCCTTTCCTTCTGGCGCGTGTCTGCTACATCCGACTGCAAGATAATAAGGAACATAATCATGGCAAGCGATCCGCTTTTCATTCTCGTCGTAATTGCCGTGCTGATTGTGCTGGGTATATTGCTGCTTGGCATCGGCACATTTGGCAAAGGCGGTGACTTTAACCGCAAGCACGCCAACCGGATCATGCGGTACCGGATCGGCGCGCAAGCCGTCGCGGTCGCGTTGATCTTGCTTTATGTTTATTTGCGATAAAGGAAGCTGAACAATGGTTGTTCTGAACAAGATTTACACGAGAACTGGTGATTCCGGTGAAACCGCATTGGGCAACGGCAGCCGTGTCGCCAAACATGCCCTGCGCGTGAATGCCTATGGCACCGTGGACGAAACCAACGCAACAGTCGGCATGGCGCGGCTTCACGCAACTGGTGACATGGATGGGCAATTGGCAATGATCCAAAATGACCTGTTCGATCTAGGCGCAGACCTGTGCCGCCCCGACATGGAACTGGACGCCGCATCTGAATATCCGCCACTGCGCATGTCTGCCGCTCAGGTGGACCGCTTGGAATCTGAGATTGATGTTATGACCCAAGCCGTTGAACCGCTGCGTAGCTTTATTCTACCCGGTGGGTCGGCTCTGGCCGCGCATTTGCACCTTTGCCGTACTGTTTCACGTCGCGCCGAACGGTTGTCAGTTGAGTTGGCGACGATGGAAACGGTGAACCCAAGCGCAGTGAAATATCTAAATCGCTTGTCTGACTGGTTTTTCCAAGCATCCCGAATTGCCAATGACGACGGCAAAAACGACGTGCTTTGGGTGCCTGGCGCAAACCGGTAAACCTGATTTTTCACAAACGTGGCGTCCCTGAACCAGTCTGCGTCGATTTTGCACTGTTTTCTGCGCGTGCAGCAAGGTAATCACGGGCTTAAGAAATAATGCGCTTAGATTCTAACAGGAGAAACCCGCGATGAAGGTCCTCGTACCCGTCAAACGCGTGATCGACTATAACGTGAAGGTTCGTGTTAAAGCGGACGGTTCCGGTGTTGATCTTGCAAACGTCAAAATGTCGATGAACCCGTTCGACGAAATTGCCGTCGAAGAGGCGATCCGCCTGCGCGAAGCTGGCAAAGCCGACGAAGTTATCGCCGTATCCATAGGCGTCAAGCAAGCCCAAGAAACGCTGCGCACCGCGTTGGCAATGGGCGCTGACCGCGCGATTTTGGTTGTGGCAACCGACGACGTGCACACCGATATCGAGCCATTGGCCGTTGCCAAGATCATGGCCGCAATCGTGAAAGAAGAGGCCCCAGGTCTTGTTCTTGCCGGTAAGCAGGCGATCGACAATGATATGAACGCCACTGGTCAGATGTTGTCTGCCCTGCTCGGTTGGTCACAAGCCACTTTCGCGTCCGAACTGGACGTGGACGGCGATATCGCAACTGTGACACGCGAAGTTGACGGCGGCCTTCAGACCATCAAGGTCAAGATGCCAACCATCGTCACGGTTGATTTGCGCTTGAACCAGCCGCGCTATGCATCTTTGCCGAACATCATGAAGGCCAAGAAAAAGCAGATGGATGAAAAGACGCCTGCTGATTACGGCGTTGACGTCACGCCGCGCCTGCAAGTTGTCACTACAACAGAGCCGGAAACGCGTAAAGCGGGTATCATTGTTGGTTCCGTTGACGAATTGATAGAGAAACTCAAAGAAGCGGGGGCTGTGTAATGGCTGTTCTTCTCATTGCTGAAGTGGCGGGCGGCGTATTGAACGCTGATGCGACTGGAAAAGCCTTGGCTGCGGTTGCAGGTCTGGGCGATGTTACTGTTCTGTGTGCGTCCGCTGGTTGCAGTGGTGCTGCTGATGATGCGACCAAACTGGATGGTGTGTCCAAGGTGCTTTGCGCCGATGACGCGGCGTACGGTAACGACTTGGCCGAGCCTGTGGCCGACCTGATCGTATCGCTTGCGGGCGACTTTGATCACATCGCGGCCCCATCCACTGCGGCATCGAAAAACATTCTGCCACGTGTGGCTGCATTGTTGGACGCAATGGTCATTTCCGAAGTGACCGCCGTGATTGATGCCGACACATTCGAGCGCCCTATCTATGCAGGTAACGCGATCCAGACTGTGAAATCGACTGATGCGAAAAAAGTCATGACGATCCGTACAGCTGGCTTTGATGCCGCTGGCGACGGTGGTTCCACATCGGTTGAGAAAATCGGCGCAGTGGCAAACCCTGGCCTGTCTGTGTGGGTATCTGATGCGGTTGCATCGTCTGACCGTCCGGAACTGACATCTGCAGGTGTTGTTGTGTCCGGTGGTCGTGGTGTTGGATCAGAAGAAGACTTCAAAATCATCGAAGCCTTGGCTGATAAACTGAACGCTGCCGTCGGCGCATCACGCGCAGCCGTTGATTCGGGTTACGCACCAAACGACTGGCAAGTTGGTCAAACGGGTAAAGTTGTTGCCCCTGATCTATATGTTGCAGTTGGTATCTCTGGCGCCATTCAGCACCTTGCTGGCATGAAAGATTCCAAGATTATCGTCGCAATCAACAAAGACGAAGAAGCACCAATCTTTCAGGTCGCTGACTTCGGTCTGGTTGCAGACTTGTTCGACGCCGTGCCGGAGCTGACAAGCAAACTATAAACGTCGGTTAAATTACAATAAATGGCCTGCCGCAGAAACGCGGCGGGCCTTTTTCATTACAGCAGCGTTTTGATAAGCGGCATCAATGCATTACTTGCCTCGGAATGGCAGGCAACACCAAGCATTTCGGATGCCACCTTTGCCTGCATTGGCGGGAAATACATGCCTTTTGTTCCCTGCTGTTTGGCAATATCCGATGGGACCGCCTGCACCACATCACGGACCAATGGGCGAAGTTCGTCGATCATGGATTCTGTGATGAACAACGGATCAACCTGCAGCGGATTAGGCACGGAGTTCCAAGGTTCATTCGATAATTCAACCCGCGCAAACCACAACAAAACTGCATTGGGGCCGATTTGACCCAACATATTCCTCATCCGGGCAACCCATGCTTTACGCAGTTCGGTCACCACAATATCAAAACGTTCTGGTGAAAGGCTGTGCAGCTTGCCAAGCAACGCACGGATGAATGTAAATTCAGAAAAATCCACCTCGTTGTAGATCGCCTACAACACGGTTGATGCGCGCAGAAACCGATCATTGCACCACAGGTGCACTGAATAGAACCGGTTCGACAAAAAATTCGCACCCATAACTTGCACGACGGTAAGGTCTGATTTGTGGCAGGCTGCCATGATCGTAGGATCATTCACAAAGGCATCGACGCCACCATTCACACAGCCAAAATTGACGCAGTGCCGACCGATATCTTTTTCAATCAATGCCGGAAACGGACGATCAATGAACTTTCCATATGTTTCGGTGCCGCCGATGCAGGCAAAGTAGGGGTTATCTAACCGACGCTTGGGGCCGCGGAACATGATCCGCGACATGCCATAGCGACACAGCGCGTATGTCAGTCCCGCCCCATCAATTGTTTCGCGCTTCATGGTTTCCACCGATTGCTGCTTCAGCTACCAGATTCGTCGAAACCCATTGCGAATTCGCTAAACTTTCATTTTGTTTATATTTTTAACGACTCTCTCGCCTTGAACGCCGGCCCGCATGGGGCATATGGTGTATCCAACTTTACAAGGGTTTTTGACATGACAGTTGAACGTGTGGGCATCGTGGGCGCAGGGCAGATGGGCAACGGGATTGCACATGTATTCGCCCTTGCCGGATATGAAGTTTTGCTAACAGACATCAGCAGTGATGCCCTTATTGCCGCCGTGGCGCTGATTGACCGGAATCTTGATCGTCAAGTTGGCAAAGGCTTGATCGAGCCCTTGGAAAAAGCCGACGCCATGGCGCGAATTGGAACCACCCAAACACTGACTGATCTTGGACAAACCGATCTGATTATTGAGGCCGCAACCGAACGAGAGGCCGTTAAGCAGGCCATCTTTGAGGACCTCGTGCCGCATTTAAAACCCGACACGATTCTGACGTCAAATACTTCGTCTATTTCGATCACACGACTGGCCGCGCGCACCGACCGCCCCGAACGGTTCATGGGGTTTCATTTCATGAACCCCGTCCCGATCATGCAGCTTGTCGAATTGATTCGCGGGATCGCAACTGACGAGCCGACGTTCAAAACTTGCGAAGCGGTTGTTGCCAAGCTGGGCAAGACCAGCACCGCATCCGAGGATTTTCCGGCGTTCATTGTCAACCGCATCCTGATGCCGATGATTAATGAGGCTATTTATACCCTATACGAAGGTGTCGGATCTGTTCAGTCGATTGATACGTCCCTTAAACTCGGTGCGAACCATCCGATGGGGCCGCTTGAGCTGGCGGATTTTATTGGGTTGGACACGTGCCTTGCGATCATGAACGTGCTGCACGACGGCTTGGCAGACACCAAATATCGCCCCTGCCCGTTGCTGACAAAATATGTGGAGGCAGGCTGGTTGGGTCGTAAATCGCAGCGCGGGTTTTACGACTATCGCGGCGATGTGCCAGTGCCGACACGTTAGTCGCGTAACGCCAACGTCCAGTCCCGCAGCCATGCCATGAACGCACGTGGATCACCTGCGCGAGCGGTGATCTCGGCCGAATCGATCGGCAAACCGACAACCGGCTTTTGCGGCTTGTCCATTGCATGCACAATTTCTTGGAGCAGCAATCCTTGGCGTAATGTCGCGGAAATTTGGTTTGCCACCTGATAGGCCCGAGAGTTTGATCCAGGGAAGAAACACGGCACCACAGTCGCCCCTGACGTGCGGATCATTTTGGCGGTGAACACATTCCATTCTCGTTCAATCGCCTCACCCATCATACTGTCAGAGCTGGCAACAATGCCCGATGGAAACAAGGCAACCAAGCCGCCTGATTTCAGATGCTCCATCGCGGCGCAGCGCATTTCAACCATCTTTTTCTGCGCTTCGGGTTCATGTGGGAACGGCACTGGAATCATATAGCTGGCCGCGTCTTCGTCGATACCCGTCAGCAAGGACCGCGTCAGGATGCGGTAATCATCACGCACCCGACCAATGAGATCAGCAAGGATCATGCCGTCCACCAACCCGTGCGGGTGATTTGCGACAAAGATCACAGGACCCGTTTTGGGAATACGCGCAAGTTGATCAGCAGGGGTCAACAGGTCGATCCCCATAACATCCAACGTGGCACGCCAAAAAGCCCGCCCCTTAACCGTGCCTTGCTTTTCAAAGCGACGGACAAGGCGCGCGATACGGGTTTTTCCAGTCAAAAGCTCAATAACGCGGATGATATTGCGCTTTACCGGATTATCAAACGTGTTCGAATACGTCAGGCTACGGCGATCATAGACGCGGGGGGCTTGTGTGCTTTCGTCGGCCGCAGCGACTTTTTGTGTCGTTTCAGTCAATGGATCAATCCCCCTGGGTGAAAGGGCTAATCACCCTCGCCAAACTTATCAGCAACGAGCGCCGCGATTGCGTCGGCCAATGCACCAGCATCTGATCCGCGTGTGGTCACATCGATATAGGTTCCAATAGACGCTGCCAACATTAAAAGGCCCATGATACTGTCGCCGTCAGCGTCCATGCCATCCTTGGACACGGTTGCTTGCGCGTCGAACTTTTCCACCACAGCCGCGAGTTTCGCAGATGCGCGGGCGTGCAATCCTTTGATATTTTCAATTTTAAGAGTGCGGGTTGTCATACTAAGGCTGCCCAACGCTATGGCTATTGATGTATTTGTGGGCTGCATCCAGCGCCGCAGCGACGGCGTCAGGAACAGGCATATTCCGGGATTTTGCGAGTTTGATCAGCATTGGCAAATTGGCGCCATAGATAATGCGCCGATTTTGCGGGCTACAGGCGCGAAGTGATAAGTTCGACGGTGATCCACCAAACATATCCGTGACAATCACAACACCAACCCCAGTATCAACCGCATCGGCCGCGTCGCAAATCTCGCCTTGCTTCTGGGCGCGATCATCGTCGGGGGCAATCGAGATGCTACGCATACCTGATTGTTGGCCCACAACGTGTTCCACCGCAGACAGGTATTCACCTGCCAAGCCACCATGTGCTACGATCACAATTCCGATCAACCGTGCAACCCTTTGTTCCCCACGACATGTGCGTCGCGGCGTTCCATTTCTCGGTGCCGTTTAGACACCTGCCAACCGTCCTGCGCAAGGGCCTCGCTCAGTCTTTCGGCCAATGTGACGGAACGGTGTTGCCCACCGGTACATCCAAACCCGATGGACAAATGTGTTTTGCCTTCCTCCTTGTAGGCGGGCAAAAGCAAATCGGCCAATCCTTTAATTTTCTCAAAGAATGGATCAAAACGCGGGTCGGCAGCCACATAAGTAGAAACAGCCGCGTCACGCCCATCAAGCGCCCGCAAATCGGCATCCCAATGCGGATTGCGCAGGAACCGGCAGTCCATAACGATATCAAGGCCACGTGGCAGACCGCGTTTGTAGGAAAATGAATGAACAGTAACACCCAAGAACCGTCCGTCGGGCGATGCAAACCATTTATCGACCTCGGCGCGGGTGTCGTGAACCGTCAGTCCCGTGCTGTCGATTAACACATCCGCACGCGCGCGGATCGGCATCAGCAAGTCACGCTCTTTTTGGATTCCAGCCAAAGGTGGCCCAGCAAGCGCAAGCGGATGACGCCTGCGTGTCTCAGAATAGCGGCGGACGAGCTCTTCTACTGCGGCGTCCACATAAAGCACCTGCGCGATCACGTCCACGCGCCTGCCCAGGCCATCAATCGCGGCAATCAGGCCGTCGGTGCTAAAATCTCGGTTACGGACATCAAGCCCAAGCGCGAGCGGACGGCTCGGCGGCGGTCCATCCAACAGCCGCGGCAGCAACGACAGGGGTAGGTTGTCGATGACTTCATAACCAAGGTCTTCAAGCGCATTAATCGCCGTGGATCGCCCCGCACCAGACGGGCCGGTTACCAACACGATGCTGGGTCCGAGGTCTGTCGCTATATCTATTGGGTTAGTCACCTGTCACTTGCCCCCGCGCGCAAAAATTGCAGAATCGCTGGCGCTAAACTGACCCCGTCAGAGCGGTGAAACAAGGGCAAGTCGCATCCCAAATACGTGACGCTGCGTGGGGCGGGTATCCGGTCTGCGGTTAAAAAGTCCAAGTCCACAACCATGACGATTGTGGCACTGTTTTTCACCTGTGCATTTAGAACCCCCAATCCGCGGGCTTCGATCAATCCGGCGATGGTGGGTGGGGCGGATGCAACGATGACGTCACTTTCAGCCACTAGCACTACCTGATCATCAGAGACCAAAGACGCGCCATATGCCATCAGTTCGAGCGCAATTGTAGATTTCCCAGTTCCGCTTGCACCTGTCAACAAAACCGCGCGGTCGCCCACTGCCACACAGGTTGCATGCGCTGTTTGGGTGTTCACCAGTTAAACCGGCAGGCCAACAACAAAACGCGCGCCAAGCGGTTCGACGTCATATCTGCAATCGCGACCGACGTCAGGATATTTCTGTCGTCATCCACCAATGCAATTCTTGACATGGGAGTTTGCCCTTACTGCTCAATTACGATTTTCCTGTTTTTTTTACCTTTTTCGTCAAATTTGGGCAGCGAATCAACCCCCAAGTGCGAATCACACCCAAAGCCCTGCCTTATTTGTCCCGATAAGTGATAAGTAATGACTAAAATGCCTCACATAGCGATTGGCCCTGCGACTGATTGCGCTAACACTCGTTTGATTGCGCTAACGTCTAACAAGCGGGGTTTCAGCGAACAAAAGCATAATGTTAAGGATAGCCATCGGGGCCACACCGTGCCCCCAACTTGCAGGAGCGAGCCCATGGACCAAGGTCAGGTCAACCCAAAGATGAAACTTGAAGATCAAGGCATCACAGGGCTGGGTTATGTGTATTACAACCGCTCCGAGGCTGAATTGCACGATGCTGCCATCGCGGCAGGCGAAGGCGTGACAGGCAAAGGTGGCACATTTCTTGTCACCACGGGCAAGCACACAGGTCGCTCCCCGAAGGACAAATTCGTTGTTCGCACACCGTCTGTCGAAGACAAAATTTGGTGGGAAAACAACGCGCCGATGGAAGCCGCAAAATTCGACGCTCTTTATGCCGATATGCTGACACACATGAAGGGCGGCACGTATAACGTCCAAGATTTGTTTGGCGGCGCCGACCCTGAACACCGCCTTGATGTCCGCGTTGTGACGGAATTGGCATGGCACGGCTTGTTCATCCGCCACCTGTTGCGCCGCCCAGAAGCGTCTGAGTTGGACACATTCGCGCCTGATTTTACGATTATCAACTGCCCATCGTTCAAGGCCGATCCTGCCAAACACGGCTGCCGATCTGAAACAGTGATCGCGCTGAACATGGATGCAAAGCTGATCTTGATCGGTGGAACCGAATACGCTGGTGAAAACAAGAAGTCCGTCTTTGGGTTGTTGAACTACCTGCTCCCTGAAAAAGGCATCATGCCGATGCATTGTTCAGCCAACCACGCGCCGGGCAATCCTGTTGACACGGCCGTTTTCTTTGGCCTGTCCGGCACTGGCAAAACAACATTGTCTGCCGATCCAACCCGCGTGTTAATTGGCGACGACGAACATGGCTGGTCGGATCGCGGCACATTCAACTTTGAAGGTGGTTGCTATGCTAAAACCATCGGTCTGGACCCAAAGGCAGAGCCAGAGATCTACGCGACGTGTTCTATGCCACACACGGTCATTGAGAACATGGTTTTTGATCCTGAAACGCTGGAACTAGATTTCGAAGACGATAGCCTGACTGCGAATATGCGTTGCGCGTACCCGCTGAACTATATCGGCAACGCGTCGGATACGGCACTTGGTGGTCACCCGAAAAACATCATCATGCTGACATGTGATGCGTTTGGTGTTCTTCCCCCCATCAGTCGCCTGACACCTGCGCAAGCGATGTACCACTTCTTGTCGGGCTTCACTTCCAAGGTGGCGGGGACAGAACGCGGCGTCACTGAACCAGAACCCACATTTTCAACATGTTTTGGCGCCCCATTCATGCCGCGACGACCTGAGGTGTACGGCAATCTGCTACGTCAAAAAATCGCGACCCACGGCGCGACTTGCTGGCTGGTCAACACGGGTTGGACCGGCGGCGCATACGGCACAGGCAGCCGGATGCCAATCAAGGCGACCCGCGCATTGCTGGCAGCCGCGCTTGATGGAACTTTGGTTGAAAACAAATTCCGCAAAGACCCCAACTTTGGCTTTGAAGTCCCTGTCACATGCGACGGTGTTGATGACAAGTTGTTGAACCCGCGCGACACGTGGGCAGACCAAGCTGCCTATGATGCACAGGCATCCAAGCTGGTTTCGATGTTCAGCGACAACTTTGAAAAGTACATCCCGTTCATTGACGACGACGTCAAGGCTGCTGCAATCGGCTAAGGCTTCAAGCCCGCAATAAGACTGCTAAGGTGCGCCCATGTTGATGTGGCGCACCTTTTCTTTGCACTAGTCCCCGTAGTGGCGTTGGCTCAAAATATGGTCGCCCACTGACCAAGTCCCTGAACTAGCGGCGATCTGCGGTTTCACAAAACTGCTATCCTAGCAGGCCGCGTCGGATCAAGTTCAGCCCGACGATTAACAACACTATCAATGTCAGCCGCGTAAACGTCGCCTGTGCGATACGGTCCTGATACCTAAACCCAAGGCGCATACCGACCACCGCAGGGATGACCAAAATGACCGAAAACGGGATCGTCTCTGCGCGCACGATCCCTGTTTGCATATGAGCGAAAAACAATGCGAGTGCGCCCAAACCATAGATCACACCTTGTACGCGAACGTGATCTGCTTTGGGAGTATCAATTGCGGTCAAATAGGCAACGGTCGGCGGCCCCCAAATGCCAGACAGGCCACCCGTGAATCCTGCAAACGCGCCAACAACTGCCTCGACCCATGGCGTGCCCTCGGACACTTTTGGCTGCCACCCTACAAGTTTCATCGCTGCGAACCCTGCAACAAACACCCCGATAAACAGGAACAAGACAGCCGGCGGCAAGACCGTCACCAACTGCGCGCTACCTATCAAAACCACCCCCCCGACCGCAAGAAACAGGCGGAACCGATAGACCGATCCCCACGCCGCAGCAATGCCTTGGCGAAACGCCTGCATCCCGTTGCTGGCCAATGTCGGTAGGATCAGTCCTGCAAGCGCCAGTTCGGGCGACAACACAGTGGACATGCCCGAGATCATGATCATCGGCATTCCGAAGCCAACGATACCTTTGACCAAGCCCGCAAATAGTCCGATCAAAAGGGCGGTGACGAATGCCGCAGGGGTCATGAGGGTCAAAATTTGGTCCATACCACATCTTTACGCGGCCGCGCTGCCGATTGCATCCAGTTTCCACTGCGACATTTTCGTACACCAGTTATGTTTTTGACGAATTATTATTGCGCTGCAAGTGCGAAGGCGATATCTCTGCACCTGCACAATGCCGGAGATCAACAATGACACTTGATAGACTGAATATGACACAAACATCCAGCCTGATCCTGACGGACTTACGCAGCCTAACGGCGCAAGCCTTACCCATTGTTGATAATGTATTCGACACCGCCAAATCCACATTGCGCGCTATGGTCACCGACGATGGCCATATCTCTGGCGCGTTGATCGAGGCCAATCAAACAGCAGCACACGGCGTTGCATGGTTGGCCACATACACTCAAGCACTGCATCAAATGCAAGGCTGGGCGGACCGATTGGTCGCAGATGGCAAGTTTGGCGAAGTTGAACAGCTGATCCACCAGATCGCGTTTGCCGAATACTTGTTGCAGATCGCCGGTGGCATTCAAATGAACCAAGGCGAGGTAGTGCGCCTGCAAGATATGGGTCTTGGCGCGGACGTCGCAGCCACCCTAAGCACCCCAGCAATCACGGCTCTAACCCAAACGGGAAACACCCAAGCCGTCCGCACGCGGCTGGTGGTGTTGATGCAGGAACAAGCCGCCAACATCACGGTGGGCGCATCGGGTCTCGACGAAGAGCTGGAAATGATCCGCGAACAATTTCGCCGTTTTACCTTAGAAAAGGTCGAGCCATTTGCCCATGATTGGCACCTCAAAGATGAGCTAATCCCGATGGAGATCATCGAAGAGCTGGCCGAAATGGGTGTCTTTGGCCTGACTATTCCCGAAGAATACGGCGGCTTTGGCCTGTCGAAATCATCCATGTGCGTCGTATCCGAGGAACTGTCCCGCGGCTATATCGGCGTCGGGTCGCTTGGCACGCGGTCCGAGATTGCAGCGGAGCTGATCATTTGCGGCGGCACAGAAGAACAGAAACATAAGTGGCTGCCACGATTGGCCAGCGCCGAAACATTGCCAACAGCCGTGTTTACGGAACCGAATGTCGGTTCAGACCTTGGGGCGTTGCGCACACGCGCGGTCAAGTCCGGCGACGACTGGCAAGTGACTGGCAACAAAACATGGATCACGCACGCGGCGCGTACGCAGGTCATGACGCTTTTGGCGCGAACCGACCCAGACACAACCAACTATCGCGGGCTGTCTATGTTCTTGGCCGAGAAAACCCCCGGCACGGACGAGGCGCCGTTTCCGACGGACGGTATGACTGGCGGCGAAATCGAGGTTTTGGGCTATCGCGGCATGAAGGAATACGAGTTGGCATTCGACGGATTTAAGGTCAAAGGCGAAAACCTGTTGGGCGGCGAGACTGGCAAAGGGTTTAAGCAACTGATGCAGACGTTCGAATCCGCGCGCATCCAGACAGCCGCGCGCGCCATTGGGGTCGCAGCATCCGCGCTGGACGTGGGCATGCAATACGCCATCGACCGCAAGCAATTTGGCAAAGCGCTTATCGAATTTCCACGTGTGTCAGGCAAGCTGGCAATGATGGCTGTCGAGATTATGGTCGCGCGGCAACTGACCTATTTCAGCGCGAGCGAAAAAGACAATGACCGGCGCTGCGATCTAGAGGCGGGCATGGCCAAGCTACTTGGCGCGCGTGTGGCATGGGCTTGCGCGGATAACGCCCTGCAAATTCACGGCGGCAACGGCTTTGCGCTTGAATACAAGATCAGCCGCATTCTGTGCGACGCGCGCATCCTGAACATCTTTGAAGGCGCCGCTGAAATCCAAGCCCAAGTGATCGCACGACGTTTGCTCGACTAAGCTGACGAGACGACATATCTTGGGGCCATGAAATACCTGATCGCCTTGGCGTTTATCATGACAACTGCCTGCCAGACCGATGAAAGCATCACTGCGTTCGCCGGTAACGTAACCGCGTTTATGCTACAATCAATCGATGGGGCGGCCTTTGTAGCAAAGGCTACTATCGACGTATCAGAGGCAGGCAAGATCACTGGGCACGGGCCGTGCAACCGTTACTTTGCCAACCAAACCGCGCCGTATCCGTGGTTTAGCACAGGCCCGATTGGTAGCACGCGCATGGCATGTCCAGACTTGGCCGCTGAGGCGCAGTTTTTTGATGCGCTAAGCACCATGACATTGGTTGAGGTTCTGGGCGGGACGTTGATATTAACCGACGACAATGGGCGCGAAATGCTGTTTCAGGCACCCTGACGGGTGATCGCATCAATCAAACGTTGACGGGCGGCGGGCATCGGTCTGTCACCCAGCCCCTGAAGTAACCGTTTTTCAACGAAGAACCCTGTTGTCCGCAGCGCGATGATAATTTGATCATTATCCGCATCGCCTTTGCCAGCCAAAACTGGCGGTAACGGCAACAGGCGGTCCGCCCAAACGCCTGCTGCGTCACGGCTTACTGCGCGACCCGTTTTCGGGGACACAAATGCAAGATCTTCGTTCACACCGCGCACAGCACATGCTGAAAGATCCATGCCGTAACCCATTTCTTCAAGGAGCGCCTGCTCCCAGCGCAAATAAGCGAGTGGCCAAACGTCGGACTGTCCCAACAAATCTAGCAATCCAATAGTCCGGTCATACAGCGGGGCATGTGCCTCTCGTTCGGGCAGCACCATCACTAGCAATCCGTTAACCGCATTAAGTCCAGCCAAGGCCAAACGATCACCCATTGCTTGGGCCGCGCGGCTGCGCACAGGCTCAACAGTAAAACTTCCAAGGTGCTGATTTAAACGTGCCTTCCAAGTTACGTTCACTTGGGCACCTGGTTGCAAAATCGGAGCAATTTTTCGGCTGGCACCGCCACGCACAACGCCTGCATGGCGGCCTTGTTCCTTGGAAAACACTTCAACGATGACCGACGTTTCGCCAAAAGGGCGAGACGTAAGAACTGTGGCATCGTCGGTCCAGCTTAACATGTGTGAACTATCATCGCGTCATACATGCGGATGCAAGTGTCGAAATGATAGAGCCTCCGGCGGGAGTATTTGAGCCAAAGCGAGGGCCAAAGCCGAAATCATGCCTCGCTTTGTTCAAAATACTCATTCTAATCCAGGTTCATCCAATAGGTGACGTCCCTGTTTGTCTTCAACTTCAATCACCCAAAGATCAGGGTCAAAGCCGCGCTGCTTTGTAACGGATGCATCGACATCGCGTTCCGCGCCTTCGTTCAGGACAACCCATTTGCGGTCGCCCGTCATCAGGTCAAAGGATCGCTGATAACAGCTCGCCTGCCCGTCCAACGTGTTGAGCTTAACCAGAACAGCCCCCGCTGTCGCATCGCCACGGGCCACAACAAATGATGGAATTTCGACCAGCCTAAGCCGTGTAAGATAGGCAGAGACCCAAAGATCCGCTGTTAGCCTCATACATTGCCGTCTTTGAAGTCCAAGCCCATTTCGGAGTAGCGCTCTTTTTCTTCAAGCCAACCGGGTCGGACTTTAATTTGCAAAAACAGATGCACACGGCGATCGAGGAATTCTTCTAGATCGATCCGCGCCGCGGTGCTGACCGCTTTGATAGTCTCGCCCTTGTTCCCAAGCACGATCCCTTTGTGTCCGTCACGCATCACGTAAATGATCTGGTCGATCCGGCAAGAGCCGTCTTTGCGATCTTCCCAGTTTTCCGTCTCGACGGTCAACTGATACGGTAATTCTTGATGCAAACGCAGTGTTAGCTTTTCGCGAGTCGTTTCCGCTGCAATCATCCGCAAGGGCAAATCGGCGATCTGATCTTCGGGGTACAACCATGGGCCGTCAGGCACCTGGTGGCCGAGCCATCCGCGCAGCGCGTCACAACCGTGGCCACGTTCAGCAGAGATCATGAATGTTTGCACAAACGGATAGGCCTCGTTCATCTCGTCAGCCAGCCCAAGCAGTTTTTCGGATTTAACCTTGTCGATTTTATTGATCGCAAGGGCAACAGGCGAATTACCTGCATGCTCTTTTAGACGTTCAATAATCGCCTTTACGCCTTCTGACATGCCGCGGTGTGCTTCAATCATCAAAACGACAACATCCGCATCCGCAGCCCCGCCCCACGCTGCCTTAACCATTGCGCGATCAAGTCGGCGTTTTGGTTTGAACAGACCGGGCGTATCCACGAACACCAATTGACTGTGGCCTTCCATCGCGACGCCGCGAATACGGGCGCGGGTGGTCTGGACCTTGTGGGTGACGATACTGACCTTCGCACCGACCATATGGTTCAGGAGCGTGGATTTACCCGCGTTGGGTTCACCAATCAGGGCGACAAAACCGGCTTTGGTCGGCTGGACGGTCATTGTTGTTCTACTTTCTTCAATAGCGCGGACGCTGCGGCTTGTTCCGCTTGGCGTTTGGACCCGGCGGTTGCTGCCTCGAACGGTCCTGAGGCCAAACGCGCCTCAATTGTAAATATCGGTTGGTGGTCGGGGCCTGAACGGGCCACTTCAATGTATTCCGGCGGGTTTTCGCCACGGGCTTGAGCCCATTCCTGCAACGCCGTTTTTGGATCACGTGCATCGTCTGCCACATTATGGATGCGCGCACCCCAAAGGCGCAAGACCATCACACGCGCTCCATCAAATCCGCCGTCTTGATAGACGGCTGCGATCACGGCTTCCATACCGTCGGCCAAAAGCGCTTCTTTGCGACGGCCACCTGATTTCATCTCGGACCGGCCAAGCTTCAGCACGGCACCAAGATCAATTTCACGGGCCACATCGGCGCAGGTTTCCTTGCGCACCAACGCGTTGAAGCGCGGGGCAAGCAACCCTTCTGCAGCGTTCACATCAGCTAAAAGCAACGCCTCAGCCATCACAAGCCCAAGCACGCGGTCGCCAAGAAATTCTTGGCGTTGATTGTCATCACGGTGTGGCGACGTCATCGACGAATGCGTCACGGCGCGCACCAAAATTTCGGGCTTGGCAAAGTCATGCCCTAAACGCCCCGAAAAGGCTTGAAGATCGGCCGAGAGCTTCAATTAAGCGCCTTAAAGAAACGGTCCATCCGCCATGACCAAACCGCCAGCATTGACCGACCACCAGACGAGAACACAACGCGATCAGCACGGCCAACAAGGTCTTCGCGTGGCACAAACCCAACACCACGGGCAGCTTGGGCCACACGGCTATCAGTGGAGTTGTCACGGTTATCCCCCATGAAGAAAAATTCATCTTCAGGAACGGTAAAGACGCCTGTATTGTCCAACGCTCGTTCGCCCACATTCAGAGTCGAATAGGTCACGCCGTTTGGCAATGTCTCAATCCGGCGTTCTTTTTCACAAACGGCCCCTTCGCCGACAACACCATTTGAACAACTCGGCTCGTATCCAAAACGACCTTGTGGGCCGTAATCTTCAACGAACAGCCCTCCATCGGTGACGGGTACTTGCACGTCATTCAAATACAGGTTGCCGCTACGCATTTGCACACGGTCACCCGGCAAGCCGATCACGCGCTTAACGAAATCGCGCCCTGTGACAGGGTGGCGGAACACAACGACATCGCCCCGTTCAGGATCGCTACCAAATAGGCGTTTATCAGCGCCTTTGAACGCACCACAAAAGTCGTCAGCCCCAACATCCACACCCAGTTGCGGTATGCGAATAGACGGGCAAGACGCGTACGAATATCCGTAGGCCATCTTATTCACGAACAAGAAATCACCAATAAGAAGCGTTTCTTTCATCGATCCTGATGGAATCCAAAATGGCTGGAAAAAGATCGTGCGGAACACGCCTGCGATCATCAGCGCATAGACCACGGTTTTCACCGTTTCCTTAATGCCAGCCATCAGGCCACCTGTTTCTTCAGCCATCGAAAAATATCCCTCGTTCGTTCATCAAGGCGATATGCGCCCCCGACCCTGCCCTGTCAACCTATGCGTCAATTGGCACGGCCTCTATCATCACAAACGCTTGAGCCCACGGATGATCATCGGTCAGTGTTACATGGATCACGGCGCGGTGGCCCGCAGGCGTGAGCGCGTCCAGCCTGTCTTTGGCCCAGCCAGTGACTTCCATCGTGGGCTGACCGCTGCGCATGTTGCTAACGGCCATATCTTTCCACGAAATTCCCATCGCAAGACCGGTGCCAAGCGCCTTTGAACAGGCCTCTTTGGCAGCCCAGCGTTTGGCATATGTGCCTGCCACATCGCGGCGGCGTTCTGCCTTGGCTTGTTCAATGTCGGTGAACACGCGGTTGCGAAACCGGTCGCCAAACCGATCAAGGGTCCCTTGGATACGCTCAATATTCGCAAGGTCCGTACCAATTCCAATAATCATACGTCTAAATCCATCACCATGATGCCGTCACCTCCGCCAACGCATAGTGCGCACAAACGCGCGCCCAGCGCTTGATGGGTCGGATCACTTGCGTATAGGTTCAGCGCGTCCAGATTATCGAATCTACAAATGAACCCATAGGGGTGATCAGGTGTCTTGTTTTCAACGTCATGGTTCGGGCCATGCTGAAAGCCGTCAAAACCCGCAATATCAAGCCTAGCCAATCCGGCCATGACGGCTGCAAACTCTGCACCTTCATAGTCCGGCTTCAACCGCAACATCACAATATGCTGGATCATGTCAGCCGCGCCGTCAGGGTTTTAAGACCAGCAAGGCCAAAAAGCACCGCAAATGCGCCCTCAAACCAGCGGCGCAATCGTTGGTAGCCACGCACAAACATGCCTGTCGAAAACAACAAAGCATAGCCGAAGAACACACCGCACGACACTGACAGCAAGGCACCGTAGGTTTCAAAAACGGAAATTTGCGATGCCCCAACAGGAACAGCGATTGCAAAAACCGCACCCCATCCAAGGATCGCCTTTGGGTTTGTCAGGTGGATCAACAGCCCTTTGACATACAGCCGCCCCAACCCGCCCTGTCCTGCTGCAACAGGCATCAATGATTTGTCAGATAATGCGGACCGCGCGGCTTCATACGCCAAAAACAGCAGGTAGGCGGCTCCGACGTAGCGCAGGGTTTCAACGACCCATGCATTTGCAGCCATCAGCGCGCTTAGTCCCAAAGCAGCAGCAAGCCCCCACGTGGCCGAACCACAAAAGATACCTGCGGCAACAGCCAGCCCAGCTGTGCGACCGCGGTTCATCGACACGCCAGCAATGGCAAGCGTCGCAGGACCAGGTGACCCTCCGCCAATCGCCCAAGCGACGAGTAAAAGAGAAAACTCAAATCCCGTCATTTGCGCGCTTCATCCATGTGCCGACGCATCTCAGTTACCGCAGGTCCAAGACCCTGAAAGATCGCCTCGCCGATGATGAAGTGCCCGATGTTCAGTTCCGCCACTTGGGGCAGTGCTGCGACAGGGCCGACGCTATCATAGGTCAGGCCGTGGCCAACGTGTACTTCGAGCCCCAAGCTATGCGCGTAGGCAGTCATATCGGCGATCTTGGCCAGTTCAACATCGCGGTCGTCCCAGCGCCCTTCGGCCCATGCATCAGCGTAGGCACCAGCATGTAATTCAATCACGGGTGCGCCGATCCGTAGGCACGCATCCACTTGCGCACGGTCAGCGGCGATAAACATCGACACGCGGGCGCCTATGTCGCGAAACGGTGCAATATATGCGGCAAGTGCATTGTCATTCCCCGCGACGTCCAAGCCGCCCTCGGTGGTACGTTCTTCGCGCTTTTCAGGGACGAGGCAGATCGCATGCGGTTTATGACGTAGCGCAATTGCTTGCATTTCATCCGTTGCGGCCATCTCGAAATTCAGTGGCACAGTCAGCGCAGCCATCAGACCATCAATGTCCGCATCAACAATATGGCGGCGATCTTCGCGCAGGTGGGCGGTGATGCCGTCAGCGCCAGCGGCCTCGGCCATTACAGCCGCGCGAACGGGATCGGGATTATCACCTCCACGGGCATTGCGAATGGTTGCCACGTGATCGATGTTGACGCCAAGGCGCAATTTATCAGCAGTCATCGGAACCTCCAGTTGGGCAGCATTACAAGCAAAAGCTAGCCCGCTTATGCGCTGTCGTCACCCACTTGCGGTGTCTTTTTATTTAACTGACCCAACTTAGCACGCAATACCTTTTGCCGACGGGTTTGATGACCGCGAATGACAGGAACTGCGATCATGTAACAAACAGTCGCCGCAATAACGCCCGGAATGACAGAGCCAATCATATAGGGGAAAAATACTTCTTCATAGAAACTCTGCAAACCATGCCAATCGGCACGCTCGTGGGTAAATATTGCTTTGATGTTATGCGTGATATCGGCAAAGGCGTCAGCAAAACGACAACCGATCCCGCAGAAATCAGCGGGGATATCTTTGCCGAACCCAAAGGTCGCAGCATTAAACGGGAGGCCCAGCATCCAGTAACCTGTACCAAGTGACGCGATCGCAATAGGTATATATGTGGGCGGGAAACCAAAGAACGTAGCCATCAAAGATGCCAAAATGTTGCCGCGCATCAGTTTAGCGATAACCGCCGCAATCACAAAATGCAGACCGTAAAACGGGGTGAATGCCGCAAACACACCCGCCCATATTCCGCGTGAAATTTTCTCGGGCGTGTCGGGCAAACGGCGGACGCGATGCCCGACGTATTCAAACGCACGCACCCATCCGCCACGCGGATAAAGCGAGCGGCCGACGATCTCGCCGATTGATCGTCTTTCCCTGCGTTTAAATACCAACCGAATTGTCCTTTGTGTAGCTTAGCTGCGCGAGGCGCTAGCGAGGGCGGGATCTCTGTGCCGCGCAAGCGACGACACGTTGCTGTCTGCGGACAACGCCGTGGTCACACGGTGCAGATGTTCATGATCGCTTAAATCGACATCAAGCAACAGGCGGAAATAGTCTGGTTTACGATCAATAAACCGTAGGTCCGAAATATTTGCATTTTGTTCACCGATCAACGAGCAAATACGGCCCAATACACCGGCGTCATTTGTGATCGTCACGTCAAACGTTACCGTATTGGCTGACCTATGCGTGCCCTCTTGCCAATGCAAGTCGACCCAACGATCCGGTTGATCCTCAAAATCAGCCAATGCATCACAATCGATGGCGTGTACGACGGCGCCCTGACCACGATATGTGATCCCGATAATGCGTTCACCCGGCACTGGCTGACAGCAACGGGCGCGTTTATGCTGTTGGTCGGCCTCAAGACCAATGACTGCCCGCTTTGCTTCGATCTCATTACCCTGCTTTTCAGCCAACTTGGGATAGATACGGCGGACGATCTCGTGGGCGGTAATCTCGGCTGATCCAAGGCGCGCAAGCATTTCTTCGGTGTCTTCCAGCGCCATTTCTTTTGCAGCTGTTGCAAGCGCCTTGTCGGTCGCCTTTTTACCGATCTGTTCGAACGCAACACGGGCCAATTCACGACCCAAACGCACAAACCGACCGCGATCTTGTTCACGCAAGAACCGGCGGATCGCTGTTTTGGCACGGCCAGTCACAGCGATGTCGATCCACGTGGCCTGAGGTTTTTGACCTTCAGCGGTGACAACTTCGACTGATTGTCCGTTCTTTAGGCGGGTCCAAAGCGGCACGCGCAAGCCATCAACCTTGGCCCCCACACATGCAGACCCGATCCGCGTGTGGATCGCATAAGCAAAATCAATTGGGGTCGCCCCGCGCGGCAGTTTGATCACGTCGCCTTTTGGCGTAAAACAGAACACTTGGTCCTGATACATTTCAAGCTTAACCGCCTCGAGAAATTCATCGTGGCCGTGGCTATCATCAAGCCGTTCTGTGATGCCTGAAATCCATGCCACCGGATCAACAGCAAAGCGGTTTTCGACGCGTTCACCATTGCGGTACGACCAATGGGCAGCAACACCAGTTTCAGCAACTTCGTGCATTTCGCGGGTGCGAATTTGAACCTCGACCCGTTTACCATCGCGGCCCGACACTGTGGTGTGGATCGACCGATAGCCGTTGGACTTGGGCTGGCTGATATAGTCCTTGAACCGACCGGGCACAGATTTCCATCGCTGATGGATCGCGCCCAGCGCACGGTAGCAATCGGCCTCAGTCGCAGTGACCACGCGAAACCCGTAAATGTCGGACAGCCGGCTAAAGCCTTGCTCTTTTTCCTCCATCTTACGCCAGATCGAAAACGGCTTTTTTGCACGGCCCATAACGGTCGCAGTGATATCCGCTTTTTCCAGCTCGACGCGCATATCCGCCGTAATACGTTCTACAACGTCGCCTGTTTCACGTTGCAACGTGATAAAACGACGGATGATGGAATTTCGGCCTTCAGGGTTCAGGACGCGGAATGCCAAATCCTCTAGCTCTTCGCGCATCCACTGCATACCCATACGGCCAGCAAGCGGGGCGTAGATATCCATCGTCTCGCGGGCCTTTTGGACCTGCTTGTCGGGGAGCATTGATTTGATCGTACGCATGTTGTGCAAACGGTCCGCGAGTTTAACAAGCGTCACACGCAAGTCGCGGCTGGTTGCCATAAACAATTTGCGGAAGTTTTCGGCCTGCTTGGTCTGCGTGCTGGTAAGCTGCAGGTTGGTCAGCTTGGTCACACCATCGACAAGTTCGGCAATCTCATTGCCAAACCGTTCGGACACCTCGGCATATGTCGCCTTGGTGTCCTCAATAGTGTCATGCAGCAACGCCGTCACAAGGGTCGCGTCATCCATTTGCTGTTCTGCAAGGATGGTCGTGACGGCAACAGGGTGGGTGTAATATGGCTCGCCCGAATGACGGAACTGCCCCTCGTGCATGTCTTGGCCATAAGCAAAGGCATCACGCAGCAGTGGTTCATTCAAGCGGGGGTTATAAGCGCGGACCAGAGCGATCAGATCATCTACTGTCGTCGTCATCTGGTCCGTGCCTATGTTTGTTAGCGATTAACGCTGGCCTTGGGCGTCCATCAGGGCGCGCAACAATTTTTCTTCAGACATGTCATCTTCGACAGGCTTGTCAGTTTCAGCGCCCATCAACAGGGACATGCTGTCTTCTTCAGGCTCATCTACTTCAATCTGAGTCTGGTTTGCTTCGATCTGTCGCTCGCGCAGATCATCAGCACGCTGGGTTTCTTCCGCAATTTCACGCAGGGACACAACAGGGTTTTTGTCGTTGTCACGGGACACGGTGACTGGGGAACCAGCCGATATTTCACGGGCACGGTGGGCTGCAAGCATCACAAGTTCAAAACGGTTCGGAACCTTATCGACGCAGTCTTCTACGGTAACGCGGGCCATTGGCGTTCTCCAATCAATCGTACGGGGGTCATTATTAAAGGCGTCAGATAGCGCCGTTAGCCCCCAATGACAAGGGGTTAGGCGCATCACAGACGAACAACGCTGCGCACCTCATCTGCCAGGACGGGCATCGCGCATTTGAACCACCGACTGGCCCAACACCGGATGCACCCAATCGGGTGCCACATCAGCAAGCGGGACCAACACAAATGACCGATCTTGCACCCGCGGATGCGGCAAAATCAACTGATCTGGCGCGGTTTGAGCCTGCAAATCGGGCGCAAGGCCGTGCCAGTGGGTATAAGTCGGCAGATCAGGACAGACCTGATTGCCCAGCGCGATTAAATCCAAATCGAGTGTGCGTTGCCCCCAACGCAAGGTCCGTGTGCGGGCGGCTTCTGCCTCAATCTGGTGCAAAATGGCAAGCACTTCTTGCGCTGGTAAACCCGTTGGGATGCGAATCGCTGCATTCACAAAATCAGGGCCAGCACCCGCCGGAAACGCAGGCGTGCCGTAAAGCGGGCTTTGCACTGCATCCGTCCCCAACCGACCCACTAATTCTGATATAGCTTTTAGGACAGTTGCCGTGGGGTCACCCCAAGGCGAAAATACGTTACTTCCAAGGGCAATAAGCGCATGCATTCGGAAATCAGAGTTTGAAAGGGTTTGCAGCACAACATTTTCCTGATATGATATTAACGATTTAAAATTTTTCTTATACCACTCATACGCTAACCGCCACTCACACGCTTACCACCAGAGCACGACATTCACCCGAAAGGACATTTTATGTTTTATCGTGACGAGCGGCTGGCGCTCTTCATTGATGGATCAAACCTATACGCCGCAGCCAAGGCACTTGGGTTCGACATCGACTATAAGTTACTGAGGGCAGAATTTATGCGCCGTGGCAAAATGCTGCGTGCATTTTACTATACCGCACTTTTAGAAAACGACGAATACTCACCGATCCGCCCATTGGTTGATTGGTTGAATTACAACGGCTTTACGATGGTGACTAAGCCCGCCAAGGAATACACCGACAGCATGGGTCGGCGTAAAGTCAAAGGCAACATGGACATTGAATTGGCCGTCGATGCGATGGAACTTGCGCCTCATGTTGATCACGTTGTGATCTTTTCAGGGGATGGCGATTTTCGCCCCTTGGTTGAAGCATTGCAGCGCAAAGGTGTCCGGGTTTCGGTTGTATCTACAATCCGTAGTCAACCGCCTATGATCTCGGACGATCTACGTCGGCAATGTGACAACTTCATCGAGCTTGATGAATTGCGCGATGTTGTTGGCCGACCAATCCGCGAACCACGTCAAGAAGTTACGCCTGCACAGTCAGACGATACTTAGGCTATTCATCGGAAATTATTGCACCGAAATGGGGCCGCGCGGAAATCACTCATCGCGCGGCCCTTTTCGTTTGTGCGCTTTGGGCTTAGGTCTGTGACAAGCCACGTCGGAGACACCCATGACCAAACCAGCGCTAACCCTTTACCTTGCCGCGCCACGCGGTTTTTGCGCAGGCGTGGACCGCGCCATCAAGATCGTCGAATTGGCGATCGAAAAATGGGGTGCGCCAGTTTATGTACGCCATGAGATAGTGCACAATAAATTTGTGGTTGATGGGCTGCGCGACAAAGGGGCGATCTTTGTCGAAGAGTTAGACGAATGCCCGCCCGACCGTCCAGTGATATTTTCGGCGCACGGCGTGCCCAAATCAGTGCCGCAAGCCGCCCAAGCCCGCGAGATGGTCTATGTCGATGCCACTTGCCCGCTGGTAAGCAAAGTCCACATCGAAGCCCAGCGCCACGCGGACGCCGGTCTGCAAATGATTATGATCGGCCACGAAGGCCACCCCGAAACGGTAGGCACAATGGGGCAATTGCCTGACAGCGAAGTGCTGTTGGTCGAAACTGTAGCCGATGTAAGCCGCGTCACCCCGCGTGATCCAGCAAAGCTCGCGTATGTGACCCAGACGACCCTGTCAGTGGATGACACCTCTGACATCGTGGCCGCCTTAAACACCCGCTTTCCAGCGATCATCGGCCCGCACAAAGAAGACATCTGCTATGCCACCACAAACCGCCAAGAAGCAGTGAAGGCGATGGCCCCAAAATGCGATGCGATGCTTGTTGTGGGCGCCCCAAACTCATCAAATTCTAAACGCTTAGTTGAAGTCGGCGCGCGCGCGGGTTGCCCCTATGCCCAGCTGGTGCAGCGAGCGACCGATATTGATTGGCGGGCACTTGAGGGCATCAAAACAATGGGGATCACAGCAGGCGCATCGGCCCCCGAAGTATTGATCAACGAGGTCATCGACGCGTTCCGCGACCATTACGACGTGACCACGCAGATTGTCGAAACAGCTGTTGAGAATGTTGAGTTCAAAGTGCCACGGGTTCTGCGTGAAACAGCCTAAGGAAATGCCAACAACCCAGCCCTCTGGGGGACATATTTGTGCTCGGAAAAAGGCCACGGCAGCGCACATGATCGAGAAGACATGACACAGATACCACATACCGTGAAAGTGACATCTGATGCCTGACGCAAAAACCATCGCATTCTATGACGCTGCCGCCGAACGCTATGCAAACATGACCGGAACTGACGCGCCGTCCGATCAGCTAGTGGCGTTTATGGCGCTGTTGCCGCCACATGCACACGTGCTTGATCTTGGCTGTGGACCAGCGCGTGCATCTGTTCATATGCGCGATGCTGGGTTTGTGCCCGATCCGGTTGATGCATCGCAAGGGATGATCGATCTGGCCAATGAGACCCATCAAATTGGCGCACGTAAGCTGACGTTTGATGATGTGGATATGGTCAATACCTACGACGGGATTTGGGCGAATTTTTCACTGCTGCACGCACCGCGCGCGGATTTACCGCGAATACTCGCAGCATTGGCAACAGCACTGCATGCCAATGGCGTTCTCCATGTTGCGCTGAAGACCGGATCTGGCGAGGCCCGCGACGATATTGACCGACTTTATACCTACCTGACCGTCACTGAATTACATGACCTGCTGACAACTGCTGGCTTTGCGGTTATCGCGACCGTTGAAGGGCACGAGATCGGCTGCGCAGGCACCGATGACCCGTTTGTCGCAATGAGGGCACGTAAAAATGACTAAGCTTTTCGCCTATACCGATGGGGCATGTTCGGGCAATCCAGGACCGGGTGGTTGGGGCACGATCCTGATCGCACGCGACGGCGATGCCGAGGTTAAAAAGCGCGAACTTAACGGTGGTGCGGCCCTAACCACGAACAACCAGATGGAGCTAATGGCCGCGATCTCTGCGCTTGAAGCATTGGAACGGCCCAGCGCGCTAACAGTCGTGACCGACAGCGTTTACGTCAAAGACGGGATCACAAAGTGGATCTTTGGTTGGAAGAAAAAGGGCTGGAAAACCGCCGCGAACAAGCCTGTCAAAAACGAAGAGCTTTGGAAGCGGCTTGATGCGGCAACTGTGCGCCACGATGTGACATGGGAATGGGTCAAAGGCCACGTGGGCCATCCTGAAAACGAACGCGCCGACGAATTGGCGCGCGCAGGCATGGCACCTTACAAAACATAAACGCGCATGGATTGCATACGTATGCACGAGGTGGCACAGTCGTCTTATGATGAACAATGATCCGCTTTTAATGATTCCCGGCATGATGTGCGATGCACGGCTGTTCACGCCGCAAATAGATATGTTTTCTCATGATCGGATGATCGTGGTAGCCCCTCTTGTAGGGGATACCATCACCGAGATCGCGACGCGGATATTGGATCAAGCGCCCCTGCGTTTTGCATTGGCAGGGCTTTCCATGGGCGGGATTGTCGCGATGGAAATGTGGGCACAGGCCCCCGACCGGATCAGCCGGATCGCCCTACTTGATACCAACCCCAAGGCCGAACATCCGAAAGTTGCCGTAGGCCGCGAGCCACAGATTGCGGCAGCCCTTGCAGGTGACTTGCGCCGTGTGATGCGCGACGAAATGAAACCAAACTATCTGGCTGACGGGCCGACCCAAGGCGCTGTCCTTGATATGTGTATGTCGATGGCTGAAACCTTGGGTCCTGATGCATTTGTGCGCCAATCGCGCGCGTTGCAAACCCGCCCTGATCAGCAGAACGCACTGCGCGGCGTCACTGTGCCTGCGCTTGTCTTATGTGGGGCGGATGACACGCTTTGCCCGATCCACCGACACGAACTGATGGCGGATTTGATCCCCAACGCGACCCTCACAATTATACCAAACGCAGGGCACTTGCCGACGCTTGAGCAACCCGACCTAACCAATAAGGCGATTTTACAATGGCTAACATGACCCTTCCCGACGGGCTTTTGGACCTGATGCAAAAGGTCGACACGCCCACTGTGTGCAATGCAATCGAAGTTGCCCAAGGCAAACGCGGCTTTGACGGCTACACCAAAGGTTCGATGTTCGCGTCTGATCCAACGGCACCCGCGATTGTAGGCTTTGCACGGACCGCTCAAATCGCAGGGCGCGCGCCGCCGACCGAAGACCCCGATGTAATCCGCGCGCGCCGTTTGGATTATTTCCGCAGCATGTCCGAAGGACCGCGCCCCGCGATTGCGGTGGTCGAAGACGTCGACGAACCCCATTGTGTATCGGCGTGGTGGGGCGAGGTTCACACCACGGTTCACAAGGGACTTGGCATGGCTGGCGCGCTGACCAACGGCGTGATGCGCGACCTTGGCGATATGCCCGCCGGCTTTCCGGTTATTGCCGGCTCCATCGGGCCAAGCCATGCATTCGTACACGTGCGCAATCTGGGTGAAACCGTCAACATTCGCGGCATGCAAGTGGCCCAAGGCGACCTAATCCACGCAGATCGGCACGGCGGTCTCGTTGTTCCACCAGAGGTGATTCCAACCCTAAAGGACGCTATCCAAAAACTGCTGGATACGGAGAACATCATCCTTGAACCCGCTCGTCAGCCGGACTTCGACCTCGACAAGCTGATGGATGCATGGGCGGCGTTTGAAAACTCCCGCACATAATCCGCCTCACTTTGTCATAAATACTCCCACCGGAGGCTCAACAGATTTTCAAAACGATCTTGCCGATATGGGCACTGCTTTCCATGCGCGTATGGGCGGCAGCTGCATCAGCAAGCGTAAATTCTTGATCCATGACGGGAGCCACGATGCCGGCGGCAAGCAGTGGCCACACTTGGTCGTGCAGCTGGTCCGCAATGCGGAGTTTTGCCAAATCTGACTGCGGGCGCAGCGTGCTGCCCGTTATCGTCAATCTGCGGGTCATGATTTCGATCATGTTCAGCTCGGCTTTTGGGCCTTGCAGGAAAGCAATCTGCACAAGCCGGCCATCGTCGGCCAACGCTTTAATATTGCGCTGCATATAAGAGCCACCGACCATGTCGAGGATCAGATCAGCGCGGCCATTTGACCGCATCACATCAACGTAATCCGCATCGCGGTAATTGATCGCGACCTCTGCCCCAAGCGCCAGACAGGCCGCGCATTTTTCATCTGAACCTGCGGTCGTAAACACCCGTGCCCCGAATACATTGGCCAATTGGATCGCCGTTGTCCCGATGCCGGAACTGCCACCGTGAACCAAGAATCGTTCACCGGCTTGCAAGCCACCTCGCATGAAAACATTTGACCAAACGGTGAAAAACGTTTCTGGTAAACAGGCCGCTTGTTTCAGGCTTAACCCTTTGGGAACAGGCAAACAATGAGCCGCTGGGGTTGTCACAAATTCGGCATATCCGCCGCCGGGCAGCAACGCGCAAACCTGATCGCCAATAGACACATTGGTCACGCCGTCGCCCAAGGAGACAACCTCGCCCGCACCTTCTAAACCGGGTAAATCGCTCGCGGTTGGAGGTGGATTATATAAGCCCGCGCGTTGCAGGGCGTCGGGGCGATTTACGCCCGCATAGGCCAGTTTGATCACCACTTCGCCGTAGCCCGCGACTGGCATTGGACGGTCAGTAAGCTTTAGAACATCGGGGCCACCGTGGGCTGTTATTTCGACGGCTTTCATTGATCTGCACCTTCACGCCAAATGCCCGGAAGATCCGTTTTGGGGGTGCGCGCTGGCGCTTTGATCTTGCTGGTCAGGCTGGTCAGGAGGCGCGTGAACGGCTTTAAGACATTGTTCTTATTAGCTTTTGCTTTGGCCTTTTCAAATTGCATGATATTTTCGATCCGGCGGTCAATGAAGTCGTCGACCCCTGTTCCGTCATCACCGAGCCAGTACAAAACAACCGAGCCATAAACCGCTGAAAGCGTTGCTCTTTTGGTGTACCAATTTACGTCTTTTGAGGTATCGCCCAGCGCGTTCCAGATCGCATCGGCAGTGCCCCAGATCAGCTTGGCGCCTTCGGGCGCCATATGCGGCAGCGCGAATAGTGACGATCCGCGGCGCACGATTTCTTTGTCTGCATCAGCGAGACGCAATTTTATCGCGTGAACGACACATTCACGGAACCGCATATCGGTCAGGGCCGCATCAACCAAAGCCGCAGCCATTTGTACGTCACCACGCAAATGATATGCCACAGCCAAATCAGCAGAGCCGCGTGGGCAGATCGTTTTGGCGTGCGCAGGATCAATACCAATATCACCCACAGCGGCGCTAAATGCTGTGGGGGACCAGCCGTCAAACGGCACATGTGCGATTGCTGCATCGAGCAGGGCGTCCAACATCGGGTCTGGTTTTTGGGTGCGCATGGCGGTCTCCTTAATGGGGCTTGTGTCCACACTAGACAAGCTGAAGCAAAGTTGCTATCCGGCCATTTCCTGCAATTTTGCAAATTTAACTTAGAGAGGTGGTGAAAACCACATGCAGGTTAGTGTTCGTGATAACAACGTCGATCAGGCGTTACGTGCCCTGAAAAAGAAGCTTCAGCGTGAGGGCGTTTTTCGTGAAATGAGATTAAAAGAACATTTCGAAAAACCGTCCATTCGTAAAGCACGCGAGAAAGCCGAGTCTATCCGCCGTCAGCGCAAGCTGGCTCGGAAAAAGCTTGAGCGTGAAGGTTAGCTCTAAGCAAACCCCACGCGTCGCGACAGACATAAAGAGCCCCCGTTTGAGTGATCAAGCGGGGGCTTTTTGCTGTATTAACCATTGGTTGGACGGCCCAAAGCAGGTGTACTCTTTGTATATGTTTTGCATAAGTTTCGCATATGTCGCCGCGCGCAGCATTCCGGATTAACTATTTCAAGAAGTAGCGCGCCAAATGCGGCCCCACCGCCACGCCCAATACGACGGCCGTCTGGTCATGGTCTGTCCTTAGTGGTGCTGTTCAGGCACGAGGATTTCGCGTTTGCCGACGTGGTTGGCCGATGATACGACGCCTTCGTCTTCCATCTGTTCGACCAGTTTCGCGGCCTTGTTGTACCCAATCGCAAGCTTGCGCTGGATGTAGGATGTTGAACATTTCCGGTCCTTGATCACGATGGCCACGGCAGTGTCGTACAGCGCGTTTTCAGTTTCGGACCCGTCGCCCAAACCGAGCACTTGATCGATGCTGGAGCTTGCGCCGTCAGACGGCCCTTCGACCACGCCGGACATATATTCTGGCGGCCCGTATCCTTTGAGGAAGTTGACGATTTCTTCGACCTCTTCATCGCTACAGAACGGTCCGTGGATACGGCTGATCTTACCGCCGCCCGCCATGTAAAGCATGTCGCCCATGCCAAGCAATTGTTCGGCGCCCATTTCCCCAAGGATCGTGCGGCTGTCAATTTTCGAGGTCACTTGGAACGAAATTCGTGTCGGGAAGTTGGCCTTAATTGTGCCGGTAATCACGTCAACCGACGGGCGTTGTGTCGCCATGATCAGGTGGATGCCCGATGCACGCGCCATCTGCGCGAGGCGCTGAATGCAGGCTTCGATTTCTTTGCCAGCAACCATCATCAGGTCGGCCATCTCGTCAACAACAACCACGATATACGGCAGGACTTCTGGTGAGAATTCTTCTGTCTCGAATACGGGTTCGCCGGTTTCATCGTCAAATCCGGTTTGCACAGTCCGGCTGAACATCTCTTGCTTTTTGAGCGCCTCTTTGACGCGACTGTTATAGCCGTCGATGTTCCGCACACCCATTTTGGACATCTTGCGGTACCGTTCTTCCATTTCGCCAACGACCCATTTGAGGGCCACAACCGCCTTTTTAGGATCTGTTACGACCGGCGAAAGCAGGTGTGGGATACCGTCATAGACAGATAGTTCCAGCATCTTTGGGTCGATCATGATCATGCGGCATTCTTCTGGTGTCAGCTTATACAGCAACGACAGGATCATGGTGTTGATGGCCACGGATTTACCGGAGCCAGTTGTACCAGCGATTAGAAGGTGCGGCATCTTTGCGAGGTTCGCGATGATCGGCCTGACCACCGATGTCTTTGCCAAGTGCGAGCGGTAATTTCATGTTGCTATCGCCAAAGTCACGCGCGGCGATCATCTCGCGTAGCACAACCATTTCGCGTTTCTCATTTGGCAGCTCGATCCCGATAACCGACCGACCAGGCACGGTGGATACACGTGCAGACAGCGCCGACATGGACCGCGCAATGTCATCCGCAAGGCCGATCACGCGGGATGCTTTTAGTCCGGGAGCAGGTTCAAGTTCGTACATGGTCACAACGGGGCCGGGGCGCACCGATACGATTTCGCCTTTAACGCCGTAGTCATCAAGCACGCTTTCCAGCATGCGCGCGTTTTGTTCTAGCGCCTCGTCGGGCAGGTGGTGCCGTTCAATGACCGATGGGCTGGCCAACAAGGATAGCGGCGGCATTTCATAGTTCGCATATTTGTCTTCAAATTGCAGCCCTGGCTGCATTTCTTGCAATGCCTGCTTGGACGGGATCACGGACCGTTGTAGCGCGTGCTGAACGACCTTTTTCGGCTCTGGCGTTGGCACGACGACACGCGCGACAGGGGCCGGTTCTGTGACGGAATTTTCAGCCGCAGACGCAAGTGCACGGTGCAGGATTGCGGTGGGTGCCGCAAAGATGTTCTGTTCTTCGACATCGGTCAGTTCGGCGTCGTCAAAGACGGCATCTTCCGTGTTGCGTACATCAAGCAGCAATGGCTGTGGCCCTTTGCCAGCGGTCAATTTTGGTTCCACGCGCATGCCGCCAATGATGACGGGCGCTTCAGGCGCTTTACGGTTGCGGATCGCATCGGTAATCCGTGCTTTGACACGCGCACCGTCAACGGGCGCGGCGTCGGCGACTTCGCGTTGTGCCACCAGTTCAGGTTCTGGCATCGGGTCATTGCGTTTCAGCAAACCAGACAAGAAGCCGCCTGATTGCTGCACGGGTGCGGATGCTGCTATGGGTGCGGCGGAAAAATTGGGTGCGGTCATCGGTGGCATTTTGCGCCCCGACAAGTCAGCCATAGGCGCTAGTTTTGTCGGCATCGCTGGGTTGGCGCGCACAACGGCTGCTGCGCGTGCTTTCAGTTCCGGTTGTGGAATGAGACGGCGCGCCTCGTCTTCCTCGGCTGCAGATTGTGCGAGTGCTTCGCGGGACATTCGAGAATTTTCGCGTCGGACGGCGACAGTTGCCATGCCGCCTTGGGCTGCTTTGGCAGACACGGTCGCTGTTTTGCCCAGTATGCGCAGGATCGTGGCATAAGTCATGATGACGCCAAGCAAAAGCCAACGTCCGCCGACCCGCAATTCCGCGCGGGTAAAGCCCAGCACACATGCCATCAACCCAAGCAGCACCACAAAGGTGACGAGGCTAAACAGCTTCACCGCAAGCCCAGCGCCAAATGGCAGCATGGTCAGCACGACGGCCAGCACGGTATCGCCGAACATGCCGCCCATGCCAAAGTTTGGCGGCCAATCTGCGCTTGGTGATAGTGTCACAGCGTAAATCGCCGCCATCGCAATTGCGATGGGTGCAAAGATGAGCCGTCCAGCGGCGCGTTCTTCACCGTAGTGCGATGCAAAACGCAAGCCCCACGCGAGCAAGATCGCGGGCAGCGCCCAGATACCAACGCCCACAACCATTATCATTGGTGCAGCAGCGGATGCCCCAAAACGGCCCAGCCAATTTTGCACAGGCGCATCAGTCGCAGAAATCCAGCTGGGGTCTTCGGCGGTATAGCTGCCGAGCATGATGACCATCAGCACGCCAACCACGATCAACAAAAACCCGAACAATTCGCGGCCGCGTTTTTCGATCGCTGCCTGTGTGGTGCTGTCCAAAAGTGGATCGCGTCCGCGGGATTGGTAAGATGCCATGCTTAAATTCCTCAGCCGTAAAGACAGTCGCGGATCAGTGTGAGCCCGCGCTGCAATTCTTGTGTTGGGGCGACCATGGCCACCCGAATAAATGTGTCGCCAGGACTGGACCCGTCGACGTCGCGGCTAAGATAAGCGCCCGGAAGGGTCCGAACGCCTGTCTGTTGCCAAAGTTTGACCGCCGCCGTTTCGCCGTTGTCCACGGGAAGCCAAAGGAAGAATCCGGCTTGGGGGGACTGATAGCCGTCGATGTGGCCCAGCGTGTCGTCTGCGATTTTGTATTTTTGTTGGTAGAGTTTCCGGTTTTCCACAACGTGCGCGTCGTCGGCCCATGCTGCTGCTGCAACGGCCTGAAGTGGAGCTGGAAGCGGTGCGCCTGCGTATGCCCGCAACGCAAGGATGCGCGCGATGCTTTTTGGCCCACCTGCACAAAACCCTGACCGCAAGCCCGGCATGTTGGACCGCTTGGAAAGTGAATGGAATATGATAACCCGTTCTGGGTCTGCGCCCATGTCGCGTGCGACTTGCAATGCCCCGATGGGGGGCGTGTCGCGGTAAATCTCGGCGTAGCATTCGTCGGCGAAAATTTGGAAGTCGTGCTTTTCAGCAAGCCCGATCAGCGATTCCCAATATGTCCGGTCGGCCACAGCGCCCTGCGGGTTGGCGGGCGAACAGATGTACGCGATCGCTGTCCGGTCAAGGATGTCGTTGGGCAGTCCTGCAAAGTCCGGCAGGTTTCCGGTGGCGGGCGTCGCGGGCACATAGACGGGGTCGGCGTTTACCGAAAGCGCCGCAACGGCATAGACTTGGTAGAATGGGTTCGGCGTTAGGATCACAGGCTTTTGCCCGTTCTTGGTTTCAGGGCACAGCGCCATTGCCGCGTTATACAGCCCTTCGCGTGTGCCGTTCAGCGCCAGAATTTCGCTTGCGGCCACGGTGACGTCATAGCGCCGGTTTAGATAACCGCCAATCGCAGCCAACAAATCGTCGGTGCCGTTGTTGCTGGGGTATTGCCCGAGGCTGGACAAATTCGCCGCCAAAATGTCGCCCACGAATGGGGGAAACGCATGGCGGGGCTCGCCAATCGTCATATTGATCACGTCAGTGGCGTCTGTGGGCACATCCAAAAGGGCGCGCAAACGGGGCCACGTCGCAACCGGGAGGTTCGAGAACCGCTCGGGAAAAATCATAACTGCCTCAACTTACGGGATCATTTCGCCCCGCTTTGTCCCAAACTAGCCTGAGGCGGGCGCTGCTGTCCAGAAAATCAAGCAAGATCAACGCTGATGCGTGATCTTATTGTGGCATTTAGGCCAGCGCGGTGGCCACGCCGACCCCAAGCCGCAGAAGTTTTTCCTCTGATCCGGGGGGTCCATTGAGCATAATCCCGCAGGACGGCGTTGGTGCTGGGATGGTGAGTGATGCCAAACCCATCAGATTGCCAATCCGTGTGTTGCGCAGCGCCAGCAGGTTTTCGACGCGGTAATAATCCGGATCGGAGTTCAAACGCGCGAGGTTTGGCGGCAGGATCGGTGCTGTTGGGCAGACCACGGCGTCAAAGCCAGCGGTCGCATGGCTGTAGGTTTCGCGGATTTCGCGCAGTTTGATCCAATGCGCCATATAATCGGCGGCAAGCACGTCGCGCCCTGCCCTGACCCGTTCAAGGATTTGCGGGAACATCTTTTCTGGTGCCGCCTCAACACGGTCTTTCCACCAGCCATAAGCATCCGCGCAAAACAGCGGTCCGGCCATTGCAAAGGCATCGTGCAGATCAGGGATTTCGATGTGGTCGACGGTGCCGCCTGCTGCTTTGATCCGGTCAACAGCTGTTTTGAATGCGTCGCGCGGCCCGTCCCGCAGATCGTCCATCGCGATTGTGTCGAGAATTGCAAAGCGCCGACCTTGCAGCGACATGACGGTCATGTCGGCGGGTTTTGTGCCTTCAAGGGCAGCAAGCATGAGCCCCGCGTCTTCCACGGAGCGACAAAGCGGGCCGATGGTGTCAAACGTCAGGCACAGCGGGACAACGCCGTTCAGGGTGATCCGCCCACGGGTGGTTTTCAGGCCGACGAGGTCGTTCCAAGCCGACGGAATACGCACCGATCCGCCTGTGTCAGACCCGACTGCCGCTGCCGCGAGGCCAAAAGCGACAGAGGCCGCGGCCCCAGAGCTGGACCCGCCGGGCACGGCGTCAGCGTCATTCACGCAGGGCGGCGTTTCCATCTGGGGGTTATAGCCCAGCCCGCTAAATGCGATTTCTGACAGGTGTGTTTTGCCGAGGCAAACAAGACCTGCGGCGGTGCCTGCGACCAATACATCTGCGTCAGAGTCGGGCACACGCCCGTCCATCAGCCGCGTTCCTGCTTGGGTCGTGATGCCTGCGCTGTCGATCAGGTCTTTCCAAGACACTGGCACACCATCAAGAGGCCCGCGCCGTTGGCCTGATTTTGCGCGCATGCTGGATGCTTTTGCCTCGGACCGCGCACGGTCATGGGTGACGACGGTGTAGATGCGGTGGCTTAGGGCGTGTGCGTCGATGGCCGCCAGATAGGTTTCGGTCAGATCAATGGGGTCGATCGTTCCCGCGCCGATACCTCGCCCCAAATCCGCCGCCGTCATCCAAAGCCAGACTTGCATTGTCGTCCCTTTCGTTTTGTCCACGCTAGCGACACTGCCACGCATGGACAATCCCGTGTTGCTGCCCATATTGCAAAGTATGAATAGTGATCTTATCATCGTGGGCGGCGGGCTGAATGGCCTTGCATTGGCACTGGCTGCAGCAAGCGCTGGATTTTCTGTGACCATCATTGATGCGTTGCCCAGGGCTGTTAGGTCGTTGCGCGAGTTTGACGGGCGGTCCTATGCGTTGGCGCTGACGTCTAAGCGGCTGCTGCAAGGCATCGGCGTGTGGGGCGCGGTCGCGGACCATGCACAGCCGATGTTAGAAATTAAGGTCACTGATGGCCGTGCTGGCGAAGGTGCCGCCCCTTGGATGATGCATTTTGACCATGCCGAGATTGAAGAAGGCCCGATGGGGTTTTTAGTCGAGGATCGTCATTTGCGGGCCGCGTTTTTGGCTGCGATGGATGGGTCAAATTTGATTACGCAGATCGACAGTGCGCGCGTTGTTGCGCAAGAGATCATGCCAGACGGCGTGACGGTGACGTTGGACAGTGGTGATATCGTTTCTGGTCGTCTGCTGATCGGGTCGGATGGGCGTGGCAGTGGTACTGCAAAACGTGCAGGCATCAGTCGGATCGGCTGGGGATATGACCAGACGGCGGTGGTCTGTGCGGTTGCACATGACAAACCGCACGGCGGGATCGCGCATCAGTTTTTCATGCCAAACGGGCCGCTTGCGATTTTACCGCTAACAGGCAATCGGTCGTCGATTGTTTGGTCGGAAACCACGGATCGCGCCGCGCAATTGATGACACTGGATGATGATCAGTTCTTAGATGCGCTGCGCCCTGCGTTTGGCAGTTTCCTTGGGCAGATATCGCTGGAGGGTGCGCGGTTTTCGTATCCGCTTGGGCTGACGCTGGCGCAGTCGTTTATCGCTGATCGTGTTGCCCTGATTGGGGACGCAGCGCATGGCGTCCACCCGATTGCGGGGCAAGGGTTAAACGCTGGTTTGCGTGATGTGGCCGCCTTGGCGCAGGTGTTGTCAGAGGCCCACGCGCGCGGCGAAGACATCGGAGCTGCGCAACCACTGGCTCGCTATCAGACATGGCGCAGGTTTGATACGACGACGCTCGCGCTTGCTACGGACACGTTCAACAGGTTGTTTTCAAATAATAATCCACTGCTACGTGCGGCGCGGGATATTGGAATGGCGGCGATAAATGCCACCCCAACATTGCGGCGCGGGTTTATCCGCGAGGCCGCTGGGTTGACGGGTGACCTGCCAAAACTGATGCAATAATCGCTAGTCTAGCGTGCGTGCCTCGTCGAGCAACATCACCGGAATACCGTTGCGGATCGGAAAGGCGAGGTTCGCATTTTTCGAGATGAGTTCCTGCGCATCCGCGTCATAAACCAAGGTGCCGCGGGTCTGCGGGCAGATCAATGCCTCGAGCATTTTGGGGTCAATTCGTGCATCGGTCATTGCATTATTTCCTCGGATGATCCGCCACGTAGCGAATATTCTATCAACGTTGTGAGCGTTTCGCGCCGCGTGGTCAATGACGGCGCTTCAAGCAGGGCTTGTTTGTCTTCGGGTTCAAACGAGCAAAGCATCGACAGCGAGTTGATGAGCAATTCATCCTCGGCTTCGCGCAGGCTTTCCCAATCGGTTTGCAGCCCTTGATCGTCAAAGAATCTGCCAAGCGCGTCGATGAATTTTTGCCGGTCAAACGTGTCATCCGTTTCAACGTCACCAAGGTCGCGTTCAAACCCTTGCCAGTTCACGCGCGCACGTCTGTAGGGGACAAATCCGTCGACTTCGCCTATTAGCCGGAATCGCGATGCCCCTGCAAGCGTGATCATATAGCGCCCGTCGTCGGTTTCAGAAAACCCAGTGACACGCCCAGCGCACCCGATGCTGTGCAGCTTGTTTACGCCGTCAGGCCCGTCATAGCTTTGCACCATCCCGATCAGCCGATGGTCGGTTTTGAGCACGTCATCAAGCATTTGCAGATAGCGCGGTTCAAACAGGTTTAACGGCAATCGGGTGCGCGGCAAAAGCAGCGCACCGGACAAAGGGAACACAGGGATCGTGTCGGGGAGGTCAATTGTTTTTGTCATACCCAGAAACTTAGGCTGATTTTCGGGTCAGGCAAATATCATTGACGAAAGTTTGCGCCGCCCGTTCAAAACAACCGGATCGGTGGGTGCCAATGCGTCAAAAATGGTGAACAGTTCGGCTCGCGCTGCACCGTCGTTCCATGTTCGGTCGCGCCGGAAGCTTTCGAGCAGTTCGTCCACCGCAGCGGTCGCGTCGTCATTGGCCATCAGCGCGTTTGCCAGCTCAATCCGTGCCTTGTGGTTGTCTGGGTCGGCGTCAACGGCTGCGCGCAGATCATCGACTGGCCCTGCGTCTGCTGCCTTGCGTGCGAGGGTCAGTTGCGCATGGGCTGCATCAATTGCCGCATCGTTCGAAATTTCGGCGGGTGCGCCGTTTAAGACTGCTTCGGCCTGATCCAATTCGCCAAGTGCAATGTGTGCGCGCACGAGACCACCGTAGGCCACTGCGTGCATGCCGTCTTCGGACAGAATTGCCGCGAATGTTTCGGCTGCGTCGCCGTAATCGCCGTCGCTCATCATGCCTTCGGCGGCTTCAACAGCGTCATCAAGTCCGTTGTCTGGTTCTGGTCCCATGGCGACGATTTTATCAACGAATGCGTTCACTTCGGATGGCGGGATCGCACCTTGGAAACCGTCAACGGGTTGTCCGTTGAAGAATGCATAGACCATCGGGAGCGACTGTACTTGCAGTTGCGCTGCGATAGCTGGGTTTGCGTCTACGTCAATTTTCACCAGCTTTACGCGCCCATCTGCCTTGGCGACTGCTGCCTCGATTGATGGTCCGAGTGTTTTGCAAGGTCCGCACCACTGCGCCCAGAAATCAACGATGACGGGGATCGTTTTTGAGGTTTCAATCACGTCTTGCATGAATGACGCTTCGGTGCCGTCCATAATATGTGTCGTTGCCGCTGTCGCTGTCGGTGTGTCGGTCAAGCCAATCATGGTCGTCTCCTGAAATCCGGTGTTCGCCCCTTATATGGGGCCTTTGGTGGACTTTACCACGGTGAATTGCGCCGCTAGCGTGGGTTTATGACACATACAGTTCTGACATATGGCGATAGCAACACCCATGGGACGCCTCCGATGGGGTCATTTGATCATCATCCGCGCATTGCGCGTCGTTGGCCTGTGGTCATGGCGCAGGCTGCGGGTGTCAATCTGATTGAAGAAGGGTTGGGCGGCAGGCTGGCTGCTGGCCACGGCGATCCGAATATGGGTGCGCATATGGATGGCCAATTGGGGCTGCGCATCGCGCTGGCAAGCCACGGCCCTATTGACCTGATGACGATCATGTTGGGCACCAATGATTTGCAGGCCCATCACGGCAAAACTGCCGCGCAAATTGCAGCCCATGTCGATGCGCTTGTGAAGATCGCGCTGACGGATGAGTTGCAGGATCGCCATGGTGGGTTTGAGATTTTGCTGATTTGCCCACCAGCGGTCATTGGCGCTGGTGTGTTTGTCGCTGATTTTACTGATAACGTGCGGGTATCACGCGCCCTGCCCGCATTATATGCCCGCGTCGCGACCCGTCGCGCTGTGCATTTCATGGACGCAGGCGCGCATATCGCCAGCAGCGATATTGACGGTATACATTTTGATAAAGTAGCCCACGAGGTGCTGGGCCAAGCGGTGGCGGATCAGATCAAGGGCATCCTAACCTGATCCTATAATTTAGCCAGCACAGCGTTTTGAGGCGTCTTCTTCGGCGGCGGTAAAGCCAAGCAGGCTGAATTTATCAGCCGTCTGTGTGCCCCGACCGGAGCGCGCTGTTAATGTCGTATCAGCGCCACGTTTCATTGCAGCAACAATTTTCGCATCATCCTCGGGGGTGGCGGGCCAAGCCCATTCGCCTTCGGTAAACAGCGTAAAGGTGGTCCCTGCGATGTCCATGTCGACTGTCGAGCCGGAAGCAAACGGGTAACCGCCCGTAAACGTCACCTGCCCCTGAGCCGAGGCACCTGGGCGAAAGAACACCATCAACAGGACTTCACTGCGCCGCACTGCGACGGTTTGCCCGTCTTTGGTGTTCACAGTTTCCTTGGGTGCCGACACAGCCCAGCATTCTTTTGGGCTATCTTCGGTGAAAACAGACCAATCAGTGTTGGCCGCAACACGGTTACTGCTTTCTTGAGCGACGGAAATGGTGCCAATGGCACAGGCCACCACCACACAAAATGCACGCGAAATTTTAAAAATCATATCTAACAGCCTCCAAGCTGTGCTTGCCTCTGGATGTCTCACAATGCCTTGGTGCATCTTATGGCACCTTTTCGACTAGCGGGATCTGTTTCAATTCGATAGCCATGACACTAGCAAAAAACCGCTCGGTTGGGGAAGCCCTGATTTTCACGCACCGGAAGACATTGTGCAACACGTCTAGGGCAGTATGGTATCAATTTGAGATTAAGAAGGACGCAGTGATGACAGCCCCAATTGATATGGTCGAAATTTGGCGCGGCGAGATGCTTGAAAGCGTCCACCGTGGTCATGCCGTGGTCTGCGACCAGAACGGTGATGTCGTACATGCTTGGGGTGATCCAAATGCAATGATCTATCCACGATCGTCGGGCAAAATGATCCAAGCGTTGCCGTTATTGGAAAGTGGCGCAGGTGCGCATTTGACGGTTGAACAGCTCGCTTTGTCATGTGCGTCCCATCAGGGGGCCGCGATCCATACCGATCGTGTGGCGGCTTGGTTGAATGATCTGGGGATGACGGACGGTGATTTGCGCTGTGGTCCACAATGGCCAGCAGATTATGAAGCCAAAAACAAGTTGATCCGCGCGTACGGCGAGCCGTGTCAGATACATAACAATTGTTCGGGCAAACACGTTGGGTTTTTGACGTTGAACAAGCATTTGGGCGGTGGTCCTGATTATGAAAAGGTTGACCACCCCGTGCAAATGGCGGGCAAAGCCACCTTTGAGGAAACAACGGGCGAGACAAGTCCGGGTTACGGTATCGATGGATGTTCGACCCCGAACCATGCCTGCACTGTCACCGGTTTGGCCCGCTCAATGGCAGCCTTTGCCAGCGCTGAAACCGGCGGTGATTTGCGCCAACAGTCGATGGTGAAGTTGCGTGAAGCGATGATGGCTTATCCTGAGCTGGTTGCTGGTGAAACCCGCGCCTGCACCGAACTGATGCGCGCAATGGGCGGTAAGGTCGCGATCAAGACAGGCGCGGAGGCCGCGTTTACCGCGATTATCCCAAGCCTGAAGATGGGTGTCGCGATCAAGATTGTTGATGGCACAACACGCGCGTCCGAGGCTGCACTCGCAGCTATATTGGTCAAACTGGGCGTGCTTGATGCCGCTCATCCGGCCACTATCGCCCGCATGACCCCACAATTGAAAAACTGGCGCGGCATCGTGACAGGCTTTAGCCGCCCTACTGCTGCACTGACTTAAGGGAAATTTGTGATGACATTTACGCTGGCCACTTGGAACATCAACTCGGTTCGTTTGCGCGAAGATTTGGTTGCGACGCTGATGCGCGATGAGACGCCAGATGTGCTGTGTTTGCAGGAATGCAAAAGCCCTGTTGATAAGATCCCGTTGGAGAAATTTGCGTCGCTTGGGTACGTCCATATGGTTGCGCGTGGTCAAAAGGGTTACAATGGTGTTGCTATTTTTTCCAAGCTGCCGATGGTCGAGGCTGGGGCTGAGGATTATGCATCGCTTGGTCATGCCCGTCATATTGCTGGCCGGTTGGAAAACGGAGTCACCATCCACAATTTCTATGTGCCCGCAGGTGGCGATGTGGCCGACCGCGAGGTGAACGAAAAGTTTGGTCAGAAGATGGATTATCTGACCGAGATGCGCGATGCGTTTAGTGCCGATAAGCCGACAAAATCCATTCTGGTTGGTGACTTGAATATCGCGCCGCTTGAGGATGATGTTTGGGATCACAAAAAGCTGCTGAAGGTTGTCAGCCACACGCCTGTGGAAGTTGCCGCCTTGGCAGAGGTTCAGGCCGCTGGTGATTGGGTCGATGTGACCCGCGCCGATATCCCAGAGGGCAAGCTGTATAGCTGGTGGTCGTACCGCGCAAAGGATTGGGATGAGGCCAATAAGGGCCGCCGCTTGGACCATGTTTGGGCCACATCTGATATTGCTGCATCAGCCCATTCCAGCCGCGTTGTTCGCCATGTCCGTGGCTGGGAAAAGCCATCTGATCATGCGCCTGTATTTGCGACGTTTGATTTGTAAAAAACCCAAAGGGCGACAAAAATAATCACTGCCTTCGCAGTTTTATTTACGATTCTTATTGCGATTGCAGTTGGGTTCCAATTTGCGCTGGCACTTGGCGCACCTTGGGGCGAATGGGCCATGGGTGGACGTTGGCGTAGTGTCCTTCCTAGGGCTCTCCGCTTTGCGGCTGTTTTTCAAGCTTTTACGCTGCTTGGGTTGGTCGCAATTGTTCTCGCACATGCAGGCCTTATTAACTGGGACATTCCTGTTTGGATGATTTGGGTTGTGGTCGTGGCAATGGCAGCGTCATCAGTGATCAACGTCGCCACACCATCTCGCAAAGAACGCCTGCTTTGGGCACCAATTGTCACGCTGGCCTTCCTATCAGCCTTGGCCATCGGATTTCTTGTGTAAAGGGTTCTGATTGCCTATATGAGCCGCTTAGTCCCTTGAAAGGTGTCTGATATGACCTCCGCTGTTCCGATTACTCCAGATATGTTGACCATTCCCCGCAAGGAAACTGGTGGTCTACCGAATTTGGTGGGCATGTCCCGTGACGGTATGCGCGAGGCGTTGATCGCTGTTGGGACGCCTGAAAAGCAGGCTAAAATGCGTGTTGGCCAGATTTGGCAGTGGATTTATCATTGGGGCATTCGTGAATTTGACCTGATGACAAACCTGTCCAAGGATTTTCGCGCCATGTTAGCCGAGCAGTTTGTTGTGGCTGTCCCTGAGATTGTAACCCGTCAAGAATCAGCTGACGGCACCCGCAAATGGCTTGTCCGCATTGCTGGCGGCCATGAGGTCGAGGTCGTTTATATCCCTGAGACCAACCGCGGCACGCTGTGTATCTCCAGCCAAGTCGGTTGCACGTTGACCTGTTCGTTCTGTCATACAGGCACTCAGAAATTGGTCCGCAATCTGACATCAGCCGAGATTATTGGTCAAGTGTTGGTTGCCCGCGACGAGCTGAACGAATGGCCCGAGCAAGGTGCCAAAAACGTCGAAGGGCGTTTGTTGTCGAACATCGTTCTGATGGGCATGGGCGAGCCGCTTTATAACTTTGAAAATGTCCGCGATGCGATGAAGATTGCGATGGACCCTGATGGTATTCAGCTGTCGCGCCGCCGCATTACGTTGTCCACATCTGGCGTTGTTCCAGAGATTGCGCGCACTGCCCAAGAGATTGGCTGCCAGCTTGCGATTTCGTTCCACGGCACCACTGATGAAATTCGTGACAAGCTGGTCCCGATCAACAAGCGTTGGCCGCTGGCTGATTTGCTGGAAGCGTTGCGCGCTTATCCTAAGGTGTCCAATTCCGAGCGGATCACGTTTGAATATGTCATGCTTGATGGCATCAATGATACAGATGCTGATGCCCACCGTTTGATGCGTTTGATCGAAGGCATTCCAGCCAAAATCAACCTGATCCCATTTAACGAATGGCCCGGTGCGCCGTACAAACGGTCGTCGAACAACCGCATTCGTGCGTTTGCTGATATTGTGCATAACGCGGGCTATTCATCGCCTGTGCGCCGTCCCCGCGGTGAGGACATCATGGCCGCTTGCGGTCAGTTGAAATCTGAGACCAAGCGTGATCGTAAATCACGCGCGCAGATCGCGGCTGAAACTGGCAGCTAAGGCTGTTTTCGTAATGTCAGACCAATAGCGCGCGCGCCTCGTCAGGGGACAGCGACGCAGGTCGTTCGCACGTGGTTGTCAGGTCGACAAAGCGCCGGTCTTCGCCTGCGCGCAAGATCGCGGTCATCACATCAACTGCATGAACCGCAAGGTCGATGTTGCAGCGATGCTGTCGTCCCTCGCTGATTGCTGTCGCCATATCGGCCAGACCCGCGCAGCGATAGTTGGCCCGCGCTTCATCGTCGTTTGCGACACCAAATGGGTGATCCCATGTGGGCAGTGCTTTGATTTCTCCGTCTTGTCCGCCGATTTCGACGTCGCCGCCAAAGAAGTTGGGGTCTGGCAGGAACAAGGATGCATCAGTGCCGTAAAGCTCCATGTGCCCGTGTTTATGCGCCCAGACATCCCAGCTGGTGCCAAGCGTCACTGTTGCCCCGTTCGCAAATTCGAGCAGTGCATGGATGTTGGTCGGCGTGTCCACTGGAACGGTTTCGCCGATCCGATCGCCGTTGCCGATTGTCCGTGTTTTGAACGTTGTGGTCGCCAGCGACGCGACGGATTTCACAGGTCCAAGCAGTTGGATCAGGTTGGTCACATAATATGGCCCGATGTCGAGGACTGGCCCCGCGCCAGGCTGGAAAAAGAAATCTGGATTTGGATGCCATGCCTCCATTCCACGTCCCATCACATGGCAGGTTCCACCGATGATTTGACCGGTTTTGCCGCTGTCGATAGCCGCCCGTGCAAGTTGGTGCGCGCCCCCAAGGAAGGTGTCAGGCGCAGAGCCAACCCGCAAGTTTTTGGACGCAGCCAGTTCGCGCAAATGCGTGCCTTGCTCAAGCGTCAAAACCAATGGTTTTTCAGAATAGGCGTGCTTGCCTGCCTCAAGAATTTGCCGCGTGACGTCGTAGTGCACCGCCGGAATGGTCAGGTTCACGATCACGTCGACGTCTGGCGCTGCCAGCAAATCTGCAACGCTGTCTGCGCGCACGTCATATTGCGCCGCACGCGCCCGCGCCGCATCCATGTTTATGTCCGCCACCGCGACCAATTTGAGTGCCTTAAAGAGCGGTGCAAATTCCAGATATGTGGTCGAGATGTTTCCGCATCCAATGATGCCAACGCCAAGTTGTGTCATGTCATTTTCCTTTAGAATTTCAAGACAGCCGCAAGACTGCGCTGCGCAAAGCGCGCGTCATCGCTTGGGTTGTCGTGCTCGATGACGTAGTGGTCGACGCCCGTTGATTTCAGCGCGCCGTGGATTGCCGGCCAGTCCAGTGTGCCTTGGCCAACGTCGGCCCAGCCGTCTTCGTCGACGCATTCGCCTGCTGGCGCGATGTCTTTGATGTGGGCTGCAGCGATCCGTCCACTGTATTTGTTGATCCAATCAACGGGGTTCAGGCCCGCCCGTCCGACCCAGCCAAGATCCAGTTCCAGCAGCAGGTTTTCGTCGGCCTGCGCGATTAAGTCGATTGGAAATTCGCCCGTGTCCAGTGCTGCAAATTCAAAGTCATGGTTGTGCCAACCGAATTTGAACCCTGCGTCTTGGATCGGTTTTCCGGCCTCTGCCAAACGTTTGCCGAATGCGGCCCAACCTGCTGCGTCGACGGGTCTGTCTTCAGGCATCAGATAGGGCGCAAACACGGTTTCCAAGCCTAGCGTTTTGGCCGTGGCGATTGCTGCTGCTGGATCGTTTTCAATGTCTGCGACCCCCATGTGGCAGGACGGCATAATCAGCCCGTGTGCATCCAGCTGCCGCTTAAGCGCATCCACATCGTCCAAGATACCGCCGTAGCCTTCAACGGCCTTATATCCCGCGTGGGCCAGCATTTTCAGGGTGACATCAAGCGATGGCGCGTTGCGCGAGCAATAGAGCTGATATGCAATGTGTTTCATGGTCTGTCCTTTAGGCATAAGTCGCGCTGTGCAGGTCGCGCAGGGTGAATTTTGGTGTGCTGCATGGGTCGGTTGGCGTGAACCGTAATTGCACCAGATGTTTTGGCAAAATGGTGATCGCATTGTCGCTGATGCGCCCTGCCACGTCCGCCTCAACGGCCACAAAAAGCGCGAGTGTTTCGCTGCTGATATCGATGATGTAATCCACGCCACTGCGGGTGATTGTATGCATCAAATTTGGCGCCAGAAGGTCATAGGTTTTGTAGGCGCGCGGCGCAAAAATGTCCTGTCCTGCGGCCCCATCATCGCCATCCCACGTCACCAGTAGCATTTCACCTTCGCCGATGAGGTCAGCTGAGAGCATCATCAAGTCGCTCGAATTTGCGTCGATCCGTGCGGTTTTTTCGGCTAGAACACGCTGTGTGCCACGCATGTCTACTGCGCTTATCTTGACGGAAATCGTGTTGCCTGCGGGGGCATCGTTGACCCCTTTTATCGTAATTTGTCCGTCCTTTGGCACGGCTGTCACAAGCGTCGGCGCATAGAACCTGCGCGCCATGTGGTGCATCAGTTTCCAGTCGCCGCCGTGGTCCAGCGACGCCCACGAGCACACGGGCCATGTGTCGTTAAGTTGCCAGATCAGCGTGCCCATGCAGTGTGGTGCGAGTGAGCGCCAGTGGGTTACAGCGGTCTTGATCGCCTCGCCTTGTTGCACTTGGGACAGGTATACGAAGTCGTCGAAATGCTTAGGCCAGCGGAAGTATCGGAACATGGTTTCCGCGATCCGTGCGTTTCCGCCAACGTTCTTTTGGTGGCTTTCCAATACGGGTGCCGCGATGTTCATGTCGTCTGGTCCTGCAAATTTGCGGATTGCGTTCATCGACGGATAGGATTGGAATCCGAATTCGCTGCAGAACCGTGGAGACACTTCGCGGTAGTGGTCAAAGTCCCGTCCTTCGTGCCAAACCGACCAGAAGTGCATGTCGCCTGATCCGTCTTCGTGCCACGCATCTTTGAAATTCAGCGGCCCTGGGGATGGCGACGATGGCCACCAGTTCGCCTGGTGATCAGTGTCTAACAAAGCATTTTCGATACACGTGTTCAGCCGGTCATAGTTCACCAGATACCTATCGCGGTCGTCGCGCGTTTCATCAAACCACGTCAGCGTCCCGATGAGTTCATTGTCCCCACACCACAGCGCGAGACAGGCATGATGCTGCATCCGGCTGACGTTATCGGTGACTTCGGCCCGAACCTCGGCCAAGAAATCGCGTGTGGACGGATAGGTGTTGCAGGCGAACATGAAGTCCTGCCAGATCATCAGCCCCAACTCGTCACAGATGTCATAGAACCATGTCGGCTCGTATCGCCCGCCGCCCCAAACGCGGATCATGTTCATGTTTGCGTCGACTGCAGATTGCAGCAGGTCGCGGGTTGCAGCGGGTGTGATCCGTCCCGCAAGCGCGTCTGCCGGAATCCAGTTTGCCCCTTTGGCAAATACGTCGCGTCCATTCACGGAGAACTTGAACCCCAATCCTGCCACATCGGGTGTGGTCACCAAATCAACGTTGCGCAGCCCGACCCGCAGGGTCGTGTGCGCCCCCGCGGCGGTCACGGTCAGGTCGTAAAGCGGTTGATCGCCCTGCCCTGCGGGCCACCAAACTTTGGGGTCCACAACATTAATCACGTGTGTGCAGGTGCCGTTCACTGGAATGGCTGTGTGGGTTTGCCCGTCGAAAGTTATTGTCACATCGCCTGTGTGGTTGGTGACTTCTGTTGTGACGGTCAGCGTGCAGCCATCGCTGTGGTCTTGGTGGACCAACACACCGTCGATACGTGGGGCCGCAGAAGGTTCAACCCGTATGTCCTCATAGATGCCAAATGGCGCGAGCGCGATGTTCCAATCCCAGCCAAAATCACATTGCATTTTGCGCAGCATGTTCCCGTTTGGGATTGGCGAATTTGAGGTCTGCCAAGGCAGGAAAAACGGATGCGCGTCTTGTGCCGCTTGCCCTGCTTTGACAGGCGAATGAAAGGTCACTTGGATCGTATTTTCACCGAGCTTTGCCACGCCTGCAAGAGGCACGCGGTAGTCGCGAAAACTGTTCTGCGCGTTAAGAACGACCACATCGTTGACCCGCACGGTCACAACCGTGTCGACCATCGACAGCACCAGATCAACGTCAGTGTCGGTCAGGTCAAACACCCGCGTTGCTGTCCAGTCCCGTTCACATATCCAACGCAGGTCGTATTCGTTACGCCCCCAATACGGATCGGGGATCAGGCCTGCAGTGTGCAATGCGCTAATCCCGTCGCCGGGCAGAAAAAGGTCACACGTATTGCCCCCGCTGTCATCAGACAGCGACCAAAGGCCAGCCAATTCGACAGTCATTACAGGCGTGCTTCGGATTTTGGATCGAACAAGGATGCGCGGGCCGGGTCGATGCCCACGGTCAGGGTTTCGCCCTTTGTGACCTTGGCTTGCCCATCCATGCGGATGCGGAATGTCTCACCGTTCAAGGTGGTGTAGACCAGCGTGTCAGAGCCCATCGGTTCGACCAGTTCCACGACCATGTCCATCGTGTGCGGTGCACCTGATGCCAGCTCGCCTGTGATGACGTGTTCGGGCCGGATGCCGATTGTCGCGGCCCAATTTGGTGCGGTGTCACCGACAAATTCATAACCATCCACAGACATCGTCAGGTCGCCACCCGCAAAGACGCCGCCTTCGAGCTTGCCTGTGATGAAGTTCATTGACGGTGAGCCAATGAAATCTGCGACGTAAAGGTTCAGCGGTCGGTTATAGATCTCGTCTGGTGTACCGAGCTGCATGATCAAGCCGCCCTTCATCACCGCGATCCGGTCAGCGAGGGTCATCGCCTCGACCTGATCATGAGTCACGTAGATCATCGTGTTCTGAAGCTGGTTATGCAGGCGTTTCAACTCGACCCGCAGGTCGGCCCGCAGTTTTGCATCAAGGTTGGACAGTGGTTCATCGAACAGGAACACGTCGACGTCGCGCACGAGCGCACGACCGATGGCAACGCGTTGCCGTTGTCCACCGGACAATGCCCCTGGTTTACGGTCTAGCAGGGCTTCGATTTGCAGAATTTCGGCCGCTCGCGCGACCCGCTTTTCGATCTCAGGCTTGGGTACTTTGGCGTTTTTGAGGCCAAACGACAGGTTCCCTTTCACGGTCATCTGTGGGTAAAGCGCGTAGGATTGGAACACCATGCCGATGCCCCGATCCGAGGGTTCTGCCCAAGTGACGTTTTCACCTTTGATGAAGATCTGTCCATCGGTGACTTCGAGAAGGCCAGCGATGCAGTTCAGCAGTGTGGATTTCCCGCAACCAGATGAGCCAAGAAGGACGAGGAATTCGCCTTCTACGATTTCCAAGTTCAGGTTCTTGAGCACCTTGACCGCGCCAAAGGCCAAATCGAGATTTTTGATTTCTACAGAGTTTGCCATGATATATTCAGCCTTTGACTGCGCCAGCGGCGATGCCGCGGACAAAGAGTTTGCCTGAGGCAAAATAAATGATGAGAGGGACCAGACCGGTCAGCAGTGTCGCGGCCATATTCACATTGTATTCCTTGATCCCTTGGACCGAGTTCACGATGTTATTTAGCTGCACTGTCATCGGATAGGTCGACGGTTTGGTGTAGATCACGCCGAACAAGAAATCGTTCCAGATGCCTGTGACTTGCAGAATGATCGCGACCACAAAGATCGGCAGTGCCATGGGCAGCATGATCTGGAAATAGATCTGCCAGAACCCTGCGCCGTCGACGCGTGCCGCCTTAAACAATTCCTCGGGTATTGAGGCAAAGTAGTTGCGAAATAGCAGTGTCAGGATCGGCATCCCAAAGATCGTATGCACCAAGACCAAGCCACCGATGGACCCCATCAGGCCAATTTCGCGCAGCAGGATCACGATTGGATAAAGCATCGTCTGGTACGGGATGAACGCCCCAATAATCAGGATCGTAAAGAAAACTTCGGAGCCTTTGAATTTCCAGTTCGACAACGCGTATCCGTTGATGGATGCGATGGTCACTGACAAAAGCAGCGATGGGATCAGAATGCGAACAGAGTTGCCAAAGCCGCGTGATAGACCATCACAGTTAATGCCTGTGCAGGCTTGCGACCATGCCTTGACCCAAGGTTCAAACGTGATTTCCATTGGTGGGCCAAACACGTTGCCCATGCGGATTTCCGGCATGCCTTTTAGCGATGTCACGACCATCACGTAAAGCGGCAGCAGGTAGTACATGCTGACCATGATGAGCGTACCATAAAGAAAGATATTGGCGCGCGAGAATACTTTTTTCGGCTTCGGGCCTCGAGGGCCTGTCATCGTAATATCAGCCATTTTTGCGGCCTCCAAATTCTAGGTAAGCCCAAGGGATGAGGATGATCACAACTGAGAGCAGCATCATGGTTGAGGCCGCGAATCCTTGGCCCAAGTTTTGCGCGCGGAACATGAATTCGATCACGTATTTCGCGGGGACTTCTGACGCGAGGCCAGGCCCGCCGCCGGTTTGTGCGACGACAAGATCATACAGCTTGATGATCCCTGAGGCGATAAGCACGAGCGCTGTGATGAACACGGGCCGCATCATCGGGATGATAACAACAACGTAGGTTTTCACCGTGCCAATGCCGTCCACTTTGGCCGCATTCCAAATGTCATCGTCGATACCACGCAGTCCAGCGAGCATGATGCACATGATCAGTCCTGTACCCTGCCATAGCCCAGCGATGAGCAGGCCAAAGATGACCGTGTCTGGGTCATTGATCGGGTTGAAGGTAAAGGTTTCCCAGCCCCAGCCGCGCACGACGCTTTGCAGACCAAATTCGGGGTTCAGAATCCATTGCCATGCAAGGCCTGTAACCACGAACGACAATGCGAAGGGATAAAGGAAGATCGTACGGAACGCGGACTCAAACCGGATTTTGCGGTCAAGACAGGCTGCGAGGCAGAAGCCTAAAACAAGTGTCAGGATCATCGAGCACCCGCCATAAATGCCAAGGTTTTTAATCGAGATGATCCAGCGATCAGAATTCCAAAGCCGCTCGTATTGATCCAGCCCAACCCAATTAGTTTTGGGCAGCATACGCGAGCCAGTGAATGAATAGACAACTGTCCATGTCGTGCCGCCAACAAAAACCACAAGCGCCGTCAGGATCATCGGGATCGAGGCAATCTTGGCCATCAAGTTTTTGAACAGACGGCTAGGTCGTTTGGCTGTGCGAAGAGGGGGGTCCGAGGCCACGGTCATCGTGTCGGCTCCAAATATTTGAGGAATATTAGGCAGGGATTGGTCCGGCAGGTATACCGCCGGACCAGATTGTCGTCGTTTAGTCGGCGTTTGCGATCAGTTCAGCATAGCTTTCCTGCGCGTCGGCAGCAGCCATATCGCCAGACCAGAACTGCGCCATCAGATCTTCGATCTGAGTCTGCGTATCTGCGGACAAAGCTTGGTCACCGGATGGCAAGATGCCACCGTCAGCCAAGATACCCAGACCTTTTTGCATGCAACCGTTTGCAGACGACATATCGATGTCGCCACGTACTGGAAGCGAGCCCTTAGCAAGGTTGAAGGAAACCTGTACTTCAGGAGAGATCAGCAATGCCGCCAGCTCTTTCTGGGCAGCTGTGATTTCAGGGTCGTCGTTCAATGGGAAGTAGAACGCATCACCACCGGTATCGAGAACTTCGTTCAGACCCAAACCAGGCAGGCAAGAATAATCTACGCCTTCGACTTGTTCGGCCACGGCGAATTCGCCCTGCGCCCAGTCGCCCATCAACTGTGCACCAGCGGTGCCTGTGATGACCATGTTTGTCGCTTGGTTCCAGTCTTGAACATTGGACCCACGCGCAAGTTCACGTGCGTTTGCAACGGCTTCAAATACGGCTGTGTATTCTGGGCCACGTGCAACATCGGCGTTCTTGTTCACTGTCACTTCACGCCATGCTTCTGTACCGGCCACCGCAATGGTGATCGCACCGAATGCAAGGTTCTGCTGCCAGCCTTGCTGACCCATTGCGAGTGGCAAAATGCCTGCTGCCTGAAGCTTGGGTGCGGATGCGACGAATTCGTTCCAATCAGTTGGAACTGGTACGCCAGCGGTTTCATATGCCGCGTGTGACAACCATATCCACTGACCGGAGTGAATGTTCACTGGAACGCAAAAGATTTTGCCGTCCAATGTGCATGAATCCAACAAAGCGGATGGGTTGACGATGTCTTTCCAGCCGCCGGCTTCTGCCACGTCTGAAAGGTCGAGCATCATGCCTGCTTCGATCAGTTCCTCAGCCTGACGGCCGTGGTTCATCTGTGTGGCACCCATTGGGTCGCCGCCAATGATACGTGAGATAATGATCGGGCGCGCAGTGCCGCCGGATCCTGCAATCGCACCGTCGAGCCAAGTGTTGCCAGTTGCATTCCATGCGTCGGCAAATTTGGAAACAGCAGCGGCTTCGCCACCAGATGTCCACCAATGCGTTACTTCAAGTTCTACAGCGGATGCCGCTGATGCGGAGATCATTGCAGTTGCTGCGAGTAGTTTTGTTGAAAGTTTCACGATTCTTTCCTCCCTGGTTCTAAATCGTTGTAGAAAAACCTATAACGATTTAGATTGTCCTAGCAAGACATAAAAATTCGCTGTAACCTCAAAAGACGCAACATTTTTACCAAACGTTTGAAGTTGTAGCAGATTTGTTATTTAAGGATGTTGCTTTCATTTGGTCGAAATGACTTAGGTGACGCACAATCAAGGTAGACCCATGGCGCGGACAAAAACAATTATCTCGGCGCAGGCAGCAATGCCCGCAGACGGGAAGCCAACGCTAAAGACCATCGCTCTGATGAGCGGGCTTGCTGTGCCAACGGTATCGCGCGCGTTAAATGACGCCCCTGATATTGGTATGAAAACCAAGAAATTAGTCCAAAAAATCGCCGCTGAAATTGGCTATGTGCCAAACCGTGCAGGCGTGCGTTTGCGCACGGGGCGGACAAATGTGATCAGTCTTGTGATGTCCACACAGCACGACAACCACACCGCCCACTTAATTTCGTCGGTCGCCACCGGGCTTGAGGGCACCCGATTTCATTTGAACGTGACACCCTATTCGCCACATGATGATTTGCTAAAACCTGTGCGTTATATCGTTGAAACCGGATCAGCCGATGCCATCATTTTAAACCAGATCGAACCTAAAGATGTCCGAATCGCGTATCTGATGGAGCGTAAATTCCCGTTTGCCACCCACGGTCGCAGCAATTGGTCCGACAGCCACCCATATTATGATTTTGACAATGGCGCATTTGGTCAACTTGCAATTGACCTGTTGGCAAATCGCGGTCGTAAATCTGTTTTGGCTGTCGCCCCACCCCAGCGTCAAAGCTATGGGGTCCATCTGGTCAATGGATTGCAAACCGCCGCCGATGCCAACCAACAAACACTGCATGTGCTGGACAATGTAACGAGTGATGATCCGTCTGGAGAGATAATGGAGCAGGTCACTGCCTATTTAAAGGCCCACCCAGAAACTGACGCGATTGTCGCGGCATCAACCACGGCGGCCATGGCATCCGTCGGCGCGCTTGAAAGTTTGGGCATGAAGGTGGGCCGCGAGATTGACGTTCTATCCAAAGAGGCCGCGCCGTTTTTGCAGTTGTTTCGCGCCAATATTTTGTCGATGTCAGAAGCCGTCGATGAAGCGGGTGGCTTTTTGGCAAAGGCGGCAATTCGGGCTATTCGTGAACCCGATCTACCGCCAATGCAATTTTTAGAAGTGCCTGAGGCGCCTTAACGGTCCGGCAGCGCTGTACGTTTTTTCCGGTCGCTCCAGTTATCTATGGCTTCGATCGCCTCTTCGGCGGTTTCAACGAATTTGAACAGGTCTAGGTCGTCTGCGGAAATCGTGCCGGCGTCGGCCAGCGTTTCCCAGTTGATGATCCCGCGCCAAAATTCTTCACCAAATAGCAGGAACGGCACGCGCTCCATGCGCCCTGTTTGAATTAATGTCAGGGCCTCAAAGGTTTCGTCCAACGTGCCGAACCCGCCAGGGAAAACCGTGATCGCTGCTGCACGCATCAAGAAATGCATCTTGCGGATCGCAAAGTAGTGGAAGTTAAAGCACAATTCCGGCGTCACATATTCGTTGGGTGCCTGTTCATGCGGCAACACGATATTCAACCCGATGGACCGCCCGCCTGCGTCGATTGCACCGCGGTTGCCTGCTTCCATCACACCCGGCCCACCTCCGGTGACGATGACGTTTTCGCGCCCACCAGTTTTCATCGACCGTGCGGTCATCAGTTGGGCGAACTTGCGCGCCTCGTCATAATACTTTGACAGATCCGCCAGTGATTTTGTCCGCGCGGTATCTTTCTTTGCTGGTTCTGGAATACGCGCGCCACCGAAAAGCACGATTGTGCTTTCGATGCCTGCTTCGTCCATCAGCAGTTCAGGCTTGAGCAGTTCCAGCTGCAGGCGCACGGGCCGCAATTCGTCGCGGCACAGAAAGTCATCATCTGCAAAGGCCAACCGGTATTCGGGTGCGCGTGTTTGCGGCGTGTCGGGGACTTGTTTGGCCTCTGTGCGGTCTTGGTGGCTGTCGCGCAGCGGATGATGGCGGGGGTCTTTGTTCATACTGGTTACTTTCTTATGCGTATTTGGGCATACACTTGCCGTAAACGAGGCGGGATGCAAATGCCCGTTGCGTTACCTCTGACAGATTGCACGAGGGCCGCCATCACAGTATAGCGGCCCCTAACAGATGACCTTAAAGGAGCCAGCCCCATGTCTAACGCCGCACTAGAGACCGCAATCGAAGCCGCATGGGATGCGCGCGACACGATCACTATCAACACCCAAGGCGAGGTCCGCGAGGCCATCACCGACACGATGAATGCCCTTGATAGCGGCAAGCTGCGTGTGGCCGAGCGTCGCGAAAATGGCGATTGGCATGTGAACCAGTGGGCCAAGAAGGCCGTACTACTGTCATTCCGCCTGAATGACATGGAGCCTATTTCTGGTGGTAATGGCGGCACGACGTGGTGGGATAAGGTTCCTTCTAAGTTTGACGGTTGGGGTGAAAACCAGTGGCGCGACGCGGGTTTCCGCGCTGTGCCCGGGTCCATCGTGCGCCGCTCTGCTTATATCGCGCCGGGCGTTGTCTTGATGCCATCGTTTGTGAACCTTGGCGCTTATGTCGACGAGGGTTCGATGGTTGATGGTTGGGCCACTGTTGGGTCTTGCGCACAGATCGGCAAGAACGTGCACCTGTCTGGTGGTGTCGGCATCGGCGGTGTGCTTGAGCCAATGCAGGCTGGTCCTACAATCATCGAAGATAACTGCTTTATCGGGGCGCGCTCCGAAGTTGTTGAAGGCTGCATCATCCGTGAAGGATCTGTTTTGGGCATGGGCGTGTTTATCGGCCAATCCACCAAGATTGTTGACCGTGAAACTGGCGAAGTTATGTACGGCGAAGTGCCGCCATATTCAGTCGTCGTCGCGGGGTCCATGCCATCCAAGAACGGTATCAACCTATATTGCGCCGTGATCGTAAAGCGCGTCGATGCCAAGACCCGTTCCAAGACAGGCATCAACGAGCTGTTGCGCGACTGATGATCCTAAGCCGCACATTTGCCCGTCGCCGTATTGCGGCGGGTGACACCCCAAGCGGGATCGCCGCTTGGGGATTGGTTGTGGTTGATGCGATTTTGTTTTTCACAATTGCTGGCCTGTCCGCCCCGTTTATCGTGGGTGGACTGGCCGAATCCCAAGGCGTTTGGGTCTATGTCGCGCTGTTCGCGATCTATTTTATTCCCATGCAGGGCGTGCTGATCATTTCAGCGCTGTGGGCCGCCAAATCCCGCTGGGTCGACGACGCCGTTTAACGTCGCGCGTAGGCCGCCCCAAACCATTTGATCAGCAATTCATTGTAAGTGCCGTCCTCGCGCAAGCGCAGCATCGCTTGGTCAACATCTTCGCGCAGATTGCTGCTGGTCGGGAAGGCCATGCCATAGTTTTCAGGCTTGTAGACCCGTTCCAGCAACTGCGCATTTCCATCTGATTTTATACGCACGTAATAGGCCAATATCGGCCCGTCAAAGATCACCGCATCCAGTTCATCCGCCTCAAAATCAGCAAGCATTGTTTGCAGGTCATTATATCCCCGAAAGCCGATACCCCGTTGGTCGAGATAGGCCGCCGACGTTGATCCGTCGATCGTGCCCACTGGCCGTCCTTCGAGATCATTGATGCTATCGATATTATTTTGGATCGCGCTGATGGTCAGGGCGGCCGTGATTTGCGCCACAAATATCGACACGATGAACAGGCTTGAGATCACAAGGATCACCGCGAAGAAGCGGCCACCACGGCTTTGCGGGACGCGTTCTTCGAACCCTCCGTTCACAACCAGATTAAGCGCCCACCAGAATGCGGGGAATGCCGCATCGCGCGCGCTGCGGTCAAAATAGGGCTGCTTGTGCCGCTCGAAAGCCCACATCAACATGCCGCCACCGAAAAGCAAAACAAGTGCGGCCAACACCGCAAGCCCGATCTGACGGGTGAACAGCGCTTTGAGCAAAGTCGCGCTGCTGCTGGCTTGCGAGGTCATCATGACCTGCACGCCGCTTTCAAAAATCGGTTGCGAAAAATCCATCAACCGTTCGCGCTCTGCCGTGATCGAGATATTCGCAAGCGCCGCATCAACGCTGCCGTCTTGCACGGCATCCAGCATTTCACCGAACCCGTCTTTGCGAACGTAAGTAATGGAAAGGTTCAGTTCTTGCGCCACGGCGGCTAGCAAATCGACGCTAAATCCCGCATCGACGCCATCTATAAGCATCGAAAATGGCGCCCGTGTCACGGTTGATATCGTCAGCTCTTGTGCTGATTGTGCCTGAACTGATCCAGCCCCAACCCACACTGAGAGCGCCATCAGCGCCCGAATAATGCCGTTCATACCGTCACCCATTCTTGTCCCGTCGCCAACATTGTGCGAAATGCCTTATTATGACAAGCAGGCGACGCAGCCAAGATGCCCTTTTGTAATTTGAGAGCCGTGACCATGACTAAGAAACCGAGCCGCCAAAAAGTGTTCACTTTGCTTGTTGAAGTGGGCCGTAGTGAAGACGACGGCATGCCCAAGGGCGCAACCGGTGCTGCGTTGATGTGTTACGCATCCGGTATCGACGAGGCAGAGGCCGTCCGCGAAACCGTCGCGATCTTAAAGCAAGCCGACCTGTCCCCGCTCGATGTCAGCGGATATGGCACGCTTGACGAGCGGCTGGCCGAGGGCCACGAGATATCTGATGATGAAAAAGAGCTGATGCAGCGCGCGCTGGATGAAAACAGCGTTATCGTCGCCCAGATGACCCCGTTTTTTGACGAACCCGGATCAGGCGACCAATAGCGTCCGCAAAGTCAGCGTTTCGTAGGACTGCAAAAGCGGCACTTCGACGCCTTTATGCATCGGGATCAGTTCGGCAGGCAACGTCGCCAAAACGCTGTGTTGCCGCAAAGATGCGTCAAGCCGCACGCCTGTGACGTCCAGCCCTTCGAACACAAGGCCCGCGATTTGCCTCGGCGCCGCCCTGTCCAACAGAACCTGCCAGTACCGATAGGTCAGCCCGCAAGCCGCCGGACGCACCGACAGCCCGTCAGCCATATGGCCCGCCCGCATGGCCACGGTATCTGTCCCGAAAAGGTATTCTACTTCGGATCCCACCGCCTGAAGCCGTTGATTTGGTGCGACTGTCATGTCGTGGTGCAACCCGTGGTAAGGTGCCCGCAACTTCAGGGGTGCAAACCGCCCGCGCGCAGGCAATAACGCTGACCCACACCAGCGTATTTGCGCTGTATCGCCGCGTGCCGTTGTGACCATTTGACCTGCCCGCAGATTTGACACTTCGACTGGCCCTTTGGGTGTTTGGATCATCGTGTCGCCACCAAGGGTTGGCAGAACGCCGATTGGCATCACCTCGTCCGCGATCGCCACAAAGGTTGCGCCGGAATTCACTGCGCAATGCCGCGCGTCGGCCATCATGCGCGCACCATCACGCATCGACAGTGGTAACGGCGCAATCAATTCTGCAAATACCGGAACGCTGTCCCCGACTTCGAGCGCAAGGACACCGCGCCGCAGGGGTGCATCCCACGTATAGGTCACGGTCACGCTAGGTTTCACGGTCAATACGTCAGTCGCAAGTCTGTGGACGCGCCGTTGATCGCCCTGCCACTGAGTCAGCGTCAGTGTCCCGCTTCCTGCGAGCGTAAGCGTCAGCCCAGCGGCCCAAGGATGCGACGACCCATAGTCCAGCAATGTCTGCACACCGCCACGCGGATCAGACGCAAATTCCAACATCAAAGTTCCGCGTGGCATGACCGCGTCAAGGCCAAACGGCGCACGGTTGGCACGGCCAAGCCCAATTGGGCTGAACACGCCACCGACATTATCGCGCAGGCCAATCCAGCTCATGGGCGTGCCACCACAGCCGATTTTTCTGCGAAATTCGCAGCCGTGATGGTCGAGTTCAGCATTTTTGCTGTAACCATTGTTCTTGCCTCATGCCCAAACGGACCTGATGACAAGGCATACGCCTACCGAGAGTTTTGCCCTCTCGTCTATATGTTGGGGCACACTGCTCGTGCCTACACCCATTTAGGGTTTGCCCTGCCTTGGGTCACTTATTACCTTCACGCTACGCAATATTTTCTGTTTGAAAGAGTGGTTTATAGTCTTGTCCTAACGTAATCCATCCTGAGTGTGACTCCGATGCCATAACCTCTACTTGCGCAAAAACCATTGGCGGGCTAGCCAGATGCGATGACAAAGGACACCAATATGCCAACGAACACCGACCCTGTTACCCTAACCGCAGCCCTTGTGCGCTGCCCGTCTGTCACCCCGATTGAAGGCGGTGCGTTGGTATTGTTGGACAAGCTGTTGTCTGATGCAGGGTTCGACTGCACCCGTGTTGATCGCGGTGGAGTTTGCAATTTATATGCCCGTTGGGGTCGCAAAGGTGCCAACCGCACGTTTGGATTTAATGGTCACACCGATGTTGTTCCTTTGGGCGATGAAGCCGCATGGACGATGTCCCCATTTGGTGCTGAGATTAAAGACGGGTTCCTTTATGGCCGCGGGTCGACGGATATGAAGTCAGGCGTTGCCGCCTTTGCCGCCGCTGCCATCGACTTTGTGCACAACACCCCGCCAGACGGCGCCGTAGTACTGGCGATAACAGGCGATGAAGAGGGTGTGGCACTGGACGGCACCGTTGCATTGCTTGATTGGATGGATGCCAACAACGAGGCGATGTCAGTCTGTCTGGTGGGTGAGCCGACCTGCCCCAATGTTATGGGTGAAGCGATGAAAATTGGTCGCCGTGGGTCGTTGACGGCTTGGTTCACTGTAACCGGTGTGCAGGGCCATTCTGCCTATCCGCACCGCGCCAAAAACCCGCTGCATGCGGGGGTCCGTCTGTTGGACCGCTTGGCCGCGTTTGAAATGGATCAGGGTACCGATCATTTTGACCCGTCGTCTTTGGCTGTGGTCACGATTGATACCGGCAACCCTGCGACAAATGTTATTCCTGCGCGGATGACCGCTGCGGTGAACATTCGGTTCAATGATCAACATAGCGGTGCGTCTGTGACCGCGTGGCTGCAAGCCGAAGCCAATAAGATCATGGCTGAGACGGGGGTCACGGTGGACATGAAGATCAAGATTTCCGGCGAGAGTTTCATCACCCTACCTGGCGATTTTTCTGATCTGATTGCGGGTGCTGTGAAGGCCGAAACTGGGCGTAGTCCTGAGTTGTCGACGTCTGGTGGTACTTCAGACGCCCGTTTTGTCAAAAACCACTGTCCTGTGGTTGAATTTGGACTGGTGGGCCGCACGATGCATCAGGTTGATGAACGCGTTGCGGTTGATCAAATTGGTCAGCTTAAGGCGATCTACCTGCGTATCCTGACCAACTATTTCGCTTAACCCCTCGTGGCCTGCGTGCTAAGGCGTGGGACATGAAACAGATCCCTTCCAAAGCCGAAATCCTGCAGTGGATTTCCGACCATCCCACCAAAGCCGCCAAGCGCGACATCGCCAAGGCGTTTGATATCAAAGGCGCTCAGCGCATTGATCTGAAACGTATGCTGCGCGAGTTGGAAGACGAGGGTCATTTGACCAAGCGTAAGTCGAGCTATCGCGATGCTGAAGACTTGCCGCCGGTGTCTGTGTTGGAAATCACTGGCGTTGACGGCGATGGTGATCTGTTTGCCCGTCCGCTGGAATGGGCTGGAACTGGCGCGGAGCCTGTCATCTTTATGACACTGCGCGATGGTGATCAGGCGTTGGGCAAAGGTGACCGTATTTTGGGTCGCGTGACTGTCGCGCCGACCGAAAGCTATAGCCACACGGGTCGAATGATCCGCCGTCTCGATAATAACGCGGAGCGCATTTTGGGTGTTTACCGTGCCAGATCAGAAGGCGGGCGCGTGCTGCCGATTGAAAAGGGGTCCGACAAGGAATGGGCCATCCCCGAGGGTGCCACGGGTGGCGCCAAGGACGGCGAACTGGTCGAGGCTGAACAATCTGGTCCACGGGGTCGCATGGGTCTGCCCAAGGCCCGCATCGTCGCCCGTTTAGGTGATCCGTCGCAGCCGCGTGCTGTGTCCTTGATTGCTATTCACCAGCACGGTATTCCCGATCATTTCCCTGATGAGGTTATTGCCGAAGCCGCTGCTGCCGAAACTGCCCTGTTGGGTAACCGCAAAGACTTGCGCGACATGCCGTTGGTTACGATTGATCCGTGGGATGCCCGCGATCACGACGATGCCTGCTATGTCGAAACCCATGACAACGGCGAGATGACCATTTGGGTCGCGATTGCCGATGTCGCCCATTATGTGACACCGAATTCAGAGCTTGATCGCGAGGCGCGCAAGCGTGGCAACTCGTCATATTTCCCAGATCGTGTTGTCCCAATGCTGCCGGACAGCCTGTCAGGTGATCTGTGTTCACTGCATGAAGGCGTCGAGCGCGCCTGTTTGGCTGTTGCCATGCGCATTGATACCGATGGCAATAAAATCAGCCACGCATTCCACCGCGCGTTGATGAAGTCCGCCGCCTCGCTGAATTACGAACAGGTGCAGGCCGCGATGGACGGTGCGCCAGACGATCAGGTTGCCCCGCTGGTGACCGATGTCATTCGCCCGCTTTATGCCGCCTACGCCGCGCTGAAAACGGCCCGTGCTGTGCGTCAACCGTTGGAGCTTGATCTGCCAGAACGCCAGATCGTTTTAGATGATGATGGTAAGGTCACATCTGTGAACTTTAAGGATCGTCTAGATGCGCATAGGCTGATCGAGGAATTCATGGTGCTGGCCAATGTCGCCGCTGCCGAGACGTTGATCGACAAGCAGACCCCGCTGCTGTTTCGGGTCCACGAAGAACCGAGCCCCGAAAAGTTGGAATCTTTGCGCGAGGTCGCAAATGCGTCCGGTCTTCAGTTGGCCAAGGGTCAGGTTTTACAGACTGCACATTTGAACCGTTTACTAAAGCAAGCCAGTGGCACCGACCACGCTGAGCTGATCAATATTTCGACCCTACGGTCCATGACGCAGGCGTATTATTTCCCCGAAAACTTTGGTCACTTTGGTTTGGCGTTGAAAGCCTATGCGCATTTCACGTCACCGATCCGGCGCTATGCCGATTTGATCGTTCACCGTGCGTTGGTCGCATCGCACCGCTGGGGGGGCGACGGGTTGTCGCCTTGGGATATTGATCATCTGGCCGAAACCGCCAAGCAAATTTCAGATACTGAGCGTCGCTCGATGGTCGCTGAACGTGATACGACTGATCGCTATCTTGCGGCGTTCCTGTCCGAGCGCATGGGTGCTGAGCTGTCGGGGCGCATCAGCGGCATCGCCAAGTTCGGCATCTTTGTGAAGCTTGATGAAACTGGTGCTGACGCGCTGGTGCCGATCCGCACATTGGGGACCGAGTATTTCGACCATGACCAAGACAGCCAGACGTTAATGGGGTCAAAGTCAGGGATCGTAATTGGGTTAGGCCAGCGCGTTGTTGTCAAATTGGCAGAGGCTGGCCCGATCACGGGTGGTCTGACTGCCGAGCTGATCACGCTTGACGGGACCGCAATGCCAAGTGGTCCGTTGCGTGGGCATTCTCGTGGTAGTCGTGGCAAGCCGCCGCATCGCAAGGCTGGGTCCTCAAAAAAGAAGGCTGCCAAGACGGCCCGCAAGGTCAAACGTACCCGCAGTTAAGGGCAGGTGCCGTTCATGCAGGCGGTCATTGCGTCCAATAAAGATCGCGATGGTTCTGGAAAGATACGCCCCCCGCATGGGTCTGCTTCAATCTTGATCGCATCGTCATCGACCTGCGCAAAGAACAGTGATTGCACGCCGGGTGTTGTGTTGCCACACCACGGCCCAAAGCAAACTGGCTGCAACGTCACAGCGCTTGAATACGGCGTCGTGAACCCACCCATGTCCAATGCAAAACCCGCAAATTGGGCTGCAATAGGGTCTGGATTGCGCTCTTCGTTCACCACGCCTTTGGGCTGCTTGGTCGCGTCGAAATCAAGCGTCCCATAAAGCAGGTAATAGGTGTCGGTGTCTTCGGACACCCGTTCAAACGTGCGCACGGCGTCGGGGCGCATACACGAAAGCGCTGTCGCTTGTCCGGCGATAACCGTCAGGGCGATGGCGGCAAATGCAGCTTTCATAGCGCGCCTGAAAACTCTGCAAGGACCTGTTTATAGACGCTACGCTTAAACGGGACGATGTTGGCAACTAAGTCTTCTTTGGGCAGCCATTTCCATGCGGAGAATTCAGGGTGCTTGGTCGCGATATTGATCTGATCGTCGGACCCGTGGAACCGCATCAGGAACCATTTCTGTTCTTGGCCGCGGTACCGGCCACCCCAAATATTTGGCACCAGATCAGTGGGCAGATCATAGGGGATCAAGCCGCGGCTTTCGGCCTCGATTGTCACCAAATTAGAGGTCACACCGGTTTCTTCCCACAGCTCGCGGATCGCCGCATCTTGGGTTTTCTCGCCTTTGTCGACACCGCCTTGGGGCATCTGCCACGCGTCAGTGTCACGGTCCAATCGCTGGCCTACAAAAACGTGGCCACGCGTGTTTGCCAGCATAATGCCGACGCAGGGGCGGTAGGGCAGCTTAGTAATTTCATCAGGGGTCATAAAGGTGCCTTGGTGTTTCATCGTGTTCGCCTTTCGGTTTGCACTCATTTTCTGCCAAAGGTCCAGCCGTTATGCGATAACAAGTCTGCTAATGGGTCGAATTCGTTGCGCGATCCACCGTAAATGATCGGGGCGGAAGGCTACACATCCGGCAGTTGGCCGCCCTTTGCCGCGCCACGCATGGATGAAAATCGCGGACCCGTTTCCTTTAACCGCAACGGGCCAATTCCAATCCGTGATGAGCACAAGATCATACATCGGATCTGCGCGGCGCAGTGGCTCATGGCTAAAACCATGCGGCGCGCGCACCATCATATTGTAGTCAGGGTCACCCACGTCATCAGACCACAAATCCGTCGGTCCAATTGGCTGCGCCCAACCGGTAGGTCGCGCCATACGGTCAGGGCGGTACAACATCCCGACGATCCGGTGAGTGCCGCGCGGCGTTGCGCCGTCGCCCTCTACCTTTCGGTCAGTCAAGCCACCACGGCCAATCGTGTGCGCAAATCGCCGCCCTGCAAACCGTACATGCGTCGGCATTACGATCAGATCATATGGCCCCAAAATCCGCCTCGCTTTGTTCTAAATACTCAAAAAACCTATAACAAATGGCCCGACTTCGCGGCCTTGGTCGCAAGATAGGCATGGTTGTGCGGGTTCGCCCCTTCGATCAATGGCACGCGTTCAATGACCTGCACACCTGCCCCTTCCATCCGCGCCACTTTTGCGGGATTGTTGGTTAGCAGGCGTACAGAATTGAAACCCATCTTTTTCAGAATTTCAGCCCCAATCCGAAAATCGCGTTCATCATCATCAAAGCCCAATCGATGATTGGCCTCGACAGTATCAAAGCCTTGATCCTGCAACGAATAGGCCCGCATTTTATTAGCAAGCCCGATCCCGCGACCTTCTTGGTTCAAATACAGCAGAACCCCTGCACCTTCAGTTCCCATCTGTGCCAGTGCACCACGTAGCTGTGGTCCACAGTCGCATTTCAATGACCCAAGCAAGTCGCCGGTAAAACACGCCGAATGCAGTCGCGACATTACGGGTTTGTCCCGCGCTGGTTGACCGATCTCAACCGCGTAGTGTTCTTCCGCACCGTCATCTGGCCGGAAGATATGCAGACGTCCGGCCTCTGATACCTCTAACGGCAAGCGCGCCGAGATAATCGGGTTCAGCGGGCTAAGCCCCGTATCAAGCGCGGCCGAATCAGACACCAAGGTCAGGTTATGCGCCAGCGCGAACGCCCCCGCATCGGTGACGGGCAACACAATTGCTGCCGGCAATAAACGTGCTGCCTTGCACAGCGCAATCGCGGCGCGGTGCGTGTCCGCATCCCCTTCGCGGTGGGTTTGCAGCGGTCCTTTCATCGGACTGCGCAGATCATCGGCGGGATCAGCCACAGACCGCACCCATGCCAGCGTCGCGTCCGATGGCAGCACGATCCGTGCCACATCGCCGTCGTAAGCGCGCGCCTTAAGCGTTGTCGCCCGCCAGCCCGTCACTGCCAGCACCGGATCACCACCAAGCCCGCGCAAATGCGCCAAACGTGCCGCATCAAGCGTTTCAGCCGCCAACATCACTGCGCCACCATCCAGCACAACAGGCACGCCCATACGCAAATCAGCGCGGGCGCGGGCCAGTCGTTCGGTTACATCGGGGGCAAAGCTCATGCGAATTTGGTCCTCATATGTTTCAAAGGTTAATCCCGTTTGGTCCAAATTGAAACATTTGGCGCATTGTTCACACGTCCGTGTGATTTTGTGTTCAGAAAACTTGCCGTGCACGTATCTGACACACACTTGATAGATCAGTAGCAAAGGAGACCGTCATGGGACAACTCAAAAGAATTCTTCTTGTCGACGACGACGACGATCTGCGCGAGGCCTTGGGCGAGCAATTGCTTATGACCGAAGACTTCGACGTGTTCGAAGCTGACGATGGTGCCAGCGCGATGGTGAAGGCCAAAGAGGGCCTTTACGAGCTGGTTATCCTTGATGTGGGTCTGCCAGATACCGATGGCCGCGAGCTGTGTCGGCTCATGCGCAAGCAGGGTATAAAATGCCCGATTATAATGCTGACCGCCCAAGACACTGACGCAGACACAATTTACGGACTTGATGCTGGCGCAAACGACTATGTGTCCAAACCGTTTAAGTTCCCTGTGTTGTTGGCCCGCATCCGCAGCCAGTTGCGTACGCATGAACAATCCGAAGACGCCGTTTTCCAGATGGGTCCTTATACGTTCAAGCCTGCCCAAAAGATGCTGCTAACGGAAGACGACAAAAAGATCCGCCTGACCGAAAAGGAAACCAACATCCTTAAGTTCCTTTACCGCTCCGCCGATGGTGTTGTCCCGCGCGATGTTTTGTTGCACGAAGTTTGGGGCTATAATGCCGGTGTCACGACGCATACATTGGAAACACATATTTACCGCTTGCGCCAAAAGATTGAGCCCGATCCGTCCAACGCCCGTTTGTTGGTGACCGAAACTGGTGGCTATCGCTTGGTTTCTTAAAAACTGGATGGTCCGAACCCAACCGCACCGACCTTACGAAACCCTTTGGTGATGGGGTCATATCACCACCTCCCTGTTGGACTGGCCCGGGCGCCTTGCTTGGGTCATTTTTTCCAACAAAAATCTGTTTTAGGAATGCCCAAATGAAAACCGCATACGATTATCTTCAAGACGCCAACGCAGTTGTCACCCGCATTAGTAGCGCGGACGCTGTTGCCAAGCATGCCACCGGCACTGGCGTTTGGATCGACGTGCGCGATAGCGCCGATATTGCCGCGTCGGGCACCATCAAAGGAGCGCACCGCGTCGCCCGTGGCTTCATGGAATTTGCGGCCGACCCTGCCCTGCCCCACCATAAAGAATTTCTGCAAAAGGACGCGGATATTTATTTGGTCTGTGGCGCTGGCGGTCAAGCTGCGCTGACGGGTAAGACGTTGATGGATATGGGATATAACAACGTGACCAATGTTGGTGGCATTGCCGATTGGAAAGCAGCCGACGGCCCAACCGAAGCCTAAGCAGTAAAGTCGGCGCGGCTGTAGCCCTGAACGAACAGCAGCGCCGACAAATCCCCGTGGTTCACGCGCACATCGCATTGCGCCTGAACGGAGGGCTTGGCGTGTAATGCCACGCCGACGCCTGCCCGCGTCAACATCCCCAGATCATTGGCCCCGTCACCCACGGCGATCACATCACGTTCAGTGATGCCGATCTGCGCGGTGATTTCTTCCAGTGCTTGCACCTTTGCCTCGCGGCCCAAGATTGGGCGGCCGACATCGCCCGTCAGTTTACCATTTTCAACGCACAATGTGTTGGCCCGGTTTTCATCAAACCCAAGCGTTGCCGCGACTTGCGCCGTGAACGCGGTAAAGCCTCCCGATACCAGTGCTGCATGACCACCCGCGCCCTTCATCGTGCGTAGCAAATAGGCCCCACCGGGCATGTAGGTGATGCGGGTTTGCAGGACTTGGTCGATCACGACTTCATTGAGACCTGCGAGCAAGCTGACCCGTTCAATCAACGCCGCCTCAAAATCCAATTCGCCGTTCATCGCACGGGCCGTGATGTCTGCCACGCGCGCGCCAACGCCTGCCTCGTCTGCAAGTTCGTCGATGCATTCTTGCTGGATCATTGTGCTGTCCATATCTGCAAGCAGCATCTTTTTGACGCGATTTTCGGTTGGGAGGACGACCAAATCAACGCCTGCAGATTGCAGGTCATTCCAAACAGATTCGAAATTATCAGGACGCTGCAATATCTGAAATTCGACTGCCTCGCCGATAGCCAACCATTTGGTTGTATCGCCGCCCCACGCACTGCGTAAATTCTCAACCAGTGTTGGGTTTAACGGCCCCTTGGCCGGATTGCAGATCAACGTGACCATAAACATATGCGCAGTCCTCAAGTTTCCAATTGGCGTCATCGGTGTCGCAAAAAGCGGGTGTTACGGCGGTTTAGCGCTCTTTTGGAGGTTGTGAAAGGCCCCGCGCACCGCTACGTCGGTCAGTGGGACACCCTTCCCCAACGAAGGGCGATTATCTGTGAGGATACCAGTGATGGTTACGACAAAACCGGCCACGCGGCCGACGAACCCGCGTTTTTCTTCTGGCCCTTGTGCCAAACCCCCCACTTGGAAACTGTCCGATTTAGCGGATGCCCCCTTGGGCCGCTCGCATCGCGCTGCCGTGGGAAAATCAAAATTGGCAGAGGCAATTGACCTGACCCGCGAGATTTTGGGCGTACCTGATGATTACCGGATCGGCATTGTGCCAGCGTCCGACAGTGGCGCGTATGAAATGGCCATGTGGTCTCTGCTGGGCAAACGTCCGGTGCAGATGGTTGCATGGGAAAGCTTTGGCGCGGGCTGGGTCACGGATGTGGTCAAGCAGCTGAAAATTGAGGCCACGACCCACACTGCCGACTATGGTCACATCGTGGATATGGCCGCATTAAATTACGACAACGATGTTTGCTTTACGTGGAACGGTACGACGTCCGGCGTGCGTATGGCCGATGGCGATATGATCCCTGCGGGTCGTGCTGGCCTGACGCTTTGCGATGCGACATCTGCCGCATTTGCCCAGGACCTGCCGTGGGACAAGCTCGATGTCACAACGTTTTCTTGGCAGAAAGTCATGGGCGGTGAGGCTGCGCATGGGATGATTATCTTGTCACCTCGTGCGGTCGCACGGTTGGAGACCTATACCCCTGCATGGCCCCTGCCCAAGATTTTTCGCCTGACCAAAGGTGGCAAATTGATCGAAGGCATCTTTAAGGGTGAGACGATCAACACCCCGTCGATGTTGGCCGTTGAAGATTACCTTGTTGCCCTAAAATGGGCCAAGTCGATTGGTGGATTGGATGCGTTACAGCACCGCGCCAACGCCAACGCGCGTGCGGTCTGGAATTTCTGTGCGGCCAACGATTGGATCGACAATCTGGCTGTGGATAAGGCGACATGGTCGAACACTTCTGTCTGCCTCAAGTTCACAGATGATCGGATTACCGACGGTGCTGCGTTCGCAAAGGGCGTGGCCAAACGTTTGGCAGATGAAAATATCGCACTTGATATTGGTGCCTACCGCGATGCGCCTGCGGGCCTTCGTATCTGGTGCGGTGCCACGGTTGAAACGTCTGATATCGAGGCCATGCTTCCTTGGCTTTCTTGGGCATTTGACGCCGAATTAAACAGCTAAGATGCGTTGAAACGCATCCTACTTACCCCCAAATTTTTCAATAGGAGTGTGCCATGACGGCCCCTAAAGTTCTTATTTCCGACAGCCTTTCTGAGGCAGCAGTGCAAATCTTTAAAGACCGCGGCATTGATGTCGACTTTATGCCTGCATTGGGCAAAGACAAAGACGCGTTCTTGGCCGCGATCCCTAAGTATGACGGCTTGGCTATCCGGTCTGCGTCCAAGGCGACCGCAAAAATCATTGCGGCGGCAACCAACCTGAAGGTTATTGGCCGTGCTGGTATTGGCACTGACAACATCGACAAAGATGCTGCATCCAAGGCCGGTATCATCGTGATGAACACGCCTTTCGGCAACATGATTACGACTGCCGAGCATGCGATTGCAATGATGTTTGCAGTGGCGCGTCAAATCCCAGAGGCGTCCGCGTCCACGCATGCTGGTAAATGGGAAAAGTCCAAGTTTATGGGCGTGGAACTGACGGGCAAAACGCTGGGCGTCATTGGTGCAGGCAACATCGGTGGCATCGTTTGCGACCGTGCGCGTGCATTGAAGATGAAGGTCATGGCTTACGATCCTTATCTGGGCGAAGAAAAAGCCGAAAAGATGGGCGTCAAAAAGGTTGAGCTGGAAGAGCTGTTCGCCAACGCTGACTTCATCACATTGCATGTGCCGTATACCGAGCAGACGGCGAACATTTTGTCCGCCGAAAACATCGCCAAGCTGAAAAAAGGTGTGCGTATCATTAATTGTGCACGTGGTGGATTGGTGGACGAGCAGGCTTTGGCAGATGCGCTAAAATCCGGTCATGTTGCTGGCGCAGCATTTGATGTATTTGCGGTTGAACCCGCCACAGATAGCCCGTTATTCAACCTACCAAATGTTGTCGTGACCCCGCACCTTGGCGCCGCAACAACAGAGGCGCAGGAAAACGTAGCCCTGCAGGTGGCTGAGCAAATGTCCGACTATTTGCTGACCGGCGCCGTGACAAACGCATTGAACATGCCGTCCGTGACAGCAGAAGAAGCCAAGGTCATGGGACCGTGGATTAAGCTGTCGGGTCACTTGGGCAACTTCATTGGTCAAATGACCGACGAGCCGATCACCGCGATCAATATCCTGTTTGACGGTGTTGTGTCCGACATGAACCTTAAGGCGCTGACGGCAGCGACAATTGCCGGGATCATGAAAAAGGCAAACCCTGACACCAATATGGTTAGCGCGCCCGTGATCGCAAAAGAACGCGGCATTCAGATCTCGACAACCAAGCAAGACCAGTCGGGAACATTTGAAGGTTATGTCAAAGTCACAGTTGTGACGGGCAAGCGCGAACGGTCCGTCGCCGGCACCGTGTTCAGCGATGGCAAGCCACGGTTCATTCAGATCAAGGGCATCAATGTGGACGCCGAAGTTGGGGCGCATATGCTTTACACCACCAACGAAGACGTGCCCGGCATCATCGGCACATTGGGTCAAACCATGGGCAGCCACGGCGTGAACATCGCGAACTTTACGCTTGGCCGTGCGGGTGTGAAGGGCGAAGCGATTGCGTTGCTTTACGTCGACGACGTCGTACCGCCAGAGGCTATTTCTGCGTTGCAAGACACTGGTATGTTCCAACAGGTCAAACGACTGACTTTTGAAGTATAAAACAGCGGGATGGCGGGTGGGGTGCATTGCCCTATAAGGGCAACAACGACACCTGCCATCCTAACCAAAGGGCCACAAAATGATCTACGCGATTGGCGATATTCACGGGCAAAAAGCCATGCTCGACCACGCACTGTCCCTTATCGAAAACGATGGTGGTCCGGATGCAGAAATCGTGTTTGTGGGTGACTATACTGACCGTGGCGCTGACAGCCGTGCGGTCATTGATGCCCTGATCGAAGGATTGGCAGCAGGACGAAATTGGACCTGCCTTAAAGGCAATCACGACCGGATGTTCAGCGATTTTGTGACCAGTGGCGCCGAACATGACCCGATGATTGCACCTGGCCTGTCATGGGTGAACCCGCGTCTTGGTGGTGCGGCGACACTTGCGTCTTATGGCGTCATAGGCACGCCAAATTTCAAGCAACCTAACGGCGAGCTAGAAATCCTCACCCATTACACGACTGACACTGGTGACCTAAGCAAAGACGAAATCGTCGCATGGGCACAACAACAGGTGCCCCAAAGCCATCTGGACTTTGTGAACACCCGCGCGCTGTATCACGAAACAGACAGCCTGATTTTTGTACACGCAGGCCTGCGTCCAAACATCCCTCTGGCGGCGCAAGACCCCGAAGACATGATGTGGATCAGAGAAGGTTTCTTGGAAACCGGCCATGATTTTGGCAAGCTACTTGTGCACGGGCATACCGCAATCGACTATCCCACCCATTACGGCACACGGGTCAATATCGACGCAGGCGCTGGCCGTGGCCGCGTGTTGGTGCCCGTCGTATTTGAAGATCGCAAGTGCTGGGCGCTGACAGACGAAGGCCGCGTTCCAGTCGTACCTGCTTAACGGTGCGAAAAGAAGCCTGGTCCGGCGCGATCCAAAAGCCGCTTGGCCATGGCACGACCCATGGCGGGGCCATCAGCAATGGGTCCGGTCACATCGTCCGACAATGCCTCTGACCCGTCCTCGCGCAGGATTTCTCCGCGCAGGCGCATCTGGTCACCTTCAATTTCAGCCAATGCCGCAATCGGCGTATGGCACGACCCGTCCAAATCCGCCAAGAACGCGCGCTCGGCAGCCAGTCGCAAACCGGTTGGCACATCGTGAATGGCCGCCAGCAAATGCGCAGCACAGGTGTCATCCACCCGCCGCTCAATGCCAATCGCACCTTGGGCAACAGCGGGCAGCATATCGTCTACCTCAATCGCCACATGCGGCACCTCGGTCATGCCCAAACGGCGCAATCCAGCCATGGCTAGAAACGTCCCATCCGCCACGCCGTCTTGCAACTTGCGCAATCGGGTCTGCACATTGCCGCGAAATTCAGCAACTTTAAGATCCGGCCTGCGCGCCAAAAGCTGCGCACGGCGGCGCAATGACGACGACCCGATGGTCGCACCTGCGGCAATATCGGCCAGTTGAAGCGCACCGACAGACACAAACGCATCACGCACGTCTTCACGTGGCAGATACGTATCAAGCAACAACCCATCTGGCTGCGCGACTGGCATGTCTTTCATCGAATGCACAGCAATGTCGATTTTACCACCCAATAGCGCGTCTTCGATCTCTTTTGTGAATAAGCCTTTGTTGCCAATTGTCTTAAGCGCGATGTCAGCATTGATCAGCGTCGGATCATCGCCAGTCGTCTTAATCACCACGATTTCAAACGCATCCGCAAGCAGGTTAAACGCAGCCCCCAACCGGTCACGGGTTTCATAAGCCTGCGCGAGCGCAAGCGGTGATCCACGGGTGCCAATTCGAAACGGCGCACTTGATGTAGGCATGATATTTGTCATGCAGCCGTTCTAGTGAGCAGCAGCGATGTTGACAACGACCTTCGTTCTTGAAACCACCGTGTAGAACCAAACGGACGGCATCTTATGACACAGAACAAGACGATTTTGCGGGCCCTTGCAGGCGAAACCCTTGAGACGCCCCCTATTTGGATGATGCGACAGGCTGGTCGTTACCTGCCCGAGTACAAAGCGACCCGCGCCCAAGCCGGCGACTTTTTGTCGCTATGCTATAATTCGGAGCTCGCTGCCGAGGTCACGTTGCAGCCGATCCGCCGCTATGGGTTTGATGCCGCAATCTTGTTTGCTGATATTTTGTTGTTGCCCCAAGCCTTGGGCGCAGACCTGTGGTTTGTAACTGGCGAAGGGCCGCGCCTGTCGACGATCACGACGGCCAATGAACTGGCCGCATTAAAACCGCTTGATGCAATCCATGACACGCTGAACCCAATTTACGAGACGATCAAAATCTTGCGGTCTGAACTGCCGTCCGAGACAACATTGATTGGTTTCGCGGGGGCGCCATGGACCGTCGCGACATATATGATCGCGGGCAAAGGTACGCCTGACCAAGGCCCCGCGCATGCGCTTAAAGACGGCAATCGCGCCGTCTTTGAGGGCCTAATGGATCGCATCACCGAAGGTACAATCAGCTATTTGTCGGCGCAAATTGACGCGGGCACAGAAGTCGTCAAGCTGTTCGATAGCTGGGCTGGATCACTGCAAGGCGATGATTTCTACGACTTTTCGATCAAGCCGATCCAGACAATCGTCGCCGCGCTTAAGGCAAAATATCCACATGTGCCTATCATCGCATTCCCGCGCGGCGCTGGTGAACGGTATGTCGGTCTGCACGCAGCGACAGGCGCTGATTGCATCGCGCTTGACGACGGGGTTGATGCGGCTTGGGCGGCAAAGCACGTGCAAATTGATGGATGTGTTCAAGGCAATCTTGCATCACGTCATATGGTATCAGGTGGTCAGGACTTGGTCGATGAAACCCGCCGCATTTGCGAAGCCCTAAAAGATGGCCCGCATATCTTTAATCTGGGGCACGGGATCACACCGGATGCGAACCCCGACAATGTTCAGTTAATGATCGACACTGTGCGCGCAGGCTAACGCTTTTTCCGAGCAGAAATATGTCGGGGGAGGCCGCAGGCCGGGGGCAGCGCCCCCTCGCCCCACTTGCTTAGTGCCATTTCGCCATTGGCGGCAGGCTCATCAATACGGCGTCCGCATCATGCCCCGTGGTCAGCCCAAACTTGGTCCCGCGATCATACACAAGATTATATTCCGCATAGAGCCCGCGATGCACCAGTTGCGCATCTTTGTCAGCTGCGTCCCACGGCATCACGCGCCGCTTTTCGACAAGCGGTAGATACGCGGGCAGGAACGCGCGCCCGATGTCTTGGGTCAGCGCAAAATCTGCCGCCCAGTCACCGGTATTGCGATCGTCCATAAAGATGCCCCCAACGCCCCGCGCCCGATTGCGGTGCGGAATATAAAAATATTCGTCCGCCCATTTCTTGAGCGCCGGATACAGGTCCATCCCATGTGGATCGAGATGCGATTTTTGCGTGTCATGGAAATGCGCCGTATCTTCAGTAAATTCCAAGCATGGATTCAAGTCTGACCCACCGCCAAACCACCACGCATGTGGCGTCCAAAACATCCGCGTGTTCATGTGCACCGCAGGCACCTGCGGGTTTTGCATATGCGCGACCAGCGAAATACCCGATGCCCAAAACCGTGGGTCGGCGTCCATACCGGGCACGCCGCGCGCAGCCATTGCCGATTGCGCCACAGCTCCAAGCTTTCCGTAAACAGTCGACGTATTCACGCCGACTTTTTCAAAAACCCGCCCGCCGCGCATGACTGACATCAAGCCACCACCCGCATCGCTGCCATCATCGGCCGTGCGTTTTGTCGCTGTTTGTTCAAACCGACCGGCTGCAAAATCGGCGGTGGGTCCATCCGTATGGCTGGTTTCCAATCCCTCAAACGCTGTCACAATCTGATCGCGCAGGGTTTCGAACCATGCGGCGGCTTGGGCTTTTTCGGTTACGAGATCAGCGGTCATATCTATCCCCTCAAGTTTTTCAAAATTGATACGCCCCTGCGGCACAGATCACAACATTCAGACCACTGAGACCAATTGACCCACGTATCCCTTGAAGTCAGCCCCGTTGGCAATTATTGCAGGTCCATGCAGGGGGAACGCGCTTTGACAACGATGATACCAGCTTGGGTAGACGGCGTATTACAGCCGGTTGAAAAACTGCATGCGCACCTTGTTGGGTTGCGCCATAAAGCGGTGTCTGTGTTTGTGATGTGCGATGACGCAATTTTGCTTCAGCGCCGTGCTTTGGGCAAATACCACACGCCCGATCTTTGGGCGAACACCTGCTGCACCCATCCGCATTGGCAAGAAGACCCCGCCACCTGTGCGACCCGCCGTTTGACGCAAGAGATGGGGATCAGCGGTTTGGACCTCGTTCATCGTGGCGTCATCGAATACCGCGCGGATGTCGGCGGCGATATGATTGAACACGAGGTCGTCGATCTGTTCACTGCGCAAGCAAGCCGCGATTTGCCAATGGCCCTTAACCCTGATGAAGTGTCCGAGGTGGCGTGGGTGCCCATTGCCGAATTGCACCAGCAAGTCGCTGCCGATCCGAGCCGTTTTACACCGTGGCTGCGCATCTATCTGGCCGAACACGCTGGCCGGATTTTCGACACCCCCGAATGACGTTGTTCGCGCCCGTCTTTGCTGCAATACCATAAGCATGCCCCAAACGTTTGATAGCATCTGTGCCATGTTAACCCATGGCTTTGACACCGTCATTGACGTGCGGTCGCCTGCGGAATTTGCGATTGACCATTTGCCCGGCGCGATCAATCTGCCCGCTTTGACCAACGACCAACGCGCAGACGTCGGGACGATGTACAAACAAGTCAGCCCTTTTGATGCCCGCAAAATTGGCGCAACGCTTGTGGCCCGCAACGTGGCGGATCATGTCGCTGGGCCATTGGCGCATCACGACGGAAGCTGGCGGCCCTTGGTCTATTGCTGGCGCGGCGGTCAACGGTCGGGGTCGTTCACCATGATCTTGCAACAGATTGGCTGGCGCGCTGATATCGTCGATGGCGGCTATATGCAGTGGCGCAGGCTAGTCAAAAAGGCGTTATATGACACCCCACTGCCGCACCGGTTGGTGTTGTTGGACGGCAATACCGGCACGGCCAAAACTGCCATTCTGGCCCGCCTTGCCGCAAGGGGTGTTCAGGTCATCGACCTTGAAGGATTGGCGGGTCATCGCGGGTCATCATTGGGTGCCGTCGCGGGTGGTCAGCCTGACCAAAAGCGATTTGAAACTGCTCTTGCCGTCGCACTTGATGGGTGTGACCCGTCCCGCCCGATTGTGGTCGAGGCGGAAAGTTCCAAGATCGGTCAGATCAATCTGCCGCCGCAATTGTGGGCCAAAATGGTTCAAGCACCGCGTATCATGATTGAGGCCCCAATCGACGCGCGCGCCGCATTTTTGGAAACCGCTTATGCCGATATGATCGCTGATCCGTCAGAGCTGGCCGCCCGCTTTGCCCCGCTGCGGTCCATTCGCGGACATGCCGTTGTCGATGGCTGGTTGGCGTTGTTGGATTCGGGTGAATTTCGCGCATTAGCAAAGGCTTTGATGGAACAGCATTACGATGCCGCCTATGCGAAATCGCGCGGGGTCGAGGCACCTGCTGTGGTCGCAACCGTCAATGTGAGTACCCTAGACGGCGCGGGTCAGGATGATGCGTCCGGTCAGATTATACAGGCTTTGTCTGCACTGTGATGGCGCCGTCACCTATTTGAATTTTCCCGATGATTGCAGCCGGATAACCCGCGGCCTGAAGCGCCAGCAGCATATCATGCGCTTGGTCTGCATCAATCGCTGCCAACAGCCCGCCAGCCGTTTGCGGATCAAACAGCAAATCGCCTTTTGGACCAACTGCGCCAAACACTGGTCCAGCGCCTGATCGGTTGTCTTTGAACAGGCTTGACCGCATCCCCGAGGTTGCCAAATCAAGTGCCCCTTGCATCAACGGCACCGCATCCAGATCAATGATCGCGTCGACGCCCGACGCCTCGCACATACCACTAAGATGTCCGGCGAGGCCAAATCCGGTGACGTCTGTCATTGCATGCGCGTCGCTTAATATTTGCGCCGCTTTTGCTTGTCCCATTGCCATCAAGCCCAGCGCTGCGACCACGTCTGCGCCGCGCGCTTGCCCTGCCATTTCAGCGGCCATAAGCACCCCGCTGCCAATTGGTTTTGTCAGGATCAAAACGTCGCCAGATTTCGCGCCCGCGATGGTAATTGGGGCGGCGTCGCATAGCCCCGTGATCGTGAACCCGATGGTCAACTCGTCTCCCAATGACGAATGCCCACCGACGATTGCGGCACCTGCATCGTCCATCACGCTATGCGCAGTTTGCATGATTTCGGCGAGTGTCCGGCGCTGCAATTCAGGCGACATGCGTGGCAAAATGATCGTCGCAGTTGCGGCTTGTGGGGCTGCCCCCATCGCCCATGCATCCCCAAGCGCGTGAACCGTCGCGATCTGTGTCATGGTCACGTGGTCAGCGGTAAAGCTGCGCAGGTGGTCTGTCGTCATGATCTGCGTTTGCCCGCCAGTCCGCAGGATCGCGGCGTCATCGCCTGTGATACTTTGTACGTCGTCGCAGTTGGGTGTTGGCAAATCCGCAAGCACTTCGCGCAGTGCTGCGGGTCCAACCTTGGCACCGCAGCCGCCGCACATCGGCCTGTCGCCAAGCGCATCCACGACCCCAAGTGCGACATCGCGCGGCAATGCGGGTGTTTTCATCTGTGGTAGATCGACGAATTGATCCATGAATTTGCGGTCAATCCGGTCTTTCCACTGCCAAAGCAGAGAACCCAACAGCGCCGTGCCAAATTTCTCGGCCAAGGCGCTTTTCTTACCCAGCGAGATAAGCTTGAGGTAATCGCCCTGCGGTGTGTAGCTTTGCAAATCACCACCCGACAAAATCGCCCGCAGATTGTAGGTTAAGACAGGTGCTTGGCGAACGGCAAACACACCCGCCTTGGGGCGTGGGTTTGCAGCCATGTGGGCGCAGTCACCCACCGCAAATATCGCCGGATCAGACGATTGCAGTGTTGGTCCAATGGTGATGAACCCGTCGTGCAGCGTGACGCCGATATCGGCTTGCCAATCATGCGGCTTCGCCCCTGCGGCCCCCGTGACAAACCCCGCTGTGATGTGTCGCCCGTCACCCAACTGTACACCCATCTGGTCGACGCGGGCTACATCCGCTTGTTCAACAACTTGCACATCATTGCTGTCGAGAGCGGCGCGCATTTTTGCCCGTGCGGTCGTGCCAAGGTCCCCAAGCACATCGTCTCGATCGATCAGATGAACTGTCGCGTCTGCGTCCAATGAATGGCGCATCGCCATTGCCAGTTCTGCACCTGCAACGCCGCCACCGATCACGGCGACTTTAGGTGACTTGGCGGTGGAGCGGTAGTGTTCCCATTTACTGGCGAATGGTCCAAGCGGTTTGGCGGGTGTTCCGTGATCTGCAAACCCAGACAAGGCGGGCATCGCGGAGGTGATCCCGACGTCGATGCTGAGCACGTCAAAGGCGATGGGCGGGCGCCCTGCAACAGACACTGTTTTCGCCGCGCGGTCCACCCCGTCAGCCGCCCCAAGGATCAGGCGCGCCCCTGCAAATCGGCAAAGCTTGACCAGATCAATGTCCAGTTCATCGCGGGTGTAATGCCCAGCGACGAATCCCGGCAACATGCCAGAATAGGGCGCTGTTGGCCCGGGGTTTATCACCGTTAGGCGCACCCCAACCAGCGGGTTCATACCCCATTTGCGCAGCACAAGCGCATGGGTATGGCCGCCCCCAATAAGGACAAGATCGCGGGTCAAGGGAAGCTGGGTGTTGTTCATGTGCCCTCTTTAGCGCATGCTTGAGCTAAGGCGCCACCCGTTGCCCCGATTAGTCACGACGTCGTGCATAAAACCGATCATTCATAGCCTGTCATTTCCAAATATCCGCGCCCTGTATGAGAGCCAGTGACCCGCACCGGCCCTTCCCAATATGGCACGGACGTGTCCATCCAGCTTTGGGTATTCAACGCCGATACAACCACATCGATACCCGCATCGGGCAACGTCACCTTCCATGTCGTTGGCACACCACGCCCCGCGACTTGTGACTGCACGATCTTCTCGGCGTTAAACGCCCCGTCTGGATAGGCAACTGTTGTCCCGTCTGCACGGATCAGCGTGGCCCGCGAATAATCGCCGTCGCCGCGCAGCAAAAAACCCATCAGTTTTGACCCATCATCAAACGATAATGAAAACCAATCCCACCCTGTCTGATCGGCCCCAAGTGGTTGCGACGACCATTCACGGTCCAACCATGCGTTTCCGGTGACGGTCACATCACCTGACGGCAACTGCAACGTCCCCGCGATGTCAAAGAATGGCTGTGAATAGTAGTATGACGCCTGCCCACCAGCCGATTTCACCGAATACCCCGCGTCGCCGTGCAACACGCGTGGCCCTGTTGCCTGCAGCGTCATATCATAGGCAAAATCGGGGCCAGCGGCCCGTAGAATGGCATCGCTATCTGGCCCTGAAAATGTCCATTCGTCGATCCATGCTTCAAATGGTTGTGCGGTCACGCCTGCTTGGCCGATCCCGCCACGTGCCAGCCGTTCGGTTACAAAGTGTGCATCGGGTGTTGTCACGGCCGCGTGCCCCATCCAAAGCTGCGGCGACGACCATCCAGTACCGTCTGTTGGGGTAAGTGCGGTGCGAAACAATGTCCATTGCAGCCCGTAATCGCGCCCGTCATCGCCAGTTAAATTGGCTGTCAAATACCACCATTCGATCCTGAAATCAGGGTGCGCCCCGTCATCGGACGGGAATGTAAACGTTGGATTCGGTTCGGGCAATGCAAAGCCTTCAGCGCTGGACCCAAGCCCTGCAAAGCCCTGTGCTAGGCTTGCCGCTGGCAACCACAGCAAGAGCGCAATCAACCTAACGTTCATTTGAAAATACCTTGAGCAAATCAGCAGGTGGCGTGCGCGCCAATCGCAATGCGGGCCAAAGTGCCGCCAGCCCTGCGGCCAGTATCGCAAGCACCCCAAGCTGAGCGTAGTCCCATGGGAAAAGGTACATCGGTAGCCGCCACCCGAACGCCGCCACATTGACCACCGCCAACAAAACCCACGCAAGCGCCAAACCCAAAGGCAATGCAATCGCCCCCGTCAGGACCGCCAGCATCACTGTCCGGATCAGCTCGAGCCGTCCCAATTGAGCGCGCGTCAATCCCATCGCCCACGCAGGTGCTAACTGCGGGACCCGCATTGCCGTCAGAGTTAGTAAGCTCATCAAAATCGCGAACCCTGCAACCGACAATGTCAGTACATTTAGGGCTGTTGTGACCGTGAATGTGCGGTCAAAAATCGCCAAAGAATGAGCTTTTATTCCGGCCTGATTGATCGCAGAACTGGCAGGCAATCCCACTTCGGACTGGAGGTCTTTTACCAATTCATCCACTTTTTTACGCGGTAGTCGCAGCCCGAATCTAAGTGGCCGAACATCTGGAAACAGTGTCTGAAAAAGGGATTCTGCAATAATTGCCTGCCCAATCGGATTGCCGTAGTCGCCATATATACCCGCAATCGTCAGCGGCTGTTCACCGACATTCACCACATCTCCGACAGTCAGATCGGCACCGCGTGCAAGTTGTTCATTGATCAAAATTGCCACGTTTGCGTGGACGTCTTTCCAAGGGGTTTTTCCAGCAGTTAGGAACGTCCAATTATCGCGGTAGGTCGCATGGTTGCGCGCCCCAAACACGTCTGTTGCGCGGCCCGCGATTTTGACCTGTGTGGACATGATCGGCAACACCACGTCCACGCGCGGCGTCACAAAATCGACGAGGGATGCCGCCTGTTCGGGGCTTTGCGCTGTCACATATAGCTCGGACGCGAGCCGCTGATCCAAGAAGGCGACGAACGTGAGCCGGAAGCTGCTTACCATTGTCGACACGCCCACATTCGCGGCCATTGCCAGCAGCAGGGCCATGAGCGCGAGCGATAGACCGGGTAATTGTTGGCGCGTGTCCGCCCAAAACCAGCTGGAGACGACGCCGTGACTGCGATTGGCCGCAAACCCCAACACGGCGCGCAGAACGATAGGTAAACCCAAGGCCGCGCCAATCAACAATGCGCCGAGCAACACAAAGCCTGTCACGACACCATTGGCGGTCAATGCCAGCACAAATGCGGTGCATAGCAGTCCGGCTGATACCGCCGCCTGCACCTTTACACCGCGCCCAGCGATGACCGCGAGCGCGCGCGGTTGCGCCCCGGTAAGCAATGGCATGCGCGATAGTTTCCACAATGCCGTACTCGCAGCGACCCCTGTGCCGCCCACCGCGATTGCCATGCCCGTCGCCCACCAAATCGGGCGCAACTGCAACGTGCCAGTCAACTCTGCCCCATAGAGCCCGCGCAATGTCGCGGCCACATCGGGCAGCAAAAAAACAGCGATCAGATACCCGAGTCCGACCCCAATCGCGCCTGCGATCAGCGCGAGGCCCAGCAGCTCGCCCCCGATCAGGCAGACCAGCAAGCGCAGCGGCACGCCAAGTGCGCGCAAGGTCCGCACCGTTGCGCGTCGTTGTTCAAACGCCAACCCGATCGCGCCGTGCACGATGAAAATTCCGACTGCAAATGACAGCAATCCGAATGCAGTAAGGTTTAAATGAAAGCTATCTGTGAGCTGCCCGATGTCGGACCCACCTTGTGCAACTTGGCGGCTTAGTTGGGGTGCAATTTGATCCAGCGACGTCTGACCCAGTGGTTGTTGGGGGCCGACGATCAGCGCATCCAATTCATTTGGTCGATCCAATAGTTTTTGTACGGTCCCCATGTCTGCAATCGCTGTCCCCGGCGCAATCGCTGGGTCGGAGACGGCGCCATCCAACGCAACATCGGGGGCGGCGAATATCCGTCCGCCCGTCACGATGAAATCTTGCAGGCCGCCGATGTTGCGCAACCCCACTGGGGTCAGCCCGCCTGGTGCCGATAAGGGGTCCAAGCCGATGAGCCGCGCATCGGCGACGCGTCCTTCGATCACTGGGCTAACTAGCCAGCCAGCACGGCGCAGCGCAATATAGGTGTCTTGCGCAATCGGCTGCCCATCGCTGCGCACAAGCCGATCAAACTGCCCTTCGCCCAAGGTGGCCGCCGCCGCGTCATAGCTTGCGCGCGCCTCCGCGTTAATTGCCTGCACGCCGGACCAAAGCGCTGTCGCCAATGCAAGCCCCGCAAGCAAGGTGAACAATTGCAACGGATTGCGCCGCCAGTGACCGAACAACGCCGCAAAGGTAACGGCAATCATGCGATGCGCCCTGCGCGCAGGTGTAACCGGTTGTCCAAACGTGCGGCGAGCGCTGAAGAGTGTGTGACCATCAGCAGACCTGCGCCCGTCTCGGCCACAAGCGACAACATCACGTCCATGACGCTCGCTGCGGTGTCTTCATCCAGATTGCCTGTCGGCTCATCCGCCAATACCAACCGCGGCCGCGGCGCCAAAGTACGCGCAATCGCGACCCGCTGTTGTTGGCCGCCAGATAATTGTTCGGGGTATTTCGCCACCTGCGACGTCAATCCTAATCGGTCCGTCAGTGCGTCGACCCAGGTCGCGTCGTATTGCCCCGCGAGCCGCGCCTGAAACGCGATATTGGCAGCAATTGTTAGGCTCGGGATGAGATTAAATTGTTGGAATACAACGCCAACCGTCCCGCGCCGAAGCCCCGCGCGGCCAGCATCGTCCATGGCCGCAATGTCGGCCCCATCAATAGTGATTTGCCCCTGATCAGGCACATCCAACCCACCAATAAGGTGCAGGAGCGTACTTTTTCCGCTGCCCGATTCTCCCGTCAGTGCAAGACTTTGCCCGCCTTCCAGCGACAGATCAACACCGCGTAAAACGGCAAAAGGCCCATCGGCCGTATCATAGGTTTTGTGCACGTCACGCGCGGAAAGCAGCATTCTAAGCCTTTCATTCTATGGCTAAGGTAACGCGGTCTACCTGATTGGAAAGGTCAGCCTGCAATCATCTCAATGCGATTGCCGACAGGGTCAAAAACGAAAAACCTGCACACGTCCACGAGCTTCGTATCCCAATAAATTTTATGGCCCGCCGCGACAAGCCGATCCGACAACCGATCAATGTCAGTCACGACAAATGCAGGATGCGCCTTAGTTGCAGGCGCAAATGTCGGATCAACGCCAAAATGCACATTCAGGTCGCCGGCGCGCATCCAGAAACCACCTCGGCCCACAAGCGGCGCCGGTTTTGGGACTTCGGCGAAGCCAAGCATAATGTAGAACGGGCGCAACAAATCCTCGGCGCCGGCTGGCAGCGCAAGTTGTATATGATCAAATGATTTTATCATCCCACCTGATAGCCTAGTTGGCAAAATTTTACGAGGGATTGATGCAAGTCTATATCGATTGCTTGCTGTACGCGTTAAGAAACTGGAAAGGGCCGCTTTGCTAAATCTTCCTTGGGTCGGGCGTATATATTTCTAAAGAAGGCACAGCCATGCAAAAAAGCAAAACCAACGCCCAGAAAGTTCTCAAGCTCAAGGAAACGCATCCTGAGGAGCAAGGTCGCACAAGTGAAACTGCAACAATGTTTCGACTTTGGTCGCTGCTGTCCGACGACGATGGCGTCCGAGACTTCACCGTTGGAAATCGCAATATCATCTAAACGCGCTATTGGCGCAATATGTCGCCCCCTTGAAACACCATCAGTGAAATGACCCCACGTTTCGCTAGTCGGGCCGCCGTGTTTAGATAAAGTACCCGCAACAAACGGGGGAAACCAAATATGACTGATATCGTAATTTTGGGTGGCGCGCGCACCGCAATCGGTGCCTTTGGCGGCGCTTTGGCAGGTACAAGCCCGATTGATCTTTGCACCACCGTTGCCACGGCGGCGCTTGATCGGTCCGGCGTGACACCTGATCAAATCGGCCATGTCGCGATAGGGCACGTGATCAATACCGAACCGCGCGACATGTACCTTTCGCGCGTTGCCGCGATGCAGGCAGGTATCCCCGAAAGTACCCCTGCGATGAACGTGAACCGCCTTTGCGGGTCCGGCGTGCAAGCGATTGTGTCGATGATTCAAACCCTGCAATTGGGCGACGCTGAATTTGCCCTTGCTGGCGGCGCAGAAAGCATGAGCCGCAGCCCCTTTATCATCTCGGATCAGCGGTGGGGCGCCAAGATGGGCGACGTGAAAACCCAAGACATGATGCTTGGCGCGCTGAACTGTCCGTTTGGAACAGGCCACATGGGTATAACCGCCGAAAACGTGGCCCGAGAACACGGGATCAGCCGTGCCGATCAAGACGCTTTTGCGCTGCAAAGCCAAGACCGCGCCGCCGCCGCCATCAAGGCTGGGTATTTCGACAGCCAGATCACCCCCGTTCAGGTCCGCGTCAAACGGGATACTGTCGATTTCCTGCGCGACGAACACCCCAAGGCGACGACGCTCGAAGCGCTCGGCGGGTTGCGTGCGGTTTTTGAAAAAGATGGCACCGTGACGGCGGGCAACGCGTCAGGGTTGAACGATGGCGCGGCTGCGATTGTTATGGCAACAGCTGATGCAGCAAAGGCCGCGGGGCTTACCCCGAAATTCCGCGTAATTGGATATGCGCACGCTGGTGTGCGACCAGAAGTCATGGGCATCGGCCCGATCCCAGCCGTACAAAAACTTTTGGCAAAGACAGGCCTTGACGCATCCGACTTCGACGTAATCGAAAGCAATGAAGCCTTCGCGTCCCAAGCGCTTGCGGTCAGCAAAGAGCTAAAGTTCGATCCCGCGCAGGTAAATCCCAACGGCGGGGCTATTGCGTTGGGTCATCCGGTTGGCGCGACGGGTGCGATCATTTCAGTCAAGGCCATGTACGAGCTGGATCGCACCGGCGGAAAACGCGCCTTGATCACTATGTGTATCGGCGGGGGTCAAGGAATCGCGCTTGCAATTGAGCGTATCTAAGCTTTTTCCGAGCCTGAATATGTCCGCCGGGGGCACCGTTTTGTCAAAAACGGTTTCTTAGGTGGGGTAATTCCGCAGGAAAACGGGCTTGTCGGGCGTCGACAGGTCCGGCATCATATGCATAGCCCCCAGTGCCAAAATCCAAAATACCCGCGGCGTCTCGATCAACCGGTTTTCAACGACAAACCGCGCCATCGCACCGCGTGCACGTTTCGCAAAGAACGACACAATCCGAGGGCGATCGTCTTTGACTTCCAAGAATTGGGGCGTAATCACGCGTAGTTTTAGCGCTTTGCGGTCAGCCACTCCAAAATATTCTTGGCTGGCACAGTTGATTAACGTGTCCTGAACCAACTTGCGCAGCACGCTCATTCAACGCCTTAGCAATCGTGTCACCCCAATAATCATACAGCGACGTGCCTCGGCGGGTCTTTAACCGACTGCCCATTTCCAAGCGGTACGGTTGAATTGCATCCAGCGGCCGCAGCACCCCGTATAGCCCTGACAAAATACCCATATGGTCCTGCGCCCACGCCAGATCATCCACATCCAATGTCTTTGCCTCTAAACCCTGATAGGTGTCGCCATTGAACGCCAGAGCGGCAGGTTTCACCATTTCCGCCCTCGGATCGGTCTGCAAACGCCTTAAACCGATCCCTGTTCAGTCGCGCCAGATTATCGGAAATACTCATCAGTCTTTTCAGTTGGGTCAGCGTCAGATTGCGTGCCGTTTTGGACAACCGGATCGCATCATTCTGAAATTCCGGCACTGTTGCCACGACATCTACGGGGTCCATGTCCAGAGACTTGGCCGGCGAAATAATAACAAGCACTAGCGGCTCCCTTCAAGGTTTATGTTGGCGTGTTCCATAGCGGTAATTGCGGACCCAAGCGATCCGTCAGAATCAATCGCGCGACACAAATCTAAATTGACGGTCACTTCAAAACCCAGTTTGGCCGCGTCAACGGCAGAATAGTGCACGCAAAAATCTGTGGCCAGTCCCACAAGCGTCAACTGCGTGATCCCACGGGTTTGCAGATAGCCGTGCAATCCGGTTGGCGATTTTGTGGTCATTCTCGAAAAACGCTGAATAGCTATCGATGGCAGGGTTGTATCCTTTACGCACGATCATATTCGCGCAGGTCGCATTCAACTCAGGATGAAATGCGGCGCCTTCGCTGCCTTGAATGCAGTGGTCAGGCCATAACACCTGCGGCCCATACGGCATTTCGGTGACGCTCATCGGTGCGGCATCGTGGCTGCTCGCGAAACTTGAGTGGCCCGCGGGGTGCCAGTCTTGCGTCAAAATTACAGCGTCGAACCGCGGCATCGCAGCGTTAATACCGGCCACGATTGCATCACCATCCGCGACGGCCAATGCCCCATTTGGGCAAAAATCATTTTGCACATCAATCACCAACAAGCCATGCATCGCGGTCTCCTATCCATCTTCCCCCTCTGGCTAAGATAGGGCGCGGGGCTTGGCAAGCAATCAGCTTGGCAGTCGCGCAAAGATCGCGTATCTCCCCGCCTCTGACAGCACGAGGATCTGAACGATGAACACGCTTGGTATCGATTTTGGCACGTCCAACACGTCTGCCGCAGTCCTTGTGAACGGACGCGCGCATTTGATCGAGGTCGAAGCGGAGCGCACCACCCTGCCCACGTCACTTTTCTTTGATTATCACACCGGGGCCACAACCTATGGCTCCGTCGCCAACGCGGCTTTGATCGAAGGGCGCGAAGGCCGGTTTATGCGTGCCCTTAAGTCCGTACTTGGCACCCCTTTGGTCCGCGAACAGCGCCAGATTCACTATGAACGTCTGACCCTAGTCGAGGCTATTGCGCGGTTTCTTCGGGTGATCCGCGAACGCGCAGAAGAAACAACGGGCATGCCGTTCACCCACGCATTATCTGGTCGCCCCGTCCGGTTTCATTCCAGCAATGACGCCCGCAATGCGCAGGCCGAGATCGATTTGCGCGAAGCCTATATGATTGCTGGCTTTGATCATGTCGATTTCATGTATGAACCTGAAGCCGCAGCGCTCGTTGCTGGCCCGCTTCCCAAAGGCAAACTTGGGCTGATCATCGATATTGGCGGTGGTACATCCGACTTCTCAATATTTGAACGTGACGAGATGCACACACGGATCATCACAAGTCACGGGGTCCGCGTGGGCGGTACTGATTTCGACAAAGCGATTAGTCTAGCACAAGTCATGCCCCTGTTGGGGCGTGGCTGCGAAATCCGCAACGAGATGGGCCCCGGCACATTTACTGCCCCCAACGCCATCTATAATGATTTGGCTTCATGGGAGAAGATTCCGTTTCAGTACACGCCTGAGACACGTAGGCTTGCTGCCCGCTTTCAGAAACGAGGGATCATTTCGCAGCCGTTCAAACGGTTATTCGATACGCTGGATATGGAAATGGGCCACGACATCGCATTCGCGGTTGAGGCCGGCAAAATCCGCGCCAACGCCCCCGATGCAGATTCCGCCACAATCGATTTACGTATGATTGAACCCGATTTGTGGGCCCGCATGGGGCATGGCAATTTGTCACGCGTCTTAAATGACCACGCCACCACGATCCGCGAAGCGGCGATACAAACTCTGTCAGATGCTGATCTGCGTGCGGATCAGATTGGGCAGATCGTTTTTGTCGGCGGATCGAGCTTGATGCATGTTGTTGAACACGCGATGACAACCCTGTTTCCCGACGCCGTTTTGGAACGAACCGAAGCATTTACTGCCGTCGCCGACGGATTGGCCATCGCCGCAGCAAGGTAACTTCGTATTTCGAACGCACGGACTTGAACGCATCGTCTAAGGGGCGTATTTGCCGGACATGTATACAGTCGCCGCTCTTTATCATTTCACCCGCTTTGATGACATTGTTGCAATTAAGGGCCCACTTTTGGAACTTTGCAAAGCGCATGGCATCAGTGGCACGTTGCTGCTGGCCCCCGAAGGGATCAACGGGACCATCTCTGGTGGCCGCGCTGGCATTGATGCGGCGATTGCCCATATTCGCGCCTTGCCCGGCTGTGCAGGTTTGGAATGGAAGGAAAGTACGGCGACCGTTCCGCCATTTCACCGCATGAAAGTCCGGCTAAAACGCGAGATTGTCACGATGGGGCAGCCCGATGTTGATCCAGCCACGACCGTTGGTCATTACGTTGCACCCGCCGATTGGAACGCGTTGATTCAGTCGCCCGACGTGGCCGTGATCGACACCCGCAACGATTATGAAGTCGCCATCGGCACGTTTGACGGTGCTGTTGATCCACAGACAAAAACGTTCGGCGAATTCCCAGCATGGTGGGAAGAAAACAAAGCCCGCTTTCACAACAAGAAAATCGCGATGTTTTGCACTGGTGGTATCCGCTGCGAAAAGTCGACGAATTTCCTAATCGGTCAAGGGGTCGAAGACGTCTATCACCTGAAGGGTGGCATTCTGAAATACCTCGAAGAAGTGCCACAAGACGACAGCACTTGGGACGGCGATTGCTTTGTGTTTGATGCCCGCGTCAGCGTCGGTCATGGCCTGAAAGAGGGTCCGCATATTTTGTGTTATGCCTGCCGTCGTCCATTGCTACCAACGGATCGCGCGCGTCCGGAGTTTGAAGAAGGCGTCGCCTGCCATCAATGCGCAGCCGATACAACTAACGAGGACAAAGGCCGTTTCCGCGAACGCCAAAAGCAAATAGCACTCGCCCGCAAACGTGGATCGCACCATATCGGCGGACTGACCTAGAATGACCATATCACCTCACATTCGCGCCCAAGGGTTGGCGATGCTGATCGGTGTGATATGCGGCGTGGTTTTTTATTTTATTGGGCTACCATTGCCGTGGATGCTTGGACCGATGATCGGGCTTACCGTCTTTTCCGTTGCTGGCGCACCCGTCGTTGGGCCAGATAGATTACGTCCCTTTGTAATCCCAATCATTGGCGTGATGCTTGGCTCTGCAATTAGGCCAGAGATTTTTGCGCAAATGGGCGGGTGGGCGATCACGCTGGCGGTATTACCGCTATATTTGGCGATTGCGTCAGGGCTGTCATTCGTCGTTTACCGCAAGATGGGCCGATATGACCCTGTGACTGCGTTCTACGCCGCCATGCCCGGCGGATTGAATGAAATGCTGATTATGGGCGGCGCTGCGGGTGGTGATGAACGTAAGATCGCGCTTGTCCACGCGGCCCGTGTGTTGCTTGTTATCTTGTTTGTTGCCGTATTCTTTGGCCTGTTCCTTGGGGTAAGGTCGGGTGCAAATGCGAACAGTTGGATTGCAGTCACTGAACCTAGTATCGTTGATTACATGCTGCTGATATCGGCTGCAGTCATCGGATTATGGATCGGTCGTTTATTGCGCTTGCCAGCGGTGCCGGTGTTTGGACCGATGATCGTCAGCGGTATCTTTCACCTTGTCGGTTGGGTTGAAATCGCGCCGCCAACTGTTTTCATTATCACGGCGCAGGTTGTGATCGGGACAATAATTGGCACGCGGTTTATCGGCGCGACCATGGCGGAAATTCGGCGCGATCTGACCTTAGCGGCAATCGGGTCTGGTATCATGCTTGCGGTCGCTGTTGGCTTTGCGGTGTTCATCGCGTGGGCGGCGGACGTAGCGCTATCTGAAGCATTCCTTGCCTTCGCCCCTGGTGGTTTGACCGAAATGTCATTACTGACCTTGGCGATGGATCAAGACGTGGCATATGTGTCGACTGTCCACATCATCCGCATCACTTTGGTGATTGCGATCGCGCCAGCGGTATTCGCCGCGTTGCGTAATCGGTTGACTAGCGGACCACGATAATCGTTTTACCGTCGGGTTTTCGGATGGCGGTGGCAAGGCCGTCAACAACCTGATCCAAGCGCAATTCAGCGGCGACATCTGTCGTCCAGCGCCCGTCTGCAAACCGCGTTTGCACATCGGTGATCGCGGCCATTTTATCGGCAGGCGATGTATCGCGGAACCACTGTGTCAGCCAGAACCCTTCGATCCGTTTGCCCAAGAAAATTAGTTGGCCCATTTGCGTCAGATGCGGAGCGTCGTTCGACAGTTTGCCGTAACTGACCCATCGGGCACGATTTGGCATTAGCGTGAACAAGGTCTCGGACGCTTGTTCGCAGACCGCATCAAGCATCATGCGTGGCTTTAGCACGGACAGCGCGGCTTTTGCATTTGCTATAAAATCAGGGCTTTGCGTGTTCAGCATAACATCGGCGCCAAGATCAACTTCGCGACGCACAACCGCAATCGTTTTCACGCCCATATCGCGACCCATCGCGATCATCAGCTTGCCAAGCTGCGACGTGGCGGCGGTGATGATAACGGCGTCGCCTGCGTCAGCAGCCATCCCCATCATGGCACGTGCCGTCAGCGGATTTACAATTTGGCCCGTCGCATCATTGTCTGATATCGCGGGATGAAGCGGGATACACGTCGCCGCATCGACGGTCACATATTCAGCCCATGCGCCCGGCCCCGCAACAAAAGCGACGCGCTGACCGATCAGAGATTTTGGGCCGACGACCACGTCACCGCAACCTTCAAACCCTGCAACCTGTCCGTGCAGACGCGGTTGGCCATATTCACCTTTTATGAAATGAATATCGGATGGGTTCACCGCCGCGCGACGAATGTGGATCAACGCCTGACCTTCACCAACGTCTGGCAAGGGCACTGTCGCAAATTCCAGCCAGTCCGCCGCATTATCGATCAGCGGTCCGGTCGATGTGGGCGCATAACCATCCCCCGTTTGGAGGATGGCCTGCATTGATTTGGGTAGATCAGAAATCAAGGTTCTCGACCGACAGTGCGTTTTGCTGAATGAACTCGCGGCGCGGTTCAACAACATCGCCCATCAACTTAGTGAACAGATCATCGGCCTCGGCCAGATCTTCGACTTTTACCTGCAACAACGTCCGCGCATCAGGATCCAACGTGGTTTCCCAAAGCTGGTCTGGGTTCATTTCGCCCAAGCCCTTGTAGCGCTGGAATGTCAGGCCGCGTTCGCCCTCTTCTAGAATGGCGGACAGCAGATCAAGTGGGCCGTAGATCATCTGGTTGCGATCTTTGCGGACCAAAGTGGCGGGCAGATTGTAGACGTCTTGCAGGCCTTTGGTGAACGACCCTGTGCGGCGGGCTTCACCGCCGCGCAAGATTTTGCCGTCCAGCGTGCGGACTTCTTCGACGCCGCGCAGAATACGCGCAAGGCGCATGCCCTTGTCTTGCGTGATGCGTCCAGCCCAGCCGCGCTCCCATTCTTCTGCAATGAGATCAAGACGTTTGGCCACGCGGTCGGCGGTGCCTTGCAGATCATTGTCGACCACACCGGGGACAAATGCACCAGCGATGGCGGCCTGTTCCAGAATGTGACGCGGATAATGTGTTGGAAACGCGCTGAGCAGGTTACTGAACTGACGCGCCTCATTGACGACGCGGCGCAGGTCGGCACCACTAATTTCTTCGCCGTTACCCTGACGCAAAATCGCTCCTTCGGACCCTTGTTCAATGCGATAGTCGTCCATCGCTGGCTGGTCTTTGAGGTACACCTCGGACTTACCACGGCTGACTTTGTACAGCGGCGGCTGCGCGATATAGAGATAACCACCTTCAATCAATTCTGGCATCTGGCGGAAGAAGAACGTCAGCAGCAATGTGCGAATATGCGCCCCGTCGACATCCGCGTCGGTCATGATAATGACCTTGTGATAGCGCAGTTTGCTGATGTTGAATTCGTCACGACCAATGCCTGTACCAAGCGCCATAACGAGGTTGCCGATTTCTTGGCTGCCGAGCATGCGGTCAAAACGCGCGCGTTCGACGTTCAAAATCTTACCCTTCAGCGGCAAAATCGCCTGTGTCCCACGGTCACGGCCCGTCTGGGCAGAGCCACCAGCAGAATCGCCCTCCACAAGAAAGACTTCGGTTTTGGCGGGATCTTTTTCAGAGCAATCTTTTAGCTTACCAGCAAGGAAATTCACATCCATTGCGGTTTTGCGGCGGGTTAGATCACGGGCTTTACGCGCGGCTTCACGGGCATGAGCGGCCTCCACGATTTTACTGACAACACTGCGCGCAATGGCAGGGTTTTCCTCAAACCATTCTGCCAACTTTTCCCCAACAAGGGATTCCACCGCAGGGCGGACTTCGGAACTGACCAGTTTATCCTTGGTCTGTGACGAAAATTTCGGATCAGGTACTTTGACGGAAAGAACGCAGGTCAAACCCTCACGGGCATCGTCACCGGTGAACGAAATCTTTTCCTTTTTCGCGATGCCAGACGACTGCGCATAGTTGTTGATTGTGCGGGTCAACGCGCCGCGAAAACCAGCCATATGTGTGCCGCCATCGCGTTGCGGAATGTTGTTGGTGAATGGCAGAACCATTTCGTTATAGCTATCGTTCCACCACATCGCGACCTCGACCACGATGTCGTCTTTTTCACCGACGACATAAATCGGCTCTTCCATGACAGGCGTTTTGGAGCGGTCAAGATATTTAACAAACTCTTTGACGCCACCTTCGTAGAACAATTCGGTTTTCAAATGCTCGGCAGGGCGTTCATCCGTTAGGATAATTCGGACACCAGAGTTCAGGAACGCCAATTCGCGCAGGCGTTTTTCCAATGTCTCGAAGAAAAAGTCGCGGTTGCTGAACGTGTCCAAGCTGGCAAGAAATCGGACCTCGGTGCCTTTACGCCCATTTGCGGGGCCTTCGACGCGCAGGCTTTCGGTGGTGTAACCACCCTCAAACCGCGCATAGTGTTCCTTATCATTGCGCCAGATGCGCAGTTCGAGATAATCAGACAGCGCGTTCACAACGGACACACCCACACCGTGCAAACCGCCAGATACTTTGTACGAATTGCTGTCAAACTTACCGCCAGCATGCAGTTGGGTCATGATGACCTCGGCGGCTGATACGCCTTCTTCTTTGTGCATATCGACCGGAATACCGCGCCCGTTATCGCCGACAGAAACCGACCCATCATCGTGAATAATCACATAGACGTGGTCGGCGTGACCGGCCAAAGCTTCGTCAATGCCGTTATCAACAACTTCGTAGACCATGTGGTGCAGACCGGACCCGTCATCCGTGTCACCGATATACATACCAGGGCGCTTGCGAACAGCCTCTAAGCCCTTCAAAACCTTGATAGAATCGGCACCGTATTCGGCGTTTTCCTGCGTGTCGTCTGACATGGGGGTATTCCTGTGTATCTTTGCGCTAAATATAGGGATTTTTTACCTGATTGTCACGGTGAAACCCCCATATTTTGCGTCACAGAAACGGGATCAGCAGCCCCACCAAAATCAGCAAAACTCCGGCCGTAATATTCGTGCGCCGCAGCGCGGTGGGTGACGTCATAAACGCCTTTGCGCGGTGGATAAACGCGGCCAAAACGAGGTTTCCAAATAGCGGGACAAGGAACGACACAGTGCAGATCGCAACGATGTCTTTCCACGTCAAAACGGTCAGATCAAAGAACCCCGGAAGCATCCCCATGTAGAACAGGATCGCTTTGGGGTTCCCCAAGATCACAGCGACCCCAGCCAGAAACCCAGCCCACATACCCGGACGCGTCAGGCGGCTGTCCGATGCGATGGTTTTGTCGGCTGACCGCAAGATGAGCCAACCCATCAACAAGAACGTCAGGCTCGCCACCCATTTCAACACGAGCATGAAGCCCGTGAATACCGACACGAGCCACGTTACCCCAAGGATCGCCAGCAGCGGCCACAGCACGTCGCCCACGACCACGCCAAGCGCCAACGGCCATGCCGCCTGAAAACCACCCGACAAGGACCGCGCGATCAAGGCGACCCAGACAGGTCCCGGCGTTAGGAATAACACGCAAAGCGCGCCCGCATAAAGCAGCAGGTCAGTCACAGAAATTGTCATGACGGCATCAAAATTTGCTCCCTAACAGATCGACGGGCAAAGCCCCGATCCAAGGCTCATCGCCCATCGCCATAACCATTAATTCGTTATCGCTAGATAAACTTGTGGCCGCGGTATTTGCACCCGTCATATCAGTGTATTTGACGCGATTTGAAGCGACCTCAAACCCTCGCCCAGCATAAATCGGACGGTTTCCAAAAAGTATAAAAAACTTCGCTCGCGTCCGTTCGACTTCGGTAATTGCAGCGGTCAGCATTGCGCCTGCAATTCCTTTACCGCGGCGGGACGGACTCGTGGCGACCTCGGCCAAGCCTGCAACCGTGACAAGCTGTGTGCCGAGCCGGATCACGCGATAGCAAATTGCCATATGACCAATGATCTCATTCGCTTCACGAACGACCAATCGCACATGATGTCGTTGCTGGTGAAACGAACGATCGCCAAAGCTATCGTCAAATGCGGCTAAGATAAGAGCATTGATCTGTACCTCATCGTCAGCAGTCAGGCGCATTTCCTCTATGCGTTCAACTTGCATCGGGAAGCGTCAGGCTGCCATCAGGACCAAGCGTCCAGAACGGATTCATCGCAAGCTCCCAAACATGCCCATCGGGGTCTGCATGGTACCCAGAATACCCGCCCCAAAAGACCTTTTCAGGTGCCTTGAGGGCAGTAGCCCCTAACGCTAAGGCAAGCCCATAGGCAACATCCACTTCGGCCTCCGTCGTGAAATTCTGTGCCAAAGTCATCGCACCAGTACCAAGTTTCGCATCTGGTCGTCCTTGGTCTTCGGCAAGCGGACCAAGGCCAAAGAAACCCAAAACCAGACCGTTCATCTGGTAAAACACAACCGAACCAGGCATCTCGCTAGCAGGGGTCCATCCTAGGGCCGCGTAAAATGACTTGGCTCGTTCAAGGTCAACAACACCGAGCGTGATCAAGTTAACGCGCTGTGGTGTCATGATGGTTCCCTTTCATCCAACGTTGATACGCCTTTTATATCAGTTACTTCTGCATATTGGGCGCGTGGTCCCAGTTCAGAGAATAATTCAATCCCTGTGCCGGTCATAAATGCCTGCGATCCCAGCGCGCAGATTTCATCATAAAGCGCCGCACGGCGGCCTGCGTCAAGGTGGGCTGCGACCTCGTCCAATAGTAAAATCGGTGGCGCGCCAAAATCGCGGATCAGCGCGCGGCCATTGGCGAGAATCAGGCTAATCAGCAGCGCCTTTTGTTCACCCGTCGAACAGTCCTTTGCGGACACGCCTTTGGATGCAAAAACGGCCAGTAAATCGGCACGGTGTGGTCCCATCAAGGTACGGCCAGCCGCCATGTCGCGCGCCCGGCTTTCAGCGAAACCCGCGACCAACAAACCAGGATCATCAGGGGTCTCAATTGCAGGGTCGGGATGAATAAGGGTGAGATCCGCGGTCGGGAATGCCGTCTGGGTCGCTGTCTGCGCCTGCGTAAGTGCGGCGATCGCGGCGGTGCGGTTCACATGTATCCGCGCGCCAGCGTCGGCCATCTGCTTTTCAATCGCGACGTACCAATGCGGATCGCGCACCATGTCTTTTAGCAGCCTGTTGCGTTCGCGCATCGCCTTTTCATAGGTCAGCACGGCCTCAGCATGGGTCGGTTCAAACGACAGGGTTGCGCGGTCCAAGAACCGACGACGGCCTTCGGCACCTTCGATCCACAGCCGGTCCATCGATGGAACAAGCCATAGCACGCGGCCAATCCGGCCCAAGGCGACCTGCGCGGCTGCTTTGCCATCGATACGCACCTGACGTGATGTACCGGGCTCTGCCCAAGTTTCAATCTCGTGGGTTTGGTGCAGTGATTGCAGGTCTGCGGTGACTTTCCAACCCAGCGCCTCTGGCCTGCGGATCAAGTCATCGGGAGATGCGCGGCGCAATCCACGTCCGGGCGATAGCAGTGATACAGCTTCGAGCAGGTTGGTTTTACCAGCGCCGTTTGATCCATAAATCGCCACAGGACGGCCATCGCAGGCCATCACCGCACGTTTATGCGACCGGAAATGCGAGAGAGTGATTTGAGACAAAACGAGGGTCGACATGCACCGACCCTCAGCTTTTTCTAGGTATGAATAATAACGCCATCGACGGGCGCTTAGACCCGCATTGGCATCACGACATAGATCGCAGAGGTGTCGTTACCTTCGCGCATCAACGTCGGGTCACCCGAAGAGTTGAACATGAACACAGCATTTTCGCGGTCCACTTGGCTTGCGATTTCGAGCAGGTATTTGGCGTTAAAACCGATTTCCAAACGCTCGTCGCTATAGGCTACGGACAGCTCTTCTTCGGCAGCACCACTATCGGGGGCGTTGACGGACAAGATCAATTTGTCTTGGCCCAACGACAGCTTTACGGCGCGGGACCGCTCGGATGATACGGTCGCGACGCGGTCAACTGCCTTAGCGAATTCCGACGCGTCGACTTCCATTTTACGGGTATTTCCCTGCGGGATCACGCGCGTGTAGTCGGGGAATGTGCCGTCAATCACCTTGGATGTCAGCGTGATGTCTGGCGTCGCAAAGCGGATTTTAGTCTCGGATACCGACACTGCGATCTGCATGTCGTCATCATCAAGTAGCTTGCGCATTTCGCCAACAGTTTTGCGTGGGACAATCACACCGGCCATATCGCCAGCGCCCTGCGGCAAGTCGGCGTCGATACGGGCCAAACGGTGACCATCAGTCGCCACACAGCGCAGCACCTTGCCACCTTCGCTATCAGCGACATGCATGTAGACGCCGTTCAAGTAATAGCGTGTTTCTTCGGTTGAGATCGCAAATTTTGATTTATCGAACAAGCGGCGCAAAACAGGCGCAGGCACCGAGAAATTTGATGCGTAATCAGAAGTCGCCATCACGGGAAAATCTTCTTTTGGCAATGTCGCCAAAGAGAAATTTGAACGGCCTGCCTCGATCGTCAAACGGCCAGTTGCACCGTCTTCGGTCAAAGTCACCAGCGCACCATCAGGCAGCTTGCGGACAATTTCGTTCAAGGTCACGGCAGATACGGTCGTCGCACCGCCACGGGTCACTTGGGCGGATGCGCGATCAACGACTTCGATATCCAGATCGGTTGCACGGAGCTGAACACTATCGCCTTCAGCTTCGATCAACACGTTGGCCAAAATCGGAATCGTATTACGGCGCTCAACAACGGATTGGGCCTGTGCAACTGCCTTTAACAGGCTCGCGCGTTCAATACTCAGCTTCATGTCCCATGCTCCGCATATCTGATGTGGGTTTGCCCCTGTAGGAAGGTCAAATTACCGTATTTGCGATCCTTCTCAAGGGCCTTTATCAAACTGTCGTTGACTGTTGCAGTCAGGTCAAGGCCCAGCGCCTATTCTGACAGTGCGCGGCGCAACAATTCAAGATCATCTGCGATCTGACTATCGGTCAGCTTTAGCTCGGAAATACGCTTCACACCGTGCATAACGGTAGTGTGGTCACGGCCCCCAAAGCGACGGCCAATTTCTGGCAGCGACCGACTGGTCAAGTGTTTGGCTAGATACATCGCCATCTGACGCGGCCGCGCATAGGTGCGTACCCGCTTTGGCCCAATCATCTCGGACAGGCGAATGTTGTAATGCTCGGACACGCGGCGCTGAATTTCTTCTACGGTGACCTTGCGATCAGATGCTTTGAGCACGTCCGACAAGCAGTCTTGGGTAAGTTCCAGTGTGATTTCACGGCCAACAAGGGACGCAAACGCGAACAGACGAGTTAGCGCGCCTTCTAGAACACGGACGTTCGTGGAAATACGGTGCGCCAAAAACTCGATGACGCCAGTCGCGATTTCAAGGTTCGGATATTGCGCGCGGTAAACGTCAACTTTAGATTGCAGAATGCCCAGACGCAGTTCGTAATCGGTTGGGTGCAGATCGACCACCAAACCACACTGAAGACGGGATTTAATTCGCTCTTCGAGATCTTTAATTTCACCTGGTGCACGATCTGCGGAAATGATGATCTGCTTTTGACCATCAATCAGGGCGTTGAAGGTGTGAAAGAATTCTTCTTGGGTGCTGTCTTTGCCGGCCATAAACTGCACGTCATCAACCATCAGCACATCAACGGATCTAAACATCTGTTTAAAATCCATCATTTTGCGGTCACGCAATGCAGTGATGAAGCGGTACATAAATTGTTCTGCCGACAGATACAGCACGTTTAGTTCGGGGTTGCGGCGCTGAAGTTCATGGGCAATTGCGTGCATAAGGTGCGTTTTGCCAAGGCCAACGCCACCATACAAAAACAGCGGGTTGAACGTAACGGGGCCGCCTTCGGCGACGCGGCGAGCGGCGGCATGTGCCAACTCGTTTGGCTTACCGACAACAAAGGTATCAAAGGTAAAGCGCGCATCAATCGGGGCCCCAGAAACCTGATCAACACGTGTGGGCTTAGGAGTAGCTATAGCGGCATTGGCTGCGGGACGGGCAGCGCCAGAGGTTTTGAAAACCAGACGCTGCACATTCTGGCCCTGACAGGATAGCTGATACATGATCTGCTCGCCAAAATTCTGCTGCACGTAATTGCCGATAAACGTGGTGGGCACGTTGAACGTCACAACGCCATTGCTGGAATCCGAAAAAGCAAGCGGCGCGATCCAATTGGAAAAGTTATTCGCGCCCACGGTTGTCTTCAAAGCGTCCAAGGTCGTCTGCCACACATCGTTCGTCATAAGTGTCCCGTTTCAATTTATCTAAGCCTCAATGACCACCCTAATGCGGCCACGGTTCAAATTTCTTCCAGACACAAAACGACCGATCACCCAAAGTCCCCTTTTGGGTGTGATTGCCTTGCGTAGCTCGCCAGAGCGTCAGACAGACCTGATCATGCAGTGAGCATGAGCCATGCCGCCGTCGGCAGTTTTTGGACTTCAGAACAACCAACAACACGGCGTCCAAATTGACGCAGCATCAGCAGACGCAAAGTGTTTGGTCATATGACAGTTGCCCGTCACGCGCCCATTCCCTTCGCATGAATGAACGACCAACGATGAAGCTAAGACCTTTGCTTCAATCATGTGCCGATTTCACTCATGTCCCCCCCGGAACGATGTGAATCGCATCTATAAGTTAGCAAGGGGAACGGGCGCGTTTCAACAGAATAACGCACTTGACTCGGGTCAGGATCAAAAAGAATCTATGACCCCTTTGAAAAGGCTTAGAAAGTCGCGGATGCGCAGAAAAAACCCTGCACAAAACGAAAAGACGCACCCACCGGGGCGCGCCTTTCATGTTGTGTCGTCAGGCAGGTGATGCCCAAGATGTAGTTTAGCCCAGTGCTTTTACACGTGAAGACAGACGCGACATTTTACGTGATGCAGTGTTTTTATGCACCACACCTTTTGTCACGCCGCGCATCAGTTCTGGCTGAGCAGCCTTCAGTGCAGCAACGGATGCGTCTTTGTCGCCAGAAGCAATTGCTTCTTCAACTGCACGCAGGTGCGTACGAATCCGCGAACGGCGCATTTTGTTGACTTGAAAGCGTGCCTCGTTCTGGCGTGCGCGTTTTTTAGCTTGTGGAGTATTTGCCATGGTGTCGATTCCCTTAGGTTCGGGTCAATAAAAATTATCTGCGCAATTGGCCCGACCGGGTTTTTGGAACCGGTGATTCTGGTCTAGCGGACCGCACGCGCATATCTGATGCGTCTTTAGTGCAATCAAAGCACAAAGAAAACCATTATTTATCGCGAAACTGCGCCTCGCGCTTTTCTGCAAAGGCGGCCATGCCCTCTTTTTGGTCTTCGGTCGCAAATAGCGACTGGAACAGGCGGCGTTCATAGTTCACGCCTTCGGCCAATGTTGTCTCAAACGCACGGTTCACCGCGTCTTTGACGGCAATCGTTGCGATCAGCGATTTCTCTGCAATTTTTTCAGCAACTTTGTGCACCTCTGGCAGCAGCTTGCTTGCAAGGATAACACGGCTAACGAGACCCGAACGCTCCGCCTCTGCGGCGTCCATGAAGCGGCCAGTCAAATTCATATCCATTGCCTTGGATTTACCGACATAGCGGGCAAGCCGCTGTGTGCCGCCGATCCCTGCGATGACGCCAAGGTTAATCTCGGGTTGGCCAAATTTGGCGGTATCGGACGCAATGATAAAATCGCACATCATCGCCAACTCGCAGCCTCCGCCCAGCGCATAACCAGACACGGCAGCGATGATCGGTTTGCGGGTGTTGTTGAAACGGGTTGTCTCGGGCGCAAAATAATTCTTGGTATACATGTCCACGAACGACTGTCCGGACATTTCAGTGATGTCGGCGCCGGCGGCAAATGCCTTTTCCGATCCAGTGATCACGACGCAGCGCACCTTGTCGTTTGCGTCCGCGTCTTCCAGTGCTTGGCACAATTCAGACATCAGTTTGGCATTCAGCGCATTAAGCGCGTCCGGCCGGTTTAATGTGATCGTTGCCACATAATCGGTGGTGTCTACGATGATTGTCTCAAAGGCCATGTCATGTCCAAAGTTGCTGCTATCAGATTTAAGTGATGAAACAACTCAGATGCCGGATCAAGCTATCTTTGGCATTGCGGACAAAAGAATGACGACCGCCCAGACTGGACGATTCGGTCAATTGTCCTTTGGCATCCGTCAGTTGGGCACGGATTTCCCACTTGATCATACACCGCAAAATTATGCTGGAAATATCCCAGTTCACCGTCCGTTTGCCGATAATCGCGCAAAGATGACCCTCCTGCGGCGATTGCTTCGTTCAAAACTTCGCGGATTAACGGGACCAAAGACCGAATGCGTTTCGCGCTAATTTCACCAGCCTTACGCCCAGGATGGATGCCCGCACGATATAGCACCTCGCAAACATAGATATTGCCAAGACCCGACACGATCCGCTGATCCAGCAGTGCTGATTTGATCGGCGTATTGCGCCCTTTTAGACGCGCGACCAAGTAATCTTCGTCAAATGAATTCCCAAGCGGCTCTGGCCCCAAATCGCGAATGAGCCAGAAATCAGCCTCCGTTCCGGTCGCCATAAGGTCCATCGCGCCAAACCTGCGGGAATCATTGAACGTAATCCGTGCATCATTCGCCATATGGAATACCACATGGTCATGTTTGGCCGCTGCAGGATGCGGATGATGGAAATCACCAACGGTATGCCCCGAAATCGTCATACGGCCAGACATGCCGAGATGGATCAGCAACGTCTCGCCGCTATCTAGATCGGCGAGAATATATTTGGAACGACGGCGCAGACGCAGAACCGTTTTACCAGTCAACCGATCCGCCATGCGTTCGGGGAATGGCCAGCGTAAATCAGGGCGGTTTACGTCGGCTTGGGTGATCTGTACGCCTTCCACCACAGGTGCCAACCCGCGACGAACCGTCTCGACCTCTGGTAATTCGGGCATGGGACACTTTCTATAAAGGTGTAGGCGCGATATAGCGCATTTGAGCCCGATGTTAGGGTCACCGCAAAGGACGACAAGCCCCTATGACCGAAAACACCACACACTTTGGTTTTGAAACCGTCCGTGAAGACGAAAAAGCAGGGCGCGTGCAAGGCGTGTTCTCTTCTGTTGCCAGCAAATACGACATCATGAACGACGTGATGTCCGTTGGGATTCACCGCATCTGGAAAGAAGCGATGATGGATTGGCTTGCACCGCGTGCAGGGCAAAAGCTGTTGGATGTGGCTGGCGGGACGGGCGATATTTCGTTTAAATTCTTGGGCCGTGCTGGATCTGGTCACGCGACGGTCTGCGACATTACCGAATCCATGCTGATTGCAGGAAAAACCCGCGCAGAGGCCGCGACGATGTCTGACAGCCTTGATTGGGTGGTTGGCGACGCAATGGCGCTGCCATTCGCGGACAACACGTTTGACGTCTACACGATCAGCTTTGGCATCCGAAACGTGACCCGCCCACAAGAGGCCCTGAACGAAGCATTCCGTGTTCTGCGCCCAGGTGGCCGTTTGATGGTTTTGGAATTCAGCCAGCTACCAAGCCCGATGATGCAGGCCGCTTATGACGCCTATTCGTTCAACGTGATCCCGCGAATGGGGCAATTGATCGCGAATGATCGGGACAGTTACCAATACTTGGTCGAATCGATCCGCAAGTTTCCAGATCAGGAAACGTTCCTTGAGATGGTGAAAATCGCAGGGTTTGAAAACGCGAAATACCGCAACCTGTCGCTGGGTATCGCGGCGCTTCATTCCGGTTGGAAATTATAACATGCGCGGTCCACACAACATTATCCGGCTGATCCGAACTGGCGCAACGTTGGAACGGACCGGCGCAATGGGCATCATACTTGATGCGCTCGAGGTTGGGCCGTTATTGCGCATCGTCGTCCGCACGGTCGTGTGGCCGTTTCAATGGCTGGGGTACAAAGGCGACCCAACAATGCCGCCTGCCCCGCGCGCACTGACCGCCCTTGGGCCCGCCTACATCAAATTCGGGCAGGTATTGTCGACCCGCCCTGATGTGGTCGGCGATGAACTCGCCGTGCAAATGCGCGTGCTGCAAGACAAGCTGCCGCCGTTTTCAATGGAAGAATCGCGCGCCGAAATCTTGCGCGAATTGGGCCAGCCTGTTGAGACGCTTTTTAGCAGCTTTTCTGAGCCAGTCGCCGCGGCATCATTGGCGCAAGTACACAAGGCACACCTTGCCGACACAGGTGAAGCGGTGGCCGTAAAAATCTTGCGTCCTGGAATTGAACGCGCATTCCAGCGCGACATTGACGCGTTCTATTTTGCGGCACGTACGATTGAATTGCTGTCACCATCGTCACGCCGCTTGCGTCCGATGGATGTGATCACCCATTTTGAAGGTGTGGTCATGGGCGAATTGGATTTGCGACTCGAAAGCTCCGCTGCGTCCGAATTTGCCGCCAATACACACGACGACGCAGGGTTTGATGTCCCTAAAATAAAATGGCACCTATCTGGTCGCCGCGTCATGACACTCGATTGGGTCGAAGGCACAAATATTGGTGATAACGCGGCGCTGGATGCAGCTGGTCATGATCGACGGGCGCTTGCCGCGCGTGTTTTGCAGCTATTTTTGAACCATGCGCTACGCGACGGATTTTTCCACGGCGACATGCACCAAGGCAACCTCAAGGTCACCGCAAATGGTGATATCGTTGCCTACGATTTTGGGATCATGGGGCAGATCGACGAATACACTCGCCGGGTTTATGCCGAGATCTTGTTTGGATTTATTCGCAAAGATTACGCGCGTGTCGCACAAGTTCATTTTGAAGCAGGCTATGTACCCGCGCACATGGACGTTGACGCCTTCGCCCGTGCATTGCGTGCCGTTGGTGAGCCCATTTTCGGAATGGACGCAAGCCGCATTTCGATGGCCCGCCTGCTGTCATACCTGTTCGAAGTTACCCAGCGGTTTGGCATGGAAACGCGGACCGAGCTGATCTTGCTGCAAAGAACGATGGTCGTCGTAGAAGGCGTTGCGCGCTCGCTTGATCCGAATATGAACCTTTGGCACGATGCGCGCCCTGTTGTTGAAAACTACATCAAAGAATCGATCGGCCCAAGGGCGTTGGTAAAAGACTTGGCTGCAACGATCCGCGTTTTGGCCAAATTTGGCCCGCTTCTTCCAAAGCTCGCCGAGGATGCCCTGATACGGCAGAACAACCCTGTTGCCGTTCAAAGACCCCAACGCCGCCGTGCGCGGCTGGCATGGATGACATTGGGCGCCGTATTAACCGGAGCAGCCATTCTTTTGATCCAAGCGCTTTAGAGTGTGGGGTCACGCAAGGCGCTGACCTGACTGCTCGCGATTGCTGCTCCGCCTTGAAGTATGAGAACGATTTCGCCACCCTGCGATCGTACCTCAGTGACTGTGCTGTATACCTCAACAGCATCTTGGGCCAATATATCGTCTCCGGAATAGCTGACAACTTCAAATGAATAGAGCCCCAGTTCGCGCGAATTTCCCTGCGCGTCGAGCCCAGACCACTCTAACGGTTCGGCGCCAATGGGGATATCGAACCTTTCGACTTCGTCGCCAGCTTCGTTTTTCACGATGATCTCTGCCCGTTATGCAATTGTGACCGGGTTTGGCGCCAAAGTAATTGCACCTCCATCAAAATATGCCGCGGTGGGTGCGCGGGCCTCTTTGCCAACCCAAGCCGCCATCTGAGCCATGCCACCGGACACCAATTGCGTGGCCAAACTGCGAAGCAGATCGTTGGTTTGCACCTGCTGCTCAACACCCGAAAAAGTCGCCAGCTGAACCGCATAATCGGACGAATCAACGGGGTTTAGCGGATCCTGATTTTCCATTTGCACAGTTAACATCCGCAAAAAGGTTTCAAAATCCGAACTGATCTCTCTGGAATCGGTGGCTTGCGTTGCTAATCCTGGCCCGCTCAACGTATTTGCTTGGGTAACTTTCATGATATCTCCTTAAAGACGTAAACTTAGGCCGCTTTGGGCCGCGGTTGCAGCCCATGGCGCATCCGCATGCAGCATCTCTTGCTCGATGATCCGCTCTGGGGTGGTTTGGCTTTCATGGCCACCACCACCACGCCCATAAAAACTAAAGCCAACGCTTTCGTACCCAAGCTCTCTCATTTCTTGCGCAAGCATATCGATATGTCGCCACATCAGGTCTTGGGTTTCTGCACGCTCGGTCGTGATCATGACGGCCATAATTCCGTCCTGCGTAGTGATAGCCAATCTAACGCGCCCAAGTTCCTCTGGGTTCAAAACCAGCGACGTGACTCCGTCTTGCGTTTTGTGCACCGCGACAGCCAACTGCTGTGCGGTAGCGGGCGTGAACGTCGGATTCGGCTTGCGTACATCCGGCGGATGCGTTGTGATCAATGGGCCTGTCTTTGACGTATCCAATGACGACAAGGAAAACGCGCTTTCGACAGAACCGTCATCCACAATCATCAACTTGATTGCAACAATTGGAACAACCGGATTGGCGGGCGCTGACGGAGGGTTTGCGCCATTCACCGCAGGGAGGTTCCTTTGATCTTCACGAATACTTGGTTCAGCCGTCCTCGGCCCAAGAGGCATCGCTTCCATCGCAGCGTGTGGCTTTTGATCAGGGCCAAAACGAACACTCGGAACAACCCTATCACTTTTGGGCAACGGAATTTGCGCTGTGGCCAGTAGTGGCTCAATTTTCTTTGCCGGGTCAAATAACATGCCGAGCCCTCACAATGCGGCTGCTGGCAAAACCTGGCTAGACTTGTCGGCATTCGGGACGGTTGAACCGCCCTCCTCAGCAGTGGCGCTTGCTGATGATGCAGCTGGTTGAATAAATTGCCTTGCCGCAGTCCAGATCGGTTCGGTCGGTCGTTTTTTCATCTCAAGAATCGAGTTACCGGCGGTCGCCTGAGGCGCTGGCACGCCGTCCTCAGAAGGCAGTACTGCAATTTTTGTTGGCAATTCGATGCCAAAATCACGCAGCAAAGTCGTCATGTCCGTGCTCGACGCGCGCTTATACACTACCGCATTCTGACTCTCAATTTGTTGGTTTTCGGACAGAAAATCGGTTTCCATCACCTCATCTGACAGCAAGGTTTCCTCATTCGATAAGTCTGGAAGCATCTCTTTTTCATCCAAATCACCCCCGTCAGAATCCTCTTGTTCTTGCGCCAATTTCTTGACGTCAGGTGTTGGCGCAGTCAATTTTTCACCTGTCAAAAGGTTCTTTAGAACCTGCGCAAACTCGCCTACTGGACGAGCCTCAACAGGCGTTCCGAGATCAGAAGCGGTGGGTGCGGTCTGTGTCGTTGGGGTAATATACATGCAGGCTCCGGCAATTTTCCTTTCCGCATTCTTAACCGAATATCCTTACCGATTTATTTACCACGTGGGGCCATTGTCGAAAAAAATCGCAACACAGATTCGCATAATGACAATAGTTCCAGCTCTCCCACCTCCACATTTAAATGTGGTGCAAAAAGTTAATTCTGTTGATTCAAAAATGCGCGAAGCAGCAGAGAATCTGGAGGCAACTTTTTTGTCCGAGATGCTGAAATCAGCGGGTCTAGGCGCATCACGTTCCACATTTGGCGGCGGAATTGGCGAGGGTCAATTCTCATCTTTCCTCCGAGAAGCACAGGCAAAAGATTTGGTAAAGGCTAGCGGAATTGGGCTCGCCGAGGCTTTGTTTGAAGCGATGAAGGCAGATATTAATGGTTGATTCCACGGCTACGCAGCTTCTTGAACTATTGAACCGCGAACGAGAGGCGATCATTCAAGCTGATTTTCTAGCGGTGGATCATTGCGTCGCGAAAAAAGAAACGCTGCTCACGGCACTTAATAACTCCCCAGTGGTCACCGGAACGCTCACCAAAATCCGTTCTGCGCTGGAGGAAAACCAACCACTCTTAACGTCCGCCATTGCGGGTGTCCAAGCGGCACGAACCCGCGTCGCGGAACTAAAAGACGTCCGCATGGGGCTGCGTGTCTATGACCAGACCGGGCAGATCGCGCAGGTCCAGACAAGAAATACAGGCCTCAGCAAACGAAGTTAGAATCTAGTTATATCAAATTTTCGCGATCTTACTGAGCAGCGTTAAGACCATGTTTAGGGCCACTGATGCAGTTTGCAAATATATCCAAAATGGAACCTCACCAAGCAATTTCTTTGGGGAAGGTCAGAATGACTTTTCACACGTCACCCTTTGGTTACGTATCCCGAAATCATGGTGCAAAATGCGCCACCACTTCAAAAAGGCAATTTTAAATAGCAACTTTCCATGCGCCACCGTGGTGACCACCGCCTTGGATGACCTTCTTACGTTTTATTATGATCGGTGCATTTGCTGTCGTCATCGTTCACCCCTAATTTTGTCACTCAAGATCGATTTAGGCGTCAGGGGGTGAAATGGTACTTAAAGATTGGATTGTCTTAGAATGCATTATTTCTGCATTTTAACATAAATTTCGTCAGGCCCACAAAACTCAGCAAGGTTATAGCCTTTTTCGCGCATCAAGGCAGGTAAAGCCAGATCAGCATTGTTGTTCTCAATCGACCAAATAGTGACATCATGCTTATCAAATGGGAATTTCTGCAAGGCGGCCAATTCACCACCCGCAATGTCCAATGAGACAAAATCGGGGTGCATAATATTAGTCTCAACCAATATGGCAGACAACGACCGCGTCGGGACCTTAACCACATTCTCAGCATGGCGCGGGTCGGACCTAATGCGCTTAAGCATCTGATCGTCATAAGTTTTGGACAGGCCACTCATTTGGGTAAACCCTTTGGTCACGGTAATAAAATCAGCGGTGCCTTTCTTGTCGGACACAGCATATTCCATGCACGGGGATGTGCGCATTTTCTCTGCCTTGGCACGCTGGGCAGCAACAGGTTCAACCATCACACCTGTCCAATTGCGCCAACGCTCAAAGAACATCGTGTTGGAACCAGTGACACCGTCATAGGCACCGACATCAACAAATGTGCCGCCCTCTTTTTGGTTCATAATGCGATCGACAATCAAATCTTGGCCAGCTTGCGAAGCATAAGGAAACGTCGGGCTCAGCATGCCACGCACGGTATGCAATTGGCGGGTCAGCGGCGCACGGGCGCGGGTCTTCTCAGTCGCTAGCTTTGCGACAAGTTCAGTTTGAAGTTCGGCCAACGCGTCATGAGCGGCTTTGATACGGGCGTCGATTGTCATGATGGATTCCCAAATTCAGTATATGATTTTTCTTCCACAATCTGGGATCCCAGAAGCAGGTTGATGTTCTTCTTAACACGGGCGCGCTCAACGTTGGTAACATAAACGGCACGGGCCAATCCGATGAATCCAGGACCAAAGTCGGACTTCGCCTCAAACGCACGAATGTCGTCTTGGATGACCCAAAGGTCTGCATTTATCTCATAAAGCTCGTCCCACAGGGCCCGCAATGCAGGCGACATCGGGATCGCAGCCGTCGCAGTCTGCGACAGCACAGCCATCTCGTGACACACATTAACCAGCTTTGCAGCATCGGTCATCTTTTCAGACTTCAGGCGCAGAATCGTCAATTTGTCGATCAGCTCGCCAGGGGTAGTTGGGACAAAAATTTCCATCATATGCGATCTTCCAAATACTGACAAAGTGCTGTTTCCACTTCTGCAATCACACCTGACCACTGCAACGGGCCTTGTTGCATAGATCGGTGAGGGCGAATGGCTTGAAGAAAAGCATAAAACCACGCGCAAACGGCACTCTTGGCGCAAGCTGCACCTCGGTCTCGATCTTGTCAGTGGCGAGATCGTCTGTTCCGAGTTGACCACAGATGAGGTCGGCGATACGACAGCGCTACCGGACCTGTTGGATCAAGTCGACAGCCCCGTTGATCTGTTTCTCGCAGATGGAGCTTACGATGGAGAACCCACATCTGACTTGCTTGTCGCTTGATTTGGATCGACAATCGAGGTCACGATCCCGCCTCCCAAAAACGCAGTACTGAGCCCAAACGCGGCACAGGAGCCGACAGTGCGCGATCACCATATCGCCAACATCGCAGCCCGCAGGCGGATGGCTTGGCAGAAAGCCTCTGGCTACAATCAACGCAGCCGAGGCGAAACCCTCATGGGCCGCTGGAAGGCCGTCATCGGGCCCAAGCTAAAAGCTCGCGCCTTCGAAAACCAGAAAACGGAAGCCAAGATTGGCGTCCGCATACTCAATCGGGTGACCGAACTTGGCCGTCCCAATTTCGAACGCACAGCCTAAATTCCGTCTCGGGTAGGGCCCGTTCCGCGCCGCACCTGATCCCTGCAACACGGCCCCAAAATAGCACATCGGTGGTTTTGGGGGCATGCACAAGCGTCAATGAAGCGGGGATAGGGTCACAATATCACCACCCGCAGCGGCAGCATCTTCAGCATCATGAGTGACCATCAGAACGGGCAGTGCGCGGGCTTTGGCACGGGCAAATACTAGTTCGCGGACTTGGGCGCGCAACGCGGTATCAAGCCGCGAAAACGGCTCATCCAGCAGTAAACCGCAGGGGTCCGACAACAGCATCCGCATCAAAGCAACGCGGGCTTTTTGCCCACCAGACAATGTCGCCGGATCACGGTCCGCAAACCCGTCCAGCCCGACCTCTGCCAAGGCTTCGTCAATGCGGGTTTGCCTGTCCACCTTGGACCCACCAGCACGCAGACCAAACGCCAAATTTGCACCCACAGACAAATGCGGAAACAGCAGATCGTCTTGAAACAATATCCCAACGCGGCGCTGGTACGCGGGCGCATCGGTGACGTCCATACCGTCCAAAATTATCGTGCCCGTCGCCGAAAAATCTTGGGCCAGCGTGCCCGTAATGAAAGCAAGCAGCGTGGACTTTCCAACCCCAGACGGCCCCATAACTGACAGAACTTCCCCTGGGCCAATATGACGGGACAATGACAAAAGCGGCGCACCGTTCTTCAATATTGTCACATCGCGCAGTGTTAGACCCCTATCCATACCGCAGTCCTTTTCTGTTGCGCCACACAATTGCAGGCACAATCAAAGCCAGTGCAAACAGGATCAGCGCGGCACCCGTTTGCATTAAACCGTAAACACCAATGGCACGACGATCACCGCCTGACGCCAGTGCGACAGCCTCAGTCGTTAGGGTGGCCACGCGTCCGCCACCAATCAACAACGTCGCCAGATACTGCCCGACCGACACCGAAAACCCAACAGCCGCGGCCGTCAAAACTGGACGCAATAACATCGGCAATCGCACCTTCCAAAGGACACGGTCAGGACGCGCGCCCAGCGCATTTGCAATCACCCCCATCCGCACATCCCACGCACGGAACGGATCCGCCAATGATAAAAACACATAAGGCAGCACAAACACCAGATGAGCCAGCATCACAGGCAACCGCCCGACATCCGCCCCAATGTTCAACATCAATGTCTGCAAGCCCGGCAGGAACGCAGTCTGCGGCACCAGCAATGGCAAATAAAGCAACCATATACCCCGCGACGACAGGCGCAAACCATAGCGGTACTCGGCCTCCAAGCAGCCTACCGTAAGAGCCAGCGCTGCGAGCGTGACCACAGCGGCAATCAACGCCGTTTCACCCAGTGCTTCCACCGTTCCTGGCCCAAAACGCATCCAATTTCGTCCGCTCAACTGATCGGGCAGAAAATCAGGAAAGCTCCAATATCCTGCAAACGACCAGACGCCCAAAACCACAATGCCAGCAAGCACAAGAAACGCACAAACGATCCCTGCAGTTAGGGCCAATCCTCCAACAATAGGGTCGATTTTTCCGCGCGTACCAGACATAATCCAGCGATGCCCAAGGACCGTGACAATGGCTTCACCAATGCGCCAAGCCATCAACGCGCCAATGACCAACGCCAGTTGCAACAACGCAGCAGCGGCCCCTTGCAAACGCATCGCCAAGTCGGGGTCAGACATAAGACGCACAATATAAACAGAAAGGCTCGGCGGGGTGTTCGGTCCCAAAATAACGGCGACATCGACGACCGACATTGAATAGGCCAATACCACATAAACCGGCAGCCTGATTTGCGCATAAACGCGCGGGAACACGGTTTTCAGCCAGCCCGTCAAACGGCCATAACCCAGCGCTTTGGCCACTGCAGCACTGCGTCCAGTATCAGCTTGGCCAAGTGCGGCGAGCGTGATCAGCAGCAAGAACGGCACCTCTTTGATGACCAATCCGGCCATCATCGTCAGGCCCCAAGTGTCTTGAACGATCAACAAATCAGGTGGTCGGTCCCAGCCCGTGATTGCAGGTGAAACTGCCCGCGACAGCCACCCAGACGGGGTGATCAAAAACGCCAACCCAAACGCGGCAGCAGCGTGGGGAACCGACAACAATGGCGACAGCAACCGTTCTAAGAACCGGAACGCGGGGGTGCCAGACCAGCCAGCTGTCAACAGCGCAACAATGGTCAACGCCAGTGCTGTTGCACCAACACCCACGCCAACAGACAGCATAACGGCGCGCGGCAATCCGGCCCAATCAAACAAATCATAAAACGGGGATAGCGTCGGACCTGTCAGTCCCGCGGCAGGCAAATGCCCAAACGCGGGCAAAATAGTGCCGTAAAGCCCCGCAATCACTGGTCCAAGCATCGCGAGCAACGTTATTGCAGGCAACACAGGCAAAACGCGCCGTGACTTGTGATCGTGGCGCGTTTTCACGTCGGTTGACAGCTTACTGCGCAACGCCGTAACGATCCGCCCAATCATCAGCCAAACGCGTGGCCCAGCTTGGGTGCGGCTCCGCTTGAACAGTGCCCCGATCAGCTGGCGACAAGGTCGCAATGCCAAGATCAAGCCCATCAAACACCGCTCGTTCATCTGCGGTAATCGCGGTCATATCCAAGACCGTGCCATAACCCAAAATCGCAGGGTCCTGCGCGCGGGCCTGCGCCTCTGGAGACATCAAGAAGTTGGCGACAATCATCGCGCCCGCCTTGGACCCTGAATTGTAAGGAACAGTCACAAACGACGCATTCCCGATTGTGCCCTTGTCCAACACAAAGGTGCGCACGGTGTCTGGCAATTCAAAGTTGGCAATCGCAGTCGACGCAGCACCGGGGCTAAACGAAATCGACAGATCCAGTTCATCATCAGCAATCAGTGGGAACATCGCGGTGCCTGTCGCAGGATATGCCTTACCTTCACGCCACAGGTTTGGGGTCAATGCATCAAGATATGCCCAAAGCGGGGCAGAAACTTCGGCATAATTTTCATCCGTCGCTGGGGCGGACAGAACGCTCGCATCTGGCAAGATATCAACCAAAACTTGCTTGAGAAACGTCGTGCCCAAGAAATCTGGCGGCTGTGGATAGCTAAAGCGACCGGGGTTCGCCTGCGCCCACTCCAGCAACGCCTGCATGGACCCAACACGCTCAGGCATGTCAGCAGTGTCATGTACAAACACAACCTGCGCCATGGCCCACGGGCTTTCAAACCCATCGGTTGGGACCGTGAAATCGGACTGCACAGTTTTTTCGGCAACATCCACAACCGACCAGTTCGGCAACTGCTCTGCATAAGGACCAAACAACAGGTCGGCCTCTTTCATAGCAGCAAAGTTTACGCCGTTAATCCAGATCATATCGATGGCACCATCATCGTTTTCACCAGCCTGCTTTTCAGCAAGAACGCGGGTAACAGCGTCAGCGGTATTGGTCAGCTTCACATGCTCAAGTATGACACCGTAATCCTCGGACACACGCGATCCAACCCATGCCAAGAAATCGTTTGTGGTGGTCGATCCACCCCATGCGTTCCAATATACGGTTTGACCCTTGGCCTCTGCCTTAACAGCATCCCAATCCGCTGGATTAGGGTCTGCAATTGCCGCCACAGGGGCGATAAGCGCAGCAAGAATAGCAAGATGTTTCATCAAGATGGTCCTTTAGTCAGTATAAGTCTGTTTGGCGCTGTAAATGCGCAAGATAGCAGTCGCAAAGCATAGTGCGCCAAACACATAAGACAGCGGCACAAAATATGTGGGAAACAGACAAAGTAGGACAAAGAACGCAATCGTCTCGGTCCCTTCCAGAATGCCGTTAGAATAGTAAAGCGACTTTTGCCCCTGCGCATCGGTCTTATGACCGTGCTTTTCCGCAAGAATGGCAAAGCCCAAAAAGCTGGTGCCGTTGAAGTAGAACGCCATCAACAAAAACGCGCCTGCGGCCCCGTTCGTTGTTGGGTCAGCAAAGACAAACGCCGCTGGAATAGCGCCGTAAAACAGAAAGTCCGCGGCGATATCGAAGTAGCCGCCAAAATCGGTGGTACAAGTCGCCCGCGCAACAGCGCCATCAAGCCCATCTGCGACCCGGCTGGCAAGCAGTGGAAATAATGCCAAGAACGGTGCGCCCAGCGCGATACAAATCGCCGAAATTAGACCCAAACAAAGGCCAATCAGCGTCACATCGTCTGCACTGATCCCACGCGCCGCAATCATCCGGCCAGCTTCATTCAGCGGCGGATCAATCAATCGGCGGGCATACCGGTCAAGCATAAAGGTCCTTTCAAACTAGGCACCTTGTGGCCCAGCAAACCGTTTCACGCAATCGACATGACAAAAACGTGAGGCAAGCCTAGCCAACTGCAATACGCGGACGACCTTGGGCGGTAACTTTGACCGATGCCTCAATGAACATCGGCTGGCCCTCAATATCGACCTGTTTAATGTTCCGGGCCACGGTGAACCGGATTTCCTCCACACCAGCAGCACGCGCGCTTTCCCCCGCCTCAGAGCGCAAGGCATCTTCCAACGCGGTCATCGCATCATCGGCTGTCAAAAATTGGCGGATACCTTCCGGCAAATGAACCGCAAACGATCCGGCTCCTGGACTGGTCACAGTGCCACTTGCGCGCATCGCAACCTGCCCGACAACAGCCCCAATCGCGTTGGCAACGCCCGCATGTTTGGGCAAAATCATGCGTGTGTTCAGGCGTTCACCAACAGCGACGTAATAAGCAGCAGCAGACGCGCCAAGCCCGATTACAGGCACGCCAAGCCGCAGATCAACCTGCACGACACCGCTATGCTGGCTCAAGCCAGCCATTGTCAGCGGATGGGAGGCCAACACATCGGGTTGCGGCCAACCGTCTTCGTCGAACGCCGCCTGCAACAGGCAATCCACCGTTTGTTTTGTCAGCTGATCAATCACCATCTGGGCCATCGCATCAGGCCCTGATGCCAGCCGATCACCTGATCCAATGCGCCTGCGTGCAAACAGCGTCAGCGCCTTGGTTGCGGCATTCGTGTCCCAGACATCAAGACGACCCAACGTATGAGATGCATCCGACGGGGTCACACCGGCAATCATCACCATGCCGCGCGTGACAAGACGCATCAACGCGGGGTGTTCCATGCGGGTCGCCGCAGCTTCGCCGGCACGCAAAGGACCATTTAGCAGACGGGTTGCAACAGCGGTTTCGCGGGCATCAAGCCCCTCTGGCAGGACCGTAAAAATCGGTATCGCAAATTGGCCACCATCAGCTGGCGGCACGTCGCTTGAGAGACAACGATCCAGCAAGCGGTGCACCAGCTCTGGATGATCGCGCGCCGCCAGCGCAATCGGCATCAACCGGCGCGGCCCAAGCCGCAAGCCACCGCCCAAGCCGTCAACAACGTGCACTTCGCTGTCGCCACCAAGGCCAGTCGTGCGCATCGCAACCGCCTCTACCATTGTGCGGTACGGACCAACGCGGGCACCTTGTGGGTCAATTTTTGGGCGTCCGGCCTGTAATAGACACACATCCGTGGTCGTTCCGCCAATGTCAGACACCAATGCATCTTGCTCGCCTGTCAACCAAGACGCGCCAGCAATCGACGCCGCAGGGCCAGATAAAATCGTTTCAATCGGCTTTTCGCGGGCAACATCTGCAGACACCAAGGCACCGTCACCGCGCACAACCATCAGGCGGGCATCAATACCGACATGGGCCAAATGGCCTTCACAGGCACCGATTAGTCCGTCGATCATCCCGATCAAACGGGCGTTCAGCACGGCGGTTAACGCACGCTTCGGCCCGCCCAATGCAGACGACAGCTCGTGCGAACAGGTCACAGGTTTCCCCATCAAATCGCGGATCAGATCACGGGCAGCAACCTCATGCGCAGCATTGCGCGTGGCGAAACTTGCGGCGATGGCAAACCCTGTGACACCCGCATCAAGGCCGCGCACCGCACTTTCTAACGCAGCCAAATCCAACGGCATGACCTCGGTGCCAGCGTGGGAATGGCCACCGGCCAATGCGATAACCGGGTCACCACGCAACGCATCCGTCAGACCAGCACGGCCCAGCTCGGCAGGGTCAAATCCAATAAACACCAGCGCAATGCGACCACCTTGGCCTTCAACCAACGCATTCGTGGCAAGCGTCGTAGACAGGGACACCATCGCGACCTCGGCAGGATCAATCGCAGCATCAGCCAATGCCGCATCAATCGCAGCACCAACCCCAACGGCCAAATCTGGACGGGACGTCAGCGCCTTGGCGCTTGCCAAAACCGCATCCGTCGCCTCATCCAAAATCACCGCGTCAGTATACGTACCACCGGTATCGACACCCAAAAGATACGCCATTCAACTGCCCTCACATATTTGGCAGAAACAACCACTGTTCAAGGCAGCTGACCATCCCAAATGCGACACATCAGGTTGCTATGCAAATCGGGGCACCGGTACTGTCACGAACTACAAACAACTCCGACGCAAACGTGTAGAAATAGCACCCATCAGGATCACGGTTCACCTCAGAGCGATCAATGTCCGACGGGATCGCTGCGTCCACAGACAGCGGCAACAACAACGGATCGACCACAGGACGGGCACATGCCGACAAAATGAATAACCCGACCATCAAGCCGCATTTTACCACCCACGTATTACTGTCATTCAAGCTGATCGTCATTGAGTCTGGGCCCTTGTCATGTTTTCAGTGTCATCGGAATAAAACTATGCCACGATGGATGGAATATGACAAAACCAGCGACCCGCATACAACAAAAAAACCGTTCCACGATCCTGTCTGCGGGACTAGACGTCTTTTCACAATTTGGGTTCCGTGGTGCCACGGTCGACCAAGTCGCAACAGCGGCTGGTTTGTCAAAACCGAACTTGCTGTATTATTTCCCATCAAAAGAAGCGATCCACCAAGAGGTGCTGGCGTCTTTGCTCGATCTTTGGCTCGATCCTCTGCGGGACATGGACGCCGATGGCGATCCGATCACGGAAATTCTGACGTACGCGCAGCGTAAACTAGACCTTAGCCGCGACTACCCGCGTGAAAGCAGATTATTTGCCAATGAAATCCTGCAAGGCGCGCCGCGATTGGCGTACACACTTCCTACCCTGAAATCCTTGGTAGATGAAAAAGCAGCGATCATCCAAACATGGGTTAATGACGACAAAATCGCCGTAATAGACCCTTATCACCTGATATTCTTGATCTGGGGACAGACACAGCACTACGCTGATTTTGATGTGCAAGTCCGCGCGGTTTTAGGGTCCGATGACCCCTATCCAGGGGCCGCAATATTTCTCGAACACACCCTGCGCAGGTTGCTTGCGCCTTAAAACGAAAACGGGGCGACGTTGATACGTTTGCCCAATGTCATCGCATCAGACACATGCACCATTGGGGCCAAATCCACATCGGACCGCCCTTCGCGCACAAGCGTTGCCATATGATGATATAGCGCGGGATATTCGTCCAACGTCGTACCCGCGACCTCCACATCATTGATCACACAGCGATTACCGCCATCCAACAAGGCCACGACATCACCGCCAGCGCGCAGGGTCATTTCCCACATCTGACGACCTTCGTTTAGCCAGTCCAACTCCATCGTAAGATCACCACTAAACTGAACGGAGGCGGCAATCGGCGTGAACTTGTTCGCTGGAAACTGCAACTCGGCGCTTTTGATATGCACAGGGGCTGGCAGAACATTAGTCAAGATCGACAAGGCGTTGATACCTGGGTCAAACACACCCATGCCGCCCGGCTCGAAAATCCAGTCTTGATCGGGGTGCCAACGGCGCACATCTTCTTTCCAATCGATATGACCACCAGTGACGACCTTATCCGACAGAAATACCTTCGCAGCAGCGACGCCCTTGGCCATGCGGCTATGCCACGTGGTATAAAGCGACACACCTCGGGCGGCAGCCATCGTCTGCAAATCTTGCACCTCGGCCAACGTCGCACCCGGTGGTTTTTCCAGCATCACATGACGGCCAGCAGCAATCGCGCGCGCGGCATAATCATAGCGCGGGACAGGCGGCAGACATAATGAAATGGTATGAATATCTTGGCGCTCAGCCAGCATTGCATCGAAATCCGAATATGATGGAACACCTTCAACAGTGCCCGCACGACTAACCGTCGCGGCCAAGGTCCAGTCACCGCTCGCAGCAATCGCAGGCACGTGCTGATCAACAGCGATCTTTCCAATACCAACAAGGCAAATTGGCTGTTCCATGCGGTGGCTCCTCGTAAAGTTATCCAGATCAGGCATCCCCCATATCAATCGAATGTTCAAGTACCGCTCAGATGTCGCATTCAAGCTTGAATGAACTTTGATCCGCTGCAAATATCAACGCAACACACCAAGGGGAACATCATGCGCGACAATATGAAATTCTGGCAAGAACGGGTTGATCTGGCTGCTGCTTTTCGGTGGGCAGCACGGCTGAACATGCATGAAGGGGTCGCCAACCACTTTAGCCTCGCGATCAATGATGATGGAACCAAGTTCCTGATGAACCCCAATCAGGCACATTTCAGTAGGATCAAAGCAAGCGATATGATCATCGTAGACGCCAACGATCCTGAAACCCTGACCGGACCAGATGCGCCCGACCCAACGGCGTGGGGGCTGCATGGGGGTATCCACCGCGGTGTGCCGCATGCGCGGTGCTGCATGCACGTGCATTCGATCCATGCAACCGTTTTGGCGGCGCTTGCCGACAGCCGATTGCCCCCCATCGACCAGAACGCCTGCACGTTTTACGGACGTCACGTGGTCGATGAAAACTACGGCGGTTTGGCCTTTGAAGAAGAAGGCGCGCGCTGCGCCACCCTGCTGTCGGACCCCAAGGATAAGGTCATGGTCATGGGCAACCACGGCATCATGATTATCGGCGATACGGTCGCAGAAACCTTTAATAGACTCTATTACTTTGAACGCGCCTGCGAAACCTACATCCGTGCGCTGCAAACCGGACAGCCCCTGCGGATCATTCCACATGACATCGCGACCAAGACTAGCCAAGAACTTGCGGACTATCCAGAACAGGACGAGCGGCACCTGTCCGAACTTAAGGCGATCCTGACGGACGAAGGGTCCAACTTTGACAAATAGGAAAGAGTGGAACCACGCGCCCGACGGGCCGATCCAAGTCTCTCCTCTTTGGCAATGGCCTCCCAAACCGATGGCGGCGTTCCGCTGGTATTTCGACAGCTGGTTCATCATCACGATCAACCTGTGCATCGCAGGCCTCGCCGTCGCGAGCTATTTCTGGGCAAGCCCAACACTGGCACAAACCGAGACATTCAGCATCGGCTGGATCACCCTGATCTTTGCGCGCAACTTCATCCTGCTTTGCGTTGTCGCAGGATCACTGCACCTTTGGTTCCACGCTTACGCCATGCAAGGCGACGACAAAAAATACGACCCGCGCCCGTTCCCACGCAAAGGACGGATGTTCACCTTCAACTCACAAGTGCTCGACAACATGACATGGTCGCTGGCATCAGGCGTAACAATCTGGTCGGCGCTCGAGGCACTGGTTTGGTGGAGCATGGCAAACGGATACGTAGGGACACTGTCATGGGGGGATAACCGCGCTTGGTTCATCGCAATCTTTTTCCTGATCCCCGTCTGGGAAAGCCTTTATTTCTACTGGATTCACCGGCTGTTGCACACAAACGCGCTTTACCGGTTTCACGCGCTGCATCACCGCAATACTGACGTCGGACCGTGGTCGGGGTTGTCGATGCACCCCGTCGAACACCTCTTCTATTTCGGCACTATAATCGTCCACTTCGCCGTGGCGACCCACCCCGTGCACCTCATCTTTCACCTGATGTTCTATGCGCTGTCTGCTGTGACCACGCATACAGGATTTGAAGGGCTCTGGTTCCGCAATAAAAAGCGCGTGAACCTTGGCATGTTCCACCATCAAATCCACCACAGGTATTTTGAATGCAACTATGGCAACCTTGATGTGCCGTGGGACAAATGGTTCGGCTCTTTCCACGACGGAACCCCAGCATCAAAAGACAAAATGCGCGCCCGATTGGCCGCCCGCAAAAGGACTAACCACAAATGATCTATGGCCTCTCAGACGAATCCCAAATGATCGCAGACACCGTGCGCTCTTTCGTGGAAAAAGAAATTTACCCACACGAAGACCTTGTGGAACGCACCGGTGAGGTCCCCGCCGAAATCGCGCAAGACATCAAGCAAAAGACCCTAGACCTTGGGTTTTACGCCTGCAATTTCCCAGAAAGCGTCGGCTGCGCGGGACTGTCGCATGTTGATTTTGCAATCGTTGAACGGGAACTTGGACGCGGCTCTATGGCGCTCAACCACTTTTTCGGTCGCCCGCAAAACATCCTGATGGCCTGCAAAGGCGAACAGATCGACCGGTACTTGATGCCCGCCGTGCGCGGCGAACGGATGGATGCACTCGCCATGACCGAACCGGGTGCAGGGTCCGATATCCGCGGCATGAAATGCAGCGCCGTGCGGGACGGCGGCGACTGGGTTTTGAACGGTACAAAACACTTCATCTCTGGCGCCGAACATGCGGACTTTGTCATCGTGTTTGTGGCCACAGGCGAAGACGACACACCGCGCGGCCCAAAGAAACGGATCACCACATTCCTTGTCGATCGCGGCACGCCAGGCTTCACAATCCGCGACGGCTACAAATCGGTCAGCCACCGTGGCTATAAAAACATGATCCTCGAATTTGACGACTGCCGACTGCCAGATGCGCAAGTTTTGGGCGACGTCGACGGCGGTTTTGCAGTGATGAACGAATGGCTTTACGCAACGCGGATTACCGTGGCGACAATGTGCGTGGGGCGCGCCCGACGCACATTTGATTACGCGCTGCAATACGCTGCCGACCGCGAACAATTCGGGCAACCCATCGGCAAATTCCAAGGTGTCAGCTTTCAACTCGCAGACATGATCACTGAAATTGACGCCGCTGACCTTCTGACTATCGCCGCCGCTGATCGGCTCGACAAAGGCATCCCCGCCAATCGCGAGATTGCCAGCGCGAAACTTTATGCATCTGAAATGCTCGCAAGGGTGACGGACGCGGCAATCCAAGTGCACGGCGGCATGGGGCTTATGGACGATTTCCCGCTTGAACGGTTCTGGCGAGACGCGCGCGTCGAACGAATTTGGGACGGCACCTCTGAAATCCAACGGCACATCATCAGCCGCGACCTTCTCCGTCCGCTTGGCGCATAACGTCGATGTCACGTGATCTGTCCCGGCTGCTGCGCCCATCATCTGTTGCCATCATTGGGGGCGGTGCGTGGTGTAAATCCGTCCTTGACCAACTGACCAAAGCGGCCTTCGATGGCGAAATTTGGCTGGTACACCCCAAAGGCGGCCAGATCGACGGTCGCGCAGTGTTCCCCAATCTGGCAGCACTCCCCTCTGCCCCAGATGCGGCATTTATCGGCATCAATCGCGACGCGACAATCCAGATTGTGGCTGATTTGTCGACCATGAACGCAGGCGGAGCGGTTTGTTTTGCCTCAGGCTTCGCTGAGGTCAGCGACGGCGGCGACCGCAATGCAGCCTTGCTAACTGCTGCGGGAAACATGCCAATCCTTGGGCCAAACTGCTATGGGATGATCAATAATCTCGACGGCGCGCTGCTCTGGCCTGACCAACACGGATGCGTGCCAGTCGACAGCGGCGTGGCGATCCTGACCCAGTCATCCAACATCGCGATTAACCTAACCATGCAATCGCGCGCCTTGCCGATTAGCTATGTGGTGACCTGCGGCAATCAAGCCCAAACGACCCAAGCTGACATCGCGCTGGGGCTGCTAGACGACCCACGCGTAACAGCCATTGGCCTACATATCGAAGGGTTCGGCAACCTTGCAAAATGGCAAAATCTTGCACGGGTTGCACGGGCGAAAAACATCCCACTGGTTGCAATCAAGGTCGGGCGATCTGTTCAGGCCCAAGCCGCCACGATTTCGCATACCGCATCTCTTGCAGGCGGTGATACAGGTGCCGCAGCATTCCTTGAACGGCTTGGCATTGCGCGTGTCGACGATCTTCCCACATTTTTGGAAACCCTCAAAATCCTGCATGTGACCGGCCCCCTGCCCAACGGCAATATCGCAACCATCAGCTGCTCTGGCGGCGAGGCGTCGCTTGCCGCTGATCTGTCCCACGCTACCCAATTGTCATTCCCGCCGCTGAACCAAACGCAGCATAACGCCCTGTTTGCCGCACTTGGCTCCGCGTGGTCGCTTTGGCCAATCCGCTCGACTATCACACCTATATTTGGCGCGACACAGCGGCGATGGCCGCTGCCTTTTGCGCCATGATAGACCCTGTATTAAGCCTGACGATGCTCATCGTCGACTTTCCAAGGGCAGACCGGTGCGACCCTAGTGATTGGGATTGCGCGGTTAACGCGGCACTTGCAACACGCGCGCAAACCGGCGGCAACGTCGCCATGGTAGCGACCCTGCCAGAACTGATGCCAGAAAATGTTGCGACCACATTACTCGCGGGTGGCGTGATTCCCTTGTCTGGCCTGCGCGAGGCGCTGATGGCCACCCAAGCCGCCATTACATTGCCCGCGGCTGATCTGGATATTGACGTCTGTGCTGCACCCGCCGCGCAAGCAGGTTCGATGATAACAGAAGCCGCCGCAAAAATCGCCTTGGCGGCATACGGCTTGCGGATCCCGCAACAACGCACAACAGACACGATTGCGGACATTGACCTGTCCGACATGCCATTTCCCGTGGTCCTAAAAGGCGCCGGTATCGCCCATAAAACCGAAGCGGGTGCCGTCGCGTTGAGCCTGCCAAATGCACAAGCTGTCCAATCCGCCGCAAACGCAATGTCCACTAAACAATTCCTAATCGAAGAAATGATCACCGGAACGGTGGCTGAGCTTTTGATCGGTGTCGTCAAAGACCCTGCGCATGGTTTTGTGCTTACTATCGGCGCAGGCGGAACACTCACCGAACTGTTGCAAGACAGCGCATCCATTCTGATCCCAAGCAGCAAAGCCAACATAAAACAGTCTCTAACAAGGCTGAAAATCCACAAATTGCTTCTTGGCTATCGCGGCGGATCTGCTGCAGATATAGCTGGCATCATTGATGCAATCATGGCCGTGCAAGACTACGTGCTTGCGAATGTGGAGCACCTGCAAGAGATTGAAATCAACCCACTCATCTGCACACCCGATGCGGCCATCGCAGCCGACGCCCTGATAAGGACCAGCCAATGACCAGCCCGATTAAAACCAAACGCGACGGCGCAATTTTCCACGTGACGCTCGATCGACCCAAGGCGAACGCCATTGACCTCGCGACCAGCCAGATCATGGGCGACACCTTTGCCGCGTTTCGCGATGACCCCACATTGCGCGTCGCCATCATCACCGGCGCAGGCGACAAATTCTTTTGCCCCGGCTGGGACCTCAAGGCAGCCAATGACGGTGACGCGGTCGACGGCGATTACGGCGTCGGCGGGTTCGGCGGGCTGCAAGAACTGCGCGATCTGAACAAACCTGTCATCGCTGCCGTCAACGGAATCGCATGTGGCGGCGGGCTGGAACTGGCGCTATCCGCCGACATCATCCTAGCAGCTGATCATGCCACCTTTGCACTCCCAGAAATCCGGTCCGGCACTGTCGCCGATGCTGCATCTGTAAAACTCCCCAAACGCATCTCCGTATCACATCGCAATGGAGCTGCTGCTGACAGGGCGCTGGTTTGACACGACCGAGGCGCTAAACTGGGGGCTTATTAACCATGTACATTCAGTCGGACGCATTGGAAGCGGCGGCATGGGACATGGCGCGCCTTATTGCGTCTGGCCCGCCGCTTGTGAATGCCGCGATCAAAGACATCGTGCGCGACGCCGAAGACAGCAAGTTCCAAGACGCAATGAACCGGATCACAGGGCGGCAACTGGCAACGGTCGATAAACTTTATGCGTCCGAAGATCAGCTTGAAGGCGCAAAGGCATTCGCCGAAAAACGCGATCCCATCTGGAAGGGGCGCTAGGCCTTTTTGAACACCATTAATCGGGCCAAGTCATTGCGGTGGGCATCATCCGCACGGTCATCATAAATACGAACATCATCCAGCGTTAGACTGTGTATTTGATCGCCCAATGCACCCATTTGCGCGGCAAACCCCGCGCTTTGAAAATGTTTGGCGTTGACGGAAATGACAAACACGGCACCAGACAGACGCCACATCCAAAAGGTTCGAAATCGCAGCCGGCCCCACATGGCCATGCGTAAACGTTCCCGCGCTCACGACACCTTGATATCCGACCTTCGGTAGGGACAATGGCACGGTAATATCACCCGTATATAGGCCGCGATACACGCCCTTTGCGCGGGCAACCGCCAGCATGTCATCCGACAAATCCAAACCATCAATCACCGATACGCCAGCCGCAATCAACTGCTCTGCAACCAGCCCAGTTCCGGCGCCGACATCCAACACCGGACCGACACCACCGGCGGCAACAAATGCTTGCGCGACAACATGCGCGGCATCTGATATCCCTGCGCATCGCTAAAACCGGTGTCATACGATTGCGCCCAATCGCTGTACAAGTCTTTGACGTCCTGTTTGGACGACAACGCATATGCATCTTCAAGGTTTGGACGACGTGACATAGCAGCAGGCTAACACAGACTTGCATCTACGCAAATCTTGGCGCACTGATCAGGCATGACACATACACTGCTTTCCTTTGGCCACGGCTACTCCGCTCGCGCATTATCACGCATCTTACTTGCACAAGATTGGCGGGTAATCGGCACAACGCGCAACGAAGACAAGGCCGTCGGTCTGATGAACGACGGAATTGAGCCGCGCATCTGGCCCGGTGCTGATATGGCACCTGCGCTGAACGGCGCAACACACCTTTTGATCTCGGCAGCACCTGACGGCGCAGGCGACCCAGTACTTGCGGCATTGCACGATGAAATCGCAGCACGTGCTGGCCAATTTGAATGGGTCGGATACCTGTCGACCACTGGGGTTTACGGCGATCATGGCGGCGATTGGGTGGACGAAACGACACCACTCACACCATCAACCAAACGCGGTATCGCGCGGGTACAGGCAGAGTCAGCATGGGCCACGATCCCTGACCTTCCACTGCACATATTCCGACTTGCTGGCATCTACGGACCCGGTCGCGGACCGTTTGCCAAGGTGCGCGCGGGAACCGCACGACGCATCATAAAAACCGACCAAGTTTTCAGCCGAACCCATGTCGCCGACATCGCCCGCGTGCTCGCTGCGTCCATCCGCAACCCAAACCCCGGTGCGGCCTATAATGTTTGCGACAACGATCCTGCAGCGCCCCAAGACGTGATTGGATACGCCGCAGACCTGCTTGGACTTCCGCTTCCACCTGCCGAGGACTTTGAAACGGCCGAGATGTCCCCAATGGCGCGCAGCTTTTATGCAGAAAGCAAAAAAGTCCGCAATGACCGGATCACAAACGAGCTTGGGGTCGAACTTCTTTACCCTGATTATAGATCAGGACTTAAGGCGCTTCTTGCCCACGAGTTAAGCGCCTGATCATCCATGCCAGTCCCGCAAATCCAACCAACAATACGATGGAAATGGCAAAGTTAGACCCGTAAAATACGGACCGACCCGCCAATTCCAAGTCGTTCAAGAACGGATAGGGCAAACCGCTTGTCACGGATCCCATCGGCGTGTCGTTCATCGGCTGCAAAGCCAGTTCCGCCCATAATACATAGGCGGCGATCACACCAAACAACCACATCAATGGCGCGCCCAGTTTGCGAAAACTTCGGTGGATGAAAACCGCGTCGATCCATTGCAACAATGGGCCAAGCGCATGCAAATACAGCTCAAGGTAAAGCGGCCCAAGCTCCCCGTCAGTGGACACTAAATTCGGGTCCTCTAAGAATAACCGCCAATACATGAAAACAACCATCGCGTTGATCACAGCCGTTGCACAAATAAAGCCATCCCAGCGGCGAGCGCTGCGACCTTCAACTAACGCCGTCATGCGGCTTGCGGCAAAGAACGACATAAACAACGCCCAGTGGGTCAGATACCGGAACGGACCTCCAAAATGTTCATACGACCCGAACACAAGCGTCCGCAAACAATACCCTGCCGCCAGTAAAAAGACGATCCAGCGAAAGATGCGTGCATAGCCTGTCATGTGAACTCTCCTTTTGCAGACCCTGTTCCATGCCCGCTGCATACACAAGTTTGACGCCCCGTCGCACAACCATCTTGCCCTTCATCAGTGCCGACACCATATGGGGACAAACAGACCAAAGGCCGCCACTCATGTCGATCCGCAAACGTACGTCAGATATCCTTGACCGCCCATTCGTGGGGTGGTTCATCATTGGGGTCATTATCTTTAATGCGATCCTTTTGGGGCTGGAAACATCGGCCACCGTCATGGGGCAAATGGGGCCAGTCATCCTAGCTCTCGACGCGGCTTGCCTTGCGATCTTTACCCTAGAAATCGCGGCAAAGTTGTTCGCCCATGGGCCGCGATTTTTCCGGAATGGGTGGAATATTTTCGACTTCACCATCGTCGCAATCGCCCTCATTCCTGGCGCACAGGGTTTCTCTGTACTACGAGCACTGCGGGTTTTGCGGGTACTTCGCGTCATCTCGGTGGCACCCTCGCTGCGGCGTGTTGTCGAAGGCTTCATCACTGCCCTACCCGGCATGGGATCCGTGTTCTTGTTGATGGGAATCATCTTTTACATCGGCGCGGTCATGACAACAAAACTGTTCGGCGCTGAATTCCCAGAATGGTTCGGCACCATCGGGCGGTCCGGCTATTCGCTGTTCCAGATCATGACACTTGAAAGCTGGTCCATGGGCATCGTGCGCCCCGTGATGACGGTCTATCCCTACGCATGGGCGTTTTTTGTGCCGTTCATCTTGATGACAACATTCGCCGTCGTGAACCTGCTTGTGGGTCTGATCGTAAACTCCATGCAAGACGCGCACCACGAAGAAGACGTCGCCGCAACCGACGCCTACCGCGATGAAGTGATGGCGAAATTGGAATCGATTGAAGCACGGCTCGACAAACGCAACTAGAATATCCGAACCTTCCAGCACATAATATCGGTGACATCACTCAGCTGGCGCTGTTCGGCCATGTAATTTTTGTGTCAGACGCAATGCCTACAAATAGGCGTTAGGCTCGCTTTTCAATCGAAGCAATACCTAGAACATCCAAAACCTTGGCCGCGATGTCTTCTGCATTTAGCCCTGCCGTCGCATACATGTCGCGCGGACTGGACTGGTCGATAAACGTATCCGGCAACACCATTGACCGATACTTAAGCCCGTGATCGAACACGCCCTCATCCGCTAACAACTGCGCAACATGTGACCCAAAACCGCCGACAGCGCCCTCTTCCACAGTAATCAGCGCCTCGTGATCAGCAGCAAGCGCCAAGATCATGTCGCGGTCCAACGGCTTGGCAAAACGAGCATCCGCAATAGTTGGGGTAATGCCCTTGGCAGCAAGCGCCTCGCAAGCAGCCTCGACCTCTTGCAAGCGCGTGCCAAACGACAAAATCGCAACGCGCGCGCCTTCGCGGATCATGCGGCCTTTGCCAATTTCCAAAACTTCGGGATCAGCAGGCATCTCAACACCCACGCCTTCACCACGCGGAAACCGAAACGCAATTGGTCCATCATCATAGGCGGCAGCAGTCGCCACCATGCGCACCAACTCGGCCTCATCAGCAGCAGCCATCACAACAAACCCAGGCAGGTTCGCAAGAAAGGCCACGTCAAATGCGCCAGCATGCGTAGCACCGTCAGCCCCGACCAGCCCAGCGCGATCAATCGCGAACCGAACGGGCAGACGCTGAATGGCAACATCATGCACAACCTGATCATAACCGCGCTGCAGGAACGTGGAATAAAGCGTACAAAACGGACGCATCCCGCCAGCGGCCAAACCGGCACTAAACGTCACCGCATGTTGCTCGGCGATACCTACATCAAAGCAACGACTGGCATAGCGTTCCATGAACTTGTTCAGCCCCGTGCCATCTGGCATCGCAGCGGTCACAGCACAGATTTTAGGGTCCAACGCTGCGATTTTCAGCAGGCTTTCGGCAAAAACGGAAGTATAGCTTGGGGCGTTCGACACCGCTTTGGCTTGCTCGCCCGTGACCACGTTAAACTTACCCGTCGCATGACCCTTATCGCGGGCAGCCTCGGCAGGGCCAAATCCCTTACCTTTTTTCGTGATCGCGTGGATCATGATCGGGCCGGTCGCGCGGTCTTTGACAGTGCGCAGAACCTGCAACAACTGTTCCATATCGTGGCCGTCAATTGGACCAACATAAGAAAAACCAAGCTCTTCAAACAGCGTCCCACCAACGGTCATATGCTTGACCATTTCCTTGGCACGCTTCGCGCCCTCACGGAATGGTTCGGGCAACAGTGACACTGCACCCTTGGCCGCAGCCTTCAATTCTTGAAATGGCTCACCTGCATAGAGGCTGCTTAAATACGACGACATCGCGCCAACTGGCTGCGCAATCGACATTTCATTATCGTTCAAAATGACGATCAGACGCTTGCCCAAATGACCCGCATTGTTCATCGCCTCGTAAGCCATACCAGCCGACATCGCACCGTCGCCAATCACAGCAATCGCATCGCCGCCATCGCCACCCAAATCACGGGCCACAGCGAACCCAAGCGCCGCCGAAATCGACGTGCTGGAATGGGCGGCACCAAACGGGTCATACGGGCTCTCGGACCGCTTGGTAAAACCGGACAGTCCGTCTTTCATACGCAACGTGCGGATACGGTCACGACGACCGGTCAAAATTTTATGCGGATAACATTGGTGGGACACGTCCCAAATGATTTTATCCTTTGGGGCATCAAAAACCGCGTGCAAGGCAACAGTCAGCTCAACCACCCCAAGACCGGCACCCAAGTGACCACCCGTGACCGACACTGCTGAAATCGTCTCAGCGCGGACCTCATCAGCCAATTTACGCAACTGAGCATCCGACAGCGTTTTCATATCCGCAGGGGATTGAATGGTGTCCAAGATCGGGGTGATTGGATCAGTCATGTCAGGCCTTCTATTTACGACGAGCGATAACAAAGCGCGCGGCGTCTTTCAACGTCTCGGCGTCACCACCATAGCCCGATAATGCATCACATGCCTCTGCGACCAGTTCAGCTGCGCGGTTTTTTGCGCCCTGAAGACCCAAAAGCGAAACAAACGTGGCCTTACCGGCAGCAGCATCCTTGCCCACAGCCTTACCAACCTCTGCAGCGTCACCCTCAATATCCAGCACATCATCCAGCAATCTGAAACGCGAGGCCTAGTGCGCGACCATAGGCGTCGCATCGCGTTTTTCATCCGCCTCGGCCAAAATCGAGGCCCCGCAGCAACAGCCCATTCAATCAATGCGCCTGTTTTCTTGGACTGCAGCACCTCGATTTTAGCCAAATCCAACGGAACATCTGCACGCTCGGCAGCCATATCCATCGCCTGTCCGCCAACCATACCGTCCGCACCAGCGCGCAACGCCAACGTATGTGCCAGCAAAACTTTCGTACGATCAGAAACTTCAGCCAACATAATCAGCTCAAACGCCAGCGACTGCAAAGCATCGCCAGCCAGAACCGCCGTCGCCTCGTTCCACTTTTTATGCACTGTCGGCTGACCACGGCGCAGATCATCGTCGTCCATGCAGGGTAAATCATCATGAACCAGCGAATAGCCGTGGATTGCCTCAATCGCACCCGCAATCGGGGCCGCGGTTTTAGGGTCTATGCCGTGCAGTCTGGCACCTTCCAGCACAAGGAAACCCCGTAACGATTTACCGCCTTGCACCGCATGCATCATCGCAAGCGGTATTTCACCGCCGTCAAACTTAACTGCGCCACGAATGGCACCTTCAACAGTCACCGCCGCGGCGGCCAATGTATGCGTCAGATCAGTCATCCAGCGGCGCAGTCCCAACAGCATTGCCATCAGCATCAATCGTCAGCTTTGCGACCTTTTCTTCGGCACGCTTCAGCTCGTCCTGACAGCGCTTGCGCAATGCAGCTCCGCGTTCATACAGCGCAATGCTTTCGTCCAGCGCGACATCGCCACGCTCCAATTGACCAACAACCAGCTCTAACGCGGCAATCGCCTGCTCAAAGCTCATTTCGTCTACGGCATCTGTCATCGCGCTCTATCCTTCAACACATTCACATGGGCGGCGGCACTGGCCCCCAAAGCTGGCAAATCATACCCGCCCTCAAGGCTGGATACCACCCGCCCTTCGCAATGACGATCCGCCAGATCACACAGTTTTTCTGTGACCCAAGTAAAGTCAGCCTCCACCAAATTCATCCCCGCCAATGGATCATCTGAATGTGCATCAAATCCGGCCGATATGATGATAAGTTGCGGGGCAAATGCATCAACGCGTGGCAGCACGACCTGCTCCATCACATCACGAAACGCTTTTGATCCGGCACCATCAGGCAGCGGGCAGTTCAACACATTGCCAACACCAGTCTCGTGCGCAGCACCAGTTCCCGGATACAGCGGCATCTGGTGGGTCGAACAAAACAGAATACGCGGGTCGTCTTCGACCAAATCTTGGGTGCCATTGCCGTGGTGGACATCAAAATCCACGATAGCAACGCAGTCCAAGCCATGATGCTCTAGCGCATGTTTGGCGGCAATCGCGACATTGCCAAAGAAACAGAACCCCATCGGCGTCTCACGCTCGGCATGATGACCCGGCGGGCGCATGGCAACAAACGCATTTGGTGCGTCGCCACCCAACACCATATCAACCGCACGGACCACGCCACCAACACAGCGGAACGCGGCCTCCAATGTGCCAACAGACATATGCGTATCAGCATCCAACGACCGCCAACCCTCATCAGGGGCAGCATCGCGCAGCGCGGCAATATGTGCGGCAGGATGGGCGCGTAGAATATCGTCCTCGGCGCCCAGCGGCGCGGTCACACGGTGCAAATCCATCGCCTTAAGCGCGCCCAAAACTGCATCCAATCGGGCCACCTGCTCAGGATGACCTGGCAGGGTTACATGATCAAAACACGCATCATGTGTCACAAGTGCTGTGCGCATATTTCACCTCGTTAGTATGAATTTCTAGGCAGCGCCGGTATCAGGCGCAAGCATATACCCCTCACCACGGACAGTCTGCAAATAGCGCGGCTGCTTTGGGTCAACCTCGATCTTGCGACGCAAACGGGTGATCTGAACATCAACAGCACGTTCCTGGGTCTGGCTTCCCGACCGAGACAGTTCCTCGACCAATTTTGCACGACTAACAGGGACAGCAGGCTGGCTGGAAAAGATGCGCATCAACTGACCCTCAGTGGCAGTCAGGCGAACTTGGGTATCATCACGCCACATCTCACCGCGCTCAATATCATAGCGCACAGGACCAAGGTTAAGAACCCGAGGCGCAACAATCGTAGGTTCCGCCGCTGGGACACGGCGCAAAATCGCGTTGATACGTAACAACAATTCCTTTGGCTCAAACGGCTTGGCCAGATAATCATCAGCGCCCGCCTCAAGGCCAGAAATCCGGTCGCCGGTCTCGCCCTTAGCAGTCAGCAACATAATCGGCGTTGTGATCGTTTTGCGCAGATCACGGCACAACGTCATGCCATCCTCACCGGGCATCATCACATCAAGGACGATCAGATCAAACTCCAGCCCCGCCAAAATACGGCGGGCATGGGCGGCGTCACGGGCGGTGGATACCAAAAATCCGGACCGCATCAAAAACTTTTGCAACAGACCGCGAATGCGCTCGTCATCGTCAACAATCAACAGGTGCGCGTCATCTGCCATCAGTCTGTCCTATCCTTTATGGCCACGTAATGGTGGCGCATATCCTCATCCATCATGGCCTCTAGGACCTCGCGAAACCCTGCTACCGCCTCAGGTCCTGCACGGCGGTACGCACTGCGCATCCGGTCCCGTTGGGCATTCGACAATTCACGCTCCAGCGCGGCACCCACATCGGTTAAATGCAAATGACGCTCACGCTTGTCCGCACGGCCCACTGTAGACGATACCAAACCGTCTGCAATCAACGTGCGCAAGACACGATTAAGCGATTGTTTTGTAACGCCCAGAATGTTCAGCAGGTTATTGACCGTCGTGCCAGGGCTGCGATGAATGAAATGCACAGCGCGGTGATGGGCGCGCCCGTACGCTTTGGTCTGCAAAATGCGATCAGGATCAGCCGTAAACCCGCGATATGCAAAGAACATCGCCTCAATGCCTTTGCGGACTTGTTCGTCGGTCAGAAACAACAGACTCTGGCCGCTTTGTGATTGTCCGCCCTGCGACATCGCATGCGTCCCCTCTTTAAATGCTGACACAACAATACGTCAGCTTTGTTGACATTCCAAGCCGTACTCGGTATCGATTCTCACAAATAGCGTAACTTTATGTCCGAAACGGACCTTACTACGTAACAAATGCAAATTCAAATAGGAGGCTGCAATGACTGCTGCATATGATGACCGCGATGGAAAAATATGGATGGACGGCAAACTTGTCGACTGGCGCGACGCCAATGTGCACATCCTGACGCATGCAATGCACTACGCCTCCTCGGTATTCGAGGGCGAGCGGTGCTACGACAGCAAGATTTTCCTTAGTGAAAAGCACTCTGAACGGCTGCACGCCTCCGCGAAACACCTCGACTTTGAAATCCCGTATTCCGTTGCGCAAATCGAGGCCGCCAAACGCGCAGCCCTCGATGCAAACGGCCTGAAAGACGCCTATGTGCGCCCCGTTGCATGGCGCGGATCTGGAACAGACATGGGCGTCGCCGCCACTGCAAACCCTGTGCATCTGGCCATCGCCGTTTGGGAATGGGGTGCCTATTACGGCGACGCAAAAACCAAAGGCGCGAAACTTGACATCGCCAAATGGAAACGCCCGTCACCAGAATGCGCACCATCCCAAGCCAAGGCCGCCGGTCTGTACATGATCGCAACCCTATCCAAGCACGCAGCAGAAGCCAAAGGCTGCTCTGACGCGCTGATGTTCGACTATCGCGGCTACGTGGCCGAAGCGACAGGGGCAAACATGTTCTTCGTCAAAGACGGCGAAGTGCACACACCAACGCCCGACGCTTTCCTCAACGGCCTGACCCGTCAAACGGTCATCGGCATGTTGGAAAAGAAAGGCATCAACGTGATTGAGCGGCACATCATGCCCGAAGAACTGGAAACCTTCGAGCAATGCTGGCTCACAGGCTCCGCCGCCGAAGTCACCCCCGTAGGCCAAATCGGCGACTACAATTTTGAAGTAGGAGCACTCGCCATCGAGATGGCCGCCGACTACGAAAAGCTTGTTCGTGCATAAAAAACTGGGGCGCTGCAGCGCCCCTTTTAATCTCAGACGTCATTAAATGCATCATGAGACAACTGAAATTCAGCATCGAACTTCTGCGCGAAATTGGCTTTAGTCGCCATTACGAAAAGAAAAGAAGTATTTCCAACGCTGCATTGAGTCCAAATCGCCTCGCTTTTTTCCAAATACTCAAATCTTACTTCCCCCCAACATGCCCCATCGCCTTACGCTGCTGCGCGCGCTGCAACCCAAGCACCCGCTCGCGCCAAATAATCAGCACACCAGCCAGAATAACAATCCCAGCACCCAGCAACATCGTCCCCGTCGGCACTTCGTCAAACACGAAATACCCGATGATCAGCGCCAAAATCATCGACGCATAATCAAACGGCGCGACCAATGATGCGTCGGCATAGCGGTAACTCGACGTCAGGAATATCTGCCCCAAGCCGCCCAGCAATCCCGCCATGATCAGCATCGCAGCGACGCCCACCGATGGCATCGCCCAGCCCCAAGGCAAGGTGCACAGCGCCAGCACCGCGGACGTGATCGAAAACCAAAATACGATCGCCGCCGTGCCCTCAGTCTGGACCAATTTACGTACAAACACTTGGGCCAAGGCCGCAAACACAGCGCCCATCAGCACAACAACCGCGCCCAATGTCTCGCCGGTCGACAAGCCCGCACCAATTGACAGTCGCGGCGACAAAACGATCAATACCCCGATCATGCCAAGCAACACAGCCGACAGGCGGTAAACTCCAACCTTTTCATTCAAAAACATCGACGCAAACACAACCACCAACAACGGCGCGGCATAACCAATCGCGGTCACCTCCGGCAGCGGCAACAAACCCAATCCGGTGAACCCAAGACCCATCGCAGACGTCCCTAGCAACCCACGCCAGAAATGGCCCACAGGGTTCGGCGTCTTCCATCCACTGCGCAATTCGCCGCGCATTGCCAACCATCCCAAGATGACAGGAAGCGCGAAAAACGATCTGAAAAATACCGCCTGCCCCGGTGGTACTTCCACGGATGCAGCCTTGATGAAACTGGCCATGAACATGAACAAACAGACGGCCATAACTTTGAACATAATACCACGAAGCGGCTGCATGATTAATCTTCCTTCAATTGAGAAACAGCCCAGCGCGCAGCATCACAAACAGCCTCATCAGGATCATACAACAGCGGTAAAACCGACTCTAACAATGCCTTTTCGCCAGAATTCCCAATCGCATACAGCACATTGCGCACAAACCGATCACGGCCAATCCGCTTTATCGGCGATCCCGAATACCGCAACCGAAACGCGGCATCATCCAACGCCGCCAATTCAGCCAACGGCGGGGCCAACACATCATCGCGTGCATCATATTTGGCATCACGGGCAGCAACCGCAAATTTGTTCCACGGACACACCGCCAAACAATCATCGCAGCCGTAAATCCGGTTGCCCATCTTGGTCCGCAACTCCAGATCAACGGGACCCTTATGCTCAATCGTCAAATACGAGATACAGCGACGCGCATCCAAACGGTAAGGTTCCGGAAACGCATCCGTCGGGCATACATCCAAACAAGCCGTACAAGACCCACAATGGCTGACTTCGCTCTTATTAGTGTCGAATTCCAGCGTCGTGAAAATCGCACCAAGGAAAAACCAAGACCCCAAATCGCGACCCAGCAGGTTGGTATGCTTGCCCTGCCAACCCAGCCCAGCCGCCTGCGCCAGCGGCTTTTCCATCACCGGAGCCGTATCTACAAACACCTTAATTTGGGCATCCGGTTCCTGCTCGATCAGCCAACGACCAACACGCTTTAGGCGCTTTTTAAGGACATCATGATAATCACAGCCATGGGCATAAACCGATATGGCAGCACGGTCACGCCGCTCCAAAACTGCCAGCGGATCATGATCAGGGGTATATGGTTCGGCCAGCATAATGACGGTACGGGCCTCTGGCCATAACGCGGACGGATCACCGCGCCACGCCATGCGGTCCGCCATCCACGCCATCTGACCGTGCATGCCAGCAGCCACAAACGCAGCCAACCGATCTGGCAATTCGGGCAGGCCATCAGGGCGGCAAAAACCAACTTTGGCAAAGCCCGCGTCAGTGGCAAAACTGACCAGCCGGTGCTTCAGGTCCACCGTTTGATCAGACCCCGGCATCTGCGCTTAAAAATCAAGATCAGCATAATGGCGCGCTGGTAAAAAGCCCGACACCTGATCCGCCAACAACGACCGAAATGCAGGGCGAGATTTAATCTTGGCATACCAATCTTTGACAACCTCGGAACGGTTCCAATCAACGTCCGACGTATAATCCAAACACGACAACTGGGCGGCTGCTGCGAAATCAGCAAGCGACATATCATTGCCCGCCAACCAACGGCGCTGATCCAGCAACATGGCCATATAATCGAGGTGATATTTGATCGCCTTGGACCCAGCTTTGACATTCGCACTATCAGGATATCCGGTGCCCATAATTTTGCGGAACACACGTTCACCCAGCAACTTTGACGTCACTTCAGCGTGGAACTTATCATCAAACCAAGCAACCAAACGGCGAACTTCATACCGGTCCTCAGCAGATTTTGGCAGCAACGACGGAGTCGGAAACGCCTCTTCCAGATACTCACAAATCGCAGTGCTATCAGCAAACGTACTGTTGCCCATTTTCAAGATCGGGACTTTGCCAGCCGGATTGCGGCGCAGGAAATCAGCATCCTGTTCCCAATACCGTTCTTCGACCAATTCAACCTCGATCTTCTTTTCGGCCAACGACAACCGAACTTTGCGCGAAAACGGGGAAAGCGGGAAATGATATAAACGGTTCATATGCAGTGCACTTTGTTGAAAACGGGTCCCTCTTCAATGCCGCAAGAGGGGACGCGTTTCAATGGGCGATCAGTCAGTAAAGCAATCCGCGCGGCCATCCACCGCAATTGTCGCAGCGCCATCCATGATGCTTGAACTGCGTTTACGCAGATATCTGATGGGATTGGCCGCGTCACGTCCCTTGGGGTTCGGCAATACAGACGCCAGCCTTGCGGCTTGCACAGGCGAAAGATCAGCAGCATCAACGTTGAAATAATGCTGGGCCGCAGCCTGCACGCCAAACACGCCTTCGTCGAACTCGGCAACATTCAGATACAGCTCGAGAATACGACGTTTGGTCCAAATGATCTCAGAAATCGGTGTCCACAATGCCTCGACAGATTTGCGGACCCAACTGCGCCCCTGCCAAAGGAAGACGTTTTTCACAACTTGCTGACTAATAGTTGACGCACCGCGATTTGCGCCGGCTTCCAACGCGGCCTCGATCGCTTTGACATCCAAACCCCAATGCAGACAGAAATTCGCATCCTCTGCGGCAACAACCGACCGCGCCATCACAGGGGCGATTTGTTCCATCGGGACCCAATCACGATCCAACGGCCCAAGACGGATACGCTCAGACATCAAATAGATCGACGTCGGCGGATTGATCACGCCAAACAACAACGTCAAGGCCACGACAACAGCGGCACCCACCAAAAGCGCACGCAATATCCATTTCACCAAAAACCGAATGGGCCTTGGGCGCTGAAACCTTACCTTCTTTGGCGTGGTTTTACCTTTTGATCGCTGATTCTTGGCCATTGTTGTTATAAGTCACGCCATACAGATCACGTCAAGCAGCGCGAAATATGGGGCGCAACACTTGGGCATCCCGACGCCGAACCTGCGGTCGTGCCAACGTTGTCTCTGACGCCTGATCAATACGCAAATCAGGAAAAAGCCAGAGCAATTCTGCTTGGGTAAGATGTGCACAATCAGTCTCTAACTGGGCCTTATCGACGAAAAAGCTTTCGGACAAAGCTCCGGCGCCCCAAACGATCTCGTGTTGATCAAACAGCAAATGAACATATGTGACGTGACCGGACGGCGCGCGCCTGATTGTCGTGTCATTGATCATGCCAACAGCGGGCACCAATACAGAATCTTCGGCAAAGTATAGTTGGGCACACCACCCAGCGAGGTATATCCGGTGCTCTGGTGACACCAAAAGTAGTTCTGTGCTGTCGATTGCGCCGACCTCAAACCGAATAGGCGCGTGGTCACCAGTTGCGCAAAACTTTTCACTGCTTACCGCGCGAACTGGCTGTAGCCCGTGATCAAGCGTCAGCACCTCATCACCAACGCGCAACCCTTCCACTGGAATTCGGCCCTTTGCGGTGTCAATTAACGTGCCCGTGACAAAACAAACCGGTGGCGGCGTTGGCGACAGATCACCAACCGTCAGTTGTGTGTTGCCGTTCTGAAGATTTGCCACCCCATCGCCATCGTAATCCATATCGAGAGCAAACGTTTCAAAAGTACCATCAACCATGTCAATTTTGATGAATCCAGCGACCTGATCGCTATCTCCGCGGACTTCGCCATAGCCCAGAAACTCATAACTTAGAAAGGTGACGCCGCCATCCAGCGATACAAATCCGCCGGATTGCGCAATACCCCAAACGTCGTCAACGTCTTGGAACACCATGTCCATGGTTTGTCCTTTGACAATATTGATGCCCCAGCCAGAAGATGCAGGGTCACCGTTCACGTCCTGCGCGGTATACGAAAAGTCTGCCATTTACGCCTCAAAAGGGTCTTTGACCCATTATTTTAAACCCATCTTTATGTGGGTCCCTTTCAGGATATGGCAGAAACAAGCCAACAATGTGGCAGACTGCCTTTTTTCGGACCCACCGCGCCGCAGCGGGCCCAAAATATCACTCCGCCAGTATTGCAGCCTGCTCAATCGACAGAGGTGCCGGCAAATGCACCAACATTTCCGTCGGGCAAATCTGCACAAAATTGGACTTCTCAATGTCCCAATGCTGCAAAATATCAGCAGCTTTGCGGCTGCCAGTCTCAGTCAAATGACGCTGCACCAGCGCCTTAAGTTGGCTCATCCAATGCGGGACAGTGACCGCGTTTGTCACCAGCGTTTCCATATTGATCAGATCAGCGGTCTCGCCCTTAGGATCATAAATATATGCCATACCGCCCGTCATACCAGCGCCAAAGTTGGCCCCAATTGACCCAAGGATAACAGCCACACCACCAGTCATATATTCACAACCATTGGTGCCGCAGCCTTCAATTACCACCGACGCGCCAGAGTTACGCACAGCAAATCTCTCGCCCGCGCGACCTGCAGCAAACAAGAATCCATCGGTAGCACCATACAAAACCGTGTTGCCAATGATCGTGTTCTCAGACGCAACAAGCGGACTGCTCATCGGCGGACGCACAACAATCGTACCCCCCGATAGACCCTTACCAACGTAATCATTGGCATCACCTGACACCTCTAACTTCAGCCCAGGGGCGGCAAATGCACCCAAAGATTGGCCAGCAGATCCACGTAACTTCACCGTCAAATGGTCAGGCTGCAAATCGTTGCGCATCCCAAATTTCTGCACAATATGGCTTGATGTGCGGGTACCAACAGTACGCAGCGTGTTCTGCACCGCATAATCCAACTGCATCTTTTCACCGTCATTCAGGAACCGTGCGGCATCCTGAACGATCTGCGCATCCAGCGTATCGTCCACAGGATTGCGCTCCTTATCGCGGTTATAAACAATGGATTTCGACCCATCGACCGTGATCAACAGCGGGTTCAAATCCAGATCATCCAGATGCGCCGACCCACGGCTCACTTGCGTCAGCAAATCAGCGCGGCCAATCACATCATCCAAAGAACGGGCACCAATCGATGCCAAAATCTCGCGGACTTCGGTGGCATAAAACGTGATCAGATTGACCACTTTATCGGCATTGCCAGTGAACTTTTCGCGCAACGCATCGTCTTGCGTACAGACGCCAACAGGGCAGGTATTCGACTGACATTGACGGACCATAATACAGCCCATCGCTATCAACGCTGCAGTACCAATCCCGTATTCCTCGGCGCCCAACATGGCGGCGACAACAATGTCACGGCCCGTGCGCAAACCACCATCGGTGCGCAACGTGATCCGTTCGCGCAGGTTGTTCATCGCAAGCACCTGATGGGCTTCCGTCAGACCCATTTCCCACGGCAAACCAGCATACTTAATCGACGTACCCGGCGACGCACCTGTGCCACCGTTGTGACCAGAAATCAGGATAATATCAGCCTTTGCCTTGGCAACGCCTGCGGCAATCGTGCCAATACCAGATGACGCCACCAGCTTAACCGTCACCTTACAGCGCGGGTTGATCTGCTTAAGATCGTAAATCAGCTGGGCCAAATCCTCGATCGAATAGATATCGTGGTGCGGCGGTGGTGAAATCAACGTCACACCCTTGGTCGAATGGCGCAGCTTGGCAATCAGGTCAGTGACCTTCATCCCCGGCAACTGTCCACCCTCACCAGGCTTGGCACCCTGCGCAACCTTAATCTCCAGCTCTTCACAAGCCAGCAAATATTCAGCCGTTACGCCAAAGCGACCCGACGCAACTTGCTTAATCTTAGCGCTGGCATTGTCGCCATTGGCGTCCGGCGTGAAATCATCAGGGCTCTCGCCACCTTCACCACTATCCGACTTTGCGCCAATACGGTTCATCGCAATCGACAACGTCCGATGAGCCTCTGGTGACAGCGCACCAAGCGACATACCCGGCGTGACAAAACGCTTACGAATGGCCGTAATAGACTCTACTTCTTCGATTGGAACAGCCGTGCCCATCGGTTTAATCGCTAGCAAATCGCGCAGGTGAATAGGTGGGTTGGCCTGCATAGATTTCGAATACTGCTGCCACATCCGGTATGACGCGTTGGTGCAGGCGGCCTGCAGCATATGCATGGTCTGGGCTTCCCACGCGTGCTTTTCACCCGACCGACGAGACTTGTAAAAACCACCCATCGGCAACACGTCAGTCTGACCTTCCCAACCACGGGCATGAACCTCTTCGGTTTTGGTTTGAATGCCGTTGGTACCGATGCCCGAAATGCGGCTTTGCATCCCTGGGAAATACTCGGCAACCATCGCACGCGACAGGCCAACAGCTTCAAAATTCAAACCGCCGCGATAAGACGACAAGACACTAATGCCCATCTTTGACATGATTTTCAGCAGGCCAGCATTGACTGCCGCACGGTAACGACGGACCGCATCAAGCAACGTGCCATCTATCAAACCGCGCTCCACGCGATTGGCAATGCTGTCTAAAGCCAAATAAGCATTTACAGTTGTCGCGCCAGAGCCGATCAGCACGGCAAAGTAATGCGGATCAACACATTCAGCAGACCGCACGTTGATCGAACAGAAAGTACGCAATCCCTTGGCAGTCAGCCCGGAATGCACAGCACTTGTCGCCAAAATCATAGGCATACCAACGCGGGTTTCCGACTGATGTTGATCGGTCAAAACGATGTGACCAGACCCAGACGAAACAGCATCCGCAGCTTCGGCGCGGATACGTTCCAGACCCTGTTGCAGGGCGCCGGCGCCTTTGCCAAACGTACAATCAATGACCGTCACGCTTTCGCCAAAGTGGTTCATCATCTCGTCAAATTCAGCGTTCGCCACAAACGGGCTTTCTAGCTGCAAAATCTGGGTCTGCGACCCATCTTCATCAAGCACGTTCTTAAGGTTCCCAAAGCGGGTCTTAAGGCTCATCACACGGCTTTCGCGCAAGCTGTCAATCGGCGGATTCGTGACTTGGCTGAAATTCTGGCGAAAGAAATGCGACAGCGGGCGATAAATCTTAGACAATACCGCGCTCGGCGTGTCATCACCCATCGACGCGATCATTTCCTTGCCGTCCTCGGCCATTGGGGCCAGCACCTGCTCCAATTCTTCAACCGAATACCCAGCCGCTATTTGCCTCTTGCGCAGATCGGCACCGTCAAACACCGCGTGTTCGGGTACATCGCGCAACATGCCCGAAAGATCGACGACCTTTTCGACCCACGCGCCAAACGGCTGGGCCGCGGCCAACTTATCCTTCAATTCTTCGTCGTGGTACAAACGGCCTTCAACCATGTCGACAGCAATCATCTGCCCCGGTCCAAGCGCACCTTTTTCAACGACAGTCGCCTCGTCAATCGGCACCATACCGACCTCGGACCCAGCAACCAACAGGCCATCACCCGTCACGACATAACGCAGCGGACGTAGACCACTGCGGTCCAATCCACCACAGACCCAGCGCCCATCGGTCATCGCCAGCGCAGCAGGCCCATCCCAAGGTTCCATTACCGCGTTGCAATAGCCGTACATGTCTTGCCAAGGCTTCTTCATCTCAATCGCTTGCTGCGACCACGCCTCTGGAACCATCATGGTTTTCGCCATTGGGGCGTTACGGCCAGCACGGACCAAAACCTCAAAAACAGAGTCTAACGCCGACGAATCCGACGCACCTGCGGGAATAATCGGCTTAATATCTTCGGCTTTGTCACCAAACGCGGATGACGCCATGCGGATCTCGTGTGACCGCATCCAGTTGACGTTACCTTTTAGTGTGTTGATCTCACCGTTGTGGGCCAACATGCGAAATGGCTGGGCAAGCGACCACTGCGGAAACGTGTTTGTTGAATACCGCTGGTGGTAAATCGCAAACGCAGACTCAAACCGCGCATCCATCAGATCTGGGTAAAATTCAGCAACCTGTTCAGCCAGCATCATGCCTTTATAAATGATCGACCGGCAGGACATGGAACAGAAATAAAAGCCCGTGACCATTGCGGCAGCTTTTTCGATCCGACGACGAATGATGTACAATTCGCGCTCGAACTGCTCCTCATCGACACCCTTTTCGTTGCGGATCAATATCTGCTCAATCTCGGGGCGGGTGGCGTTGGCTTTGTCACCCAGCACGGAATTATCGACAGGCACATGGCGCCAACCGTAAATATAGTGACCCATCCGAAGCACTTCGGATTCAACAATTGTGCGGCAGCGTTCTTGCGCGCCAAAATCGGTACGGGGCAGGAACACCTGTCCAACAGCGATCAGCTTATTATCTGGCTCGTGACCAGTACGGCGAATTTGATCTTGGAAAAACGCCACTGGGATCTGCACGTGTATACCCGCGCCATCACCCGTCTTGCCGTCAGCGTCCACAGCACCACGGTGCCAAACAGCCTTCAGCGCGTTAATGCCTTTTTCAACGACATCACGCGACGGGGTGCCATCAATCGCAACAACGAGGCCGACACCGCAAGAGCTATGCTCTTCCTCATGGGCATAAAGCCCATTCTCGGCCATCCAATTGCGCTTTGCCTCTTCAGCAGCGACCCAAGTTTCATCATAAATTGTCATGGCATTTCTCCTTCTGAGATACCGAAATACGCGAGCGTCTCGGCCTCGGTCATTCGCTTGTGATCACCCATATAGGCAAAGCCATCCGGTTTCTGATCGACGTAATATTCAATGTTCAATGTCTTGCCAGCGGCGTTATCAAACAGCCCAACAGCAAGCCCATACGACCCATCGTGATTGGCTCTATAAAACAACGCGGACCCGCAATTGTCGCACCATCCGCGCGTCGCCCATTTTGAACTGGCAATCGTTTTGACCGGCCCGCTAAATGTGACATCGGCCGCAACGCCATGCACAGCCACAAATGCGCTACCAGCCCAACGGCGGCACATCTCACAATGACAAGCGTTCATGCGGTCGGTCAATTTTGCAACCTCGACCGTAACGTCGCCGCACATACAACGACCGCTAATCATTGGGTGATCCGTGTCAATTTGCGCGTCATCCGGCAAACCGCGATTCAATTACGCCGCATTCGAATTTTGGACGCTCGGAAAAGAAGCCCTGTTGGCCGGGATAGATAAACTCGACTGGCGACAGATCAATGATGTCATCTGGCGTCGCAGCATCCCAGCCTTCGCCAAAGAAAAACATGCGGTGCTTTGCGCTGATATACTGGCGACCAGCGCTATCATCGATTTCAGTGCCATCCATCAAAAAGGTCTTACCTTCAAATTCGGTTTGCAAAAGCGGCTCACCGTCGATGATGACTTCCAGACCCGTCAGCGCGTCATAACCAACATTGCGTTCGGAATTTCCTGGTTTGTTTATCATAAATTCCCATGTATCGATGCCATTCTTCAAAAGCTCGGTTACGGATGACGGATCAGGTGCAGGTTGCTCAAGCGTTTCGGTGCCGGACGGTTTAAATGCCTCGACCCACTGGAATTCGCGGTCGACATGCTGGACGGAAAACAGACCACTTTCGCCGATCAGCGCGATCCACTTGTCGCCCTCCTGATCGGCCTCGCATTGCCAAACGTTAACCATGACACAACCGCGCTGCTGAACAGTCATGACACCTTCACAGCCATCAGGGATTGATAAAGTTTGTGCAGACACCATAACGGGGGCCATAATCAGGGCAGCGGTCAGACGTTTAAACATTCGTAACTCTCCACGTCAGGGTCGTTGACCCATTAAGGTTTCTGATTGGCTGCAAACGGCATATGGAAAACTTATGCCGGACTTATACAAATATTATCACTCTGCGGCGACAACTGCAGATTGGTTAAGATAACCAAGGATCGCCTCGGCAGCATCGCGCCCGTCCTTGATCGCCCAAACAACAAGCGACGCACCACGCACGATATCACCAGCGGCATAGACCCCTTCAAGGCTGGTTTGGCCGGTCGTAAACTCGGCTTTCACAGTGCCCCAACGGGTAACTTCCAGACCTTCAACACCCCAAAGGGCTGGCAAGTCTTCGGGCTCAAACCCAAGCGCTTGGATCACGATGTCAGCGTCTTCGACATAGTCAGCGCCTTCAATCAATTCAGGCATTTGACGACCAGTTGAATCCGGCGCGCCAAGGCGCATTTTTTGCACATTCACGCCAGTGACCGCATCGCCTTCGAACCCAGCAGGGGCAGACAGCCAGACAAATTCGACGCCTTCTTCTTCGGCGTTCTGAACCTCGCGCTGCGACCCCGGCATGTTGACCTTGTCGCGGCGATACAGACACTTCACACTTTCTGCGCCCTGCCGAATTGCCGTGCGAACACAGTCCATCGCAGTGTCGCCACCACCGATTACAACGACACGTTTTCCAGCGGCGTTCAACTCACCAGACTCGAACTCTTCAACCACATCGCCAAACGATTTACGGTTGCTTGCGGTCAAGTAATCAATCGCACGCACGATCCCGTCGGCGTCGTTGCCAACAAGGTCCAGCTCCCGTGTTTTATAGACGCCCGTGGCGATCAAAACCGCGTCGTGCTTGCCACGAATTGCGTCAAACGACAGGTCTTCACCCACGTTGCAATTCAACGAAAACTGGACGCCGCCTTCGGTCAATTGATCCATGCGCTGCATGACAATATCTTTTTCAAGCTTAAATCCGGGGATGCCATATGTCATCAAACCACCCCCGCGATCATAGCGATCATAAACAGTAACCTGCACACCTTGACGGCGCAGCATGTCGGCAGCAGCAAGGCCACCCGGACCGGCACCAATGATGCCAACACTCTCTGCGCGCTCGGTGTGGGGACGGATGGCAGGCACCCAACCCTCGGCGAACGCAGTGTCTGTGATGTACTTTTCAACGGCGCCGATCGTAACCGTACCGTGACCGGATGTCTCAATCACACAGTTGCCTTCGCACAGGCGATCCTGCGGGCAAATGCGACCACAAATCTCGGGGAACGTGTTGGTCGATTGGCTAATCTCGTAGGCTTCGCGCAGACGACCCTCGGCGGTCAGGCGCAGCCAATCGGGGATGTTGTTGTGCAATGGACAATGGGTCTGGCAATACGGCACGCCGCACTGGCTACACCGGCTCGATTGCTCGGCGGATTTGTCGGATGCGTACTGCGCATAAATCTCGTCGAAATCTTGCTTGCGTAGGTTCGGAACACGCTTGTCGGGCATGTCACGATTAACATCGGTAAACTTCAACATCTTCTGACCAGCCATTGACCCGTCCTCGCTCTAAATTCTCTTATTGGGTTTTAGAGCGCAACGGTAGGAATGAAAAGGCAGCAGTACTGACCTATTTGTTGAATTTTCTCGAAGGCCATCAAATAATTGAGCGAATATTACTTAATAAAGGTAAGGATAGTTTCCCTATTATCCTAGAATCCCAGTAAAAGCGCAGTAGTCGCAACCAAGCCGACCACGATTCGCCACCAGCCAAAGAACGCATACCCATGCGAGCTGACGTAATTCAGCACCCAACGCACCACGAGCAACGCGGTAACGAACGCAGCAATTAGCCCCGAGGCGATCTCACCTAATGCGGTAAAGTCCAAAACATCGCGGTTCTTCATCAAGTCATAGCCAAACACACCGAACATCATCGGGATCGACAAAAAGAACGAAAACTCCGCCGCCGCACGTTTACTGACACCCAACAAAAGCGCCCCCACAATCGTAGACCCAGACCGCGATGTACCTGGGATCAGCGATAGGCACTGGAACAACCCAATGCCCAACGCAGTCTTCAACGGCAGGCGCATCGGATCGCCATACACTTCGGTCAATTCCAACCGATCCACGAGCAGCAAAATCACGCCACCAATGACCAGCATCATAGCAATCAACATCGGCGTTTCAAACAGTACAGTCTTGATCAGGTCATGCATCAACACACCCAGCAAAACCGCAGGGATCGCCGCAATTACAATAGATGCGATAAAACGCCGCGACGCAGGGTCAGACGGCGCCGAGACAACAGCCCCCCAAAGCCGCGAGAAATACAAAACTACCAGCGCCAGAACCGCACCAACCTGGATCACAACTTCAAACGTATTGCCCGCACTATCGAACCCAAGGAAATGCCCTACCAGCAGTAAATGCCCCGTGGATGACACCGGAATAAACTCCGTCAGCCCCTCTAGAATTCCCAGAAGAACGGCGATGATCGTCGTGTCCATGATTTAAGAGTTCCGCAGGTTCTTAGCGGATTCTTTGATCGCGTCATATTGACCAGACGGGCGGAACCGCCACAAGTAATCAGGCAAAACAACAGCCAGCGACGTCGGACGAATGCCCAGCGCATCAAAGCCACGCGCACAATCGGCAACGACGTTATCAACCGCTAGGTTCAAAACCTGATCCTTGGTAATTGGTGCTTTGAAAATACCCAGCGTGCAAACAGAGGCGACCTTGAATCCCCAAGCCATAATCTTGGCAGCAAAGAATGGGATGTTCAGAACCAGACGACGGCGGCGCACGACACCCAGCATGGTCTGCATATGATCACGGAACGATGCGACATCAGGACCGCCCAGTTCATAAACGCCCGCATCTGCGTGACCCAACACACCCTGCACAGCAGCGGCAGCAACGTCATCCACATACACCGGCTGGAACATCGTATCAGCGCCAACAACAGGTAGGATTGGACCAAAGCGACTCATGCCAGCAAAGCGGTTAAAGAATTCATCTTCTGCACCGAACACAACAGACGGACGCAAGATCACAGCGTTTGGCATATGCGCCAGAACGCCCGCTTCACCAGCGGCCTTTGTCTTAGCGTATTCACTGTCGGCATCCACATCGGCACCAATGGCGGAAATATGCACCATACGGCCAACGCCCGCGACAGCAGCCAAACGGGCAACGCGCTCAGCACCCTCGGCCTGCACCGCATCAAATGTATTGCGGCCACGTTCAGCCAAAACACCCACGCAGTTCACAACCGCATCGGCACCGCCCATGACGGACGCGACAGACGCATCATCACGAATATTGCAGAACACAGGCTCGACCTGACCCACAGCACCATAAGGGCGCACAAACGTCGCCTCGTTATGATTGCGGACAGCGACACGCACTCGCCAGCCTTCTTTGGCCATGCGGCGGGCAATATAGCGACCGACAAAACCGGATCCGCCGAAAATGGTAACAAGCTTGGTCATGACATCTGGCCTCTGTGCAAAGTTGCCACGAGTTTACCGCCCCAAACCCCATCAGACAAGGCGCAACGTCTCATTCATCTAACCCTAATTACATCAACCAGAGGTTACCACGCTATCGTCCTGCAAAAACGCCTCCGAATCGCGTTGACAGCACACCAACCCCGCCCTAAACGAACTTTACGTAATCTGTTGCCCAGATGGCGGAATGGTAGACGCGCTAGCTTCAGGTGCTAGTACTCGCAAGGGTGTGGAGGTTCGAGTCCTCTTCTGGGCACCAAAATCTCTCGTAAATTACCAATAAACCAAGCAAATACAGTGGTATAGCTTCTCACAGGACCACTTTTGGGACCGCTTTCGGGACCGCTTTGTCAGGTTCGGGACTAAAATAGTCAGTCCTGAGAGGCTCTTTTGACTTGAACTGGGGCACGCTAGGCGCAAACCTAACAACCATGAGTGATGATGTGCCCCTACAACTCCCCCGCTATGTTTTTCGCCGGAGCAACGGCAGCTTTCGCTATAAGAGGAACGTTCCAGAGCGCCTTAGACCCCTCATTGGAAAGGCCACCCTGTATCGCCAGCTCGGGGACAGCTACCGAGAGGCCATGCAGGCCCTGCCCCTGGTGCATGCCAGAATCGAAGCCTTGCTGAACGATGAGGCCGACAAGTCAGCCAGAGAACGCAGCTTAGAGATAATCCGTGGAGCGCTGGGCGATGAGGTCGCCGAGATGGTGCTGGCCGAGACTGTCCCTGAGTACTCTCCTATTGAGGATGCCCTGAATGAGCTGGGTAAAGACCTGCACAAACAAAAGATGCCAACAGAAGTGGTCCAGCAGGTCTATACCGGCAAGCTGAAGCCTGACGTCCTGACCCTCGGCATGACCCTCGACCAGTATGAGGCCTACAAGTCAGACACCCCTAAGGCTGCCAGGGAGATTGGACAGCGGGTAGAACGGTTGCGCACAGACATGAAGAGCGTCTTCGGCAAGCAGAGGCTGAAGTACACGCCCCTGACAGACATCACGAGACAGGATGCCAATGACCTGCGGGACCACTTGCTGAGCAGGGTCTCAGCCAACAGCGCCGTGAGAATGCTTGGTGTTGTGCGGACAGCCATCAACCATGTGATTGTTGAGCACTCCCTGACCATCCCCAACGTCTTCACCAACCTCAAGATAAAGGGAGCTGGTGCTACAAAGCACGACAGGCTTCCCCTGAGTGATGACCAGGTGGTCACCCTAGAGACCGCCTTCTCAAGTGATGACACGGCTTGGGCCCTGTATGTCACCTTGCGTGATACTGGTGCGAGGGTCTCCGAAGTATCAGGCCTGAGGGTCAAAGACTGTGACCTAGGGCAACAGTGTCTCCATCTGACAGCCACCCCTTGGAGAAGCCTCAAGACCAACAACTCGGAGCGCTCTGTGCCACTCTCGCATACTGCTGCCGCAGCCCTGGCAAAGCTGGCCCAAGGTAAGGACCCGGAGGCACCCCTGTTTCCAAACTATGCCAAGGACCGAGGCGCTGACAGTTGCTCCGCCATGCTGATGAAGCGCCTTCGCTCAGTCATCACAGACAAGAAGCTGACAATGCACTCCCTGCGCCACCGCATGAAGGACAAGCTGAGAAACACCGGCTGTCCTGAGGCCATCTCCCTGGCCATCCTCGGGCACAGCACCAACACAGTGGCTGCCAACTATGGCTCAGGCTATGCCTTGGAGGTCATGCGGGAGCATTGGAGCGGGTCTGGGAGGAGTGATGGTGGAGTGGCGAGTGGTGGGTCTGAGCGGACCTTCGACCAAAGCGCAGCGAACGGCAGGAAAGAGCCCATTCTTACCGATGCTGCACGACGCACGCATGACCGTAAATCGCACAAATCTGCCGTTCGCAGTTCTTAGCATGGAAATAGTATGAGCCGTTAAGGCGCTTGCCTGCTGCCTCCAAAAGCGGTTTCAATTTCGACTACATCGCCCTGACCAAGCGCTATGTCGCTGGCAAAATGATAGGTATCGATTGTACCATCAGTACGGCTAATTCGAAGGCAATTTCTTCCACCACTCGAACCGTTTCTTACGGACCAAACAGGAACGTTGGCATGTGAATACCCCACAGAAAGGACAGCTGAGTTTCGCAATGAATAGGAAATGCGAACGCCTGCGCCACCTGATAATTCACCCTTAATTCTAGGGCCAAAGAACAGCGCTTTTTCTAAGACATCAAAACCATAGCGGGCTTCAGCTATCTCGACGGGACAGTTGAATGTATCGCCGTGGTTGGTAGAGAACATAGCGTTTTGACCAGCGCGTTTTGAGGTCGCGCCCCAGCCGCCCATCTGTGGTTCAACCATCGCATAGCGACGCCCTGTGTCGGGATGCTGCCCCGCGATGACGGTTCCGAAGATTGATGCGAAGTGCCCTGCAGGAAGCAAATCGGGCATTGCCTCGGCCAGTCCATGCCACAACATATCAACCAGCTTCATCCGTGTTTCGAAATAGTAGGCGTGCGCAGCAGTTGGACCTGCATGGAATAGAGTTCCCGGTGTCGTGAGAACCTCCAAAGGCGCAAATGAGCCCGCATTGGCAAAACGATCATTGTCTACGAGTGCCTTGTAAAAGACCTGACAGGCGACGAAAGCCCCATCACGGCTGAGATTGTATGGCCCTGCAGCCTCTGCCGGCGCATCCCTTAAATCGATGGTCATTCGCTCATCTGTAATCGTGATTGATGCCTTCCAAAGCGTTCCATCGTCTTGCTCTTCCACGAACGAAAAGTGACCAGACTGCAGTGCACGTAGCCCAGCCACCGCCCGCTGCTCTCCGGTCTTACGTGCTGTAGTGATCGCGACCTGCAATGCATCCGCTCCGAATCCATCGCAGAGCTGAACGATGGTCGTTGCTGCACGACGTCCGGCAGACACCTGCGCCCAAAGATCGCCGCGTACAAAGTCTGGAAGGCGGCTGTTCTTGGTGATGATATCGACCACAGCTTCATTGCGTACACCTGCGTTAAAAAGGCGAACCATCGGCAAGCGTAAACCTTCGGCTACTATCTCAGTTGTTTTGGTCGACATCGATCCCGGCGTGCGCCCGCCAATGTCCCCCCAATGTGCAATGGACGCGACCCATGCAACGCAGGAGCCATTCGAAAAAACGGGTTGTGCCACGACGACATCGTTCAGATGTGTTACACCGCCATAGTTTGGATCGTTGGTGAGAAAGACATCACCGTCGACAATTGTATCCTCCATTTTTGCGATAATCGCCTGAACGGATTTGTCTAGAACACCAATAAATGACGGGATACCTGCACCAGAACTTACCAATTGCCCGTGTGCGTCCAAGACGCCGGTTCCGACATCAAGGACTTCGTAGATAATTGGGCTCATTGCAGTTTTGCGTAGCACTTCGAACATTTCGACGGCAGCTGCATCTAACCCCTGTGAAATGACGTCTAAGGTGAAACGATCAGCCATTGATAACTTCAAGAGCGCGCGGGAGGTCCGACAGGATTTCGGGACCATAGGCACGCAAAATAACAATGTCTTCAAGGCGGATACCAAACCGTCCCGGAAGATAGATGCCTGGTTCGATTGAGAACACCATGCCTTCCTCAAGAACAGTTTGAGACGTTGCGGTGAGGTAGGGAGTTTCGTGAATTTCTACGCCCATGCCGTGTCCCGTGCGATGCATAAAGTACTCACCATAGCCCGCTTGGGTGATGACATCCCGCGCCGCATCATCGACCACATGTGCCTTCACCCCCGGTTTGGCGACTGCCATTGCCGCTTGCACAGCAGCCTCAACTACGGCGTGGACTTCGACGTAGCCTTCGGGCGGTGTACCGATTCCAGCCATACGGGTCATATCGCTGGAATAGCCATCTTTGCCGCCTCCGATGTCCATGACCACAGCGTCACCGCTTTGCAAAATAGTCTCGCCGGTGTGGTGGTGTGGGAAGGCACCGTTGCCGCCCGCCCCGACGATCGCGAACAACGGGGTCACGCCTTGGGATTTGAAACTGTCGTGGATGATTTCCGCAACTTGCACTTCGGTCATGCCAATTTTCATCGCGGACCAAGCCGCTTTCATCGCGATGTCTGCCGACACAGCGTTACGCTTGAGTTTTCGATATTCATCCATATCTTTACGCATACGCAATGCGCCAACGGTGGTTGCCGTAAACTGACGTTTCGCGTCTGGCAAGGCATCTTGCACTAGCCCCGCGAAATCCGCCCGCATGGTTTCGTCGAGTGCAATGTTTTTTACAGGCGTAGAACCACAGGCTTGCAGTAATTTGGCAAATGCAGCATCTGGCCCATCTGCGTCGCTCCAAGTGTGGAACGGCAGATCAGTTTGAGTACGCGCACTTTCAGCCTCGAGTGAGGGCATTAAAAAGCCTGCGTAACCTTGGGTGACACATAATAGTAAGGGGCGTTCATCGCCGTGTGGCCGCACATCTAACAACCATGCCAGATGCGCGTTTGGCCCCAGTGCAACAAGATCAACGTCTTGTTCGACCATGGTTTGACGAAGGCGGTCAAGACGGGTCATTTTGATGCTTCCTCATATCCATGGATTTCACGGGCGCGGTCTGGTGTGACAAAGCCGTTTTTAATGTCCATTTCCACCGCCTTGGGATCACGCTTCTTTGGGTCGCCAAATCCCGCGCCCGAAGATGTAATCACCCGCACAACGTCGTCTGTGGTCAGCCCAAGGCCCGAGACAAAAGCGTAATGTTCTGTTTCGCCTGTAACTTTATCAACCTCAACGAAATTACCAGACCCTTCCTCACCACCGTTCAGTGACCACGGTTTCACTACGGAACGGGTATAGCCAGCAGTCAAAAAACCACTTTGCGTTCGGATGCGGTATTCAAGTACCAATCCGCGTCCACCGTTGAATTCACCTTCGCCACCCGGGGCGGTGTTAAGTGCCATCCTATCAATGAACAGCCCGTTGCGGGCCTCAGAGATTTCGGCAGGTGTATTGTAGGTTTCACCATGAAAGCCCGAGAAAATGCAGGGGTTGCCATCACGGCCTTCCCACGCGCCCCAGCCACCGATTTGCGGTTCAATAATCGTGTATTGGCGCCCTGTATCGGGGTGGATACCACCCACGAATGTTCCGCAGATAGAACTAAAATGCCCTGCAGGTAGGCGTTCAGGCACGTGCGGTGCCATGCAACGCCAGATCAGATCATAAACCCGGACTTCCGTTTCAAAATAAAATCCGATGGCGGCGGGTTCTTTCGCGTGGAAAACAGTACCCTCTGTAGTCAAAACTTTTAGGGGTCGGAACGATCCTTCATTGGCGGGCGTGTCTGGATCGGTCACGGATTTGAATAGCATTTGCGCACAAACGATTGTTCCGTCGCGGCTTGTATTCGTGCAACCAACATCCTGATCAGGATTGTCGCGAAGGTCGACGATGAATTCGTCATCTGTGATCGTGATCTTTACGTTGTATATGCGACCGTCATCCTGGGGTTCTGACAGTTCGAACGTACCTTTTGGCAATTTGGCCAGCTCAGCGCGGGCGGTCTTTTCACCAAAGTCCATAAAGCTGTCCATCGCCGCCTTGAATGTGGATGGCGTGTATTTGGCAGACAGTTCTTCTAGACGTTTGGCCCCAATCCGTACTGCAGCGATCGCGGCCCACACATCACCCAATAAGAAATCAGGCATTCGACTGTTACAGGTAATGATATCCATTACCGCTTGATCAGTCACACCTTCGCGGATCAGTTTGACCGCTGGCAAACGCAACCCTTCTTGGAAAATTTCGGTAGCATCCCCAGACAATGACCCAGGTGCCATTCCACCTACATCAGAGTTATGCGCAATATTGGCGGTCCACGCGATGATCGCACCGTCTGCAAATACCGGCATTGCCAATACAAGATCATTCAGGTGCGTCACCCCGCCATGCCAAGGATCGTTGGTGATGAAAACATCGTTTGGTCTGATGTCATCGCCAAACTTAGACAGAATAAACTGAACTGATTTGTCCAAGACCCCGATGAACGCAGGTATGCCCGCGCCAGAGGATGCAATCCGTCCCTGTGCGTCGGTGATCCCAGTACCCATATCAAGCACCTCATAGATGATCGACGACATGGCCGTTTTACGCATTGCAGCGAACATTTCGTCCGAGGTGGCTTGGAGCGAGTTTTGGATGATTTCGAGTGTGATTGGATCGCTCATGACTGACCCTCCAACAAGATATGGATGTTGTGGTAGGCATCGATGGATACCGTGTTGTTGGGATGGATCACCACCGTCGTTCCAGGATCTTCGATGATTGCAGGCCCGTTGAACGCCATGCCTGCGCGCAGCTTTTCGCCGTCATAGATCGTGGCGGAATGTTTGCCTTCGAGCGCGTAATCGACGTCGCGCGTGCCTTTAACGGCTACGCTTGCATCGGCGTCACCCAAAGGTGCTGGAACCATTTCTAACTTGCCGACCTCGGCGCGGGCAACAAGGTGAATGCCGACCATTTCGACAGGTGCATCAAGACGGTATGTATATTCGCGCTCATAAGCGCCATGAAAATCGTCGGCGATTTTTGACAGTGCACCATCCGTAACCGTGCCATCCAGCAAGACCTCGGTTGTGTGTTCTTGGTTTTGATACCGGAATTTTCCATAGCGCAGGAACGTCAGTTTAGCAGGATCAACACCTTCCGCTTTGAATGTCGCACGAGCCTCGGCTTCGGCTTTTGCAAACACGCCTTCGATGCCCATGGCAGACCCTTCAGATAGATCAGCAAGTTGCGTCACGAAATAGTCGCGACGCAGGTCAGACATCATCATGCCCCATGCAGAAAAAACCGATGCAGCAGCCGGTACGACGACCTTTTTGACCTGTAGTTCTTGGCCCAAAGCCACAGCATGCATCGCACCGCCACCGCCGAACGCAAGCAAGGTAAAGTCACGCGTGTCGTGGCCACGATTGAGCGACACAAGTTTCAGAGCGTTGACCATATTGTTGTTGGCGATGCGCACGATTCCTTGGGCGGCTTCATCCGTAGACACGCCAAGTTTGTCACCGATCGCCTTCAACGCATTGCCTGCGCTGTCCATGTCCGCATCGATAGCACCGCCACAGAAATAATCTTTGTTGATACGGCCAAGCCAAAGGTTAGCATCTGTCGTCGTCGCATTTGTCCCGCCTTTGCCGTAGGCCGCAGGGCCGGGCAACGCGCCAGCCGATTGTGGACCGACGTGCAATTTATCGAAATCATCGACCCACGCGATAGACCCACCACCATTGCCAATTTCAACCAAATCGACGACAGGCACCATGATCGGATACCCCGCCGATTTGCGTGACCGTTCGATCCAATAGTCAGTCATGATGCGGACCTCGCCGCCCTCGATCAGGGAACACTTCGCAGTGGTGCCACCGATGTCGAGCGCAAGAATGTCAGGTTCGTCGATCAATTTTCCCAGCTCGGCAGCGCCCCAAAATCCTGAGGCAGGGCCGCTTTCGACCATCGTAATTGGTACGGCAGATGTCGCAGCAAGGCTGTCTACACCACAGTTCGATTGCATGATGTAGGGGCTTTGCGGCAGTCCTTGGGCGCGCAGGCTGTCGTCAAGATTGCCCAAGTAACGCGCCGCAACGGGTTGCACATAAGCCGACAGAACGGCGGTATTGGACCGCTCGTATTCCCGCCATTCGCGGGTGATTTGATGGCTCGCCACAATCGATACGTCAGGCCAAAGGCGTTGAACTTCGGCCAAGACGGCCTCTTCGTGGGCGGTGTTCGCGTAAGAATGCAGCAGAGAAATCGCCACGGCCTGCACGCCTTCAGCGCGGAAATGAGTGACGATGTCGGAGACACCGGACAGATCAAGCGGAATTCGCTCTGTACCTAGATAGGTCATGCGACCGGGAACCTCAGTACGCAGGTAGCGTGGTACAAATGGTTCTGGTTTTTCATAGTGTAGGTTGAAGAAATCAGGACGGTTGCCGCGTGCGATTTCGATGGTGTCGCGAAAGCCTTCAGTTGTGATCAGGCCAACAGTGACGCCTTTGCGCTCCGTCAGCGCATTGATGACAACTGTGGTGCCGTGGACCATGAAATCTACGTCTTTAGGATCGATGCCACCTTTAGCCATCACATTCAGCACGCCGGTTTCAAAGTTGGGTGGTGTAGTGTCAGACTTGGCCGTTGTGATTTTCATCCCTTCTGGGCCCGTTTCAATAGCGACCAGATCGGTGAAGGTGCCGCCAACGTCCGTGGCAATGCGTTTGGTGGTTGTCATATCAATTGGCCTCTTTCTTAAGGTATGCTTCAAGCAGGAACGCCAAAGCGCCTGCCTGTTTTAGGCTTTCAGCTGCTCCAACACGCTCAGGCGTAAAGTGCCCGGCATCGTGTAAGCAATTGAGTGTTCCAATCACCCGCTCGTTCACGACAATCGGAAGATTCATGCAGCTTTCACAACCCAAGGATTGGATCAGTTCATGATCGGGGAAAACGGCTGCGATCTCTTCGATAGAATTGGCAACGAATGTCTCATGTCGGCCTTGGACTTGTTCCGTCCATGAATTGTCTTGGATTGGTTTTTCGCCACTGGTGGCATAGGCATCTGGCATGTTGGAGTAGTTGCGCCGCGCCACACCGCGCACGTTATCCACTTCCATGAGGGTAAATAGCTTTACACCGATGGTTTTATCAACCAACTCTTCGAGCGCTTTGAAAGTGGCCATCGGTTGATCTGTCGATGCTATGGCTTTGGTGAAGTCGGTCATACGCCCTCCGCAAGTTTGTTTCTGAGATTAAGTTCTGCCGCGTCAACGACGGGCACTGCGCCAATCAATTGACGGGTATAAGCGGCCTTTGGAGCCGAGAATATTTGCGAAGTTTCGCCAAGTTCGACCAATTGGCCGGATTGGAAGACTGCGACGCGATCTGCAACGTTGCGGACAACGGCCAGATCATGCGTGATGAAAATGTAGGTGAGCCCATGCTTGGCTCGCAAGTCATTAAGAAGAAGCAAAACGCGTGCCTGAACCAACACATCCAGTGCTGATGTCGGTTCATCCAAGACCAGCAGGCGCGGATCACAGGCCAGTGCACGCGCAATGCTAACCCGCTGGCGTTGTCCACCCGACAGGGATGCAGGGGCGCGAGTACGCATATTGCCAGGAAGGCCAACGGCGTCTAATGCAGCCTCGACGGCTGTCCACCGTCCGGATTTTTTACCAATGTCATAAACGTCCAATCCCAATCGTACCGACGCCCCGATGGAGCGTTTGGGATTAAGCGACGATAAGGGGTTTTGCTGAACTAGTTGAATGCGGCGGCGTTGCTTGGCGCTGCGCTTGGCGGACAGGGTTTGTCTATCAAATGCAATCTCGCCCGATGTCGCTGCCAATATCCCAAGGATCATGTTGGCAATCGTGGTTTTGCCAGATCCACTTTCGCCAACAATGGCGAGGCATTCACCAGCCTGCACATTCAGCGAAACATCACTGACCGCATGAACGGGACCCGTGGGTGTTTCAAATGTCTTCGTCAAACCGTTAAGTGCAAGAAGCGTCATAATGCATCTCCGTGACTTATGCGCGGCGCAAGGAAATCGTCGCTGACCTCCGGCACTTCGGGTATACCGACGCCTGTGATGCGGGGCACGGCGGACATTAGCGCCCGCGTATAGGCGTGTTGTGGGTTGGCAAATAATGCGTCGGTCGGCCCGTCTTCGACGATGTTTCCACGATAGATTACGTAAATCCGGTCGGCAAATTCACGCACGACGCCAAGATTGTGTGAGATGAACAAAACAGACGTCCCGTTTTGGACGACCATGTCGCGCATTAGGGTCAAGGTTTGGGCTTGGACGGAAACATCGAGTGCCGTGCCCGGTTCATCTGCCAGCAGCAGTTTGGGTTTGTTTGCCAACGCCATAGCGATCATCACACGTTGGTTCATGCCGCCTGACAATTGGAACGGATAGGCCCTTAACACACGAGCTGGATCGGGGATTGCAACCTCGTCAAGCAGTGTTGTTGCGCGGACGTGGCTGTCGGCTTTGGACAGCTTAGGGTCACGACGGCGCAAAACTTCGGTAAATTGATTGCCGATGGTGAACATCGGGTTCAACGAAGACGTCGGGTCTTGAAAAATTATCGACATTTCTGTGCCGCGCAACGTCGCACGATCGCGGGCAGACATGCTGTTGATGTCTTGGCCGTCGAACTGAACCGTCCCGTTGATGCGGGCGGTACGGGTTTCCTGTAGCAGGCCCAAGACAATGCGGGCGGTCACGGATTTTCCGGATCCGCTTTCGCCAACCAAAGCGATCTTTTCACCAGCTGCGATATCAAGATCGATGCCGTGTAGAACGTCGACCTGTCCGGCCAGTGTTTTGAACCCTAGGCGCAAGTCTTTAATGTGCAAAAGGCTCATTCATCCACTCCCAACACATCGCGCAAGCCGTCACCCAGCAGGTTAAAGCCAAACACAGCGACCAGAATAGCGAGGCCGGGAAAGACCGTCAGCCACCAGCTGTCGGGAAGATATCGTGCACCTTCAGCGACCATCGATCCAAGGTCGGCGGTGGGCGGCTGGACTCCTAAACCGAGGAACGAGAGCGACGAGGCAATGATAATCACAAAGCCCATGTCGAGCGTCATTTTCGTGATAATCGCGGGCAGGCAATTTGGCAGGATTTCGCGGAACGCAATATGGCCAGCGCCAGCGCCAATGACTTCGGCCGCCAGCACATAACCTTCTTCGCGCTCACCTCGTGCAATGGAATAAACCAGCCTCGCATACCACGGCCACCACATTGCGGTGACGGCCAGCATGGCGTTCGTCAATGTGGGTTCCAACACACCCATCATGGCAATCGCGAGAACCAGCGGTGGGATCGACAGAAACACATCAACTATGCGCATCAGGACCATCTCAAGCCAGCCACCGATGTAGCCGGCTAGCAAGCCTATCATCGTGCCGATGGGCACCGCGATGGCGAGGACAACCACGCCGAGGGTTAGGCTGATCTGATAAGCAAACAGGATGCGACTAAAAATATCGCGACCAACCAAGTCAGTCCCCATCCAGTTGTGGGACGATGGTGGGCGGTTGTTATTGAGAAAATCAACGACAGCGCCGTTGTGGGTAGGGAAAGGCGCAATCCACGGCGCGAAAATCGCGGCCAGCGTGATGAGGATTACAAGGGTCAGACCCAGAAGGCTCAGCGGATTGGCCGCGAGAATACGAAGAGTGCGGATCATGATGTCCCTCGCGTTGAATAGCGAATGCGTGGGTTCAAGAAAGCGATCATCAGATCGACGATGATGTTGACGATCAAGAATGTGATGGCGATGATTAGGACCGTGCCCATGATCGCGTTCAGGTCTTTGCGCAGGATCACGGCAACACCGTAACGGGATAGACCGGGCCATGCAAAGACCGCTTCGACCAGAAATGCGTTGCCGAGCATGGCGGCAAAATCTAATCCGATGATGGTTAGTGACGGGATCAATGACGGCTTGAACGCATAGCTGCGTGCGATGCGGGATGGGAAAAAGCCATACGCCTGCGCCATCTCAATGTAGGGTTTATCATAGGTTTCGACCATGTTGGCTCGGGTCAGGCGTGCGGCTTGGCCGATGCCCGAGAGGGACAGCGCAATAGCGGGAAGGATAAGGTGATGCACCGCGCTACCGAAGGCGGTCCAATTTCCTGCCAAAAGCGTGTCGATCGTTAGGAATCCGGTGGTTCGTTCGATGTCATATATATCTGAAATACGCCCTGCGATGGGAAACAACGGGAGGTAGAAAGCAAATAGTAGCATTAGGATAACAGCCCAGACAAAGGCGGGTGCAGATACGGTAAGCAATGCTATGACGCGGACTAAATGGTCCTGCCAGCGCCCACGATAGTGCGCGGCAAGAATGCCTAGCGGCAAGCCAACAGCCACCATGATGAAACCGGCCAAGAAAACGAGTTCAAGTGTCGCTGGCAGGAATTGCGCAATATCTTGTGTGACTGGGCGGTTGGTGTAAAGCGACGTGCCTAGATCACCGCGCAGCACATCGACGACGAAGTGCCCGTATTGAACAGGCAAAGAAGCATCCAAATGCATCTCTGCGCGAAGCTTCGCAATTTGCTCGGCGTTGGCATTGGGTCCGAGGGCGATCCTTGCAGGATCACCAGGGATTATTCTGGCTATTGCAAAGATCAGCATCGAAACGCCAACAAGCACAATAAGGGAGATACCTAGCCGGTTAAGCAGCAGGCGGAGAAATCCAGACATGTGGAGCTTTCAGAAAAATCAGAGGCAGATGTATATGTAGAAAAAGTGGGGCGAAGGCTCGGTTGCCGACGCCCCAGTTCAGGAAAATTATTCGCCAGTCATTTCCATCAAGCGGAAGCTGAAGCCCATACCATCAAGACCGAACGCCATCGCCGGATCGCTTAGTGCCGGAACATTCACACGATTTGATGCAGCAAAGACAGATTGGCGGTCAAAGCCGTAAATCGTCGGTGCAATAGCCATCAGTCGGGCGTTCAGCGCTGAATAAGCTGCCTCACGATCCGCATCAGATGTAGCTGAGCGGCCTGCGTCCAATGCTGCATCAACCTCTGCGTCATTCAGATACTCAGGCGACTGCCATGTGCCCGGCGTGGATGAATGATACATGCCGTAAAGCAGCGTGTCCGGATCACCCGTGACAGCATTCACAAACAATTGACTGATGTGCGGTGTGGTTTCTGCGGTTGAAACCTGCTCAGCAAACAAGGCCCATGGCAGCTTCGTGATGCTTGATGAAATGCCCATCTCGTTAAAGTTGGACTGCATCAACAGTGCAAAACGCTCTTCCAATGGAACTTCCGCGATCCAGCTGATTTCAAGGTTCATCTCAGCAGGATCATAAGGGCAATCAGCAAGGTATGCTTTCGCCGCATCAAGGTCCTGCGTTTGTACCATATCGGAACCGTTTGCACCAAACATGCCAACCGGAATAGCACCCGTTGAAGGGCTACCACCGGACACTTCATCATTGATCGCAATCATCTGAATGGCTGTGCCGTAATCAAACACAGCACTCAGCGCCAAACGGCAATTCACGTTATCAAGCGGTGGTTTCTGCGTATTCATCTTGAAGTAGAAGCCACCGGTTCCGCTTTCAGTCAGTAATTGTGCGCCGTCATTAGCCAGTGCTTGAACCACCTCTGGTGGCAACCACTGGCTGGCAATGTCGTGCTCGCCTTGGGCGATCAACGTGCGAACCGTCGCTGGCTCAAGGCCGTAACGCAGACGTACCGTGTCGGGGGCAACATCTGCAACATCAAGGAAATAGCTATCAGACTTAGCCATAACCGTTTCTTCTTGGGGGTTATGTGACGTCACCGAGTAAGCACCAGTTCCCGCGCCGTTTCCGGACAAGAAATCTTCACCCCATTCGGAATCAGAGTTTGCTTTCACAAGCGTCATATCAACGATTGGAAGGCGGACCAAAGACGCAATGAATGGTGCATATGGTGTCTCTAGTGTGAGGGTTACGGTCGTGTCATCAACAGCTTCAGCAGTTACTCCCGCAAAAAGATACGAAAGACCCGCACCAAGCGCTTGCATACGCTCAACGGAATAAACCACGTCTGCGGCTGTCATCTTGTTGCCAGATTGGAACATGACGTCATCGCGTAATGTGAAGGTGTACGTCGCACCGTCGACGTCCCAGCTTGCGGCAAGGTGTGGTGTATGGCCGGGGCCACCCTGCGCAGGCAGCACAAGCGTATCATAGACGTTGAACATCAAAATGCTGTCGGCATAATCGGATGCTTTGGCCGGATCAAGTTCACCGACGGCCACTTCATCAAGACGTAATACGGTTTCGGCAAAAGCAGGACTGGCCAAAGCCGTCGCCGCGCAAAGCGCTGTAATCAGAGCAGTATTTTTCATCATTTTTCAGTTTCTCCGGTTGGGTAAGTTGCGACCTCTTGAGGTGAGGCTTTTTTGTGAATTGGGGCGGGCGCATCACCAAAAACATCCATGGTGCCACACCACAGAATGGACGCAATTGATGAACCGTGGTTCCAAGTGGAATGCACGCGGCGGCTCTCAAAGTGGATAGAGTCACCTTTGCGCAAAACCTCGACTTCACCTTCGATTTCAACCGTGATTTCACCGTCAAGAATATAAAACATCTCTTCACCATGATGGCTGATCGGTTCCATCCGGTGCCCCGGTGTTTCATGCACGATGACGGAATGGAGCTTTGATCCCGCAAAGGAAGTTGAAAGCCGCTCATACGATACGTCAGCATCGGCCACGGAATATGCCAAACGGCTGGCTTCATGTGTGGTTTGGCTACCAGCACTTGGTTGATGTAGAAAACTACTAATTTCGGTATCGAGAGCGGCGGCAAGAGAGGCAAGAGAGCCTAAAGAGGGAGATGTAAGTCCGCGTTCGACTTGACTGATAAAACCAACAGACAATCCAGCGGCGTCTGCGACACTTTGCATAGTGAGCTTCAACTCCTTGCGTTTGGCGCGCAAAGAGGCCCCAAGATCGGGCGCTGCATTGTCTTTTACCTGGATGTTATTTTTTAGCATAGGTAAAAAAATTGCATACATTGGCACTGCAAGTCAATTTATTTTTAGTATTACTAAAAATATGGCGAATGTTGGTTTCGCGGCGTGCAATCAAAAGTGCCAAAAGCTATTATCGTAGCAGCTGCAGCGGAAGACAGAAAACCACCGGTAGTTTCAAGACTTACATTTCGACGTATGTGACTTAGCGCTGAAACCAGCCGTTGGCGCAGTTGCAGCGAATTCACCCTTTGTCCGCGTTGTGTGAATTCATGCACGGTGCGGCGAAAGTCCGTTGTCCGCCATTTCCACCTAAGGCACAGCACCAACACAGTGGCTGCCAACTATGGCTCAGGGTATGCTCTGGAGGTCATGCGGGAGCATATGGAGCGGGTGTGGTGATGAATTTTGTTTGGATAAAATATCAATGAACAAAGCCCGCGCATTTAACCCGTTCTTGTGTGCAAAGACTGATAAGTTGATGGCGCTCATCGCAGAAGTACAAACACAAATCGAGGGGTATGAGTCCTTTCATCAGACCCGCAAGAGAGCTCGCAGACCCGCTGACCAGGCAACCTATGACCGTACAGTTGAGGCCATCCTGTGTGACCTGTGTGCTGTAGAGCTTGGGCCTGACAACGACAGCATCCACCTCCCCCTCAGCAATAAAGTCCTCAGAGCAAAATCACGCTACAAAGGGACCGCCTTGGGGAAGACCCTTCCAGCCATCTTGGACGTGATGTCAGCACCTGAGATGGACTTTGTGGTTCTCGAGAAAGGCCACAGCACCTTCAAGATTGTTGATGATGACCTGAACGTAGCCTTTGCAGGGGGACAGCAGACCATACTGAAGGCAGGCCCAAAGCTGCTGTCACGTATAGAACGCTTTGGCATCACCAGAGATGACATGGGCCATGCCCTGAGGAGGAAGTGTTGATCCTGCGTGCTCCCAAGCGTCATTCCAACAGCATCGCAGAATATCAAGAGTATGAGGATGATGAGGCAACACTCGCCCTGCGTCAGCAGATGACCGACATCAATGCCTGGCTCTCAGGCTGCTGATATCACCTGCAGCCTCCCCCAAGTGGACCCAGCCCAACGTCGCCTACGCCGCATCTTCAACAACTCAGACTTTGCACAGGGCGGCAGGCTCTACGGTGGGTTCTGGCAGGCCATGTCCTCGGATGAGCGCCAGGAGCATATCCTCATCGAGGATGATTGGTGTGTCGAGCTAGACTACGGACAGATGAGCCTTGCCATCCTGTATGGACTGACAGGTACCAAACTGTCTGACGTCAGCACCCGCTGGACAGATTTGAGTATTTGAATAACGGAGGATTTCTGGTTCATCTTATCGATTAGGAGATCGAGATGATGAAGAAGCCCAAGACATCGAAGGATGCAGCCGACAAGGTTGTGAAGAACATCCGCCGCAAGACACGCCAGACTTATTCATCCGAGGAGAAGATCCGCATTGTACTTGCGGGGCTGCGTGGTGAGGAAAGTATCTCAGTGCTGTGTCGTCGTGAGGGGATCGCGGAAAGCCTTTATTATAGCTGGTCGAAGGAGTTCCTCGAAGCTGGCAAGCGCCGTCTGTCTGGGGACACGGCACGTCAAGCCACCTCACCAGAGGTGAAAGACCTGCGTTCAGAGTCGTTAGCGCTGAAGGAATGCGTGGCCGACCTGACGCTTGAGAACCGCCTGCTCAAAAAAAGTATGACAGGCAGTGGGGGATACGAGGAATGAGATATCCCGCCTCTGAGAAACTGGAGATAATCCGCACCATCGAGGGTTCGCATCTGCCGGTTAAACAGACCCTCGATATGCTGGGTATTCCGCGTAGCACGTTCTACCGGTGGTATGATCTGTATGTCGACGGCGGTCTTGATGCATTGTCAGACCGTTCGCCTCGACCAAGATCGGTCTGGAACCGCATTCCTGACGCCCGCCGCGATGATCTGATCGGCTTTGCATTGGAACATGAAGCTTTGTCCACGCGAGAGCTTGCGGTCAAATACACGGATGAGAAGCGGTACTTTGTCTCTGAATCATCTGTTTACCGCTTTTTAAAGGAAGCCGATCTCATCACCGCGCCGGACTACGTGGTGATCAAGGCCGCGGATGAGTTCACAGACAAAACCACAGCCATCAACGAGATGTGGCAGACAGACTTCACCTACTTCAAGATTATCGGCTGGGGTTGGTATTATCTCAGCACAATCTTGGACGATTACAGCCGCTACATCATCGCGTGGAAACTCTGCACCAACATGCGGGCTGGTGATGTGACGGACACGATCGAACTGGCGTTGACCGCGTCTGGTTGCGACCAAGCAGTCGTGCGCCACAAGCCGCGTCTTCTGAGCGATAATGGGTCCTGCTACATCTCTGGTGATCTGGCTGAATGGTTGCAGGACAAAGGCATGAAGCATGTCCGTGGAGCGCCGTTCCATCCTCAAACGCAGGGCAAAATCGAACGCTGGCACCAGACCATGAAGAACCGCGTTCTGTTGGAAAATTACTACCTACCCGGCGACCTGGAACGTCAAATCGGTAGCTTCGTCGAATATTACAACAACCAGAGATACCACGAGAGCCTGAATAACGTCACGCCCGCCGACGTCTACTTTGGCCGCGATAAAACCATTCTCAGAGAAAGGGAAAAGATCAAGAAACAGACTATCAGACAACGTCGCTTGCAACATCAAAAACAAGCAGCATAATCAATCACACAAACGAACCAGAGCCTCCGGTACTCAATCCGCTCTGACGTCCAACTTTATATGACGACGGACATTTAAAGTCCAACTTGTCCTTGCCCTTTGGTGCTTTCGTATCAGCAGGGCCACGACGCTTGTGGTTACCAGAGCCAATCATCTCAACCAAGACCTGCTTCACCATCATGCGTAGTCGCTTTGGATCCTCATCAGCATTGAGGCGTTCAACTACGGATGCATAGACATCAGTCCAAGTGTCACCACCCACATTCATCCGTATGCCAAGTAAGGCGCTGAACAGGGTGGGCTGACTAGCGTTTAGATCAATCTCACAGATAGGCTCATCATCTATACGCAAGTGGAGGCGCTTGTGTGACTCTAGATTAGTCCAGCCACCGTACCATCTGCCGCCACTCACAAGACTACCATCGTGAAAGATACGAGTAGCACATGCGATAGTGCTGGGCCTTGTGTGTGTTAGTGGCTGGTAGGGTCAGAGGATGCTTGGCCCAAAAGGCATTCATCTCTTTTACAGGCTTAGCTGCAGCAGATGCTTGGCGTCCTTGCTTGCCCTTGTAGACCTCGCTGTAAGAAAGCTTGGGAGCTTTACGATTAGCTTCCTTACGCTCCCGTTTGTCCGTAAGTATTCCTCAGGCTGATTAACCATCACACAGGGGCGCTGGGCATCGACAAACTGTGCTGAGGTGAAGCCTAGATCATCAAATATGGGTTTCGTGTTGATGCGATAAGACCCAATGTTTTTGAAGCGTCCATCACTAAAACTTCTGCCCATCAGCTCGACTGCTTCTTTATTAGTCATATCACCGATACCAGATGGAAGATTATCGAATAATGTGACGTAACCTGCCTCAACAAGCTTAGCCCTCACTGCCCTCACCGTTGCTTGCACCTGTGGCTGGGAAGAAGCTAAAGCCTGTGGTGTCTTTGCTTGTTGTGCCGCCTGCCCAGCCAAGGAACGCACTTACTCCAGCTTCCTGCACACAGTATAAGAATGATGACAGGATAGTGCGATGCTTGCCTCCTGCGATGCCTTTGAGCGTTAACTGTAGCTCAGCAGCTAGGCTCTCAACTAATGCCTCTGCATCGTCATTGTCTGGCAGGTACTGTGGCTTAAAGCGTTTGTTCATTTACTTATTCTACATGGCTCAAAAGAGCAGTGTCTTTGGGGACAGTAGCAGCCCCATCCATTGCAGCATCAAAGTTACCCCTCAAGAACCCTCTGAGTCTTTCTTGCTTTGGTACTCATCTAAGTTGGCCTCCATCATAGCCTCATGGCGTCTAGCTTGACGCATCAGGGTTAACCCTAAAGCCCATCCTAAGACTGAAGAACCAATCCCAAAAAGGATTTCATTTCGAACTATCCATGCAGGTTCCCCAAAGGTGTAGTCTGCATATGCTGCAAAGAAGCAGAACAAAGATACAAATGACATGAGAATGATCAGGAACACTCCGTAGCCCATTTTGAACTTAGGGAATACGGCAGCTAAGGCAACTAAGAGTAACCTGATTATTATATTCACTATAAAGGTTTTCCTTATTTTCCTATACCGCATACTTACGGGCTTCCTCGTATGTGTCTAACGCTATCTGTCTGTAGACTTGGATTCACATCAGATTGGCCCTCACAGTATGTAGCAACCTGGTGAATGAACTTCGTCCAAGCCTGACTTCTCAAGGGTCATGCTGATACGACTTTTGTACCGTCTCTCTAACCGTTACTAGTATAGGGGAACTGAAAGAGTGGTAGCTCTTATAGCTTAACTCTATCTAACCCTAAGATAAGTATGAACATGCAAGACAAGTCACAGCTAGAAGAACTCATCAAAGAGACGGTTAAGCGTATTGAAGCTAAAGAGGGTAGATCCCGCTCTCGTACTGCTGATGAACAGCTTCGCTTTGAACATGCTACACGGGTCTTGATTGTAGACCTATGGAAGGCTGTGAGGAGTACACCAATACGAGAAAGCAGCATCAACAAGCGTAGTGGCTGGTACTCCGAGAACCCAAGATACCGTGACCCTCTGCTGACCTACAAACAGATGATTGCTGTGTTTGATGGGCTGATTAAGATTGGCTTTATTGAGGTCACTAGGGAAGGCTACTTTGACCGCACCATTTACCAAGGGAAGACCACACGCTTCGTTGCTAGAGATGAACTCCTAGAACGGCTCCAAGGGTTATACGGACACCCAGCCATCTCCATCAAGCCAGACTTCAATGCTGAAACTATCATCCTGCGTGACAAGGTTGATGATCGGAAAGTCCTACAAGAATACGATGACACTCCAGCTACTGAGCGCCATAGAGCTAACCTCAAAAAGATAAACTCATGCTTCCTCAAGCATTGGTGTGACCTAGAAGTGCAAGACACTGAGGTGGCTAAGCTTGAAGCACGAATAGCCAATCATGCCACCAAGCAGCCAATAGACTTCTCTCAGCGGACACTTGTGAGGATATTCTCCAATGGTTCATTCAAGCAAGGTGGACGCTTCTACCGTGGCTGGTGGCAGAACGTTCCCAGTGAATACAGGAAGTACATCACCATAGACGAGAAACGCACTGCAGAGTTCGACTTCTCGCAGCTAAACCCACACCTCTTGTACCACAGCAACTACAAGGTGCTTGGTTCTGAAGATGCCTATGACAGGGTGCTAGACGGTGAACATCGCAAAATCGTTAAGCAAGCATTCAACGCTATGGTTCAGGCCTCCACGCCGCTTAAAAGCTGCCCAGAAGAGATAGATATGTCTGGCTTGGAGATGAGTTGGGCAGAGCTTCGAGATCGCATCATTAAAGCGCATAAGCCTATAGCAGATCACTTCTTCAAAGGGGTCGGCAATTACTTACAGTTTCAGGACAGCAATATAGCTGAACGCATCATGCTGCACTTTGCAGGAATGGACGCACCAGCGCTGCCTGTACACGATAGCTTTATCCTGCATCATGGTTACGGTGAGAGTGGTGAGGTCGAAGAGGCTATGCGCAGGGCGTTCTATGAGGAAGTAGGCGAACACATCTCAAAGATAGATGAAGAGATAATTACCTGGGATTACAGGAAAGACAAAGACGACACTCTGGAAGCGAACACCCTAGAGCTTGATGCAGTCCTCAGCGCCAATGGTGACGTGTCACAGTGGCAAGATCGTCATGGCCTTTGGTACGCCCAGCGCTAAGCGTACAAGCCCTCTGAGTGCCTCGTCAGGGCTTCTGCTGCACACGATAAGTAGGTCTTAATTAAGTTCCCACTTCGCCAGCTTCTCAGATGCCGCATCAATATCCTGCAATATTCTCGACACCGAAAACTTAGACAATCCTATTCGTCTAGCTATCTCATTATTGCCAACGCCCTGCTGTGATAATTGCCCTATCTCAAGTAGTTGCTCAGCACTGAAGGATGGCTTGCGACCTTTGTACTTCGTGGGAGAAGCATCTCTGGCATGAGCTATGCCAGCAGCCTGAGCCTCCTTGGACGCAGCAGCCTGTGCCTCAGCCATCGCAGACATAAACGATAGCATCGCATCACGAATAGCTTTGCCCATTGCGTCTTTGGGTTTAGCATCAAAGGTCATACCGTTGATGACAGTCTTTATGGTGACACCACGCTCTAGGAAGAGCCGCATGTTCTTCTGGATGTCGTCATAGTTACGGCCAAGACGATCTATCCAACGACATACCAAGACATCACCATCACGCAGCATGTCAAACAAGCGCTTGCCACCCTCACGCTCAGTGAGTGGCACTTGAACGCCTGATACGCCCACATCCTCAATGACATCATCTATAACAAATCCAGCAGCCTCAGCCTGTGTCCGCTGATGTGCTATGGTCTGCTCTGCTGTACTCACACGTGCATATAAAATTGTTCTACTCATCCTGCTTCGCTCCTGTAGCAATAGGGTGTGTATCACAAATATTGTAGCGTAAGCATGTTTGTCAATCCTAGTGCAACACAATAACTGCAACAATTACTGTAGCGAATGAGCATACCTATAAGCAACACGCAGGAACGCTGGGCGTGGGAGTTTTACTCAGAGATCTAAGAAGAGAGTTTTTGCTTAGGAGGGGCTGCGAGGGCCATACGGGGGGTATGCGTTATATATACATGCAGAAATACACGCACGGGGTTTTGAGATGGGAGAGCTAAAAGGAATATCTGCACATACACTGTGCGCTGACGCTACTTGCCTGAAGCAGTCCAAACGCCATTTGTTGAGATACGCAAAACAAAGGAGTGTGTAATGGCTGAATGTGGATGTGGGCGAAGCCCAACAGGTAAATGTGTAGGTTGGCATGATCTGACTGAAGAACAGTACGTTGAGAAGAAAGCTACTTACGAAGCAAAGCAAGCTGCTAAGTAAGAACGACCAGTGGGGCTAATGGTCTAAAAACCTTTTAGCCTCACCCTCTCTTATACCCAACACTCAAGTTATGATCTGTCTCACACGTATCCCCAGAGCAGCACTCAAAGATGTTTGACTTACAGACAGCACACTGTTCATGCCCATGCACGACAACAGTGTTCAGTGGTGACTGACACCTTGGGCATCTCTGCTTGTGCGCATTGGCTGGGATGAGGTGTTATCCATTATGGCTAAGGCTCGTATTGACTGAAGTTGAAAGCTAATGGTGATGAGTTTCTGCTGTTAAACGCCTTAAGGTTATCATCCCAAACTGCTGCATCAATGCATGGAGAAACCTTACTGAGGCCATCTTGCACAGCGTTCTGACATTGAGAGCCACTTCTTGGGATAAGCACGACCATCTCATCTTCAGCATTAACAGCAAGAGGTTTGAGACCAAACGTTTTGAAGCTCACGCCATCAACAATAATATAGCTAGTACAGCCCCCAGTTCCGCACCAAGCATATTATCGTGGGTAATGCCCTGTTTAGAGCAGGAGGCCACCATGAGCCTCCCACTAGTTCTTAACTGCTGCCTCAGAACTTCCAGTTTGCAGTTAGGCTTGCAGAGTTACCACTGACACCACCTGTTGATGAGAAGGCTTCTACGGCACCTGAGAAGGTCATGCTCTCGCTACCTGCGTAGTCAAAGCCAACAGTGACAGAGCGATCGTAGTGTCCCATTGAGCTGTCAGTGAAGGAACCCGCAGTGCCGTTGTTGGTGTAGGTCGCTGTCTTGCCGCTGCTGCAGTGAACTGCCCTGTAGGCCAAGGCTTGCAAAGGTTGTTAGGGCGTCTTTGCTGATGCTCTAGACCTGCAGTGATGCCACCAGAGGCTTGCGTCATCGTACGTGCATCCCAAGAGTAGTACTTGCTCTCAGAGTATGCGCCAATCTTCTCGTTGCTGAGGCTGGCGTTTACACCACCTATGAAGTTCAGCGTATCAGTAACTGGATTGCTGTATTGAGCGTCTACACCCACCAGAACCTCAGAACCTGAGTAAGCCGCTGTGACTGTCTCAGAACCAGTGGCTTCTTGGTTGTTCATCACCTTGCGTTTACCATCGTAGGAGTTGCGACCCACAAAGCCAAAGGCATCCACAGCCCAGCCTGTAGAGGGCGCAAGGTCACGCAGGACTGCACCAACGTTATAAGACTTAGCTGTAATCTGTTGTTCTTTAGCAGAGCCAATGTCGAGATTGGCGTTTGATGCGTTAAACACCAAGTCTAGGTTGAGCGTGTCACTGATTGCCACTGGTGTACCGATGGTGAGGCCACGGTTACTTCCATCAAAGGCCAGCTTTGTTGTGCTTGCGCTGCGATCAGACGTGTCACCGTAGATGTTAAACCATGCGTTGTTCTGTGGTGTCTGTGCAAAGGACATAGCCTCTACAGGGGCAGCGGAGTTACTGCTGCCAAGTGACAGTGAGCCAATCATGGAAGAGTTCATGGAGAACTGTAGCTCGTCTTGGACTTCTAGGTTGCCTGTGGAGACGCCAGTTACGAGGTTACAGACTGTGACATCTGCTCATTGGCACAGTCTTGTTCCAGCTGTCGTTACGACAGGAGTACGACCATCTTGGTCCGTGAAGGTCCATTGGCTCTTTCCTTCACCAACACCTTCGCCACCAACAGAATACGCATAAGATGACGAAGCACCCAAATTTATGGTAAACTTATTTTTGCTGGCACCGTTACCACGAGGATTTGGCGCTCCAATTTGCCCAATTATTATTGCACCCTCGTTCAGTATGAATTCATTACCTGTACCAAGAAAATTCTGTAATGCATACTTTTGAGAAACAGTGTTAGAGGCTCTTACCGTTCCAGAGACAAATGTTTGGTTGTACGAACCCCACTGTGAAACTCCAACCGACTCCTGATCTGTAGAAACGATATCTATTGTCCCGGAAATATAAGTTTTGTTGCTATTCCCATTAATCCTAATTCCATCAGCCCAGGTTCCAGAATTTTGGATACTGCCTTCGAGATAGCTAATGTTATCATTGCCACCGATATACAGACCATAACTGCTTTTTGTAGATATAACGCCAGCAATTGTCGTAATGTTTTTGTGACCTTGATTGACGATACCGTATGCATCACCCCAGTCGTCAATACTGCCAGAGACGGTGGTCTCGTTGTTGTCGCCATCGTTGTAAATGCCGTATGCTTGATCACCCGTCGTCGTAATGCTGCCAGAGACGGTGGTCGTGTTGTCGTCGCCAACGTTATAAATGCCGTATGCATCATTCCCAGTACCCGCAACAACATCCCCAGTCTTAATGCTTCCAGAGACGGTGGTCTTGTTGCCGACACCAATGTTCCAAATGCCGTATGCATCATCCCAAGCCGTCTCAATGCTGCCTGATACCGTGGTTATGTTCTTGTTGCCACCGTTCGCAATGCCGTATGCCTCATCCCCCGCCGTCTCAATGCTGCCAGTACCAGAGACAGTGGTCTCGTTTCCATTGCCAACGTTAAAAATGCCGTATGCATCATCCCCAGCCGTCTCAATGCTGCCAGTGTCAGAGACGGTGGTAATGTTTTTGTCGCCAACGTTATAAATGCCGAATGCAGTATTCCCAGTACCCGCAATAACATCCCCAGTCGTAATACTGCCAGTGTCAGAGACGGTGGTAGTGTTCTCGTCGCCAATGTTGATAATACCGACTGCCTCATCCCCAGCCGTCTCAATGCTGCCAGAGACGGTGGTTGCGTTGCGATCACTAGAGAGTGAAGCGCCGTTTTCAAATTTATAGTTCGCAATGCCGAATGCACCCGCCTCAGTCGTCTTAATGCTGCCTGAGACGGTGGTAATGTTTTCGTCGCCACCGTTATAAATGCCGAATGCACCCACCCCCGTCGTCTCAATGCTGCCAGTCTCTGTAACTGTTACAGTGTTTCCATCATCAACGTTGTTGATGTTGATAGTATTAATGCCGTTGTCGGTTGCTGTCGTTGTTAAAGCTACCCCAAGGCTAACCGTATCAGAGCCATCGATTGCACCAGCATCGATATTACCGTTTGTGCTACCATCACTACTGGTAATCACAAAGTCATCAGCCATCACTGGCCCTGCCAAAGCGAGGCAAACCAAAGCAGATGTCCCAAGCAGGAGGGACTTGCGAGAGTTGGAGATTACTGAGGTGGCGTGTGACATGTTTCTATCCTTATCGTGCAATAATAAATATATATCATCACTTTGATTTAATGGCTTAATTTGCTTAAATTATATATGCACGTAAACGATTACATCGCCAAGATCAACGGACACATTCTATGTTGAACGAAAGGGCTAGGCAGAGTTGCGTGACCCTCCCTCCAAACTTCAAATGTAGGAACGATGGTTTTCCTATTTCCCAAGCATCTATCCAAGAAGCTGCAACAACGTCGTGATACCCCTGCTTAATAAGCCAGTCTTGTCTTGCAACATAAGCGATTGTGATGAGCTCATGACCTTAACGAGAGAGTTTGACTTTCTATGTACGTACTCGAATACGACGGCCTCACCCAAAACCCACAAAACTTGAGTGTTTCATCAAACTGTCTTTGTTGAGTTAAAGTGGCTGATCTCCAGTCCAGGGGCTAAACAATGGAGACAGCAGAAACCTGTGCCTAGGGCTAGAGATGTAAACCAACCCAGCATTATCTATACTTCATTTAGCTATTAGCTGATCATCTTATACCATATATAGTATTGATTATGGCTTCACATGCACCCGCACTATAGGCACATGATGTGTTACGTTTGCATACTCCAAGTAATGCGTGAGCAACGGTGACAGCAGCAAGACACCTTTGGCATACTTCAGACCATTGCCTTGAGACAGGACGCCTTTAACCACACAGTCATCTAGCCACGCTATAATGCGAGTACTTGCACCTCGACGGTGTAGGTCATCCTGACGTCTAGAATACACCTCGACATCCATTTGGTTGTGGTAGGCCGCCACAAGCGCCCCAGCAAACGCCTGATGGACATGACCGTTCATGCTTGTCCTACTATGAGACAGGATGCCTAGAGAGCGAAGCAATGCAACTGTAGTGCTGACCTGCTCGTTAAACACAGGATCGTTGCTGGCAATGCGAGCCTTGGCGGATTGGATAAGCTCAACAATGTCCATCACGCTACCTCCGTGCCACTAAAGCTAGCGAAGAATGAACTGCCAAGCTGTTCCATGCTGGTGATCATCCAGCGGTGAACTTCAAGCGTGTGATACAGGTCAGGGTTAGTGCGT
>CAJJCJ010000007.1 GCA_905182645.1 uncultured Sulfitobacter sp.
ACAATAGTGTCCCTACAGAGGTCCTTAAAGGTATGCCTGATAACTGTAAGTGTTTGGTGAACGCCTTGCGAGTGTCAAAAATGCATATTGGATTTTGCTTTACGCAGCGAAAAAACTATTTCTGTAGCTGAATGTCATAACAAGGATAGGTCATGCCGTATTTACAGCTGCGTCAAAGATTCGAGATTACAATCAAATATAAAGGTCAAAAATTGAAGCATGTTTGCGCAGCGCATGAAGAGGCTGAAGCCGTTGATCGCATAATGCGCTCTTACAAGACACACAGTCCTGAGCTTGTAAGTGTGAAGCGGCTTGGCGTGCTGCCTGTGAAACTCAAACGTTAGCGCCTCAAACACAAGAGCATACGCCGCTCCAAAATCAAGAATAAATCTAATGTGGAATACAACGTGGGTGGCTTTAGAGCCAAGGGTGCTTAACAGCCAAAATGCTATCATACCTAGTCTGAATGCTTGGCCCCTGCCCGCCAGCCATCAAAAAAGCCGAACGCTGGTGGGCGCTCGGCTTTAAAGTTGGTCATCAATAACGGCTGATTTAGCTCGCTTTGGCCTGCTGCAACTGAGTGCGGCGGGCAGACAGCTCTTCTGATACCAAGAACGCGAGTTCAAGCGACTGCGACGCATTCAAACGTGGATCGCAGGCAGTGTGATAACGATCCGATAGATCCTCATCCGTCACAGCACGCACGCCACCAGTACATTCAGTCACATCCTTGCCTGTCATCTCAAAATGCACGCCACCAGGGACAGTGCCCTCAGCATTGTGAACACCAAAGAATTCACGAACCTCACGCATCACGCTATCAAACGGGCGGGTTTTATAGCCCGTTGTCGATTTTATCGTGTTGCCGTGCATCGCATCACAAGTCCAAACAACGTTTGCACCCTCTTCTTGGACGGCTTTGATCAAACGCGGCAGATGATCGCCAACTGACCCAGCACCAAAGCGGTTGATCAACGTCAAACGACCCGGCTCATTGTTCGGGTTCAACGTCGCCATTAGCGATTTCAGGTGACCAGATGTCATTGTCGGACCACATTTCAACCCAATTGGGTTTTGAACGCCTTTGCAGAATTCAACATGCGCACCGTCCGGCTGACGGGTGCGATCCCCGATCCAGATCATGTGACCAGAACCCGCAAGCCATTTACCGGATGTAGAATCAACCCGTGTCAGGGCCTCTTCATATTCCAGCAACAACGCCTCGTGGGATGTGTAAAAATCAACTGTTTGCATCGCGTGTGAGGCTTCACTGCGGATGCCAGCGGCTTCCATGAAATCAAGCGTATCGCCAATCCGTTCGGCCATCTCGCGGTATTTTTCAGCCTCAGGGCCGGCAGTGAAATCAAGCGTCCAAGCGTGGACCTTGCGCACGTCAGCATAGCCACCTGTGGAAAATGCACGCAGCAAGTTCAACGTGGCGGCGGCCTGCAAATATGCCTGCTCCATCCGCCTTGGATCCGGAATGCGGGCCTCGGGCGTGAAATCAAAACCGTTGATGATGTCACCACGGTAGCTTGGCAATTCGACGCCATCGACTGTTTCCATCCCCGATGAACGCGGCTTGGCCATTTGGCCTGCCATACGGCCGACTTTTACAACGGGCACCTTGGCGCCGTATGTCAGGACCATCGCCATCTGCAACATCACTTTGAATGTGTCGCGGATACCGTCGGCGGAAAACTCAGCAAAGCTTTCGGCGCAATCGCCGCCCTGCAACAAGAACGCTTCGCCGCGACTCACTGCGGCCAATTCGCTGCGCAATTTGCGGGCCTCACCAGCAAAAACCAATGGTGGATAGCTGGCAAGACGGCCTTCGACAGAATTTAATGCACCCTCGTCGAGATAGTCAGGCATCTGGACCCGGGGCTTTTTGCGCCAGTCAGATGTTTGCCAGTCAGTCATGGTCTTGCTCCAATATATTAAGTTTCGCGCCGCTGTTAGCGGTAGCAATGCCGTTTATACGCTGCTCAAATGGCCGCGCCAATGGCAAAAGGCACGGAAACCTGTACAATTGCAAGTGCCGTTCAGCGATAACAGAGTTGCAATAGGTCTTGCCGCCGATCAGCAAAGCTGTTGTGGTATTTTGACGCACATATAAAAGAACATGCTCATGACGATAGAACCGCAAACAGTCGATGTGGATCACAGTGGCAAGCCCCGCCGGTTTGTCTTTGTCCTTATGGAAAATTTTACGATGCTGTGCTTTGCCTCAGCCATCGAAAGCCTGCGCATTGCCAACCGCACGGCGGGTAAACCGCTATACAGTTGGAAAATCATCGCCGAGGGGGGTGAAATTGCAACCTGCTCAAATGGGTGTGGGTTCAAGGTGCAGGATGATCTGTGCGAACTGGACCGCGACGATACCATCATGCTTTGCGGCGGTTTGGACGTTCAGCACGCGACCACCAAACGCATTCTAAACTGGATCAGACGCGAAGCGCGACGCGGTGTAACCATCGCTGGCTTGTGTACTGCGGGCTATACAATGGCGCGCGCTGGGCTTCTGGATGGCAAGAAAGCCACCATTCATTGGGAGAACCAAGACAGTTTCCTCGAGGAATTCGAAGACGTAGAGCTGACAAAATCTGTATTTGTTGTTGACGGCAACCGGATCACAACAGCTGGTGGCACCGCGTCAATCGATCTGATGCTTAAAATCGTTGCTGATGATCACGGCGAAGATTTGGCCAATGCAGTTGCCGACATCCTTATCTATTCGTCCATTCGCACTGACCAAGACACCCAGCGGCTTTCGATCCCGACGCGCATTGGCGTGCGGCATCCAAAACTGTCACGCGTCATCCAGATCATGGAAACCAACATAGAAGAACCGATCAGCCCCGCAGTGCTTGCCAAAGACGTCGGTATGTCCACGCGGCAGCTAGAGCGGTTGTTCCGCCGGTATCTGTCGCGCAGCCCCAAGCGGTACTATATGGAACTGCGGCTGCAAAAGGCGCGCAACCTGCTAATGCAGACCGATATGACAGTCATAAACGTGGCCTTGGCCTGTGGATTCGCATCACCATCGCATTTCTCAAAATGCTACCGGTCACATTATGACACGACTCCATATCGCGAACGCGGCACCCACGCGACGCGCCTATCTATCTGATTCCGGGATAAAAAGCCGTTTTACCCTCAAAATCCGCGGTTTTAGGCACTATTGACGGTGGGTTCACACTTCACATTTTGTACCGCGCTGTTAATCTCCCAGTCAGGATAAAAATATCCAAACGGGAGAGAAAAATGAAAAATCTACTTATGGCGACAACCGCCATTACAATGATGTCTGGCGCGGCTTTCGCCGAAGAAGTTAAAATTGGCGTTATCTTGGGCTTCACTGGTCCACTTGAATCCATCACACCTGCAATGGGCGCTGGCGCTGAATTGGCGATGGCCGAAGTATCCGCATCTGGTGCGTTGCTTGACGGTTCCACTGTCACATCAATCCGCGGTGATAGCACATGCATCGACGCCGGTGCTGCTACAACTGCAGCTGAACGTCTGGTAACAGCCGACAAAGTAAACGCCATCATGGGCGCTGACTGTTCCGGCGTAACTGGCGCGATCCTTGCAAACGTTGCATTGGCAAACGGTATTGTCATGATTTCGCCATCCGCGACTTCCCCTGGCCTGTCCACTGCAGAAGACAACGGCTTGTTCTTCCGCACAGCACCATCTGATGCGCGCCAAGGTGTGATCATCACAAACATCCTTCAGGATCGTGGTGTGAACGAAGTTGCTTTGACATACACAAACAACGACTACGGCAAAGGTTTGGCTGACGCATTCCAAGCTTCTTTTGAAGCAGCTGGCGGCACAGTCACAATTTCAGCCGCACACGAAGACGGCAAGGCCGACTATTCCGCAGAAGTTGGTGCGCTTGCATCCGCTGGCGGCGAAGTTTTGGTTGTTGCAGGCTACGTTGACCAAGGTGGTTCCGGTGTTATCCGCGCTGCACTTGATACAGGTGCGTTCGACACATTCTATGTGCCAGACGGCATGGTTGGTAAGAAACTGAACGAAAACTTCGGTGCTGAACTGAACGGTTCTTACGGTGCGTACCCAGGTACAGACAACGCTGGCTCCGGCATGTTTGTTGAACTCGCAGCTGCTGCTGGCTTTGACGGCACAGGCGCATTTGCTCCAGAAAGCTATGACGCTGCTGCTTTGATCATGCTGGCCATGCAGGCTGCTGGGTCTTCTGCTTCTGCGGACTTCAAAGATCACGTCATGGACGTCGCAAACGCACCAGGCGAACAGATCATGCCAGGTGAGCTTGCTAAAGGTCTTGCGATCTTGGCTGCCGGCGGCGAAATCGACTATGTCGGTGCATCCGCGGTTGAACTGATTGGTGCGGGCGAATCTGCTGGTAACTATCAGGAAATCGAATTCGCCGATGGAGTTTATTCGACAATCGGTTACCGCTAGATCGGTCTAAACTTTAGGAATGGCGCGCAGTTTACGCGCGCCATTTCAACACGTTACGACACGTATTTTACGTGCTTGAGGGGAAATCTATGATCGTAGTCGAAAATTTGGTGAAAACCTTTGGCGGTTTTCATGCCGTAGATGGTGCATCTTTGCGCATCGAAGAAGGTACCATTACAGGGCTTATCGGCCCCAATGGCGCGGGAAAAACCACTCTTTTCAATGTGATCGCAGGCGTTCTTAAGCCAACCGAAGGGCGCGTGACGATGTTGGGAAAAGACATCACAGGTCTGCCGCCCCACGAGTTATTCCACAAAGGGCTGCTGCGAACATTCCAGATTGCCCATGAATTTTCGACCATGACCGTTCGCGAAAACCTGATGATGGTGCCTGGCGCACAATCGGGTGAAACGCTTTGGAACGCATGGTTTGGCCGCAAACGGATTGCGGATGAAGAACGCGCATTGTTAGCCAAGGCCGACGAGGTGCTGGAATTCCTGACAATCGACCACCTCAAGGATGAAAAAGCCGGCAACTTGTCCGGTGGACAGAAAAAGCTGCTGGAACTTGGGCGCACCATGATGGTCGACGCCAAGATTGTGTTCTTGGATGAAGTCGGCGCAGGCGTGAACCGCACCCTGCTCAACACAATTGGTGATGCGATTATTCGGCTCAACAAAGAACGCGGCTATACTTTCGTCGTGATCGAACACGACATGGATTTCATCGGCCGCCTTTGCGATCCTGTCATCTGCATGGCCGAAGGCAAAGTGCTGGCAGAAGGCACATTGGCCGAAATCAAAGCCAACGAACAAGTCATCGAGGCCTATCTTGGCACGGGTCTGAAAAACAAAGACAAGTTGGCAAAAGTCTGATGGGACAGAATTTGAGTATTTTGAAAAAAGCGAGGCAGGCCGATGTCTGAGCCATTCCTGATAGGCGACGCTATGACCGGCGGTTATGGCAAAGGCCCCGATATTTTGCATGACTGTACAATATCCGCCGACAAAGGCGAAATTGCCGTGATCGTTGGCCCCAATGGCGCCGGAAAGTCCACCGCGATGAAAGCCGTGTTTGGCATGTTGAATGTGCACGGCGGATCCGTCCGGTTGGATGGAGAAGACATCACGAAGCTGTCCCCGCAAGAACGGGTGGTGAAGGGCATGGGCTTTGTGCCGCAGACATCCAACATCTTCACCTCGATGACGGTTGAGGAAAATCTAGAAATGGGCGCGTTTATTCGCACCGACGATTTTTCCGACACGTTGACGCAGATTTATGACCTATTTCCGATCCTGAAGGAAAAGCGTTTTCAAGCGGCGGGCGAACTATCGGGCGGTCAACGCCAACAGGTCGCCGTTGGCCGTGCTTTGATGACACAGCCAAAGGTTTTGATGCTAGACGAGCCTACCGCTGGCGTGTCCCCGATTGTGATGGACGAGCTATTTGACCGAATTATTGAAGTCGCCCGTACCGGCATTCCTATTCTGATGGTCGAACAGAACGCGCGCCAAGCGCTTGAAATTGCAGATAAAGCCTATGTTCTTGTGCAAGGCCGAAATGCCCACACTGGCACAGGCAAAGAGCTACTGGCTGACGAAGAAGTCCGCCGCAGTTTCTTGGGGGGATGATGATGATCTCTGCATTCCGCCCAAACGGATTTTCGATTGATGCCACAAGTAAGGACCTGACATGGATTTCCTAAACGCCATCGTGGCATTTTCAAACTATGTGCTGGTCCCCGGCGCCGCTTATGGCGCGCAACTTGCGCTTGGCGCGCTTGGGGTCACGCTGATCTACGGCATCCTGCGGTTCTCGAACTTTGCTCATGGCGACACCATGGCCTTTGGCACGGCAATGACGATCATCATCACAAACGGATTGTTGGCCCTTGGGATCACATTTGGACCGCTACCAACAGCCCTGCTCGCCCTGCCCTTTGGGATCGCGGCGACATGTTTATTGGTCTTGTTTACTGACAAACTGGTCTACAAATTCTACCGCAAACAAAAAGCAGCCCCTGTAATCCTTGTGATCGTATCGATGGGCGTCATGTTCATCATGAACGGCGTTGTGCGCTTTGTAATCGGCGTGCGCGATATCCGGTTTACGGATGGGGAACGGTTCATCATCTCGGCACGCACATTCAAAGAAATGACCGGCCTAAAAGAGGGGCTGGCAATTAAAACGACCCAAGGAATCACAGTTGTTGTCGCGATCTTTGTTGTTGTCGTCTTGTTCTGGTTCCTCAACAAAACCCGCACTGGTAAATCGATGCGCGCGTTTTCAGACAATGAAGACTTGGCACTGCTGTCAGGCATTAACCCTGAAAAAGTCGTCATGGTCACATGGATGATCGTCGCCGCCTTGGCGACAACAGCAGGCGTGCTTTACGGGCTCGACAAGTCATTCAAGGCCTTCACCTATTTCCAACTGCTATTACCGATTTTTGCCAGTGCAATTGTTGGTGGATTGGGCAACCCATTAGGCGCTATCGCTGGCGGGTTTGTCATCGCGTTTTCCGAAGTGACCATCACCTATGCGTTCAAAAAGGTGCTCGTCTACTTGATGCCAGACAGCCTCGAACCCACGGGTTTGGTGCAACTGTTGTCGACCGACTATAAATTCGCGGTCAGCTTTACCATTCTCATTATCGTGCTGCTGTTTAAGCCGACCGGCCTGTTTAAGGGGAAATCCGTATGACTATTTCATTGCGCAATGTACTGCTCGTTGTCGGGGTCGCGGCCCTGTATATCCTTGAAGGGTCGACGACATTCTGGATTTTCTCTGGCTCGTGGGACTCGGCGCTTAAGATGCTGAACTTTGCGCTGATCGGCGCCATCATGTCGCTGGGCGTGAACCTGCAATGGGGCTTTGCTGGCCTGTTTAACATCGGGATCATGGGATTTGTGGCACTGGGTGGCTTGGCCACTGTACTGGTCGCAATGCCGACGACTCCGGGTGCATGGTCTGCAGGCGGTTGGCAAATTATGGCAGGTCTTGCGATGGGTGCAGTCACAATTGTTGGCGCAGTTAAGATGTACGCCTACCTGCCAAAAGGGCGGCTGCGCAATCTGATGACATTCGCGCTAATTGCAGTTGGGTTCTTTGCATTCCGCGCTGTATTCGATGGTGGCGTTGCTGGTGTTGAAGCAATTGATCCAGCGGCGACAGGCTATCTTGGCGGCCTCAACTGGGGCGGCGAAAACTATAAAGATTTCGGTTGGTTGACCGTCGTGGCATGGCCTATTGGTGGCGTGTTGGCCGCAGGTGCAGCTTGGATCATCGGCAAAACAGCCCTTGGATTACGGTCAGATTATCTGGCGATCGCGACGCTCGGTATTGCCGAGATTATCATCGCGGTCATGAAGAACGAAGACTGGCTGTCGCGCGGCGTGAAAAACGTCAATGGCCTGCCGCGTCCGGTGCCTTATGAAATTGATCTGCAAAACGATCTGGGCTTCGTGGAACGCGCAGCATCTTGGGGTCTTGATCCAACAGCGGCGTCGACGTTGTATACCAAAATGGGCTACGCAATTTTGTTCACGGTCTTTCTTGTGGCTTTGCTTTGGCTGGCGCAACGCGCGCTCAATAGCCCATGGGGACGCATGATGCGCGCCATTCGCGACAATGAAGTTGCCGCCGAAGCGATGGGTAAAAACGTCACAGCACGGCATTTACAGATCTTTATTCTTGGGTCAGCGATTTGCGGAATTGCAGGGGCGATGATGACAACTCTCGACAGTCAGCTTACGCCAACGGCCTATCAACCACTGCGCTTTACGTTTCTGATTTGGGTCATGGTAATCGTCGGTGGGTCAGGAAACAACTTTGGCGCCGTGCTTGGCGGTTTCCTGATTTGGTGGCTTTGGGTGATGGTCGAACCGCTTGGGCTTTGGATTGCTGAAGTCACGACCGCAGGGTTCGAGGTCGACCACTGGTTCCGCATTCGGATGGAAGACGCGGCTGCACATTTCCGCCTGTTCACGATGGGGCTGGTGCTGTTGCTAGTGCTCCGGTTCAGTCCACGTGGGTTGATGCCCGAAAAATAAAACTGGAAGGCGCAACGGAGCTTGCTTGGATGATCCCAAAACGGCATTGATGCTATATCAATCCGCGCATAAGTGGTGGCAGAACGGCGTTTAAACCGCTACATATCCGCATCAACTGTATTGTTTAAGGCCTCCCATTATGGCGCTTCTGTTTCGCTGGCTCCTCCGCCTTGTGTCGGTCATGATTTTTATGATCGTGGGAACCTTCGGGCTGGCCTATTATTTCGCCTCACGTTCATTGCCCGATTATGATGCGGAATCTGTGGTCCGTGGGCTGAATGCACCAGTGGAAATTGTGCGCGACAATGCGAATGTCCCGCATATTTTTGGCGAAAGTGACGCTGACGTCTATTTTGCACTGGGGTTCGCCCATGCCCAAGACCGGATGTGGCAAATGACCATGCTACGCCGCACCGCCCAAGGACGGCTGTCGGAACTGTTTGGCGAACGCACGCTCGAGATCGACAAAGTGATCCGGCGCTATGATATCTACAATCTGGCTGTGGCCTCGGTGGACGATCAAGATAAGCCGACAACAATCGCACTTGATGCATATGCGGCAGGCGTGAATGCGTGGTTGGCCGAGGTAAACGCGGGCGCACGCGGGCGCGGCACGCCTGAAATGTGGCTGTTCAACCACCCCGTTTCACCTTGGCAACCCGCCGACAGTCTCGCAATTCTCAAACTGATGGCACTGCAACTGACGTCCCATTTGGAACGCGAAATTTTGCGCGCGCGCACATCCCTGATGCTACCGTCCGCACGGTTGGCAGACTTATTGCCAGACGACCCAAGCACAGGCGTCGCAGCCCTGCCCGACTATGCGCAGTTGGTCCCTAACTTGCCGCGCTATACGCCGAACATGCGCTTGGCCTATGGGTCGTTGAACCCGTCAAAGACGCCACAATTAGCAGGTGCGTCAAACGCATGGGCCGCAAGCATCGACAGGTCTGCTGCCGGCGCCACGTTGCTCGCCAACGATCCTCACCTAGGCCTGACAGCCCCAACCATCTGGTATCTGGCCCGCCTCGAACTACAATCTGGCGGCATCATCGGTGGTACAATTCCAGGCATGCCCGTCGTTTTGACTGGTCGCAGCGCGGATCTCGGCTGGGGGCTGACCAGCAGCTATCTGGATGACCAAGACGTATTCTTAGAAGAACTTAACCCCGGCAATGTCACTGAATACCGCACACAAAACGGCTGGACCCCTTTCCGGACCCGCGAAAGCATTATCCGCGTCAAAGATGCCTCCGCCGTCACAGTCAAACTCCGGTGGAGCGTGAATGGCCCAGTCATGCCAGCCACCCAATATGACTTGGGGTCAATTACGCCCGCAGGCCATGTGACAGCGATTGGCTGGACAGCGCTATCTGACAAAGACACATCAATGTCGGCAGGCCTTGCCATTAGCCGCGCCTACAGCGTGCAAGATGCGATCGCTGCCGGCGAAAACTATATTGCGCCGTCACAGAACCTGATACTGGCTGACCGCAACCAAATCGCGATGAAGACCATTGGGGCGATTCCTGCGCGCGACGCAGCCCACCAAAGCAAAGGACGCCTGCCCAGCTATGGCTATTTGCCGCAAAACCGGTGGAAAGGACGTCAGCCATATGTGGACAATCCTGAATTCATCAATCCACAGGGCGGCATTCTCGGCAACACTAATAACAAGATATCCGACAAGCCATTTCCCAATCACGTATCGTTTGAATGGGGCGACAGTCAGCGCATCAACCGTTGGCAGCGCCTCATGCAAAGCCGCGCCGTGCATACTCGCGAAAGCTTTATCGAGGCCCAGTTGGATACCGTCAGTTACACCGCCCGCTCGCTTTTACCACTGATTGGCGCTGATTTGTGGTTTACGGGCGCGGCGGCTGTCGATGGCACGTCAGAACGCCGCCGCCAACAAGCGCTAGAATTGCTTGCCGCGTGGAATGGCGAAATGAACGAACATTTGCCCGAACCACTGCTTTACGCAGCATGGTTGCGCCACCTGCAAGATCGGCTAATCCGCGATGAAATGGGCCCACTTACATCCGAATTCACCCATCCAAACCCGCTTTTCATTGAACGCGTGTTTCGCGATGTGGATGGCGCATCCGTTTGGTGCGACGTGCTGCAATCAGCGCCCGTTGAAACCTGCACCGATATTGCGCGGCTGGCACTGGATGATGGATTAATCTGGATCGATGAAAACGTCGGCGGCACAGTCGCGTCCTTGCGCTGGGGCGACCTGCATCAAGCGGCGCATGACCACCCAGTTCTAGGTACAGCGCCCGTTCTGAACTGGTTCGTCAACATCCGGCAATCCACCAGCGGCGGTGATAACACCCTGCAACGCGGGCTAACGTCAGGCACCGGGCCAAACCCGTTCCAAAACGTACATTCTGCGGGCTACCGTGGCGTTTACAACTTTGCTGACCCAGACAGCTCGGTGTTTGTGTCCGCCACAGGGCAATCCGGCCACCCGTTGTCACGCTACTATGACAATCTAGGAGAGCTGTGGCGGCGCGGCGAATACATCCCGATGTCACTGGACCCAGATCTCGCACGTGCAGCCGCAGTTGGAGTCACCAAACTGATCCCTGCGGCAAATTAAAGCCGCGTAAACCGCTCTTTTTGGATAATCGTCCAGAACACGTTCAGGGTATAGCCTGCGTCCGTCAATTCTTCGTTTGTCACAATACCTGCGTCAAACAACCAAGCACGTTCGCGACCTTGGGCAAATGACAGTTCTATTACCTCTTCGCGGCGCGGATCCTTAAGGTGCTCTGCCAAAGACGCCAGAAGGTCGTCCATGCCATCACCAGTAACTGCAGAGATCGCGAACAAATCGTCCTTGCGATCTGCTTCGGTCTGGGCGGCCGCACGGGCGTCATCATCCAATAGGTCGGTCTTATTCCAGACTTCGACCATCGGCGCGGTTTCAGAAACACCAAGGGTGGTCAAAATGGTGCGGACATCCATCGCCTGTTCTTCGGTCTGCTCATGGCTAATGTCACGGACATGCACGATCAGATCGGCGTCTAACACTTCTTCCAGTGTAGCACGGAATGAAGCGACCAACTCGGTCGGCAGATCACTGATGAAACCAACGGTGTCGGACATAATAATCTCGTCGCCTGATGGCAGCATGATCTTGCGCATCGTCGGATCAAGCGTGGCAAACAGCATGTCTTTCACAAAGACTTCGGCACCGGTCAAACGGTTAAACAGCGTTGATTTACCAGCGTTCGTATAGCCAACAAGCGCGACAATCGGGAATGGTACCTTAGCGCGTGAAGCACGGTGCAACGCACGGGTTTTGACAACCTTTTCCATCTGCTTGCGCAGGCGGTTCAGGTGATCGTCAATCGCACGGCGGTCGGCCTCGATCTGGGTTTCACCAGGACCACCAACAAACCCAAGACCGCCACGTTGGCGTTCCAAATGGGTCCAAGCGCGCACAAGACGGGTGCGTTGATACGCGAGCGCGGCCATCTCGACCTGCAACACACCTTCGGCGGTGCGGGCACGGTCACTAAAAATCTCAAGGATCAGACCAGTGCGATCAAGCAGTTTGACGTCCCATACTTTTTCCAAATTCCGCTGCTGAACTGGCGTGACGCGGCCGTCAATCAAGACAAGCTCGACTTCGTTGGCCTCGAATATGACGCGCAGTTCTTCGATCTTGCCTTTGCCCAGCAACATCCCTGCGTGAATTTTCGGCAAACGGACAACATCGGACCCAACAACCTGCAGGTCCGGCAAAGCGGCGGCCAATGCCACGGCTTCTGCCAACGCTGGAACAGGATCTCTGCGCGTGTGGTCAGTTTTAAGTTCGGGGTGAATCACCCAAGCTCGTGTCTTGAGCTTTTCTTGTTCTTGCAAATTTATTCTTCGCCTTCATAAAGGCTGATCGGTTGCGCAGGCATGATCGTGGAAATAGCGCTTTTGTATACCAGCTGCGATTGGCCATCGCGGCGCAAAAGCACGCAAAAGCTGTCAAACCAAGTGATAACGCCTTGAAGCTTCACACCGTTCACCAGAAATATAGTAACCGGTACTTTGGCTTTGCGAACATGATTTAGGAATGCATCCTGAAGATTTGCTTTATCGGCCGCCATTGCGGGACCCCTTTTTTTATTCTTGCGATCACGAACCGACCTCGTCAGCGTGTAATGCCCTATTATGTCGTGGCATAAACCAAGTTTCCAGCCCCAAAATGGCCTGTCTAGTTTCGCCAGATTTCAGGGTTAAATAGCGCGATAATTGCCAAAGTTTCCAGTCGTCCCAACACCATTGCAGCAGCCAAAATGACCTTTGCGGCGTCAGGTATCCCCGAAAACGCGATCGGGCTTTCAGCAGCGACATCTGCCAATGGGCCCGTGGTCGACAGCGCGGATACCGCCAGCACCATCGCAGTTTCAAACTGCACCCCAGTCAGCGACAATGCGATCATGACGCCCGCAATACTCAGCGCGAACAACATGAAAAATACCCACGAAATATAGGCGCCCTGCCTACGGATACGCCGCGCGTCACGGCCACCACCGCCCACTGACGACGGATGCACAAGACGCTGCAGTTCCCGCTCAGAATGTCGGTAAAGCGCATATATGCGCAGCAATTTAACGCCACCCGCCGTCGTCGCAACTCCACCGCCGATCAACGCAAGCCCAACAAGCAAAAGACCGGGCGTCTCAAGGCCCGACCAATCGGCCGCGCCAAGCCAGTGCCGCGATTCAAATCCTGTAGTGGTCAGGAATGATGTCACTGTAAACGCCGCCCCCCAAATCGCACGCAACATCTGGTCAACAGTTGACGTGCTGTCTTCACCGATGGACCCAAAGAAATGGCGCAAAAACAGCATGCTTGTCACCGCAATGATCAACGCGAGACCCATCTTAAATTCAGGATCAGATGCCAAGCCTTTGTCATTTTCGCCAAGCAATCTGGGGCTAAAGCTTAGTCGGGAAATCGCAAATAGGAAGAATACGAATATCAACACTTCGCCCCAGAACCCTGCGACAGCGTAATACAATCCGCCGATTGGCGTAATTCCTGACGTCGAAAGCACTGACATTGCGTGGATCAAGGCGATATATGGCACCTCACCCAAGCTTACCAAACCGATCCAAAGAACGAACGTAAGCCCCACATAAATGGGCACAAGGCGGGCCGCGTAGCGAGCCAAACGGGCGGATGGGTCTGCGACTTGGGCTATTTGACTAAACGCCTGGGCCATGGCCTCTTTTCCCGCTGACGCCGTGGATCGAACTTCGAACCCACCAAGGTTCATCGGCGCAAAAATCGACACAGCTGTGATCCATATCAACAAGCCACCCATCCAGCCAACAAGGCCACGCCAGACGTGCAATGACGGGGTTAGCCGCCCCGCATTTTCATAAACTGTCGCGCCTGTGGTCGTAAAACAGGACACCATTTCGAACCATGCGTTCAGGAAACTGGTGTTACCGACGGCCTCTTGAAATGGGATCGCGAACATCAATGGCAACGCCGTAAAGGCCGAAACCAGTGCAACCAATTGACTGCGCGCGACGCTGCGCGGGGCATAGCCTGCAGTGGCGAGGCCAATAATCACTGTAAGAATTAAAAATAAAATGAACCCGTAAAAGAACACCCGCATAGTCGAGAAGTCTGACAGGAAAAACCCGTGCACCGCAGGCACCATCATCGATAGCGCGCAAAAGCCCATTAAAAGCACAAAGAACGGAAGGCGCTGCAGCCATATCATCAGAAAAAGTCGATCGAGACCTGCAAGAGACGCTCCACTTCGGACACGTCATCGGCCATCGCGAAAATTGCAATTACGTCACCTTCATCGATACGGGTATCGCCAGCCGGTTTAAATGTCTTTCCGCCTTTCATCACAGAGCAAACGATTGTGCCCTCTGGAAAGTCGATGTCCTTGATCTTGTGTCCAGATATCGGCGAGGTGCCCAGAACTTGCGCCTCAATCACTTCAGCCTCAGCGTCACCAATGGAATACACGCTGCGCACCCTGCCATGGCGGATATGGCGCAGGATCGAACTCACGGTCGTGGAACGCGGATTTATATAGGCGTCAATATTCAGTGGACCCATCAGCGGAACCAACGTCGGATCATTGATCAGCGTAATGGCCATTTTACAGCCCATTTCTTTGGCACGAACAGAGGCCAGAAAATTGGTTTTATCGTCATCTGTCACGGCTAAAACCGCGTCCGCGGACGTGATGTTCGCCTCTTCCAGCAGGCCACTGTCCAGCCCGTCGCCGTGCAACACAATCGTGCGGTCAAGCAAGTCTGCGGCGCCTTCGGCTATATCGCGGTTTTTCTCAATTACTTTGACGCGCACCCTCTCTGTGCGGGCCTCAAGCGCGCGCGCAACAGCAAGGCCGACATTTCCGCCCCCAATAATCACGATACGTTCTTGCTTGTCATGGGATTTGCCGAAAATTTCCAGCGTGCGGTTCATATCTTGGGTGTCGGTAAACAGATAACATTCATCGCCCACGAACAGCTGGTCACCCGCAGATGGCACAAACAACGCGCCTTCACGGCGCACCCCAACAACCAGTGCACGCAACGTCGAAAACAGATCCGTTAACTGGCGCAATGGCGTATTAACAACGGGGCAATCTGCGTCGATCGTGATGCCCAGTAGCTGCGCTTTGCCTTCAAGAAAGCTTTCGGTGTCAAACGCTGCAGGAGCAGCAAGGCGCTGCAACGCGGCCTCGGCGACTTCTTTTTCGGGGCTGATAACCACATCAATCGGCAAGTGATCGCGGCGGTAGAGATCAGAATAAATCGCGGTCAAATAACTCGTTGCACGCAAACGGGCAATTTTACGCTGAATTGCAAACACTGAATGCGCCACCTGACAGGTGACCATGTTGACCTCGTCGGAATGGGTCGCCGCAATGATCATATCGGCGTCACGTGCACCGGCGCGTTCCAAAATATCTGGATAGCTGGCAAAGCCCGTAACACCCTGCACATCAAGCGTATCGGTCGCACGGCGCACCAATTCAGGGTTGTTATCAACCACGGTGACATCGTTCTTTTCGCCCGACAGGTGGCGGGCGATTTGCCAACCCACCTGCCCCGCGCCGCAGATAATCACTTTCATGATGTCACTCCTTCATGTGCCGTCACTGGTGCCAGAAGGGCGGGTCTGCGTCAATTCAGGTTTCGCCTTCGACATAGGCAACGCGACCGCCTGCTTTGTTTGTGGTGGCCACGCCGAGCGACTTAAGCTTACGATGCAACGCAGACCGCTCCATGCCTACAAACGACGCAGTACGGCTGATGTTACCGCCAAATCGGTTGATCTGAGTTAGCAGATATTCACGTTCAAACAGTTCGCGGGCCTCGCGCAGCGGCAAGGTTGCAAGACCACCCGACAAAACGATGCGCCCTTCGTCCACAGCAGAAGATTCGTCCGACGCAGGCAGCTCTTTGGCGGCAATATCTTCGGTGTTTTCTCCAAGAATAAGAACACGTTCCACGACGTTCTTAAGCTGGCGAACATTGCCAGGCCACAACATCGTTTGCAGCAATGCGCGGGCGTCCTCGGCCAATTTACGCAATGGTAGGCCCTGCGTTTTATTCAGCATGTCGATAAAATATTCGGCCAAAAGCGGAATATCCTCGCGGCGTTCTTCCAGACTTGGAACAGGAATTGGAACCACGTTAAGGCGGTGAAACAGCTCTTCGCGGAATGTACCTGCATCAATGGCAGCAGTAAGATTACGGTTAGTGGACGAAATCACACGCAAATCAACCTGCACTTTGTATGTACCACCGACGCGCTGGAACCGTTGATCGACCAATACACGCAATATTTTAGACTGCGTACCAAGCGGCATATCCGCGATCTCTTCAAAATAGATCACGCCACCGTTTGCCTCTTCTAACAGGCCTTTTTCGATACCATTGCTGCCACCCTCGCGACCAAACAGAACCTCTTCCATCCGGTCGGGTTCGATTGACGCGGAATTGACGGTGATAAACGGCGCAGATGCGCGGTTTGAATTGGCATGGATAAAGCGGGCGGCGATTTCCTTACCGGCACCAGCAGGACCGGTCAGCATAACGCGACCGTTTGACTTGGTGACTTTTTCCAGCTGCGATTTCATCATGCGGAACGCGGCACTGTCACCAAGCATTTCAGTGTCAGACACTTCGCCGCGCTTTAGTTCAACGTTTTCGCGGCGCAGCTTTGCTGTCTCCATCGCGCGGCGAATAACGACCAGTAACTGTTCGATATTAAACGGCTTTTCGATGAAATCATACGCGCCTTGCTTGATCGCAGCGACCGCAATTTCGATATTGCCGTGGCCCGAAATGATCACAATCGGAATATCAGGATGATCGCGCTTCACTGTCTTCAAGATGTCGATCCCATCCATGCTGCTGTCTTTGAGCCAAATATCAAGGATCATCAGCGCAGGCGGTGATTTTGCAATCTCGGCCATACAGTCGTCAGACGTGCCAGCCAGTCGGGTCGTAAACCCTTCGTCCTGCAAAATATCAGAGATCAGTTCGCGAATGTCGCGTTCATCGTCGGTGATCAGAATGTCGCCCATGGGAACCTCTTAAGTTTTGCTTTGATCCCCAAAGGCCAATGGCCCAAGGGGAAGTGTAATAACAGCAGCGGCGCCAACGTGGCCGGTCCCGTCAAAATCTACGGCATCGGTCAAAACGAGCGAGCCGCAGTGTTCTTCGATAATCTTTTTGACAATCGGCAGGCCAAGACCAGTGCCGCTGTCGCGTGTTGTTACATATGGTTCAAACAGCCGTGCGCGGTCAGTTGGTAGGCCTATTCCATTGTCGCTTATGGTGATCCGCGCACCATCGTCATCATAAGTCATTTCAACCCGAATCTGCGGTTTGAAATCAATTGGTGACTTCTTTTCTATATAAGTTTCAGTGGCTTCTCCTGCGTTCTTAATCAAGTTAGTCAAGGCTTGCGAAATCATAGTGGCATCCACATCGATCAAACGTCCAGCATTGGGTAAATCGGCAAAGATTGCCACATCTGGCTGACCTACATCCTGCAACGTCACAGCGTCCCGCGCCAAAAGCACCAAATCAGTCGCCCATAATTCGGGTTCTGGCATCCGTGCAAATTTTGAAAACTCATCAACAATGCGCCGCAAATCATTGGTCTGACGAACAATAACATCCGTCAATTGATCCAGCTTGTCGCTTTCGATCACTTCTTTGGAAAACTTGCGCTTGATCCGTTCAGCCGACAATTGGATCGGGGTCAGCGGGTTCTTAATCTCGTGTGCTATCCGGCGGGCCACATCACCCCATGCGGCCATACGCTGCGCGCTGACAAGATCAGTGACATCATCAAAGGCCACAACATAACCTTCCAACTTGCCTTCCGCATTGCGGCGCGGTGACATGCGCACAAGCAAGCTTTCTTGTTGGCCGTCGCGGATCAGATTGATCTGTTCTTGTACAACCTCGCGGCCATCGCTGCGCATCTTATCAAACAGGGTTCCGAACTCCGGCACGGCAACAGACAATGCCGACGTCGCCTGCTCTTCGGTAACCGCCAACAAGCGCTGTGCAGACCGATTAGCAAAGGCCACACGCCCATCCGCATTAAGGCCCACAACACCCGATGTAACCGACCCCAGCACGCTGTCAAACAAACGACGACGGCGTTCAGATTGCCGGTTGGTTTCCAGCAGCTCGTCGCGCTGCCCCTTGAGCTGCGTGGTCATCTGATTGAAATACGTGCCCAACTGCGAAATTTCATCATCACCGTCATCTTCAATAACGCGCACATCCAAGTCACCAGAACCGACGCGCTGAGATGCTGTGACCAACCGGCCTACAGGGCGCGAAAGGCGTTCCGCAAACCAGAGACCCAGCCAAATTGCCGCAAGGATCAAAATGACAGCAAAACCTAGATAAATCAGGCCAAAGTTCAACAAAAGTCGCCCACGATCATTTTCCAACTGCTCGTAAAGCGCAACAGTTTCAGTCGTTTGACCCAGAAGTGACAAAATCGCGCCATCCACAGCCCGCGTGACGTAAACATACCGGTCTTGGAATCGCGGCATCGCGATAAGTGCGCGGAATTCATTGTTGGTCAGGTCTTCGATCAAACGTAAACCAACTTCATCTGCAATCGCAAAATCCTGAGGCGCGGGTTGCTCATAGTCAAAATCATACGACCCTGCCCCGCGTGTCATGATCTCACCGGACCCATTGATGAAATATGCTTCGGTCAATCCACGATCTATCTGGTTTTGAACGCGCGCGATCGCTAGGCGTACATCCCCGTCATCCATAAAAAAGTCGCGCAGGCGTTCGGTATTTAAATACGCAGCAAGCGCCTGTCCGTCGCGCGTCAGCTCTTTCGTTTCTTCGGCTTCATAGGCTTGCGCGGTCGTTAATGACGTCGAAAGCACGGTTCGTACCCGCTCTGAAAACCAACCTTCAAGCCCAACATTCAGCGTAAGCATTGCAAAAATCGCAACAAGCACCGTCGGGATCAGCGCAAGCAGCGCAAACGCACCCGTCAGACGCATGTGCAAAAGCGACCCCGCCGATTTTGCGCGTCTGGCGGAAATCATCTGCGCGACCCGCTGCATCACCAATGCGGCCACGATCAGCACGTAAACAAGATCCGCAAGCAAAATAAGACGCAGCAAAGGCGACGTCGACGACTGCACCACGGGGCCTAACACAACATATGTAAGCACGGCCAAAACTGGCCCTAAAAAGACCAAGCCTAGAACAGTCGCGTTCTGCACGGCGCGCGTCCGCCGCCAGCGGCTGAAACGCGCAAAATTAAAACGTTGAAGGCTACGCTGCACGCGCATCTGCCCCTTAATTTGGTGAGGTTTCCCCCACGTTCCACCACATGTCGTGAACTCTTCATGATGCAGCTGCGTCTTGAAGGCCACTGTCCTGTTGCTGTTTTACATCAATTTACGGCGGCGTGTCACGTGGATATCGAGCTCAGTGATCTTCTTACGCAATGTATTTCGGTTGATCCCAAGTAAATCAGCGCATTTCGCCTGATTTCCGCCTGTTGCATCCAACGCAATTTCCAAAAGCGGCCCTTCGACCTCTCTTAAAATCCGGTTATAAAGCCCGGGCGCGGGCAAATCACCGCCATGCAGGTCAAAATATCGACGCAGATGTCTGCCTACCGCTTCTGACAGCTTGTCGGTCTCAGACGCATTATTCAGCGGCTCCATTGCAGGTTGGTTGCCAAGAACCATCTCGACTTCGGCGCACGAAATTTCTTCCTCAGAGGCGGTGAACACCAAACGGCGGACCGCATTTTCCAACTGGCGGACATTGCCTGGCCAACTGTAGGCGCGGACCATTTCAAGCGCAGCCACGCTCATCCGGCGCAACGGCGCGCCTTCGCGTTCAACGCGGGCTAGAAAATGCGTAGCAAGCAGTGAGATATCGTCAACACGTTCACGCAAGGATGGGACGGCAACAGTCACCCCCCCCAATCGGTAGAACAAATCTTGGCGAAATTGACCCGTTTCCATCCGACCAATCAAATCCGACTGCGATGTCGACATGATACGCGGGGCCGTATCGCCCAAAGCGTCCAGCATACGTACGATCCGCCCTTGTGCTGTATCGGACAAATCGCTGACTTCATCAAACAAAAGCGATCCGCCTTTGGCCCGTGCCAACGCGGTTGATGGGCCATCCATACCTTCTAAATCAACGCCCGACACGACAACGAAGGGCAATGATCTTCGGTCCGAAAAATCGTGGATCGCGCGGGCAATCAATGACTTTCCAGTGCCGCTTTCGCCAGTGATCAGCACGGGCAACGCGGTGTTCATTACGCGCGCAACCAAACGGTACAGGCCCTGCATCGCAGGGGTCCGGCCAACCAATGGTAAATCACTATTTTCTTGGGCCGCGTTCGGATCACGCGGCTGCGGTGCGCGGCGCTTGACCTCTAAGGCACGCGCAGCGCGCTTCATCAGGTCCGGCAAATCAAATGGCTTAGGCAGATAATCATACGCATCTGCCTCAGCGGCCTGAATGGCGGTCATAATGGTGTTCTGCGCAGAGATTACGATCACCGGTAATCCAGGGCGGGCCGCGGCAATTTTTGGCAACTGTTCCAACCCGTTGCCATCAGGCATGACCACATCCGATATCACCAGATCGCCTTTGCCCTCTTCGACCCAGCGCATCAATGTTACCAGCGATGACGTTGCATGCACTTTGCAGCCCGCACGTGTTAGCGCTTGGGTTAGGACCGTGCGAATAGTGCGATCGTCATCTGCAACAAGAATTGTGCCATCCATCAGTTGTCTCCTGTTTGGTGTGGGGCGAGCGGCAAAGAAATGCGAAACACTGTACGGCCCGGGACGCTATCGACTGATATCCAGCCGCCTGCATCGCCGATCAGCTTGGACACCAGCGCAAGGCCAAGCCCAGTGCCGTTTTCGCGGCCTGAAATAAACGGTTCAAAAACATCGCCCGCAATATCCGCGGGCAATCCAGGGCCATTGTCGATCACCTCAATCTGCAATGGCAGACGGGCTTGTGATCCATCAGGGCGATATACCCGCAAGGACGGGTCATAAAACGTACGCAGCCGGATGGTACCACCATCAGTTCCTGCTTCTGACGCATTCTTTAGAAGGTTCAGAAACACCTGCAAAAGCTGATCTGCATCAGCCAACGTGTGCGGCAACGACGGATCATAGTCTTCGATAAACAGCATATGTGCGCCAAAACCGACGGCCGCAGACCGGCGTGCTTGATCCAACACATCATGCAGATTGATCGGGCGCAGTTCGGGCGGCCGCAAATTGCCAAATTGTTCAACCTGTTCCAGCAGCTTTACGATGCGGCGGCATTCATCCACGATCAGATCGGTCAGTTCCTGATCTTCCGGCGGCAGGCCCATCGATACCAATTGCGCCGCACCTGTGATCCCTGCCAGTGGGTTCTTGATCTCATGCGCAAGCATCTCAGCCATACCAATAGCAGACTTCGCGGCCTTACCGGTATTATGCGACTGGGTCATGCGGCTGGCAATTTCGCGCGGGCTAATCATCATAATCATCACGCCATCAAACCCTTGGTGCGGCGCAAACTGAATGTTGCATTGCATCGGCGCACGTTCGCCACTGCCAACATCCACATCGTTGACGAACAACGGAGCACGGCTGTCGCGGGCACGGGCAAATGGCTGCTCCAAAGGTGCGTCAATCATCACGTTATCCCACACAGGCTTACCCCGCAGCGATTTGGCCGACAGATTTAGAAACGCCTCGGCTGCGGGATTACTGTCAATAATGTTGTCATTGGCATCCAGCAGCAGTGCAGGAACAGGCATTGATGCCCAAAGAGCAGTATCTGTGATCATGCGGGCACCTGTCCGGCTATGGCATCGCTTAATAGCCCAAGCACCACTTTGGGTGTCGGCGCTGTCAACACTTCGCGGCGCAGCGCCGTTGGGGCCTCAGTATAATCCATATACCAGCCAAGATGCTTGCGGGCGACCTTGCGCCCAAGCTCAATACCGTAGAAATCCAACATCGCCTCGTAGTGTGTGCAAACCATGGCCACCAATTCGGCGCCCTGCGGAATATGCGGCGCAGCTGTGCCATGTAATGTGGCCGCAATTTCTGCCAATATCCAAGGACGGCCCTGAGCGCCACGCCCGATCATCACACCATCAGCACCCGAAAGGTTTAAGGCTTTGACCGCTGTATTTGCATCAACAATATCCCCGTTTGCGATCAACGGAATAGATACGGCCTGCTTAACCTTACCAATCGCGGTCCAATCAGCAGCACCTTTGTAAAACTGACAACGTGTGCGGCCATGGATCGTAACAAGCTTAATACCAGCCGCCTCTGCGCGCGCGGCAACATCAGCGGCATTTAAGCAATCATCGTCCCAACCAAGCCGCGTTTTTAAGGTAACAGGCACATCAACCGCATTCACGACAGCCTCTATCAAACTCAGCGCATGGTCAGGGTCACGCAACAATGCAGACCCCGAATATCCGTTTGTGACCTTTTTGGCAGGACAGCCCATATTAATATCAATCATCGCAGCACCGTTGGCCTCGACCATGCGGGCAGCTTCGGCCATCCAATAGGCGTCGCGCCCAGCGATCTGTACCGCAGTGCCAGCCTGATCAAACCCCAGCTCCGCACGCTCGCGCACACCCGGTTTAGCTTGAACCATTTCTTGGCTAGCCACCATTTCGCTGACCACCCAACCGACACCAAAAGACGCAACAAGCTGGCGAAACGGCAGATCAGTGATACCCGCCAACGGCGCCAAGGCGACCGGCGGGCTTAACGTCACCGCATCAAGCGGAAGAGATTCGACATGCACCAAAAAAAGATCACCAAATGAAGGGTTAACGCCTATAGGATAGCGGCAACACATCCATAGGACAACGGCGAGGCGCGCAAAAAAGCGGCACAAAGCATCATTAGCCTAAATTTTAATCGCAAAGGTTCGAATTGCCCCGCTTGGCCTGAGCAACTACACCGATGCCAACACAAAGGACGGCACTTCATGACGATAGCAGCGATCATTGTCGCAGCTGGGCGCGGCACCCGCGCTGGCGGCGACATGCCCAAGCAATGGCAAAACCTGAACGGGGCGCCTGTCATTGCGCGCACGATCGCGGCGCTGCGCCCGCACGTCGACCAAATCGCTGTTGTTTTACACCCCGATGACACCGCCCACTGGACAGCCCTTGGCATATCCGTGGATTATGTGGTTACAGGGGCCGCTACGCGGGATGGATCTGTACGCGCTGGCCTTGATGCCTTTGCATCCGCACCGCCCGAATTGGTCCTTATCCACGATGCAGCTCGCCCGCTGGTATCAGCCCAGATTGTCACGGACGTGATTTGTGCATTGAAAACGCACCAAGCCGCCGCACCAGCATTGCCCGTCACAGACGCGCTATGGACCGGCGCAGACGGCATGGTCAACGGCACCCAAGACCGCGACGGGCTGTACCGCGCACAGACACCGCAAGGGTTTCATTACAGCACAATTGTTGCAGCACATGCAGCACTGTCTGGCCCGACAACCGATGATGTCGCCGTGGCGCGCGCCGCCGGCATTGACGTGGCAATCGTTGCAGGTGAAACCACAAACATTAAGATCACATCGCCAGATGATTTTTCACGCGCAACCAAACTGTTAGGAGCCGACATGGATGTAAGATGTGGCAACGGATACGACGTTCATCGGTTTGGTGATGGCGATCATGTTTGGCTCTGCGGTGTGCAAATTCCACATGCACGCAGCTTGCAAGGGCACTCAGACGCGGACGTCGGCATGCACGCGGTAACAGACGCCATTTACGGGGCGCTGGGCATGGGCGATATCGGGCAACATTTTCCACCCAGTGACCCGCAATGGAAAGGCGCCGCCAGCCAAATTTTTCTGACCCATGCGGTCGATCTTGCGCGCACTCACGGGTACACCATCAGTAACGTGGACTGCACGCTTGTGTGTGAATACCCTAAAATTGGGCCACACCAATTCGCCATGAAATCCGCGCTCGCCGCAATCATCGGCATCGACGCAGACAGAATTAGCGTCAAAGCCACCACATCAGAACGGCTTGGGTTCACAGGTCGCGAAGAAGGCATCGCAGCAATCGCAACAACAACATTGGTAAAATCATGAGCCAGATCATCGCGACATTCTTTTACGTAGGCTACATGCGCCCTGCCCCTGGCACATGGGGATCGCTCGCGGCCCTACCTTTAGCATGGATTATCATTCAGTTGAGCGGGTTTTCAGGATTGGTCTTAGCCACACTAATCGTCTTCACACTTGGGCTTTGGGCCACCAAGGCCGAAACCGCAGGGCGCGAAAATCACGACCCATCCGAGATCGTAATCGACGAGGTTGCGGGCCAGTGGGTCGCGCTTTTCCCCGTTGCATACGGCGCAAGCATGATGGGCGTGAATGTCTTAGCACTTTGGCCCGGATGGATCGCGGCATTCGCGCTGTTCAGGCTGTTTGATATCAGCAAACCGTGGCTTGTGGGCTGGGCAGACAGGCGCGACGACGCAATGGGCGTGATGCTCGACGACGTGATCGCAGGCGTATTCGCAGCCATTGGCGTTGTCATTCTGGGCGGTTTTTACCATTGGCTTGCAGTGTGACCCAAGCTGAAAAGCTTTTGCAGGCAGCTCGCAAATCTGGCGCTATCATTGCCACCGCCGAAAGCTGCACTGGCGGCATGGTGGCGGCTGCAATCACCGATATTGCTGGCAGCTCGGCGATTTTCGACCGTGGGTTTGTGACCTACACAAATGACGCAAAAATCGAGATGCTTGGGGTCAAACAGGCAACGCTTGATGCGCATGGGGCCGTCTCCGAACAGGTCGCACAGGAAATGGCCACAGGCGCGATCAACAACGCCAACGCAACAATCGCGGTATCGATCACAGGCATCGCGGGCCCCGGTGGATCAGACCACAAACCAGAGGGGCGCGTTTGCTTTGGACTGTGCCACCAAGGCAAAACCACAACGCAAACCGTCGAATTTGGTGCATTGGGGCGCACGCAAGTACGTGATGCAGCGCGCAATCACGCGTTAGACCTTCTTTTGGGTGCCGTCACGCTTTCGCACAATTAATACCCAGCACCGCCACCCAATCGCTCAAAATATAAGCAGATTGCAAAAAGCCCCCTATTTGTGCAGCAATCGGTATACCTGCCGCTTTTGTGACCATCCGCCGCGCCTTATGCCAAACCCAAAGTTAGATACAAAAGGGGCATCCGGTATGAACGGAGCAGATACAGCATGGATCATCGTCGCCACGGCGCTGGTTCTATTCATGACATTGCCGGGCTTGGCGCTGTTTTACGGCGGGCTCGTGCGGTCGCGCAACGTGCTCAGCGTGTTTATGCATTGCTATGCCATCGCATGTCTCATGAGCCTGCTCTGGTTCGGGTTCGGATATTCCATCGCATTTGGCAGCGGGACATCGGGATATTGGGGCGGGGCTGACAAGCTTTTCCTGAACGGCGTGACCGTTGACAGCCTGACAGGCACCCTGCCCGAGGTTCTGTTCTTTGCGTTCCAAATGACATTCGCAATCATCACCCCCGCGCTGATCGTCGGCGCATATGTGGAACGGATCGGCTTTGGCTTTGTGTTGCTGTTCTCAAGCCTTTGGATGCTGCTGTGCTACGCACCCGTTGTGCATTGGGTCTGGGGCGGCGGGTTCTTGGCTGATGGCGGCATATTCGGCGATACAGGCGTGCGCGACTTTGCAGGCGGAATCGTTGTGCACGAAACGGCGGGCTTGGCCGCGCTCATCCTAGCTATCTTCCTTGGGGCGCGCCGCGACGCATCCAAGCCACCGCACAATCCGGGCATGGTGATGATCGGGGCTGCAATGCTTTGGGTCGGCTGGTTTGGCTTTAACGGTGGATCACAACTGGCAGCCGACGGCGGCGCGGCAATGGCAATCACCGTCACACATATCTCTGCCGCAGCCGGGTCACTGACATGGGCACTGTGGGAGCGGATCAAATTCGGCAAAGCATCGCTTGTTGGCTTGGTCACAGGCACAATCGCAGGCCTTGCATCAATTACACCAGCATCCGGTTTTGTGACCCCGCTTGAGGCCCTCGCAATCGGGTCCATCGCAGGTATCTTGTGCCAAGAGGCCGTCACGCTGATCCGCAACAAGGTCAAGATCGACGACACACTCGACGTCTTCGCAGTCCACGGCGTCGGCGGCATATTTGGGACAATCATGATCGCAGTCTTTGGAGCTGGCACATGGGCGGCACAGCTGGGATCACTGGCAATCGTCGGCATTTACACCACCGTCGTGACCGTCGCGCTGATCTATATTTGCAAAGCAATCACGCCAATGCGCGTCGATCACGAAACCGAAGTCAACGGGCTTGATCTCGCGGTGCACGGCGAACGGGCCTACGACATCACAAGCTAATACGGCTGAGATAATCCAAATGCGGGCCGCCCTTAACAAGTGGCCCGTTTGCGTTTCAGGACATTAAGCGGGCCATATCCCCAGGATCGGCCCCAGCTACAATAACATCCCAAATCTGATCAGCTATATCGGGCCCCAAAAGTGCAGCAGTCTTGGCACGCACCTTGGCACGGCGCAGCGTCATGCCCTGCGGGGCCAACAGATCATGTTTTGCCGTCAATTTGGCGCCATCCGCGCGCGTCACGATCACTTCCGCCGCCGTCTCAGACATGTTGTCGTCAAACACAACGGTCACGCAGTCGCGTATTGCTATGCACTCCGGACTTAACACAAACGGCTCGCCGTAACTGTCCATCCGCGCAGTATCAATCCCGTTGGCCGCCATGCAAAGCACTGTTGTATAGCTAAATTTTGCACCAAGCCCCGTGGTCGGGGATGGCTGATTGCAAACGCTACGCCACCGCGAATGCGTACGCAACGAGATCGCAGCCACATCGGAAATATCCAATGTCCCTAACGCCTCGAGGGCCGCATGCAATCCGTGGCAACAAGCATGAAACTTATGCGACACCTCGATCATACGCCACGCATGGCCCAAACCATCAAGCGCAGATAGATCGCGCTCTCCGGCATAACGCCCCGCAAATTCATCTGCCGCCACAGGGTTGGCAGCCACACCATGTGCGACCAAAAGCGCCGCCTCCACCCCAGCTTGCGCGGCAAATCCTGCATTCATTGGCTTGGCCATTGTGCCAAATTGGGCTTTTAGACCACCTGAACGGGACGCAACCAGACCAAACGCATCGCCCATCTGGGCCTCAGTCAGGCCCAAGATATATCCAACAGCAGCGGTCGCACCAAACGCACCTGCAGTTGCAGTTTGGTGAAACCCCGCTTGATAATGACTGCGACCAAGCCACACGCCCGCACGCACGGACACTTCTGCGCCGATCAACGATGCCTTGATCACCTCGGTGGTAGGGCGACCCGCGGCAATCGCCATAACAGCTGACAAAATAACAACTGATGGATGCCCAATATGGGCAAAATGTGTGTCGTCATAATCAAGCGCATGCGACGTCGCCCCATTGATCAATGCGGCAAACCCAGCCGGAAACCGCTGCGGGCTTCCAAATACAACAGCGCCCTGATCGCCAGATGTCAGCACCATCCCCGCAGCGCGTGCAGCAACCGCAACAGGCTCCGTGGCACCAGAGCGCCCGCAGGCCATCCAATCCAGCAACGACAACTGCATGACCTCGCAGGCCTCCACCGTTGGGTCGAAGGATGACGTAACAAAGCGGGCAATCTGAGGGAAAAAATCAGTCATAAAGCGCCTTTGCACGAGTCTCAAATGACCGAACAACCTGATGCATTGCCTCATAGAAAAACAAACCAGCTGCGCCTTGTAACAATCTGTTTTTAAACTCAAAATCCACATTGAACGACACGTCACATCCTCCGTCTACATCTGCGAATTGCCATCGGCTTTGCATATGTTTGAACGGGCCATCCAGATAAGCAGTGTCGATCTGTTTGGCCTCGGGCCACAACAATACACGGCTGCCAAATGTCTCACGAAATACTTTAAACGAGATCACCAGATCGGCCAGCATTTCCACATGATCACCCTGATCAGTCGTAGACCGGATGCGCGCAGCAGACGTCCACGGCAGAAATTTTGGGTAATTGGCCACATCTGACACAAGGTCATACATCTGCTGGGCGGTGTATGGCAGGAACTTTGTCTCAGAATGAGTTGTCATAGGGCGTCTTTCGCGGGTGACTTCACCATCTGATGTCGTAGAATAGGACTGGAAAATCAACCCTTCTATCAAATTTGGGGGCACCATGCCGCATAAACCATATGTGATCGACACGATGATCAGCGCAAAATCCATCGCCGCGCGGATCGAAGACCTGTCGCGCGAAATCTACGACGAATTTAACGGCACCGATAAACTGGTGGTCGTCGGGCTGTTGCGCGGCAGCTTCGTGTTCATTGCCGATCTGGTGCGCGAATTGGACCTGCCCGTCGAGGTCGATTTCCTCGAGGCATCATCATACGGCGACGGTATGGAAAGCAGCCGAGAAGTCCGCATTTTCAAAGACTTGCGCGGCGCAATTGAAGGACGAGATGTGCTTGTCGTCGAAGATATCATCGACACAGGCCACACATTGGCGCACGTCCATGAGTACCTGATGACCAAGAAACCATCCAAGATGAAATCCATCGCCTTGCTTGATAAACCAGCGCGCCGCGAAGTTGACTACAAACCTGACTGGATTGGTTTTGAAATCCCTGATGAATTTGTCGTTGGCTACGGCATCGACTTTGCCCAACGTAACCGGAACCTGCCTTATGTTGGTAAAGTTCGGTTCACAGACGCATGAACCTGCGCTGGCTTTTGATGGCCAAACGCCTCATGCAAAACCCGCCCAGCATGGGGCGGGTTAAATTTGTGGCTGCAATTGCGCTGTTTTGCATCGGGCTTTATGCCATCGAACAGGTTTGGGGCTGGCCAGAATGGTTAACGCCCAACAATACGCGGGTGCGTATCCGTTAGGCGCTACCAAATTTTTCCAAACGGGCGGCACGTAACCGCGCGAAATCATCGCCCGCGTGATAAGATGACCGCGTCAGAGGCGACGCAGATACCATCAGAAACCCTTTGCTAAACGCGATCTTTTCATAAGATGAAAACTCGTCTGGCGTCACAAAGCGGTCAACAGCGTGGTGCTTTGGGGTCGGCTGAAGATACTGACCAACAGTCAGGAAATCGATGTCAGCGGCACGCATATCTTCCATGACCTGCACAACAGACTGACGATCTTCCCCCAAGCCAACCATAATGCCCGACTTAGTAAACATTGTTGGATCAAGCTCTTTGACACGCTGCAACAACCGCAATGAATGGAAATACCGCGCGCCAGGGCGAACCTCTGGGTAAAGGCCTGGCACGGTTTCAAGGTTGTGGTTAAACACATCCGGCTTGGCCTCAACAACAATGCGCAGCACATCAGGATCACAGCGAATGAAATCCGGTGTCAAAATCTCAATTGTCGTGTTGGGGGATTGGCGGCGGATGGCGCGAATGGTTTGAGCAAAATGTTCTGCACCGCCGTCTTCAATATCGTCGCGGTCCACAGATGTAATCACAACGTGGTTCAAGCCCAGCTTTTTCACAGCGTCGGCCACACGGCCCGGTTCAAACACATCCAAATCTTCTGGCGGTTTACCCGTGGCAATATTGCAGAACGTACAAGCCCGCGTGCAAACTTCGCCCATGATCATCATCGTTGCATGACCTTGCGACCAACATTCACCGACGTTGGGACAGCCCGCTTCTTCGCAGACCGTAACCAGATTATTCTCACGCAAAATATCGCGGGTTTTCTTATAACCTTCGGACATAGGCGCCTTGACCCTGATCCAGTCAGGTTTCTTTGGCTGGGCATTGTCAGGGCGGCGCGCTTTTTCAGGGTGGCGCTGCGCAGGGATTTTCAGGTCACGCAAAGGGTGTTCCGATCTTTGTCATTTGATCGTAATGTAACCCGTCAATCGCGGGCCTTCAACCTAAGCTCGCACATTGCCGACATGTGCGCCCTGCATCAACCAATCATTTGACCACAATTGCCCAGTTCTTCATAGTGACACTTGAGGCGACAAAGCGCGATCCACAATACAATCTTGCCTGATCGTGCCGACCAACCCATTGATTTTTCCGTGTTTTCAAGACCTTCAAGAAGGCAACAACAGTGAAATGTCACATCCGACAGCCCGGGGCCAAGGTCGCGCAATGCCGCTTGGGTGCGCTCATGCCCAGCACTGGCGCCTTTTGGGCTGCCCGAAACGGGAACAGACGCCATAAACGTCGCCGCATTGGCGGATATCTGGCTGCCCATCTTAGCCAGCTCAAAATCTTCACGAAACCGTTCATCAGCCACAACCAAATCACGGCTCAAAAACGGCTGGCCGTCGCGGTCCCGACGCCGAGACAACCCAATCAGCGGGCTTTCGAACGCCTGATACCGGCTGCTACGGCCCGCTTCATCTTCAATCGCATTGATGTCCCACGCATCCTCTGGTCCCATCACTGCACGCGTATCTGCGAATCCCGACGCGGCATTCTCGTCTTGAGCAATCAGGCGGCGCAACGCCGCGCGGCCCGCATTGGTGACAAAATACCGCGCAATGCGGCCCGTCGCATCGGGGCACGTGATCCTTTCTTTTAACGCCATTGCTTCTGCAATTTCACGGTCAACCACCGCCGTGCGAAGCTGATCACCTTGGGGTGTTTCACGCACAATAACCGCCGTTTCCATCTCACGCGCGACAGCCATCACCGCACCAGGCTCACATAAGCGCAACAAAACACGCTTTGCTTCTTGGTCAATTAGGGCTTGGGTCAATCCTTCTTGCGGTTTGGCCCTGCCAATCCGGCCGCGAACGTCAATTGCCTTCTTTCCATGCCCATTTCGCCCATCATGTTCGTGACATCGGATAAGGCGCACAGCGCATCATCAACCAAAGGATCATCGCGCCGCTGCACGAACCGGCGCACTTGCCGCAGGATCGTCGAAGGATGACAGTCATTCTCGCGCGCCAACGCCCGAATGGACTGACCACGCTCTGTATGCGCAAGCATAATGGGCCGCAGCGCGTGGCACTCAACCTGGAAGATAGGGGGTGGAATTTGTCACATGTATGTCGTGCATTGAACCTACCTTTTCATAATGCGATCTGTCGATGCACACTTTATGGGGAGTTATATATTTAAAATACAAGCTAAGCGCGTATTTATCACCCAATCGTTAATTGTTCCCAATCACGTTCAGTATTGTTTCCAAATTCTAAATAATAGTAAGGCGACCGTGCGCTGCCAAGCAGCCTCCCACAACACCCCTTGTGCACGTGCAAATGTAATCTCAGTTAAACATCTGGGAAAATAAAATGCTTGATATTCAAACACGTATCGCTCAACTTCGTCGCCCAAATCTCTTGATCAAGGCCGCGCGCTTTGGCATTGACGACAATACACGCAACACACATTTGCGCCGGGTATTACAGAGTGAACCACCCGTTAAACCTGCGGCCGCACTGGTTCAATTGCTCGAAATTGAGGCCGTGATGAACGATGATCGCATCAAAAAGCAGGCCACCTATTCAGTGGCCCGCCATGTCGAAACATTGATCGCAATCATGGTCGAGGCGCAGACATTACGCGCAACCAGCCACCCTACATAAAGGCGTCTGGCATGCTCGCTTTCTTGTCAGCAACATAGGCGCGCAGGCGGGCCTCGATCTCGGGATCAAGCGTCGGTTGCTGATAGGTATCAACCATCTTTTGTACGCGGATCGTGGCAAGGGCCTGCGTATCGCGCGCGCCCTCTTCATCCCATGTCTCAAACGGTTTGTAGTCAAACAAGTCGGACCGCCAAAATGCTGTCTTAAAGTTCGCTTGGGTATGCTCGCAGCCCAAGTAATGCCCACCGGGGCCAACTTCGGCGATCGCACCCATGGCTTGAGCTTCCTCAGACATGTCCACACCGCGCGCAAAATGGTGCAATGTGCCAAGCTGATCGGCGTCCATCACAAATTTTTCAAACGATGCAACAAGCCCGCCTTCAAGCCAACCGCATGAATGCAGCATAAAGTTAACGCCCGATAACAGCCCCATCTGAAGGCTGTTTGATGTCTCATATGCAGCCTGCGCATCTGGCAACTTGGACCCACAGAAAGACCCAGCAGACCGGTACGGCACACCCAAACGGCGGGCCAACTGCCCTGCCCCATATGTGATGTGCGCGGCTTCTGGTGTGCCAAACGTCGGCGCGCCAGAGTTCATGTCGATCGATGTCACAAACGTCCCCATGATAACCGGCGCACCGGGGCGCAGGATTTGAGAATAGGCGATGCCAGCCAGAACTTCGGCCATAACTTGGGTCAACGTGCCAGCGACGGACACAGGCGCCATAGCCCCGCCCACGATGAACGGCGAAATAATCGACGCTTGGTTGTTAGTCGCAAATACTTCCAACGCACCCATCATGATGCTGTCAAATGTCAGCGGGCTGTTGATGTTAATCAACGACGTCATAACGGTGTTGTTTTGAACAAACTCTTCGCCAAACAGGATGTTGCACATATCAACACTGTCTTGGGCGCGGCTTGGCTCAGTCACAGACCCCATAAATGGCTTGTCCGACAACGTCATATGCGCAAGCAACATATCTAGGTGACGCTTGTTCACTGGCACATCCGTAGGTTCACAAACCGTACCACCCGAATGGTGCAACCACTTGGACATATAGCCCAGTTTCACAAACTTTTCGAAATCAGCCATAGTGGCGTAACGACGACCACCCTCAGCATCACGCACAAATGGCGGACCATAAACAGGTGCCAGCACAAGGTTCTTGCCGCCGATCTCTACATTGCGCTCAGGATTGCGGGCACACTGAGTGAACTGGGACGGCGCTGTGGAACACAACTTGCGGGCCAATCCACGTGGGATACGGACACGTTCGCCGTCAATCTCAGCACCAGCGGCCTTCCAACGCGCAAGTGCGTCGGGGTTATCAACGAACATCACGCCAATCTCGGCCAACACCGTTTCAGCGTTTTCTTCAATCAATTCCAGCGCAGCTTCGTCCAAAACTTCATAGTTTGGGATGTTGCGCTCAATGTACTTGGCGGTCTCCACGCTGACGGCTGTGCGCTCTGCGCGCCGCGCTGCACCGCCGCCTCCGCGTGTACGACGAACTGGTGTTGCTGCTGTATCTGACATGAGATGTCCCCAAGAAATGAATCGCTTGCTGATGTTCTAACCGCCCAGCCGACCCGACCACCCATAATTAACGTCGCCTGCGACGCAAAAGCGACATCGGGCAGTCTTGCGCACCGACGTCTGTCGGGGTTAAACGGCAGTATGGATATACAGACACACGAACGCCTTCTGATCATCGACTTCGGTAGCCAAGTCACGCAGCTTATTGCGCGCCGCTTACGCGAACTGAATGTCTATTGCGAAATTCACCCATACCAAGTGGTCGACGACGCGTTTCTGACTGCATTTGCACCCAAAGCGGTCATTCTTTCCGGTGGCCCCGACAGCGTAACCCGCGAGGGGTCTCCGCGGGCACCGCAAACCGTATTCGACATGAACGTCCCTGTTCTTGGCATCTGCTATGGCCAACAAACCATGATGCAGCAGCTTGGCGGTCAAGTTGACCGTGGGCACGGCACCGCCGAATTTGGCCGCGCCTTTGTGACACCACTGAACGAACTTCCCCTGCTAGACGGTTGGTTTGCATCAGAAAAAGAACAAGTCTGGATGAGCCACGGCGACCATGTATCGCAAATCGCACCTGGGTTTGAGGTCTACGGCACGTCCCCCAACGCGCCATTCGCGATCACAGCCGATGTTTCTCGCAATTTCTATGCGGTGCAATTCCACCCAGAGGTACACCACACACCCAACGGCGCAAAACTATACGAAAACTTCGTAAAACTTGCGGGCTTCAAAGGCGATTGGACAATGGGCGCCTACCGCGAACAGGCAATTGCCGCGATCCGCGCACAAGTTGGCGACAAACAGGTCATCTGCGGGCTGTCCGGCGGCGTCGATTCGTCCGTTGCCGCCGTGCTGATCCACGAAGCCATCGGCGACCAACTCACCTGCGTTTTCGTAAACAACGGTTTGTTGCGCCAGAACGAGGCCGAAGACGTCCTCAAAATGTTCCGCGAAAACTATAACATCCCATTGATCTATGCCGACGAACAAGAATTGTTTTTGGGCGAACTGGACGGGCAATCAGACCCCGAAACCAAACGCAAGATCATCGGTAAGCTGTTCATCGACGTGTTCCAAAAACACGCAAACACCATCGACGGCGCTGAATTCCTCGCTCAGGGCACGCTTTACCCGGACGTTATCGAATCCGTATCGTTCAGCGGCGGCCCCTCTGTGACAATCAAAAGCCACCACAATGTTGGTGGCCTGCCCGAAAAGATGGGCCTCAAACTGGTCGAACCCCTGCGCGAGCTCTTCAAAGACGAAGTGCGCGCCTTGGGCGTTGAACTTGGCCTGCCCGCATCGTTTATCGGACGGCACCCGTTCCCTGGCCCCGGCCTTGCGATCCGTTGCCCAGGTGAAATCACCCGCGAAAAGCTCGACATCCTACGCAAGGCGGACGCGGTCTATATCGACCAAATCCGCAAGCACGGGCTCTACGATGAAATCTGGCAAGCCTTCGTGGCGATCCTGCCAGTGCGCACCGTTGGGGTCATGGGCGACGACAGGACCTATGACTTTGCCTGCGCGTTGCGCGCGGTCACTTCGGTCGATGGTATGACCGCCGATTACTACCCGTTCACCCATGAATTCCTTGGTGAAACCGCCACACGAATTATCAACGAAGTCAAAGGCATCAACCGCGTAACGCTTGATATCACCTCAAAGCCTCCCGGCACGATTGAGTGGGAATAAGACTTGGTACTCAACAATTGATTTATATAGAACTGTACTTACAAAGTACTGACAAAGTAAAAAATCGCTGATTGATTTTGTTGAGTTTTCTTGTTATACTTACAAGGAAACTAACAAACTCGACGCACTATTGCGTTTCATAGTGATTGATATGCCAAAAAACGAAGTACGCATCTACAACAGCAAAGCAGTCATTTACCAAAATGACTATGATGTATGGCAGTTTCGTATTTGGTTAGCAGACGAAGACAAATACTTTCGCCAATCCCTACGTACTAAAGACAAAGCAAAAGCGATTGCTGACGCTGAAGAGATGTATGAAGACATCAAGTATATGAAGCGTAGGGGTAAGAAGATTTACTCAATAAGCATCAAACAAGCAGTAGCGATGTATATTGAAGATAAGGCAAAGTACGTTGGTATAGATGGTGCAAATGGCATTGTTGAAGGCAGACTTGGCACAATCAAAGCACATATGAAGCACTTCTTAGAGTACGTACATAAAGATGCAAAAGTGAAAGACTTAGGCATTAACACGCTCCTTTCGTACGACAGAGAAGGAGAAACAATAGACTATGAACTGTTTAGAAAACGCAAAAGCATTGCTGACAGTACAATCAGAAATGAGATAGCAAGCATCAATGCTTGTATGACTTTCTTACACGAACATACAGAAGCACTATCTGACATATCTGCGTTCAAAGTACCTAAGATACAAAGCAGAAAGTATGATGACAGTGGCGAAGAGATAAGACGACAGACATTCACAAGTGAGGAATGGCAGACGTTCTATGTTGCTATGCGTTCGTATTGTGCGAAGAAGAACAATCCAAGTATTGAAGAGTATTACGAGAAACAGTTAGCACGACACTTCCTATTAGTGATGGCAAATAGTGGATTTAGAAATGGCGAACTTCGTCAGTTGAAGTGGAAGAATGTCACTGTTGAAAGACACGTAGATAGCAAACAAAAGCCCTACTCACTTGCTCGCATAAGAGTTGAAGCACAGACGAGTAAGGTGAGAATACCACGTACTTTATATGCTAACTGTGGCAAGTACATTGAGAGATGGCAGAAGATACAAAAGGAATGTGGTGTTAAGACAAGTGAAGAAGACTTTGTGTTTAGTGTTGATGGAAGCGAGTTTAGCAACAGAAGACTAAACCATCACTTCAACAACATAATGAAGATGACAAACATTGCGTACGACAGAAGGAACGACTTAGTCATCTATAGTCTTCGTCATATGTTTATTACGAATATGTCACTCAGTGGAGCAAGTTTTGACAGCATTGCACATCACTGTGGAACATCCATACAGCAGATCGAGAAAGTGTATAAACACGTAAGTGATGATGAGAAGCGTACCTTTGCTACAAAGCGTTATATGAATATCAATGGAAACATTGTTGCTATGTCTGATGCGTACGGAGATTAGTGTATAGCAACAGCAACTTCTTTTGATTTTTTCGTTCGCAATGTCTGACGTCAGCGCTTATGGGTCCAAATAGCGTTATTTGATAAGAGAGTGTTCTTGGCTCATCGTAACCACTGAGGAGTGGAACATGAGACAGACAACTGGAACACGCAAAAGCCCTGGCGAGAAGATCGTCAAAGATATCAAACGGGCGACCCGCAAGCATTATTCATCTGAAGAGAAGATCAGGATCGTCTTGGACGGCCTGCGCGGCGAAGACAGCATCGCTGAGTTGTGTCGCCGTGAAGGCATTTCCCAAGGCATCTACTACAAATGGTCGAAAGACTTCATGGAGGCTGGGAAGCGGCGTCTTGCTGGCGACACAGCCCGCGCTGCCACGACCGACGAAGTGAAGGATCTTCGCCGTGAAGCCCACGATCTGAAGGAGGTTGTGGCTGAACAAACGCTCGAACTCCGTTTGCTTAAAAAAAGCATGACAGGCGATGGGGGCGGCCACGAATGAGATACCCTGCCTCTGAGAAACTGGAGATCATCAGACTGGTCGAAGGATCGCATCTGTCGGCACGCCTGACGTTGGCCAAACTGGGCATCCCCCGCACCACATTCTACCGCTGGTATGATCGGTATCTGCAGCGTGGTGAAGCTGGATTGCAGGATCAATCGCCTATACCAAAACACGTTTGGAACCGCGTTCCTGACGAGGTGAAGCACAAGGTCGTCAATCTTGCCTTGAAAGAGACGGAGCTATCGCCGCGAGAACTGGCGGTGACGTTCACAGACCATGAACGCTACTTTGTATCTGAATCCACAGTCTATCGCACGCTCAAGGCACATGATCTGATCACCAGCCCTGCCTTCATCGTCATCAAGGCGGCCAATGAGTTCAAAGACAAGACCACGGCCATCAACCAGCTTTGGCAGACCGACTTCACCTACCTAAAGATCATCGGCTGGGGCTGGTTCTATCTCAGCACGATCCTGGACGATTACAGCCGGTACATCATCTCATGGAAACTCTGTACGAACATGAGAACCCAAGACGTGACGGACACGCTGGATTTGGCTTTGGAAGCATCCGGTTGCGATCAGGTTCACGTTGTCCACAAACCGCGCCTGCTTAGCGACAATGGGTCCAGTTATGTCTCTGGAGAACTGGCAGAATGGCTGCAAGACAAAGGCATGAAGCACTCGCGCGGAGCGCCCTATCATCCCCAAACCCAAGGCAAGATCGAACGCTGGCATCAGACATTGAAGAACCGCATCTTGCTGGAACACTACTTCCTGCCCGGTGATCTCGAAGCCCAGATTGAAGCCTTCGTCGATCACTACAACCACCAGCGCTATCACGAGAGCCTGAACAACGTCACACCGTCTGACGTCTACTTCGGACGCGATAAGACCATTCTACAACAACGAGAAAGGATCAAACGAAAGACACTCGAAGCGCGACGCTTGCATCACAGACAGCACGCCGCATAATGAAACCAACCAGATGAGCCGGACACTCTCTTAGTTTACGCAGCTCTTGGTGCCAAAAACCCTGACGACGGACATAAGGTAAGTGACACAGAGACACGTGGTGAGTATCTGTTTGCTGAAGCCCCTACCCCTAACAAAGTGATGCTTGTTGAAGACAGAGATACAGCAATACAGTCATCTGAAGATGTGAGTAGTTTGCTGATACGAATACCTAAGTCACTTACACGCAAACAGATTGATGTTGCTATTGAACGCATCTTTGCAAAAGAAATGACGTTTGAAAGAGGAAGGCAGACACGCAACCCTAATCGTTCTAATGCACGATATAAGTTGTCCAAGCCTATCAATGTTGAGACATACAAGATGGCATTTGATGTGTATGAGATGTTGCTGAACAAAGAACGTAGCAACGTTAAACTTTCCAACTATGTTATAGCGAAGCGTGTTGGTTTAGTTGTAAAACGCAAAGAAGAGACGCTAAAAGAACAAGCAATGACTGTGGCAGATGAACGAAGAACAATCTCAGTTGCTGTCACACGCAAAAAGAAGATGGCAGTAGATGCGATACGCAATGTTGCTGAAGGTAAGTTTGGATAAACAAAGGAGAAGACTATGGTACTTACGTCAACAGAGATTAATGCAGACAAAAAGAATTTTCTGGAAAAGAATTATGTTAAATAAAGTGATAACCGTATGTACTCGTAAAGACGCGATTACTTTTGAAATTGCGGCACCATATATCACAAAATACATTCCAGCTAAAAGTTATGTAGTGTTAGTTCCTGAAGCAGACTTGAACTATTTTTCGGCTTTAAAATTGGAAAATTTTGATATCATTTCAGAGGAAAAATACCGCAATATCTCGGCACTATTGTTAGAAAAAAACTTAGGAACAAGATTTGGTTGGTACTTTCAACAATTTATTAAAATGGCTGAGTTAGACGATGGCGATTTAAATGACATAAATGTTATTTGGGATGCCGACACGATACCTTTACGTAAAATTCAATTTGAAGACGAAGGAAAGTTGTGCTTTTTTCAAGGTACAGAGCATCATATTCCGTATTTTAAATTAATTAAATCCTTACTGGATGTGGATAAATTAGTTGCGACATCATTTATTGCGCAGTGCCTTCCTTTTCTAAACAAAGGAGAAGACAATGGTACGTTCACTAGCAGAGATACACGCAGAACAAAAAGCACTTGCTGAAGAAGAAAAGAAGGCAGTCAAAGCACACAAGAAAGAGGCAGTTGCTACAGTTAAGAAACTGATACTCGAATTCAACCTTACAAAAGGTGATATTAGAGGCAAAGCAATGAAGCAGTTAGAAGGCTAACTTGCTTAGAGTGGCATTGAAAAGTGGATGCAAGGTTTGTATCCACTTGCTATGTTTCTATTGCAAATGAGTAGTAACCTATAGAGATTGCTTGCTAAGCAGAGTACCATACTGACTTACAAAGTACTTACAATGTATTAGGAAAGATGTTATATAACAATGACTTACATGACTGGTATTATTGAGTGGGAATAAACTTAGTATCAACAAGTTACGTGGCGCTCCTAATCTAGGATAGGCATATGCAACCGACACTTCGCGCAGCACTTTGGATGATCGGCGCAATTCTGGCGTTTACGTCAATGGCCGTGTCGGGACGCGCAGCCGCCTTGGATCTCGATACATTTGAAATCATGCTCTACCGGTCCTGCGTCGGGTTCATCATCGTGCTTATTGTCGGGAAAAGCTTTGGCACCTTGGGGCAAATCCGACTGGCACATATGGGCCTGCACAGCCTGCGCAATTTGGCGCACTTTTCAGGCCAAAATCTGTGGTTCTACGCGATCACTGTGATCCCATTGGCGCAAGTCTTCGCATTAGAATTCACCACCCCTATCTGGGTGATCCTTCTTTCGCCGCTCATATTGCGTGAAAAAATCACACCCATCGGCGCCATCTCAGCGATCATCGGCTTTGTAGGAATCCTGATCGTCGCACGGCCCGGTTCAGCCACCATCAGCCCCGGCCTCATCGCAGCAGCGCTTTGCGCGGTCGGGTTTGCGTTCACAGCAATTTTCACCCGCAAACTCACACGCACCGAGACAATCACCTGCATCTTATTCTTCCTCACTGGGATGCAAGCCATCTTCGGGCTGATTGCGGCAGGATACGATGGGGACATCGCGCTGCCGTCGCTTGCAACACTGCCGTGGGTAATCGGTATCGGGTTTGCAGGCCTGATTGCGCATTTCTGCCTGACAACTGCCCTCTCGATCGCGCCCGCGACAATCGTGATGCCAATGGACTTCGTGCGGCTTGCCGATTATCGCAGTGGTGGGAATCATACTCTACAACGAACCGATCGACGCCTTGGTGATCCTTGGCGGCGTGCTGATTTTCGCCGCCAATTATGTCAATATAAAGTTCGGGCAGGCGAAAGCAGCCAAATAGCAGTGTATATTTGTTACGGTTTTGCTGCAGTTGGAGCCAACATAGCCTCCGTATTTGTACTGACGTAGCGTCAATAATTGACGCAAAGCGTTCCAACTTTCTAAGTTGGCATATACCTGAGCTACGCCAAAACCCGAAATTTTTCATGAGTTATGACGCGGAAATTGTCTGAGACTTGGCTTCAGAAGGTTTTCCAGTTGTTTGGGATGGTTTGTCGGAAGAACTTCAAGATCGCATTCGCGAACTGTTTTTGGGTTGGGTAATGGCGATTATGCGTCACATGCTGGTGCATCACCGCCCATAATCGTTCGATGGGGTTCAGGTGCGGGCAGTATGGCGGCAGTTGGATCAGGTGGATGCGGCAGTCCGGCCTTGCAAGGAATGCCCGAACATCGGGCCCTTTGTGATAGGCGGCATTGTCCCAGATGACATGGATCAATCGTTTGTCAGGGTTGCGCGCTTCAATTTTGGTGAGCAGCTGCGCAGCACTCACCCCATCAACGGTGGTTGGTTCGACAAAAGGCGCGTCGAAGGTTTCAAGATTGAGCGCTTCATGGATATTCACGCGGCCTCGCCCTGCAGTGGTTGGGACTGCGGGATTTGAGCCTGCCTTCACCCAGCCGTATGCAGGTTTTGTCTGGTATTCGGGGTGTACAGCATCAGCAAAATAGACGGCTTCGTCCTCACTCAGGTCGTTCAACAGGCCGGTATAAAGCGCTATGAATGCCTCTTGCTTTTCCGCCGGGACAGCCCGTGGCAGAGCCTTGGGCTTGCGATACTCGAACCCCAACCGGGCAAGAAGCTTGATGCAGCCAGAATGCGAGTAGCGCAGGTCAAATTCACAGGCCATGTAAGATCTGATCTCAACCGTCGAGCGGCAGAAGCGACCATCCAGCCACCTGCATAACGCAGCTTCTTGATCAGTGGATACGTGACTGACCACCTTTCCAGCCATCCACAGCAAGCGCCTCCCAGCCGCTTCCACGGTAGCTCTTGTACCAGCGCCGGATGGTGTCGTCGTTCAAATATAGAAATTCTGCGATGACCTGACAGGACTTCCCGTCATCCAGCAAAAGAAGCGCATTTGCACGCCGTGCAATCCCATGATCCTCGCGTTGACGGCGCACACAGGCCTCAAGCTCAAGGCGCTCTGTCGGGGAAAGAAAGCCGGGACGGATCATGAGGCTAGCTGAATCGGTCTACGATCAAACGTCAACCCGCTAGAAATCGGGTGCTCGAGGAATCTGTGTATAACTGAAACTTTTCATGACGGGGATGGAGACATGAAAAAAATATTAACGGTAGGCGCAGCTTTGATGCTGACCACAACTGCAGCCACAGCCGGCGGCCTTGATCGTTCAGGCCAAGGTATTGGTATTATTTTTGAAGAAGGCAACGCAGTCGAGCTTAGTTTCGGCCAGATAACACCTTCGGTCACGGGCATCGCATCCGGCTTAAACCTCGGTGGTGTAGGCTCTGGGAACATGGCGTCGCCTTACACACAGTGGGCCTTGGCTTCAAATATCAAGTGAAAGACAATCTGTCTTTGTCGTTGATCATTGATCAGCCATTTGGTGCTAGCGTTGATTATGGCGATGCGGACGCTGGTTATTACACGACCACAGCAGGCGGCGCGTCAACTGCTGAAGTCAGCAGTTCAGCAGTCACAGCCGTTGCCCGTTACAGCATCGACTCAAACTTCTCTGTGCATGGTGGCGTGCGCTACCAAACTGTAGAAGCAGCAGTGTCAAAACCACCTGTTGCAGGGTACGAAATTGACAGCGAAGCTAACTCAGCGACCGGTTACCTCGTCGGCGTGGCATACGAGCGTCCTGAAATCGCTTTGCGTGTTGCTTTGACATACAACTCGGCCATCAGCCACGACATTACTGCGACCGAGACTTGCAACGTAGCTCAATCTTTCTGCCCAGGGACAACAGCGGTCACGACTGTTGAAACGCCAGAATCGTTCAACCTTGAATTCCAAAGCGGCGTTGCGGCAAATACGCTCGTGTTCGGCTCAATCCGTTACGCCAAGTGGACGTAGTTCGACTATGCACCACCTGTACACACTGCACTCAGGCAAGGATCATTACAAAGCTACGACGATGACACCATCAGCTATGCGTTGGGTGTTGGACGCAAGTTTAGTGACCAGTAGTCCGGCGCGCTTTCCATCGGGTATGAAGCCGCTACAGCTGGGTTTGCCGGTGATCTTGCGCCAACAAACGGCAGCAAAAGCATAGGAATTGGTGGCACGTACACTGCGGACGCCTTCAAAATCACAGGTGGCGTGCGTTACATCATGCTGGGTGACGCAACAACTGAAAATCCAATTCCTGATCACGCAGGGCTCGCAGGATCCGAATTCGCCGATAACACTGCAATCGCAATCGGCCTCAAAATCTCGACGACTTTCTAAACAAGTCGACGCGCAACCAACGCCAAGCCCCGCCTCACTGGCGGGGCTTTTTTGTTGCGCAAGATACGGGTTGCACGTGACGCTATCGCGGGCAACAAACGCGCATGACCCAACCACAAAAAACCATCTCGGCCCAAGCATGGCTGGAACTGCTGATCCTCGCATTTATCTGGGGTGGCTCGTTTCTATCCGTGCGCGTGGCCTTGGATGAAATCGGCCCACTCACGGCCGTGGCGCACCGGACCGGCTGGGCGATGTTGATCCTCTGGATCTATATCATCATCCGCCGCCTGCCCGTCCCGCGCGATCCGCGCATTTGGGCGGCATTTCTGGTGATGGGCGTCCTCAACAACGTGATCCCATTCTCGCTAATGGCATGGGGGCAACTGCATATTGAATCCGGCCTCACATCGATCCTCAATGCGGCAACAGCCATTTTCGGGGTCATCGCAGCCGCGATTTTCTTTGCCGATGAACGGCTATCCATGCGCAAAGCGATCGGCGTCACGCTTGGGTTCTTTGGGGTGGCAACCGCTATCGGCCTGTCATCGCTGGCAAGCTTCGATCTGCGCAGCCTCGGACAACTCGCCGTGATCGGCGGCACGGTATCTTATGCGCTTGCAAGTGTCTGGGCCCGCAAAAAACTGGGGCACCTACCGCCACAAATTGCAGCCGCTGGCATGGTCACGGGCGCCAGCCTTGTGATGATCCCACTTGCATGGATGGCGGAAGGACCGATTAGCCTAACACTGCAACCAGACACATGGGTTGCCATCGGTTATTACGCCGTCATCGCCACAGCCTTGGCATATCTGCTCTATTACCGCGTACTTGCCATGGCCGGATCAGGCAATCTGATGCTCTGCACGCTCATGGTCGCGCCCGTCGCGATCATCCTCGGGGCCGTGGTACTGGACGAAGCCCTGCCCCTGCGCGCCTACGCAGGTTTTGGCTTGCTGACCCTTGGGTTGATCATCATTGATGGGCGTCTGATAACCCGTCTAAAACGGCCCTAGCCGCCCGCACGCCTGGCGCATCACCACCGCGTCCAAGCTTATCCATCGTGTCAGACATCGCAGCATGTTGAGCAGTCGGGTCATCCAAAACGGACAGAACGGCAGCGGCAATTGGGGCGGCAACGCAGTCCTTGCCGACAAACTCAGGGATAACGCGACTGTCGCTGACCAGATTGACCAACGTGACCGTATCCACGAGCAACAGCCGGCTGATTATGGTCCGGCTCAACCACGCCATGTCATAGGCAATCACCATCGGCGTATCGTTCGCGGCCAACTCAAGCGACACCGTACCAGAGGCCGCCAACGCAACATCAGCCGCCGCAAACAACCCGCGCTTTTCGTCCTTTTGATCCGCATCCAGAACCGACACAGGCACATCCCACTCAGCGACACCCGCAACAACGCCGTCATAAACATTCGCCGTTGTGGGCAGCGCAAAGCGCACATCAGGACGGGCCTGCGCTATCAACGCAGCAGCCTGGCCAAATCGGGGCAGCAAGCGCGCGATCTCTCCACGGCGGCTACCGGGCAACAGCATCACCAACGGGCCGTCTCCATCCCAAGCGGCAGCCTCCAATGGACTTGCAATCGGATCAGTCACCACCGGATGCCCAACAAAGTCGCAGCGCATGCCAGCGGCCTGCATCAACGGTGGCTCAAACGGGAACAACGCCAAGACCTGATCAATATGACGGGCCATCTTGGCAGCACGCTTTGGGCGCCACGCCCACACCGTCGGCGCCACATAATGCACGCAGCGAATATCTGACCCAGCCTTGACCAGCTTGGCGACACGCAGGCAAAAATCTGGGCTATCGATTGTGATCAACACGTCGGGCTTGCTGTCCAGCACCGCTTGGGCCATCTGATGCACACGAGCCTTCAGCGCGCGGTATTTCGGCAAAATTTCGGCCAGCCCCATGACAGACAGCTCGTCCATCGGAAACCGACTGACCAACCCCTGCTCGGCCATCAACGGACCACCAACACCGTCAAACTTAACATCCGTCAAACCGGACAGACCCGCCATTAAGGCAGCCCCCAATTTATCACCTGAAGCCTCACCTGCGATGACAAATACGCGCATCAGCTTTGCGTCTCGGGGCGCACCCACAGGACCTTGCCAGCGCCGTCCATCGCGGCAACAACTGCATCACTGTCCAACACCATCACGCCACCCGCAGTCACAACAATACCGTCCAGCCCTGCGGCAATCACGCCGCGCGCAGTGCCAATCCCGATCACCGGCAAATCAGCGCGGCGATCTTGGTTGGGCTTGGGGGCTTTGTACAAAACGCCACCGCGTGCCATGACACCGGCCAGCATCGCATCGGTCCCATCGGGTCCCTCTTCGGCCAGTACGTTCGCACCTTGAATGATGCACGCCTGCCCGCGGTCAAGATTTCCAAGCTTGGCCACAACACTTTCGCCTAAAACAGCCTCTGCCATCATGCCGGCATTGGGCTTTAAAGACGTAAGAACGCCCGCTGCAGGCAATAATTCTGGCACTAAATCGTGGGCCGCGACCATTTGCAGACCGTGGGCCTCAAACAGCTGCATAATGGCACGCAACGCACCATCGTCGCCCTTTGACATTGCAGCCTTAATTACTGGGACCAACGGCATCGTTGCGGCATCAATTTGGGCAGAATCAACCAATGGGCGCTGGACCGCGCCAGCAAAGCAAACCTGTGTCACGCCAAGTTCGGTTAATTTCGCGAGAAAACTTCCCAAATGTTCCAACCGAAATGTCAGATCAACCAGAACATCAGGCGTAAATCCGTCCAAAGCGCAGACCAACGCATCAGGAAACGCCGCCATAATCGCAGGCGGCAATGCCCCAGTACCAGCAACCAGCGCCAACATCAGCTTGGGGTCAGGAAATTGCGGTCGGTGTCACCCATGATAAACGCGACCATCTGCTGAACATATTCACTGTCAGTCTCATCAGCCAAACGGGCGGCACGATCGTGAAACGTACCTTCGCCATCTTTGAGCGTCTGAAACGCGGCGCGCATCGCAGTAATGTCGGCACGAGCCACACCTTTTCGCTTAAGACCAATCAAGTTCAAACCATCCAGCTTGCCGCGCGGGCCCATGACCAAACCATGTGGGACCACATCGTTCGTGACCATCGACAGCGCGCCAATAATGGCGCCCTGCCCGATACGCACCCACTGGTGAATGCCGCAAAGGCCGCCAATAATCACGTCGTCTTCAATAATACAGTGTCCGGCAATAGCGCTTGAATTGACCACAATCACGCGGTCACCGATCTGGGCGTCATGGGCGATATGGCAACCAGCCATAAACAACCCGTCATCACCAACAAGGGTCTGCGCACCACCACCAGCCGTGCCAGTATTCATCGTAACGTGTTCGCGAATACGGTTGCGCTTACCGATACGTAAGCGAGTCTTTTCGCCACAAAATTTCAAATCCTGCGGGATTTCACCAATGACCGAAAACGGAAATACAATGGTCTCATCACCGATATGCGTGTCACCCGTGACAACCACATGGGATTTCAACTCAACAGCGGCACCCAGCACAACATCGGCGCCAATGACGCAAAACGGACCAATCTGGCAGCCGTCACCAATGACAGCGCCATCTTCGATCACGGCAGAAGGGTGGATCATCCCCATCAGGTCTTCGAATCCATCATGGCTGTAAACTCTACTTCAGCAGCAAGCTCGCTATCAACAGTTGCAACGCCTTTGAATTTCCAAACCTTGCCACCCGCTTTACCGCGCGTGGTCGTCAGCTGCATCTCAAGCACATCACCCGGCACAACCATGCGGCGGAATTTGCAGTTATCAATCGCCATGAAATAGACGTTCAAATTCCCGTCCATCAGCCCAAGACTGGTGCCAATCATGACGGCAGCCGTCTGTGCCATCGCTTCGACAATCGTGACGCCAGGCATAATCGGATTGCCTGGAAAATGGCCCTGGAAATGCGGCTCATTCATGGTGACATTTTTGATGCCAACTGCTGATTTAACACCATCAATATCGCGGACCTTATCCACAAGCAAAAACGGATAGCGGTGCGGGATAATCTTTTGGATCAGCTTAATGTCTGCGGTGGTTGGCGTATCGGTCATGTGGTCTGGTCCATTGATAAACTCATGTCCACCACTCCTACCAAACCGCCACCGACGCGGCAAGGATCAGCTACTGATCAGGTACCGCGCTGCCGTCGCCAAAAGTATCATCAATTCGGGCAATCGCATCTTGCGTTATATCGACGGTGCTAAGGCTGAGAAACACAAGCCGCTGGTCCAACACGGCAACGGCACCGCGCTCCAACATAAGCGCACCCAAAACATTGCGAACAAGTTCGAGAAACTGGCGTGGGGCAGCGGCGCGCGTTGCCTCAAATGTTGCAATTGCCGCGTCGCGGGTGCGGCGAATACCTTGAACACGGGTATCAAATTCGGCGGCCTCTTGGCGAAATACCTCGGGGTCCAATGTCGGGCGACGGTCAGTCAGCGACTGTTCTTCCGCAGTCAAAGCCGCGGTAATTTCGTCGTTCTCTAACTGTAATACGCGCGCACGGTCATCAAGATCCGCAGCCATCCGCTGACCCATTAAAGTGGCGCGGTACAATTCGTCTGTATCAACAACGACAACACCCATTGCTGGGGCCGCTAACTCAGGCGCGACTTGGGCCTGCAGATGACCTGCAAGCCCAATCAATACGCATCCAAGTGACAACAGCCGCCGCATCAGAAGCTGGTCGAAATAGTCACGTCAAAGCTCTTGGGCTTGTCAAATGCCTGGGCGTCCAAAGTTTCGGTAAAGTTGAAACGCAGCGGACCGATTGGCGTATCCCAGAACACTGACAAACCGGCAACTGCGCGGCCTGTAAAATCGTCGTACAACACCGTGTCGGCGGGAACCGCACGGCCAATATCCCAAACCGAGCCATAGTCGATGAACGCCCCACCCGAGATGCCATATTCGCTTGGCAAACCAATTGGGAACTCTGCTTCAAGACGGGCAACCGCAAACACGTTCCCACCAAGCGCATCATCGGTCACAGCGTCAGCGTCGCGTGGACCAATGCCGCCGGCTCAAACCCACGCATCTGGCGGCTTCCAAGGAAAAAGCGATCCGTAATCCGGCTTTGCCCCTTGGTATAATCCAAATAGCCGCCTTCAATCGTGGCACGCAACGTGACCTCTTCGTTTAAAACCTTAGTTTCAGCAGCGGCCAACGCAGTTGTCTTAATGTATTGCGCATCACCAAAACTGAATTCTTGGCCAAAACGAAACACAACACCGGCATTCGGGTTCAGACCCGTGCGGCGCGTGTCAAAGCTGTAGCCATAGCCGATGGACGATGACCCAACACCACCAATAAGCCCGTCGTCAACGATTGGCGCACTCGTGGTTGTGACACCTGTAATGTCTTCATAGTTGTAGGCGTAGAAAAGTTGCAGACGACCATTTTCACTCACAGGAAATGTCAGCGACGGCTTGAACCGGAACGTTTCAGTATCATAAAGCGCATTTTCATTGTCCGTCGTGCTGTAATCCAAATTCAGCCCAAACCCAAGATCGCGGCCCAAAAACTGCGGCTCTTGAAAGCTGAATGAAAACACGCGGTTGGTTTCAGCAGTCGACAGTTGCACATTCACAGCTTGGCCACGACCAAGAAAGTTGCTTTGACGGAATGACGCAACAAGGCCAAGGCCCGTGTCGGAATTGTAATTGGCGCCAAACGATAGCGACCCCGTGTTGCCTTCTTCAACGTCCACATAGATGATCACCTGATTGGCGCTCGACCCTTCGCGGGCCTCGACGTTGGCATTCGCAAAAAAACCAAGCGCACGGATACGTTCGGCGCTTTCACGGATCGACCTTGGGTTAAATGGATCACCCTCAACAATGCGGAACTGATTGCGCACCACGCGGTCAAGCGTCGTGTTATTGCCTTCAATATCGATGCGATCAACAAAGATACGTGGGCCGCGCACCAGCGCAAACTCAATGTCCAATGCCAGATCACGGTCGTTGCGCGTGATACGCGGATCAACTTGCACAAAGTTCAGACCAAGGCGCAGCGCCAACCGTTCCAAACGCGCAATCTCGCGATCCACAAGCGCAGGAGAGTAAACAGCGCCAGTCCGCAGCTTTAGCTCATCTCGGAACACCTGCGCGTCCGCTTCAGGGATGTCACTTATCAGCGTCACGTTACCAAACGTGAACTCCTGACCTTCTTGCACGTTAAACGTAACCAAATAGGCATCGCGTTCACGGGTTAAGGCGACATCGACGTTCTGAATTTCAAAGTCGACATATCCGCGCGAATTGTAAAAATCAGTTAGGGCGCGGCGGTCAAATGCGATCCGGTCTTCAACAAACGTATCGCGCGAAATGATGGCACGCAGAATACCCGCTTGCTTGGTCTCTAACACACGGCGAAGGCGGCCTTCGGAATAGAACCGGTTCCCAACAAAAGAAATACGCTCAATTTCGGTCACGCCTGCCTCAACGACAGTGAACACAAGATCAACGCGGTTATCAGAACGCAGGATGATACTTGGGCGAACAATCGCGTTGATACGGCCCTTGCTTGCGTAAACTTTGGAAATTGCGGTTGTGTCACGCTCTGCTTGATCAGGGGAATAAACCCGTCGCGCTTGGGACTGCACGACGCTCAACAGATCGGCGTCACGGACCTTGGTGTTACCTTCAACGCTGATACGGTTCACAGTTGGGCGTTCAACCACACTAATCACAAGGGTGCGGCCACGCGGGGTCACATCGACGTTTTCAAACAAACCAGAATTACGAATACGCTGCACTGCATCGTTCAATTCGCCGGCAGTAACAGATGTCCCGCGACTGATTCCCGCAAAAGATAGGATCGTTCCGTCCTCAACCCGCTGGTTTCCGTCGATTTGAACGGCATTGAAGACGTATGATTGGGCACTTGCATAAGTGGCAAAAATCGCGCCAAACCCCAGAAACAAAACAAATAAAAGGCGCTGTAAGAGCGTTGCGTTTTGCGCTGCAGCGCGTGTTTGGACACGGTTCATTTCAATCGCCTGTTTTTAAATACCTGTTACCCTTTGAGTTACCCATTCTGGCGGGTGATGTCAAAACGAACAAACGCGCCACAATGGGCGCGTTTTTACTTGTATCGTTAGGACTGTTACAGACGTCAGATCAGCGCGATGTACTATCCGACATAAAGTGCGCCAACAAGTGCGGCGATCATCATCACACGATCAACATTCAAGCTGACCAGAAAAGTCAGACCTTTATATCCACTGTTTAGCGCTTGCATCTCATATCACTCCTTCTGCGATACTAAATACTTAACGACCAATCATGGCGCGATTGTGGCAGACCTATGTCAGCATCAAGGGCAAAGCACCAAATCGTTCAACAATGCAAAGACCATCATGGTACCAATCAAAGCGACGCCCATCATCATCAGTACATTAAGTGCCTTTTCTGATGGCTTGCGGCGAAACACAGCCTCGTAGGCGTGGAACACCAAGTGCCCACCGTCCAAAACCGGGATCGGGAACAAATTTATCATGCCCACAGCAGCCGACAACATACCAAGGAACCAAATGAAATCGTTGGCCCCCTGAGCCGCCATCGACCCACTGGTCTGCGCAATCGCTACGGGACCGGACAGGTTGCAGCTTGAAATTTTGCCAGACGCAATATGCCACATACCTGAAAGCGACGCAGACATAACACGGTTCAACATGGTGGCGCCATTGGTCAGCGCATCCCACGGGCCAAGCGTTTTAGTCGCAGCAGTAAAGAACGGCTCTCCTGATACACCCATAAGCCAACGGGTCTCAAACCCGCCCTCGGGCAACGGCAGGTCAACACGGCGCGGCGATAAGGTCACTTCAATGATGTCACCTGCACGCCAAACATCAAGGTCCAGCGGCGATCCATCAGCGGCCTGCACAGCCGCAATCAACTCGCCAAACGCAACCACTGGGGTGTCATCTACGGCGACGATAACATCGTTCTTGCGCAAACCCGCATCATCCGCCGCAGACCGCGGGGTGATGCCAGACGCAGCTGGCGGCATCAAATAGGGGCCTTTGACAGTCATCGACCGGCCATCGCGCACAATTTCATAGTCAAGCGTGGCTTGAACCGGCAATTGATCGATAATCGAGTCTTCGCCACCAAACGCAACACCCTGCACGGCAATCAACTGATCACCCACCTGAAGCTCGGACACGAATGGCGCTGGCAAATCGCGCCCTTCTTCAAACGTCAAAGGGTCGCTCAGGCTGCCATTCCACATGGAGCCACCAGCAAAAATTAGCACAGCAAGGATAAAGTTGAACACAGGCCCCGCCAAAACGGTCAGCGAACGCGCCCAAAGCGGTGCACCATGCATCGACCGACGTCGATCTGCTTGCGTCACTTCGCCCGTGTCACCGACCCCCGCCGCATCGGCATCACCAAGAAACCGGACATATCCGCCAAACGGCAGTGCCGCTATTTGCCATTTGGTACCATGTTTGTCGACGCGCGACCCAAGCACGGGGCCAAAACCAAGGCTGAACACTTCCGCATGGATGCCGCACCAGCGGCCCACAATATAATGTCCATATTCATGGATCGCGACGATAATCGACAATGCGACCACAAATGCGATCAACGTAAAGGCAGTGCCACCCAGTGACGGCAATACTTGCGAAAAATCCAATATTTTATCCCAGTTTAGCGACGGCTTCATCGGCACGAATACGCGACAAAGCATCAATATGCATTACATTATCTAAGCTAAATTGGGCATTTTGCAGCCCGTCATTGGCCGACATTTTGTTAATCGTCATTTCAACGATGCGGGCCATGTCCAAAAATCCGATACGGCCATCAATAAACAAATCTAGCGCACGCTCTTTGGCGGCGTTAAACACAGCGCCCGCAAGCCCGCCGATTTCCATGACATCAGCGGCCAACCGCAACGCAGGAAACCGGACCGGATCAGGATGCTCGAAACTCAGCGACCCAATATTAGCGAGATTAAGCCGTTCTACTGGCACATGCCCGCGCGCAGGCCAATGCAACGCATAGCCAATTGCGTGACGCATATCAGGTGGTCCAACATGCGCCATCAGCGCACCATCGGTAAAACCAACCAGCGCATGAATAAGGCTTTCGCGGTGTACCAGCACTTCAATTTTCGCCGGATCAATACCAAAAAACTCTTTGGTTTCAATCAGCTCCATACCCTTGTTAAACATAGACGCGCTATCTACCGTGATCCGCTGACCCATATCCCAATTGGGATGCGTTGACGCTTGCGCGAGCGTGGCCCCAGCTAGATCATCCAGCGACCAATCGCGAAATGCACCACCAGATGCAGTTATGATAATCCGCTCAACAGCGGCTATATCTTCACCCACAAGCGCTTGAAAAACGGCAGAATGTTCACTGTCGACAGGTAAAATCGTGGCGCCATGCGCCGCTGCAGTCTCCATCAACAACGGGCCCGCCGTCACCAACGATTCCTTATTGGCCAACGCCAATGTCTGCCCCTGCTCCAACGCCTTCAGGCCCGGAATTAGCCCCGCAGCCCCAACAATTGCGGACAATGCCCAATCAGCAGGTCGGCTTGCGACCTCGTCAATTGCACTATCCCCACTGGCGACCTCAATCCCTGAACCAGCCAATAACTCTTTAAGATCATTGTGTAATTCACCGTGACAGGTCACAGCCACATCCGCGTTTAACACAACCGCGTCCTTGGCAAGCTGCGCAATATTACGTCCGCCCGTCAATGCCACAACGTCATAGTCGTCAGGCGCGCGCGCAATCAGATCAAGGGCGCTTTGCCCAACAGATCCAGTTGCGCCGAAAACAGTCACACGTCTCAAAAATGGACACCGGGGATGTTAAACAATGCACTAGCAACCAGCACAAACAACGCAGCCCCGAGCAACGCATCAAAGCGGTCAAACAACCCGCCGTGGCCAGGAATTAAGGTCGAACTGTCCTTGGCCTTCATCCGGCGCTTTAACGCGCTTTCGGCAATATCGCCCATTTGACTGGCAAACGACAACACCATCGACATAACGATGATCGAAAGTTCCGCATTGGTGAACAGCCTAAAGACAAAGCCAACAATCCCTGCCCCGACCCAGCCCGCAGTCGTGCCGGACCATGTTTTCTTGGGACTAATTGACGGCCAAAATTTCGGCCCACCAAAGGTACGGCCAGCAAAATATCCAAAAACATCGGTGATAATGACAACAGACATCAACCAAAGCAGCCAAACAAACCCGAAATCAGCGCGGAAATGGATCAAACCGTATCCAGCGACAGGTATGACCAATGCAAACAGGAAAAACGCAGTGCGCTCAACTTTAAGCTGGCTGGCACCAACAAAAGGGACGATCAAAAATAAGGCAAGCGCCCAAGACTCCGTCACCGCTAACTGCCCAGACATCACAGATGCGGTTAACGTGGTCATCAACATGCCCGGTGTCGGGCGATCAGGCGCGATCATCATCCAAAGTTCCCAGATCATCACAGCAGTGACAAACACCACCAACATCTGGAACCAAACACCACCAAGCACGATGCCAATGGCACCAACCACGATCATAGCAATACTTGATACGATCCGAACGGTCAGATCATCCCAGCTGCTGGATTTTACAGGATCTGCCACCGTTTACGCCATCACTGCGCCAAATCGGCGCTCGCGATTGCCGTAACGCGACAGGATCTTACCAAATTCCTCAGCGTTGAAATCCGGCCAAAGCGTATCGACAAATTCATATTCGGCATAGGCCGTCTGCCAAAGCAGGAAATTACTAATGCGGGCCTCGCCACTGGTGCGAATAACCAAATCTGGATCGGGCAAAAACCGCGTATCAAGGAACTTTGCCAGCGTTTCCGCATCAACATCCTTAGGCGACAAACGGCCCTGTTCAACTTCAAACGCCAACCGCTGTGCCGCGCGGGTCACCTCATCGCGGCCCCCGTAATTCAACGCAATCGTCAGGTGAACCTTGTCGTTGCCCGACGTATATAACTCAAGGTTATCCATCAACGACACCAGCTTATCATCTAGCTTTTGACGGTCACCAATAAAGCGAACGCGCACGCCGTTTTGGAACAATGCCTTGGCTTCGCGTTCAATATAACGGCGAAATAGCTTCATCAATCCAGCAACTTCGGATTGGGTACGTTTCCAGTTCTCTGTCGAAAACGCAAATATTGTCAGATACTTAACGCCCAAATCAGGGCAGGCTTCAACCATCTCGCCCACGCGGCGCGCACCAGCATGGTGGCCAAACAAACGCGGGCGACCGCGCTGCGTGGCCCAGCGGCCATTGCCATCCATAATGATGGCCACGTGATCGGGGCCGCCTTGGATCTCGTTGATGTCCTTGGCCATAATTGTGGCCTCCCTTTGGGTCAGACTTGCATGATCTCGGCTTGTTTCGTCTCAAGGGTCTCATCGACCTTCTTGATATGCGCGTCGGTAATTTCCTGAACAGCACTTTCCCAGAATTTCTGGTCGTCTTCGCCCAGACCGTCAGCTTTCGCCTTTTTGATCTGGTCCATGCCATCGCGGCGCAGGTTACGCACCGAAACACGGCCACTTTCGGCGTATTGGGCAGCAACTTTGGTCAGCTCGCGGCGGCGTTCTTCGTTCAATTCAGGGATCGGCAGCATGATGATCGTACCATTCAGCTGCGGGTTGATGCCCAAACCGCTTTCGCGGATCGCCTTTTCAACCTTACCAACAAGACCTTTGTCCCACACGTTAATCGTGACCATGCGAGGCTCGGGCACGTTGACAGTGCCGACTTGGTTGACTGGTGTCATGGACCCGTATGCGTCGACCATGATTGGTTCCAACATCGAACCAGACGCGCGACCGGTGCGCAAAGACGCCAGTTCAACACGTAGGTTTGCAATCGCACCATCCATGCGACGTTCAAGATCGTCTGTATCAAGCATAAAATCGTCGGACATAGTACTCTGCTCTCCCCTTAACGGGATCAATTAATTTTGCCTGCTATAACGCAGGTATTCATAAGATGTATAGTCAGTTCACAAACAACTCCAAAGGGAAGTTGTGCAATTATTCGTCATTTTTGCGAAAAAGCGCCTAACCGGACACGCGGGTATAGGTGCCCTCGCCTGCCAAAATACCTTTGAACCCGCCTGGCTCGTCTAGGCTAAAGACGATTATCGGCAGGTTGTTATCACGCGCCAGTGCAATCGCAGAGGCATCCATGACACCCAGATGCTTTTGAAGCACTTCGTCATATGTAACTTCGTCATACCGAACAGCATCGGCATGTTTTGTAGGGTCTTTGTCGTAAACGCCATCAACCTTTGTGCCCTTTAGGATCGCTTCGCAGGCCATCTCATTGGCGCGCAGCGTCGCGGCAGTATCGGTCGTAAAATAAGGATTACCTGTACCCGCCGCAAAGATACAAACCCGCTTTTTTTCAAGGTGGCGCACAGCGCGGCGGCGAATATATGGCTCAGCAATCTCATTCATCGTGATCGCCGAAATAACACGTGTGTGAATATTCAGCTCTTCAAGCGCGGACTGCATCGCAAGCGCGTTCATCACCGTGGCCAGCATCCCCATATAATCAGCCGTGGTGCGTTCCATGCCTTGCGCCGATCCTTGCAGACCGCGAAAGATATTACCGCCACCGATGACCATACAAATCTCAACGCCCATGTCGTGCACGATTTTTACTTCGCGTGCGATGCGTTGCACAGTCGGGGGATGCAGGCCGTAAGCGGTATCGCCCATCAGCGCCTCGCCTGAAATCTTCAACATTACCCGTTTGTATGATTTTTGTTCGGTCTCGGCCATGTGCTGCCCCTTTGCGCATTGAGATGTGAACCTGTGGTAAAATGACTGAATTTCACCCCAGATACAATCCGCGATGCGGCAGATTTTACGCAAAAAATCTAGATTACGCGCAACGATAAAGGTAAGAGCACCATTATGATCGCAATTTCACCCACCACTCCCGTCTTGATTGCAGGGCCAACAGCGTCCGGTAAATCCGCACTTGCGTTGCATATCGCCAGATCCCAAGGCGGCGTGGTGGTCAACGCGGACGCGCTACAAGTCTACGACGGCTGGCGCATACTGACAGCGCGCCCTGATGACAGTGAATTGGCGCAGGCGGAACACGCGCTTTACGGGCATGTCCCTTATAACGCACCCTACTCTACTGGTCACTGGCTGCGCGACGTGGCACCATTGCTGGTGGGCAAACGGCCGATCATCGTCGGCGGTACAGGGCTGAACTTTATGGCACTGATCCAAGGCTTGGCGGATATCCCATCAACACCGCCCGCCCTGCGCACCACAGGCAACGACATCCCGCTTTCCACGCTATTACAACAGCTTGACGACCCAACAAAGTCACGGATCGACATCAACAACCGGATGCGCGTTCAACGGGCTTGGGAGGTGTTGCAGGCAACGGGGCGCAGCATGGCCGATTGGCAAGACGACACGCCGCCACCATTGCTACAGCCCACCGACGCCGTACGGATCACGCTCGATGTGCCCGTTGATTGGCTGAACGACCGGATCTCGCAACGCTTTGACCAGATGCTCGAACAAGGTGCGATAGCCGAAGCAACGGCAATGCTACCCACTTGGGACCCGTCACACCAATCATCCAAAGCCATCGGCGCCCCCGCATTAATCGCGCATCTGCGCGGCGACATGACCCTATCCGCAGCGCGCGACGCGGCCATCATTGCATCCCGACAATACGCCAAACGGCAACGAACTTGGTTCCGCTCCAAGCACGCGGATTGGGCCAAATTGGATGTTTCATCCACAGATTTGTCCACAGCTATCGCCTTCACACCCTAGATTTAGGATTGTTTATTGAGACAATGCAGGTCAATCTTACGTCTAGCCGGACACCTAGGGACACCACATGCACTTGGCCACCAAACAGCTAGCGACCGCCTTAAACCCGACGTCAATCGCCCAAAACGCGGGCGCCGGACGGTGGCGGACCGAAGCAATGCGCAGCCATGCGACACCGCGGCTTATCTACATCACCAAAGGCCAAGGGCGGATCACCGTCGCGGGGCTTACCAGCGGCTAAGGGCCCAACAACCTGATCTATGTGCCAGCACACACGATGTACGGGTTTGAATTTGGACCTTCTGTTTTTGGACAAATGCTGACGATCCCAGCGGCCATGGCGGCCGAATGGCCCGATAAGGCAATTCATTTGCGGCTGCGCGACGTGATCGCACAAAAAGAATTCGCGCATATGGTCGAAGCACTTGAACGCGAACTCAGAAACAACGGACAAAATCATTCACGCGCAGCACACTATCACCTTGGCCTGCTTTCGGTTTTCTTTGATCGGCAATTGGATCAAGCAGCGGCCGACACCCACACAGCGCGGACAAAAACCAGTGCGGCTCGGCTTGTGGCGGCGTTCACCGATCTGATTGAACGGGACTACCGCAAGGACCACGGCGTGTCGGACTATGCGACGGCGCTGGGCGTGACCGCGTGAACTATGAAGCTTGCATTCTTTTGCGCGAAACACGCACCCCCGTAAACGAAATCGCGGCACAGCTTGGCTTCACAAGCGCGGCCTATTTCGCGCGCAGCTTTTCGGCGCAAACCGGCACAACGCCAAGCGACTTTCGCAAGCGCGGTGCTGCAATGCAGCAAAACAGAATGCTGCCTTAGTGGCTTGCGACCACAGACACCTGCCAACCCACAATGTCGCAAATGACCCATCCATATGTCGCAAAATTGATAAATTTAGACAATGCGTGCATTGACCTATGGATCAAAACAATGCGCTATTGCATGTATCTGAACCGCGTTAGGAGGAGTGCGTGCCAGACAGGCGCAATAATCATTCCGAAATATGCCGCTCACAAGATATAAAGTTTCACAGGGAGAGACGAATGACACAAGTTGAACAAACGACAATGCACCCAGCTGCGGTGATGTACGCAAACGAGGAAAAGGCAGGCAAACTTAGCCGCCGTGAATTCCTGTCGCGCACAACCGCACTTGGTCTGACAACAGCAGCCGCTTACGGTCTGCTTGGCCTGAACGCACCTGCCCAAGCCGCAGCGCACGCCAAAATGGGCGGCACACTTCGCATGCAAATGGAAGTACGCGCCCTGAAAGATCCACGAGCTTATGACTGGACACAGATCGCGTATGTCACAGCCGGTTGGATCGAATATCTCGTCGAATATAACTCTGACGGTTCTTTCCAGCCAATGTTGCTGGAATCATGGTCGGTAAACGACGATGCAACACAATACACATTGAATGTGCGCAAAGGCGTGACATGGAATGACGGTTCTGACTTTACCGCGACCGACGTTGCACGCAACATCATTGGCTGGGCTGACAAGTCCGTTGAAGGCAACTCCATGGCTGGCCGTTTCGCCATCCTAATTGACGCCGACACCGAAAAGGCAATCGACGGGTCCGTCGAAGTTGTCGACAGCCACACAGTGCGGTTGAACTTGCCTGGCTCTGACATCTCGCTGATTGCGGGCATGTCTGACTATCCTGCGGCGATCACGCCTGCTGGGTTTGACGCTGAAACCATGCTGGAAAATCCAGTTGGGACCGGCCCATACCTGCCAGAATTACTCGAAGTTGGCGTCAAAGCTGTGCTTGTACGCAACGAAGGCCACGACTGGTGGGGTTACGCCGCTGGTAAAGGCGCCTATATGGACCGTATCGAATACATCGACTACGGCACCGATCCATCCGCTTGGGTTGCCGCAGCTGCTGCTGACGAAGTTGACATGTTCTATGAAACTGTTGGTGACTTTGTTGACATCGTTGAAGGTCTTGGCTGGGAACGCTCTGAAATTGCATCTGCTGCAACGATCGTTATCCGTCCAAACCAATTGGCCGAAGTTGACGGCAAAATGCCTTACGCGGACAAACGCGTACGCCGCGCGATTGCAATGGCAGTTGATCCAGCTGTTTGCCTCGAATTGGGCTATTCCAACCGTGGTGCGGTTGCGCGCAACCAGCACGTCGGTCCGATGCACCCTGCTTGGGCAGATGTGCCAGCGACTGAATACAATCCAGCTAAGGCTTTGGAACTGCTTACAGAAGCAGGCATGGCAGACTTTGAAATGGACGTTATTTCCATTGATGATGACTGGCGCAAAAACTCTACTGCTGCGGTTGTGGCTCAACTGCAAGACGCAGGCTTTAATGCCAAGCACACGATTATTCCTGGCTCGACGTTCTGGAACGACTGGACGAAGTATCCGTTTTCTTCAACAAACTGGAACCACCGTCCGCTTGATACACAGATCCTTGGTTTGGCGTATCGCTCTGGTGAAGCATGGAACGAAGCTGGCTTTGCCAATGTGGAATTTGACGCGCTGCTTGCTGAAGCCAACTCGATAGCTGATGCAGATGGACGCCGCGTTGTGATGGCGAAACTTCAGGCGATCATGACCGAAGAAGCCGTGACACTGCAGCCTTACTGGCGCTCACTCTATCGTCATTCCAAACCGGGCTATGTCGGTTGGGATATGCACATCGCGTATCTGCCGCAGATCTACAAAATCGGTATGTCCGCTTAATCGCATAGCCAATAGGGCCGTCCTCCACCACGAGGGGCGGCCTTTTTTTTGCCCGCGCGCATTTGAGCCACCCCAAAGCCGCACCGATTTATCGACGGACAACGCACCGTCTACTGACCAACAGGGGCCTTTATGGGACTGTTTATTCTGCGACGCCTTGGGGTGATGATCCTCACAGCGCTCTGCCTAACATTTATCGTGTTCTGGCTGACAAACCTCACGCCAAACCTTGAAAAACTGGCCAAAACACAAGGCAACTTCCGCATGTCGGACGATGCCGTGACCAGCTATTTGACCAACCGCGGTTATAAACAAGCCCTGCCCGTCAAATACGGCCAATGGCTCGGCGTGCTGCCCGGTTACGAGATCGCGGACGCAGATGGCAAAGTCAGACGACGCTGCGACGACGGCAGAACCTTTTGCGGCGTGCTGCAAGGCGAATGGGGCGAATCAACAGTTTTCAAAGAAGACGTCAGCAAAATCATCAGCAAAAGGCTAGGCCTCACAGCCAAGCTGATGTTCTGGGTGATGATGGTCATGGTGCCCGGCGCATTGGTTATCGGCGTGCTTGCAGGCATGCGCGAAGGATCACGCACCGACCGCACATTATCAACAGTCTCAATCATATCCACCGCGACGCCCGAATACGTGTCCGGTGTTGTCTTCATTTCGCTGTTTGCAACCGGAACATTCGGGATGAATTGGTTCAAAGGAACGGCCACATCGGCGATGGATAACGCCAATTTCTGGAACTTCTTCCTGCCCGTGATGACCATCTCGCTTTACGGCATGGGGTACATCGCGCGCATGACACGGGCATCAATGACCGAAGTCATGACAGCACAATACATCCGCACCGCACGCCTAAAGGGCGTGGCATTCCGAACAATCGTGCTCCGACATGCACTGCGCAACGCGCTGATCGCACCGTTTACGGTGATCATGCTACAATTTCCGTGGCTCTTAAACGGCGTCGTGATCGTCGAGACCTTGTTTAATTACAAAGGCTTCGGTTGGACCCTCGTGCAAGCCGCCTCCAACAACGACATCGAACTTCTGCTTGGGGTGTCCGTCGTTTCCGTCTTTGTGGTCCTTGTGACACAGCTGATATCTGACATCGGCTATGTGTTCTTGAACCCACGCATCCGTATTTCATAAAGGAGCTACGCTATGGACCCCCTCAGCTGGACCGGCGCAACAGGCGCCTTCTTGAACCCGATCTGGACAATCACAGTGGCCTGCTTCGCGCTTGCTGTAGTGCTGCAGATCGCCCTGTCATTCTTTGCACCACCCATGACGCTGCAATCTAACGCGGACGGCACCCTTGCCGTGCGAGGCGGATACTTGGGCGGCATCGAACGCGTCACCAAAATCGCCTTCCTCGCAGTTTTAGGGCTGTCACTGGCCTATGCGATTGCAGGCATCTTACTGCCCTACGGGACAGGCGGGATCGTCGGCATTATGTTCAAACGGTTCGTACCCGTTTGGATTGCGCTGATCGCAATCTTCGCCGTGTCGATCCATTACAAACGCAGCCTTGGGCTTTACGGCAAGCTGTTTGACAGCACCGTCGGCATGATCGGCTTTGGGCTTGTGATGTTCTGGGTCTTCACCGCTATTTTCTCGGGCATGTTCGACATGCTCATAACGCACAACCCACTGTCCCAAGTCTCCGGCCTCAAAAACAAAGTGCCCGGTGTTCCAATGCCAGACGCATCCGTTGGCAATTGGCCGCACTACCTACTGGGCGGCGACAACCTTGCGCGCGACATCTTTAGCCGCGTGGTAAAAGGCTCAGTCATCGTGATCGCCATCGCACCGCTAGCCACCTTGTTTGCGTTCATGGTCGGCATCACACTTGGGCTGCCAGCTGGGTACTACGGCGGACGGCTCGACACGATCTTGTCGTTCCTCGCCAACCTGATCCTCGCCTTCCCTGTCATCTTGCTGTTCTACCTGCTTGTGACACCGGAAATCGTGGCAACGGGAATCCCGTCGTTTATGGCCGCATTCCTGTTTGTGTTCCCGATCGTATTCTTCGGGGTGCTGCTGAACTCGCGCTACTACACACAACCGTCTAAACGAAACCCGATTCTGATCGTGATACTCGGCGTGCTTGGTTGGCTTTACCTATCGCTGGTATCGCAAGACGGCACCGTGCTGAACTTCATGCCTAACTGGCTTGACGGGTTTGACATTAACCCCGGCATCCTTGTGGTCTTCGTCTCCGTCGTCTTCGTGAACTCACCAACCGTGTACCGTATTGTGCGCGGCCTCACGCTCGACCTGCGGACCCGCGATTATGTCGCCGCCGCACAAACGCGCGGTGAAGGCGCTTGGTACATCATGCTGTGGGAAATATTGCCCAACGCACGCGGGCCACTGATCGTCGATTTCTGCCTGCGCATTGGCTACACCACGATCCTTTTGGGGACGCTGGGCTTCTTTGGCCTCGGCCTGCCACCAGAATCGCCCGATTGGGGATCAACCATCAACGAAGGGCGCAAGCTGCTGCTGATCTACGCACACCCTGCCCTGCCACCAGCGATTGCACTGCTGTCACTGGTGCTTGGTTTGAACCTGCTGGCCGATGGGCTGCGCGAAGAAAGCTTGAAGGATTAACATGACCCAAGCAAACAAACCGACATATGCAGAACTTATGCGAAACTTATGCAAAAATTTCAGCGCAATTCGGGCAAATCAGGAGAAGGTAAATGGATAACCAAGACGACGACGGCCCGATCCTAGAGATCGACAAACTGTCCATTTCCTTCTTCACACGGCTGCGCGAAATCCCCGCTGTCATGGATTTTTCCGCCGTCATTCGCCCGGGTGAAGCCCTTGGTCTTGTGGGTGAAAGCGGTTGTGGGAAATCCACTGTGGCGCTTGGGGTCATGCAGGATTTAGGCGTCAACGGGCGCATTGTTGGTGGCTCGATTAAGTTCAAAGGCGAAGAGCTGAACACCATGTCACCAGAGCGGCTGCGCGACATACGCGGGTCGCAAATTGCGATGATATATCAAGAGCCTATGGCATCTTTGAACCCCGCCATGAAGATCGCAAAACAGCTCATGGAAGTCCCGATGATCCATGAAGGACTGTCTGAAAAAGACGCCTATGCGCGGGCGCTAGAAGTCGTCACAGATGTGAAATTGCCCGACCCTGAACGGATCTTGAAATCCTATCCGCACCAGCTTTCTGGTGGCCAACAACAGCGCATCGTGATCGCAATGGCGTTGATGTCAAAACCGGCTTTGCTGATCTTGGACGAACCGACAACCGCACTTGATGTTACCGTCGAAGCCGCTGTTGTAGAACTGGTCAAAGACTTGGGTAAAAAATACGGCACCTCCATGCTTTTTATCAGTCATAACCTAGGCTTAATCCTCGACACCTGCGACCGTGTTTGCGTGATGTACTCCGGCGAAGCGGTTGAACGCGGCTCTATTGAAGACGTCTTTGACGAGATGCAGCACCCGTATACGCAAGCGCTGTTTCGCTCGATCCCACTGCCTGGCGCCGATAAAAATGCGCGCCCATTGGTGGCGATCCCCGGGAACTTCCCGCTGCCACACGAGCGGCCTGATGGCTGTAACTTTGGTCCACGTTGCAACTACTTTGAGGCAGGCCGCTGCGACAGACAAGTCATTGATATGACAACTAGTTCACGGCGCTGACCGTCATCAAACCCGCTGCTTACGTCACGAAGAAATCGACTGGAACGCACCCATTGTTCTTGGCCAGCAAAAGGAAAAAAATCCACCCGGCGATGTGGTTTTGAAAATCGACAATCTCAAGAAATACTATGAGGTCGCAGCAAACGCACTGTTTGGCGGCGGCGACAAAAAGGTCGTGAAAGCCAATGAAACGCTGTCATTCGAGGCCCGCGAATCTGAAACCCTCGCAATTGTCGGCGAATCTGGTTGTGGCAAATCCACCTTCGCCAAAGTCCTGATGGGACTAGAAACCGCCACCGAAGGATCGATCACGCTCGACGGTCGCGACATCGGCAGCATCGCCATCGAGGACCGCGACACCATGACAGTCGCGGACATTCAGATGGTGTTCCAAAACCCGTTTGACACGCTCAATCCATCGATGACCGTAGGGCGACAAATAATGCGCGCGCTAGAGATTTTCAAGATCGGTAACAACGACGCAGAGCGCCGCGAACGCATGCTTGTCCTGCTTGATCTGGTTAAATTGCCACGCGCCTTTGCCGACCGAATGCCGCGTCAGCTTTCTGGCGGACAAAAGCAACGTGTTGGTATTGCACGGGCTTTTGCCGGTGACGCGCGTATCGTTGTGGCCGATGAACCCGTTTCAGCGCTTGATGTTTCTGTCCAAGCGGCGGTCACTGACCTGCTTATGGAAATTCAGCGCGAGCACAAAACCACACTATTGTTCATCAGCCACGACCTATCAATCGTACGCTATTTGGCGGACCGCGTGATGGTGATGTATCTGGGCCATGTGGTCGAACTTGGCTCCACTGATCAGGTATTTTCGCCGCCCTACCACCCCTACACAGAGGCGCTTTTGTCGGCTGTCCCGATCGCTGATACAAGTGTGCAGAAAAAGCACATCGTGCTCGAAGGGGATATTCCATCTGCGATGAACCCACCCTCCGGCTGCCCGTTCCAAACGCGCTGCGGGTGGAAATCAAAGGTCGCTGGCGGCTTGTGTGAAAAAGAGGTGCCACCGCTGCGAATTTTAGCCGAAAGGCCATCAGATCAAATGCCACCTGTCCGACGCCGAATTGGCAAACATGGAACCAGTCATCAAAATCGCGGCCGAATAACAAAACGCGCGCCTCGTCACTGGGGCGCGCGTATAACTGGCAAAGCTAAGCTCAGCTCCCCCAAATAATCCGCACATAATTTTGGGTTTCTTTATACGGCGGAACTCCGTTGTACCGCTCAACAGCACCGGGTCCGGCATTATACGCCGCAAGCGCCAACCGCCACGTGCCAAATGTCTCGTACTGACGCCGTAAATACCGCGCGCCACCCTCTAAATTTTGCGACGGGTCAGACGCGTCCACACCCAACGCGCGCGCAGTTTGCGGCATGAGTTGCGCCAGCCCCATTGCCCCTTTGACCGATCTTGCTTGCGCGTTCCAACCGCTTTCCTGCTTAACAAGGCGCAGAAACAAATCCTCCGGAATATAATGCCGACGTGCAGCAGCGCGGGCCAGTTCGAGGTAAGGCCCAGTATACTCGCCCAACATAATTTGGCGATTTGCTCGCTATCGTAGGAACGACCGCGCGCGGCGGCTGTAACCTGACCGAATTATTATATTGCAGTGCGGACCGGTTATCCAAAACCGATAACTGGTTTTGAAACAATGCTTCGCGCGATCCTTCGGCAATCACAAATGCCGGAAGCCCGACGGCCACAACAAAAGCTACACCGCGAAAAAATTGCACCCAAACGTCCCCAAAAACACAGTATGAAAAATCTACACAAGATTACGCAGATAACCAATCCCGCACATCGTAACTACTTGCTTACCTTGTTCACTCAAAAAGGGCATAAGTCAAAAGACCCAGAATCGACGAGGAGAATTCAAATGGCTGGTAGCGTGAACAAAGTAATCTTGATCGGCAATCTGGGACGCGACCCAGAGGTGCGGACATTTGGCAACGGCGGCAAGGTTTGTAACCTGCGCATCGCCACCTCTGAGAACTGGAAGGACAAAAACACCGGTGAACGCCGCGAGAAAACAGAATGGCATTCTGTCTCGATCTTCAACGACGGTCTTGTCCGCATTGCGGAACAATATCTAAAAAAGGGCTCCAAGGTTTATATTGAGGGTGCATTGCAGACCCGCAAGTATCAGGCCCCTGACGGTTCCGACCGTTATAGCACAGAAGTCGTGCTGCAAGGCTTTGGTGGCACTCTCACCATGCTTGACGGACGCAGTGAAGGCGGCAGCCAAGGTGGTGGCGATGGTTATGGCGGCGGTCAAGGCGGTCGGCGTGTAACTACGGCAACGATCCACAAGGTGGCGGCGATAGCGGCGGCTACGGTGGCGGTAATTCCGGCGGGTCTACTTCCGGCGGCGGTCGCTCAGACATGGACGACGAAATTCCGTTTTAAATTAAATGCTTAGGATGGGTTTTAACCCATCTTACCTTTGGGCAAGTGCATCATCCAAGACAGATAGCACCACATCCGCAGGCACATCGCTTGTGATAAACGTATCACCAATGTCGCGCGCCAGAATGAACCTTAGCTGGCCCGCGACGACCTTTTTGTCTTGCCCCATCAGACCAAGCAAAGCGGCAGCATCGGGTAAATCACCTTCAATGTCGGATAAATACGTCTTCATGCCCATAGCGCGCAAATGGGCACGCACGCGGCTTGGGTTTTCTTGACTGCACAGGCCCAATCTGGACGACAGCTCAAATGCCATTGCACAACCAATGGCGACACCTTCGCCGTGCAGTAATCTGTCCGAATACCCGGTTGCGGCCTCTAGCGCGTGACAAAACGTATGACCAAGGTTCAGCAACGCGCGCTCGCCCTGCTCGGTCTCGTCGCGCTGGACAATTCCCGCCTTCATTTCACACGACCGCGTCACGGCACGCACACGCGCCGCCATATCGCCTGCAGCCATCGCGGGGCCCATGTCTTCAAGCCAATCAAAGAACGCCGCATCACCAAGCAAGCCGTATTTCACGACCTCGCCATACCCCGCCAAGAAATCGCGCGGCGCAAGCGTACCCAGCAATCCTGTATCGGCCAATACAAGCGACGGCTGATGAAACGCCCCGATCAAGTTCTTGCCATGCGGCGCGTTGATCCCAGTTTTACCCCCAACAGAGCTGTCGACTTGCGCAAGCAACGTCGTTGGAATTTGCACGAACCGGACACCACGGCGCAAAATTGCGGCCGCAAACCCAACCAAATCACCAACCACACCGCCGCCCAAAGGCAATGACAACATCGCCGCGTTCGACTTTTTGATCCAACAGCCATTCAACCGTGCGCTGCAACTGCGGCCAGCCCTTTGTTGCTTCACCAGCAGGCAATAACAACGCGGCGCTGGTGAACCCGGATTCAGTCAATCCAGCCTGTAATTGAGCCAAATGCAGACCAGCCACCGTTTCATCAGTGACAATCGCCAAATGTTTACGTCCGCCAAACGGCGCAATCGCAGCACCTGCACCCGCCAACAAATCTGGTCCAATCTGAATGTCATATGCGCGTCCAGGCAGATCAACATGTACGGTAGCGGCTGGGTTGGTCATGTCGTGGGCTCCAATATGCTGGCGTCTTGGGCCAATGCGTCGATGACGCCTTGGGTCGTGGCCTCGATACTAGCGGACGGCACAATTGCGATGCGCTTTGCAGCGAGCGCATAGATCGGGGTGCGTGTTTCCATCAAACCAGTCAACGTGGCCAGCGGATCAGCCGTGCGCAACAGCGGGCGGGTATCCTTGTGTCGCACCCGTTCCCAGAGCGTTGTTAGATTAGCGTCAAGCCAAACAGCTACACCTTTGCTGGCGATCAACTCGCGGGTCCGGTCTGCCAGAAACGCACCGCCACCCGTCGACAAAACAGCAGGTGGTCCAGACAACAGCCGATCTATCACCTCAACTTCACGATCACGGAAAAACGCTTCGCCATCATGCGCGAAAATCTCGGCAATAGACACGGTCGCAGCTTCTTCAATGGCGGCGTCACTATCAAGGAATGGCACATCCAATCGGGTGGCAAGCGCGCGCCCAATTGCTGACTTACCAGACCCCATCATGCCAACAAGCACAACAGTCCGGCGTAAAGTCAGGCCATTTGCGTCATTTACCATCGTGCAAAGCCCCTTTTTGCGCGTTTCCTATCGGCTATCTGCCGCTTAATTGAAAAATGTGCAACTCAATGGCGTGATCTTGCACAGAACCCCGTGTATAAACAATGCAACAAGCGGCATTTGAACCGCGTATTGGGCACTTATAAGGGCATTCACATATGCTTTGGCGATTGATCAAACTCTTGTTGCTTCTGGTTATTCTCAGCGGGTTGGCGCTTGTGGCTTATGCCTATGTTGGCCCCCTGTTGTTTCCTTCAGATTTTGCAGCCCCATCCGAACCCGTCTCGCAACCTATCACGCTAGAGGTGAATTAACCGATGCGGCATGTGTTGCCTTTTGTAATCGGTTTGGGTCTGGTTGGGCCTGCATTTGCACAAGATGCTAACCCGCTTTCCGCCATTGATTGGCTATCGCAAAGCGTAGAACGACCGCGCGTGCGAGCCGTCCAATCCACACGCCCGCTTGAGCCCGCGACTAGCACAAACGCCGACGTCCCCCCCGTCACTGTGACCGCACTTGGTGCCCCGTCGCCCGATCCGATCGGGTTATTACCATCTGACGTCACTGGCCTGCCCCATAATTTATGGGCAACAAGCGACAGCGCCACGCTGACCCATCTGATCCAAAGCGCACGGCTTGATACACTGCCCGTCGTTCATGATCTGATGATGACGCTGTTGTTAGCAGAGGCAGGACCGCCCTTGGGTGCTAACGCTGGTGGCAGTCTTTTTCTCGCCCGTGTCGACAAAATGCTTGATATCGGAGCGCTTGACCCCGCTTTGGCGCTTTTGGAACAGGTTGATACGGTATCGCCCGACGTGTTCCGGCGGCTGTTTGACGTGGCTTTACTGACAGACACCGAAGACAACGCCTGCGACGTGATGCGCGCAACCCCTAGCGTTGCCCCTACATTTCCAGCCCGCATTTTCTGCCTTGCCCGCAGCGGTGATTGGGCTGCCGCGGCACTTACCCTTAATACACACCGTGTCTTGGGCGACATTTCACCAGAAGAAGAAGCATTAATCTCGCGCTTCCTTGACCCTGATCTTTTTGAGGACGAAGCAGCCCTGCCGCTTCCTGATCGGATCAGCCCGCTGGTGTTCCGGATGCTTGAAGCGATTGGCGAACCGCTGACGACGTCAGGCCTGCCCAACGCCTTTGCCCATGCCGACCTGCGAAGTACGACAGGCTGGAAAAGCCAGCTTGAGGCGGCTGAACGGCTTGGGCGCAGCGGCGCGATATCTGAAAACGTGTTGCACGGCGCATATCTCGCCCATAAGGCCGCCGCATCGGGTGGTGTCTGGGACCGTGTCGCAGTCATCAAACGGCTTGATGACGCTTTTCGTAATTCTGACGTCAAGGCAATCGCAAGACATCTGCCGGACGCATGGGATGCGATGGTAACTGCAAAACTCGAGGTGCCTTTTGCCCGACTATATGCGCCCGCATTGGCCGACATTTCGCTGACAGGTAAGGCCGCTGATATAGCACTCGCGCTGGGTCTTTTATCGCCCAACTATGAACTGGCCGCATTAGACGCCGCGCCGAGCTTCCTGACGACCCTTGCCGCGGGTGCCCCCATCGACCCCAATACGCATATCGAATTTGCAGTTTTCACGGGCTTCACCGGTGCTGAACCTGCGCCGGACCTTGCCGCATTGGCGCGCACCGGCAACTTGGGCGAGGCATTATTGCACTCCATCACAACCTTTAACGCGGGATTGGCAGGCGATACGGACGCGCTGACCGCCACGCTTGCTTTCTGGCGGTTCGTCGGGCTCGAAGACGTGGCGCGCAAAGCCGCCCTGCAAATCCTGATCCTTGATCGCACGTCATGATCCCAACGGATCAGCCCATGGCCCATTGGATCCAATCCTTCCTAGAGGCCCAAGCAGCCGAACTTGACGCGGCCACAAATACCCAACTGGCCTATGCCCGCGATCTGGCCGATTTTTCCGGCTGGCTTGCCCCTAAAAACCTGCATTTTGCCAGTGCGACCCAAGACGATGTCGAAGGATATCTGGTTGATTGCGATGCCCAAGGATTGGCGGCGTCAACCCGCGCGCGGCGGCTGTCAGCGATCAAGCAAATCTACCACTTTGCATTTGAAGAAGGTTGGCGCGACGACAACCCAGCCATCCGCATCAAGGGGCCAGGTAAATCCAAGGCTTTGCCCAAAACCCTGTCCGTAGAAGAGGTAAACCGCCTGATTAATGCAGCCAGCGACAGCCGCGATGGATTGCGCAATGGCTGCATGATGGAACTGCTTTATGCGACAGGCATGCGCGTGACCGAACTCGTCACCTTGCCCGCCAGTGCCGCGCGCGGTAATCCGGCCATGCTTTTGGTGCGCGGAAAAGGCGGTAAAGAACGCATGGTGCCGCTATCGCCTACGGCCAAAACCGCAATGGCAAACTGGCTTGTTGAGCGCGATGAGGTCGCAGAAACTGGGCGCTTGGCGGGTAATCCACCTTCCAAGTTCCTGTTCCCATCGCGCGGCAAAGACGGGCATTTGACACGGCACCGGTTCTTTGGATTGATCAAAGAATTCGCCGTCGCGGGCGGCGTTTCACCCGCCAAAGTAACGCCGCACACGTTGCGCCACGCCTTTGCCACACATCTGTTGGCTGGCGGGGCTGATTTACGGTCTATCCAAACCATGCTTGGCCACGCGGACGTCGCCACAACCGAGATTTACACACATGTTTTGGACGAACGACTGACCGAACTGGTGATGCAGCATCACCCGTTGGCGCGTAAATCCGACGACTGATCTTGATCGCTCCCTGACAAGCCCCCATAACAAGTAGAGTTTTAATGAAAGTGAACGATGGATTTCTCCCTATTTGACGGTGTGTTTTGGGTCACCGCTGGCGCTATATTGGTGCTACTTGTAATGTCTGGGTTTTTCTCAGGCTCCGAAACCGCACTCACGGCGGCGTCACGCGGCAAATTGCGCACCGCAGCCAATAAAGGATCGCGTGGGGCCCAACGCGCCCTTGAAATAACCGACGACAACGAGCGACTAATCGGGTCGGTTCTATTAGGCAATAACGTTGTAAATATTCTGGCAACGTCGCTTGCTACGGCCTTGCTTACAAAGGTTTATGGCCAAAATGGCGTGGCGGCAGCGACGCTGATTATGACGCTGTTGGTGCTTATCTTTGCCGAAGTTTTGCCAAAAACCTACGCCATTACAAACCCCGAAAAAGTAGCCTCAAAGGTCGCCGCACCGATCGGGATCATCGTCTTCACATTCGCGCCCATCGTGGCTGCAGTGCGGTTTTTCGTGCGCGGAGTATTGTTTTTGTTTGGTGTACGCACCGACCCTGACAGCCACATTCTTGCAGTCCGCGAAGAAATCGCAGGGGCACTGCAGCTGGGCCATTCCGAGGGAATCGTCGAAAAAGAAGACCGTGACCGGATTTTGGGCGCACTTGACCTGAACGAACGTGCGGTTGAAGAAATCATGCTTCACCGCTCTGGCATCGAGGTCATCAACGCTGATTTACCACCCGAAGAAATTCTGGCGCGGTGTCTGCAAAGCCAGCACACCCGCCTTCCGCTTTATAAAGACGATCACGAGAACATCGTCGGTGTGATCCACGCCAAAGACCTGTTGCGCGCCATGCACAAGCTGCTTTTGGGCGGAACCGTCGACGCCAAAGCTCTTGCGGATTTCGACATTCTATCTGTCGCGATGGATGCCTATTTTGTGCCCGAGACGACAACGCTCGGGGATCAAATGCGTGAATTTCTGCGGCGTAAAACCCATTTTGCGCTGGTCGTTGATGAATACGGTGGGCTGCAAGGCCTGATCACACTCGAAGATATCCTCGAGGAAATCGTAGGTGAGATCGCCGATGAATTTGACGAAGATGAAACCGATCAGATAGAGGCAACATCAGACGGCGCCTTTATCGTTGAAGGCGGCATGACATTGCGCGATCTTAACCGCGCCCACGACTGGTCTTTGCCCGACGAAGAGGCAAACACTGTCGCTGGTTTGGTCATTCACGAGGCACAAATGATCCCCGTTGAAGGCCAAGTATTCTCGTTCCACGGCTTCCGGTTTGAGGTCTTAGAAAAGGCAGAAAACCGGATCGCCGCGTTGAAGATCCGGCCACTTTGATCAACGCCCTTTGAAAAAACCACCCAGAATGCGGCGTCCTGTGGTGCCTTTCAGCTCTTTCATCACGACGTTGGCCAAGGATTCGCCAAAACTATCGCTTTTGGACGACCGTCGCGATGTGGTGCGACCACCATCGTAACGTCGGGCTTTCTTAAACTCGCGCTCTTTTTCTTCTGCAGCTTCCTCGGCGGCCTCTGCGGCTTCGGCCTCAGCGGCAGCAGCACCGGCACGTTTTGCCAGCATCTCAGACGCGCTTTCGCGATCCAGCGTGATGTCGTATTTACCCACCATGTCGAACCCAGCCATGATGGCCGCGCGGGTTTGTCGATCAATCGGGCCCAACTGCGACGACGGCGGACGGATTAATGTGCGCTGGACCACCTGAGGTATACCTTTGCGGTCAAGGAACGATGTCACTGCCTCGCCAGTTCCCACCTGCTGAATGGCCTCAGCCGTGTCAAAATCGGGGTTATCGCGATAGGTTTCGGATGCTGTTTTCAGCTCCTTGCGGTCCTTGGCGGTGAATGCGCGCAGCGCGTGCTGCACACGGTTGCCAAGCTGGCCTAACACATCATCAGGAATATCAGCGGGGTTTTGCGTGACAAAATACACGCCAACCCCCTTGGATCGGGTCAAGCGCGCCACCTGTTCAACTTTATGAACCAACGCCTTTGGCGCACCGTCAAACAACAGATGGGCCTCGTCAAAGAAGAACACCAACTTTGGTTTGTCAGGGTTGCCGACCTCTGGCAGTTCTTCAAACAGCTCTGACAGCAACCACAACAAGAACGTCGCGTACAAACGCGGGCTGCCCATCAGTTGATCGGCCGCCAAAATGTTAATTTCGCCGCTCCAATCAGCGGTGACACGCATCAGGTCGGGCAAATCGAGAGCAGGTTCGCCAAACAGCGCCGCACCGCCTTGGTTTTCCAGCACCAACAATTGACGCTGAATGGCCCCGACGGACGACGACGCGACATTGCCATACCTCAACGACAGGTCCTTGGCATTTTGACCAACCCAAAGCATCAGCGCCTGCAAATCTTTAAGATCGAGCAACGGCAACCCGTCCTCATCGGCTACACGGAAAGCAACGTTTAAGACGCTTTCTTGCACGTCCGTCAGTTCCATCAGGCGCGACAAAAGCAACGGCCCCATCTTGGCGACAGTGGCGCGGATCGGGTGACCTTGCTTGCCGAACAAATCCCAAAACGTAACCGGATAGCTGTCGTATTGTAGATCTAGCCCGATGGTTTCAGCGCGTTTCATAAACGGGCCATGCAATTTGTGATCAGGGATGCCCACCACAGCTAGACCAGACAAATCACCTTTGACGGCTCATGAAAACACAGGCACGCCCACGGCTGAAAACCCTTCGGCCATAATCTGCAACGTCACGGTTTTACCAGTACCCGTTGCACCCGCCACCAAACCGTGGCGGTTGGCTTTGTCCAAACGCATGGCTTGCGGTGCGCCATGTGCGTGGCCCCTTTGGGAATAATTCTGTTGGCCCAAAGTACATTCCTAAGACTTATCCGCCAGTATAAGCGCACGGGTCGCGGTTCCAACATGTCCCCCGGGCTGCGCCCGCTCCTCCTTGTTAGACTTGCCGTGCCTTTGGGCACGGCTTTTTATGCTTTCGACAAGCGACTGTCACATGAAATTCTACGCAGTTGACCTCGTTCCATTCATTTCCTAAATTGATTCAAATTAGTCAGCGAAGTTCGGCATGGAGAAGGCGAATGGGGGTCCTGCGGGGCTTTTTTCTATGGAATAACCCTTGCGCGAAACGCCGCCCACCACTGCGTATTTTTCACTGACATCGTATCTGTCCCATGATAAACTACCCCTAAATCGCATTGCTAGGAATGACAGAATGTTGCAATTGTTAAAGCCACTAGCCATCGGCGCACTGATCCTCGTTGGCGCACCCGTCATGGCACAAGAAACGACCACAGACGTCGAAACCGACGTGGGTTCAACATCTGACCTGAGCATGGGCACTGAAGTGACAGATGCGGCGGCGGTCGGCACCCCCTACATTCGCGAAGCATTTGGAGATTGGGCGCTAAGGTGTCTTGTTGCCGAAGAAGGAACCGTTGATCCTTGTCAGCTTTATCAGCTTTTGAATGACGAAGATGGTAACTCTGTTGCGGAGATCAGCATGTTCCCGCTGCCAAGCGGTAGCCTTGCGACGGCTGGAGCGACAATAGTTGTTCCTCTTGAAACGCTGCTGACGGAGCAGCTACAAATCTCTGTTGATGGGTCGCCCACACGTCAGTATCCGTTTACATTTTGTAATCGCGCAGGCTGCGTCGCACGGGTTGGCTTTACCGTTGAAGATATCAGCCAGTTCAAACGCGGCAACGCAGCGACCTTGCGTTTAGTACCCGCTGCATCACCAGAAAATCAGGTTGTCTTGAATATCTCGCTTTCCGGCTTCACAGCAGGCTATGCCGCATCCGCTCAGTAAGAAAGCCATTGGTTGAAACAAAAAAGCCGCCCCTGTGCATGCAGCGGGCGGCTTTTTCAGTCATTGATCTATTGTGACTTACATTTTGCGCAGGGCAATCACGGCATTCAACCCGCCAAAGGCAAACGCGTTGGACAACACCACATCAACATCAGCATCGCGAGCCTCGTTTGGCACAACATCAAGCGCGCATTCAGGATCAGATTCTTCATAGCCGATCGTCGGGGCAATCACCCCTTCGCATAGCGCCATCAAGCAGGCCAACAATTCCACAGCGCCCGTGCCACCAATCAAATGACCATGCATCGATTTGGTGGATGAGATCATCAGCTTGTCAGCATGCGCGCCAAAAACATCTGCAACAGCGGCACATTCAGTCTTATCATTCGCAGCCGTACCTGTGCCATGAGCATTGATATAGCCGATTTGATCGGGATTAACTTTGGCATCTTTCAAGGCGCCCGCAATCGCCCGCGCCGCCCCTTGTTTGGACGGCATGACTATATCTGAAGCATCCGACGACATGGCAAAGCCGGCGACCTCGCATAAAATATGCGCGCCGCGCGCCTTGGCGTGATAATAGTCCTCAAACACGAAAACGCCCGCACCTTCGCCTTGCACCATCCCGTTGCGGGTCGCTGAAAACGGACGGCAAGCATCGCGAGACATGACGCGCAACCCTTCCCACGCTTTGATCCCACCAAAGCAAAGCATCGATTCAGATCCGCCTGTGACCATGACCTTCGCCATGCCAGACCGGACCATGTTGAATGCTTGCCCCATGGCATGGTTCGACGACGCACAGGCAGTGGCCACAGTAAACGACGGGCCGCGAAGGTTGAACTCCATCGATACTTGCGACACGGCGGCATTGTTCATCAGCTTGGGCACGATAAACGGATGCACGCGGTTTTTACCCTCTTCATAGACGACGCGGTAATTCTCATCTTGGGTATTCAGCCCACCGCCGGACGTCCCAAGGATGACGCCCGATTGGTCCGCCAGATCACCTGCAAACACCAATCCCGCTTGGGCAATCGCTTGTCTGGCCGCCAGCAGCGTAAACTGCGTGAACCGGTCATAAAGGGCTATTTGCTGACGGTTAAAATGCGTGGTTTCATCATAGTCGCGGACCTGTCCACCTATCTGGATAGACAACCTGTCTACGTCACGAATGTCCAATGGACCAATGCCACAGCGGCCATTTCTCATCGCATCAAACGTAGCGGCTACATCGTGACCCAGCGGATTGATAGTGCCCGCCCCGGTGATGACAACGCGGGGGGCATTCTAGGCTCGCTCCGCTTTCAATTTGTCGACGGCCACAACGATAGATGCAACGGTCGAGATATCAAATGCGCTTTCACTTGGGTTATTTGCGTTAAACGGGACAGTAATATCAAACGCCTCTTCAATCGCGAAAATGCTTTCCACAAGGGACATGCTGTCGATCCCAAGGTCATCAAGAGAATTGTCCAACGCGACATCGGACGTCTCGAGCATGGCCTGCTCAGCCAAAATTGCGATCACTTGATCTTGGGTCGTCATATTTTAATCCTGCAAGCTATTGATGCTGATTTAGTCTCTCTCGTCGGGTTTTGTTACCGCCTTGCGACGAATATTCGCTTGCCGCAATTGCCGCTCTCGCGCACGGTAGGCAAGCATCTGTTGCGCTGGGTAGCCCATCATAAAGCTGCCAGCAGGCACATCAGACAACACAATGGCAGCGCCACCAATGACACAATCCGCGCCCACAGTCAGGTTATCGCCAACCCCCGATTTACCACCAAGCACAGTTCGGTCGCCAATGCGCGCGGACCCAGCAACAGCCGCCTGCGCACAAAGCAAACAGTCATCACCAATTTCAACATTATGGCCGATTTGCACGAGATTATCGACCTTTGTGCCGCTCCCTACAGACGTGGCGCGGATTGTGCCTGCGTCCACAGCACTATTTGCGCCGATCTCAACATCGTCACCAATCACCACACCACCCAACGAATGAATGCGGTGCTGGGTCGGATCATCAAGGGCCGTAAACGGTGTTTTGCCCAGCGTCTTGCGGCCAATTTCAACATTTGACGGGGTCGCTGTGACAAAGGAGAATCCATCGCCGCCAAGCACAACATTGGGCTGCAAAACAACATGGGCACCAATACGCACGCGGCGCAAGATACGCACACCCGCATGAATTTGCGCATTGTCACCGATGACAACACCGGCACCAATGCTGACATATTCGGCAATCTGGCACAGATCACCGACGACGGCGCCGGCACCGACTACAGTAAAATGGCCAATTGATACCCCCTGCCCGATCTGGGCACTTGGGTCGATAGCGGCATGTGGACTGATGCCCACAACGACGGGTGCGCTATCCATCATCTGGGTCAGGCCAGCCATGGCCAGACGGGCGCGCGGGGCTTCAATTGCAGCCTCAAGCCCCAATGCTTGCCAATCGGCACCCACCCACACAACTGCCGCGCGGGCTTGGCCCTGCGCCAACGCATCGCCATATGCAGGCGACATCGCAAGCGCCAGATCATCAGGCCCCGCAGTTGCAGGTTCCGACAAGCCAGAGATGGACAGATCAACCGCGCCGTAGGCCTTTGCCCCCAGCGCCGCTGCAATATCTTTGACAGTCTGTGTCATATATCAACCCCGTATTCGGGTTCAGACTTAGCCTTGAACGGCGCGGACTGCTACCCCTTCACGGGCCAGCGCGTTCCAGATCCGTGAATCGCGGTTATAGATGTCACGACGGAACTGAAGCCCCCCCGTCACATTTGTAAAAGCGGTGCGGTATACGATGTGAACTGGAACTGGTTGTTGCAGGTCCACCCGTTTTTCAAGACCCGGGCGCAAATGCGCCTGAAAGAATCCCTCTGGGTCGCTTTCTTGCTTGGCCAGCAACGCATAGGCAAAATCAAACGGATCATTCAAACGCACACAACCATGGCTAAACGCGCGAACTTCGCGGCCAAACAATGATTTGGACGGGGTGTCATGTAGGTAGATGTTGTATTTGTTTGGAAAGATAAACTTGACCAAACCGAGCGCGTTGCCTTCGGACGGCCCCTGACGCATCGAATAAGGGAACGTCTTTGCGGTGTACGCGTTGAAATCAATTGCCCCCCGCGACACGATAAGGCCACGGCTATCTGTGACATCCAGTTGGCTGACGGCATTCGCGTTACTTTGCAGTAACGGCAAGTATTCTTTGGTGATGATAGAGCGCGGAACATACCAGCTTGGATTGATAACCATGAACTCCATGACATCGGAAAACTCGGGTGTTTCACGATCCTTTGGGGTGGCCCCAATAACGGAGCGGGTCGAAAACGTGACGCGGTCATTATCGACAATAGCGGCGGTAAAGTCCGTCAAATTGATCCAAACATGGCGCTCACCACGGGGGCGGTTGATCCAACGTTCACGCTCCATCGCAACAATGACAGACTGCAATCGGCTGGCCATCGGGATATTCAACTGACGCATGGTGCCGGAACCAACGGTGCCATCCACGACCAACCCGTGAGCTTGCTGAAACCGCTGTACAGCAGCTTGGATCGCAGCATCATAGGTCTGCGTAGCCGTCCGCTCTAAGAAACCCATTGCGATCAGGCGGTTACGAAGACTGACAACCTTGTCGCCTGCAGCACCCAGCGTAAGCAAATTTGCATTCACACTAGGGCCCCAACCGCCATTGCCAAGCATCCGCTCAAGCCGCAGCTTTTCACGCATCAAGCGGGTGTATTCTGGAGAACTAGGCGGCAAAGCCCGCAAAAAACCCGCAGGGCTCGACTGTGCAAAGGCTTGCAGCGTGCCAAGACGAGACCGGTAAGGAACTTCGCGCGCAATAGCACTGACGACAGCTGACGGGCGCAGCATGCCAGCTTGGATGTCGCGGGCATAAGACATGAACAAGCGGCTTAGCTCGACTTCCATGCGACCTTGGTCAGCGGGTGTTGATGCGGCGCGCAACTGCGCCATAAGCGCGTTTGCATCATATTTTGCGGCTGGCAGGCCGTGGTTTGCAGCACTCGCAAAAGCTTCCATTAAGGCGTTACGGCGGGACCGGTCGGCGGTGCCGCTCCAAATACCCTGAAATTCACGGGCACGGTAAAACGCAGTCAAATCTTCATCACGGGCAGCGGCTTCGGCGACGGTTTGGCGAAACGCAGTATCTTGGGCGGCTGCCGGAGCGACAAAAACCGATAGCAAAAGGCTCGCAGTCAAAAATAACCGGATGGTAAGTGACGATAATGATATGAACATAAGTCCCCCACAGAACATAATAAGATGTTTCCGCTCCAAAATGCGACAGAAATGATGCACTAGTATCAGAATTCTGTACCACAAGAGTCCACTCACAAACCCGATAGGTGTGATTTGTTTCTAAAGTTTGTTGCGTCAACGCACATGCATAAAGGCAACATCACGAGAAATCCTTAAAAAGTGCGCAAAATTTCGCCTATTACCCCCTTGTTTACCATGGCTAACCAAAACAGGGGTTGGTCAACGAATCATCCTATGCAATAAAATGCATACATCTGGGGATAGATGAAAACGCCGCGGTAACACGGGACTAAATTAAGCGACGGGACAGGCGCTAAAAATATGAAAAAGATCGGCTCTACGGGCGTAACCCGGCGTGGAATTTTGGGTGCATTTGCGGCAACGGTCGTTATTGCAGCACCCACTTATTCAAATGCAGCAGGTTTCCTGCGTGGCGGCGGCGACGTGCGACGTATCCAGATGTTTTCTGGTCGGACAGGCGAACGGCTCGATACGATCTATTGGATTGAAGGCGAGTATATCGGCGAGGCGATCCGCGAAGTGAATACATTCATGCGAGATTGGCGGACCGGTCAGGTAATTGATATTGATACACGTACCATCGACATCATAGCGGCAACTCACAATCTGATGGACGCCAACGAGCCCTATATGATGTTGTCTGGCTATCGGTCGCCACAGACCAATACAATGCTCCGCAGTCGATCCCGTAACGTGGCAAAAAATTCGTTGCATGTGCTTGGGCAGGCCGCTGATTTACGCTTAAACGGACGCTCTACGGACCAGATGTCACGTGCCGCAAAATCAGTTCGTGCTGGTGGTGTCGGTCGTTACCGTGGATCAAACTTTGTCCATATGGACTGCGGACCGATACGCAGCTGGAACGGATAACCCACAAATACATAGCGCATAAAATTGACACCCTATAGGGTGTTTTTTTATGGGAGATGTTCAAAGTTATTGGTGCACCCTACATGCATCCAACAGCCATACCATAGCGCCTCACAATACCTCAATTTCCCTTATTTAATTGACTACTATTTCCCGTCAAGTTTCAGGGCGTCTTGTAATGTCTCACCATATCCCCCACTTATTGGGGGATAATTTGGGGGATACGATTGACCAAGCTCACTGCACTATTCGTTAAATCCGCGCTGGCTGGAAAACATGAGGACGGAAATGGCCTGCGGCTCATCAAGCGTAAGGACGGTGGAGGCCAATGGGTGTTTCGCTACACTATCCACGGTTGGCGCCGTGAAATCGGCTTGGGCGGCATCTCTGCCGTTTCGCTGAAAGATGCGCGCAAAATCGCAGCTGGCCTCAGGGCCGCCGTAGCGCGCGGCATAGACCCCATCAAGAAAAGGGCGCAGGAGCAGCGGGAAGCTGAGCGCAGTATGCACTTGCTCAAGGACGTTGCACTTGATGCATTTGAAAGCCTGAAGGCAGAGTTGAAGGGCGACGGCAAAGCAGGGCGCTGGTACAGCCCCCTCGAATTGCATATGCTTCCCAAACTAGGTGGCCTGCCCATCACTGAGCTGGATCAACAAGATATCCGCACCACGCTAGAGCCAATCTGGCATAGTAAATAAGCCACGGCCAAGAAGGCTGCCGATCGGCTCAAAAGGGGTTATTGCGCATGCAGCGGCCCTTGGGCTGGACGTCGATCTGCAAGTTGTTGAAAAAGCTAAGGCCCTTCTCGGTCGTCAACGGCACGAAGTCACATCCATTCCAAGTATGCCTTGGTCCGCAGTTCCGGAGTTCTAGAAGCCTAGAAGAGCCGACGATCACCCACCTCGCACTGCGCCTGCTCATCCTCACGGGGCTACGATCCAATCCAATACGATTTGCGCGGCTCGATGAGATCGACCGAGATGTGTAGACCGTCCCTGCAGACAACATGAAAGCCCGCTTAGGCAAGGCAAAAAACTTTCGCGTCCCGCTATCCGAAGAAGCACGGCATGTCATTCAACTCGCCCTGCCCTATGAGCGCGATGGCTATCTATTTCCTTCGGCACGGAGAGGCGTCAGCAGTGACGCAACCATGGCGAGGCATATGGAGCGAAAGGGGTTGTCGGCCCGACCCCACGGCTTCAGATCAAGTCTGAGGACGTGGTTGGCTGACAAAACCAACGCACCCCATGAAGTTGCTGAGGCCGTGCTGGCACACATCACAGACAGCAAGGTCGTGCGCACCTATCGTCAGACCAACTATCTCGACCAGAGGCGCGTTCTGCTCGAACATTGGACGCGGTACTCCTTACAAAGAGATGCAGATGTCATCGATATCGGAGCAAGAAAATGACAGAAATCGACAATCCCTTTGATGGCGAGGCTGCGCGGATAATTCATCAGCAGGACGTCACTGAACAGCAGGCACGCGACTTCGTCGTTCTTCGTTACCTGAAAGAACGCGACACTCGGGCGCTGGCTCATTGGCTGAGGGCGACTATTTCCCCAGCGAAGCAGTCAGACGGTTGTTCTCATTCATGCTTCAGCCCGTGCGAACGGACGCGGATGATCCCGATAAGAATTACACTTGCAGCCTTGAAGCAGTGCCATTTGAATTGAAGGCTAAACGGAGGGACGGCAAACGAGGCGCCCCAAAAAATCCAGTGTCAGACGAGCGAAATCAAGCAATATCAGATTACTACGATCGTCGCATGACTGAGATCGGCGTAGGTCACTACGAGACCATCATCGCGGAGCTGGTCGATCTACTCAAACCAGACATAAACGAGAGCGCCATACGTGAAGCCATAAAAAACCGATCCCCAAAATCTGGCTCGTGAGCATTTCGTCTTAATAAGGCGTGGATGGTTGCGGCGATGTAGCGGCATTCGCCGACTGCATGGCAGCTGAGTGTTTTATTGCGGTGGCAGCTCTAGTGTTTCCCGCAAGTCCTGCACCCGTCGCCACGGATCTCTAGCCGCTCGGACACGCAGTCCCAATAATTAATTGACGTGTTTTAATCCTTAAAAATATGGTTAGGGGAATTAATAGTCTATTTATTTCCCTTTCTATTTTAATGACTTAACTTAACTTTTCGTTCGATACAGACCCATCTAAAACCCCTGCGTCTCAAAGAAGCGAATATAGGAGATGGCATAATGACCGATAAACTTTTGACGATCGACGAGCTAGCTGCTGCGATGGCTAGAAAGAGTTACAAACCTCAAAAGAAGGGGACTGGGCATCATGTCCAGCTTGCGGAATGGGTGATGGTTTTAGAGGCATGGGCCACTATGCCCACCGGCCCGCGCGCCCTCTACATTGAATTCAGGCGACGCTTCAATGGCGGCAACAACGGTCACATCTTCCTAAGCCACCGAGATGCGGCAAAGGCGCTGAACATGGGCAGAGACACAGTATCACGCTATTTCAAAGACCTGATCGAGCGCGGCTTCATTGTGGTGACAAAGGGGCATTTCTTGGGGCCAGAGGGAATAGGGCAAAGCACCCATTACCGCCTGACGGAAAAGGCTCACAAGAGCAAACCTGCGACCAAAAATTTCATGAAATGGAGGCAGTCAAAAAAACAAAAGCCCCGTAGGAAAATCCAACATCCCATGGCAGGAAAATCCGAAACCCCATGTCGGAAAATCCTACCGCTTTGGGCCAAAAAGGGGCTTCTACCGTGTCGGAAAACCCTGCCATATATACCTCTGACAGTTGGGAAGGCGGAGCAGCACATGATGCAAGGTCTAGGCTTATGCGGAAATGCCGTTGCGCAGGTGGCGACATGACAGACAGCCATTCTCAGCAAATCAGCGGTAAAGAACTATTGATCACTAAATTTATCCTACTGATTGGTGGACTTCAATCACATTTCCTTCGGGGTCATGGAAGAATACCTGATGCCAGTCTTTTGCGAAGGCAGTGCCATAATTTGAGTAGGGAATGTCTTTGCTGTCCAGTAGTGTCATGAACGCCGCAATGTCGTCAGTGCGGAAGGCTATATGACCTCTCTCAATAGGATTAATGACCTCACCGTTTTTGAAGGCTACAGTAAGGTCCTTGGTGGCCAAGTGCATCTGCATTTTGCCATCCGTGGCAAACCTAATTTTCCCGTCATAGCCACTCGAACTTGTCGCATCGGGTCTGGGGAACGACTGGATCGGGACGTCATCAAGACCAAGCACCTGCGTGTAGAAGTCGTGCAAACGGTCCACATCTTCGGACACAAAGTTGATGTGGTGGAACTCAAGTTTCATGGGTGACCTAACTGCGTGTTGTTCTTCATGTAAATTATAGGGATTACTGCGAGGCCTGTATATGAGGGTATTCCCAACGCATTTTAGGCAGGTGGAACTTTGAATTGAGGGCTTGTATGTGCTTAATACAACCTGAAAACTACGAAGTTAGATGACGTATGCCTTGGCTGGAATAGCGACCGCCAGAACGACTATAAACGCTTTATTTCGGAATACGCGTTTTCAATAATAATATGGTCAAGGACCAAGTCTCTTGCGGCCTAGACAACAGGCCGCAAAACCTAAGTGGTCAGCTTTCTGCCCACATATCTTAACTAGAAACCCTTCTCCTGATGCTACCCGTTCCCACAGGCCGCGCCATTCTCAGCAACCAGCGGTGAGTGTAGAAGACGGCCCGCGCCAAGGGGACGGAGGAGCAGGCCATCTTCAGGCAACCGAGTGAGTTACCGTGAGCTTATCTAGGGTGGCGAGCTTTGATGTAAATGCTTGCCCAATTTTTTTGGTGTTCAGTTGTTTAGCGCGTATAGTTAGCTTTAACCTGTAAATGGAACTGCAAAAACGATTAGGACAGCATAGCTTTCCCGATTGCAACCACTGACCACCGGGGGAGCTTCGCCGGGCTTTAGCGGGAAAGCGGTGCGGTCAGCATATTCTGGGGAGCATGTGCCTGTTTCACCTGCGGGTGTGTAGCGTGCGGACCTGCAAGGGCCATGTGTGACATCAGATATGGTTTTATCATCTGAGAGTGACCAGGCTTGTTTGCCATCCGCGTCCGGTTGCTCAACAGTCAGAAGAGAAATATTTTCTTCGCCGTTGGTAACATAATATTGCCCTGCAGGGATTGGAAACTCCGGGGCTTTCATGATCAAGCCGTTCTCATCAAGCCACCAATCATCAATATCAAACCTCCAACCCGCAGGCGCGATATTTCCAGCTTTTTGTAAGGCTTGATAAAACCGCAGCCAGACACCAATTGGGCCTGGGTCAACCTTCCAGATGCCCCAAGTTTCGGCGCCCATTCCTGAGGTTGCTCCTTCCGGAGCTAGCGCTGCAATATACTGGGCTTGAATGCGGCGAATTTTTGTTTGAGCGAGGATAGGGCTGGCCAACGTGGAGGCCAAAAAACCAAGTGCCGAAGTAAGCAACTGGCGACGACTAAAATTGAATCTGGGTTTCATGCGTACCTCGGTCTAGTTGCTAAGTTACAGTTTTACGTAGCGCGGTAGTTATTTTTGGCAAATGGGCGGCAGTGCCAAAGCAGATGTTGGGAAAATCAGTTAAAGTGATGTAATCTTTTAAAGACTAAAGGTTAGGTGAGACTGTTCACGACGAGATATGTCTGGCCTTTCATCATGCAGAGAGGTTTTAATCTTGGCGATAGGTATCCGTAGTACGATCCTTGCAATGGCACTCCTATTTGGGACACAGGCGATGGCTTATGAAGAACCCACATACGATATCGTTTTTGTTACTGTCGGCTATGAGGTGCGCCAGTATCAAGATCGCTTGGCGGCACAGGTTTCAGGTACTTCTGCAGCGAACTCAGCGTTTCGCAAGCTTTTCAAATACATCTCAGGTGCAAACACAGCGGCGGCAAAAGTTGCAATGACCGTTCCAGTTGCACAATCTGTAAACATCGAAATGACGGTCCATGTAGCGACATCATCCGAAGGCTACATGCAGTTTTTCCTGCCCTCTTCATTGACTGCTGACACGGCCCCACTACCTACCGATACAGAAATCAAGATCGTGAATGTAGAAGGCGGATATTACGCAGTTTCCGAATACTCTGGCAGATCGACAAAGGTCAACTTCGATAGGCAACAAAGAAAGTTAATTGATAGCCTAGAGAGAGACGGTATCACGCCTACATCAACGCCCATTATGGCTACGTATAATGGACCACTCACATTACCTTTTATGCGCAGGAATGAGGCGATGGTGAGGATCGACTGGGGATCATAATGACCAACGCTTACCTTTCTGGCGTAATGGGTCCACGATAATTAGATCAAATTATCCCATTCAAAGTAGGTGATTTTTCGCCATGATTGAGATGGACAACCACATAATCCCCGCCAATGCCCACAAGCAGCGATGCCCAAGGTGTCAGTCGCCACTGAATACTGTTGTAGTACATGGGCATGAACAGTGCGCCGTCTGCAAGTCTAACATCTTTGAGTGCTGCTCTGGGGATACGTGTGAGACGGATCACAACTTAAGTGTTGGATACAAGAGGGGCTAATGTAGGCATAATGGACCTCCGAATGAGAATGTTTCATGACCCGCGTTCGTAGCATTGGGATATGACTTCAAAGAGCAATTCCGCGCCCAATTTGCTGAGCGGCACAAGCGTTTGGGATTGTTCCAGCTTCTTTTCTAAATCGCCGGAAACCATCCAGCGAGACTATTGGCATCACTCGCCAGACCATCAAGCGTCTGCGCTGCGAGCTATAGAAAGACGGAAATAATTTCTATCCTGTTACGCGTAACAGGTTGGAACTTTTTTGGCCAACTTCGAAAAGTAACGAAATTCCTTTATTTATATAGTGATTATTGGTGCACCCTACAAGATTCGAACTTGTGGCCTCTGCCTTCGGAGGGCAGCGCTCTATCCAGCTGAGCTAAGGGTGCGTTGGGCAATCTATAACTTGGGCAAACAGATGCCGCAACGCCCTAATGCAACGCAGGTGGGTTAAAACTCATCCTAAGAAAACAGATCATGGCATAGCTCTAGCGCATCAATCAGCACATCCACCTCGTCAGTGGTGTTGTACATTGCAAATGACGCGCGGCAGGTTGCCCCCACGCCGATATGTTCCATCAACGGCATCGCGCAATGGGTCCCTGCCCGCACTGCGACACCCTTTTTATCAAGCACAGTTGAGATGTCATGGGCATGCGCCGCACCTTGCATGGTGAAACTGAATATTGCGCCTTTGGTTGCCGATTGGCCCTGCACGTTCACCCAGTTCAACCCATCAAGCCGATTGCGCGCATAGTTGCAAAGATCAGCCTCATGCGCCGCAATCGCACCCATGCCAATGTCCATCATGTAATCCAACGCAACACCAAGCCCGATGGTTTGCACGATCCCGGGGGTGCCCGCCTCAAACTTCATCGGTGCATCATTATAAGTGACCGTATCGCGGGTCACATCCCGGATCATGTCGCCACCACCCATAAATGGGCGCATCTCGGCCATACGGTCAGGTGCAACGTAAATCGCACCAGACCCCGATGGCCCGTAAAGTTTATGGCCAGTAATCCCATAGAAATCAGCGCCAATATCGGTGACATCGACAGGCATATGCACGGAGGATTGGGATCCGTCGACCAACACAGGCACGCCTTTGGCATGCGCACCGGCGCAGATTGCTTTGACATCAACCACGGTGCCCAACACGTTGGACATATGGGTGACGGCGACCAATTTGGTCTTGGGACCAATCGCCGCGATCACGGCCTCCGGATCAAGATCACCTTTGGCGTCCACATCGACCCACTTGATCACTACACCCAGACGCTCGCGCAGGAAATGCCAAGGCACGATATTTGCGTGATGCTCCATGATCGACAATACGATCTCGTCGCCCGCTTGCATACGCGGTGCGGCCCAAGCGTAAGACACCATATTGATGCCCTCAGTTGTGCCAGAATTTAAAATGATGTTGTCTTCAGACCCTGCATTCAGGAAACGCGCGATCTTGGCGCGCACACCCTCGTATTTTTCGGTCGCAATGGTGGACAGTGTATGAAGACCGCGATGAACATTTGCATATTCTTCAGCGTAGGCCGTGTTAATCGCATCGATGACAACCTGCGGTTTTTGCGCTGACGCACCATTATCAAGATAAACCAACGGCTTACCGTTCACTTGACGGCTAAGGATCGGGAAATCGTCGCGAATTTTAAGAATATCAAACATGACTATATCTCCAACTGGGCGCTCACGCCGATCACTGTTAGGAAGAAACCAAAGCCAAATCCAATGCCAAGCATGGCGATCACAATGGTCGCCAATGCGCGCGGTTGACTGTCAAAGCGCTGCGTTTCATTCACGAATATCACCAACACTCGAAGCAACGCAACAAGGCCGAAAATTGACAAAAGTCCAGCGGCACTTGGGCTGACAATGGACACAAATGCCTGCACGCTACGAACACAAAGCGCCGTCATTTCCAACCAAATCACAGCTGCAAATGCATGCGGAAAAGTCGACTTCCCGCCAAGCATGTGGCCCGTAAGATACAGCACCATAGTCAAAATAATCAGCACACAGGCCATTATCAGAACATACGCCATCGGGCTGGCCCCCAAGGGCAACGTGACTGGCGATGATATGAGACCAACCAGCAACACAAGCAGAACGCTCAAGATACTGACCAGACCGACGCCCATCCACAACGTACTGCGTTCATAGGTTTGGTGCATAATTCGCCGTGTCATCAGCTCAGGATTAACCAACGTGAGCCAAATCAATGCAAAGAAGTCTCGTGCAGCAGTCATCGGACGCGACCAGCTTCACGTTGGCAGCTAATCCAGATTACGACGAACGACAGTAACCAGAGCCCGCCAACCAAATTGGACCCGACGACAGGGCCCAAAAACCCAGCCATCAAACCGTAAAGCAACGCCATCGGCGTGGTCGCCAAAAGCGCCCAGAACAACGCAAGGCGCGCACCGTACCAATCGCCCTGCCCGCCAAATACCTTGGCCGCGACATGGGCAACCGCCGCAATAGCGTAAAACATGAGCGGCCAAATCATAAGCCAGCCATAAAACTGGTAGGCGACCAATTGCGATAACTCCTGCGCCTCGGCACCTGTGCCATCAAATCCAGCAGCAATCCGCGACAAACGCGGCCATTGGGCTATGAAAATCATAATGCATGCGGCCATCAGATAGGCCAACGCACGATCTTCGCGTTGGCCGTGATTCAACAAGTCGCGCATCACCGTGCGTGGCCCGCGCCAAGTGCGCATGATATCTGTGGTGACTGCCATTAGCTACGACGCGCCAACCAGCTATCAAGCCGGTCGCGCAAATCATCAGCCAACGCAGGGTTGTCGATCTCTTCCAGCGCCTCTGCCAAGAATGCCAACGTCAAAAGATCAGTCGCCGCTTTGCGCCCAACGCCCCGTGATTGCATGTAAAACAGCGCATCTTCGTCAATGGCGCCCGACGTGGACCCATGCGAACAGATCACGTCATCGGCGTAGATCTCAAGCTCTGGCTTGGCCAAAAACTGGCTGTCACCATCCAACAAAAGCGACTGACTGATCTGATAGCCATCCGTTTTTTGCGCACCGGCCTTGACCAAAATCTTGCCTTGGAACACGCCAACAGCACCGTTGCGCAGCACCTTTTTGAACACCTGACGGCTTTCGCCGCGCAGACCGTCATGGGTGATGAAGATGGTGTCATCATGGTGGAAGTCGTCGCCGTCGCCAACGCAAGCGCCCGCCACATGGGCCACAACATCGTCGCCAAGAAGCTCAAGAATACATTCGTTGCGGGTCATGGTGCCGTTTGCAGTCAAAGTAAACGACTTAAACAGACCATTCGATGCAATCCTCGCAAAACAATGGGTTACAGCGCGACGTTCATGATCACGACCTTGGGCACGGACATGGTGGAACGCACCACCTTCGGCCACATCAACCTCAAGCACAGAATTAAACCGCGCAGCAGCCGGACCCGTTTCAAGCAAGGTAACTTCGGCACCTGCCTCAACACGCACCACACAGTGCAACATTACATCCGATGCCTCGTCGGCGTGCAGATAAACCAAACTGATCGGCTTGGCGGCTTTTCCGGTTGCACGGATCACAACGCCGTCGGTGGCAAACGCCGTATTCAGCGCCGCCAAAGGACGCGCGACAGGCACCTGCCCGCGTGCTTCCGATGTGCCATAAAGATCGGTCGCCCAATGAATATCCGCAGCTGCGACATCAACCAAACGGTCAATTTCAACGCCTGCGCAGGACAGATCATCAGACGCATCTGCATCAAAAACACCGTCAACAAACACGATTTTAACACTGTCGACACCCGCAAAAAGCGGGCTATCGTCGCTATGGAACACAGCCGCCGCAATCGGATCAGCCTGCGTCAGGCTAATCGGGTCGGTGTATTTCCAATACTCATCACGCTTGTGCGGCAAACCCATTGCAGACACGCGGCTCAACGCATCCTTGCGTGCAACGTCCAGACCTTCGGGCAATGTCAGCCCCGCCAATCGGGCTTGCGTTGCATCAGATTTCAGCTTGGCCAATGCCATTACGCCACCTCTGCCAGAATATCGGCATACCCGTTGTTTTCAACTTCCAACGCCAGCTCTGGTCCGCCTGATTTCACGATCCTGCCATTGGCCATAATGTGCACAACGTCAGGCTTAATATGGTCAAGCAAACGCTGGTAATGCGTGATTACAAGGAAGGACCGCCCCTCGGACCGCAATGCATTCACGCCTTCGGCCACCAGCTTCATCGCATCAACGTCCAGACCGGAATCTGTCTCGTCCAAGATGCACATCTTTGGCTCAAGCATGGCCATCTGCAAAATCTCGTTGCGCTTCTTTTCGCCGCCCGAAAAACCAACATTGACCGGACGCTTAAGCATCTCGGCGTCGATCTTCAACGCCTTGGCCTTTTCGCGAACGACCTTCAGGAATTCACCCGCTGACATCTCGTCTTCGCCGCGTGCCTTGCGTTGGGCATTCACAGCTGTACGCAGGAAAGTCATATTCCCGACGCCAGGAATTTCGACAGGGTATTGGAACGCTAGAAAAAGACCCGCAGCAGCGCGTTCTTCCGGTTCCATTTCCAGCACGTCAACACCATCAAGCGTGACTGATCCAGCCGTGACTTCGTAGCCATCTTTGCCCGACAAAACATAAGATGTCGTCGACTTACCAGACCCGTTTGGGCCCATAATCGCATGGACCTCACCTGCGCCAATCGACAGATTGACACCTTTCAGGATTTGCTTGTCTTCTTCTTGAAGTTTGACCTCTAGGCCTTTGATTTCCAGCATATTTTAAGTCTCCTGCGGGGCAGCGGAATGTGTTGAAACGGCAAAATCCCCACATGCGAAAACGCATGCAGGGCTTTGAATGACGGTGCGCATTTGCGCGTTAATTAAAGTGTATATGTCTCGCCCAGCAACATGATGCTGTTGGGTGTTGTTGTGGCTTGCACTTGGCTTACATATGCGGTCGATATGACCTGCGATACGGCATCGGGAAACATCCAAACTGCGTTGTGTGCGCTTGTCATCATCAATGCAATGCCGGCCACCTGTGCGCCAACAAGAAACATTGTTTTGTGCCGCATCAGCATACCCAAAACGACGGCAAGAATAGCCGCGACTCCGAACAAAGTCAGCTCCGACGGTGGCACGAGGCCCGACCGTCCCAACATCACCTGTACGGCGATATAAGCCAGACAACCGATCAAAACCGACACGCCCACTCTGGCGAAACCAAGGCGCTTGACGCGCTTGCGATTGATGAACTCGTTGGACACCCGCTTGGGGATGTTCATCTTCAACTCGGGGTCGAAATACGACACATTGCGCGGATCGTTGATCCGATTGATGCGCGCCTGAAACCCGTCTGATTGTGCTGCCATCGCCATTTGCGTCATCTTCCACATTAACTGCTGCGTTAATGTTTGGATTACCACTATGGCCGGAATGTGACTGGGTCGGGGCGATGCCGCGACATATATGATGTGTAATTTGCCGCACTTAGCCCACGGACCCTTCGAGGCTAATCGCGACCAAGGCTTGGGCTTCCATCGCAAATTCCATCGGCAACGCCTGCAAGACTTCTTTGCAGAACCCGTTAACCACCAAAGCAACAGCCTCTTCTTCGTCCATTCCGCGAGACCGGCAATAGAACAGCTGATCGTCGTCGACCTTGGATGTGGTCGCCTCGTGTTCGACGCGGGACGAATTATTCTTCACCTCAATATACGGCACAGTATGCGCGCCGCACTTATCGCCAATCAGCAAACTATCACACTGGGTATAGTTGCGGCTTTCCTTGGCTTTCGGGTGCATCGACACCAGACCACGATATGTGTTCTGCGCTTTGCCCGCCGAAATCCCCTTGGACACGATGCGCGACTTGGTGCGCTTTCCCAAATGCACCATCTTGGTGCCCGTGTCGGCCTGCTGCATGTTGTTGGCGATAGCGATCGAATAGAACTCGCCTTGGCTGTCATCACCGCGCAAAATGCACGACGGGTATTTCCACGTCACAGCAGATCCAGTCTCAACTTGGGTCCACATGATCTTAGCGCGGTCACCACGACAATCGGCGCGCTTAGTCACAAAGTTGTAGATACCACCAACGCCGTTTTCATCACCAGGATACCAGTTCTGCACGGTCGAATATTTTACTTCAGCGTCTTCTTCGATGATAATCTCAACAACGGCCGCATGTAGTTGGGCGACATCACGTTTGGGCGCGGTGCAACCTTCAAGGTACGACACATAGGACCCCTTGGCGGCAATGATCAACGTACGCTCAAACTGGCCCGTGTTCTCAGCGTTAATGCGGAAATATGTCGACAGTTCCATTGGGCAGCGCACGCCTTCAGGGATGTAAACGAACGACCCATCTGAGAACACAGCGCTGTTCAGCGTTGCATAGTAATTGTCAGACGGCGGCACGACCGTGCCCATGTATTTCTTGACCAGCTCAGGGTGATTTTCAATCGCTTCACTAATCGAACAAAAGATCACACCAGCAGCAGCCAGCTCTTTCTGGAACGTGGTGCCAACAGACACACTATCAAAAACAGCGTCCACCGCGACCTTGCGGCCCTCAGCGGGCATATTTTCCGCGCCTTCAACACCGGCCAAAATGGCCTGCTCTTTCAACGGGATACCCAGCTTTTTGTAAGTTTCAAGCAGCTTTGGGTCCACATCATCCAATGATTTTGGCTTTTCGGCCATGCTCTTTGGGCGGGCATAATAATAGATATCCTGAAAATCGATCTCAGGATAATCAACCATCGCCCATGTCGGCTCAGACATGTTTTCCCAACGTGCAAACGCCTCAAGGCGCCAATCAAGCAACCATTGGGGTTCATTGTTCTTGCTGGAAATCAACTTGACGATATCGGTGTTCACACCCTTAGGGGCGTAATCCATCTCGATCTCAGTGTTCCAGCCGTATTTATAGGTGCCAGACAGGGCTGCTACTGCATCTACTGTGTCCTGATCCACGCCATCCTTGACTTGCATCTCATCCAAAGCGGTCATGAGTGTCACCCTTTAATCTGGCCACGCACAACGGCGCGGGCGTATGTATCTGTCCATGTCTGCGCAAATCGCAAAACATTGTCTTCGCTTGTGTCCACCCCCAACGATACGCGTATAGCGCAGCGGGCTTGGTCACCGTCGTATCCCAGCGCGGCCAACACGGGGCTGGCCTTCACCTTGCCGCTTGAACAGGCCGACCCTGCCGAAATCGCAAATCCCGCAAGATCAAGCGCCATCACTTGGGTCTCACCCTTCCATCCAGATGCGATAAAACAACTGGTATTGGGCAAGCGGTCCTGATCCTGTGCTACAAAAATAGTGTCCGGCGCAGCAGTCTCAATGGCCTTTTCTAGAATATTTCTAAGTTGCGCAACCCGATCCCACAGCCCAGCTGACAAATCAGCCTGCGCAGCGGCACAAGCAGCGCCAAAACCGGCAATCCCAATCACGTTTTCAGTGCCCGACCGGCGGCCCATTTCTTGGCCACCGCCCTTAATTTGCGCGGCCACATCCGTGCCCGCATGAAAGATAAGCGCGCCAATACCCGTTGGGCCACCAAATTTATGTGCGGACAGAAATACCATCTGCACACCGGCCCATGAAAACGAAAACGGCACCTTGCCAAACCCTTGGGTAATATCCGAAACCGCCAAACCTTGCGGCAATGCCTGCACCAATCCGGTTTCAGAATTGGCCAATTGCACAACAGACCGCGCCGGATCGTCGACCACAACGCGGCCATCCGACACCTGCAATGCAGGCTCGCACCACGCAGCGACCGCCGCATGCTCTAGCCCCGAACACAACAAACCACGGCCCGCCAATGCCAGCGCTGCAGCCTCCGTCGCACCAGACACAAACACAACATCAGCACCTGACGCGCCAATGGCCTCAGCCACCTGCGCGCGCGCAGCTTCAACCAATCCCTTGGCGACGCGGCCCTCGGCATGCACAGAACTCGGATTGCCCACAACGTCCAACGCCGCAATCATCGCATCGCGCGCCTCAACCCTTAACGGGGTCGTGGCATTGTGATCCAAATACACACGGCTCATAGCTTTTTCCGAGCAAAAATATGGCGGGGGTATGGGGGCTGGCCCCCAACAACGCTACGCATCATCAACCACCTCAAACAAAGCTGGGACCGCTGGACAAGGCACCATCTCGTTCCCCACAACATCTGACAGGCGGGTTTGATGCAAAAACACATACACATTCGCGCTTAACCCCTCCCACAAACGGTTGGTCAACGACTGGGCACGGCTGCCAGATGCACCACCGGACGCACCAGCGCCCTTATGCATCGCAGACACGGTTTCATCCACTGCGCCCAAAATCTCGGACACACGAATATCAGACGCAGCACGCGACAACCGGTACCCCCCCCCGGGGCCACGGACTGATATCACCAGCTCGGCACGGCGTAACTTCACAAACAACTGCTCCAAATACGCGAGCGACACATCCTGACGCTTGGAAATCTCAGTCAGATTCACCAGCGTGCCAGCAGGCTGCAACGCCAAATCAGCAAGCGCGACCATCGCATAACGTCCTTTGGTGCTTAGCTTCATTGCGATCCCCTTGCACAAAAGCGCAATTTTATTCCGCTTGCGCAAAAGCGCAATTTTATTGACGTCAGCGCCTGTGCACACTAGGTGCTCCTGACACGATGAGCGGGGCAAACCCACTTGTTTAGAATCTTTCTAAAGTGCCTGAGCGTTTTCGTCAAGAATAGCAATCGGCCACAAGCATAAGAAGGCGCAGATATGCCCGAAGTGATTTTCCCTGGCCCAGAAGGCCGCATCGAAGCGCGCTACCACCCACAAAAGGACCGTGATGCACCGATTGCGATCGTGCTGCACCCGCACCCACAGTTTGGTGGAACGATGAACAACCGCGTTGTCTATAACATGCACTACGCATTTTATAACATGGGTTTCACCGTTCTGCGGTTCAATTTCCGTGGCGTTGGCCGGTCCCAAGGCGAATACGATCAAGGCGTCGGCGAGCTGTCTGATGCAGCCACCGCGCTCGATTACTTACAGTCGATGAACAACAACGCAAAACATTGTTGGGTCGCGGGTTTCAGCTTTGGCGCGTGGATCGGCATGCAATTGCTGATGCGCCGGCCAGAAATCACGGGCTTCATCTCGGTTTCGCCACCAGCGAACATGTATGACTTTAGCTTCTTGGCACCCTGCCCTGCGTCCGGCCTGATCATCAACGGCTCAGCCGACCGCGTGGCACCACCTGCGGACACCGTGACTTTGGTGAACAAACTGCACGAGCAAAAAGGCATCACCGTAACCCATGACGAAATGGATGGCGCAGGTCACTTCTTTGAAGATCCATACATGGATCCAATGATCGGCACCGTCAAAAGCTACGTGCGTCGCCGCCTGACAGAGACAACCCGCTAGATGTCAGATTACACCGATAAAACCGCAAACGAGCCTGCGGACATGGCCTTGGCCGAGGCGATTGCGTCGGGCGAGGACAAAATAGTCGATCAAATCAACGAATTGCTTGGGGCATTGCCCCAATCGCTTGCAGAGGCATATTCCACCGCCATCCGCGTGCGCCGTGCCGAAAAACGCGCCCGTGTAATGCTTGCGGCATCGGTTGCTGCACGCGAGGCATAATGTCAGACCGGATTGATCAGCAACTTAGCTTTCTGATCGAAGCGGACAAACTCAAGTCCGTGATCCGTGGCACGACCCTGAACGATAATTCGCGCCATGAAAATTCCGGCGAACATAGCTGGCACATCGCACTTTATGCGCTGGTCATGGCGGAACACGCCACAAAACCGGTCAACGTGGACCGTGTGATCAAAATGCTGTTGCTGCACGATCTTGTCGAAATTGACGCGGGCGACGTGCCAATCCATTCGGACGCGGCGCGCGACCCAGCCGCACAAGACGCCGCTGAACAGGCCGCCGCTGACCGGATATTCGGCCTGCTCCCAAATGATCAAAGCACCGCTTTACGCAGGCTGTGGGACGAATTCGAAGCCGCCGAAACCGATGACGCCATCTTCGCCAAATCTATCGACCGCGTTCAGCCGGTGGTGTCCAATCTTGAGGCCGGCGGCGCAAGCTGGATCACCTATAACGTCACACGCCAACAGCTCCAAACCCGTGTCGGCGACAAAGTCATGCGCGGCGCATCTGCAATCTGGAATGCCCTCAAGTCCCGCATTGACGCATGGTTCGATAAACCACGTTCCTAATCATATCGGCATTTTCCTGCCCAAACGGTTTGACAGCGCTGCCTTCTATGTTACTGCGCCCCCACGGGCCAGATACTTGACGATGGATAGCAAGTTAGCGCCTGTTTTTATGGAACCCAACTGCGGGACTGCACTTGGGGCGCAAACTTATCCGTCCGAAAGCTGACTATGACCAATATTATTCAAACCCTTGCCGATGCACTGGCAAAACAGGGTTATGATACCCTTACTCCCGTGCAAGAGGCCTGCATTGACCCAAACCTCGAAGGCAAAGACCTGTTGGTTTCCGCCCAAACAGGGTCCGGTAAAACCGTAGGTTTCGGTCTGGCGATAGGGCCGACAATCCTAGATGATGACGGCCACTTTGGCCCTGCTGGCCGCCCATTGGCGCTTTGCATTGCACCAACACGCGAACTTGCATTGCAAGTGAAACGCGAGCTTGCGTGGCTTTACGCTGGCACTGGTGTGACAATGGCGTCTTGCGTCGGTGGAATGGACATGCGCGAAGAGCGTCGCACACTTACCCGTGGCGCACACATCGTTGTGGCAACGCCTGGCCGCCTAAAGGACCACGTTATGCGTGGGTCGATGGATATGTCCGAAATCCGCGCGATTGTTTTGGACGAAGCCGACGAAATGCTCGACCTTGGTTTCCGCGAAGACCTTGAGTTCATTTTGGGCGAAGCCCCTGAAACACGCCGTACATTGATGTTCTCAGCGACCGTGCCAGCCGCGATTGCAAAGCTGGCAAAGTCTTACCAGAAAAACGCCGAACGCGTTGCGACAGTGTCCAAAGAATCCCAGCACTCTGACATCGAATATCGCGCACTGTCGGTGGCCAACCACGACATTGACGCGGCGATCATCAACACATTGCGGTTCTACGATGCGCCAAACGCGATCGTGTTCTGTAACACTCGTGCATCGGTAACACGCTTGACGACACGTCTATCCAACCGTGGTTTCGCCACTGTTGCACTGTCCGGCGAGCTGTCTCAACAAGAACGGTCGCACGCATTGCAAGCCATGCGCGATGGCCGCGCTAAGGTCTGCGTTGCAACCGATGTTGCGGCGCGCGGTATCGATTTGCCGAACCTCGAATTGGTCATTCACGCTGAATTGCCCACAAACGCTGAAACATTGCTGCACCGCTCTGGCCGTACTGGTCGCGCGGGCCGCAAAGGTGTGTCAGCCCTGATTGCACCTGCGAAAATGAAGCGTCGGGCGATGAACCTGTTGTCATGGGGCAAACTTGAAGCCACATGGGCAAACCCACCAACAGCCGACGAAGTCACAGCGCGCGACCAAGAACGCCTGCTTGAAGATCCAGTTTGGACCGAAGACGTCCCCGCTGACATCGCCGAGTTCGCTGCAAAATTGGTCGCTCTGCACGCACCAGAAAAAATCGCAGCCGCGTATTTGCGCCTGTTCGCTGGCAACAACTCTGCGCCAGAGCATTTGTCAGACTACAAAGACAGCCCACAGCGCCCTGATCGTCCAGATCGCCCTGATCGGGCACCAAAAGAGCGTAAAGAATTTGGCCCGTCCAAATGGTTCTCTGTGGATGTTGGCCGCGAAGGCAAAGCAGAAGCGCGCTGGTTGCTGCCGATGATCTGCACAGCCGGTGGCATCACTAAAAACGAAATTGGTGCGATCCGTATTCAGCCAAACGAAACCTTTGTGGAAATCGCAGAAGGCGCGGTTGCTGGGTTTCTGAAATCCGTGGGCTCCGCGATGTCCTTGGAAAATCAGGCGAAACTGACTGCCCTTGATAGCGCGCCAAACCTTGGCGAACGTGGCGGCCCGCGCAAAACCAAGCGCGATTATGATGACAAGCCGCGCGATAGCAAACCTGCGTACAACCGCGATGACCGTCCGCGTAAACCACGCGACACATCCACGCCGCCGCCGTCCGCACAAGACAATGTTGCTGCGATCCAGCCGCGCGGTGACGGTGATGAAGCACGCCGCGAAAAGCCACGCCACAAGAAATCAAACTTCGCTAAGCCAGAGCGCCGCGATCACGGCGATGCGGTTGTCACAACCAAAAAACCGTACAAAGCTGAAGGTTACAAAGGCAAATCAGACGGACCAAAGCCCGCGTATAAAGGCAAGTCTGACGGCCCCAAGCCTGCGTACAAAGGTAAGTCCGATGGCCCAAAGCCAGCCTACAAAGGGAAATCTGAAGGCTATAAGGGCAAATCCGACGGACCAAAGTCGGCGTACAAAGGCAAATCAGACGGTGCATCCGGTAAGCCAAAAGCAAAGGCAACCGATACATCCAAGCGTTTCGTTCCTCCGGGTGGCAAGCCTAAGCCGCGCAAACCACGGGCGTAACCCCACGGACACAGCGCCACAATAAAGACACAATCACGCCTTGTGCAGGTCCAATTCCTGCGCAAGGCTTCCTTTATGGCTCAACCAAGAGGCCCGCGGAACTTCCGCACACTGAGGCAGACAAGGATACACGCAATGGCTACGTCAAAGCCCATCGGCACGACACAACCGGCAACACCGCGCCCCACTCCGGCGCAGGCAAATGGTGGTTCTCCCCCGCCTAAACCGGTCTACACCGATTATGCCAGTATCTGACTGAAGATCACGACGGCCAGCGGACAGCTTACCATCATCCACCTCCCTGATGATGCAAAGCCGCCCACTGGCCCTTTTTTCGCGCGCAGCCTAAAGTAGCCTAATGTCTGACCTGACTACCATCCGCAACATCGGCCCCGCGCAAGAAAAAGCGTTGATAGGCGTCGGCATCACCACCGCCGCACAACTACGCGATCTAGGCGCCGACGAGGCCTACACACGCCTGCTGCAATCAGGCAGCCGCCCGCATTTCATCATGTACTACGTCCTGCACATGGCACTGCAAGGCCGCCCGTGGAACGATTGCAAAGGTGATGAAAAACAAAAACTTAGGGTGCGTTTCGACAAAATAAAAGTGGCAACATTTGACGTGGAACGGTCCGAGTTAGAAACCTTTCTCAACCGGATTGGCGTGGTCGAAGTCAAAACGTAGGCGCTAAAATTTATCTGATATTTTTTGCCAAGCACCGATTCGAGTTCATTGCTTCCAATGCGGCATCGTGTCTAGAGGTCCGATATGCGGACATTGACGATCGTCGATGGATAACTGAATTGTCAGATTTTATCGACGTCTTCGGCCTTGATCCACCTTCAGTTCCTGCAGTTAATTGGAGCAGCGCGGCACTAATTAACTGTTTGCAACTTTTCGTGCTATACTTCGACGGACAAAGTCTATCGGCTTTGGTTATTCAAAATTAATAGGTAAGGATTGCATAATGTTTGCTCGTGTTACTCATTATAAGATGAAGCCCGGCTCTAAGGACGCCACAACCGCAATTATGAATTCGCTGAAAAGCTAGATTATGGGAATGCCCGGGATACATAATTTCATTAATGTTTTGAATGATGACGGCAGCGGCTACGTTATCTCAGTCGTCGAGAGTGAGGCCACTTCGAACGCCAATGCCACCAAAGTGGCGGAACTTTGGGGCGCATTTTCCGACCATATGGAGGCCACCCCCAAAGCTGAAGCCTATGACGTTATTGCGAACTGGAGCAACTGAACGAAGCGGCTGTAACGCTCTGGTGTATATTGCATGGCACAAGCAACAGAGCGCCGCGTTTCAGGAGCACCGGTCATTCATAGACCTCTATCTGTTTCAATAGAAAGGATAAAAGGAATGCCTTGGTTCGGCTCTTGGCTGCAGTTTGATGTGGTCTGTACAAACGGACGCCTTGTCCGCACAGAATACCTCCGAAACAAAAAAGCCGCCACGCATCATCTGCGCGGCGGCTTTTCTAGCTTATTAAGCGTGCCCTAAAGCACAGCCCAATTTAGCCAACCAGTTCAAGACCGGAGAAGAAGAATGCGATTTCTTCGGCTGCTGTTTCTGGCGCGTCGGATCCGTGAACGGAGTTTTCGCCGATGGACAGTGCGAATTCCTTACGGATTGTGCCGTCTGCTGCGTCGGCAGGGTTAGTCGCACCCATAACTTCGCGGTTTTTCGCGATTGCATCTTCGCCTTCAAGAACCTGAACAACAATTGGTTCGGAAATCATGAATTCGGTCAATTCGCCAAAGAACGGACGTTCGGAATGCACACCGTAGAATTCTTGTGCTTGTGCCAAAGACAACTGAATGCGCTTGGATGCGACGATCCGCAGGCCAGCGGCTTCAAATTTCGCGGCGATTGCGCCCGTAAGGTTACGCTTTGTGGCGTCTGGCTTGATGATAGAAAATGTACGCTGAATTGCCATGATGGGCCTCTTTTTGCTGATGATCGGGGCTGTGCCCGTATGAATTGATGCGCGCGAACTAACATGACGCCTGCGACTTGAAAAGCGGTGATTGACGCCGCGCTTTACATCAGGCAAAGCGACCCCATGCTTAAAATATCTGACATCACATATTCCGTCGCTGGCCGCACATTGGTCGAAAACGCATCCGTCACCATTCCGACCGGTCACAAGGTTGGTCTTGTGGGCCGAAACGGGTCTGGCAAAACGACGCTGTTCAAAATCATTCGTGGCGAAATGGTGCTCGACACGGGCGTTGTGAACATGCCCAAGGGTTGGAAAATAGGCGGCGTTTCCCAAGAGGTCCCCGGCAACGAGGTATCGCTGATCAATACCGTGCTACGGGCCGATGTTGAACGCGAGGCGCTGCTGGCCGAGGCTGAAACAGCCACCGACCCAAGCCGCATCGCAGAAGTACAAACCCGCCTTGTCGACATCGACGCATGGTCCGCAGAAGCCCGTGCCGCATCGATCCTGCGCGGCCTCGGCTTTACCCATAACGAACAGCTGCAACCCTGCTCCGCCTTCTCTGGTGGCTGGCGGATGCGCGTGGCCTTGGCCGCCGTTCTGTTCTCGGAGCCCGACCTGCTGCTGCTCGACGAGCCGACAAACTATCTCGATCTCGAAGGCGCGCTTTGGCTCGAAGCCTACCTGACAAAATACCCGCACACCGTGCTGATCGTCAGCCACGACCGCGAACTGCTGAACCGGTCCGTTGGCGGCATCCTGCACCTTGAAGACAAGGGCCTGATCTACTACACAGGCACCTACGACATGTTCGCCAAACAGCGTGCGCAAAAACGCGCGCTCATGGCGTCTGCGGCCAAGAAACAAGACGCGAAACGCGAACACCTGCAAGCCTTCGTTGACCGCTTTAAGGCGAAAGCATCCAAAGCCAAGCAAGCCCAGTCCCGCGTCAAAGCCCTTGAAAAGATGGAAACCATTCGTGCACCAGAAGACGTGGCGCGCACCGTGTTCACCTTCCCCAAGCCGGAAGAACTGTCTCCGCCCATCATCGCCACCGAAGGCGCCTCTGTTGGTTACGGCGACACCATCATTCTGCGCGATCTGAACCTGCGCATCGACCAAGATGACCGGATCGCCCTGCTTGGCCGGAACGGCGAAGGCAAATCAACGCTCTCAAAAATGCTCTCTGATCGGCTGCAAATCGCCAGCGGCAACATGGTCACATCAAACAAACTGCGCATCGGTTTCTTTGCTCAGCACCAAGTCGACGAACTTTACGTCGATGAAACGCCGCTTGAGCACCTGATGCGCGAACGCGCCTCCGAAGGCCAAGCACGACTGCGTGCCCGCCTCGCAGGGTTCGGCCTCGGCGCTGATCAAGCCGACACCGAAGTTGGGCGTCTATCGGGCGGTCAAAAGGCGCGTCTGTCGCTGCTGTTGGCCACTCTCCCTGCCCCGCATCTGCTTATCCTCGACGAGCCGACAAACCACCTTGATATCGAATCTCGTGAAGCACTTGTTGACGCGCTGACCGCCTATACCGGCGCCGTGATCCTTGTCAGCCACGACATGCACTTGCTGTCGATGGTCGCTGATCGGTTGTGGTTGGTCAAAGACGGGCACGTCACATCCTATGATGATGACCTGCAAGCCTACCGCAAAATGCTGCTGACGCCAGAAAAGCCAAAGGGCAAAGATAAGCCAAAGCCCACTGAAAAGAAAAAGACAGCCAGCAAAGAACAACTACAAGCCATGCGGTCTGACACCAAAAAGGGCGAAGAGCGCGTCAAAAAGATTAACGAGATGCGCGACAAGCTGGCCAAGAAGCTCGCGGACCCAGCCTTATATGAAGACGGTAAAGCAGGCGAGCTTGCGACATGGAACGCGAAATACGCCGAAGTCATGAACGCACTTGAACGCGCCGAAGCCATATGGATGCAATCGCTCGAAAGGCTTGAACGGGCGCAGAAAGCCTGATCAACTTTGGTTAACCAGATATCAGCGCGGGGGTCATCCTGCGCAGAAAGCACACCATGACAGATCTACCAGCCCTGATTGCTGCCTTCACGACGCTGTTCATCATCATCGACCCGCTTGGTCTGGCGCCATTATTTGTGGCACTCACCGATGGGATGACAACGGCGCAACGGCGCAGTGTTGCAATTAGGTCCTGCCTGATTGGCGCCATGCTGATGTTGGCGTTCTTGGTCTTGGGCGAGGCGCTTTTAGGCTTCATCGGCATTTCCATGTCAGCATTCCGCATCGCAGGCGGTGTTTTACTGTTCCTCACAGCGCTTGAGATGCTTTTCCAAAAACGCCAAGCACGCCGCGAAGACAGCGCAAACGAAGGTGCCATTGAACATCAAGACGATCCGTCTGTGTTTCCACTCGCCATGCCGCTGATCGTTGGGCCAGGGGCTATCACCACGATTATTCTGCTCGCAGGTCAAGCCGAAGGTGTCGCAGGCTTTGCCGCTGTCGCCGCTGTGATGCTGACTGTGCTGTTCACCGTATTCATCGCCTTCCTCGTGGCCCCTCTGCTTGAACGCCTCTTGGGTAAAACGGGCCTCAACATCCTGACACGCCTTCTGGGCATGCTTTTGGCGGCACTCGCCATACAATTTATCCTTGATGGCCTGCTAGAGACTTTTGGAATGGCCGCATAAGCCCTATATGATCCGTCATGAGCAGTGATCAAACAGCCGACGCCATCTACCTGTCCCTTTTGGGGGGCGCTCTTTTGCTGTCGTATCTGCTGGCAAGCCGCATCAACATCGGCAAAATGCTGCAACAAATGGGCATCTGGGTTCTGATTTTTATGGGCGCTATCGCTGTGATCGGCATGTGGCCTGAAATTCAACGGACCATCACCCCGCGTCAATCGGTCGTGGACGGCACCACAATCGTGCTGCCCCGTGCGCGTGATGGGCATTATTATCTGACCCTCGACATCAACAACGTGCCCGTCGAATTTGTTGTCGACACAGGGGCATCCCAAGTCGTGCTGACCCAAGACGACGCAAAACGCATCGGCCTGAACCCAAGCTCACTGTCCTATCTTGGCACCGCCAGCACCGCCAATGGCACCGTGCGCACCGCAGCCGTGCGGCTTGATACCGTCAGCCTTGGTGCAATCACCGATACAAGCGTGCGCGCAGTCGTAAATGATGGACAGATGTTTGGGTCGCTGTTGGGTATGACATATCTCAGTAATTTTGACAGCATCACCATCAAAGACGGTCAACTTATACTTTCAAGATAGCGCCATAAAACGCTAAAACTGAACTTAAGCGCCGGTGCTTTCAGCCTTCTTAACCCAAGACCCCATGTCCTGCGCCCAATATTGGGCCTCACATCCAGCGTCAGTCAACGCCTTCCACTGGGTCCGCGCATGGGCCTTGGCGTCATCATCATTGCCGTCAAATAGCACACAGGTACGCATCAACTGCCCTACCTCTGCCGCCGTAACCCCTGCACCGTCCACCGACATCACGCAGCCAAATCCATCCGCAGGCGTATCCACACCCAATAACACAGGCTGGCTGTCATCATGCGGACCGCCTGCCATGCCGTGCGGCTGAAACGACGCAGGCGTACCTTGCCACAACCGCATATCCAACCGTTGCAAAACAGCAGGGTTGCGACCACGCACCAGCACACGCCAACCAGCACCTTGGGCTTTACCCACCAGCATCGGCAACGTGTCCTCAAGCGGGCTTTCGGTCAGGTGATAGAAATATACAGCTCCCACTTATGCCTCGTAATTATCTGAAATTAAACGGTTAAGCGCCATAACACCCCAGCCCGTTGCACCCGCAGGCGCAAGCGTCGTCGCACCCTTAACAGATGCGACACCCGCAATGTCCAAATGCGCCCACGGCAAGTCGTCTTTTACAAAACGGGCCAAAAACTGCGCCGCTGTGATCGATCCTGCTGGGCGTCCGCCTGTGTTCTTCATATCGGCGATACGACTGTTGATCAGCTTGTCATAGGCAGGCGACATCGGCAAACGCCACGCACCTTCACCCTCAGCCCCAGCCGCCTTCAGAAACGCAGCACTCAAATCATCTGAATTTGAAAACACGCCTGCATTCTCATGCCCAAGCGCAATAAGCATCGCACCCGTCAGCGTCGCCAAATTGATCATGGCACGCGGGGCAAATCGATCTTGGGCGTACCAAAGCAAATCAGCCAGCACCAAACGGCCCTCAGCATCGGTGTTAATCACCTCAATCGTGTCGCCCTTCATGGACGTGACAACATCACCAGGACGCACGGCGCGGTCGGATGGCATGTTTTCAACAATTCCGACCAGGCCAACAACATTGGCCTTTGCTTTGCGCATCGCCAGCGTTTTCATGACGCCCGACACCACACCAGCGCCGCCCATATCCATGGTCATGTCTTCCATGCCGCCCGCAGGTTTGATGCTGATACCGCCAGTATCAAACACCACGCCCTTGCCAACCAGTGCAAACGGGGCCTCATCACCGCCACCATGCCATTGCATAACAACAACCTTGGACGGGCTCGCAGACCCTTGCCCGACGCAAAGCAGCGCGCCCATGCCCAGCTCTTCCAGCTGATTTTCTTCCAAAACCTCAACTCTTAGGCCAAGCGCCTGCAATTCCGCCAAACGATCACCAAAACTCGTGGTGGTCAGGTCATTGGCGGGGGCATTGGTCAGGTCACGGGTGAAAAACACGCCCTCTGCCACGGAACGCAAGGCGACGGCATCCACAGCCTCAGGCTTGGACATCATTATGGTCACAGGCCCGCGCAGCTTTGGCTCCGCCGTTTTATGATCCACATAGGCATAATCACGTAGCATCAGCCCCAACGCGGCCTCATCCGCACTGCCCAAATTGCCTGCCAAAACCAGCATCGGCTGCGGGCCCTTTTCAATGGCCAGCGAGGCACCAGCCTTGCGGGCGGCCTCTTGGGTCGGCTTGCGGTCCAGCTTGACCACGATCACAGCAACGGCGCTAAGCCCCGAAGGATACGCCAAACGCACAGCAGCGCCCTCGGCCAAACCATTAAACGCCTCGCTTGCAACAAACCTGTCCACCGCTTTGCGGGTCAGTGTATTCACTTTGCGCGCACAGGCATCGAGCTTGGCGTCAGCACCAACAAAAATGGCAATCGTGCCATCGAAATCCGATATTTGGTCCAGATCGGTCGCGCAAAACGTGAAATCAGTCAATGCAGTCATGTGAAAGGGGGTCCTTGAACAGTTGGTTTAGGCAATACCTAGCCCGCTGCCCACCAATTGACCAGATTACGGTTTTGTCCCAGCGCAGCTTAGGTTAGTTTGACACACAATATGCTGCGCCAATTCGGGGGATGGGCCACGTGACACGGTTTGACCGTTATATGCTGTCGCAGCTCATGGTGCTGTTCGGCTTTTTCAGCTTTGTGCTGGTGATGGTCTACTGGATCAATCGCGCAGTTGTGCTGTTTGATCAGTTGATCGCAGACGGGCAATCTGCGGTGGTATTTCTGGAATTCACAGGGCTGTCGCTGCCCGCAGTGATCCGGCTTGCGTTGCCTCTGGCAGGATTTGCGGCAGCGGTTTATGTGACAAACCGGATGACGTCTGAATCCGAGATGATCGTGGTCCAAGCAACGGGGTACTCTGCGTTCCGGCTCGCGCGGCCTGTGGTCTATTTCGGGCTAATCGTGATGATTCTAATGTCGGTGCTGATGCATGTGCTTGTCCCACGTTCTCTGGCCCAGCTTGACGTACGCCAAGCCGAGATCGCACAGAACGTCACCGCCCGCCTGCTAACCGAAGGCCGATTTATTGAGCCCACCGGCGGGATCACATTCTACATCAGCGACATCACGCCAAGCGGTGAACTGCGGAATATCTTTTTGTCCGACATCCGTAACCCTGAAAGCCACGTGACCTACACCGCCGCCCAAGCATTTCTTGTTCGCACCCAAGGTGACACGCAGCTTGTGATGTTCAACGGGCTGGCCCAAACCTTGCGCACGGCCGACCAAAAACTGTTCACCACAACGTTTGATGATTTTGCCTATAATATTGGCGCCTTTATCCAGATCACCCCAAACAAAGGACGGCGCGCGTCCCAAGTTGGCACGTTTGAACTATTAGGCGCCTCTCTGGCACTGCAGTCTGAGACAGGCCAAAGCGCCGCGAAACTACTGGCAGCCGCACATGACAGGTTTAGCCAATCCGTGCTTGGGTTGGTCGCTTCACTGCTTGGGTTCGCCGCCCTTATGGTTGGTGGGTTCAGCCGCTTTGGCGTTTGGCGGCAGATTGTATTTGCAATATTTCTAATCATCGTCATCAAAGCCGTGGAAACCGTCGGCCTGAAAATGGCCCGCCAAGATGCATCGCTTTGGTTCATGTCATATCTGCCGAGCGTTATCGGCATTGCCATTGTTTGGTGCCTGCTGTTTGCATCCACAAAGCCGTATCTGTTCAAACGAGCGTCCACGCTTGGGGGCCCAGCCATGATCCTGCATCTCTATTTTGCCAAACGCTTTGCAATCACATTCTTGGGGGTCTTAGGCGTGTTCTTTATGATCATGCTGTTCCTTGATCTGGTCGAACAATTACGGCGTTTTAGCCGCGTCGACGCGAGCTTTAGCGACGTGCTGACACTGACACTTCTGAATGTACCGCAAGGGATCTACCAAATCTTGCCGCTGATAATGATCTTGGCAACTATCGCGCTGTTTCTTGGGTTGGCGCGATCTTCTGAGATGGTCGTGACACGGGCGGCGGGGCGATCTGCGCTGCGCGCGCTTATCTCGCCATTACTTGTGGCGCTGACAATTGGCATCCTATCAGTGGCGATCCTGAACCCCATCGTTGCCGCAACATCGCGTCAATTTGAAGAACGCGGCGATGCACTGCGCGGTGAAAGCTCGGTCCTGTCGCTTGGGGCCTCCGGCCTGTGGCTACGTCAAGGAAACGAAGACGGACAAACCGTGATCCGCGCCGGAAGCGCCAATTTGAACGGAACCGTGCTGCGCAACGTTACCTTCATCACGTTTGAGGGCGACATCGGCCCAACCCGCCGCATCGAGGCCGCACTCGCAACCCTAGACGACGGCGCATGGATCACACAAAACGCCAAAAGCTGGCCGCTGGGCGGCGGCATCAATTCTGAAGCGCTTGCGACCACACATCCATCGCTCAAAATCCCGTCCACGCTCACCGCCAGCCAAATCCGCGATAGCTTCGGGACACTGTCATCGATTCCGATCTGGGACCTACCTGCCTTCATCAACCGACTGCAAACCGCAGGGTTTTCGGCGCAAAGACATCAAGTCTGGTTCCAGATGGAACTCGCACTGCCGCTGTTCCTCGTCGCGATGGTCATGATCGGGGCCAGCTTTACATTGCGCCACCAGCGCGGCGGACGGACAGGCATGATGGTGCTTTTCGCAATTCTGTTGTCATTCGCGGTCTACTTCATCCGCAACTTCGCGCAGGTTTTGGGCGAAAACGGGCAATTGCCCGCGCTGCTGGCCGCATGGGCGCCACCACTCGCGGCTATTGGGCTTTCACTTGGGATGCTTTTGCACCAAGAGGACGGATAATGCGTATAATTTTAGCTTTCCTTTTGATGTTTCCGACACTCGCCCTCTCGCAAGGGGCGGCGACCCTTGTGGCGGATATCGTGACCATCCAAGGCGGCACGCAATTGATCGCAAGCGGCAACATCGAAGTGTTCTATGACGGAACGCGTCTGTCGGCGGCACAAGTGATCTTTGACCAATCGTCAGACAGATTGACCATCACAGGGCCGATCCTGATCCAAGCACCCGACGGAACGATCACCACTGCAGATCAGGCATCACTTGATCCAAAACTGGAAAACGGCATGCTGCGCGGCGCACGGCTGGTCCTTGACCAACAACTACAACTTGCAGCCAACCAAATTGACCGGATCGATGGACGCTATAGCCAGCTTTACAAAGTGGCGGCGACATCTTGTAAAGTCTGCGGAACCCAAAGCCCATTATGGGAAATTCGTGCAAAAAAAGTCGTGCATGACGAAGTCGCACAACAACTATACTTTACAGATGCGCAGTTCCTGATCCGTGGCACACCTATCTTTTGGCTGCCACGCATACGCCTGCCCGACCCAACGCTGACACGGGCGACGGGACTGCTAATCCCAACGCTGAGGACCACAGATCTGCTTGGAACAGGGATCAAAATCCCCTATTTTATACGGATCAGCGACCACCGCGATGTCACATTAACCCCGTATCTATCTACTGAGACTCGCACACTTCAGGCACAGTACCGCCAAGCCTTCATGCGCGGACACTTAACAATTGATGCGGCCATCTCTGAGGACACACTCAAAACCGGTGCGCGATCCTACCTGTTTGCGGATGGCACGTTTGACCTGGAAAAAGGCTACGGGTTGACGTTCGACATCGAATTCGCGTCGGACAGCGCGTATTTGTTGGATTACGGCTTCTCAAACAAAGACCGACTCGACAGCGCGGTCACCCTTCTGCGGGTCCGCGACACCGACATGACTCAAGCCAACTTGACCTACTATCAAACCCTACGCGACGATGAAGACAGCGCGTCCCTGCCGCCCATCACTGGCAGTTTGTCATATGAAAACCGCGTGGCGATGACCGCAGGCGGAACCTTTCGTTACGGGGCCTCTGCGGACACCGCATATCGGTACGGCGATACTGACAGGGACGACGCGCGCGATGTAACACGTGGCAGCGCAAACGGCAGCGTTACGCGCGATTGGATCACTAATGCTGGCATTGTGCTGCAGTCAGGTGCAGGGGTGCGGTCCGATTGGTACGGGATCAATGACGACACAAACTATGATCATGGCCTGCGGATTATGCCAAGCATTGGGCTGACCTTGCGGTACCCATTGGCCAGCACATCAGCAAACGGCACACAGCACTTGCTAGAGCCGACGGTCGCGCTCTCATGGTCTGACACATACGGGGTGACGCCCCCAAATGAAGACAGCACGCGCTCAGAGCTGGACCAAGCGAACCTGTTCGACACCTCTCGGTTTTCTGGCGATGACGCAGTCGAGGTCGGTGTACAAGCGGCGATCGGCGTGACGTGGACACGGATCGCGCCGCAAGGTGCGACCTCTACGCTGACTTTTGGGCGTGTCATGCGGGACACTGACAACACTGCGTTTAACCCGTCATCAGGCCTTGATAGGCGATTCTCAGATTGGCTTTTGGCAGGGCAATACACCGCAAAATCAGGATTTGAAGTCGACGGGCGAACCCTGTTTGACGACGACGCAAGCATGACGCGGGCGGCGACACGGCTTGGCTGGCAAAACGGGTGGCTTGACGTGAACGCAGCCTACATCTGGCAAGCCGCTGACGCGACAGAAAGCAGACCAGACGCGGTTTCAGAGTGGACGCTTGATAGCAGATTCCAGCTGGCGCCGGCCTGGGCGGTTAACTTTGAAATGCGCTATGATTTGGCCAATGACCAACCAGCCTTTGCAGGCGCGGGCATGCAATATAAAAACGAATGTGTGACGGTCGATCTTTCGGTCTCGCGCAGGTATACGTCATCGACTACAGTGGACGCATCGACCAGCTATGGGCTATCGGTATCGCTGAACGGATTTTCGGCAGAAGGCAACGCGGGACCCGCCGCCGCCTGCGCCCCATGAACAAGACAAGAGGCAGACCAATGCGTTTTTTCATCTTCGCTTTGACCCTGATACTGGGATCACAGACCGCAGCCCAAGGCACGTTCCAACCGGTAATCACGGTCAACGACCGCGCAATCACAAGTTTTGAGTTGGACCAACGCATTCGGATGCTAGAGGTCTTTCAGAGAGCGGGTGATCTAGACAAAACCGCCCGTGAGGCATTAATCGAAGATCGCCTAAAAGAAGACGCGCTTGCACGTGCAGGGCTGCGTATGACCGAGGAAAGCCTGCTCTCTGAGATGACCAATTTTGCCGAGCGCGCCGAAATGGACCTTGATGAATTTTTGCAACTCCTTGGCACCAATGGCGTATCCGAACAATCACTGCGCGATTTTGTCCGTATCGGTGTAAGCTGGCGCGACTACGTGCGTAGCCGTTTTGGATCGCAGGCAACGATCACAGATAGCGACGTGAACCGCGCGATTGCACAAATTGGGACAGGTGGCGCCGCGATCCAAGTTTTGCTGTCTGAAATCATCATTGCAGCACCACCAGAACGGGCCGCCGAAGCCATGGAAATCGCGCTGGAGATCAGCCAACTGCGGTCTACATCAGCATTCGAGGCGCAAGCACGGCGCGTTTCCGGTATACCCAGCAGAGAAAACGGCGGACGTTTAGGATGGTTGCCAATCACCAACTATCCGCCACAGTTGCAAAGCGTCATGCGCGGCCTGTCACCTGGTGAAGTAACAGCGCCGCTGCCCATCGAAAACGGCATCGCCCTGTTCCAATTGCGCGCAATTCGCGAAGTTCAATCGGCAACCGTGGCACCATCTGCCGTTGATTACGCTGTGTTCTATCTGGCAGGCGGGCGATCCGATGCTGGGCTTCGCGCCGCGCAAAAATTAGCCGACAGCATTGATACCTGCGGCGATCTTTACGGCGAAGCCAAAGGGCTGCCCGAAAACGTGCTAGACCGCCAAAGCATCGCATCTGCGGACATCCCGCAAGACATCGCCATCGAGTTGGCACGCCTCGATACCAACGAAGCCTCCTACAACCTCACGCGCAGCAACGGCGAAACGCTGATGTTCCTCATGCTGTGCGAGCGGAAAAATGCGGCGACCGAAAATATCGATCCAGCAAGCGTGCGGAACCAATTGCGCGGCCAGCGGCTTGCGAATTTCTCAGATGCATTGTTGGAAGACCTGCGCTCATCGGCGATCATCACAACCCGATGAGCAGACGTAAACCCATCGCCATTAGCTGCGGCGAACCAGCAGGTATCGGCCCAGAAACCGCCTATCGGGCATGGGACGCCCTGAAAGATGAAGACACATTCATCTGGATCGGCGACCCACGGCATTTGCCCAACGGTGCAAATTTCCTAGAAATCAACGCTGCATCAGATGCGGCAGCGGTGTCTGCACGCGCCCTACCCGTCTTGGCCCGCGACTTTGGCAGCGTTGCCGTCGCAGGCGTTCCCGACCCGAAACATGCCCGCGGCGTGATCGCGTCCATCGCAGAGGCCGTTGATCTGGTCCAACGCGGCATTGCAGACGCTGTCTGCACAGCACCGATTCACAAAGCAGCCTTGATCGACGGGGCCGACTTTACCTATCCAGGACACACAGAATATTTGGCGGCATTGGCTGGCACTGACCGCGTGGTGATGATGCTCGCATGTGACGTGCTGCGCGTTGTGCCCACCACGATTCACATCCCACTCGCGGACGTGGCCACCCAGCTTACGGCGAGCCTCCTGACCGATACGATCCTGATCACACATGCGGCGCTGCGGCGCGATTTTGGACTGGCATCACCACGCATTGCGGTCGCGGGCCTAAACCCGCACGCAGGCGAGGCCGGCAACATGGGCGGCGAAGAGATTGAAATGATCACACCCGTATTGGATGCACTACGCGCCCAAGGCATGGACATCACGGGGCCAATGTCGGCGGACACCATGTTCCATGCGGCCGCGCGACAAACGTATGATGTCGCGATCTGCATGTATCACGACCAAGCTCTTATCCCAATCAAAACGTTGAACTTTTCAGGTGGGGTCAACGTCACGCTGGGCCTGCCGTTTGTGCGCACCTCGCCCGATCACGGTACTGCATTTGATATCGCAGGACGCGACATGGCCGATACGACGTCAATGATCGCTGCTTTGCGCATGGCGCGCACAATGGCAAATGGACGCGATGTTTAGATCTGTCGGAGCCTCCGGCGGACATATTTATGCTCGGAAAAAGTCATGACAATCGACAACCTTCCTCCGCTACGCGATGTCATTGCGACCCATGATCTGGCGGCCAAAAAATCGCTTGGGCAGAACTTTTTGCTCGACCTGAACCTGACCGCAAAAATTGCACGATTGGCGGGGGATTTGACAGGTGCGGACGTGCTTGAAATTGGGCCGGGGCCAGGGGGGCTGACACGCGGGTTGTTGGCCGAGGGCGCGCGCCGCGTGCTCGCCATCGAAAAAGACCCACGCTGCATGCCTGTTATGGCCGAAATCGCAGCCGCCTATCCGGGTCGCCTTACGGCGATCAACGGCGACGCGCTCGACGTAAACCCGCTTGCGCACTTGACGCCGCCGATCAAAGTGGCAGCGAACTTGCCCTATAATGTCGGCACAGAATTGCTGGTGCGCTGGCTGACGCCGCCCGAATGGCCACCGTTCTGGGATAGCCTGACATTGATGTTCCAACGCGAAGTGGCGCAACGCATCGTGGCGCAACCTGGAACCAAGGCCTACGGTCGCTTGGCGCTTTTGGCACAATGGCGCTCCGATCCAAGCATCGTGATGGACCTGCCGCCAGAGGCGTTTTCGCCGCCGCCAAAAGTATCATCAGCCGTTGTGCATCTGCGCGCCCTGCCCGCGCCGCGATTTGAAGCAAACCCCGCAACGCTCAACCGCGTTGTGGCCGCCGCGTTCAATCAACGGCGCAAAATGTTGCGATCTGCGCTGAAATCTTTGTCGCCAGATGCGGAAGAATATTTGAAAATGGCGGGCATAAAACCAACAGAGCGGGCCGAGCAACTCAGCTTAGAAGAATTCTGCGCCTTGGCGCGCGCATTCGACAGCTAAAGCCCCCTACAAATACAAAACCCGCCGCGATGCGACGGGTTCTTACAATTATTCGGCGGCCTCTGGGGCGGTATCAACCGGTGGGCGCGGTTTGCGCTGACGTGGTTTGCGCACCTGTTTGGGCGGCGCTGCTTCTGGGGTCTCAACAAGTCCGGCATCCATAGGTTCAGCGTCACGAGGCTCAACTTCAACCCGTCGCGTATCTGCAATCTCTGGCTGCTCCGTAATCGACGGGTCATTTGCAGCGGCCTCTTGGGCCTTCAAGCGATCTTGACGTTCACGGTCACGCTCTGCTTGGCGTTCGCGGTTCTGCGCCTCTTGCTCGTCACGCTTGCTGTCCACTTCGCGTTGGGCTTCCGCCAACAGACGTGTGTAATGCTCCGCGTGCTGGGCAAAATTTTCGGCATCCACACGGTCGCCGGACAAAACGCCATCGCGGTGAAGCTGATTGTATTTCTCGATGATCTGCTGCGGCGTGCCGCGCACTTTGCCATCAGGACCAGAGCTGTCGAACACCCGATTGATGATGCTCCCGCCTGTCGGCCGGTTATTGCTGCGGTTTTTATTGCCGCGTGACCGTGACTTCGTTGATCTCATGAAACTGCTTTCGTCAAGCTCTAGGCTTTTGCTTTGCGCTAATGTCTCTACGCGCCAACCGTTGGCGGATATCCGAGACCTTGCGATGTTATGGCGACTATCGACGGAACATTAAAAATCTGCGGTTCAACCGTGCGATCACAGTACTTTACCAACTGGGGTGCGCACAGGGCAAGCAAAAACTATGCAAATACATGAAAATAAGCCGTTATCCGCGCCTTTCCGGTGTGAAACCTGCCAACTGGGCGCTGACAACGCGGTCGCGACCATCCAGATCGGTGGTAACCGTGACATGACATAGGCCTGCTTGCGTCATCATCTGGGACACGGCGTCACCTTGCGTCGGGCCGATCTCAACGATCAACCTGCCATCGGGCAACAAAAGCGGAACCGCTTGGGTCACGATCCGGCGGTAATGGGTCAACCCGTCGCCGTAATCCGTTAACGCCATCTGCGGCTCAAACTGCAGCACCTCAGGGGCTAGGTCAGCCATCTCGGCCACCGCAATATAAGGCGGATTGGCAACAATCAGATCAAACGGACCGCTGATACCATTAAGCCAATCAGCGCAATGAAATGACGCGCGATCCACGACGCCGTGGGTCTGGGCATTGCGTGCAGCAACAGCCAATGCGCTTGGGCTAAGATCAACACCAATCCCCTGCCCGCATGGGACTTCGGCCAGCAATGTGACCAAGATACAGCCCGATCCAGTACCCAGATCAGCCATCTTGGTAAAATGCGACCGCAACGCAACCTCGATCAAGGTTTCGGTTTCAGGGCGCGGGTCCAACACATCAGGCGTGACAGCGAACTCGCGACCATAAAACGCGCGTTTCCCCGTAAGATGCGAAACCGGCTCTCGGTTTTGGCGGCGGGCAATCAGTGTCGTAAACACTGCAGCATCCTCAGCGGCAACAGGGTCGGGCAATGTCAGGGTCAACCGACTGGCATCAACGCCCATCGCATGGGAAAACAAACGGCGCGCATCGCGGGCTGCATCGGGAACTCCCGCAGATTTCAGCAAACGGGTCGCCTTCAACACCAGAACCGATCCAACTAAATCCTCGGTCACGCGACGCCCATTTCAGCAAGCAACGTGGCCTGCGCATCGGCCTGCAGCGCATCAATCGTCTCATCCAAATCACCCTGCATCACCTGCGCCAACGCATATAACGTTAGGTTAATACGGTGGTCGGTCATGCGGCCTTGCGGGAAGTTATAGGTGCGAATCCGCTCTGATCTGTCGCCAGTGCCAACCTGCGCCTTGCGATCAGCAGACCTCTCGCCGTCAACGCGCTGGCGTTCCAGATCAAACAGTCGGGTTTTCAGCACCTGCATGGCGATCACACGGTTACGGTGCTGCGATTTCTCGGCGCTGACAACAATCATACCTGTGGGGATGTGCAAAATACGGACCGCACTGTCGGTCGTGTTAACGTGCTGACCGCCTGACCCCGATGCGCGCATCGTATCAATGCGCAAATCATTGGGGTTGATCTGAATATCAACATCCTCGGCTTCGGGCATCACTGCGACAGTTGCAGCCGACGTGTGAATGCGACCGCCGCTTTCGGTCTCGGGGACGCGCTGCACACGGTGAACACCAGATTCGTATTTCATGCGGGCAAACACGCCGTCACCGACAATGCGGGCGACGACTTCTTTAACGCCACCAAGCTCCGATAGGCTTTCTTCCAGAATCTCGAACTTCCAACCCTGTTTGTCAGCATAACGCTGGTACATGCGCAGCAAATCAGCAGCAAACAGGCCAGCCTCATCACCGCCAGTTCCCGGGCGAATTTCCAGTAACGCAGGACGGCCATCAGCGGCATCCTTGGGCAGCAACGCAAGCTGAACGTCGTGTTCGGACGCAGCAACCGCTATCTTAAGATCCGGCAATTCCATTTCAGCCAATTCGCGCATCTCAGGGTCACGCAGCATTTCCTCTGCCTCAGTGATCTGCGCAATCAAATCCTGATATGCAGTCACCGTTTCCACAACGGGGCGCAATTCGGCGTATTCACGGCCCAATGCAGCGATCTCACCGCCGGACACGCCTTCGGCCATCTTGGCTTCTAGAAACTGAAACCGATCAATAATTTGGGCAATTTTATCTTGGGCAATCATAGGTCAAGCAGTGCGCGAAAACCAACATACGGTCAAGCAGTCAAAGCGGCCCCAAACGGTTCAGCCAATCCAAAACGCGGGCTTTATTGACGCGCAGATCAGACTGTCCATAAACCGAATGCGCGTGAACGGTCAGCAAGCCATTTTGAATGTCGATCGCCGTGACATCAGGAAAGCCCATGACACGACTACGGGTCACAAACTGCAGCGGATCATCTGCCAGTTTCTGGGTGCGCGGTGTTGCCAATGCAATTTCGGAAACACGCGCGCGCAGCGCATCAGCGTCACCTGAATAGGCCCGCACAGCCGTAAATCCGGCAGCAGTGACCGCGTCCGCCTCGACCAATGGCACCACCAAAAACGGCTGGACTGGAGCGCGGCGGATATAAAACCCAAGCATGACCACAATGGTCACGGCAATGATCACATACTTCAAATTTACGTCCCTCAGGTCATCAATTTTAACTTATGCAAAACTTATACGAAACTTATGCAAAACATACCGCTACCGATACGGCACTCCCGGCAAGATAGAAAGCAGCTCAAACATTAGATTTGCGCCTGTTAATGCGGTGTTTCCGCTTGGGTCATAGGGCGGTGAAACCTCGACCAAATCGCAGCCGACAATGTACAATCCGCGCAAGCCACGGATCAGCTCCATCGCCTGCATTGTCGTCAGCCCGCCGATCTCTGGCGTGCCTGTGCCAGGGGCAAAACTGGGGTCCAAACTGTCGATATCATAGGTGATATACGTCGGCGTATCACCGATCTGTACGCAGATGTCTTTTGCCAATGGTGACAACGACTTATGCCACAAACTCGGTGCAAGATATTGGTTGAAACCCCAGCCCGCAGCCTCGGTGAAATCATCCGCCGTATAGCCTGTGCCGCGCAGCCCAATCTGGTGAACTTTATCGGCCACGATCAGCCCTTCTTCATAGGCGCGGCGGAACACCGTTCCATGGGTTTCCCGCTCGCCAAACATCTCGTCATTCACGTCCGCATGGGCATCAACATGCACCAAAGCAACGGGTCCATGTTTCTTGGCGATTGAGCGTAAAATCGGCAGCGTCATCGTATGATCGCCACCGAGCCCCATGGGGATGAAATCATGCTTTAAGTGCGCATCATAAGTTTCTGTTATCAAACGAATAGTGTCGCTCAAACTAAACGTATTTATCGCCACATCACCCAAATCAGCACACTGCAAAGCATCAAACGGCGCCGCCCCAGTTTGAATATTATAAGGCCGGATCATAGCCGACTGTTCGCGCAATTGTTTCGGCCCCATCCGCGTCCCGGACCGCCAGCTTGTGCCAATGTCCATCGGCACTCCGATAAACCCCACATTCACCCCCTCAGCACTGCTTGCTTCCGGCAAGCGCATGAACGTTTGAGGCCCTGAAAAACGGGCAAGATCGTTTCCACTGATTGGCATAGTAGGCATAGTTATTTCCTTTTATTCCATAGCGCTAAACAGCAAAGCTCCATCGCGATATGGGCACCTGCAATCGCCGTGGCGCCCGTGGTATCATAGGGCGGTGACACCTCAACAATGTCGCCCCCAACCATATTGATCCCGGCCAAATCCCGCAGAATTGCTGCAGCCTGCCAACTGGCAAGCCCACCCCAAACCGGCGTGCCCGTACCAGGCGCAAATGCAGGGTCCAACGCATCAATGTCAAAAGTCACATACGTCGGCGCGTCACCTACTATTTCTTTGACCTTTTCAGAGACATACGTGGCACCTTTGTCATGAACAGTCCGCGCATCGATATACGGCATCCCCAGATAATCATCGCATTCAGTCCGAATGCCGATCTGAACAGACCGCGTAACATCAACCAGCCCTAGCTTAACGGCTTTATACATAAACGTGCCATGATCGATCCGGCTCATGTCATCATCGGCCCACAGATCCGAATGCGCATCAAATTGAATGACCGACATTGGTCCAAATTTTTCAGCGTAAGCGCGCAATATTGGCAGCGTGATAAAGTGATCACCACCTAAAGTAACCGTTGCAGATCCTTGTGAAATAACAGTTTTTATGTGATTTTCAATCAGATAGGGCACCCCCGCAACGTTTGCATAATCAAACGCCATATCGCCATAATCCACGATCTCAAATTCGGACAACGGATTAAACCCGTCCCAGCCATAAGGTGGGTCATAGGGCTGCAATGTCGATGCTTCGCGGATCGCGCGCGGGCCAAACCGCGTTCCGGGGCGGTGCGTCACCGCTTGATCAAACGGAATGCCCGTCACGACCAGATCGGCAGTTGCTATATCCTTGCTATAGGCCCGCCGCATAAATGACGTGGCCCCGCTGAAGGCATTTTCATAGGCCAATCCGCGCCTGCCTTTGCGCGTGAATGCCAGGTCAATTTGCGTCTTTGCGTCTTCTAAGCTCATAATCTAATTCCTTAAAGCGGTAAAGCGCGTTCAATAAGTTTGGCAAAGAATGACGCGCCCGCAGCAGCGGCTTCATCGTCAAAGTCATACTCGGGGTGGTGCAAGCCAGCTGTGTCGCCATTGCCGACGAACAGGTACGATCCCGGTCGTTTTTCGAGCAAATATGCAAAATCCTCTGCGCCCATCTCTGGCGGCGCATTGCCGTCGACACCTGCATCGCCTGCAATTTCGCGCGCGACTTCTGCAGCAAATTCCGTTCGCTCTGGTTCGTTGATCGTCGCCGGATATCCTACGAGGTAATCCATCCGCGCCTCAACACCGTAGGCCGCCGCTTGCCCCGCTACGATCGCCTCTAGCCGCGCCATAACCATTGTTCGCACTGCAGGATCAAAAGTACGAACAGTCCCGTTCATATACGCCTTTTCCGGCACAACATTGTCAGCAGACCCTGTATGAATTTGCGTAATCGACACCACCAGATTGTCTTGGGAATAGTTGTTCCGGCTCACAATCGTCTGGATCGCGTTCGCGATCCCAACGGCCGCCATAATCGGGTCTGCAGTGGCGTGCGGCATGGCGCCATGTCCGCCATTGCCCACAATGTGAATGTCAAAACTATCAGCCGCGGCCATAATAGGTCCAGGCGTGGTATAAAAATTTCCAACCTCAACTCCTGGTGCGTTATGCAATGCATAGACCTCTTTGATGTCAAACGTATCCAAGATACCCTCTTTGACCATGACCTCTCCACCGCCGCCGTTTTCCTCGGCTGGTTGAAAGATCAGCGCAACGCGGCCTTTAAAATTGCGGGTTTCAGCCAGGTAACGTGCAGCTCCTAGTAACATGGTGGTATGCCCATCATGCCCGCAGGCGTGCATCATGCCATCAACCGTGGACGCATAAGGTAGACCGGTTTCTTCCTGCATCGGCAGCGCGTCCATATCAGCACGTAGGCCAATTGTGGGGCCGTCCCCTTGCCCTTCGATGATTGCGACGACGCCCGTTGTGGCGATACCTTCGTGGATTTCGGTGATGCCAAACTCGCGCAACCGTTCAACCACAAACGCGGCTGTCTGGTGGCATTCGAACATCAGCTCTGGGATCGTGTGCAAATGGCGGCGCCATGCGGTCATATCGGGGGTGAAATCTGCGATCCGGTTGATGACGGGCATTGCTGGCGCTCCTGCGTTCTAAATAATACTATGAGTTGAATACAATCTAAGGGGCCGCGCAATGGCAGATACGTTAATCCACAACCCAAATGGCGGCATGCCGCGCCTTTTGGAGATCATGCGCCGCCTGCGGGACCCCAAAACCGGCTGCCCATGGGATATCGAGCAGGATTTCGACAGCATCGCGCCCTACACAATTGAAGAGGCCTATGAAGTCGCCGACGCGATTGCACGCAAGAATTGGAGCGACCTAGAAGGCGAGTTGGGCGATCTACTGTTACAAACCGTCTATCACACGGCGATGGGCGAAGAGGCTGGGCATTTCACGTTTGAAACGCGTCACCAAGTCAATCGCCGACAAAATGGTCGCGCGGCATCCGCATGTGTTTGGCGACGAATCGCGCGATAAATCGGCTGAACAGCAAACCGCAGATTGGGAAGCGATCAAGGCAAGCGAACGCGGCACCACATCACGTACATTGGACGGTGTCGCTGCCGGCCTTCCGGCGCTGACCCGCGCGGTGAAGCTGCAAAAGCGGGCCGCGCGTGTGGGGTTTGACTGGCCGGACACGTCGCATGTCTTGGATAAAATTATCGAGGAAGCAGGCGAATTGATCGAGGCGCGCGACACGCTAACCCAAAAAGAAGTGACTGAAGAGTTCGGTGATCTGATGTTTGTCATGGCCAACCTTGCGCGGCATCTCGGCGTTGACCCAGAGGAAGCAGTGCGGGGTACCAACGCGAAATTTATACGCCGTTTTAATGCGGTAGAGGATGAACTTGAAGCAAAAGGAAAAACCCCTGCGCAAAGTGATCTAGCCGAAATGGATGAGCTTTGGGATCAGGTCAAATTGGTAGAGAAACAAGCCTGACTAAATCATTCAAGTATTGACCCGACAAAAAGAGTCGGGTTATTACAATGACAACAAAACGCTTACCTATTGGATTTATCTCATGAGCCTCCGCCGCATTCTTTTCGCTACCGCGTGTGCCGCAATTGCGAGCCCTGCCGTGGCGGACGTCAACATTTACACTACCCGCCAGCCTGATCTGATCGCCCCTGTGATGGACGCGTTCACCGCCGAAACGGGTATTGTTGTGAACCTCGCGTTTGTCGACGATGGTTTGGTTGAACGGCTTAAGGCCGAGGGCAAACGTTCACCTGCTGATCTGGTGATGACCGTCGATATTGCGAACCTACAGCAGATTGTGGATGCAGATGTGATCCAACCAGTTGTGAACGATGTTCTGGCGGCAAACGTGCCTGCGAACCTGCGCAGCCCTGATAATTTGTGGTTTGGGCTGACAACCCGTGCGCGCGTCATCTACGCGAGTCGCGTCCGCGTGGCAGATGGCGAAATCACCACCTATGAAGACCTCGCGTCTGCCAAATGGGCTGGCCGCATTTGCACACGTTCCGGCCTACACAACTATAATCTCGCGCTGACATCCGCCGTGATCGCACATGCTGGCGTCGATGGTGCAACCGCTTGGGCCGCAGGCGTTAAATCTAATCTTGCGCGCAAACCCGAAGGCAATGACCGCGCGCAGGTCAAGGCAATCTGGGCCGGCCAATGCGATATTAGCCTCGGGAACACCTATTATATGGGCCAAATGCTGGCTGACGAAGAACAGACCGCTTGGGCAAACTCTGTGCGAATCGTGTTTCCAACATTTGAAAATGGCGGCACACATGTGAACGTGTCCGGTGTCGCGATGACCAAGGCGGCGCCAAACCGTGCAGACGCGCTGCAGTTGTTAGAATTTCTCGTGTCACCAGCAGCTCAGGGAATCTACGCGGAATTGAACAGCGAATACCCCGTTTTGGGCGGCGCGCCGGTGTCTGATATGGTCGCAAGCTGGGGTGAATTCACCGCAGATGACGTGGCGCTGACCGATCTCGCGTCCAACCGCCCCACGGCATTACGGTTGATGGAAGTGGTTGATTTCGACGGTTAAATCAGGTCGGATCGTTTATGATCCGGCCTGTTCTTCTAGCAACAACCATTCTTCTTCGGCGTATTGCAAGGCAGTTTGCCGCGCAACCAATGCATCGGTAGCTTTTTCAAACTTAGCGAGCTGCTTTGTGAACAGCTCTGGGTCCGATAACAGAACTTCAAGCTTGGTTATCTCAGCGTTCAGTTTTTCCATGACAGTCGGCAGCTCGTCCAAGCGGTGTTTTTGCGTGAACGAAAGCGCTGTCTTGCGGGCTACTTTGCCCGACTGTTTGCCGCCCTTAGACATCTGCTTGCCCACTGATTTAGGCGCATCAGGCATCGTATCTGACCGCTGTTGACGGTAGTCCGTCCAGCCGCCAGCATAGGCCACGACTTGGCCGTTGCCTTCCATCGCGATGGTGGTCGTCGCCACGCGGTCAAGAAAATCACGGTCGTGGCTAACCAACATAACAGTACCGTCATATTCGCCAAGGATGTCTTGAAGCAGATCAAGCGTTTCAATATCCAAGTCGTTGGTCGGTTCGTCCAACACCAGCACATTGCTTTCGCGCGCCATTAGGCGTGCGAGCAGCAGACGGGCTTTTTCGCCGCCAGACAACGACCGCACAGGCGCACGGGCTTGGGCTTCATCGAATAGGAATTCTTTCAGGTAGCCAACGACGTGCTTGGGATTGCCCCGAACCATAATCTGGTCGGACTTGCCAGACACACCAAGTACCGGATCAGACGCGAGGTTTTCCCAAAGCGTCATATTCTGATCCAGTGCGGCGCGGGCCTGATCGAACACCGCGATATCCAGATTGGTACCAAGCTTTACAATACCCGCATCAGGTTCAATCTTACCCAGTAACATATTGAGAACAGTTGTTTTTCCGACACCGTTAGGACCAACAAATGCAATACGGTCACCGCGGTTCACAGTCAGGTCAAAACCGCTGACGATCTGTTTGCCGTCAAAGGATTTGGTCAGGCCAGTGGCCTCGATCACCTTTTTGCCCGACGTTGATCCGCCGTCAAACGCCATAGCCGCAGTGCCCTGCCGCTTAATCTGACCGGATTTTTCGGCGCGCAATTCGGCCAATGCACGGACGCGCCCTTGGTTCCGTTTGCGCCGCGCAGAAATGCCTTCAACAGCCCAACGGGCCTCGGCTTTTATCTTGCGGTTCAGCTTGTGACGCTGTTGGTCTTCTTCTTCCCACAGCTTATCGCGCCATTCCTCAAAGCCGTCGAAACCTTCTTCGGCACGGCGGACTTCACTGCGGTCAATCCACAGGGTCGCACGGGTCAGGTTGCGCAGGAATGCACGGTCATGGCTGATCAGAACAAATGCGGCGCGGGTCGATTTCAGCTCGGTCTCTAACCAAGCAATTGCCTCAATGTCCAAATGGTTTGTCGGCTCGTCGAGTAACATCAATTCTGGGGCTTCAGCCATCAGTTTGGCCAAGGCCGCACGGCGACGTTCCCCGCCAGATGCGGTTTTTGGGTCGCTCATCGGGTCGAACTTCAACCCTTCAGCCACCATATCAACACGGTAGGCTTCTTCCTCGGGCAATCCGCTGGCAGCATAGGCGCCAAGCGTCTCAAACCCTTCCATCGTTGGGTCCTGCTCCATGTAGCCGACGCTGACGCCGGTCGCGGCAACGCTTGTGCCGCTGTCGGCCTCGATCAATCCGGCCATGACCTTCATCAAGGTGGACTTGCCTGATCCGTTGCGTCCGACCAGCGCGACGCGGTCGCCCGGTTGGATAACCAAAGACAGGTTGTCAAATACAGGATCACCGCCAAAAGTAAGGCCGATGTCGGAAAGCTGAAGTAAGGGTGTGCGTGCCATGCGCGTCAGGTAGTGCGCAGTGGCCCCATGTGCAAGCCTTGTGTTTGTGCAGCAAGGGCGCGCAACGAGCGAACCCGTGCAGCAGGGATTGCTGCGATGTCCAAACCGGTGAAAACATGCAGCGTGCCAAGCGTGTGATCGACGACCAAATGATCGCTCACATAGCCGCCCATCCCAAGATAAGATCGCAGCAATGGTGGCATTTGTTGCAAGGCGCGGCGCGGATCATTTTCAGCCGCGATAATATCAGAAAACCTTGTGTTATCAGCGGTTTTTGGCACTATCGTCATGCGTCCTAAATGCTTGGCCTGCAGCACGCCAAACGCGTCAGCATAAGCAACGGGATCGGTCCCGGCAAAGCTCGCGCAGCCAAACAAATGTGTGATATGATTTGCATCAACACGCTGCGTGATCGCGGCCCACGCTAGTCGCAGCACGTCGGAAGAAAATGCGCCTTGGGCGACGCAAAATCGGCCGACCTCAATCGTTGGACCGGGAAGCGGCCCAAAGTCATAGAAACCGCCGGTATAGGTTTCCGAAAAATCCGCCCCATCAGGCAAGACCCGCAGCCGCAACGTGCAGACCAAAACACCCTCCCGCTCAATCATCACATGGTCCGACAGTGTATCAAAGTGATCAGCGTCCAACCCAGCACCGCCGTGAAAGCACGCATACCGCAACGCCTGACATGCAGCGACGTCGTCTGGTGACATGGCCATGCGGCACAAGATCGGGGGGGGGGGCTCGCAAAACTGTCATCGTCCCTCATCTTGGCGAATGGTCGCTTGCGACCTACATTAACGATACAAACGCGCAAAGGGGAAACAAACCGTGGATAAAGTCATCAAATCAAAACACGAGTGGCAGGCGCAACTTTCCACCGAAGCATTCAAAGTCATGCGTGAACATGGCACCGAACGGGCTGGCACGCATGACGACTTCCCAAAGGACGCAGGAACATTCATGTGCGTCGGCTGCGGGGCGCCCCTATTCAAGCAAACAACCAAATTTGAAAGCGGCACAGGTTGGCCGTCATTCTACGCACCAGTGAACGGCGAATTGGTCGGTGAAAGCGTGGACCGCAAGTTTTTCATGAAACGCACAGAGGTGCATTGCAACGGCTGTGACGGGCACTTGGGGCATGTGTTTCCCGATGGACCTGCGCCCACCGGTCTGCGGTATTGTATCAACGGCGTTGCCCTGACGTTCGCGCCTGAAGAAACTTAACCTTCGCCCAAGAAGTCGCCAGCGTTCACCCGGCCAATGCTGCCGAGCAGCTGGCGAATGAAGGTACTGTCGCGCACGCCGTTATCAGTGACGCGGCGTGACAACACGATAACATTGCCGTCTTGCAGGCCAAACCGTTCGATATTGCGCACAACACCTGCGTCATCAAAGCTGATGGCAAGCACTTGGCGCTCTGTTTCCACAGGGGCCATCGCGCCAACATGCCTGAATTTGCTGTACACATAGTAGAACCCACTTTGATCAAGCACGCCGCCTGAAGTCGGCGGACCTACCGTGGCAGCCACAGTTAAGCGGGTATCAACCCCAACTGCGATCAACGACAAATCCTCGGCTGGCGGCATATAGCCGTGATTGCGGATAATTGGGGTGCAGGCGATAGCTGCAGTCAATGCGACCATTGCTGTCATCCGTCGCGCGGTTGTAAATGCCTTGCTGCCCATTGGGACTGCCCCTTGCTTTGGTGGCTCATGCCTTTTATCCCCTCTACATCATGCAAGCCCCCTAATTCAAGAATGGAAGCACCATTGGCTGAATTGCCTACCAATCCGATGCGCCTTGGCGATCTGTCAAATAAGAACAACACCAGCTTTGAATTGCAGCCCGATGCGGCCACTTGTGCAGCGATTGCTACGCATTTGGGCATCTTGGGTGTCAAAAAACTGCGGTTTAGCGGTGAATTCACCCCCCAAGGGCGCACCGACTGGGCTTTGACTGCCAAAATTGGCGCCACAGTTGTGCAGACCTGCGTGGTCTCGCTTGTTCCAGTCACTACCCGCATCGAAGAATCTGTGCAACGGCGGTATATCGCCAATTTTGAAGATCCCGACGAGGAAGAGGTCGAAATGACCGCTGACGAAAATACCGAACCATTGGCCCAGTCCGTGGATGCGGCAGCAGTGATGATCGAGGCGTTATCGCTCGCCCTGCCCTTATATCCGCGCAAAGATGGCGCTGACTTGGGCGAAGCGGTCTATACAGACAAAGAATTAACGCCCATGACAGACGATGATGCAAAGCCATTTGCAGGCCTTGGCGCGTTGCGCGAAGCCCTGCAAAAAAAGGGCGAAGACACCAATTAACACAAGACGCCGCAAGGGGTTGCGCTGCTACAAATTCGCAGTATGTTCGCGACCTCTAATACATCCAGTCTCGACAAGGCTGTCCCAATCGCTTAGGACGCCCCAAAGACTGAAACACACGGGCCAAAACGGCCCTTTTATCATAGGGTTGAGACATGGCCGTCCAGCAGAATAAAGTATCCAAATCCCGTCGTAACAACCGTCGTTCGCACGACTCACTTGTTGCAGCGAACCCAAACGAATGTGACAACTGTGGTGAGCTTAAGCGCCCACACCACATTTGCCCGTCTTGCAACCACTATGCCACACGCGAAGTAATCGCGTCCGCTGACGTGGAACTGGACGACGACGCAGCATAAGCTGTACGTTAAGAACATGACCCAAGCAAAAACGGACATCGCGGCCAACACCGCACATATTATATCCGTGGACGCTATGGGCGGCGATAAAGGGCCTGCGACTGTTGTCGCGGGCCTTTCTATGTTTCTGGCCAGTCAGCCAAAGGCCCGCGCGATTCTGCACGGACCTCGTGCAGAATTGGCCCCGATGATCGCCAAGCGCAACATCAGCGACCGTGTCGAGATATGGGATGCACCCGAAGTTGTGGAAATGACTGACAAACCCAGCTACGTGCTGCGCAATGGCAAGAAAACCTCTATGTGGTCGGCCGTTGAAGCCGTGCGCGATGGGTCCGCCGCTGTTGCAGTATCATGCGGAAACACAGGCGGATTGATGGCAATTTCGATGCTACGCCTGCGCAAAGCTGAAGGCGTGAACCGCCCTGCCATTGCCTGCCTCTGGCCGTCGCGTAACCCCGCTGGATTTAACGTCATGCTTGATGCAGGTGCAGATATTCGCGCCGACCAAGACGATTTGCTGACGTATGCGCTTATGGGTGCCTCTTATGCGCGCAATGGTTTGGACATTAAGCGTCCACGTATTGGGCTGCTGAATGTTGGTACCGAAGAACACAAAGGCCGCGCCGAATTAAAGGTCGCGCATGAACTGATCGCCCAAGCCGCCGACAAAGGCGAATACGAATACATAGGATTCGTTGAAGGCGGCGACCTGCCCTCTGCGCGCGTTGATGTGATCGTCACCGACGGATTTACAGGTAACGTCGCGTTAAAAACCGGCGAAGGCACTGCGAATCTCATTTCTGGCCTTCTTCGCGAATCTCTGATGAAAACGCCGTTCTCGATGCTCGGCGCGCTTTTCGCCCGTGGATCGCTTAACCGTTTCCGCAAGCGGATCGACCCGCGCCGTGTAAATGGTGGCGTGTTTTTAGGCCTGAACCAAACAGTTATAAAAAGCCATGGCGGGGCCGACGCAACGGGTGTGGCTGCGGCCCTGAACCTTGCTTACCGCTTGGCGCAATCTGGTTTCTCCGACAAACTCGCCGCGCGGGTTGCATCTGCCGCAGCGCTTGCCCAAGATACAATTCAAATCGGTTCCAACACGGATGGTTAAAATATGACACGTCGCGCAGTCGTCATCGGTGTTGGGCATTATTTGCCTTATCGCGTCGTTCCCAATGCAGAGTTCGAGAAAACGCTCGATACCACTGACGAGTGGATCAAATCCCGTTCGGGTATTGAACGCCGTCATTTCGCAGCCCCCGATCAAGGCACGTCCGACCTTGCGACCAACGCAGCCAATGCGGCGTTGGCGATGGCTGGCCTGACTGGTAACGATGTCGACGCGATTATTGTGGCGACATCGACATCCGATCTGACATTCCCATCTGCGGCCACCATGGTGCAAGCTAAAATCGGCAACACCAAGGGCTATGCCTTTGATATTCAAGCGGTTTGTGCGGGGTTTGCATTTGCATTGACCAACGCCAACGCGCTGATTGTATCAGGTCAAGCCAACCGTGTACTTGTGATTGGTGCAGAAACATTCAGCCGGATCATGGATTGGACCGACCGATCGACCTGCGTTTTGTTTGGCGATGGTGCGGGCGCGGTTGTGCTTGAGGCGCAAATCGGCGACGGCACAAACGCTGACCGGGGAATCCTTTCCACCGACTTGAATTCGGACGGAACCCACCGTGACCTGCTTTATGTAGACGGTGGTGTGTCGACCCAAACGACTGGCGTGCTGAAAATGCAGGGCCAAGAAATATTCAAACACGCTGTCGAAAAACTGGCGCAAACCGCGCATACCGCGCTGGGTAAAATCGGCCTCGGCGCTGATGATGTTGACTGGGTTGTGCCCCATCAAGCCAACATTCGGATCATCAAATCTACGGCGCGCAAACTTGGCGTTGGTATGGACCGCGTTATTGTGACGGTGCAAGATCACGGCAATACCTCTGCGGCATCCATCCCGCTGGCACTGTCGGTGGGCGTGGCAAATGGCCAGATTAAAAAAGGCGACCTTGTTGTAACCGAAGCCATCGGCGGCGGGCTTGCGTGGGGCGCGGTTGTATTACGCTGGTAGGCAAACTTCCCGTTTAACGCTGCCACTCACGCCCTTGTTATTGACTCTTAAAATCCCATCGGACAAAGTCGACTGCAACAACCTCGGGGGAATACAATGGCTGACAATACTTTGACGCGCATGGATCTAGCGGATGCCGTGCATAGCCAAGTTGGACTATCACGCAATGAAAGCGCCGATTTGGTCGAAAGCGTGCTCGAACACGTTTCTGATGCGCTTGTGTCAGGCGAGGCCGTAAAAATCTCATCGTTTGGGACATTTTCGGTGCGAGAAAAGGCCGCGCGCGTTGGCCGCAATCCAAAGACCGGCGAAGAAGTCCCCATCCATCCGCGCCGCGTTTTGACGTTCCGTCCGTCCCACTTAATGAAAGATCGGGTTGCGGCAGGCAATAAGTAAGGACCTAGGTTACAGATGGCAAAATCACAAAGTGCCTTTCGCACCATCAGCGAGGTTTCGGCCTCGTTGGATACGCCAACTCATGTTCTGCGCTTTTGGGAAAGCAAGTTCTCACAGGTTAAGCCTGTCAAACGTGCTGGTGGCCGCCGATATTACCGCCCCGAAGACGTTCAACTTTTGGCTGGGATCAAAGCGCTGCTGCATGATCAGGGTATGACCATCAAAGGTGCTCAAAAATTGCTACGTGAACAAGGCGTTAAGCATGTAATTTTGCTTGGCACGACATCTGACGATGCTGTGCCTGTTGTTGAAGCGGCGCCGCCCCCTTCAGAGCCGATTGCGGTTGAAACGACACCTGATAACATTGTCACCTTGTCACCTGAGCCAGTCGTGGTTGCACCATTAAAGACACCCCGCCCACAGATTTTAACAATGCTCGTAGTAGCCAACCAATCCACAATTCGGCGCAATGCAGGCGTAATTTCACTTCATGTTACTCAGCTCGCGGCGCTGCGCGACCGTATCCGTCAGTCGCTGTGAATTGGGTCTTGCCTGCCAGTCCAAATCAGCTATGAACACCGCCAGTCGGGCTATAGCGCAGTCTGGTAGCGCGTCCGTCTGGGGGACGGAAGGTCGCAGGTTCGAGTCCTGCTAGCCCGACCAACAACAACCGCCCGTTTGCGCATCGTCGCAGCGGGCGTTTTTGTAATCCCAAAGGGAACATGATGACACATTCCGGCGTTTTAGCAGACCACCAGTTGCGCGATTTGATAGCCAATGGTGCGATTACGGCCTCTGCCCCGATTGCAGACGGTCAAATCCAGCCGGCGTCGCTTGATCTGCGCCTTGGGGCCACCGCATACCGTGTGCGAGCGTCGTTTCTTGCTGGACGCAACCGGACAGTGACAAAACGCCTCGCTGATTTCAAAATGCACGCCATCGATTTGACCGAAGGCGCGGTTTTGGAAAAAGGCTGCGTCTATGTTGTTCCCCTGCTCGAATCCCTCGCCCTACCCCACGTAATGACCGCTGCCGCATCGGCAAAGTCGTCGATTGGGCGGCTAGATCTGCTGACACGGATTATCACCGATCACGGCATTGAATTTGACCGTGTACCTGCTGGCTATATTGGTCCGCTTTACGTTGAAATCTGCCCACGTTCATTTTCTGTCGTTGCCCGTCAGGGCCAGATGCTCAATCAGATCATTTTTCGCCAAGGCCAGACATTTATGTCCGACGATGACCTGCGCGCATTACATGCCGTCACTCCTATCGTGTCGGGTGATCCTGTGATATCTGATGGTCTCGGATTTTCGGTCGATCTGGTGCCCGCCAGCGGAACGCTCGTCGGCTACCGCGCCAAGCCACATACTGGTGTCGTCGACCTGTCGTTGCTCGCCCACTACGACCCTGCGGAATATTGGGAAGAGCTGCATACCAAAGACGGCTGGATCATTCTCGACCCTGGTGCGTTCTACATCCTCGTTAGCCGTGAAAGCATTGTAATCCCGCCAATGCAGGCCGCCGAAATGGCGCCTTACTTAGCGATGGTCGGCGAATTTCGTGTGCATTACGCAGGCTTCTTTGATCCTGGATTTGGCTATGCGGCCGCAGGTGGAACAGGCTCGCGCGGGGTTTTGGAAGTCCGATGTCACGAGGCGCCATTCGTTCTGGAACATGGCCAAGTCGTCGGGCGATTGGTCTATGAACACATGAGCGCGATGCCAGAAGCGCTGTATGGCGTCGACATTAAGTCAAATTACCAAGGGCAAGGACTTAAACTTTCCAAACATTTTAAATCAGTTTAGTGTAGGTATTGGCGGATAAATTTCACTCTTCGAACATTTCGACTTGATCGTCATCATCATCGTCTTCGTCATCATCGGCCCCCGCCAATTGCGACGCACCCGGCGGCGGACGATTTTCCAGCAATCCGGCAGAACGTAATTCCTTAAGACCCGGCAGGTCACGCGCATTCTCAAGACCAAAGTGATCAAGGAATTCTTGGGTTACGACAAATGTCACAGGCCGACCGGGCGTCATGCGCCTGCGGCCAATACGAACCCATTCCATTTCAATCAATTGGTCGACGGTGCCACGGCTCACTGACACACCGCGGATTTCTTCAATCTCGGCGCGGGTGGCAGGTTGATGATAGGCGACAATCGCCAATGTCTCGATCGCAGCACGCGACAGCTTGCGCGTCTCAACTGTTTCCTTTTGCATCAAAAACCCAAGGTCACCCGCCGTGCGAAACGCCCACGCATCACCAATCCTGATCAAATGCACACCGCGTCCGGCATAGCGCTTACGCACATGCGCAAGGGCCTCCGCAGGGTCACAGCCATGCGGCATGCGGCCTGTTAATTCGGTGACGCTGACAGGATCAGCAGTGGCAAACAGGATCGCCTCAACCATGCGTTCCTGTTCGGCCATCGGTGGTGCCTCAAAAAGGCTATCGTTATCAGGCTTAGCCATCGCGCGGCTCCCTTTTTCGGATTTGAATGGCTGAGAAAACCTCGCCTTGTCGAATTTCGATTTTACCTTCTTTAGCCAGCTCCAAAGATGCGGCAAAATTAGCTGCAGTGGCAGAGCGGCGCTTTACCGGATCAAGATCCCAGCCTTCGGGTAAATAACTAACAATATCAGTCCATTCGCCCGCGAAACCAATCAGATGCCGCATCCGTGACAGGGATTGCTCCATCGTCATCACGGCCTCGCGGTCCATGGTAAACGGGCGAAAATCATCTTTGGTGCGGATACGGGCATAGCCCTGCATCAAGTCGAGCAAAGTTGCAGTATAGGTTACGCGGCGCACGCGCTGCACGTCTTCGGTAATTCCTCGGGTAAAGAAATCGCGGCCCAGCTGGTCACGCGCCATGAGTTTGGCGGCGGCATTGCGCATCGCCTCTAAGCGCTCAAGCTGAAACGCCAAATGTGCGGCCAATTCTGCGCCTGACGGGCCTTCTTCGGTGGGATCAGGTGGCAACAATAGGCGCGATTTCAGAAACGCCAACCATGCAGCCATGACTAAGTAATCTGCAGCCAATTCCAGCCGCAGCGTCTTAGCCTGTTCAACAAACGCCAAATACTGTTCGGCCAATGCGAGAATGGAAATCTGACGCAGGTCCACCTTTTGGGTGCGCGAAAGCATCAGCAGCAGATCAAGCGGCCCTTCAAACGCACCAACGTCAACGATTAGCGCCTCGGCGGCGACACGTTCGCTGACACTTTGCGTGTCTTCTTGAAACTGATCGGTTGTCACATATCCCTCACGCCAAAAGCGCTTCAAGTTCAGCGCTTAGCGCCGCAATGTCAATGTCATCTGGGGTTTTTCGCTGCGCAAGGGCCGCGTCTGCACGCACAGTTGCCGGATCTGTCATTATCCCTGCCGCATTCGTCACAGCCTGCATTTCTGCCGGGTCACCGTTGCAATGCAAAACGACGTCGCAACCTGCAGCCATTGATGCGGCTGTCCGCTCTGCCACGTTACCAGACAGCGCCTCCATCGAAATGTCATCAGTCATAAGAATCCCGTCAAACCCGATCTCGTTGCGGATAATTTGAATCATATCAGGGCTCTGCGTCGCAGGTGCCATACCGCAAGCGCTAAATATTATATGCGCAGTCATTCCCATGGGTAAATCGTTTAGCCCTTTAAATGGGGCGAAATCCCAATCCGCAGCGACGTCCAATGCAACATCGGCAACGGGCAGCTCAAGATGGCTGTCAACGGTCCCGCGCCCATGTCCGGGCATGTGTTTCATCACTGGTAATATGCCACCAGCCAACAGGCCATCCGCTATGGCACGTGCATTTTGGATCACCGTTTTTGGATCAACCCCAAGGCAACGATTGCGCAAAAAAGGATGTGTATCTGGGCCCGCAATGTCACACGACGGCGCGCAATTGGCGTCGATACCAACGCTGTGCAATTCGTCAGCAATAATTCGCGACCGCAAGTAAAACGACCGCGCAGGGTCAGATGCCTTTTCGGCCTGTTCCAACGGCGGTAACCATTCGCGCCAATGCGGCGCGCGCATGCGCTGAACACGACCACCTTCTTGATCAATCAAGATCGGGGCATCGCGACCAACCGCATTGCGCAAATCAAACGTCAGACCAAGAAGTTGGTCTGACGTATCAATATTGCGGGCAAAAACAATAAACCCGAACGGGTTATTTTCGCGAAAAAACGCTTTTTCCCAGTTAGTTAAGCGCTGACCTTTGGGCGCTAAAATGCTCGCGTTTGGCACTTAACGTACAACAACAGGGATGCAATCCGTGCCTTCGGCAACCAATGCGGCGCAGAAACGGCGGGCGTCGCCTAGCTCGGAAAACCCTTGTGCGCGCAGACGGTAAAAAGTCTTACCGCCCGATGTCGCGGCCTGAATGACGCGGGCCTTACCGCCCATCACATCGCCAAAGCGGCCCTGCAAGCGCGTCCATTCCGTCGCTGCATTTTCGGCCTTCGGAAACGCGCCGATCTGTACAAGGTTGGTCCCCAACGCAAAAGCAGTTGTTGTCACAAGTGACTGGACCTCCGCAGCAGCAGCAACAGGCGTAAAAGTTGGCCGCAACATTGGACGCAGCGAAACCGATACGCCAGGGACGTTTTTGGCGACAACCGGGGTAACCATGGCTTGCCCAGCTAAGCTTAGCCTCGGCGCGACAACCGTGACATCAGCAATCGGCGCAAGCGGTAACGTGTGCCCCGCTATCTGATTGGCAAGTGCAAGAATATCATCGGTCGAAAGAGGGGCGGCAACGATCTGCGTTGCATTCAACGCGACTTTCACTTCAATCTCGGGGGCCACAGATGGGACAATGGCGGAAACTTCTTCAACGCCGGTTGATAGCAGTGTAACAACGTCCTCATCCGCAAGGCCCGCCATCGCTGGCGCCAAAGCCACGCTATCTTCGGGGGCAGACGCCTCACCGACAGCAGCGACTTCATTGACGGACAACCCAGTGTGGACAGAAACTTCACCACCAGGGGTGGTCGGCAAAACGCGCATCTCGCCCGCCATCGCACGAACAACCGGAATTCCTGAAACATCGCGCACGACCAACTTATAGCCCCAAACGCCGACACCGACGATCAACGCACAAGATACGATCGCACCTACATAATTCACCAAAGCACCGGCGCGCATCGCACCGGAAATGGGGACATGCCCCTGATCATAAACTGCCATTTTGCCTCACTGCCCGATCACTGCTAACCGGTTGGGTTGCCTCAAAAAGAACCCAGAGGCGGCACGCTTTAGCGCATCTCTTCCGCTGGGGTTACGCCAAGAATACCAAGCCCAGACGCAATAACAACAGAAACGGCACGGATCATGGCTATTTTCGTTTGTGTTGTGTCATTGTCGCCGTCCTGCAAGAACCGCAGGCTCATGTCGTCATTGCCCCGGTTCCACAATCCGTGGAATTCCGACGCCAAATCATACAGATAAAACGCGATCTTGTGCGGCTCGTGGCCCCTTGCTGCAATCTCAACCAGACGCGGCCATTCGGCCAATTTTTTCGCGACTGCCAGCTCGGCGTCATGGCTCAACTTGGTAAAATCAACATCCGCAAGCGTGGCATCATCCACCGCAATTCCTGCAGCCCGCGCCTTGCCCAACACCGAATTCACCCGCGCATTTGCGTATTGTACGTAAAATACCGGATTGTCCTTGGACTGTTCCAGCACCTTGTCAAAATCAAAGTCCAACGGCGCATCATTTTTGCGCGTCAGCATATGGAAACGGGTCACATCAGGACCCACAAGGGCCACAACATCCGACAGCATCACGAACGTTCCTGCCCGCTTTGACATCTTGAATTCTTCGCCGTTTTTCATCAGCTTAACCAATTGAGTCAGCTTAATATCGAGCGGTACTTTTCCGTCAGACAGCGCCGAAACAGCCGCCTTCATCCGCTTCACATAGCCACCGTGGTCGGCGCCAAAAACATCAATCAACTGATCAAAGCCCCGCTGAACCTTGCCATAGTGATACGCGATGTCGGGCGCAAAATAGGTCCACGCGCCGTCAGATTTTTGCACAGGGCGATCTACATCATCACCGTGTGCAGTAGACTTGAACAACGTCTGCTCGCGTGGCTCCCAATCGTCAGGCATTTTGCCTTTTGGTGGCTCAAGCGTTCCACGGTAAATCAAACCCTTGGCATCCAGCTCGGCAATCGCTTGTTCGATCAGACCGGTATTATACAACTCTTTTTCCGAAAAAAAGCTGTCCATCTTGATCCCCAACAATGCCAAATCGGCACGGATCAGGTCCATCATGGCCTCGGTTGAAAATTCGCGGACGTCCCCAAGCCAAACATCTTCGCTTTTTTCCAAATACTCACTGCCGACCTTCGCCTTCAGCGCCTCACCAACAGGGATCAGATAATCACCGGGGTATGTGCCATCCTCAAACGCGACCTCTTGGCCGTGTGCCTCTTGGTAACGCAGGTAAACCGAACGGGCCAACACATCGACCTGTGCGCCACCATCGTTAATGTAATACTCGCGGGTCACGTCATAACCAGCATAGGCCAACAAGCTTGCCAGTGCGTCGCCAAATACTGCGCCACGGGTATGTCCAACATGCAGCGGCCCCGTAGGGTTGGCCGACACATATTCGACCAACATCTTTTTGTTTGCACCCAGCGTGGACTGACCAAATGTCGGGTCGGTCAATGCGACCTTGACCACACCTTGCCAAAGCACTGGCGCCAACCGCAAATTCAAAAATCCAGGGCCGGCAACTTCGGCTGCAGCCACGCGGTCATCCGCCAACAAACGTGTCGCCAGCGCATCCGCAATCATACGCGGGTTCATCTTGGCAGGTTTTGCCAAAACCATCGCCGCATTCGTTGCCATATCACCGTGCGATGCATCGCGCGGGGGTTCCACTGTGACAGCGCCCATCGCCAGACCGTCAGGCAAAGTGCCATCAGCGACCATTGCGTCAAGGCAAGAGATGACCAAGCCACGTATATCAGCAAACAGGTTCATAAGAGGCGTCCTTCATAGGTGTTGTCAGGCGGTTTAACACGCCAGCCGTGGTCGTCAATGTCAGCTATCAACGGGCGGTTGGTTCGCACCACCGGGCACGTCATCGCCGGGCGGGCAAAGCGCAATGATGCGCACATCAGGCGTGCCCTTAACCTCGTCATCACGTCGGATCAGTTTGATCTCTCCAGCAGGCGAAATACGGGCGAACAAGGCGCTTGTCGTGCGGTCCGCGCGCCACTGCTCAAACATGAATTCTTCGGACAAGCGCGTAGTACGGAACATCCAACCAAGCCGCACAAGACGGTCCAACCCGCGGTGCGTCTCCTGCGGCCCAAAATTTGCCCCGCCCAAGGTACGTGGCAGTTGATGCCGCGCACTATCGGTCTTTTCACGCATAACCTGAAATACGTTATCGCGGCCAAATTCAGGTGCGAGATCCGTGGCCACAAGCGTATTATACGCATCATTTGACGTTGCCGCGATAATCGTCGCATAGCTGACCAGCTCCAACCGATGCTCTGCGGCCTCCGATAATATATCACCCGAAAAGGTCTCGATCCCAGCCGCACGGGCGCTGCGCAAATTTCCATAGTTGGGGTCAGTCATCAGGACAGGCACCTCGGCCTTTTTCAGCGCTTCGGCAAATGCCGTGGTCCACGCTGACCCGCCAACAATCAATACGCCAGGGCTGTCCGCACCCTTCAGCCCAAGAAACCGCGCGAATGGCTTTAACGTAAACCCGTGCAACACAACCGTGACAGCCACCAGTACAAACGCCAGCGGACCAATCAAAGCCGCGTCCGCAAACCCAAGGCCCAACAGCCGGTCACCAAACAACCCCGCCACCGCAACCAACACAACGCCGCGCGGCCCTGTAAAGGCTACCAACACTTGTTCGCGCCACGGCAGTCCCCACCCAAGCAGCGACACAAAAACCGTTAGCGGACGGGCCACAAGAATGACCAGCACCACAAAATACACCGCGCGCATGTCTAGTTGGGCCAATGCATCTACATCCAGTCCGGCGGCCAGTAGGATAAACACACCTGACACCAGCAAAACCGTCGCGTGTTCCTTAAATCGGCGCAGCTCATCATAACTTGGCAAATTAGAGTTCGCGATCACGATGCCCATGATCGTCACGGCCAATAGCCCGCTTTCGTGCAGCACGGCATCCGACACAGCAAATACGCCCAGCAACAACGCAAACAACACTGGCACCTTCATGTATTCGGGCACCCACGCCCGCTTAAACGCCCGCGCAAGCCCGTACCCACCAGCCCAGCCAACAACGTTGGCAAAGCCGATCCCAACCACCAGTTCCATAATCGCTTGTTAAGCCGTAAAATTCGTATGCCACGCTGACACAACCGAGAACGCAAGCACCGCAGCCAATGCGCCAATCGGGTCGTTTACAATCGCTTCCCATTGCAGCAATGGGGCGGATCTGCGAGACAATCGCGCAGTGCGCAACAGCGGCGCAATCACAGTCGGGCCTGTGACAATCATGATGCCGCCAAAAACCGTGGCGCTTTCCCATGACAGCCCCGCGCCATATCGCAGCGCCAATGTCGACGTCAGCCAGCCCAATGGCGCGCCAATAGACACCAACCGACGCACGCCTTTCACTGCATCTTGCAGCGAATGAAAGTTCAGCGTCAAACCACCCTCAAACAGAATAATCGCAACCGCAATTGAGATAATTGGCCCCATCAACGGGCCAATATCGCGCGCTGGATCAAATATACCCAGCACAGGCCCAATGATAATTCCCGCGACCGACATCAGCACGATGGCAGGCATCCGCAAACGCCATGCTATCCACTGCGAACCGACGCCCAATGCGCCCACTAGCGCGAATGCCATGACGGGTTGCATCGCCCTGATGCGGTCTCAATTGCCATCAATTACGCCTTTCGGTATCTGTTCGCCGCCAATCAATCGTGTGTGTTCTTGGATCGCAAACCGATCCGTCATGCCTGCAATATAATCTGCGACGATGCGCGCCAAGGCCACCTTATTGGGGGCATCAGCCACATCTTTGCGCCACTGCTTAGGCAGCTCGTCAGTATTTTCCATGAAAAACGGGAACAAATCATCGACCATCTGTGTGACGACAACGCGCATTTCAACGACCCGAGGGGCGCGGTACATGCGCTCAAACAGGAACTTGCGAATGACTTTTAGATCAGCCCAAAGTGCAGGCGAAAATTGCACCATCATCCGGCCCGCATGACGGATATCATGCACCGACTGCGGGTTCAGTTGCGCCAAATTATGACGACTGACATTGATCACATCCTCGACTAAAACACCAAAGAACCGGCGCAGCGCCTCGTGGCGACGGCGGTAATAATTCAAATCAGGATACTTGGCATCCACGCGGGCAAAACAATCGCCCAAAAGCGGTAATTCAGCTAATTCATCCGTGCTAAATAGCTCGGCGCGCAACCCGTCATGCAGATCGTGATTGTTGTAGGCAATGTCATCGGCCAAGGCCGCAGCCTGCGCCTCAGCGCTGGCGTGGGTGTGCAATTCCAGATCTTGGCGATCGTTGTATGCGGTCAACGCCCAAGGGATGTCGCCCGTGACAGGGCCATTGTGCTTGGCGATGCCTTCAAGGCATTCCCACGTCAGGTTCAGCCCGTCCCATTCCGCATAATGACGTTCCAGATCGGTGACAATCCGCAACGCCTGCGCATTATGATCAAAGCCACCGTACGGCTGCATCATGCGGTCAAGCGCCTCTTCGCCGGTATGACCAAAGGGCGTGTGTCCCAGATCATGCGCCAATGCGATCGCCTCGGTCAGCTCGGCATTCAAACCAAGTGACGCCGCCACTGTGCGGGCGACTTGGGCCACCTCAATCGAATGTGTCAAACGGGTGCGAAAATAGTCGCCTTCGTGCTCAATAAACACTTGGGTCTTATGCTTGAGCCTGCGAAATGCGCTCGCGTGGATAATCCGGTCGCGGTCACGCTGAAACGGAGAGCGGAAAAAACTCTCTTCTTCGGGAAATAAACGGCCACGTATGTTGTCGGGATCCGTCGCGTAGGGGGCTGTCATTGGTCGTGCCCTTTTTGCCTGTCTTGTCGTCTTTGCCTTGCCAACCTATATTGCAAACAAATCAAACATGTAAGGCTGGCAAAATGCTGATGCTCCCCCCCACAGTGACCCCACGCGCATTCGAGCGACTGTCCGAGATCGGCGCTGCCGCACAAGGCAAGGCCCTGCGGGTTGCGGTTGAAGGCGGCGGCTGTTCTGGGTTTCAGTATGAAATCGATCTCGATGAGCAGAAAGACGATGATCTGGTTCTCGAAGGATCAGGTGAAAAGGTGTTGATCGATACCGTGTCCCTACCCTTTCTTGCGTCAGCCGTTATCGACTTTAGCGAAGAACTGATCGGTGCACGGTTCGTGATCAACAACCCCAATGCCAGCAGCTCGTGCGGCTGCGGCACATCGTTTTCAATGTAATTAAAGCGCCGCTGCAGCGCGAAACGACACCAAGCGGCGCGATTTCTCATCCCACAGATCAAGGCTGGCACACTTAAAGCTTTGCCAGATTGTCATACGGCTTTGCTCGACCAATTCTTCATGGTCACGCAAAACTTCTGGCAGACGGTAAAACGGAATTCGCGAATACAGATGATGCACGTGGTGAATACCGATATTGCCAGTAAACCAACGCAATACCGAAGGCAGATCATAATGCGATGACCCGTGCAGGGCCGCATCGTGCAATTTCCAGTCTTCGGTCGTGTCCCATTCAGTCGTTTCAAACTGGTGCTGGACGTAGAACAACCAAACGCCAATAGACGCCGCGACAATTGTCGTCGGCAAGAACACCAAGAAAACAGCGCCCAAGCCTAAGAACCAATAAACCGTGAAAACGGCTGTAGCAGTCGCAAGGTTGGTCCCCATGGAGCTAATCCAATACTTTGATCCAGCATTCATCAGGCCAAACGGCAAGCGGTTCTGCAACAAAAACAAGTATGACGGACCTAGAACAAACATCGTCACCGGATGGCGATATGCACGGTAGCGCAAGCGCCCCCAAAGGCCGCGGGCCTTAAATTCTTCGACTGTAAGGGTCATCACATCACCGATACCGCGATGATCAAGGTTGCCGTGATGGCCATGGTGCAGCGCATGTGTACGCTTCCACACGTCATATGGCGTCAACGTCAGAACACCCAAAGCGCGCCCGATCCAATCAGACAGCGTACGGTTCGCAAGGAACGACGCATGGCCGCAATCGTGCTGTATGATGAACAGACGTAGCAAAAACGCGCCGTTCAACGCGGAAATAGCAAATGCGCCGATATAGCTGTACGGCAATACAAAACATGCGACCACCCAAAGTGCTAGGAACGGTATAACCGTCACAGCCAATTCAAAGCTTGATCGCCAATTCGACGGGTCGCGATATTGCGCCAACGTCAAAACCCAATCACGAGCCGATGGCCGTGCTGCACTGTCAGTATCTTTCATAAAATCGCCTGCTGCTATTTTTGTTGATTACTTCGTTAGAGCATAGGGTGATTGACGCAAGTTTAAAATGCAGACACGGCGACTTGCGGCCTGCCGTTCAATCGGTCAAAACAACCCCAAACCAAGGAGGCGCCCATGAAAATTGCGACATTTAACATCAATGGCGTAAAAGCGCGGATTGACACGCTGACCACATGGTTGACCGAAAGCGCGCCCGATGTGGCGGTCTTGCAAGAGGTCAAATCCGTCGACGAAGGGTTCCCGCGTCAAATAATCGAAGACCTTGGCTATAACGTTGAAACCCACGGACAAAAGGGCTTCAACGGGGTCGCGATTCTGTCCAAACTACCTTTGGAAGACGTCACACGCGGCCTGCCCGGCGACGACACCGACGAGCAAGCCCGCTGGATTGAGGCCACTGTTATAGGCGACAAAGCGGTTCGTATTTGTGGTCTGTATTTGCCCAATGGCAACCCAGCACCGGGGCCAAAATACGATTACAAATTGGCGTGGATGGATCGGCTCTATACCCGCGCGTGCGACCTTATGTCTGCAGAAGAACCCGCGTTAATGTGCGGTGATTACAACATCATTCCACAACCAGAAGATGCGGCACACCCAAGCGCGTGGGCCGACGATGCACTGTTTTTACCACAAAGTCGGGCCGCATTTCGCAAGATCGTGAACCTTGGTTTTACCGAAGCCTTCCGCGCCCGCCACGCAGGCCCCGCGCATTATTCGTTTTGGGACTACCAAGCAGGCGCATGGGACCGCAACGACGGCATCAGAATCGACCATTTCTTGCTAACGCCGCAATGCGCCGACCTGCTCAATGACTGTTGGATCGAAAGCGATATTCGGGGCCGTGAAAAGCCGTCTGACCACGTCCCTGTTTGGGTTGATATATCGATCTAATCAACGGGTTACATCGCAATCATAAAGCCAGCCAAGGCGATTAACAAAGGCACTGGGCGCGACAGCACCAAGCGTCTTTAAACCAGCAAACGCCACCGACCGCTTTAGCCCAGATAGGTGATAATTCTTTGCATTGGCATTGGCCGCCGAAATTGCGCGAATAACGCGGTCACGGCGCAATTGCTGATAGTGCCTGAACGCCGACTGTACCGATGAATGATCCGCACAACAACGTGCCAAAACAAAAGCATCTTCAATCGCCAAATTTGCACCCTGAGCAAGAAACGGCAACGTTGGATGCGCCGCGTCGCCCAGCAGAACAACGTGGCCTTTTGACCAAACCGGGGCGACCGGATGACGGAACAACCCCCACAGGCTTGGGGCTTTTACTTTAGCCAAAATTGCTTGCAAATCTGGGGCGCAATCTGAAAATGCCGACCGCAAATTTACTGGATTGTCCATGTGATCCCACCCTTCCGCCGCCCAGTCTGAGCGCTCTTGCACGGCGACAACGTTCATCAACCCGCCCTTTAGCGGATAGGTCACAACATGACGGTTCGGGCCCATCCAAATACGGGCAACGGCGGGGGCATCAGGGACAATAATCACATCACGCCACGCAACTTGGCCGGTAAATTCAGCCTTTGGTCCACCAAACAAATCGCGCGTCACGGAATGAATGCCATCCGCGCCAACAACGATATCTGCATGCAACGGGCCGGCATCCGTTTTAACCGTGCCATCGGCAGTCACCGCACTGACGCGCCGACCCAATGAGATGTGAACCCCAGCATTTTTTGCCGCTTCAGCCAAAACAGTTAACAGCGATGCCCGGTGAAAGAATCGGTAAGCAGGGGATTTGGTGGATAGATCAAAACACGTAACAGGCCGACCCGTTATGGCATCCATCGGCTGAACGCCCTGTGCGACGATACTTTGGGCAGCGCAATCTTCGGCCAAACCCAATGCATTTAGAACACGCGCGCCATTGGGGGTAATCTGAATGCCAGCGCCGACCTCTTTCAGTTCAGGCGCCTGTTCCAAAACAAAAACCTCCGCCCCATTACGGGCGAAGGCCAATGCAGCCGTGAGGCCACCAATACCTGCACCAACAATCGCAACTGTTTGGCGCGGTTTTGTCATATCAATCGTCGCGGTGGACTTTTTCACGGCGCTCGTGACGCTCCTGCGCCTCAAGGCTCATGGTCGCAATCGGACGGGCATCCAAGCGCTTCAGCGAAATCTGCTCGCCTGTCTTGGAACAATACCCAAATTCGCCTTCGTCAATGCGGCGCAGCGCACCGTCAATTTTGCTAACCAGTTTGCGCTGACGATCACGCGTGCGCAATTCCAACGACCGGTCGGTTTCCTCGGATGCACGATCAGCAACATCTGGAATGCTGCGGGTTTGATCTTTCATGCCTGCAACAGTATCGCGGCTGCCCTCAAGCAATTCACCGCGCCAGTTCAACAGCTTACGGCGAAAATATTCGACATGCATGTCGTTCATAAATGGTTCTGTTTCAGCCGGACGGTAATCTTCTGGCAGGAAAGTTTCTGCTTTCATCTTCGTTCCCTTAATGCTGGCGACATCAGTCATCACTCCCGAAACTGACGTCGTTTAACCCCTTATTTTGCGCCCGTTTACTCCCGATTTTACGGCATGTCACCCCCTGAAATTAGGCAATCAGCAACTGTTGATGATGCCCCATAACCCCATTAGGTTGCGGCGAACCGTTTTTAACGAAAGACACGCTATGCAGTTCCAAGGCACCGACACCTATATCGCAACCGATGATCTTAAGGTGGCCGTCAATGCTGCCGTCACATTGGAACGGCCCCTGTTGGTCAAAGGGGAGCCTGGCACCGGCAAAACCGAATTGGCCCGTCAAGTCAGCGCGGCGCTTGGCCTGCCCATGATTGAATGGCACATCAAATCCACGACCAAAGCCCAACAGGGCCTTTATGAATACGATGCGGTCAGCCGCCTGCGCGATAGCCAATTGGGTGATGAAAAAGTCCACGATGTGGCCAATTACATCCGCAAGGGTAAGATGTGGCAGGCTTTTGGGGCTGAGGGCCGCGTCGTTTTGCTAATCGATGAAATCGACAAAGCCGACATCGAATTCCCAAATGATTTGCTACAAGAACTCGACCGGATGGAATTCCACGTCTATGAAACGGGCGAAACCGTGCGCGCGATCCACCGCCCCGTCGTTATCATCACGTCAAATAACGAAAAAGAGCTGCCAGACGCATTCCTGCGCCGCTGCTTTTTCCACTACATCAATTTTCCTGACCAAGACACGATGCGCAAAATCGTGGCAGTGCATCATCCCGACATTAAGGACAATCTGCTGACCACCGCGCTCACGCAATTTTACGAAATTCGCGACACGGCAGGGCTAAAGAAGAAACCGTCGACCTCCGAAGTTCTGGACTGGCTCAAACTCTTGCTCGCCGAAGACCTCACCCCAGAAGACCTCAAACGCGACGGTGCCAACGCCCTGCCCAAACTGCACGGCGCCTTGCTGAAAAACGAACAGGACGTGCATCTATTTGAACGGCTGGCGTTCATGGCGCGATCCGGGCGCTAGACAGACGGGAACATGCGTTCTACAAGGTGGCAGGGTTCAACGCACCCGCCGCTTGCAGGCATTTGCCACGGTGAAGCTTTGATAACCATCTTCAACTGATCTCAGCATTTTGCGGTCTGTTGGCAATGCAAGCACCCAACGAGAAATCCGCATCTGACCTGAAAGATGACAAACTTACCCTCCTTGAATGCGCTAAAGGCGCATGCAAAATCATTACTGCAATCGCTGGCCAGCACGGGCCACACGATAAACCATGCGCAATCGCTTGAGTTGCTGGCAAAACAACTTGGGCATCGTGACTGGAACACGCTGCACGCAAAATCGGGCAATACACCCGCACCGCTTGTGCAACTGGGCCAGCATATCACTGGGCTTTATCTTGGCCGCCCGTTTGCGGGCACCGTGATCAGGGTCAGCGATATTGGCAACGGCACGCGTTACCAGGTGACTTTGCGTTTTGACGATCCTGTCAACGTCAGCAAATTTGACAGCATGGTTGTCGAGCGTCGCCAAGTCACCGCAATGATCGACCGGACAGGTCAAACATCCGAGAAAACCTCGGACGGGACGCCTCATATGACTG
>CAJJCJ010000008.1 GCA_905182645.1 uncultured Sulfitobacter sp.
TGTGAAATGAATTCCGTAGCTTACGCGGCCCGTCTTTCGGTAGCTCCTATGATGGATTGGACGGATCGTCATTGTCGGTATTTCCACCGCCTTATGTCAAAGCAGGCGTTGCTCTATACTGAAATGGTGACGGCGCCGGCTGTGATCCACGGTGATCGTGCCCGTCTTTTGGATTTTAGTGCGGCCGAGCATCCTCTGGCTATTCAGCTGGGGGGCTCTAACCCTGCGCAATTGGCACAAGCCGCGCGTATTGCTGCCGATTGGGGCTACGCAGAGGTGAACCTGAACTGTGGCTGTCCGTCGGACCGAGTGCAATCGGGGTCGTTTGGCGCGGTTTTGATGGAAAATGCCGGTTTGGTTGCCGACTGTGTTGCTGCGATGCGCGCTGTCGTCGATGTGCCTGTAACGGTGAAATGCCGCATTGGTGTTGATGATCAGGTGCCCGCTGCGATCTTGCCAGATTTTCTGGCGCAGGTCAGTGCTGCGGGCTGCGATCGTTTTACCATTCATGCCCGCAAGGCTTGGCTCAAGGGGCTAAGCCCAAAGGAAAACCGCGATATTCCGCCCCTCGACTATGATCTGGTGCATGAGATGAAGGGGTTGTTTCCACATTTGCATGTGTCGGTGAATGGCGGTGTGGCTGATCTGGATGCCGCACGTGGTTTCTTGGACCGTGGTCTTGATGGCGTAATGATTGGGCGAGCGGCCTATCATACCCCCGCCGAGGTTCTGTTGAATGCTGACGCTGAGATTTTTGGCGGTGGGGAATCCCACAGTGCCGAGGACATCGTGCATTTGATGCTCCCTTATATTGAGGCGCATTTGCAGACCGAAAACGGGCGATTGCAACAGGTCACCCGTCATATGCTGGGCCTGTTTCAAGGCCGCCCAGGTGCGCGTATGTGGCGCAGGTATTTATCAGAAAATGTGCACCGCGATGGTGCTGATAGCCGCGTGGTTTTGGATGCGCTGGCCTATGTCACGAAGGAATCTGCATGATGGGCGTTGAAGACGGGCTGAATACGCTGATCACGATGGGTGTGCTTTTGTTGGCGGTTGGTGCTTTTGCCGGCGTGCTTGCCGGACTGTTGGGCGTTGGTGGCGGCATCATATTGGTGCCTGCGTTTTTCTATGTTTTCCATGCCCTTGGTTATCCCGATTTTCAACTCATGCAGGTTTGTTTGGCCACATCGTTGGCGACGATCATTGTCACGTCAATCCGATCGGTCATGGCGCACAATAAAAAGGGTGCGGTTGATTGGGAAATTCTACGAAGTTGGGCACTGGGAATTGTGCTCGGCGCAGTTGTTGGGTTTTTCATCGCCTCATCGCTGCGGTCTGCGACATTGCAGATGATCTTTGGCGTGCTCGCGATTATCGTTGGGCTTTATATGACGTTTGGCAAAGCGCATTGGCGTGTTGGTGATGCGATGCCCAAAGGTGTTGCCCGCATCGTGTTGTCGCCCGTGATTGGGTTTTTATCGGTACTGATGGGCATTGGTGGCGGGTCTTTTGGCGTGCCGACGATGTCGCTTTATAATGTGCCGATCCACCGTGCTGTGGCGACTGCCGCCGGATTTGGTGTGATTATTGCAGTCCCTTCGGTGATCGGATTTTTGACCGTTGATTTGCAATCTCCGCCACCGTTTACGATTGGTGCGGTCAACCTGCCTGCGTTTATATTGGTGATTGCGATGACGTTGATTACCGCCCCTTGGGGTGCTGCACTGGCGCACCGGATGGACCCAAAGCCGCTCAAGCGGGTGTTTGGCGTGTTTTTGATGTTGGTGGCGATCAACATGCTGCGCAAGGCGGTGGGGTGGTAGATCTTGGCTATGAGGTATTGCCTGTTGATCAGCGCGTAACCGACTGGGCCGAGGCGGCATATGAAACCGCAGGGAGGCTTGATACCTCCACGCGTCGCCATGGTGGGACGTGGTTTGTTGGTGTTGATGTATTGCCAAATGCGCCGGATGGATCAGTGGGCGGTGTACCGATGCCGTTTGCCCATATGGCACCCGATTGGCACGCCGCGCAGGTGTCCATAGTTTACGACGGGTATCCGCGCTGCGACGATGATGAAAGTGAGGCGGCGCACCGGTTTCGTGTGAACCGTGATGCGGCCCATATGGATGGGCTTTTGCACGAAGGCCCCAATAAACGCCGCCATTTACGCGAACCCCACGGGTTTATCATTGGCATGGCACTGAATGAGGCAACGGCCAGTCCATTGGTTGTTTGGGAGGGCAGTCACCACGTAATGGGTGCGGCCTTTGCGCGTATATTTGAGGGGATTCATCCGGCTGATTTCGGCGATCTTGACGTGACGGATGCCTATCAGGTGGCCCGCCGCGAGGTGTTTGAGACTTGCCGCCGTGTGGAGGTGCCAACGGGTGTTGGCGAAGCTGTGGTTTTGCACCGGCACCTTATCCACGGCGTCGCCCCATGGGCGGGTGATGCACCGAACGAGGGGCGTATCATCGCATATTTCCGCCCCATCGCTGGCTATGCTGATTGGCTTTGAGGTTGCGCCGCCTCCGGCGGGAGTATTTTTAAAAAAAGCGAGGTGTTAACGTTTGTGGAAGTCTGCCAATGTTTTACCTGCCTCATCCACAAAAAGACTGGGCAAGATACTTAGGGTCTCAATTTGGTCGATCCTGAGTTCTTTAAATCCACGCGCCTTTTCGCACCACACAAGGCAGGTCCAGAGCCGTCCCCAATAATCAAGTTGCAATGGCCGCACGGTCCTGTCGCCGTCGGGGAACCCAAGCCGGAGCTTTTGGCGGGTCCGAATGGCTTGCCTGATCATCGGAAGATGTTGGAAACCACGGGCTGCATCAGCAAATGGATAAACGGCGAACCCGTAACCAGTGGGCGCGCGCGCCCGGTCTTCTGGCATCACGGCGTCGAGTTTGGCCGATAAGGTGCGGGCCGCTGCCGATAGCTCGGCGTCCCCGTTTTGACCAACGGCTTGCAGGCCGATATGCAGGGCTTCGACTTCGGTCATTGTCAGGTTGAGCGGGGGCAGGGTGATGGCGGCAGTGACACGGTAGCCTACGCCGCGTTCGCCCTCAATCGGCACGCCGGAAGCCGCGAGCGTATCCATGTCGCGGTAGATCGTGCGCAGGGACACATCGGTGGCGCGGGCCAAGTCAGAAGCCTTGTGAAGCGTACCGTCGCGTAGAATTTGGATCAGGGACATAAGGCGGTCGGCGCGGCGCATGGGTGATTCCTTATTGGGTGCGTGTAGTTTTGCCACTTTTCTGGCAACTGACAATTTTATGACACAACTATCTCTGAAACGGTGAATTTAAGAGGGGATTGCGGCTTCCATAGGGGATGAAACATCCTTATCTCTAGGTCAAGTGTATGACGCACCCTGCGATTGGGGTGGAAATAGGAGAATACTCAAATGCTCAATAACATTGGTTTGCCCGGTCTTTTGCTGATCGCCGTTGTCGTGCTCGTCCTTTTTGGACGTGGCAAAATCTCGTCGTTGATGGGCGAAGTCGGCAAAGGTATCACGGCGTTCAAAAAGGGCGTGGATGACAGCAAGGCAGAACTTGAAGAAGGTTTGGCTGACGTCAAAGACGTGACCCCTAAATCTGAAAAAGACGAAGCCTAAGCCCCAATTAAGGAATAGCGTATGTTTGGCCTTGGCTGGAGCGAAATGGTGCTTGTCGCCATTGTGGCCCTGATCGTGATCGGCCCCAAGGATCTTCCTGGGATGTTCCGTACGGTGGGTCAATTAACCGGAAAAGCACGCGGCATGGCCCGCGAGTTTAGCCGTGCAATGGAGTCTGCGGCCGACGATTCTGGCATTAAGGACATCTCGTCGACCTTAAAGGCAGCTGCAAATCCGCAAAAGTTCGGGGTTGATAAAATTCGCGAGGCAACTGGGATTTCACCGGGCCCTGCCACACGCGAGTTGACCGAACAGCGCGCTGCCAAAAAGGCGCAGATGTCGAATGCTATGGCCAAGGCGGCGACGGATCGCAAAACGCGTGAAGCGGCGGCAGCGGAAGCGATTGCACCCGTCACCGAAAAGGCACCTGCTGCGGCGAAAAAAACAGCGGCTAAGAAACCGGCTGCGAAAAAGCCCGCTGCAAAGAAGAAACCAGCGGCAAAACCAAAGGGTGACGCATGACATCTTCTGATAATATGGATGACAGCGCTGCCCCGCTGATGGAACATTTGACCGAGTTGCGTACAAGGCTGATCCGGTCGGTGATGGCGTTTATTGTGGGCATGATCATCTGCTTCACAGTCTGGAATCCGGTCTTTAACTTTCTTACAGAACCCCTGTGCGATGCGTTGGCGACGCGTGGCCAATCATGTGACTTGCAGTTTATTGCGCTTGAAGAAGGCTTCTTTGTTGCGATCTCGATCTCGCTTTTGGGTGGGCTTGTGATTGGCTTTCCGATCATCAGCTACCAGTTGTGGCGGTTCGTGGCGCCGGGTTTGTATAAGAATGAAAAGGGTGCGTTTTTCCCGTTTCTGGTTGCGTCCCCGTTCATGTTTTTCGCGGGTGCTGCGTTTGCCTATTACGTGATTACGCCACTGGCTTTTGGATTCTTCCTAGGGTTTCAGCAGGAAAACGTTGTTGGATCTGGTGCAGGTGCATCAACCGCTGCTGCAGGGATTATTTTTCAGGGATCGGCCAAGGCCTATCTGGCGCTGACAATCAAATTCATCGTCGCGTTTGGCCTGTGTTTTCAGCTTCCTGTGTTGCTGACGTTGTTGGGCAAGGCGGGCCTTGTGTCTGCGCGCGGTCTGCGTGGCACGCGCAAATATGCGATGGTTGCGATCTTGATTGTGGCAGCTTTGGCGACCCCGCCGGATGTTATCAGTCAGGTAATCTTGTTCGTAGTTGTGTACGGTCTTTATGAGGTGTCGATCCAATTGGTTGCCCGCGTGGAACGTAAACGCGAAGCCAAGCTGCGCGCAGACGGTCTTTGGGATGATGATATCCACGGGGATGGTGCGGACGGTGACGACGAGCCTGATCTGTGACCGATCTTGCGCGGATTGCCGCAGCACTGGAGCGTATGAACCCAGCGCCTGCATCTGCGCCAGATTTTGATGCAGCGTCCGCGTTTGTCTGGCACCCTGATCCTGACCGGCTGGTACCAGTTGAACATGTAAACCGCCTGGACGTGTCATTGCTGGTTGGCATTGATCGTGCGCGTGACACGCTGTTGGTGAATACGGTTCAATTCGCAGAGGGACTACCTGCCAACAACGCGCTTTTGTGGGGCGCGCGTGGCATGGGAAAGTCGAGCCTTGTCAAAGCTGTGCATGGCAAAGTGAATGCTGACTACCCCAACCTTAAGGTCGTTGAGGTCCAGCGCGAGGATTTACCAAGCATTGGTCGTTGTTTGAATTTACTACGCGGACGTCCCGAGCGGTTCATCATGTATTGCGATGATCTGTCGTTTGGAAACGACGACGCGCACTACAAATCACTCAAGGCTGTTCTGGATGGCGGCATTGAGGGGCGGCCAGACAATGTTGTGCTGTATGCCACGTCCAATCGCCGCCACCTAATGCCGCGTGATATGATCGAAAACGAACAAGCCACGGCAATTAGTGCAGGCGAGGCTGTTGAGGAAAAAGTGTCTTTGTCAGACCGCTTTGGTCTTTGGTTAGGCTTTCATCCGTGTGATCAAGATGACTACCTGACGATGATCCGCGGTTATTGCGACGCACACGGTGTGCCTATCGATGACGAAACGCTGCGCGCAGAGGCCATTGAATGGCAGATGACGCGCGGCAGTAGGTCAGGCCGCGTGGCATGGCAATATTTCACAGATCTTGCTGGACGCAAAGGCGTGAAGCTAAGCTAATCCGCTTTTTCCGAGCACAAATATGTCCGCCAGAGGCACCGACAAATGCGCGGAGTGTTACGGTAGAAATTCTGCTGGATCAGCTGATGTCAAGCCGCGCCGCACTTCGAAATGTAAGAAACTTGGGTCCCCTGCACGGACTTTTCCGATCACCTGACCACGGCTGACTGATGCATTTTTAGCCACGGTGAGCCCTTCAAGGTTGGTATAGACCGTCAACAATCCGCCGTCGTGTTTGAGGACCATAATCGCCACACCGCTCGTGTCGGTTGTCACGGCGGCCACAGTCCCTGCAGCGGCAGCTTTCACGGATGTCCCTGCTGGAACGCCGATATCAATGCCTTCATTGCGGCCGGCTGCATAGGCGCGGATAATGTCACCTTGCACCGGATAGGCCAAACGCGCGGCGCTGTCCGCGGGTGTAGTGGCGCCCAAATCGGGGGCGTCTGGCACTTCTGCTGCGGGCACAGGCACTGACGGTGTTTCATCGGGCAACGGCAATGTAGCGCTTGGCGGAATAGGTGTTTCGCTGCCCGTACCTGGGGCCACCGCTGGTGTTGTAACTGGTGCCGATTGGCCTGGTTGCGGGATCAATAGGAATTGCCCTTCGCGCACATTTAGGTCGGGACCAAACCCGTTCCATTCGGCGACGGCCCGCACTGGCACATCGTAAATCCGCGAGATCGAAAATACGGTTTCGCCGCGTTTAACCTTGTGTCGCGTGGGCTCGGTGCGTGTTTGTGCTGTTGGCGCGGTCATGGGTGTCGTGGCGTCGGGAGTTGCAACTTGTGGGCCCGCCCGATCAAGCGCTGTTGTTGCAATGGCCGTGACATCAACCGATGACGGTTGGATCGGACCAGTTTGCGCGGCACCAGTTGCTGGCGATGGTTCAGACACGCGGGTTGGCAAGGCGACAAGTTCGCCGCTCCGCAAGGCCACGTCGGGCTCAATTCCGTTGAACCTAGCGAGATCAGGTGCGCTGAGGCCCAGACGGGCGGCGATGCTGATCATCGTGTCGTTTTTTTGCGCTACAACAACTTGGTAGTTCGGATAAGAGATCACGCCGCGATCATCGGCGCGGGGCCGTGCGGGCAGATTTTCAACGGATTGGGATGTATCAAAGCCATTGGCCAGATCTCGCAGGTCAAAATCAAGCGGTTTCTCACATGCGGCCAACAGCCCAACCGCAGCTGTGGTCATCAAAATCCGTGTCATCGTCATCTGCGTGTCTCCTCGATCGCGGCGCACGTGGTTATCCCCGTGTTCTGCCCACATTTGGTGCCTTTTTAGTCTGCGCCAAGCCCTTCGAGCAAGGGCACAAAACGCACGGGGCGTAACTCTTCGTAATCAAAACCCGTCTCTAGCCTTGTGACGCGGATAAGGCTTTGCACGGTGTCGGACTGACCGACGGGCAAAACCATGATTCCGCCGACGCGTAATTGCGCAAGTAGGGGCCCTGGTGGGTCCTCGGCGGCGGCGGTCAAAAGGATACGATCAAACGGCGCATGTTCAGCAAAGCCGTGACTGCCATCGCCAGTAAATGTCGTGATGTTGGTGATGTCTTGCGCGGTGAAAATCGCTTGGGCTTGGATCACCAGTCTGCGGTATCGATCCACAGTATAGACCCGCCGCGCAAGGTGCGACAGGATCGCGGCCTGATAGCCCGAACCAGTGCCAATTTCCAATACCTTGTCGCGCGGTGACACCTTTAATGCTTGGGTCATTATCCCAACAATTGACGGTTGGCTGATCGTCTGCCCGCACGAAATGGGCAGCGGCATATCTTCATAGGCGCGCTCTGCAAAGATGCCTTTTACGAATGCCGCACGGTCGACCCGTTCCATTGCCGTTAGCACGCATGTGTCGATGACGCCCTTGGATCGCAGCGCAAAAAGGAACTGCATTTTGGTTTCGGCAGAGGCGCTCACCCCAATAAACCTTGGAGTTTTTTGATCATATCGTGCGCTGTGAGGTCGGCGCGCATTGGCGTGATTGATGTATACCCGTCAAGGTTTGCCTGCGCGTCGGTGCCTGCCGCTGTCTGCACGTGTTGGTCGCCACCGCGCACCCACATGAACTGTCGCCCCGTTGGTGATGTTTGTGTTTCGACCGAGAAGTTAACGCCTGCGCGCCGCCCTTGGGTTGTGACGGCCATGCCTTTGACGTCTGCCGCAGCGCAGGGCGGGAAATTCACGTTATAGAACAGCGTGTAGGCGTCGTTGGTCCAGATGCCTTTGTCCAAAAGAGCGCGCACGGTTGCCGCCCCGTGTTGGGCAGCTGCCTCGAACGGGTCATTAAGATCTTTATTGGCAGGACCAAAGAACTGCGACATGGCAATGGCAGGGATGCCTTGCAGCGCAGCCTCGATCACGGCGCCGATGGTGCCGGAATATAGCGTATTTTCAGCCGCGTTGTTGCCCCGATTGATACCGGATAAAACCAGATTGGGGGGCGTGTCTTTCATTACTTCATAGAGGCCAGCGAGCACACAATCGGCGGGTGATCCTTCGGCGGCAAACCGCTTGTCGCCCAGCTGTGCAAGCATCGTCGGGTGCGTGTAGCTAATGCAATGCCCAACACCGGATTGTTCAAACGCAGGTGCGACTGTCCAAACCTCGCCTTGCGGCCCTGCGATGTCTGTCGCGATCGCTTGGAGCGTTTTGAGGCCCGGCGCGTTGATGCCGTCGTCATTGGTGATCAGAATGCGCATTTGGTCCGCCTTTTACTAACCCAATAACCCCTAAAGCGGACATGGGATTGGGGCAAGCACAAGGCTGTGAAATTTAATGGCGGATTAGAAACATATGTGCCTGATCAAGCGTGTCGACCAGACCCGCGTAAAACCCGCCCTTTGCCACGTCGATAAGCCGAATGTTGCCCGCAGGGATATGCAGTTTAAACGGCAGATTATCTGCGGATTTCAGTTCGCGGTAGCTTGCGCCTGTGCCGTGCTTGAGGACATTCACCGCCTGCGCGTAGTGATGTACGCTGTCAGCCAAAGTCGTATTCCCGTTTTCGACCAGTAGGGCGCGCAATTTTTTAAAGAACGGACCGCGTTTGAAGTGATGCTGCAAGCGTGCCTCGAAAGTGGAAATAAGGTCGAAAATCTCGGCTTCGATTTCGGGGATCGGTTTGGTCAGATCAACTGCATTTGCGCGAGCGGCTGTAAGTAGGTTTGTAATCTCGTCAGGGGTGCTCATGGCGTTTCCTTAAATGGGCAAGCTGCTGATAAGGCGTGCGGCCTCTTCAGTTGGGCTTGCCAATGGGCTGCGGTCTTCGCCGGGATGAAACCGTGCGCGCGTGGCTGTCGGCATCGGGTTTGGCGTGACGATGTGAACGTGTGGGCCTGTGTTCTGGCTTTCAGCCGCCCAAGATTTGGCAAGCGCTGTTTGCGCGGTCTTGGTGGCACCGTAGGCCCCAAAGAACTGTTTGCCTGCTTGTGGGTCGTCCATAAACACGGCGTGCCCAAACTGACCAAGCAGCGGGCCGACATAGCCGATCAGCCGCGCGGTGGCAGTGATGTTAATGTCGATGGATTTGGACAAATCCTTGGGGCCGATGTGGCCTGCGGGTGCCAAAGGGGCCGCGTGTACGGCGGTGTGGATCCACAGATCAAGTTTGCCCCAACGATCAAAGATTGAGCGGCAAAGCTGCTGCATGGCCGCGTCAACAGTGATGTCCATCGGCGCAAGGGTGGCTTGGCCACCAGCGGATTGGATTGCATCGTCGAGTTCTTCTAATGCGCCGGTGGTTTTGGCCACGGCGATGATGTGGTGCGTGGCGGCCAGTTGGCGCGCCATAGCCGCGCCAAGGCCGCGCGACGCGCCAGTGATCAATACTGTTTTCGTCATCTATTCAGCCGCAACTTTGGGTTGGAAACCTTTGGCGATCATGTCGGTGGGTTTGACGGGGTATTCACCCGAGAAACACGCGTCACAGAACGCGGGAGACTTAGCATCGCGTCCGTTTGCTTCGCCAGAGGCGCGGTAAAGCCCGTCGAGCGAGATGAACTTGAGGCTATCGACGCCTAAGTGATCGCGCATCTGGTCCTCGGTCATGTTGGCGGCCAGCAGTTTGTCACGGTCGGGTGTGTCGACGCCGTAAAAGCAGGGCCATGCGGTTGGTGGCGACGCGATGCGAAAGTGAACTTCGGCGGCGCCCGCATCAAGGATCATTTCCTTGATTTTGCGGCTGGTTGTGCCGCGCACAACACTGTCGTCGACCAAAATGATGCGTTTGCCTTTGACCAGCGCCCGATTGACGTTGAGTTTGAGGCGCACACCCATGTTGCGGATTGATTCAGTGGGCTCGATGAAGGTCCTACCCATGTATTGGTTGCGGATGATACCCATCGCGTAGGGAATGCCGGATTCAAGCGAATAGCCGATCGCTGCAGGGGTGCCGCTGTCTGGCACAGGGCAGACGAGGTCCGCGTCAACGGGGGCCTCTTTGGCCAATTCGCGGCCGATGTTTTCGCGTGTCTCATAGACTGACCGCCCACCAAGGATGCTGTCGGGTCGCGAAAAGTAGACGTTTTCAAAGATGCAGAACCGCGATTTTGCGGGGCGGAATGGGAAGTGGCTTTGGACGCCGTGCTTTTCGCTGATCACAACCATTTCGCCGGGTGCAATCTCGCGGACGAATTCAGCGCCGATGATGTCAAGTGCGCAGGTTTCGGACGCAAGCGCCCAGCCGTCACCGATTTTACCAAGCACCAACGGGCGCACGCCCAATGGATCACGGCAGCCGATAATCTTAGTGCGGGTCATTGCGACGATGGAAAACGCGCCTTCGACTTTGCGCAGGGCTTCTTCCATGCGGTCGGGGATATTTTGGCCCATCGAGCGCGCCATCAGGTGGATGATGCATTCGCTGTCTGAGGATGATTGAAAGATTGATCCGCGTTCAATCAGTTCGCGGCGCAGCGCATCGGCGTTGGTGATGTTGCCGTTATGCGCGATGGCCGCACCGCCCATGGAAAATTCGCCAAAGAACGGCTGCACATCGCGCATCGCCGTTTGGCCCTTGGACCCAGCGGTCGAATAACGGACGTGGCCGATGCCAATGGGGCCGGGCAGGGAGGCCATCATGTTTGGGGACGTGAAGTTATCACGCACGAGACCCATCCGCCGTTGCTGATTAAAGCCAGTTTCAAAGTCGTGTGTGACGATGCCGCCTGCTTCTTGGCCGCGGTGCTGAAGGGCGTGTAGGCCGAGCGCTACGAAGTTGGATGCGTCGGCGACGCCAACAACGCCAAACACGCCACATTCCTCTCGCAGTTTATCATCGTCAAAGGGATGGGCGGGGAGGAATGCGTGGGACAAGGTGAGCTGCTCCGTGTCAAGTTGCGGTTATAAAAGTGTCATAGTCGCTTGCGCGGGCCATGTCACGACTGCGTCGTTACGACGGGGTAGAAAATAGGCCCCGCGCCAGTGTGGCGGGGGCCTATTTGATTTGATTTACTCTGGGGTGCCACAGTTACCAACGAGTTGTTCATATTGGGTGGTGATCCAACCCAGTGCGGCCTCTGGGTCCCGCTCGCCGATTTGACCGGTCATTTGACTAAATACTTTGGCAGAGCGGCTATTTTCGACCATATCGATTTGCTGCGATGACAGGACCGTTTGGTAGACAAAGAATGCGACGGTTACCAAAAGGACGCCGCGTGCGACGCCAAATAGAAATCCGAACCCTTGATCGAGACCCCCAAGTGCAGAGCGCTGAATGAGACTGGAAAAGAGCGGCGTAAAGATTGACACGACAACTAGTGCGACTGCGAATACGGCTGCGAATGACGCGATGATAGATAATTCACAGCTGTCCCCGATGAAATCCCCAACAACTGGAATTTGTCGGATCAGCGGTTGAACTGTGTCTGCAAAGATGAACGCCAGAATGGTCGCCCCGATCCAGCCTGCAATTGCCATCGCTTCACGCACGAAACCGCGACTGTAAGCCAACAGCGCTGAAACAACGATTATGACGGCAACGACCCCGTCAATAATTGTGAAACCTTCCATGTCCGACACCCTTTGCTGTTCTTAGACGGGGCCACGGTCCCCAAATACTTGCGTAACAAACGTGGCCAGATCGCTGGTTTCCCGCATCTCTAGCCCCGCCACTGCAACCTTCTTAGTCTGTTGCGGTGTGATTGCAGACGTAAAACCAAGTTTTTGCGCTTCTTTCAATCTATTTTCGGTCTGCACGACCGGACGAAGTGCCCCAGACAGGCTAATTTCGCCAAAAATAACAACTTCGGCAGGTAACGGGGCGTCTTCACGGGCAGAAACAAGTGCCGCAGCGATGGCCAAATCGGCGCCGGGATCGGTAATGCGCATGCCGCCAGCGACATTGAGGTACACATCAAGCCCCGTGAACGGCACGCCGCAGCGCGATTCGAGGACCGCGAGGATCATTCCAAGCCGTCCGCTATCCAATCCGACGACGGATCGTTTGGCATTGGGCTGTGCTGATGGTGACACGAGCGCTTGGATTTCGCCCAAGATCGGGCGGGACCCTTCGATGCCTGCAAAGACGGCTGATCCGGGGGCGGGTTTACCGCGATCTGACAGAAACAGGGCAGAGGGATTTTTGACCTCTGCCAGCCCTTTGCCCGTCATTTCAAACACGCCGATTTCATCCGCAGGACCAAAGCGGTTCTTGACTGAACGCAGGATGCGGAATTGGTGGCCGCGATCGCCTTCAAAATAAAGCACCGTGTCAACCATATGTTCGACCACCCGCGGACCGGCGATTGTGCCGTCCTTTGTGACGTGGCCGACCATGATCACGGCCATGTTGCGCTGTTTCGCGAATGTGGTCAGCTCGTGCGCCGACGAGCGGACTTGGGATACCGACCCCGGTGCGCTGTCGACATTGTCGGCCCACATGGTTTGAATAGAATCAATGATCGCGAGGTCGGGTTTTTCAGCCTCTAGCGTGGTCAGGATGTCGCGCAAGTTTGTTTCTGACGCGAGTTTGACGGGGCTTCCGGTGAGGCCCAGCCGTTGTGCCCTCATTTGGACCTGCGACGCAGATTCTTCGCCAGAGATGTAGATGACCTTCAGCCCGTTGCGCGCAAACCGTGCGGCGGCTTGCAGCATCAGGGTGGATTTACCGATACCGGGATCGCCGCCAACAAGCAGGGCCGACCCTTGCACAAGGCCGCCGCCAAGCACGCGGTCAAGTTCACCCACGCCAACGAGGGTGCGCGCTGGTGGTGGTTCTTGGCTTGCTAGGTCGGTGAGCGGGATTTTTTTACCGCGCATACCGCCCAGTGATTTTTTGGCAGGGCCAGAGCCAAGTGGTTTATCCTCGACAATTGTATTCCACGCCTGACAGGCGTCGCATTGCCCACCCCATTTGGTTTGGGACGCGCCACATTCATTGCAAGTATAGATTGGTTGTTTTGCCATGTTCCCGTTTTGCCCCATTAACCATGCGCTGTCTATGGGGCAATTCATAGGTGCCTTCGGTGGACATATTTAGGCTTTGGAAAAGTGGGCTGTCAGGGCCGAGATTAGAATCGACGCAAGAATGCAGGCGGTGAACAGATATAAGCCCCACATGGTTTCAATTTTGCCGATACCGACGCCTTTGGTCACCACGATATACAGCGCGATGAGAAATACATCTGCCATGGCGAGTTTGCCGATCCAAGTTAGCGCTGGCAGCAGTTTGGGGCTGGCGAGGTTGAAGTGCAGCAAGGCAAGGCTGATGGTTTTGAGGTAGGGCGCAAAAAGCGCGAATGCTGTGACCAGCAGCGCGAGGGCGACGTCGCTGTCCCAGAGGCTTTGCAATCCGGTGATGACGCTGATTTCGGACAGGCCAAATAACGGCAGAAGACCTGCGCGCATCAATGGTGCAAACCATGCGATAGGAAAAAGGATCAGCAGGGCCAGATTGGCCCCGCGCAGGACGTTTTGCATCATTGCTCGCCTTTTGATTAACGCAGGGTTGGAATGGGTCCAGTCGCGCTTCCGGTGATGAATTGCAGCACATGGGCATCGTCTGTCTGATCAAGGGCGCCTATGTTTCCGTGCCATTGCACAACCCCGTCGTGGATCATGGCAACCTGATCAGCGATGGCGTGCACCGACGACATATCATGTGTGATCGTGATCGCGGTGGCGCCCATTTCTGTCGTAATCTCGCGGATAAGGTCGTTGATGACGCCCGCCAAAATCGGGTCAAGTCCAGCAGTGGGCTCGTCAAAAAAGATGATTTCAGGGTCAGCCGCGATGGCCCGCGCAAGGCCCACACGTTTTTGCATGCCGCCCGACAGCTCGGCTGGAAATTTATCAGCGACGTCTGGCCCAAGGCCAACCCGGCGCAGTTTTTCTGCAGCCAAATCCCGAAGATCGCCGCGAGATTGACCTGACCGCAGCATCCGAAAACACACGTTTTCCCACACCGGCAGGCTGTCAAAAAGTGCGGAGGCTTGGAACAGCATTCCAAATCTGTGCAGTAGTTTATCGTGCCCGCTGCGGGTCACGTCTTGGCCGTCAATGATGATTTGCCCCGCATCAGGTGTTATCAACCCGATGATGCATTTGATCAAAACCGATTTACCTGTGCCGGACCCGCCGATCACCACCAGCGATTGCCCTTTGTCCACATGCAGATCAACACCGCGCAATACTGCGTTGTATCCAAATGTTTTAGTGATGCCTGAAAGTGTGATCATATTGAAAAGAACGCCTCTGTCAGGATCAGGTTGGCCACAAGGATCAACACTGCCGCTGCAACGACGGCCCCTTTGGTGGCGGCCCCAACGCCGCTGGCGCCGCGTCCCGCTGCCATGCCATAGTAGCAGCCCATGAGTGCGGCGATGAAGCCAAATACCGCCCCTTTGACCAATGACGATATGACGTCGCGCTGTTCTAGAAAATCGACGGTGTTTTGCAGATATGATGCTGCGTTAAAGCCCAGACGCTCGGTTCCAACAATATAGCCGCCCAAAATGCCGATAATGTCGCCGACACCAACGAGCGCGGGCATGACGAGAGTCGCCGCTAGAACACGCGGCACTGTGAGGTATTTCATGGGGTGGGTCGATAGGGTGACGAGTGCGTCGATTTGTTCGGTTACCTTCATCGTCGCGATTTCAGCGGCAATGGAGGATGTGACGCGGGCGGCAATCATCAGCCCGACAAGCACTGGTCCCAGTTCACGCACCATGCCGATAGCGACGATTTGCGGCACCACGGCCTCGGCTGAGAAACGCGCACCACCGGAATAGATTTGCAATGCAAGAGCGCCGCCGGTGAACAGGGCCGTAAGCCCAACAACTGGCAGCGATAGGAACCCGATTTGGAATAATGCTTGGCCAAACTCGCGCCCGTAAAACGGCTGCGTGGCCAGATGGCGAAACGTGCTAGCAGTGAACAAGGCGATCCGCCCAACGGTTGTAAATCCGCCAAGGGTCGCAGCCCCGATCATCGCCAGTAGGCGTTTCATCCGCCGCGTGTCCGGCGTGTATAGCGCCCACCAAGTGACGTCAGGATTTCGTAGCCAATTGTGCCGGACGCGTCTGCCAGTTGATCCACTGTTTGTTGATCCCCAAGCAGGGTCAACGCATGCGGGTCTTCTTTGAGGTCGGTCACATCCACGGTCAGTAAGTCCATCGACACGCGGCCAATAAGTGGCACGGGTTCGTTGCCGTAAAATAGCGTGGCCTTGTCTGACATCGACCGGATCAAGCCGTCTGCGTAGCCCGCTGATAGGGTCGCGATCTCGGCTTGGGCGCGTGGCCTGCCAGCTATTGGCGTAGCCCACGACTTCGCCCGCGTCCAAGTGCCGAATTTGCACAACGGGCAGGTCCATTTGCACGACTGGGCGCGCTTTTGTGAATGGCAGCCCGCCGTAAAGCCCGATACCGGGCCGGCACAGATCAAAGTGATAGTCTTTGCCCAGCAAAATTCCACCCGTGGCCGCGAGCGACCGTGGCACGGTGATCCCGTCGGTCATTTTATGGAATACATCAAGTTGATAGGCATTCATTGGGTGATCAGGCTCGTCGGCACAAGCCAGATGGGACATCACAACTGTTGGCCGCTGCGCCAAAGCGATTTCCGCGACCGCTGCCCATTCATCCCATTCCATGCCAAGCCGGTTCATACCCGTATCAAGCTGAATGCCAAACGGATGGCCGGGCAGGGCGTCAAAATGACGAGTAACTTGTTCAAGCGAATTCAAGATCGGCGTCAGGCCTAAATCACCAATTGTGTCGGTGTCACCGCGCATGTGGCCTGCAAATACCGAAACCTCTGGGCCGGGACCAACGGCGTTGCGCACAGCACCGCCTTCTTCGGCGACGGCCACAAAGAACCGGCGTGCGCCTGCTTTTGCCAATGCCTTGGCCACGGTCGCGGCCCCAAGGCCGTATCCGTCTGCTTTGACAACGGCCGCCGTTTCCACGGAGGTCATTTTATCCAAGGCCCGCCAGTTTGCGATAATGGCGTCGAGGTCGATCGTGATATGTCCGGTGCTCATGACGATTCTTTTGGCAGCACAGGCGCTTTGCGGCAAGAGGAAGAATAGGGCTGAAACTGCAAATTTGGCGTTCCAGCCTTAAATTTGCGGATTTTCGCGCAATTGTTCCGTGAGCATTAGACGACACCGACGCGCCTATTACGAAAGGTCATAGGGCAATTGGAAATGCCACGTGATCAACGCCCGTTTGGGAGTGGCTGGTTGTCGTTTGCTTCTCGGTCTTTCGCTTGCATGAATGATTGAATTCAACCGCCATCATCGCGCCAAATGAAGTCTGGCGATCCCAAAAGTAGAACAATACGTCCTCTCAGAGAACTTTGTTGATCACCTTTTGAACCTAAGAAACCCTTTGTCCAACTTCTCAATTTGTTGAAAATTTGATAGAAAAAGCAATGTTGTACTGAATTTCTTTTATCTGGGTGGAAGTCTTTAGGAAAGTTGCACGATTATTTTAAAGGGATATTATTTTTATGTTACAAGAAGAAATTTTCAGCTCCGCCTTGCTGCAAAGTGTTGCAGCAAAATGTAAAACAAATGCAGTTTTGGCAGAAAAACCGTCTGTCGCAACAAAAAAACACTCCTGGTTTATTCCTGGCTTTGGGGCCGGTGCACGTGTTGCGACTTCGTTTGGTCATGTTCCGGTTGAAGCATTGCGTTGTCGTGATGAGATTAGGACGCGCGAAGGATGCTTTCTCAGGATTCAACACATTGACACAATTCGGCTTGATCGTCGTTTTCTGCTAACTCACCCTGACGCTCAGCCAATTGCGATCCCCAAAAATGGGTTGGGACCTGATGTCCCAAACCAAAACATCCTTGTGTCCGGTTCCCAGAAGATTGGATCGCCGAAACGATTCGATCAGATTTCCGGTCGTATGGCATCAGAATACGTCGGCCAGACTAACATCATGCGCAAGAACCACGGGTATTTCACCTACTATGTTTTTCATTGCGGCGAACCTTGCACTGCAAGTGTCGATGGCCTCTGGGTGGATTTGGACCCTGATGCTCTTGGTAAAATCGAGGAGTGATCACAAGTAATCTGTGGTGGCTTTGCGATTTTGGATTGGGCACTAATATGAATTCAGCGTTATCGCGCTGAGGTTGCCTTAGTAATTCGACCAGTTTGCAGCGGGGTGTGGGTGGATCAGGGGTTTGTTTAGGCTGCTGATCTCAATGGTTCCATGTTTCTGGGAGCGCCGAATTCTTTCAGTTATCCGGATGTCGATCCAACGCCCCATGCCATCAATTACCGGATGGTGATCTGTAAAATTACTGAGAGGCATGGACATCTGCACGTTCGTATCCTTCAGTGGGTAATCCCCTCAATTTTACTGGGGCTCAGCTGTAAAATTTACGCGGCTGTTTTCAGTTTCATTGCGGGTGTTATGCCGCCGATGCCCGCGTCCATTGGGCTTGAACCAATTGCGCCCAAATCACGCTGGGTCTCTTAATGTTGTAAGTCCAGAGCCATTCTGTCGCCTGGTTTTGGGCCTGCTCAATCGTTTCAAAGATGTATTGGCTCAACCGTTTGCCGCGAAGGGTGCGGTTGTATCGCTCGATTGAAGTGGTCCGGATTTTTAGGGCAGTATTGTCGCTTAACTAAGATTCACCCTGCCTCAGGGTACAGCAACTATTTCAGAGAACAACATTGGCGCTGTCTGCGACATCGCGGTGAGTGTGCTTGTGATCATCAGACGTCATCAATGTGACCGCCCCATGTTTTTTCAGCCGACGAATATATATCGTGGCGCTGCCATTATTCGTGCAGGCGCTCGCCATCCTCGCCGTGACTGATTTCGTGCAATGTTAGATGCCCCGCGCGTTTTGCATGATCCCGTTCTGATGGCAGTTCCGTTCGATCCATCATTCTAGAGAAAGATGGATTGGCTGTTTGGCACGCACCACTTGCCCTAAATTGAGTGGCCGAAAAATACGGTGTTGTCGTGGATCGTCTTCCAAAGAGCTATTGGAACCAGTTCAAATACCCGTTTATGAAAAAGAAACGCAAGTCAGCCGTAAAGTAAACGCGGCCTATCGATGTTTAATATTCTTCGCTGGCGGTGCCTTGCCATGGTTGTGCAAGGTTACTAAAGCGCGTGAACTGACCTTCAAATTGCAGACCAACGGAACCGATCGGCCCGTGACGCTGTTTGCCGATCACGACTTCGGCTTTGCCGCGTAGGTTTTCCATGCGTTCTTGCCAGAGCGCGATCTTTTCCATTTCGTGATCACCGGGCTGTTCGCGTTCAACGTAATATTCTTCGCGGTAGACGAACATCACGACGTCCGCATCTTGCTCGATTGAGCCAGATTCACGCAAATCCGACAGTTGCGGGCGTTTGTCTTCGCGGTTTTCAACCTGACGCGATAGCTGTGACAGGGCGACGACAGGGATTTGGAGTTCCTTGGCAATCGCCTTGAGGCCCATCGTGATCTCGGTAATCTCGTTCACACGGTTTTCAGACCGGCCTGTGCCACGCACCAGCTGCAAGTAGTCGACAACCAGCAAATCAAGCCCGTGGGTCCGTTTCAGGCGCCGCGCTCGGGCCGCCAGTTGCGAAATAGGCAGGGCAGGCGTGTCGTCGATGAACAGCGGGCAGGCTTCTAGGCTTTTGGCAGCATCAACAAAGCGGCGAAATTCGACTTCAGTCATATCGCCGGACCGGATCTTGTGAGAGTCGATCTCGGAGGCTTCTGAAAGGATACGCGCGGCAAGCTGTTCGGCTGACATCTCGAGGCTATAAAAGCCTACTACGCCGCCGTTGACTGCGCCCTCTGACCCGTCGGGCAGCGCGCCTTTGCGGTATGCCTTGGCGACGTTGTAGGCGATGTTGGTGGCCAGCGATGTTTTCCCCATCGATGGACGACCAGCAAGGATCAACAGGTCGGACTTGTGCAGTCCACCCAGTTTTTTGTCCAAATCGACAAGACCGGTTGAGATGCCCGACAGACCGCCATCACGCTGATAGGCGGCGTTGGTCACGTTCACGGCTTCGGTCACGGCTTTCAGGAAGGATTGGAAGCCTGTTTCCGACGAGCCTTGTTCGGCGAGGCGGTACAACTCTTGTTCGGCCTCAACGATTTGTTCGCGGGGTTCCGATAGAACATCAACCTTTTTCGCCTTGGCAGCGATGGTTTGACCGACTTGGATCAGCTCGCGGCGCACAGCCAGATCATAGATCATCTGGGCATAGTCACGCGCGGCAAACGCCGAAATTGCAGATCCCGCAAGACGGGCAAGATAGGCGGGGCCGCCGAGTTCTTTTAGGCCTTCGTCGTCTTCAAGGAATGTTTTCAGCGTCACAGGGCTGGCTAGCGCATTTTTCGCTATCCGGCTGGCGGCTGTCTCGAAGATCCGCGCATGTACGGGGTCATAGAAATGCTGCGGGCCGACGACGGACGCAATGCGGTCAAAAATGTCGTTGTTGGTCAGGATAGCACCCAGCAACTGCTGCTCGGCTTCGATGGAATTGGGCATTGTGTCAAGCTCAGCCTCGGCCACGCCTGTCGCATTAAATTTAGCAACTTCGTTCATCAGTCCATCCCATCGTCCACACATGCGTCATACAAAGGTCCGCAGGTGGCGGCAAATTGTATGTTTCTGTGGATAAGAGGCTGCATAGCACATGTTGGGGGTATTTGCAGCATATGCACAATATTAGCCCGCAGACTGGCTGAGTCTGCGGGCAAACTTGTAATTTTATTTGGTTTAGCCGGCGTGGGCGGCGGACCAGCCTGCGGGGTCGCGCAAATAGGCCTCTACTGCGTCCAACGTTTCAGAATCGTATGAACCGCGCGCCTTGGCTTCTGCAAGCACGTCCCACCATGTGCAAAGGTGGATCAGTTGCACACCGTGGTTGGCCAGCGTTTCTTCGACGCCTGCAAAGATTCCATAGTAGAAGATTACTGCAGTGGCGTTGCAGGTAGCACCGGTTTCGCGAATCGCGTCAATGAACGACAACTTGGAACCGCCATCGGTGGTCAGGTCTTCGATCAAAAGCACGCGCTGTCCTTCGGTCATCACGCCTTCAATGCGGGCATTTTTACCGTAACCTTTCGGCTTTTTACGCACATAGGTCATTGGAAGGGCCAGACGTTCGGCCACAAGTGCGCCAAACGGGATGCCTGCGGTTTCACCGCCTGCGATGTTGTCGAATGCTTCAAACCCAGCTTCGCGCATCGTTGTCACAGATAAAAAATCCATCAATGTGGACCGGATACGCGGGTAAGAGATCAGCTTGCGGCAATCCACATAGGTCGGGGCCTTTTTGCCGGATGCGTGGGTGAAAGGTTCGCGCGAATTAAATGTGATCGCGTCGATTTCAAGCAGCATACCTGCGGTCAGGCGGGCGATTTCGTCTTTGTCGGGAAAGGAGGATGGGATCATTGCTTGCAGCTTTCGTTAATTGGAAGTCACGGACCAATGCAGGTCAAAACCGGGGTCAAAGACGGTCACTGGGCCATCTGGTGTGTCAATGTGTGGCGGGTAGGCGACAGGGTCGCCCTTGGTCAGGGTTATCGTTGCCTCGTTAGGGTCGAGCCCATAGAAACGCGGGCCGTTGAGCGATGCGAAGGCTTCGAGCTTGCGCAATGCATCAGCAGCGTCAAAAACCTCGGCAAGGCACGACATGGTGTTCGGCGCCGTAAAGATGCCGGCACAGCCACAAGCCTGTAATTTCAGCGGATCGGTGTGAGGCGCGCTGTCTGTGCCTAGGAAGAACCTTTTGTCGCCAGATACGGCGGCTTGCACGAGGGCGATGCGGTGACCTTCGCGTTTGGCTACGGGCAAGCAATAGAAATGCGGTTTGATCCCGCCCACAAGGATGTGGTTGCGGTTGATGACCAGGTGGTGGGTCGTGATTGTTGCCGCGAGGTTCTTGGGCGTGTCACGTACATAGTCCACAGCGTCTTGGGTGGTGACATGTTCCATGATGATACGCAGATCAGGCACTTTTTTGCGCAGGGGACGTAAGACCTTGTCAATGAACACGGCCTCACGGTCAAAAATGTCGATGTCATGGTCGGTGACTTCCCCGTGGATACACAGCGGCATGCCTAAATCAGCCATACGTTCAAGGACAGGGCGGACTTTTTCAAAATCAGTCACACCGGATGCAGAGTTGGTGGTCGCACCTGCGGGGTACAGCTTTACTGCCGACGCAATGCCAGATGAATAGGCGGCGGCCACATCATCGGGATCGGTTTCTTCGGTCAGATACAGCGTCATAAGCGGCTGAAACGTCATGTCGGCAGGCAGGGCGGCCATAATCCGTTCGCGGTATTGCACTGCTTGAACGGCAGTCACAACCGGCGGCACCAAGTTGGGCATGATGATAGCACGGCCAAAGTGGCGGGCGGTTTCAGGCAATACGGCCTGCAACATGGCACCGTCGCGCAAGTGCAAATGCCAGTCGTCGGGGCGGCGGATCGTGAGGGACGTCATGTTTTTATCAGTCATGTTGCTGGGATTACACGTTTGCAGGGGCGGTGACCAGATGTCGATTGATCGCCCTTGTTAATGACTTAAACCGCAGTGATATAAGGTTCAGACCAATTTAATGACCGGAGAATACCCCATGCTTGGATTTATCGTAGCTGCAATTGCAGGCTTTATTACCCCGCACCTCGAAGCCCCTGTCGCGCGGCCCTTGGCCCGCCTTGCAGAAAAGCACATCACGCTAGAAGCAACCGAGACACGCCTGATAGCGTTCATCGTGGCCATGTTGGCTGCAGGCGTCATCGGGTCGTTGTTGAATAGCGGTTCTGCGTTTTGGATGATTTTGGGCGGTGCACTTGGTTATTTCGCGACGCGTTTGGTTGCAGCAGGCCGTGCGGTTATGGATGCCAGAAAAGACAGCTAATCGCCATGCATGTGGTGCAATGCGGCGTTGCAGAGAAATAGGGTTCTGCAGTGCAGCATATGCGTTATGTTCTTTGTAGCAAACGCAATTCCTATAAGGAGCCCTGCAATGGCCTTTCTATCGACATCCGATTTTTCCGCAGTACGTCCATCGTTTCTGAAAACCGTCTTCGCCGCGACAGGCCGTTGGTTTACCGCTGTGATGGAAGCAAACAGCCGCCAAGATCAAGTTCAGCGGCTCCAAATAATGTCGGACACGCAGTTGGCAGAATTTGGTGTGCGACGCGAAGACATCGTACGTTACGTGTTCCGCGACGTGTATCACCTGTAAGCTGATTATATATTACGAAAAAGGCCGCCCGTTGCTAATGCAGGGGTGGTCTTTTTCGTGAATAGGGGACTTAAGGCTAGGCGGCGGATATGGCCAGTGGCGTGCTTGGCTCATGCCCTTGGGATACCAGCTCTTCCAATTTGCGCGCAAAGAATGTGTCGTCACCAGACCGCAAAACATAGGCGCAGACGTTTGCTGCCAGCTTCGGGTGTCCCGTTTTGATCATGCTGGAGTACAGGTTGCGCAAGTAAGTTGGGTTGTCGCGCCGTTTGCGCATCGCATTGTTGAACATATCCAGGTCGAGTGTTTTGAACATGGCACCTTTAATCAGGTCATCGTGGACTTCCATTGCATCAAGCGCGAGGTCAAGGCGGTTGCCCAAGCCCGTGCAACGCAAAGCCGTCACGTTGGACCGTGTGAACATACCAGCATGCATCGCATCAAAGCGCTGAAGCGGATCAAACACGATATATGCGTGGTTCACTGCATCGATCATATCAGGCGCATAGCCAAACCGGTGGGTGAAGTCATGCCGCCGCTGCGCGATATACCGTGTGTCCCAACCCGCAATGCGTGGATCAAGCGTCGCCTGAGGGCGTAGCGCCAATACAGTGCAACCAGGAGCAGCCACACTATAGGCCGCTGCCGCATAGGCACCGCCATGTGTGCCGTAGAACAATACGTTGTAAAAGTCTTCAAAGAACCCGTCGTCAATCAATCGGTCAAAATACCGATAGATTGCAGGGTCGCGGAACCAGCTTTCGGACTTGGCGATGATCGCAAGGTGTGACCATCCTTCCTGCTGGGCATAGTGAAATCCGCGTGGAGCGGACCCGTTGTTGAATTTGCGAATGTATTCCGCATCTTCAAACGTGACCAAAAGGTTTGTGCCGGCGTCCAAAAGTGCCGCGACGTGATTTTCGCCCAAACGTTCGAAATAACCATGTTCGCCGCTAATTGCGTCGACACGTTCAAACCAGTCGTCTGCGTCTAAGCCGTTTAATTCGGCCTCAAAATCTAGGCGCATATCATTCATTACTGCTCTCTGATTCGGATTTTTCGGCAACTCTTTTGCAGTTTATGCCTGTCGTTTGTGTCAAAATTGGGCACTGGATAAGCCCGTTTTGGGTAAATACAGGTCAAAAGAACGCTTGAAGGCCTGTTTGTGCACGGCCCAAGATCAATGCGTGCACGTCATGTGTGCCCTCGTATGTGTTCACTGTCTCTAGGTTAACCATATGGCGCATCACGTGGAAATCCTCGGAAATGCCGTTGCCGCCGTGCATGTCACGGGCCATGCGGGCGATATCAAGCGCCTTGCCACAGTTGCTCCGTTTCATCATAGAAATCATCTCTGGGGCGGCTTTGCCCTGATCCATGAGGCGGCCCACTTGTAGGGACCCTTGCAGACCCAAGGTAATGTTGGTCTGCATATCGGCGAGCTTTTTCTGAAATAGCTGTGTCTGTGCGAGTGGCTTACCAAACTGCTTGCGATCAAGCCCATAAGAGCGTGCTGCGTGCCAACATGCCTCTGCGGCCCCCATAACACCCCAAGAGATGCCATAGCGTGCACGGTTCAGGCAGCCAAATGGTCCCTTAAGCCCCTGTACATTCGGCAACAACGCATCATCGCCAACTTGCACATTGTCCATAACAATCTCGCCGGTGACAGACGCCCGTAGGGACAGCTTGCCACCAATCTTAGGGGCGGACAGGCCCGTCATGCCTTTTTCCAAGATAAAGCCACGGATTTTGCCGCCGTGGTCTTCGGACTTGGCCCAGATGACAAATACATCCGCGATAGGCGAATTTGAGATCCACATCTTGGAGCCAGTTAGGCTGTACCCAGTGGCGGTTTTGCGCGCCACGGTCTTCATGCCTGAAGGGTCAGAGCCCGCATCAGGTTCGGTCAGGCCAAAGCAACCAATAAGGCTACCAGCCGCAAGACCGGGTAAGTATTTGATGCGCTGCTCCTCGGACCCGTAGGCGTGGATCGGATACATCACGAGGGACGACTGCACGGACATCATAGACCGGTAACCGGAATCGATTCGCTCAACCTCGCGGGCCACAAGGCCGTAGGTCACATAAGACGCGCCAAGCCCGCCGTATTCTTCGGGGACAGTCAGACCCAGCAGACCAATTTCACCCATCTGGGCGAAAATCGACGGGTCAACAGTGGCCTCGCGGTTAGCGGCGGTCACGATAGGGGCCAGCTTGTCTTGGGCAAAGGCAGCAGCGGCGTCGCGCAGCATGCGTTCATCCTCAGATAGCTGATCCTCTAGCCGCATAGGGTCAGCCCAATCAAAAGGACCCAGATCAGGGCCAAAACCGGCATGAATTTCAGAAGTGTTGTTCATCTTGGGCATCCTTTTGTAGGTGTTGGAATAAAGATAGACCGTCGCATAGGGCGGGGCAATGCGTCCTAAAGTGGCAGATGATATAAACCGCATCATTCGGGTCGCCTGTTGGGTGACCGCTTGGGTAACGTCAGCGGGACATATGAAAGGATATAATCATGCCCGTTATTTTCTTACCCTACGATCAGACGTTTGTGGATGTTCTGCGCGCGGGTGGACCCGATTCTTACGGGCTTCCTGCCGAACGGGACATATCAAACGGAGAGGGCAACCCATGCAGGTCGTGCCTGTGCGACATTGCGCACGGGACCACGATGCTAATCTGCGCTGGGCGGCCATTTGTGGCGCTGCAGCCCTATGCGGAAACCGGACCTATCTTTTTGTGCGGTGACGCATGTGCGCCATGGGAAGGGGCAGGCGTGCCACCGATCCTGCAAAGTTCGCCAGATTACCTGCTCAAGGCATATAGCGCCGATGACCAAATAATTTACGGAACGGGGCAAATAACAGCGGCAAAGAAAATCGTCGCGGTGGCATCGGGTTTATTAGAGCGAGGCAACGCGGCCTATGTCGATGTACGGTCGGCGCGGAACAACTGTTTTCAGACGCGCATATGGCGTGCGACATAGCTTGGACGAAGTACTGATATGAAAAAACCCTCAGCAAATCGATGCTGAGGGTCTGAATATAGTTGTGTTAAATAGCGTTACTTAGCCAGTGGCCCAATCAGCATGACCATTTGACGGCCTTCCATTTTCGGGAAGTTCTCGACTTTGCCATGCTCCGTCGTGTCGGCAGCAACGCGTTCAAGCAGCTGACGGCCCAAATCTTGGTGCGCCATTTCACGGCCACGGAAACGCAGCGTGATTTTCACTTTGTCGCCGTTTTCCAAAAACTTGAAAACATTGCGCATTTTGACATCATAGTCGTTGTTATCCGTGTTTGGACGGAACTTAACTTCTTTGATCTCAATAATCTTTTGCTTTTTACGGGCCTCAGCTTCTTTTTTCTGAGTCTCGTATTTGAACTTACCGTAGTCCATAATTTTGCAAACAGGTGGGCTGGCATTTGGCGAAATTTCAACAAGGTCAAGCCCTGCGATCTCAGCCAATTCCATGGCGCGTTCTGGTGTTACAACGCCTTCGTTCTCGCCTTCCGCCCCGATGAGGCGAATGTCGGACCCGCGAATGCGTTCGTTAATGCGGGGTCCGGTGTCACGCTGTGGTGGCGCGTTATGGGGTCTGCGTCCTATGGTCTTTATCCTTTTGTCGTTTTCGATGTGAAGTCTTAAACTAGACGCGCTGGGCTGCGGCTTCAACCCGCAAAAAAGCGCCTATCGCCCCGAAATTCCCCGCAAACAGGTTCTTTCCCTTTACAATCAGTTCTGACATAGCACGCGCAGGGCTCACTGGGGGCCGTCATGAGACTCATTTGAAAAGGACATGATCAATGAGAGCAATTGTTATTTTGATCTCAGCGGCGATTCTCGGATTTTTTGGCTACCAATATGCAGCAAACGGCAACACGCCAGTTGCCGCTATTAGTGCTGTGACTGGCGCGACTGCCGCCGCTGAAGAAGCCGCCGCCGCTGCGAACGCTGCTGCAGAGGAAGCCGCTGCTGCTGCAGCCGCTGCCGCGACTGCTGCTGCCGAAGTTGTTGCTGCTGCTGCTGCCGAAGAAGCTGCTGCCGAAACAGGCATGGCTGATTTGCTGACCGCAGACGGTTTTGACGCTGATAAGGTGATCGAGATGATTTCGAACTCTGATCTGTCCGCTGTTCAGCAGACTGTCCTGTCCGGCGCAGTTAATGCAATCAAAGATAACCCAGCACTGCTGGAAGCCACTTTGACACGTCTTAAAGAAGCACTGGGTCAGTAGCCCGCCGCTTTCAATAAACGAAAAAAGGGGCTGCGTCAGGTGTGATGTGGCCCCTTCTTTATGCGTAATTAGAAAGGTTTAACCTACAAACGCCTTTTCGATCACAAACTGGCCCGGCTCAGAATTTGCACCCTCTGTCAGGCCCGCCTTTTCCATCAACGCCTTAATATCAAGGTTGAAGGCAAGGCTGCCGCAGACCATTGCACGGTCTGTTGCCGGATCAAGTGGCGGAACTCCCAGATCGCTAAACAGTTCGCCATTTTTGATCAACGTGGTGATGCGGCCCATCTTTGGGCTCTGCTCACGGGTGGTGGTTGGATAGTACCGGATTTTGGCCAAGTTATCCGCGCCAAGCAGCTCGATCATCATCTCGTCTTGCTTGATATTCGCAATTAGATCACGGCCATACGTCAGCTCTTTAACATCGCGGCAGGTGTGCGTGATGATGACCTCATCGTATTTATCGTAAGTGTCTGGCTCTCGCAGCAAGGACGCGAAGGGCGCAAAACCTGTGCCCGTCGAAAAGAAGTACATCCGTTTTCCGGGCAGCAAGGCGTCATGCACCAGGGTGCCAACAGGTTTTGGGCGCAGAATGATCTCGTCGCCGACTTTAATGTGCTGCAAGCGGGATGTCAGCGGGCCGTCAGCGACCTTGATTGAATAGAACTCTAGTTCCTCGTCCCACGACGGGGATGCAATGGAATAGGCACGCAGCAGCGGCTTTTGCTTACCGGTCTCTGGATGCGGGTCTCCCATCAGGCCGATCATCACAAACTCACCTGACCGAAACCGCAATGACGCGGGACGGGTCACCCGAAAGCTAAATAAGCTATCGGTATGATGGGTCACGGATGTGACTGTCTGCGCATCGGGCAGGGTCGGGACGGGCTTTGCGTTGTCAGTGATCACTTTTGTTTGCTCTGTCATGGGTTAAATTGCAGCCCGTTTGGACCACTCTCCGTTTAGTCGGTGAATATGGGTGGGGTAAAGGGCTCAGCCGCGCAGGCGGGCCTGATAGTTGTGCGATTGCCAATTCGCGCGGGCCAGCCACTGCGGTTCTGGCTGGCGCGCAGCGAGGGCCGCGTCGATTTCAACCTCATCAAAGCCACTGCGGCGCGCCATCCCGTATTGGTCAGCCAAAACATGCCCGCGCGCGCGTAAACGACCCGTAAACCCAGCACGGCGCAAAATCTGCGCCAGCGTAAACCCACGACCATCTGCAGATGACGGAAAATCGATCCGGATCATTGGGGCATTGGTCAAGCGCGACAGCACATTAGGGGCGGTATCAGACGGCAAATCGATCGCTTGGGGGCTGTCATTTGCAGGGGCGTCGTCAGCCACGCGAAACCCGCAGTCCCAATCATCCGCGGCAAAGCCCGCATCGGTTATGATTACACTCATCGAATTTGCCTCGCTTTGTTCAAAACACTCATTGCCCGCTCACGTCGGCGTGCGCGGCCCCATTGGGGGTGAAATGAATGCCACATTCGGTTTTTGCAGCGTCACGCCAGCGGCCTGAACGCGCATTTTCATGGTCACCCACGCGAGTTGTGCAGGGCGTGCAGCCAATGGACGGGTACCCCTTCGCGACCAGCGGGTGGCGCGGCAAATTACGGGTATCCATATATGTCGTAATGTCTGCCACCGTCCAAGATGCAAGCGGGTTCACTTTGATCTTGCGAGCGTCCTTTTCAAACAGTGGGATGGCGGCGCGCGCGCCAGATTGATACCGCTTGCGACCCGTGATCCAGCCACCAAACTCAGCCAACGCATCGTTCAGCGGCTTAACCTTACGCAGATGGCAACATGCGGCTGTGTCGGCCTGATGAAGCAGCCCGTCAACGTCATCGATAAACACAGCATCCCGCGTAGGCTTTATGACACGCATGTCGGTCAGACCAAGCAGTGTTGCGACATCACTTTGATATTGAAGTGTTTCTTCGAACAACATTTCGGTATCAAGAAAGATCACGGGCGTTGTTTTGTTGATTTCAGACACCATATGCAGCAACACGACGCTTTCTGCGCCAAAGCTGCTGACAACCGCTACATCGCCGATTTGAACGTCCGATAATGCATGTGCCAGCACCGTCTGGGCGTCCGATTTACGGTGTAGTATATTGCGGCGCTCGGCCAGTTCTTTAAGCGGCATTTTTAGCGGCCTTTTCTGGATAAAGGAGTGCAACAAAAGGCTCAGCGCCCAAGCGGCGGTAGGCCGCGAGGAACGTCTCGTCCGCGTTTTCGCGCAGGTCGAGATACCCAAGAACCAGCCGCTCAATTGCGGGAACGATGTCATCTGCGCCAAAGCCCGGGCCTGCGCGTTCGCCGATTGTCGTGGTTTCGGTGCCGTCACCGCCAAGCGTGATCTGGTAGTTTTCGACCCCCGCGCGATCAAGGCCTAAGATGCCGATGTGTCCAACATGATGGTGTCCACATGCGTTGATGCAACCCGATATTTTGATCTTTAGCAGCCCAATTTCATGCTCTAGTTTCAGTTCGTCAAAACGTGTTGCTATCTCTTGCGCGATGGGAATAGATCGCGCCGTCGCAAGCGCGCAGTAATCCATGCCGGGGCAGGCGATGATGTCGCTGATCAACCCGATGTTTGCTGTTGCCAGATCGGCGACGCGCAGTTCCGCGTAGATCGCAAGCAAATCGGACTTGTGAACATGCGGCAAGATCACGTTTTGCTCGTGGCTGATGCGCAATTCGTCATGCCCATATTTGCGCGCAAGGCTTGCCATGACGCGCATCTGGTCGGACGTCGCATCACCAGGTGTGGCACCATGTTTTTTGATCGAAATCGATACAATCGCATAACCGTCCGCCTTGTGGTCGGACAAGTTTGTATCCGTCCAAGACCGGAAAGCAGGGTTGGCAAGGCGCGCTGCCTCATAGCCGTCAGTCGCATTTGCAACGTAAGTTGGCGTAGCAAACGATTGTTCGATTTGTGATTGCAGATGACGGTTAAGGCCCGAAAACTGGGGCCGAATTTGTGCGAAACGTGACTCTACAAGCTCTTGAATCTTTTCCAAGCCGTTCTCGTGTACAGTGATTTTGATCCGCGCTTTGTACTTATTGTCGCGCCGACCAAGCAGATTGTAGACGCTGACGATCGCTTCACAGTAGGGCAGCAAATCTGATTTTGGCAGGAATTCGCGCAAGATTTTTCCTACCATCGGAGTGCGCCCAAGACCGCCACCGATGATGACCTCAAAACCCGCTTCGCCTGTATCATTACGGACCATCCGCAGGCCGATATCGTGGGCGCGGGTGACGGCGCGGTCGGCTTTGGCACCTGTTACGGCAACTTTAAATTTGCGTGGCAGGAACTGAAATTCAGGGTGATCGGTTGACCATTGGCGCAGCAATTCTGCGGTCGGGCGCGGGTCTTCGATCTCGTCTGCAGCGGCACCTGCAAAATGGTCTGCAGTCACATTTCTTATAGTGTTTCCAGAGGTTTGGATAGCGTGCATGCCCACATCGGCGAGTTCTGACAGCATGTCGGGCACATCGCGTAACTCGGGCCAATTGTATTGGATATTTTGGCGCGTAGTGAAGTGGCCATAACCTTTGTCCCAACGGTCTGCAATGTAGGCCAGTTTGTCCATTTGCGCAGAATTCAACGTGCCGTAAGGCACCGCCACACGCAGCATATAGGCGTGCAATTGCAGGTAAAGACCGTTCATCAAACGCAGTGGTTTGAATTCGTCTTCGGTGAGTGATCCATCAATGCGGCGAGTGACTTGGTCACGGAATTGATCCACGCGGTTGCGGACAAATTGTTCGTCGAAGTCATTGTAAATATACATATTCTTCAGGCCTCTTGTTTGCCGTGGGCGTAATTGGATGGGCCGCGCGTGCGGAAGGTTTCGCGGAAATGTACCGGTACTGGGCCATTTGGTCCGGCTTTTGCATCGGCCAAATAAACACCTGCGACGACTGATTGATCTGCCATGGCTTCGAGCAGGCGAAGGTCGCCGTGGGCTTCGTCGGTTATCAGTTCAGCCTGTGCTATATCGCGGGTCCATTCGTTGGTTTGCGTGAACCAAATTGCATCGCCTTCGAGTAAGGCATTGGCAGTGACGACTTTGGATGTGAGCGCGCGGGCCATGATCAGAATGCCTCTTTTTGAGTGTGATTTTCGTATAAGTTTTGCGTAAGTTTTGCATATGCCGCGTCGCGCGGTGCAAGACCAAGCAATGTCAGTGCCGGACCCGTCAGATTTGCGTCTGACATTGTCGGTTCTAGCGTGCCAAGCGTGCAGGCAATGATGCGCTGATCGGCGCGGCTGACGTTCTCAATGATCGTGACGGGCGTGTCGGGTTTGGCCCCGTGCATCAGCAACCGCCCTTGGACAAAACGGGCAGATTTTTTGCCCATGTAAATTGCGACTACCTCGCCGTCTGCTGCAAGCGCTTTCCAATCGTGATCGGCGTAGCCTTTTGTGTCGTGACCCGTGATCAGACGCACCTCAGAGTTCCGACCGCGTTTTGTCAGGCTTTGCCCGATGTTTGCGGCTGCCGCTGATGCGGCGGTGATACCGGGGATAATCTGGTAAGAAATACCAGCGGCAGTGACCGCTTCCATTTCTTCGTCCAGACGGCCAAAAACGGTCGGATCGCCTGCCTTAAGCCGCACGACGTGCGCACCGTTTAATGCGTGCTCGACGATCAGCGCATCAATGTCGGATTGGGCCATGGAGGTGGCGAATCCTTCTTTACCTGCGTCGATGATTGTCGCTTCACGGCGGGCGAGTTCCAAAATGTCGGCGGTCACAAGGCGGTCGTGGATGATGACGTCGGCCTTATCGATGGCTTGGCGGGCTTTCAGGGTCAACAGGTCCGGATCACCGGGGCCAGCGCCGACAAGATCAACATGACCTTCGGTTTGGGCGGTCATCACATGTTTATCCAACAGGGTCTCTAAGGTCGGGAGAATGCCCTTTTCACCCCGTTGGTTCATCGTGGAGGGGCCCACGTTGAAGTAGTATTCCGACCAGAATGTCCGACGTTTGGCGCCAAATGGCAGCACGTCGACGGCGTGGCGGAACGTTTTACCGATACGGGCGAGTGTGCCCAAGGATGCGGGCAGTTTTGCTTCAAGGTCGGCCTTAATCGCGCGGGCCAGCACGGGGGCGGCCCCTTCGGTGCCAATCGCGATGGTGACAGGATCGCGATCGACGATTGCGGGGGTGATGAATTGGCTGTCCGCAAGATTGTCGACGATGTTTACAAGCGCGCCCTCGGACGCGGCGATGGCGGCGGTGCGGGCGTCCTCAGTGGCGTCTTCGTTTGCGCCGTAGAAAAGCACGGCACCAATTGCATCGCCGTGGCCCATCGCGTGATTTGTGAGGGTAAGTTTGCCCTGTGCAGCCCAGCGGTGGATTTCAGGGGCGGCGTTTTGCGCCAGAACGGTGATATGTGCTTCGGTTTTCATCAAAAGCCGCAACTTTGCCATGGCCGCATCGCCGCCGCCTGACACGATGATCCGGCGGCCAGAGACGGATAAGAAGATTGGAAAATGTTTCATGGCATGGCCTATCGGTGAATTCTGATCTCCAATATAGAATATTGTTCTGGAAATTGCCGCCCCTGTGCGTCATGTAAGGACATATGTTCTGCCTCAGCATGAGGTCGGATGGGTTGTCCTTCAAATACGGAGAATTGAGAATGTCTGTGCGGATCGATGAAATGGATCGGAAGATTTTACGTAGCTTGCAGGCTGATGCAGCCCAATCTTTGGACGATATTGCCAAATCTGTTGGGTCATCAAAGACGCCTGTGTGGAACCGGATTCGCAAAATGCGCGAGGCGGGGGTAATTGGGCAACAGACGGTTATATTGGACGCGGAGGCGCTCGGGTTTGAAGCGTGTTTCTTTGTTCTGATCCGCACGTCCGAACATGATGCTGACTGGCAACAGCGGTTTTTAAAGGCGTTATTGTCGCGCGATGAGGTCCAAGAGGCCCACCGTTTGGCGGGCGATATTGATTATATTTTAAAGGTTCGTGTGCAAAATGCCCATGCTTATGACGTGTTTTATCAGGCGCTGATTGCCGAGGTGCGGGTGTTTAATGTGACCGCGCTTTTGTCGATGGAAGAGATTAAATCGACGGTTGCCTTGCCGCTTTAGCGGGTGAAGGTGAGCGCGTGATTTGCCACGCCGTCTTGTTGGCGCGGTGCACTGCTGTATGTTGCTGGTATGTCTGTTGTTCGTCGCAAAAACCCGTGGGGGATATTGGCCTATCTTGTCACCGTGGCGTTGTTCGTCAGCGGTGTGTGGTGGTACGGCTATGTCGTGGCATTGGGCCAGCTGGAACGCCGCGCCCAATCGGATTTGACGCTTGCCGCCGATAGTTTGACGGCAGAGTTGCGCCGCTATCGCGAGCTGGCTGTGTTAACCGCCGATCGTCCGCAATTGAGCGCCGTTCTGGCCGGATCGGGGAGGGTGGAGGCTGTTCGCCCGATTTTGCAGCAAGTCAGTGACAAGACGGGTGCGTTGGATATTGTGCTGCTGGATACGGCGGGTGTGCCATTGATTGGGACCCAAGATGCGCCTGCGTTCAGTCATGTGGGCCAGTCCTATTTTGAGCGTGCGATGGACGGGGCGTTGGGTGTTGACCATCCGGTGCGCGACGGTGTGCGTACGTTTGTTTTTGCGGCCCCTGTGTTTTCGGATGCGGGCCCAGTGATTGGTGCGCTGCTGGTTTATGCGGGCGTCGGAGGCGTTGAAGATTCATGGCGCGGTGCACGTCCGGTTTTGTTTTTCACCGATGCCGATGGTATTGTTTTTGTGTCCAACAGGTCCGAGTTGGTGCTGCGATCGCGTGCGCCTGGTGATTTTCTGAATTACACGGCGCGGGATTTGCGTGGCATGGATGTTTGGTCAGTGTCGGGCAGTCGGTACGTGCCGCGGCGTGCGTTACACCGCACCATGGATTTACCGGTGATTGGTATGCACGGTGAAGTATTGCTGGATGTTGCACCCGCCCGTCAGATCGCATTGTTGCAATCGGCTGTGGCTGGCGCGTTGTGCTTGGCGTTTGGTGCGCTGCTGTTTTTGGCGACGCAGCGCCGCCGTACCTTGGCCGAGGCAAATGCAAAGCTGGAACACCGCGTCCAAGATCGCACGGCGCAATTGTCATCTGCTAACCTGAGCCTGCGCCAAGAGGTTGAGGATCGCCGTGCCGCTGAGGTCCAGTTGACCAAAGCCCAAGCTGATTTGGTGCAGGCTGGTAAGCTGTCGGCATTGGGGCAGATGTCTGCGGGGATTAGCCATGAATTGAACCAACCGTTGATGGCCATTCAGTCGTTTGCGGAAAACGGTCAAAGTTTCATGGAGCGTGATCGCCCCGATATGGCGGCCAAAAATTTGGGTAAAATATCAGAATTGGCGCACCGAATGGGCCGGATCATTCGCAATTTGCGTGCCTTTGCCCGCCAAGAAAGCGAACCCTTGGGGGATGTGGATGTCGGCCGCGTGGTGGATACTGTTTTAGAACTGTTGGGTCCAAAGATCGCAGAAGCGCAGGTCGATGTGCGCTGGGATGGTGCTGACGGGGTGATCGTGCGCGGTGGTGATGTCCGGTTGCAGCAGGTCGTGTTAAACCTCGCGTCCAACGGCATTGACGCGATGGAGCTGTCGGACCCGCGCGTTTTGACGATTACAGTTGCTGCAGATGCGACGCGCGTGACGCTGTCGGTGCGTGACACAGGGCCGGGTATTACCGAGCCGGAAAAGATCTTTGATCCGTTTTATTCGACCAAGGCGATCGGTGCCGCTGAGGGCATGGGGCTGGGTTTGAGCATTTCATATGGGTTGGTCCAAAGCTTTGGTGGTGTGATCCGTGGTCGTAACCATGATGCGGGTGGCGCGATTTTTACGGTTGAACTTATCCCCGCCGCTGCCGACAAAGCGGTATGACAATGCGTGTACTTTTAGTTGATGACGATCCTGCGATCCGCGAAGCCTTGGGGCAAACGCTGGAGCTTGCGGGGATTGAGCCCGTTTTGGCGGGGTCATTTTTGGCGGCCAAGGATCATTTGACCCAGAGTTTCGACGGTGTTGTGGTGACGGATATGCGCATGCCGGGTCGCGACGGGTTTCACCTGTTGGATTTTGCCCGCACGACCGACCCCGATTTGCCGGTGATTTTGTTGACGGGTGAAGGTGACATTCCTATGGCCGTAAAGGCGATAGGAATGGGGGCATACGATTTTTTAGAAAAGCCATGCGGTCCTGTGCCGTTTATGGCGGTGGTGACCCGCGCGCTAAAGGCGCGTGCACTTGTTTTGGAAAACCGCCGCCTGATTGCTGCGGTGGAACAGGGCGATGCGGCGGCGCGAATGTTGCGTGGAACATCTGAAAAATCGCAAGAATTGCGCGCACAGGTTCGCCGGATCGCGCAAATGGACACGGATGCGCTGATCACTGGTGAACGCGGGTCTGGCACGCCAAAAGTGGCCGAAGTGATCCACCTGCTTTCACCCAATGCGACCCGCCCGTTTGTTAAACAAAACGCAGGGCTGCTGGATGTGGCGGGACTACGCGCGGCCTTGGATATGGGCGCAGGCGGCACCGTTTTTCTGGATGAAATTAGCCGTCTGTCGGAAGATGTGCAATATGCGCTTGTTGATATAATCGAGGCGGGAACCGGTGTGCGGCTGCTTGCAGGGACCACTGTGTCACTGGACGCCGAAGTTGCAGCAGGACGGTTCCAAGAGGATTTGTTTTATCATTTTGATATACTCCGCGTTCACATCACAAACTTGCGCGAACGCAGTGCGGATATTCCGGTGTTGTTTCAGCACTACGTCGCGCAGGCTTGCGAACAGGCGAACTTGCCGCTTCCGGATATCAGCGCTGAGGTGATTGCAGGGCTGATGGCCCAAGACTGGCCGGGCAATGCCCGCGCGTTGATGAATGCAGCAATGCGGTTTGCGATGCGGTTGGATGACGCAGTTGAAGACCAAGGCCACGGGCTTGCGGCGCAGATGGCACAGGTCGAGCGATCACTGCTGATTGCCGCGTTGCAGCGTCACGACGGGCGGGCCGGTGATACGGCCGCTGATCTGCAACTGCCGCGCAAGACATTCTATGACAAGCTGGCGCGCCACGGTTTGCGTTCTGAGGATTACCGAGGGTAGGCACGTGTGCGGTTTTCCGCACAGTTAGGGCTAACCCATGTGTGAAATTCCGCATTCCAATTGGTGGTTCGGCGCGTCGTTATTTGGGAAACCTATGTATTACAGTTGGTTGAAGGGTTTATTTGGCGTGTTAACAACCTGCTTGTCGTGACCCATCAATCATCATCTGATCAGTGCAGATGGTCCATTTGGGCCGCAATTGACGTTCTGGGAGGAACCACAATGACATTTTTGAAGAACGCCGCGATGGTCGCGGCTATGTCCGTTGCTGCAAACGCAGCATTTGCCGATAGCCATGCTGCTGGCTGTGACGACGGTGAAATCGTCGTCAAATTTAGCCACGTGACCAACACTGACCGCCACCCGAAAGGCATCGCGGCCACGTTGCTGCAGGAACGTGTGAACGTTGAGATGGACGGCGTTATGTGCATGGAAGTGTTCCCGTCTTCGCAGCTGTATAATGATGATCAAGTGCTTGAGGCGATGCTGCAAGGCGACGTTCAGATGGCCGCGCCGTCGTTGTCAAAGTTTGAGGCATTCACCAAGCAGTTCCGTATTTTCGATCTGCCATTCATGTTCACAAACATCGACGCTGTTGACGCGTTTCAGACATCTGAAACTGGCCAAGCGATGAAAGACAGCATGCAGCGCCGTGGCCTTCAGGGCTTAGAATTCTGGCACAATGGCATGAAGCAGTTCTCGGCGAATGTGCCGTTGAACCTGCCAACTGATGCTGCCGGTCTTAAATTCCGTGTTCAAAACTCTGACGTGTTGGTTGCTCAGATGTCCGCGATCGGCGCATCCCCGCAGCCGATGGCGTTTTCGGAAGTTTACGGTGCCTTGCAGACAGGTGTTGTCGACGGTCAGGAAAACACATGGTCGAACATTTACGGCAAGAAATTCTTTGAGGTCCAAGACGGCACTACAGAAACCAACCACGGCATCATCGACTATCTTGTTGTGACGTCCGTTGATTTTATGGACAGCCTTGATGCGCCAGTGCGTGATCAACTGACCACGATCCTGCGCGAAGTGACTGAAATGCGGAACAGCGAAGCGTTCAAAGTGAACGAGGAAGCCAAAGAGGCGATCATCGCTGCTGGTGGTGAAGTTCGCATTCTGACAACTGAGCAGCGTGCTGCATGGGTTGGCGCGATGAAGCCAGTTTGGGAACAGTTTGTAGGCGATGTTGGCCAAGAAAACATCGATGCGGCACAAAAGATCAACATGGGGCTGTAAGCACCAAGATCTGATCTCACTTGGGGCGGCAATGTGATCGCCCCAAGACCACCACAACACATTCAAAATCTGGGGGAGGAGACCGCGATGTCGGGCACCCATGATGCGCCAAGCAGTAAGCTGGGCCAAATGATTTCACATATCGAAGAGACGATTATTGCGACCTTGTTGGGGCTGATGGTTTTGGTTACATTCGCCAACGTCGTGTTGCGGTACGGGTTTGGATTGTCCTTGCTATGGGGGCTTGAGGTCACGTTGATATTGTTCGCATGGCTGGTGCTGTTCGGTATTTCTTATGGGTTTAAGATCACCGCCCATCTGGGTGTTGATGCGATTTTAAACATGGCTGGCACGCGGTTGCGCAAGGCAATGGTTATCTTTTCGGCGTTGATGTGCATCGCATATGGCGGTTTGATGATGAAAGGCGCGTGGGATTATTGGGCACCTTTCGGCGGATTTCAGCAAACCACTGGCCGCATCATTCCGACAGGATTTGACGAAAACACGCGTGATCAGGGATGGTACGAGACTGATTTTGTCCCGATCCCGTTCGCCCAAACCTATCTAGAAGACACATTTAACATGGGTGAGGAATATGAAAACTTGCCTCGGTTCATCCCATATTTCATGCTTCCGTTTGGAATGGCCTTGATGTTGTTGCGCATCGTTCAGGCGACTGTTGCCGTCGCCCGTGGTCAACGCTCAAGCATGATTGTGAGCCACGAAGCAGAAGAGGCGGTCCAAGAAGTCGCCCACATGAACAAGGACGCGTAAGATCATGGATGTAGTACTTTTATTTGGCATGATCGTTGGATTGTTATTGATTGGTGTCCCGATTGCGGTGTCGCTTGGTCTGTCGTCGATCGTCTTTTTGCTGGCGTTTTCTGACACGTCTTTGGCGTCGGTCGCCCAGTCGTTATATCAAGCGATGGCGGGGCATTACACGCTGCTGGCGATCCCGTTCTTTGTTTTGGCGTCGACGTTCATGTCCACTGGCGGTGTCGCCAGACGGATCATTCGGTTTTCAATCGCCTGTGTTGGCCATTTCCAAGGTGGCTTGGCGATTGCAGGTGTGCTGGCATGTATGATGTTTGCGGCTTTGTCCGGCTCGTCGCCAGCAACGGTGGTTGCCATTGGGTCCATCGTGATCGCGGCGATGCGACAGGTCGGATACACCAAGGAATTCGCTGCTGGCGTGATTTGTAACGCAGGCACGTTGGGTATTTTGATCCCGCCGTCTATTGTCATGGTGGTCTATGCATCTGCAACGGATGTGTCGGTCGGTAGGATGTTCTTGGCCGGCGTCATTCCAGGTATCTTGGCCGGTACAATGCTGATGATCACCATCTATATCATGGCCCGTATCAAGAATATGCCCAAGGGCGAATGGCAGGGCTGGGGCGAGATTTTCGCCAGCTTCCGCGACGCCGCTTGGGGTCTGTTGCTGATCGTGATCATCATGGGCGGCATTTATGGCCATCCTTGGCTGACGTTTGATGGTTTGGTCTGGAAACCGGGTGCGTTTACCCCGACAGAGGCCGCTGCTGTCGCTGCTGTCTATGCGTTCATCGTGGCCACGTTTATTTACCGCGACATGGGCCCATTAGCAGGTGTTGATGGTGCGCCGCCCAAGTCGTTGCTGCAAAATCCGCAGGTTTTGATCACGAGTTGGTTCCACGCGGATACCCGCAATTCCTTGTTTGAAGGTGGTAAATTGACAGTGACGTTGATGTTTATCATCGCCAACGCGCTGATCCTAAAGCATGTTTTGACCGATGAGCAGATCCCACAGCATATTGCTGAGGCGATGTTGTCAGCGGGCATGGGCCCGGTCATGTTCCTGATTGTCGTCAACGTGATTTTGTTGATCGGCGGTCAGTTCATGGAGCCGTCTGGTCTGATCGTGATCGTTGCCCCGCTTGGTGTTTCCGATTGCGATATCGCTGGGCATTGATCCGATCCATCTGGGCATCATCATGGTGGTCAACATGGAGATCGGGATGATCACGCCGCCAGTTGGATTGAACTTGTTCGTTACCTCTGGCGTGGCAGGCATGCCGATGATGGCTGTTGTCCGCGCCGCGTTGCCGTTCTTGGCTGTGTTGTTCGTGTTCTTGATTTTGATCACGTATATTCCGTGGCTGTCGACGTATCTGCCAACGAAGTTCATGGGGCCGGAGATCGTTTTGAACTAAAGGGGCGCTGCCGCGCATTGCTTTTTTAAGATGTTGAGAGGCGACGCATCATATTGGGTGCGTCGCCTTTTTGCTGTGATCTAAAGATACATATTTAAGCTCTGAAAAAGATTAGCTTGCCGCCAAGGCCGTGATGATTGGGATGAAATCGGCGGCTTTGAGGCTGGCTCCGCCGACAAGTGCGCCGTCGACGTCTGGGATGGCGAAAATTTCCGTGGCGTTGCTGGCTTTTACGGAGCCGCCGTAGAGGACGCGAAAATCTGCGCCGTCGGTGAACCGTTCGGTCAGGCGCGCGCGGATGTGCGCATGGACTTGTGCGATTTGGTCGTTGGTCGGGACTTTGCCGGTGCCGATCGCCCAGACGGGCTCGTAGGCGATGACGGTGTTTGCGGCTGTTGCCGTATCGGGAACAGAACCCGCAAGCTGGGTTTCGATGACGGTCAGGGTTTTGTTGGTTTCGCGCTCTGACAAGGTTTCGCCGATACAGACCACGGCCGTTAGGTTTGCCGCATAGGCCGCGGTCGTTTTGGCGTTGATCATCGCGTCTGTTTCAGCGTGATCTGTGCGTCGCTCGGAGTGGCCCGTGAGCGTGTAGGTCGCCCCTGTGTCGGCCAGTTGATCGGCGCTGATGTCACCTGTGTGTGCGCCGCTGGTGTTGGCGTGGCAATCTTGGCCGCCGACAGACATCGGCAGGTTAGCCATTTGAGCCAGCAGCGTGGTGGGCGGGCAGATTAGGACATCGACGCCGTTTGCATCATGGGCGGCGATGGCCGCGGCTTGGGTCATTGCGGCGGCAAGTCCATTCATTTTCCAGTTTCCGGCGGCGAGTTTGCGGCGCATGATCTATCCTTTTTAATTGCAGTTGCTTTGGTAGGTAGCAAGAACCTTGGGGGGTTGCAAAGCGTGTGGGTGTGCCCCATGCGTCCGAACATGTTTCAACGAGAGCTGCGATGATACCACGTATTGATGCCACTGCACTGTTGGTTGGTGACGCGGACGCGATGAAGTTGGCGGCGCAGGCGGCGACGGGTGTCGGGTTTTTGACAGTGTATAACACGCCGCTGTCGGGGCCCTATGTGCAGGCGGTCATTGACGGCTATGGCGCGTTTTTTCGCTCTGCCAGCGTCTGAGAAAGTCAACGTATGACATGGCCGCGACGGGATCAAACCGTGGTTGGGGCGGGGCGGGGTCTGAGCAGGTCGATCCGGATGCCAACCCTGACTATAAGCAGGTGTTTGATTGTGGTTTGACGCTTGTTGAGGATGATCCGATTGCGGATGAAAACCTGTCGTTTTATGCGCCAAACCTGTGGCCTGATAAGCCCGAAGGTTTTGCCGAGAGTTTGCAGGACTATTACCTGCAAAGCACTGATTTTGCATTAGATTTATTATGTGCGATTGTGGGTTCGGTTGGCGAGGACGGGAGCTTTTTTCGCGATAAGTTCACCCGTCCGATGGCATTGCTGCGCGGAAATTTTTACCCTGAGCGGCCTGCTTGGGCGACGGATAAGGATTTTGGGATCGCGACCCATACCGACTATGGTTGTTTGACGTTACTGGCAACGGATGGGTCACCGGGGTTGGAGGTGCGCAAGCTTGGCGGCGGCTGGATACCAGTGTCAGCGCCTCCGGGTGAGTTCGTGATTAACTTTGGTGATATGTTGGAGATTTGGACTGGCGGGAAAATCAAGGCGACGCCGCACCGTGTGATCGGTACATCTGCCGAGCGGATTTCAGTGCCGTTGTTTTTCAATCCCAACCATGATGCCAATGTGGCCCCGATGGGGTCAGCTGGAACGATGCAAGCTTGGGCGCATTTAAAGGCGCGGTATGATGCGACATATGTGCATTTGCAGGCGGATTGATTGGCAGGGCTAAGTCGCTGAAAAGGCGGTTATTTTGCGCCGATTGTCTCGTCGAATTTGATCGACTCGCCGCAGCCGCAGGCGTCAACGACGTTGGGATTGCGGAACTTAAAACCGGATTCCAGTAGCGATGTTTCATAGTCAATTTCAGTGCCGAACAGGAACATCTGCGCCATTGGCGCAATCATAACGCGGGCGCCGTCGATCTCCACTACTTCGTCCATGCTGTTGATTTCGCTCACGTATTCCATGGTGTATTCCATGCCTGCACAGCCACCTTTTTTGACGCCGATGCGCAACCCTTGTGACCCATCTTTGGCCATCAGCTTGGCGATTTGTGCCGCTGCTTTGCCAGTGATTGAGACTGCTTGCTTGCCTGGGATGCCGAACATTGGAATTCTCCTTACTTCCTATTAAGATAGGAAGTCTATGCGCATCGCGCAAGGGTGATGGTAGTGCGTTGTAATTACTACATAAAGCCGAGTTCGAGGCGGGCTTCGTCGGACATCATTTCCATGCCCCATTGTGGTTCGAAGGTCATTTCGACGTCGACGTGTTTGACGCCGGGCAATGGTTCAATCGCGTCAGCAACCCAACCGGGCATTTCGCCCGCGACGGGGCATCCGGGTGCGGTGAGCGTCATCGTCACATTTACCGCGTTATCTTCGCCGATGTTGATGGTGTAGATCAGCCCAAGATCGTAAATATTCACTGGAATTTCAGGGTCATAGATCGACTGGCACGCTGCCACGATGTCCTCGTAGAGCGGGTGATCGGTGCTCGAGGGCGCGATCAATGGAGTGCCTTCAACGGGGGGGCTTTGCGTCGGTCATGGGATCATCCTGCTATTCCTGAGTATTCATATAGGGATTGCAACGGGGGCCGTAAAGACCGGTATGTTTCGTATACGTTTTGCATAAGTTTTGCATATGCCGTTTTCATTGCCGCGGTGTAGCCAATTGTGGCTAAGCCGTGTTGGTAGACGTCAAAATATTGCCAAATAACCGATTTATAAAGATTCGCAGGTTCACAGCTAAATTGTGAACCCCACATCGGACGGGATCGCGTACATGGCAAGTCTTAGTTTTTTCGCACGCGGCGATGGATCATCCGCAAATAACGCGGCATTGAATGTCGATAGTAAGTCTCAGCAGGCCACTGTTGAGATTACGTTCGAGAGCGGTGCGACCGGCGATATTGTCCTTGATGGTAATGGCGGCGACGTTGACCCAGATACAACTGTGACGATCGACGGTGTGTCGTATAATTTCATCCTCGAGCAAACGGGCGATCTGCCGATTGGAAATGGCAAGGTGCCGGATGTTCTTGAAGGCAGTCAGGTTACTGTGATTTCGTATATCGACCTTGCTGGTAATTATCAGCGGTTGTTTTTCATGACCGATGGCAGTGGTACATTTGAATTGATGGACAGTTTTGGAAATGGCGCGGTGGCGCTGACAAATGTTGATCCGGCTCCAACTGCGGTTTATATTTGCTTTTGCGGTGGCACCGACGTTTTGACCCCATCTGGTTACCGCAAGGTCGAAACCCTAAAAGTGGGCGATCTAGTTGTTACGGATACCGGTGCTGCAGTCCCGATTTTGTGGTGCGGGCATTCGCGCGCATCCGTGGCTGACATGCGCGCCGATCCATCCCGCCGCCCTGTGCGCATTATGGCTGATGCAATCGCGCCCGGTGTTCCGTTCGCGGATTTGTCGGTTTCAGCGCAGCATCGCGTGGTTATTGAGGGTGTTTGGGCCGAGCTGTATTTTGCTGAACCGACTGTCATGGTGCCAGCGAAGTATCTTGTGGGGACGTTGGCGCAGACCGATATGCCAAGCGAAGATGTAGTCTATCATCATATTTTGTTGGAAGAGCATGAGGTGCTGATCACAAATGGCCTTATGACAGAGAGTTTTCAGCCGTCGTTGCGATCATACAACGGGATCTCGCCGCAGATGCGCCGATCACTGTCTGACACGGTGTCAAAAGAGCGGTTGCAGTCATTGTTCCGTCGCAAAGATGCAATGATTGCGTTGAAAAAGGCCGACGCACAGGTGCTGGTTGCGAAAATGGTTGGTGCGATGTGCCAATTAACGGCTGATGATGCTGGATCTTTAGCCGCGGCATAATGACGTTTGCGCTTAGGCGCGGCGGCGATGGAGCTACACAAACTGGCTTGAGAATTTCCGACTATGTTGCGCACCGGAAAGGCTGGGCGCTTGATGTAATCGCTCTTTTACTTTTTTTCAAAATCCGGCACTAGGGCCTTATGACACAACGTATTACATTTGACCTGCATGCCACTGACGGGAAAGCCCGTACTGGTGTGATTTCCACGCCGCGTGGCGATATCCGTACGCCTGCGTTTATGCCTGTTGGCACCGCTGCCACTGTGAAGGCGATGATGCCTGAGAGTGTGGCTGCCACCGGCGCTGATATTTTGCTGGGCAATACGTATCATCTGATGCTGCGCCCGACGGCGGAACGCATTGACCGCCTTGGTGGTCTGCATAAGTTCATGAATTGGGAAAAGCCGATTTTGACGGATAGCGGCGGGTTTCAGGTGATGAGCCTGTCGGATCTGCGCAAGATGTCCGAGCATGGCGTGACGTTTAAGTCTCATATTGATGGCTCTAGTCACGAGCTGACGCCGGAACGGTCGATGGAAATTCAAAAGCTGCTGCGGTCTGATATCGTCATGTGTTTTGACGAATGTCCCGCGCTGCCTGCGGATCTAAAGCGCATCACTGAAAGCATGGAGATGTCGATGCGGTGGGCGCAGCGGTCGCGGGATGCGTTTGGTGATCGACCGGGTCATGCGCTGTTTGGAATTCAGCAGGGTGGTCTTGAGGAAGATTTGCGTGGCCGGTCGGCGCAGGCTTTACGTGCGATTGAATTTGACGGTTATGCCGTGGGTGGTTTGGCTGTGGGCGAAGGGCAGGCGGCAATGTTCGACGTGCTTGATTTTGCCCCAGATCAGTTGCCCACCGATAAGCCACGGTATTTGATGGGTGTTGGCAAGCCAGATGACATTGTGGGGGCTGTGAAGCGCGGCATCGACATGATGGACTGTGTATTGCCAAGCAGGTCTGGTCGCACAGGCCAAGTGTTCACGCGCCGCGGTGTTTTGAACATTAAGAACGCCCGTCATGCCGACGATCCGCGTCCCATAGACGAGGGCTGCACCTGTCCGGCATGTTCAAAGTATTCACGCGCGTATCTGCATCATGTGTTTCGTGCCCAAGAGATGATTTCGGGGATGCTGCTGACCTGGCATAACCTGCATTATTTCCAAGAGATTATGGAGGGCATGCGCGGGGCGATTGCTGCGGGCCAGTTTGCTGCGTGGGAGGCTGATTTTCATAGTGGCCGTGCGCAGGGTGATATTGATCCGCTTTGACCTGCGTGGGGTTTGCGGTAGGCTTGCTAAAAAACTAGTGAGGTGCAGGTGATGAAAGTATTTTTCTTGGCAATTGTCAGGTGAACGCGATGCGCGGGCTTTGCCGCGAGATGTTTCCGGCGATGAAGGCCAGTTTTCAGACGATCACGCCGTATTGGGGAACGTTTGACGAAGACGAAACCCGCCGCCAGCTGGCCGAGGCCGACGTCGTTGTTAGTCAGGCGATTGCCAACGATACCACTACGTTTAACGCGAATGATGTCCGCGCGAGCGCGACTGGCGACGTCATTTTTGTGCCATATGTTTATATTGACGGGATCGCGTCGCCTGAGATTATTGCGTCCAAGGGCAAGACAGTCATTCGCGGCGCAGACCTGTTGCTTAAGGGGCAAGAGGGCCGCAAACCGATCCATATTTTCAACGACTACTGCGATGGGGCGATTGATATGCAATGCGAGCAGCGGGTGATTGGGTCGATTGACCGTATCCGCGAAAAAGAAGAGGCCGACTGCGATCTGACGATCTCTGATTATTTGACCGATACCTGGCGCAAGCAGCCGACGCTTTATGGCATAAACCACCCGACTCAGCCTGTTGTGTTCGAGATGTTCCGCAGGCTGTGCGTAAAAACCGGCTGGGATTATAATCCGGACCATCAAAATGATCCTATTGCTTGGGGCCGTCGTGCGCTTCCGGCGTCAACGCGCAGTTTTACACCCCATGATGCCGCGTCCATGCAAATTAAATATCCGTGTGACACACATTGGTATGGGTCGGGTTACAAGCTGTTAAACCTTGCGCTTAAGGCGCAAGAGCGTGAGGCAGCAGAGGCTCAAGCCAGCTAAGTTTTTGGTATTGTCCGCTTGCAGGCGGGAATTGTCACGTGCAAGATATAGATTAATTGAACGAGAGTTGAAAGAGCGGGGTACGCGCCCCATCTTAACAATTCCAAGGGGCTGACATTCGGTTACCGCAAAGCGGGACTATGTTGGTTTGCCAGTTATAAGGAAAAGAGCATGAAAGAACCATTGAGTTCATCCTACCCCGTCTTGCCGTTGCGCGACATTGTGGTGTTCCCGCATATGATCGTGCCCTTGTTCGTGGGTCGTGAGAAGTCCGTGCGCGCACTGGAAGAAGTGATGCAGGACGACAAACAGATTTTGCTATCCAGCCAGATTGATCCTGGTGAGGACGATCCCGCACAAGACGGGATCTATAAGGCTGGCGTGCTGGCAAATGTATTGCAGTTGCTGAAATTGCCCGATGGCACCGTGAAGGTGTTGGTGGAAGGCCGCGACCGCGTTCGCATCACCGAATTCATTGAGAATGGCAGCTATTTTGAGGCCTCAGCAGAGTATCTGACTGAGATGCCCGGCAATGCTGACGAGCTTGAGGCGTTGACACGGTCGGTGTCCGACGAGTTTGAGCGTTATGCCAAGATCAAGAAAAACATCCCCGAAGAGGCGATGGCCGCTGTTGGTGAAGCAACTGAGCCTGCCAAGCTGGCTGATCTGGTTGCGGGCCATTTGGGCATTGAGGTTAAACAAAAGCAAGAGCTCTTGGAAACGCTATCTGTGTCCGAGCGGCTGGAAAAAGTGTATGGTTTGATGCAGGGCGAAATGTCTGTGTTGCAGGTTGAGAAAAAGATCAAAACCCGTGTCAAATCCCAGATGGAACGCACCCAGCGCGAGTATTATTTGAATGAGCAGATGAAGGCCATTCAAAAGGAGCTGGGCGATGGTGAAGACGGCCAAAACGAGGTCGCTGAACTTGAAGGTCGGATTATGGAGACCAAGCTGTCCACTGAGGCCCGCGAGAAGGTCGATGCGGAGTTGAAAAAGCTTAAGAACATGTCGCCTATGTCCGCTGAGGCCACGGTTGTGCGCAACTATATGGACTGGGTTTTGGGCCTGCCTTGGGGCGTTAAATCGCGCACCAAAAAGGATTTGGGCAAAGCGCAGCAGATTTTGGACGATGACCATTATGGTTTGGACAAGGTCAAAGAGCGCATTGTCGAATACCTTGCTGTGCAGCAGCGATCTGCCAAACTGAAAGGCCCGATCATGTGTTTGGTCGGACCTCCTGGTGTGGGTAAAACGTCGCTTGGGAAATCTGTGGCGCGTGCCACGGGGCGCGAATTTATTCGTATTTCTCTTGGTGGTGTGCGTGATGAGAGCGAAATTCGCGGTCACCGTCGCACCTATATCGGGTCCATGCCCGGTAAGATCATTCAGGCGCTAAAAAAAGCAAAAACCACGAACCCGTTGATTTTGCTAGATGAAATTGACAAGATGGGTCAAGATTTCCGTGGTGATCCTGCGTCGGCGATGCTTGAGGTGCTTGATCCTGAACAGAACTCCACATTCGTGGATCACTATTTGGAGGTCGAGTATGACCTGTCGAACGTGATGTTCCTGACGACGGCGAACACGTATAACATGCCGAGCCCGTTGTTGGATCGCATGGAGATTATTTCATTATCGGGTTATACTGAGGATGAAAAATGCGAGATCGCCAAACAGCATTTGTTGCCGAAAGTGATGAAGAACCATGGTCTAAAAGCCAAAGAATTCAACGTTTCTGATGATGCATTGTTGTCGATAGTTCGCGTTTATACCCGCGAAGCTGGCGTGCGTAATCTGGAGCGTGAATTGGCTAAGGTTGCCCGCAAGGCAGTCACCAAGATCGTTAAGAAGGAGGCCACGTCGATTGCTGTGAATGCCGCCAATCTTGATGAATATTTGGGCGTTGAAAAGCACAAATACGGTCTGGCTGAAGAGACCGATCAGGTTGGTGTTGTCACGGGTCTTGCCTGGACATCTGTTGGTGGTGAGCTGCTGAATATCGAGGCGCTGCGTTTGCCAGGTAAGGGCCGCATGAAGACAACGGGTAAGCTGGGCGATGTGATGAAGGAATCCATCGATGCAGCGTCGTCTTATGTGCGCTCAATTGCGCCGGCGATTGGCGTGAAGCCCACCAAGTTTGACGTGATTGATATCCACGTACACGTGCCTGATGGCGCGACCCCAAAGGACGGCCCAAGTGCCGGTCTGGCGATGGTCACGTCGATTGTGTCGGTCCTGACGGGCATTCCTGTGCGCAAGGATATCGCTATGACGGGCGAGGTGTCGCTGCGCGGCAATGCGATGCCGATCGGTGGTTTGAAGGAAAAACTGTTGGCTGCATTGCGTGGTGGCATCAAGACTGTGTTGATCCCTGTTGATAACGAAAAGGATCTGCCGGAAATTCCTGACAATGTGAAAGTGGGGCTGACGATTATTCCTGTCAAACACGTGTCCGAAGTTTTGGAGCATGCGCTTGTGTCCAAGCCAGAGGCGATTGAGTGGGACGAGGCCGCTGAAGAGGCCGCTGCTGCTGCTGCCTTGGCGCGCGGCGTCGGTCATATGGGGGCCACCGCGCATTAGCTTCCGGTTGTTTGAATTTGAATGGTGCGTCGCAAAAGTGGCGCGCCATTTTTGGTTGTTCTGTTGAACGATTGATCGCTTTGACAGGGTACCGCCTCGCCAAGTTGGCGATGTTGTTTAGGTCGGCGCAACAATAAAGAAATTTCTAAAGATGATATGTGGGCAATCGGGCGCGACTAACTTAGCGTTAATGAAAGTTCATATTTGACCGGAGAGTGGCCCATGGCAACGAAACCAAAATCATCATCCAAGACCGTGAAGCTTGCGACGATTGCACCCGATCCGGTTATTGCGCCATTGGCGGACAAAATTGTGGTGAAAGCAGGGATCGCGTCTCCTGCTGTGCTTGTTCCTAAGGGTGAAATGATTAAAAAACCCGAATTTATCGACCGTGTGGTGGACCGGATAGACGTTAAAAGACGCGATGCAAAGCCTGCGATTGACGCGGCTTTGGCTATTTTAGCCGAGGCGTTGGTCAATGGCGAAGAGCTGAACTTGCCACCAATGGGCAAGCTGCGCGTCGTCAAAATGAAGGACGTTGGCGATCGAGTGAAGGTTCTAACGCTCAAGTTACGCACGATGAAAGACGGCGCAGGCCTTGGCGCGAGCCCATCAGATAACGACGACGATTGATGGGGCGCCCTGCCGCAGTCGTGGTCCAATTGGTTGATGACCAGTTGGTCCGTGTCACGCGGTTTGAGTTTACGGCAGGCGCAGAAACTGGCTGGCACACGCATGTGATGGACTATGTCATTACGGCTGTGACGGATTGCCAAATGCAGTTGGAAGATCCAGACGGACAGGTCCGGAATGTGTTGGTGCCCGCAGGGGCGGCGTATCGCCGCGACGCGGGTGTGCTGCATAACCTCATAAATACAGGCGCTGTCCCTATGGTTTTTGTTGAAGTTGAAATTAGATCACAAGGCTAGTCGATGTTTCCTGAGTTATATATTTTGCGCCACGGCGAAACAGTTTGGAATTTTGAAAACCGGATGCAGGGAGCGTTAAATTCGCCCCTGACTGCCAAGGGCGAGGCCCAAGCTGCCAATCAGGGGCGAATTTTGCGTGCGCTTGATCTGGGCGGATTTTCTATGATTTCGAGCCCACAAGGCCGCGCTGTTCAAACTGCTGGCATTGCCTTGGGGGATATCGCCCAAGATATTGTGACTGACAAACGTTTGCGTGAAATTGGTGTTGGCGACTGGTCTGGGCTTTGTCGTGATGACCTGCCTATGGGCGACGGGCCTGATGCGCTGATTGCGCAATATGAGGCCGCGCCAAACGGTGAGGGCATGGCCGCTGTTGCCGCCCGTGTCGCAGAGTTTCTTGCTGACTTAAAATGTCCTGCGGTGCTGGTGACACATGGCATAACGGGCCGCATTTTACGCCAGATAATTGCCGGCGATGCCGCTATTTCGGCGAGTTCTATCCACGGCGGGCAGGGCTGTGTATATCATTTAAAAGATGGTGTGCAAAAATTGCTTGATTGAGGCTTGCGCCCTGCGTCTGGTTGTTCTAAATGACCGTAATCGGGTGATTAGCTCAGTTGGTAGAGCGCTTCCTTTACACGGAAGATGTCGGGAGTTCGAGCCTCTCATCACCCACCATACCTTCCTGTGAAATTTGACTTAATCCGCCCCAGCGCGGTCGTACCTTGGGCTTAGCTAGGCAAAGTACGCCGCTGACATCAGCGGCGACTTTTTTAGCTATCGCTGCGCACTTGCGCGACAATCTGTTCCATTTGCGCAAACGGGACGTAGCCGCGCAGCATTTGGTCTTGGACCACAAACGTTGGTGTGCCGGTGATTTGCATCGCTTGCCCCAACAAACGGGTGTCATTGATGATCTGGGCGACTTCGCTGCCGCCCATTTCAACGCTGATTGCGGCCACATCCAGATCAAGGCTTTCGGCCAACCTGTCGAGGTTGCTTTTCGTCACATCGCCGCGAAATTCCATCAGGGTATTGTGCACGTCTTTGTAAGCCTTATCGCCCGCCACGATTTTCACGGCGATTGCGAATTGCGATGCGAGCGTGGACGCTTCGCCCAAGATCGGGAATTCTTTCACGATGTGCCGGATGTTGCCATCGCCTGCTATAAGGGCCTCCACTTCGGGGAATGCCTTTTTGCAAAACCCACAGCGGTAGTCCATGAATTCCACGATGGTGATGTCCCCGTCGGGGTTGCCGCCTACAAATGAATACCCGTCGTTGAACAACTGGTCTGCAAAGTTTTGTGCAAGTGCGACATCATTCCCCACTTTGGCTGCTTGTTCGCGTTGTTCTAATACGCTGATGGCTTCCATCAACACTTCGGGATTTTCTAGCAAATAGCTGCGAATTTCTGTACGGAATGCTGCACGTTCACTGTCCGTCATTGCGTCAATCTCGAGAGCGGCGGATTGCGTTGCGATCAAAAGACCAAGGGCGAGGGCTGCGAATTTCAGCATCGTGTCATTCCTTATATTTCAACAGAGCAAAGATCACATCTGTGCCAGCCTGCCAAGTTGCTATGTTGACGCCCGCTGTTGGTGTGGGCACAACGTTTGGAGGACCATAAGAGGTGTGCGATGCGACATTCAACCCGAGGCGACGTTGATCCCTTTATTGTGATGGACGTCATGGAGGCCGCCCGCCGCGCCGAGGATGCAGGCCGTCACGTCATTCACATGGAGGTCGGTCAGCCGGGGACGGGGGCGCCCGAAGCTGCGCGTGCAGTGTTAGCCGCCCAACTGGACGACCCGCTCGGGTATACTGTTGGTCTTGGCCTGCCTGCGCTGCGTGCTCGCATCGCGCAGCATTACATGGATGTTTACGGTGTTGCGTTGGGCGCTGAACGCGTGGTGATTACAGCCGGTGCCTCGGGTGCGTTCCTGCTTGCGTTTTCCGCGTTATTTGACAATGACGCCCGCGTTGGCTTGGGCTTGCCGTGTTACCCGTCGTACCGCCAGATTTTAAAGGCTGTTGGATTGAAAGCAGTCGAGATGCCGACGACCCCAGCAGGTCGGTATCAACCGCAGCCTACCGATGTTGCAGATCATGCGCTGGATGGTTTGATCGTCGCGTCACCTGCGAACCCGACGGGTACGATGTTGGATCGCGTCGAGTTGCAGGCTTTGGCTGATGCCTGTGCTGCCCGAAATACTGCGTTTATCTCCGACGAGATTTACCACGGGATTTCGTATGACAAAGATGCCGTAACGGCTTTGCAGGTCACAGATGATGTCTATGTCATCAATTCGTTTTCCAAGTTTTTTTCCATGACTGGCTGGCGCGTTGGCTGGATGATTGTGCCCGTGGAACATGTTCGCCGCGTGGAGCGTTTGGCCCAGAACATGTTTATCTGTCCGTCACAAGCGTCCCAAGTTTTGGCGTTGGCTGCCTTTGATTGCACCGATGAGCTGAACAGTCATTTGGATGTTTATGCCGCCAATCGCGATCTGTTGATGGTCGGTTTGGTCGCGGCTGGTTTGTCGAAATATGCTCCGCCGGACGGCGCGTTTTATGTCTATGTGGATGTGTCCGATTATACCGACGATGCCCGTGAGTTTGCTGCGCAGATTTTGGATCAAGCGGGTGTTGCCGTCACGCCAGGTCTAGATTTTGATCCTGTTGAGGGTCATAAATGGCTACGCCTATCGTATGCCCGCGCAACCGCTGACATTGCCGAGGGTGTCGCCCGTTTGCAGGCGTTTATGAAGGATCGCATTTGATGTTTCGATTGATCGCCTTGTGTTTGATGTTGGCGTCGCCAGCGGTTGCCCAAGAGTTTTTGGCGCTGGCCCGTGTCGACGTGGCACAAAGCCAGTTGCGCGATGACGGTGATGGCTTGGTATTGGATTTGCATCTGAGCCTTGCTGTGCCGTATCGCGTGTTCACGTTGGATGATCCGCGTCGCGTTGTACTGGATTTTCGCGAGGTTGATTGGCGCGGCGCGAGCCGTGCGGCAATGCTGAACGCTGACAATGCGTTCGATTTGCGGTTTGGCCCGTTGCGCCCCGGTTGGTCGCGCATGGTGATTGATCTGGCAGCGCCGATGGTCGTGACCGAGGCGGGTATGCAGGTTGATACCGATACGGGGCTGGCTCTGTTGCATCTGGTATTGGCGCCTGCATTAGCCGCAGAATTCGCGGACCGTGCAGGTGCACCCGTTGATCAAGGTTGGGCCGATTTGGTGGTCAGTGACCCGACCCAAGCGGCCCCTGTGCAAAAAGATGGACCATTGGTTGTGGCGATTGATGCCGGACACGGTGGTATTGATCCGGGGGCGTTGCGCGCGGGGGTGCGCGAAGCTGATGTGATGTTGGCACTGGCATTTGATGTCGCCGAGGCGATTAACCGCACAGGCAGTATGCGCGCTGTGTTGATCCGTGACGCCGATTTTTTTGTCCCACTTGAAGGCCGAATGACCCATTCACGCCGAGTTGGTGCCGACGCGTTTATATCGCTGCATGCAGATGCTTTGGAAGAGGGCGGTGCGCATGGCGCGTCGGTTTATACCTTGGCTGCGGATCCCATAGATGGCGCGTCAACCCGCATGGCCGAGCGCCATGAGCGTGGTGATTTGCTTGCAGGGTTGGATTTGACCGGCCAAGACGACCGTATTGCGGGCTTGCTGATGGATCTGGCCCGACTGGAAACCGGACCTTCTGGGGTCAGATTAGCGGATGCGTTGGTGCGCGAGATGGGGCGCGCAGGTGTGCGTATGAATAGCCGACCACGTCGTGCAGGTAAGCTGGCGGTGCTAAATGCGCCCGACTTTGCCAGTGTGTTGATCGAGGTTGGATTCCTGTCATCGGATGTTGATCGTGCTGCACTAACGTCGCTTGACGGACGTGCCGCCATAGCTGTCGGAATTGCTGCTGGATTGACCGCTTGGGCCGATGCGGAGGCCGCGCGTGCGCCTTTGATCAGACAGTAACGACTAGTCCGCGCAAATGTGATTGACAGTGGGCAATAACGCGCCAGAAATGATGCCCTGCGGCTTTGACCATCGGTGACGTTCGGCTTATAAGCGCCACTGTATCTATAGGGGTTCGCAGCATTGCTACGCTTTATTTTGTCATTCTTTGGCGGCATTTTTTCGATGTTGACGCTTGGCCTCGCGATGATGGCTCTGACCATTGGCGCGGTATTCCATATGTATGGCCGCGATTTGCCGTCCTACGAGGTGCTGTCGCGCTATACGCCTAAGACCATAAGCCGGATTTATTCGTCTGAGGGCAATATCATTGATGAATTCGCGACCGAGCGTCGTTTGTTCACGCCTTCCGAGGAAATCCCTGATCTTGTGAAGCAGGCGTTTATTTCTGCGGAAGATAAGAATTTTTACACCCATGATGGATATGATTTGCGCGGGATGGCTGCGGCGTTTGTTGATGCCGTGCAATCACGCGGCGAGGACTTGCGTGGTGCATCAACGATCACACAGCAGGTCACCAAGAATTTCCTGTTGGATGGATCGCGCACCGCAGAGCGTAAAATTCGTGAATTGATCCTTGCGCCGCGCCTAGAGGCGTCATTGGGCAAAGAGGGCGTGTTGGAGCTGTATCTTAACGAGATTGACCTTGGTGTCCGTTCGTTTGGTGTGACGGCTGCGGCGCAAAGTTATTTCAACAAGCCGTTGTCTGATTTGTCCCCAGCCGAGGCCGCGTTTTTGGCGGTACATCCCAAGGCGCCGTATAGTTATCACCCTGTAAAAAACCGCGATGCTGCGATGGCGCGCCGCGATTTCATTCTGCGTGAGATGTTTGAAAACGGGTATATTGATCAGGCCGCCTATGATGTGGCCAAAGCCGATACGCTTTTGACGGTGCAGAACGGTGATTTTGAATCGTACCGTACTCAGCGCCCGTCGCGCGATTATTTCACCGATCAAATCCGACGTCAGTTGAGCGAAGAATTTGGCGAAGACGAGTTCTTTAATGGCGGCTTGTCTATCCGTGCGACGATCGACCCTGAAATGCAGGTTGAAGCGGCGCATGCGTTGCAGCAGGCGCTGGAAGATTACGACCGTGGCGTCGGTGAATGGCGCGGGACCGGTAAAACCATTGAGGTGGCAGCGCTTTCCGATGAGGCCGCTTGGCGTGCCGCTTTGGACGATCTTGTTGTTGCCCGCGACGTGACCTTGGGAAGCCGTTGGTTTCCTGCTGTCGTTCTAGGCGTTGCTGAGAACCAGCTAAATATTGGCATTGAAGGCGTTGATATCACGGAGGATGAACCTCAGATTATTACACGCGACGATATCAAATGGATAAGCGGCAATTTCTTTGACAATTTCACCCCCGGTGACGTTGTGCATGTACGCCGCATGACAGCTGATGGCGATGATACGGCTGTTGGTTGGACATTGCGTCAGGTACCAGAAGTGCAGGGCGGCTTTATGGCGATGGACGTCAACACCGGTCGTGTGATCGCGATGCAGGGCGGGTTTTCGTACCAGAATTCGGTGTTCAACCGCGCCACTCAGGCCCAGCGACAGCCGGGATCTGCGTTTAAGCCATTCGTCTATGCGGCCGCCTTGGATAGTGGATATTCCCCTGCCACGATCGTGGTCGATAGCCCGATTGAGATTAACACTCCGCAAGGTATTTGGCGCCCGAAGAACTCGTCCAATCAGTTTTATGGCCCAACCCCGTTGCGCACAGGGATCGAGCAATCGCGTAACCTGATGACTGTGCGTTTGGCCAAAGAGATTGGGATTGATACTGTTGCGCTCTATGCCGAGAAATTTGGTGTTTATGATAACATGAACCGCGTTTTGGCCGCTGCATTGGGGTCCGATGAGACCACGTTGTTTAAGGTTGTGTCCGCCTATGCCATGTTCGCCAATGGTGGGGAGCGCGTGGAGCCGACGTTGGTTGACCGCGTCCAAGACCGTTACGGCCAGACCGTGTTCCGCCACGATCAACGCACCTGTGATGACTGTGGTGACCTGGATTTGCCTGAGGGCCAAGCCCCGAGCATTCAGTCAAATCGCCAACGCGTGATGAACAAAATTACGGCCTATCAATTGACGTCGATGATGGAAGGCGTTGTGAAACGCGGATCAGCAAGTCGGACCGTGAATTTGTCGGTGCCTATCGCGGGTAAAACGGGGACGACCAATGATGCCAAGGACGTTTGGTTTGTTGGTTTTTCGAGCAACATTGTCGCTGGCTGCTATATCGGTTTTGACAACCCAAGGTCACTTGGGCGTGGCGCGTTTGGCGGCTCGCTTTGTGGTCCGGTTTTCAACACGTTCATGACGCAGGCCATTCAAAAATACGGTGGCGGTAAGTTCAATGTGCCGGAGGACTGTCAGTTCATTAAGATCGACCGCTTTAGCGGCGCCCGTTTGCCCGACAGTGCCAGCGGCGACAATATCGTTGCCGAATGTTTCCGTCCCGGTGAAGAGCCAATCTTTGGTATTACCTTTGATGGTGGGTTTGGCATTGCTGATGATTTGCCAATATTTGATGAGGTTCCGCTTGCGTCCCGCGAGGTTACCACGTCGAGCGGCGGCACGGCGAAAGTTGGCCCCAAGGCCACGTTTGGCGCGTTGTCTTCGGGTGGTCTTTACTAAGCGTGCTTGCTATGACCGCACAAACACATTCCAGATAGGTGCCCGATGCGCGCAGAGACCCAAAACACCGTGGATGCGATTGAAAAATCGCTTGGCTTATTGGCCCAGCGTTTGGACTATGAGACGGCTCCTTACCGGTTAGAAGAATTCAATGCCCGCGTTGAGGATCCGACGTTGTGGGATGATCCTGATGCCGCCCAAAAGCTAATGCGCAATCGTCAGATGTTGGTTGATGCTGTGGCGATTTACGAAGGTATCCGTCAGGATTTGGCAGATAACCTTGAGCTTATTGAGATGGGCGAAATGGAAGACGACGCAGAAGTCGTGTCCGAGGCTGAGGCTGCGTTGACGACCCTTGGTGCATTGGCCGCCCAAAAAGAGCTGGAGGCTTTGCTGGATGGCGAGGCTGATGGCAATGATACATTCCTTGAGATCAACTCTGGCGCCGGTGGCACTGAGTCGTGTGATTGGGCCAATATGCTGGCCCGCATGTATGTCCGCTGGGCCGAGAAAAAGGGCTATAAGGTTGAATTGCAGTCCGAGACACCAGGCGAAGAGGCTGGGATCAAATCGGCGTCGTATAAGATTACAGGCCAGAATGCCTATGGCTGGTTGAAGTCTGAGTCCGGCGTGCACCGTTTGGTCCGCATCAGTCCGTTTGATAGCGCCGCAAAGCGTCACACATCGTTTACGTCGATTAAGGTCTATCCGGTTGTGGACGATGACATTGATATTCAGGTCGAGGCAAAAGACATCCGTCTTGATACCTACCGGTCATCTGGTGCCGGTGGTCAGCACGTCAACACGACCGATTCAGCGGTCCGGATTACCCACTTTCCCACAGGCATTGTTGTGACCAGTTCCGAGAAATCCCAACACCAGAACCGCGATATTGCCATGAAGGCGCTAAAATCGCGGCTTTATCAGATCGAGCTGGATAAGCGGTCGTTGGTCGTCAATGAAGTCCACGAGAATGCAGGCGATGCGGGCTGGGGCAACCAGATCCGTAGTTACGTTTTGCAGCCCTATCAGATGGTCAAAGACCTGCGCACCAACCACGAGACGTCCGACACGAAGGGTGTGCTGGACGGTGATTTGGATGGCTTTATGGCGGCTACGCTTGCGATGGCTGTGTCGGGTAAATCGCGTGCGGATGCCCAAGGCGAATAAGTGTTCCGGTATGCTTAGGAATCGCCAAGTTTTTCAAATGGGTAGTTTAACGTAAAAAGGGCGGACTAGGTTTCCCTGTCCGCCCTTCCAAATACTGTCACCCAAAAGGTTTAGGCTTTTGGCTCTGGCATCTTGGCTTTGCCACCAGTGCCAGTTGTCAGCGGATCGTCTTGACGCTGCACGGAGCCTTCGAAGTGCGCACCGGATTCGATCGCGATTGTCTTGTGGATGATGTCACCCTCAACACGCGCGGTTGATGTCAGGCGAACCTTAAGGCCACGTACACGGCCAATAACGCGGCCGTTGACAACAACGTCGTCGGCCATGACTTCACCCTTAACAGTGGCGCCTTCGCTGACTGTCAGCAGGTGCGCACGAATATCGCCTTCAACCTGACCTTCGATCTGGATGTCACCAGTCGTTTTCAGGTTGCCTGTGACCAACAGGTCAGAGGACAGCACGGATGGTGCTGGCTTTGCCTTGGGTGCGGCGGCTTTAAAATCAGGCGCAGGTGCGCTTGTTTTCGCAGGCATCGCAGGTGTGGTTGCTTTTTCACCGGCTTTTGGGCCGGGCTCATTGATTTTTGATTTAGAAAACATCTTGTCCAGCTCTTATGTAAATCATGGGGTTAACAGGCGCGCCACCGACGCGGACTTCATAATGCAAATGCGATCCTGTGGATCGACCTGAGTTACCCATATCACCAATTCGCTGCCCGCGCGAGACCCTTTGACCAACTGAAATCTTAATAGAGTTCAGGTGGGCGTATCGTGTCTCGATGCCGAATTCGTGTTGGATTTTGATTAGGCGGCCATAACCGGACGACCAGCCAGCTTTCACAACAACACCGTCAGCGGTCGCGTAAATTGGGGTCCCGATTGGGGCGGCAAAGTCGGTTCCGGCGTGCAGGCGACCCCAGCGTGGGCCAAAACCAGAGGTAAACGGAAGCTGGCTTTCACGGGGGTATCAAATGGCGCGCGTTCTGCTGCAATCCGGTAAAGGTTAATCCGGTCCATACGGTCAAGGATACCGTTTGCGCGGGCTGTATCAGGATCAGGTGCGCCGCCTTTGGTCGAAAACGACATTGGTGCCAGCGGGCCACCTGTGCCGGAATAACCACGGCGCACGGCAGACAATAGGCTATCTGGGTTCAGGCCTGCTTGGCGGAACATTTTATCAAGCGGTTCTACAGAGACGAGCATCGCTTCTTCGAGTTGGCGGAATATATCGTCGTTCTTTTCTTCTAATAATCTGAGGCGCAGTTCCATTTCGGCGGCTTGGTCCAGCGCGAAAACGGCGTCTGCGGCGATCATGTCCCGTTCGGCAGCGGTATCTGCCAAGGCGCTGGCAAGCAGATCAACTGTGCCGCTGGCCTCTTGGGACAGGGCGGTCGCGGCGGCATCTGCGCCATCGGCGGACAGTGCAGCGACCTGATCGCGCGCTGCTTCGCGGTCTTTCATGGTGTTGCGTAACGTGGCCTGCACGACTTCGAGCCCTGTTTCCAGTTCGCGACGCTTGTCTTCTGTCGATAAAAGTTCTGTCTGCATGATCGAGATTTGATCGAGCGCTGAGGTGAACCGACGCTGCGCTGCAACGGCCTCTTCTGCGCGAATGTCGCGTTCGATTGACAGAGAATTCAGTCGTTCTTCGTAAATCATTTGGTCACGCGCGGCTTGCGCGCGGAAGTTTCCGGCCCCGATGCTGTCCATCAACAAGATAGCCGTCGCGATGATCGTCCAGCCGACAACGATGATGCCGCCGGTCCACGCCACAAGCTGCGTTTCTGATGTAAGCCGGATGAACCGTGTCTCGGCGTCCGAGCGAAGAAAAAGCCGTTTCTCGGGGAAACGGCCTTCTAGCCAAGCGTGAACGCGTGCTGTCAATCGTGATCGCAAAAGTGCCGTCCTTGTCTCGTCCCGTTTCGCGGTTGGTTCCCACACCAATGAACCCGCCCAACAGTGTTAGACAGCCTGAGCCAATCTCGCAAGATTTATGAACGAATGATTCGTTGTTTTTTGATGAATAGCCGTTACTTAGGCGCGTTTATGCCGATGGTTGTGGTCAATTTTCGGGTTTGCCGCCAGCCAATGGCCAGTAGAAGTCGGGCGGTATCCCTGCCTCGGCCCGCTTTTCTTCGTTAAACGGTGGTTTCAGGTTGGCATGAAAGTAGGTTCTTACAAGGTCATGGAACACGCCTGTCGGGTCCAAGTCATGCCGTCCACACAAGAAATGGAACCATTTTGAGCCGTAGGCCACATGGTGCACTTCTTCGGCGTAGATCACATTGAGTGCCTCAATCGCTTGGGTATCTTTTGCTTGCTGGAAAATCTTGATCATGCCGGGCGTTACATCAAGCCCGCGTGCCTCGAGAACCATCGGCACCACCGCAAGCCGCCCCATGAAATCTGTGGCCGTGTCAGAGGCGGCGCGCCACATGCCAGCATGCGCATCAAGCGCGCCGTAGTGGCTGCCATGTGCTTCAAGACAGTCGCACATCAGATTAAAATGTTTTGATTCTTCGTCTGCGGCCTTGACCCAGTCGTCGAAGAACCCGATGGGCATTGGCGTGTCTGTGAACCGTGCGATGATGTCCCAATGCAAGTCAACGGCGTTTAGTTCGATATGCGCGACCGCATGTAATAGTGCGATCCGCCCCTGCGGCGATCCGGGTTTGCGGCGCGGGACATCGCGTGGGTTTAAAAGCGCCGGTTTGTCTGGGCGTGCGGGCGTATCGGGTGGGGTCGCTTGGCCGATTTCGGGTGTTTCACCTGCGTCGCGGGCTGCTTTCCATTGGGCCGCATAGGCGCGCGACAATGTAGTTTTTGCTCGCCCGTCTGCCGTGTTCAGCACATCAATCGCCATTTCGGCCAGTGGTTTCATGTAGCGGTCGTTTCTTTTACGGCCGCAAGCACTGCATTGACGTGACCGGGGACTTTTACTTTGCGCCAAATGTGGCTGATCGTTCCGTCCGCGCCGATCAAAAATGTCGCCCGCTCGATCCCCATGTAGGTCTTTCCGTACATCGATTTTTCGCCCCACGTGCCATAGCGTTCGCAAACATCGCCGTCTTCGTCCGACAAAAGGGCGATGCCAAGCTCGTATTTCGCGACGAATTTATCATGCTTTTTGACTGGATCTTTGGACACACCCAGCACGACAGCGCCAGCGGCAGCAAATACAGTCGCCATTTCGGTAAAGCCGATGGCTTCGGTAGTGCAGCCGGGTGTGTCGTCTTTTGGGTAGAAGTAGAGCACTACCTTTTGGCCTGCAAAATCGGACAGAGACACGGAGGTTCCGCCGTCGCGGGGCAACGTAATTTCGGGGGCTTTGCCGCCTGGGGCCAAATCGGTCATGGAAATTCTCCTGATTGCACTGCATTGGTGGTTTCGTTTTAGCTCAACACGGGCAAAGATAAAGGCCCAAGCAAATTAGAGTGATGATGCAAGAAGAAGTACCGCCAGAAACGAGCCGCCGCCGCCGTCCTTGGATGGTGCTGCGCGTTGTTGCGTTATTGCTAGCGTTGCCCATCGTGTTTGCAATCGTTGCCAGTGTGTTGCTGATCAACACCGATGTGCATGCCCCTGGATGGATGAAATTACGTATTGAGACTCGCGCTGCCGCCTTGATTCAGGGCGCCACATTGGAATTTGGTCAGATTTTTGTGACCATCGGCAAGGATCTGCATCCCCGCGTTCGCTTGTTTGATACGCGGATCAGCGATGCCAATGGCATTCAGATTGCACGTATTCCATCGGTGACAGGCCTTATGTCCCCCCGTGGCCTGCTGTTTCAGCGGGATGTGTTGATGCAGGACGTCGCGCTGCATGGTGCCCAGATTAACTTGCGTCGCGCTGCCGATGGGTCCGTGTCTTTGGCTTTTGCCGGCGGCGGTGGTTTTGACAGCGCGCCGTCGATGGTTGCCTTGTTGGACCAAGTTGATCAGTTTTTGGATCGCCCTGCCTTTGCTGCGCTGGAGCAGATTTCGGCCTCTGGTCTGATTGTCAATTACACCGATGTCCGCGCGGGTCGTGCGTGGACTGTTGACGGTGGTGAGTTGAAATTAGATTTACGTGATGATCAGACGACATTGTTCGGTGACTTTTCCCTGCTGTCGGGCGGCGCTGATGTGACCCGATTGCAGTTGAACTATGACAGTCCTCGCGGGTCACATGAGGCTCAGGTGAGCCTGTCGGTCACCGATGCACGCGCTAGTGATATGGCCACCCAAACCCCCGCGTTGTCGTGGCTTTCTGGCGTTGATGCCGCGATTACCGCGTCGTTGCGCAGCAGCTTGGACGCAGACGGCGCGCTTGGTCCGTTGAGTGCCACGCTTGATTTGGGTGCAGGCGCGTTGCAGCCAAATGCGGCCACCGATCCGGTCGCTTTTGAGGGTGCTAAGGCCTACCTGACATATGATCCGGCGACGGATTTGATCAGCTTTGACCAGATTGAGGTGGATGCCGCTGCAGGCCAAATTAACGCCTCTGGTCGTGCCTATTTGCGTGACAAAGTGGACGGCATTCCGCAGGCGCTAGTGGCGCAACTCGCGTTTCCAGACATCACTTTGGCGCAAGGTGACTGGTATCCTGATGGTCTTGTGGTGCCGCCGTTGTCTGTCGATATGCGATTGCGGTTTGATCCGTTTGCCGTTGAGTTGGGGCAGGTGGCTTTGGTTGAGGGCGACACGCATGTCAATGGGTCAGGTCAAATCAGCGCGACGCAGGATGGATGGCGCGCTGCGATTGATTTGCATGCAGATCAGATGGCGTCTGAGCGGTTTACGGCTTTTTGGCCGAAGACCCTGAAAAAGCGCAGTCGCGATTGGCTGGACCGCAATGTCGTTGGTGGCATGTTGCGTGATGCCGCTGTTGGCATTCGTGCGGTGCAAGGCGAAAGGCCAGTGATGGCGGCCCGCTTTGATTTTGAAGAAGCTGACATCACATTCATGCGCAAAATGCCCCCAATATCAGGCGCGCGCGGCGTCGGGCACATGCAAGATGGTCAGTTGATAATGTCGCTTGATCGTGGGTTTGTCACTGCCCAGCAGGGTGGCCGCGCTGAACTGGCTGGTACAACATTCAAGGTTTTGGACACCCGTAGACCTGGTGGTGAAGCGGAGCTTAATCTAGTTCTAAACAGCACGATAACGGCCGCCTTGTCGCTGCTTGACCGAGAGCCGTTCGCGTTTATCACCAAGGCCAACCAATCAGTCACAATGGCGCAGGGCAATGCGTCGGTCACCGGACAAATCCGGTTTCCGCTGGTTAAGGGCGTCCCGCGGGACCAAATTTCGTATGAGATTGCCGCGGATTTGCGTGACTTTCGCAGCGACACAATCATTAAGGGCCGCGAATTGCGGGCAAACCGGATGCGGCTAACCGCAGACAATGGGGGCATGCAGATTGCAGGACCGGTCAATTTGGACGGTGTCGCAGCAGATGCCATTTGGGATAATCGGTTTGGTGGCGCGAATGCTGGCAAGAGCCAGATGCGCGCCACGGTCGCTTTATCTCCAAGGTTTTTGGATACGTTTAACATTGCGTTGCCCGATGGCGCTGTCACCGGATCGGGGCAGGGTGATCTGATTGTTGATCTGGCCGCAGGCAGCCCACCCGCGTTTAGTCTGATGTCAGACCTACGCGGGATTGCGATGGCTTTACCGGCTGTTGGTTGGCGCAAAGCACCGTCTGAAGATGGTGAATTGCTTGTGACAGGCACGCTTGGTGATGTGCCGCAGATTACCACCTTGGAGATCAGCGGTGGTGGCTTGCAGGCCAAGGGTGCCGTCGCCTTAAATGGAAATGGCACGCTGGATGAAGCCCGATTTGCGCAGGTGCAGATCGGCAATTGGTTGGATGCGCGGGTCACGTTGCTTGGGCGCGGAAAAGGCCGCCCTGTTGGTGTGTCCATTGGACAGGGACGCGTTGATTTACGCGGTGCAGCGTTTGGCGCAGGGAGCAGCGACGCCGGCCCGCTTGCGTTGCGGTTGGACCGATTGCAAATCACCGAAGGTATCGCGCTGCACGATTTCATTGGTGATTTTGACGGGTTGGGTGGTTTTTCGGGGGCCTTTACAGGACGTGTGAACGGCGGACCGCAGGTGTTGGGAACCGTTATTCCACAAAACGGACGGTCCGCTATACGCCTTCAGTCTGATGATGCTGGCGGTGTTGTTGGCGCGGCTGGGTTCATGGAAAACGGCCTAGGCGGGTCGCTTGATCTGACTTTACGCCCTGCGAGGGACGCGGGTACGTTTGACGGTGATCTTTTAGTGCGTGATCTGCGGGTCCGAGATGCCCCCGCGATAGCCGCTTTGCTAGATTCGATTAGCGTGGTCGGTTTGCTTCGGCAGTTGGACGGGCAGGGGCTGGCGTTCGACGAGGTGGATGCCTCGTTCCGCCTAACCCCGTCGCAAGTGATTTTGACCCAGTCAAGCGCGGTTGGACCGGGGCTTGGCATTTCGCTCGATGGGATTTACACGCTCGCCAGTAAACAGATTGATTTCCAAGGGGTTGTGTCGCCGTTTTATCTGCTCAATGGTATTGGTGCGTTTTTGACCCGCAAGGGTGAAGGGCTGATCGGGTTTAACTTTAACCTGACAGGTGCCGCCGCTGCGCCTGTTGTGTCGGTGAACCCATTGTCCGCATTCACGCCCGGTATGTTCCGAGAGATATTCCGCCGCGCCCCACCAGAGGTGACCCAATGAAGCTGTCCGATTTTGATTTTGAGCTGCCGGAGCGGTTGATTGCGGTGCGCCCTGCGAAACCACGTAGCTCGGCGCGGTTGCTGGTTGCTCGTGGCGATCAAATAGCTGATTCTACGGTTGCCGATTTGGGCGATGTTTTACGCAGTGGTGATGTGTTGGTGTTGAACGACACCAAGGTTATCCCTGCACGGCTTTTTGGATTGCGCCACCGCAACGGCGAGCTTGGCATGACGGCGTCTAAGATGGACGTTACCTTGCTGGACCCGCGCGCTGACGGCACTTGGGGTGCATTGGTCAAGCCGCTGAGAAAAATCCGTGATGGCGAGGTGATTGTGTTCTCGGACACATTGCAGGCCGAGGTCGTGGGCCGCGCTGACGGGCAGGCGGCGTTGCGGTTTAATATCAAGGGCGATGACTTTGATGCTGCATTGAACGCGGTTGGTGCGATGCCGCTGCCACCGTATATTGCGGCCAAGCGCCCTGCGGATGATGCCGATAAGACGGATTATCAGACGTATTGGGCCAAAAATGCGGGTGCTGTGGCGGCCCCTACGGCGTCGCTGCATTTTGATGGTGATCTTCTGGATCAGTTGGCGCAGATTGGCGTTCAGTTTGTTCATGTCACGTTGCACGTCGGAGCAGGCACATTTTTGCCGGTAAAAGTTGATGATGTGTCCGATCATAAGATGCATGCCGAGTGGGGCGAGGTCACGGCGCAGGCTGCCAATTTGATTGCTGCGGCTAAGGCCGAAGGCCGGCGGGTCATTCCGGTGGGGACCACGGCGCTGCGGCTGATTGAAAGTGCTGCAAGGTCTGGCCAGATCAAACCTTGGGAAGGTGAGACGGATATTTTCATCACGCCAGGCTATACATTTAAGGTGGCTGACGCCTTGATGACAAATTTTCATCTGCCTAAGTCAACGCTGATGATGTTGGTTTCTGCCCTTATGGGGGTGGACCAGATTAAGGCGATTTACACACATGCCATCCACAACGATTACCGGTTCTTTTCTTACGGCGATGGCTCAATATTATTTCCATCGAAAGACACGAGCGACGCGGCAGTTGGGTGATGTGTCGCGAAGGGGCATTTGGCGTTTCGAAAATCGCTGTTAATCGAGCATAAATAGTCAACAAAAGGGCAAGCCAATGTTACAAGTTATGACCGGATCTTGGGCGTTGTTCCTTGGCATGTTCATGTTAATGATCGGCAACGGTTTGCAGGGGACATTGCTGGGCCTGCGTGGCGACATGGAAGGGTTCACAACGTTTGAGCTGTCTGTCGTGATGTCAGCCTATTTCGTTGGTTTCCTTTTTAGTTCTCGTTTGACCCCAAAGTTGATCCAGCGCGTTGGCCATGTGCGTGTGTTCGCCGCCCTTGGGTCGACGATTTCTGCAGTTCTGATTCTGTATCCGTTGCTGGTTGAGCCTTGGGCGTGGACGCTTGGCCGTGTCATCATAGGGTTTTGTTTTTGTGGTGTTTACGTGACCGCCGAAAGCTGGCTGAATGACGCGTCCACCAACGCGACGCGCGGCAAGGCATTGTCGCTGTATTTGATGGTTCAGATGGCCGGAATTGTGGCCGCGCAATACATCGTGACTCAGGGCGATGTGTCAGGCTACGCGCTGTTTATCATCCCGTCGGTGTTTGTGTCCTTGGCGTTTGCCCCGATTTTGCTATCGATCCGCCCAATGCCGCAGTTTGCGCAAACCAAACCGATGACGTTCCGCCGTTTGATCGAGGCGTCCCCATTGGGATGCGTTGGCATGTTCCTATTGGGCGGCGTATTTTCCGCACAGTTCGGCATGTCTGCGGTTTACGGGGTCCGTGTTGGCCTGAGCGTGAGCCAAATTTCGATCTTTGTGTCTGTGATCTATGTGTCGGCCTTGGTCGCGCAATATCCGATCGGCTGGATGTCTGACCGGATTGATCGGCGCATATTGATCATGGCTGTCGGGTTTGTCGGGGCCGCAGGCGCGCTGTTGGCATTTTTTGTTACCAACAACTTTACAGTTATTTTGCTGAGTGCTGCGATTTTAGGCGGGACGTCAAACCCGCTGTATGCGCTGCTGATTGCCTACACCAACGACTATCTTGAGCGTGAAGACATGGCTGCTGCGTCTGGTGGACTGCTGTTTATCAACGGCATTGGTGCCATCGCGGGGCCGTTGATTGTTGGATATATGATGGATTCAATGGGCGCTAACGGGTTTTGGATGTTCTCGGCGGTGTTGATGTTCTTGATGGGGGTTTATGCGGCCTACCGGATGACCCGCCGTAGTCGCGCCCATTGGGACGACCTGGATACTGTGCCCTATTCAGCCATTTGGGCCACGTCGACGCCAATTGCGGCAGAGGTAGCCCAAGAGGTCTATAGCGACGCTGAAGAAGAAATCGCAGAAAATGACACTGTTTCCTAAGTATATCTTGTCAGACCTGCCTGCACATGTAGGTTAGCGTTAGTGACCCGTAGGAGGGGAAAGCAAGTGAAACAAGCAGATGAGATTCTGGCGTTTTGGCTCGATGAATTGGGACCTGATGGGTGGTACCGCGCAGACAAAGCGGTGGATGACGAAATTCGGGACCGGTTTGAGTTTACGTGGGAACGCAGTCAAGTCGGCGCATGTGGGCTTTGGTTGACTGATCCTGCAGGTGCTTTGGCCTATATCATTGTAACAGATCAGTTTCCTCGTAACATGTACCGCGATGATGCCCGTGCTTTTGCGTCCGATAAAGCCGCCCGCGCTGCTGCGAAAGTCGCGATTGACCGTGAATGGGATCGCGCAATTTCCGAACCGGCCCGCCAGTTTTTCTATATGCCTTTGATGCATTCTGAAAATCTGATTGATCAAGACCGTGCTGTGCGGCTTATTCATTCGCGGCTCCCTGACACGGGCGCAAGCACGCTGGAGCACGCGCGTGTGCACCGCTCTATAATACGTAAATTTGGACGTTTCCCTTACCGCAATGCTGCCCTTGGTCGTGCGATGACACCAGCCGAGCAGACATTTTTAGATGATGGCGGTTATGGCGCGGCATTCCGTGATCATATGGCGGCGATGGCGTAAGAGCCGTTAACGGGATGAACACTTTCTGACTTTAGCCTTGGTTTTGCATAACCTGAGGCTTTTGATGAACGATTTATCCAATACGCCACCGGCGCGAAAAAGCTGGCTTGTCGACAGCGACGCCGCCCCGCAAAAGGCGCCGCCAAATTTGGCGATGCAAATCATGAACATCATGGAGCAGGGCATTATCGAGTGGTCCGCAGACGGTATTTGCGAAATGCATAACACCCGTATCTACGACGTTCTTGAGCTTGCGGGTGAAGATATTGGCATCGGAACCGAGCGCGATACGTTTTTAAAGTTGGCAGAAGCGCGGGGCGAGTTTGACGCGGATGCACGCAAGGCCGCCAGTATAAAATTCAACGCACATAAACCGTTTTCGTTTGATCGCTTGATACCTTCAGGCCGGATTGTGAGCACAAATGCCCGGCCATCATGCGGTGGTGGGTATGTGGTGACCTTTACTGACGTGACAGAGGCCCGACGCACGGCCAGTAAGCTGGCGAAAGCCATTGATGAGGTGGCAGAATCGGAGCGGCGTGCCCTAGACGTTTTGCAAAAAGAGCGGCGCCGTCAGAAAGAAGCAGAGATGCTAGGTCGGCTCGATGAATGGTTGCAGTCCTGCAAGACATTGGCCGAGTTGTTCGAGATTGTTCAGGCGTTTATGTCAAAGCTGTTGCCACAAACACGCGGCGAACTGATGGTTTACTCCAATTCGCGCGATGTGTTGGACGGGGCCTGTAGTTGGGCGCAGCCAGCTGCATTGGCTCAGATGGCACCGGATGGATGTTGGGCCCGAAGGCGGGGACGCAGTTACCAGTTTGAGCCCGATGGGCTAAGTTTTTTGTGTGATCATGTGTGCGGACAAAACCATCAGGGCGATGCAACATATATATGCGTTCCGATTATTGCGCATGGGGATACAGTTGGGTTGTTGCATATCCAATTTGATCTGGACCGGACAGAACATGACATTCTTGACCCAAAATCATTTGCAATCTGATGTGGCGAGCACATATCTATGGCAATTGCCACTGTGAAACTGCGGGACGAGTTGCACGCTCAATCCGTCAGGGACCCATTGACGGGCATTTATAACCGCAGATTCTTTATGGACGCGATGCGGCGGTTCTTGGGGGCTGCAACTATGGGTGACAAGGGGGTTGGTCTTATCTCTTTTGACGCCGACAAATTCAAATTATTCAACGATAACCACGGGCATGACGCTGGAGATGTCGTTTTGCAGGCAATTTCAGAAAAGGTATTGGAGGTCATCCCATCTGATGCAGTTGCTTGCCGGATGGGAGGGGAAGAATTTGCGGTGATCGCGCCAAATTGCACAGCAAAGGCCTCTAAGGTTTTGGCCGAGAAAATCAGAACTGGGATTGCCGCTACGCAAGTGCGCTACGTCCATGGTGCTTTGCCACGCACCACAATTTCGGCTGGTGTATCGTTTTGCCCAAAACATGGAACGTCACCACAAGTGTTGTTAAAACAAGCAGATGAGGCACTTTATGCGGCCAAAGCGAATGGACAAAACTGCGTGTCGTCGCGAAGAAGCGAGCCAATTAGAAGAAATGCGCTGTCGCCATAGCGGTCATGTTTTAAGGTCACTAGAGGTCCGTGGGAAAATAGTTTAACATCAAACTAATTCTGTTTCTGGAGGACGAATGATGGCGACGAAGAGTTTTGATCTGATTGTGATTGGTGCGGGCCCTGGTGGATACGTTGCTGCAATCCGTGGTGCACAGCTTGGTATGAACGTGGCCATTGTTGAGCGCGAGCATATGGGTGGCATATGTCTGAATTGGGGGTGTATCCCAACGAAAGCGATGCTGCGGTCTTCTGAAGTTTTCCATCTGATGCAACGCGCCAAAGAGTTTGGTTTGAAGGCCGACGGCATTAGTTACGATCTTGATGCTGTGGTGAAGCGGAGCCGCAAAATTGCCGGTCAACTTTCTGGCGGAATTTCGCAACTGATGAAGAAAAACAAAATTACGACGATTATGGGTGAAGCCACGTTGCCTGCCAAAGGCAAGGTTAGCGTAAAAACCGATAAGGGTACCGAAGAGCTAACCGCGAAGAATATTGTTTTGGCCACTGGTGCGCGTGCGCGTGAATTGCCCGGTCTTGAGGCCGATGGTGATTTGGTTTGGACTTATAAGCATGCGTTGACGCCAACACGGATGCCAAAGAAGTTGCTTGTTATTGGATCTGGTGCAATTGGCATCGAATTTGCAAGTTTTTACAACACCTTGGGCGCTGATACGACTGTTGTCGAAGTAATGGATCGCGTGTTGCCAGTGGAAGATGTCGAAATTTCCAAATTCGCCAAAAAGCAGTTTGTGAAGCAGGGCATGAAGATCATGGAAAAATCTATGGTCAAAAAGCTGGACCGCGGCAAAGGCAAGGTCACTGCGCATATTGAAACTGGCGGTAAGGTGGTCACCGAGGAATTTGACACGGTTATTTCTGCGGTAGGTATCGTTGGTAACGTCGAAAACCTTGGCTTGGAGAACATTGGGCGTGAAGCTGGACCGCACACATGTTGTGACGGATGAGTTTTGCCGCACGGGAATCGACGGGCTTTATGCAATTGGCGATATCGCGGGTGCGCCTTGGTTGGCGCATAAAGCGAGCCACGAAGGTGTCATGGTCGCGGAGCTGATCGCTGGTAAACATGCACATCCTGTCAAACCCGAAAGCATTGCAGGCTGCACATATTGCAATCCGCAGGTGGCTTCGGTGGGTTATTCCGAAGCGAAGGCAAAGGAACTGGGCTATGATATTAAGGTCGGTCGTTTCCCGTTCATCGGCAATGGCAAGGCAATCGCTTTGGGTGAGCCTGATGGTTTGATAAAAACCATTTTTGACGCCAAAACGGGTGAACTGTTGGGTGCGCATATGATTGGCGCTGAAGTTACAGAGCTGATCCAAGGTTATGTTGTTGGCCGCCAGTTGGAGACCACCGAAGAAGACCTAATGAACACAGTGTTCCCGCATCCAACCTTGTCAGAAATGATGCACGAAAGCGTGCTGGATGCCTATGATCGCGTAATCCACATGTAATTGCCTGCGCTGCGTAAATAAACCTCGCATGTTCTTGGATTGTTCCCTATTTAGGGTGGCGATCCCTGCCAATGCCACTATCTGGTAGGGAACACCTTGCTGGGGGGCAAAATGGCCGAGCTGAAGAATATCGAAGTGCGCGGCGCGCGCGAACACAATCTGAAAAACATCGACGTGGATATTCCGCGTGATAAGTTGGTGGTGATCACCGGTTTGTCAGGGTCTGGTAAGTCCAGCCTCGCGTTCGATACGATCTATGCTGAGGGGCAGCGGCGATATGTCGAAAGCCTGTCGGCGTATGCCCGTCAGTTTCTTGATATGATGGAAAAGCCGGATGTGGATCACATCTCTGGTCTGAGCCCAGCCATTTCAATTGAGCAAAAAACAACGTCCAAGAACCCGCGTTCGACCGTCGGTACGATCACTGAAATTTACGATTATCTGCGGTTGCTTTATGCCCGCGTTGGCACGCCGTATTCCCCAACAACGGGTTTGCCGATTGAAGCGCAACAAGTGCAAGATATGGTTGACCGGATTATCAAGCTTGAAGATGGGACACGTGGCTATTTGCTGGCCCCAATTGTGCGTGACCGTAAGGGCGAATATCGCAAAGAATTCTTGGAGTTACGTAAAGCTGGCTTTCAACGAGTGAAGGTTGATGGCGAATTTTATGAACTGGATGAGCCACCGACGCTTGATAAGAAATTCCGCCACGATATTGATGTGGTTGTCGACCGGATTGTTGTCCGCGAAGGGTTAGAAACGCGGCTTGCGGATAGTTTGCGCACAGCGCTTGATCTGGCCGACGGCATTGCAATTTTGGAAACTGCCCCGGCGGAAGGCGATCCAGAACGCCTGACATTTTCGGAGAATTTCGCTTGTCCTGTCAGTGGCTTTACGATTCCCGAGATCGAGCCGCGTTTGTTTTCGTTTAACGCGCCATTTGGGGCCTGCCCAAGCTGTGATGGTTTAGGGGTCGAGCTGTTTTTCGACGAGGCGCTGGTTGTCCCCGATGTTACGTTGAAAATTGCCGACGGTGCCTTGGCCCCTTGGCGCAAAGGAAAGTCGCCGTATTTTCTGCAGACGATTGAATCGATTGCCAAACATTACGGGTTTAATAAAAACGCGCGCTGGAAAGAGCTTGATCCGAAGATCCAAGAGGTGTTCCTGCGCGGGTCTGGCAAGGAAGAGATAAAATTTCGTTATGACGAAGGTGGCCGCGTTTATCAGGTCAGCCGTCCGTTTGAAGGCGTTATCCCGAATATGGAACGCCGGTACCGCGAGACCGACAGCAACTGGATTCGCGAAGAATTTGAAGGTTTTCAAAATAACCGTCCTTGCGCGGCGTGTGGTGGATACCGTCTGCGCGAAGAGGCGTTGGCGGTGCGCATTGGCGATTCTCATGTTGGTAAAGTCGTACAGCTTTCGATCAAAGAAGCGTATGAATGGTGTAAATCTGTGCCTGCAGACCTAAGCAAACAAAACAATGAGATTGCAGTTGCGATCCTTAAAGAAATTCGCGAACGTCTTGGGTTTTTGAATAATGTCGGCCTTGATTACCTGTCGCTGAGCCGGAATTCCGGCACGCTGTCTGGTGGAGAAAGCCAACGGATTAGGTTGGCATCACAAATCGGGTCTGGCCTGCAAGGTGTGCTTTATGTGCTTGATGAGCCATCAATTGGCCTGCACCAGCGTGACAACGACCGTTTGTTGACAACCCTTAAAAACCTTCGCGATCAAGGAAATACCGTAATCGTCGTTGAACACGATGAAGAGGCCATTCGCGAGGCCGATTATGTGTTTGATATTGGTCCAGGGGCTGGTGTGCATGGTGGCCGCGTAGTGTCAGAGGGGACCCCTGCCCAAATTATGGCCGACGAAAATTCCATTACGGGACAATACCTTACGGGTAGCCGTGAGATCCCCGTGCCGATCAAACGCCGCAAGGGCAGCAAGAAAAAGCTGACCGTGGTCAAGGCGACGGGCAACAATTTGCAGAATATCACGGTCGATTTTCCATTGGCGCAGTTTGTCTGTGTGACTGGGGTGTCTGGTGGCGGTAAGTCGACGCTAACGATTGAGACGCTCTTTAAAAACGCATCGATGAAGCTGAACGGTGCCCGTCAGACGCCGGGCCCGTGTGAGACCATCAAAGGGTTTGAGCATCTTGATAAGGTCATTGATATTAACCAGCGCGCGATTGGCCGCACGCCGCGGTCCAACCCCGCCACATATACCGGTGCGTTTACGCCGATGCGCGAGTGGTTTGCGGGTCTGCCAGAGTCCAAAGCGCGCGGGTATAAGCCTGGTCGCTTTAGCTTTAACGTTAAGGGTGGCCGCTGTGAGGCGTGTCACGGAGACGGTGTTATCAAGATCGAAATGCATTTTCTGCCTGATGTGTATGTGACCTGTGAGACCTGTAAGGGTGCGCGTTATAATCGCGAAACGCTTGAGATTAAGTTCAAGGGTAAGTCAATTGCAGACGTGCTGGATATGACGGTCGAAGAAGCGCAGGGGTTCTTTACCGCTGTGCCGTCGATCCGCACCAAAATGGATGCGCTGGTCCGTGTGGGGCTACACTATATCAAGGTTGGTCAGCAGGCGACGACCCTCTCTGGCGGTGAGGCACAACGTGTGAAGCTGTCAAAGGAGTTAGCCCGTCAGTCGACTGGTCGCACATTGTATATCTTGGACGAGCCGACAACAGGGCTGCATTTCGAAGATGTGCGCAAGCTGTTGGAAGTATTGCATGAATTGGTCGATCAAGGCAATTCAGTTGTTGTGATCGAACACAATTTGGATGTCGTAAAGACTGCTGATTATGTGATTGATATCGGACCGGAAGGCGGAGATGGCGGCGGTCAGATCGTAGCCACAGGCACGCCTGAGCAGGTCGCAAAAATCGCTGAAAGCCATACAGGTCGCTATCTGGCGGAGATGTTGAAGCCTAAGGGTGGCTAAGACATAGGTCGATGAGGCGGCTGAAATCCACCGTATCAAGCGTGTCAAATTCGCCTGTTAGTGCTTCAATTTCGTTTGCACGCGACTTACCCAGAACGGGGTCGGCAAATAGGTGGAATTTTTGCGCTATCTCGGCGTCAGACAGCGGCATATCGGCGTCGCCGCGCGGTGTGCGGGCAGGGGCATCAAATTGCCGCCCACCGCGGGTTTTGATGCTGACTGCGGCCCATCGTTTTCCATCGCTGATTTTGGTAAGATTCGGGTCATCGATCAACTGCGTGTTGCGCGAAATACGCAAGATTTCGGGGTCTTGTAGCGTTGTCACGTCAAGTTCAGTCACCCCGATTTGTCCGCGCACGATCATCGTCGCCACCGGAAAAGCGATCGCATAGGCAAATTCGTCGGGCGTTTGCGGGGTTTGTCCTGCAAGACGGGTCGCGTTGTGGAAGGTTTGGATATCAACTGAGGCGACGTCGGAATAGTGCAGCTTGTGCTTGCGCATTAGGTCTGCCGCGCCATCAATTGACGGATGCGCCCATCTGCAGCAGGGATACGGCTTGTAGTGGGTGTCGCTGACGAGCCGCCAGTTGGTGCCCAGATCAGTCCAGAATTTGGGTGTTTGTTCACACGTCAAAGCAGGCGCACCTGTGAAACCTGCCTTTGCCAAATAGGCCGCCGTGACCCCTGATGGCGCGCCCCAACCAACCCCGTCACGCACCATTGTAGGATGATCTATACAGCGCATCATCTGACTACGTGGGCCATGATATTCAGCGATTCCAGCGGCTTGCCGGATGGTGTACATGTCGCAGCCGAGCCCCTTGGCATAGGCAGTGGCCACGCCAATAGCGGTCCATGCACCGGATGTATGGTAGTCCGCACATGTCGCGTGTTGCGCCAAACCCGCCCGGTAGGCGACTTCGTAACCCACGGCCAATAGAGTCGCAAATTCCGCGCCTGTGATGTTGCGTCCGTCGGCAAAGGCAAAAAGTGCGGGAAAAATAGCCGAGCCTGCATGCCCTTTGCAAGGTGACGTGCCGTCGTGAGCATCGACGCTATCGACGGTCATTGCGCCCGCCATTGCGGCGGCTGTGGAACTAACCGGAGTGCCGTCCATCAAAATGCGTGCGGATGTAGCGCCGGCGCCACCCATTATGGGGGCGACGCTGCGCGCTATCGCCGCCATTTTGGTCGTTCGCCCAATGGCCGCGACACCGATTGTATCAAGTAGCGACCGCCGCAAGACGGTCAACACGTCGCGCGGCAGATCTTGTGGTGTTACGTCGACAGCAAATTGAGCAAAATGCGGTGCCATCTAGCTATCCCTGTTTCGCTTTTCAAAGCGCGGTAGCATGGCTGAAAAGTCCTTCCCCATGCCATCTTCGTTGTCGACAAATTGCGTATAGAGAGCAGTTGCAGCGGCCCCCATTGGGGTATCTGCGTCAGCGGCTTGGGCGGCGAGCTGGCTTAGGTTGAGGTCCTTGAGCATGAGTTCTGCGGCAAAGCCAGGTGCGTAATCGTTGTCGGCTGGCGACTGAGGCCCAATGCCGGGTGCGGGGCAATATGCGTTCATGGTCCAGCTATATCCTGACGATGTGCTGACAACATCGAACATTGCTCGACGATCAAGTCCGAGTTTATCGGCCAGAACGAACGCCTCACAGGTCGCGATCATTGTGACGCCAAGGATCATGTTGTTGCAAATTTTTGCAGCTTGCCCGTTGCCTGCTGGGCCACAATGCACGGCTTTTTGTCCCATGATATCAAAAAGCTGTTCGACGGCGGCGAACGCGTTTGCATCGCCACCGGCCATGAAAGTTAGTGTTCCGTTGGTGGCCCCACCGATCCCACCTGATACAGGGGCATCGACGGGCATTAGGTGTGCATTTTCAGCGTTTTGCGCGACGATCTTCGCACTTTCTACATCAACGGTTGAGCAATCAAGATGGACAGCATTGGGCTTCATGACTGGGTGGATTTGGGCTGCGACGGCTTGCAATATTTTCCCATTAGGCAGCATCGTAATGACGACATCGGCGTCTTTTGCTGCGCTTGCTGCGTCCGAAGCGAGGTTGATCCCATCTGGGCGCGCGATGGTGTCAAACCCAATGACGTCGTGCCCCGCGGCCTGAAGGTTGACAGCCATGGGGAGGCCCATGTTTCCTAAACCGATAAATCCAATTCTCATGGCGTTTCTCCTGTCACTTCAAATGCGTCTGACCCAAGTGGGGCAATCATGTTGGTCACGGCAGCGTCTGTCAAAGCCTGCCAGCGTGGTTTGCGATCTTTGTCGATGATTGCTGCGCGGATGCCCTCGATGAAGTCAGAATGTTCGACGGCGCGGTGCGTGAAGCGGTATTCTTGGGCCAAGGCGCCATTGATCGTGCCATCTTTACGGGCGCGGTTGATCAAGATTACGCCGCAGGCCATCCCGAGTGGGGAATTCCGGTATAGTGGTTTTTGCATGTCTGCGTCCAACGGACCTAACTGGATGTCGGATAGGTTATCGGCTGCAAAGGCCGCGTCGATAGCCGCTTGCTTGTCTGCTAGCGGCGCAGGTGGTGAGGCGTATTTGGGCAGGGCGGCAATGTCGCCTGTATGTGCAAGCGTAGACTTTATGTCATCCCAATATTGTTGCGGGATGAAGTGGTCAGCGAAACTTGCGAAAATGGCGTCTCCAGCGGACATACGTGCACCGGTTAAACCAAGGTAGGTGCCGGTAAAACCGGGCGCGCGCGCAAGCAAGTAGGTTCCGCCGACGTCAGGGACCAAGCCGATGGTGCATTCCGGCATCGCAACTTGCGAGTTTTCGCAAACAACCCGGTGACTTGCGTGGCACCCAACGCCCACACCTCCGCCCATAGTGAACCCATGCAGGAAGGTCGCGATGGGCTTGGGATAATGGGCCAGTTTGCTGTTGAGCCGGTATTCGTCGCGCCAAAATTTGCGTCCATAATCCAGATCGCCGTTTTGCCCGCTGGCATACATGTCAGCGATATCGCCGCCGGAACAAAAAGCGCGCTCGCCAGCGCCGTCGATGATGATCAGTTTGACAGCATCGTCGCGGCGCCAACCGTCGATTGCGTTTTCAATCGCGAGGCACATATCCCATGTCAGCGCATTAAGCGCTTGAGGGCGGTTAAGCGTGATGTGGCCAGCATGGCCGTCAGTTCGGATAAGGATATCGGTCATTTCATCATGTGCCGTGCAGTGATGACGCGCATGATTTCGTTGGTGCCTTCAAGGATTTGATGGACCCGCAGGTCGCGCACGATCTTTTCAATCCCGTAATCAGCCAGATAGCCATAGCCGCCGTGCAATTGCAGGCATTGGTCGGCTGTTCGGCTGCCAACTTCGGTGCAAAGTTTTTTCGCCATGGCGCAAAAGGCGGATGCATCATGTGCGCCAGTGTCTAATTTCCATGCCGCTTGCCGCAGGAACGTGCGCGCAGATTCCATTTCAATCTGCATGTCAGCAAGTCGGAATTGTAACCCTTGGAATTGGTTGATTGATTTCCCAAATGCCTTGCGTTCGCTCATGTATGTGATGGTTTGGTTGAGTGCAGATTGCGCAGCACCAAGTGAACACGCGGAAATGTTTAGGCGACCTCCATCCAGCCCCATCATCGCATAAGTGAAACCTTTTCCGGCGTCGCCAAGTAAATTTTCGGCCGGAATGTTCAAATTATCCAACTGTACTTGGCGTGTTGGTTGCGATCGCCATCCCATTTTGTCTTCTAATCCGCCAAAAGACAGGCCGTCTGTGCCGTCGTCGATGAGAAATGCGCTGATGCCTTTTGAGCCTACTTCGCCAGTGCGCGCCATGACAATATAGGCGTCCGAATAGCCGCCGCCTGAAATGAATGCTTTGGTTCCAGTCAGGCTGAAACCCGCGTTTGTTCGGTCCGCGCGGGTTTTTAGGGCCGCTGCATCTGATCCTGATCCGGGCTCGGTAAGGCAGTAAGACAGGACGGTTTCCATCGTCAGGGCTTTGGGTAGAATTCTATCACGCAAGGCGTCTGTGCCGAAACTGTCGATCATTTTGGCGCACATATTGTGGATCGACAGAAATGCCGCGACTGAGGCGCAGGACATCGATAATGCCTCGAACACCAATGTCGCATCGAGGCGGCTTAAGCCCGTCCCACCGTTTTCTTCGGATACATATAGCCCGCCAAAGCCAAGTTCAGCGATTTGCGGCCAAAGGGTTTTGGGAATGACCTCGTCTTTTTCCCACTGTCGCGCAAATGGGGCGATATGTTTGGCACCAAATGCATGGGCCATGTCAAATATGGCAGTCTGTTCTTCGGAGAGGGCAAAATCCATTGGGGCACCTTTGTCGGAAATGAACGCTTGTTCAAATAGTAGTCCTGCAATCGGCCCACGTCACGCGAAAACGCGAAAGGCCCACCAAATTGGTGGGCCTTTTAAACGTGGAATGGACATTTTGTCTTAGGTAATCGTGATCGTGCCGCGCATGTTGCGATGTGGTGTGCACCGGTAGCCAAATTGGCCTGCGTCACCGAAAGTTAAGGTCGCAGTGTCACCAGTGGCCAAAAGCCCGGTATCAAAAGCGCCACCCAGATCGGTTGCAGAGTGCCGCGGGCGGTCTTCGTTTACCCATGTGACACTGTCGCCAGCTTTGATCGTAATATCGGCGGGCGTGAACTTCATGCTTTTGATCACAACTGTATGTGTGGTGGTGTGGCTGTCAGCGCGGGCCATTGCGGCAGTCAGTGGCAGTGCTACAAACGCGGCGCCAAGGAGAAGCGCGTCACGGCGTGTTGGATGTGTCATGGATTGATCCTGTTACAGTTGTTGCAGCCCGTTCTGGTCTGCCTTCACTGACAGTCACGCAGGGCGAATGAATTAGTTTCACCCGCCCAGCGATTATTTGCAAATTTAGTCCATTGCTTTGAAGTTGAACTCGCCGCCTTGGCGAATACCAGATGGCCAGCGCGACGTGATCGTTTTGGTCCGTGTGTAGAACTTAAACGCGTCCGGACCATGCTGATTGAGATCGCCAAAGGCTGATTTTTTCCAACCACCAAAGGTGTGATAGGCCAATGGCACAGGGATTGGCACGTTGATGCCGACCATGCCGATGTTGATCCGGTTCGCGAAATCACGCGCCGTGTCGCCATCGCGCGTATAGATCGCGGTGCCGTTGCCGTATTCGTGATCCATTGCGAGGCCAAGCGCCTCTTCATAGGTTTCAGCGCGTACGCAGACCAAGACAGGTCCAAAGATTTCTTTGGTGTAAATGTCCATGACTTTGGTCGCGTGGTCAAACAGGTGCGGTCCAACAAAGAAGCCATCTTCGTAACCCTGCAGGTTAAAGTCGCGACCGTCGACGACCAGTTCAGCGCCTTGATCTACGCCTGTTTCAACCAGTCTAAGGATGTTTGCCTTGGCTGCTGCTGTTACAACAGGGCCATAGTCCGCGTCGCTACCTGCTGTGTAAGGGCCTACCTTAAGGCTCTCGATGCGCGGGATCAGCTTTTCGATCAGCTTGTCGGCGGTATCTTTGCCAACAGGCACAGCAACTGAGATAGCCATGCAGCGTTCGCCAGCAGCACCATAGCCTGCACCGATCAATGCGTCGGCGGCTTGGTCGAGATCCGCGTCAGGCATGATGATCATGTGGTTTTTCGCGCCGCCAAAGCACTGCACGCGCTTGCCGTTGGCGCAGCCGCGCCCATAGATGTATTCCGCGATTGGTGTGGACCCAACGAAGCCGATTGATTGGATAACGTCGTGAGCGATTATCGCATCGACGGCTTCTTTGTCACCGTTGACGACTTGCAGGATGCCTTTAGGCAAGCCGGCTTGTTCCATCAGTTCGGCCAGCATCAGCGGAACGGATGGATCACGCTCGGATGGTTTAAGGATAAATGCGTTGCCGCAAGCAATGGCTGGCGCGAACATCCACATTGGGATCATCGCTGGAAAGTTGAACGGCGTTACGCCTGCACAGACGCCAAGCGCTTGGCGCATGGAATACATGTCGATGCCGGGGCCTGCGCTGTCGGTGAAATCACCTTTGAGCAGTTCAGGCGCGCCGACGCAGTATTCGACGACTTCAAGGCCGCGCTGCACGTCGCCTGCCGCATCGGGAAGGGTTTTGCCGTGTTCACGTGACAAGGCCTCTGCCAGACGGTCCATGTTGTCGTTTAGAAGGGCCACGAATTTCATCATGACGCGGGCGCGGCGCTGTGGATTGGTTGCGGCCCACGCAGGTTGCGCTGCGCTTGCGGCTTGCACAGCAATGTCCATTTCAGCGGCGCTTGCGAGCGGCACTTTGGCCTGCACTTCGCCTGTGGCTGGATTGTAGACGTCTGCGAAACGGCCAGATGTGCCTTTGACGTGTTCGCCGTTGATGTAATGGGTCAGTTCTTGCATGGGAGTCCCTCCTGAGATTTACAGCACCTTACCCTTGCGGTTTTGTCTGTAAAAGCGCCAATATACCAAAATCATTTTGCAAAAATGTAAGGACGAAACATGAACTGGGATGATATGCGGGTATTCTTGGCTGTTGCGCGGGCCGAAGGTCTGACTGCCGCGGCACCTGTTTTAAAGATGGACCCCGCGACGTTGGGCCGCCGTGTGGCACGTTTGGAAACGGCAATTGGCGCTGCGTTGTTCGTGAAATCGCCGCAAGGATACGCGTTGACTGATCTGGGTGTGCAAATGCGCGACCGCGCGGCAGAGGCTGAAGTTGCGTTTAGCTTGGCCGTCGATGCAGGGCAGGGTGCGGCGACACTGTTAGGCCAAATCCGTATTGGCGCGCCAGATGGGGCTGCGAATTTTCTTTTGCCGCAGGTTTGTGCCGACATTCAGCGCGCGAATCCAAACTTGGAGGTGCAGATATTGGCATTGCCGCGCGTCGTGAACCTGTCGCGCCGCGAGGCTGATATGGCGATCACTGTCAGCCCACCTGCCGCGGGGCGGCTGACAGTTCAAAAGGTGACCGATTACCAGCTGCATTTGGCGACGCGGCGCGATGCATCGCCTGTGCGATCATTGGCGGACATTAAGGGGCGCGCAGTGGTTGGGTACATTCCGGACATGATTTTTGACAAGGAATTGGACTATCTTGGTGATATGGGACAAGCGGGCGTGCAGCTTGCGTCAAATTCGGTGGCTGTGCAGATGCAAATGCTGCGGCGGTCTGGCATCGGAATCGTGCATGACTTTGCCTTGCCAAGCGTGCCTGAATTGACCCGTGTCTTGACCGATGATGTCGCTTTGCTGCGATCATTCTACCTTGTGCGTCATACGTCGGATCGGCAGTCAGAGCGGCTGTCTCGGTTCGCGACTGCCCTTATGGCTGGACTTAAAACGCAGGTAGCAACCTTAGAGGTCGCTGCTGCCTTGACAGACGCGCATGTGATTTGACAGACTTAACACTCGGACTATCGCCAAAGGAGCGTGCTGATGATTGTTTCCCAGATTTTAAAAGCCAAGGCCGATGTTGGTGTGATTGCTGTAAAACCGGGGTCTTCGGTGTCCGAAGCCGTTGCTATCTTATCAGAAAAACGTATCGGCACCTTAGTTGTGTCCAAAAGCGCCGGATCGCTGGATGGCATTCTGTCCGAGCGCGACATCGTGCGCGAACTGGGCCGTAACGGCGTGGCGTTAATGGCAGAGCCAGTGTCCAAGATTATGACGTCGAAATTAGTCACTTGCACGCCAGCAGACACCGCGGACAGCGTACTTGAGATGATGACAGCAGGCCGGTTTCGCCACATGCCCGTTCTGGACGATGGTGCCATGGTCGGACTGATTTCAATTGGCGATGTGGTTAAGGCACGCCTGTCAGAACTGTCGATGGAAAAAGACGCGTTGCAAGGCATGATCATGGGTCACTGACCCTTGCAATCTTAGGCGCAATAATGTTGCGTGCCAATAGTGATTTGAACATGAGGTATGCCATGCGCGTTGGACTCTATCCGGGCACTTTTGATCCTGTGACGAACGGGCATTTGGACATTATTCGCCGCAGTTGCACGCTTGTTGATCGGCTTGTGATTGGTGTTGCCATTAACCGCGATAAGGGCCCGTTGTTTAGCCTTGAAGAACGTGTTGCGATGGTTGAGGCCGAGTGTGTCCCGCTTGGCGCGGAGGTGGGTTGCGAAGTTGTTGTGCACCCATTTGAGAATCTTCTGATCGGCTGTGCCCGCGATGTGGGCGCGTCAGTGATAATTCGTGGCCTACGTGCTGTAGCCGACTTTGAGTATGAATTTCAAATGGTTGGTATGAACCGGTCGATGGATAATTCCATCGAGACCGTGTTCTTGATGGCTGATGCTAAGAACCAAGCGATTGCGTCAAAGCTGGTCAAGGAAATCGCCCGTCTTGATGGCGACGTGACAAAATTTGTCCCCGCCGCCGTCGTCAATGCATTGCACGAAAAGTTGCGCGCTTAGCTATATGCGCAGATGCTTGTGATACGCGCGACGTCTGCGCGTGAGACAGCAGCTTTTACAGTCATCTGTGTTTTTTGTGTAGGTGTGGTCATTGTTGTGATGATTTTGTTGAGCAGTGTCATGGTGCGGCCCCTTCGGGTTTTAAGTTTGCGTAATCTGCCTTGCGCGTATGCCCAGATCCGCTGTCCGACAATTGCCCATTGATCCAACCCGCGTTGCGCTGAATGCATAGCTTACCCGGCGTCTTTGTGAGAGACGCCAGCTACCAATTTTAGAGAAATTTGGCCATTGCGACAGCCGTGTCGCTCATCCGGTTGGAGAAGCCCCATTCATTGTCGTACCACGCCAAGATGCGCACCATGTTGCCGTCCAGAACCTTAGTTTGATCAAGGTGGAATGTGGCTGAGGCCGGATCGTGGTTGAAGTCAATGCTAACCATTGACAAGTCGGTGTAGGCCAACACGCCTTTCAGCGGGCCGTCGGCTGCCGCGATAATAGCTGCGTTTACTTCTGCAATGGTGGTTGGACGAGAGGATTCGAACGTCAGGTCCACACAGGATACGTTTGGTGTTGGCACGCGGATCGCGACGCCGTCGAGTTTCCCGTCGAGTTCAGGCAACACAAGGCCCACTGCTTTGGCTGCACCAGTGGATGTTGGGATCATCGACAACGCGGCTGCGCGGGCGCGGTAGAGATCGCTGTGCATCGTATCAAGAGTTGGTTGGTCGCCAGTATAGCTGTGGATTGTTGTCATAAAGCCTTTGGTAATGCCAACACTGTCGTTGAGCACCTTGGCCACGGGGGCAAGGCAATTGGTGGTGCATGATGCGTTGGACACCACGATGTCATCAGCGGTTAGCTGGTCATGGTTCACGCCGTAAACGATAGTTTTATCAGCGCCCTTACCGGGGGCGGAGATCAACACACGGCTGGCACCATTGTCGAGGTGTGCTTGGCAGGCGTCTTTGCTGTTGAAGATGCCGGTGCATTCTAAAACCACATCAACATTTGCCCATGGCAGGTCGGCAGGGTTGCGGATCGCTGTGACGGCGATTGGCCCGCGGCCAACGTCGATGCTGTTTTCGGTCGTCGTCACGGTTGCTGGAAAACGGCCATGCACGCTGTCAAAACGCAGAAGGTGGGCGTTGGTTTCAACATGGCCAAGGTCGTTGATCGCGATGACTTCGATGTCTGTGCGCCCAGATTCGATGATCGCTCGCAATACGTTGCGCCCGATACGTCCAAAACCATTGATTGCTACTTTGACTGCCATGTCGCGGCCTCCTGATAGGAAAAGGTGGGGGAAATCCCACTGTTGGCGCTAACATTGCGATTTATGCGCAAAGGTCAAGGTGATTGGGGGCAAAACTATGTGATGGGTTACCTCCAGAACGCCATTTTTGCGATCGTCTCTATAAGTAAACGCAAGATTAACGTCATAGTGTCGAGGTGGAACACGAAGTGATCCAAAACGAAAAAGCCGATGATAAAGATGCCGAGCCAGATGGCGATGATGTTGGTCATTCCGGCAAACTAGGGCAGGTCGTGCCAAGGTGCAAACGCCCTTAGCCCGTAAAATGCAGTTATTATTGTAAGCGACCCATTGTGCTGGCCACGTCGGCCATGCGCGCCGAGAAGCCCCATTCGTTATCGTACCATGCCAGAACGCGCACAGTGCGCCCGCCAACGACCTTGGTTTGGTCGGGTGCGAAGATGCAGCTTTCGGTTGTATGGTTAAAGTCGATGCTGACTTTGGCCTCTGGGTCATAGGACATGACCATGCCCATGTAGCCGTTTGCGGCCTCGGCCACGATGGCGTTCACGTCTGCAACGGTCACGGATTTACCGGCCTCGAATGTCAGATCAACGGCAGAGACGTTTGGTGTGGGCACGCGCATCGCGGTGCCGTCCAATTTGCCTGCCAGTTCGGGCAGAACCTCGCCCAGTGCAGCGGCAGCACCCGTGGATGTTGGGATCAACGCCATAGCGGCTGCGCGGGCGCGGTAAAGGTCTTCATGGCGGCGGTCCAAGGTCGGTTGGTCGCCAGTGTAGCTGTGGATCGTTGTCATGATCCCGCGCTCGATGCCGATGGCGTCGTTGAGGACTTTTGCTAATGGCGCGAGGCAGTTTGTGGTGCAGGACCCGTTGGATATCATCCGCTCGGAGGCCAACATCTCGCGGTGGTTGACGCCGTAGACAACGGTGCGGTTCACGTTTTTCGCGGGTGCGGAGATCAGGACCTTTTTTGCCCCTTGGCGCAGGTGCACGTCGGCCTTGGTGCCGTCGTTGAATTTTCCGGTGCATTCCAACACAACGTCACAGCCGGACCAGTCAAGCTCTTCTGGATCATAGGTGGACATCACATCAATGGGCCCACGACCCAAATCCATGGTGTTCCCGTCAACGGTGATCGGGCTGCCGAAGCGCCCATGGATGCTGTCGTATTTCAAAAGATGCGCGTTTGTCGCGATGGGGCCCGTTGCGTTGATCTTAACCACTTGAACGTCGTTGCGCGCACTTTCGGCGATGTGGGCCAATGTGCAGCGTCCGATCCGGCCAAAGCCGTTGATCCCGATGGTGACAGTCATGGTGTGATCCTTGTGCAAGTCCCGTGGTATTTCACTAGGTCTATACGGAAGGGGGCGCCTGTCATGAAAGTGAAAAGTAGTTTTGCGCCAATATGTTAGCGATAACCAGGGTGGATTGTGTCTGGTGGCGCTAACAGTTTTCGCTAACTTTTGGTGAGTTTTAAGCGAACGCTGTGCGCATCCGAATCAAATTGCAGTGTAAAATGGATCGGGGCACCCGATTGGGTGCCCCGACGCCGTGATGGTTTAAAACCCATCCTACTTATTTAATCAGCGATTTCACACTTGCTGCGACGTCAGCTGCTGTGATGCCAAACTTTTCGAACAATGTTTCTGCTGGAGCGGATGCACCAAAGCTGTCCATGCCAACAAAAGCAGCCTTTTTGCTGTTGCCGCGTTCGCCCAAAAGCAATTGATCCCAGCCCATTTGAACGCCTGCTTCGACCGCAACCCGAACAGGGCCTGCTGGCAGCACGCGCTTGCGGTAGCTTTCGTCTTGGGCTGCGAACAATTCCATACATGGCATGGATACGACCCGTGTGCCGATGCCGTCCGCTTGCAGCAGATCGCGGGCTGCCAAGGCGACCTCGACTTCGGAGCCAGTTGCCATGATGATCGCTTGGCGCTTGCCGTCTGCATCAGCTAAAACGTAGCCGCCATGGGCGGTCATGTTCTTGGTTTTATGCTCTGTACGTACGGTTGGCAGGTTCTGACGTGACAGGCACAGCACGGACGGCGTGGACTGTGATGTCAGCGCCAATTCCCAAGCTTCGGCTGTTTCCACGGTGTCCGCAGGGCGAAAAACATGGGTGTTTGGTGTCGCCCGCATCATCGCTAGATGTTCAACCGGCTGGTGTGTCGGGCCATCTTCGCCAAGGCCGATGCTGTCGTGCGTCATTACATAGGTCACGGGCACGCCCATCAGCGCGGACAACCGCATAGCCCCGCGTGCATAGTCGGCAAAGCACATGAACGTGCCGCCATAAGCGCGCGCGCCGCCGTGTAGCGCCATGCCGTTCATCGCAGACGCCATGCCGTGTTCGCGCACACCATAGTAGATGTAGCGGCCTTCGCGGGTATCAGGGTGGAACACGCCCATGTCGCTTGATTTGGTATTGTTGGAGCCGGTCAGGTCAGCAGAGCCGCCGATGGTTTCCAGCATGATCGGGTTGATCGCACCGAGCACCATTTCAGATGATTTGCGGGTCGCCACGGATTTAGCGGCTTCGGATGCGGCCTTTTTAAAGGCTTTTATCGTCGCAGACAGTTTCTTGGGGGCTTCACCTGCATAAGCACGCTGGAATTCAGCCTGCTTGGTGCCGGAGAGTTTCGCAAAACGGTCGTCCCATGCGACGTGTGCCGCTTGGCCGCGCTTGGCGGTGTCTTCCCAGCCGGATTTGACGTCTGCTGGGATCTCAAACGGGGCTGCTGTCCAGCCGTAAGCTGCTTTTGCGGCCTTCATTTGGTCAGCGTCTGTCAGTGCGCCGTGGCCTTTGGAGGTGTCTTGTGCAGCGTGGCCCAACGCGATGTGGGTTTTACATGCGATCATCGATGGGCGCGGGTCATTTTTCGCCGCTGTGATGGCTGCATCAATAGCAACAGGGTCGTGGCCGTCGATTTCGATCACGTGCCAACCGGACGCTGCAAAGCGCATCGGTTGGTTGGTTTTATCAGCAATATCAACAGTGCCGTCGATGGTGATGTTGTTGTTGTCCCAGAATACGATGAGGTGGGCGAGTTCTTGCATGCCTGCAAGGCCGATGGCCTCTTGAGAGACGCCTTCCATCAGGCAGCCGTCGCCAGCAATCACGTAAGTGAAGTGGTCAACGATGGATTTGCCGTAACGTGCACGCTGTATTTCTTCGGCGATTGCGAAACCGACAGAGTTCCCGATGCCTTGGCCAAGCGGGCCTGTCGTCGTTTCAATACCGCGGGCATGGCCGTATTCTGGATGACCAGCTGTTTTGGCGCCCCATTGACGGAAATCTTTGATTTGCTGAAGAGTGATGTCTTCGTAGCCCGTCAGATACATCAAGGAGTACAGCAACATGGAACCGTGACCTGCGGACAGGATGAACCGGTCGCGGTCAGCCCAATCCGGTGCCTTTGGATCAAAGTTCAGATGCTTTTCGTATAGCACTGTTGCCACGTCGGCCATGCCCATAGGCATACCGGAGTGACCGGAGTTAGCGGCCGCAACTGCGTCGAGTGTAAGTGTGCGGATGGCGGCTGCCTTCATCCAATGGTCAGGGTGGGCGGTGCGCAGGGCTGCAATATCCAAGACGATAATCCTATGAGTTAGCGGTTTTCCAAGAGTTGTAGCGGTCATATCAGGGCACAGGCTAAGATCAAGCGCTGGTCGTAAGTGTTTCATATCGTTGATATCTGCATATTTGCTGGCAGGGCGATGATCGCTTAGGCTTGGTCTTGCGAGGCACGATTCGGTAGGGCACGGCGAACGCAGATGACTGCGGCCACCTGCCACGACTTTATAAGGCGCGCGTTTGGCGTGTTCAGGAGGACGAGCAGATGAGCGATATTGCTGCACTAGAGGGGCGTATTACGGCAGCCCTTGACCGAATTCGCGAAGGCGTGGCGCGCCAACCAGCACCCATTGCTGTCGAGGCACCGAGCGCTGACACTGATGAGTTGCGCACGTTATTGGACGAAGAGCGCACTGCAAACGCCCAGTTAGAAGACCGTGTGCGTACATTGAAAGACCGCCAAGACGGGGCGATTTCCGACCTTGAAGGCCGCGCTGCCAGCCATGGTGCGATTTTGGCTGCGATGGAAGCCGAGGTCCAGCGGTTGCGGGCCTCAAATGCCGAACTACGTGATATGACTGCGCAATTACGCAGTGCCGCAGCGGATGGTGCGACGTCACCAGAATTGATCAACCGTGCAACGATTGCAGAAGTCGATGCGTTACAGGCGCAGCGCAGGTCTGAAGCTGCGGAAATGGATGCGATTGTGTCCAGTCTCAAACCCTTGATTGAGGAAGCATAAGATGCCGCAGATTGATATTTCCATTGGTGGTCGGTCGTTTGAAGTGGCCTGCCAAGAGGGCGAAGAGCATTACCTGCATTCCGCAGCCGCGATGTTGGACACTGAAGCCGCGCATCTTTCGTCGCAAATTGGCCGGATGTCTGAAGGCCGCATGCTTTTGATGGCGGGGCTAATGTTGGCGGATAAAACGTCCGGTTTGGAAGATAAGGTCAAAGAGGCCGATACCAAGATGGCACAATTGCAAGCACATATCGATACGCTCGAGGCGCGCCCCGCGACGCGGGTCGAAGTGCCTGTTGTGCCCAGTGAAGTGACAGATGCTTTGGCTGAAGTTGCTGCACGGGCCGAAAGCTTGGCCGATCAGATTGAAGCTAGCGCAGTTTAGCTCTGGTGCAGATTTTCGGCAAGTTTAAGTGGCTTGCAAAGTGGATATCCCCTGCGTTTCTCGTATCGTTAACTGGCCAGATTAACTCTGGTCCAGACCGATTACGAGACTTCGCAGGGGCAGTCGGCTATTAGGCGTTGGCCTCACGGATTTTATCGGCGGCGTCTTTGTCGAAGTCCACGCTATTTTGCGTGAAAAGCGTGTCGAGTTCGCCGGACAGCATCATTTCGGTGATGATATCGCAGCCGCCAACAAATTCGCCTTTGACGTAAAGCTGCGGGACGGTTGGCCAGTCGGAATAGTCTTTGATGCCTTGGCGAATGTCTTCGTCTGCAAGTACGTTCACATCAGCGAATTCAACGCCCATAAAGTTCAGCACACCAGCCACGCGCGATGAGAACCCGCACTGCGGCATGGACTTTGTGCCCTTCATAAAGAGGACGACATCGTTTGTGGTGACGGTGTCTTTGATCTGTGTTTCTGCGGTCATCGGGATGATCCTTTCGGGGGCCATTTTATTGTTGAAGAATGGCTGCGTTGTTATGAGGGGGCTTTGGTTGTCAGGGCCAATGCGTGAAGATCGCCGTTGGAGCCGTCCATCTTGCCTTTGAGGGCTGCGTAAACGGATCGCTGCTGTTGTACGCGGTTTTTGCCTGCAAAGCTGGCGTCGACCACTTCTGCGGCAAAATGCGCGCCGTCGTCGCCTTGCACGGTTATTTGCGCGTCAGGGAAGCCTTCGCGCAGCAGGGTTTCTATCTCGTGGGCCGTGATGGGCATGGATGTATCCTTATGGCTTTTGCTTAATCTAAGAACCTGCGGGGCAGGCGGCAAGGGGCTGCGCCTTTTGCGGGGGGTATTTCGAAAAAAGCGCGGCGTTAAGCGACAGCAGTGGCAAAGCTGGTGCGGAAGGTATGTGCGAGGTCAGCGAGGTCGTGGTTGAAGTTGCCAAACGTGATTTGGTCGCCGCCGACTTTGCCAACCATTGCGATGGGGACATCAGCGTTAGCGGCCGTGATCATCAGGTCTTCGGCTTGGTCAAAGCTACAGGCGATCAAATAGCGGGCTTGGTCTTCGCCAAATAGGGTGGGCGTGTCGTCAGTATCAAGTGTGACGCCGATTTGTGCTTCTTCTGCCAGTTCAAAGGCCGCGAGCGCGAGCCCGCCATCGGATAGGTCCGTGCAGGCGCGGATCATGGTGTGATTGGCGCGGATAAAGTCACCATTGCGTTTCTCAGCCGCAAGATCGACGGGTGGTGCGTCGCCTTCGGCCCGACCGTAAACTTCGGCGAGCAGCGCAGATTGTCCGAGGTGCCCTGCCGTTTCGCCGACAAGCAGCAGCAGGTGACCTTCGCAGATTTGACCAATGATCATATCGTCGGGATGCATGATGATGCCAACCGCCCCAATTGTCGGGGTCGGCAAGATGCCAGTGCCGTCTGTTTCATTATAAAGAGACACGTTGCCGGACACGATTGGCATGTCGAGGACGATGCAGGCTTCTCCGATACCTTGGATTGCACCAACAAATTGGCCCATGATTTCTGGCTTTTCCGGATTTCCAAAGTTCATGTTGTCTGTTGTTGCCAGAGGCTTAGCGCCCACGGCTGTCAGGTTTCGGTAAGCTTCGGCGACGGCTTGTTTGCCGCCTTCAACAGGGTTGGCTTTTACGTAGCGCGGGGTCACGTCGGACGTAAATGCCAATGATTTATCGGTGCCATGCACGCGCACAATGCCTGATCCAACGCCCGGTGTGCGGGCCGTGTCGCCCATAACCTGTTGGTCGTATTGTTCATACACCCACTGTTTGCCAGCATAGTTGGGGCTGGACAGCAGGGCGCGTAAACCATCGATTGGGTTGACGCCAACGACATCTTCAAGCGGCTCGGCGGCTGGGGTTGCCACCCAAGGCCGGTCGTATTCTGGCGCGGAGCCGGACAGCGTGGCCAAGGGCAGGTCGGCTTTGACGTCGCCGTTGTGTAGCACCAGAAAGCGGTCTTCGGCGATGGTTTCACCCACGATGGCAAAATCGAGATCCCATTTGACGAACACGGCGCGGGCTTCTGCTTCGAGTTCTGGTTTTAGAACCATCAGCATGCGCTCTTGGGATTCCGATAGCATCATTTCGTAGGCGGTCATGTTTTCTTCGCGCTGTGGCACGTCTTCGAGGTTGAGCATAACGCCCAAGCCGCCCTTGTCGCCCATTTCGACAGCAGAGCAGGTCAGGCCAGCGGCCCCCATGTCTTGGATCGAAATCACGGCGCCGGTTGCCATGAGTTCGAGCGTGGCTTCCATCAGGCGTTTTTCAGTAAACGGGTCACCGACTTGCACAGTGGGGCGCTTGTCTTCGATCGTGTCATCAAATTCGGCAGATGCCATTGTGGCACCGCCAACGCCGTCGCGGCCTGTTTTGGCCCCAAGATAGACGACGGGCATACCAACGCCGGAGGCCGCAGAGTAAAAGATTTTGTCAGTGTCTGCGATGCCAGCCGCAAACGCGTTCACAAGGCAGTTGCCATTATAGGCGGGGTCAAAGCGGACTTCGCCGCCGACCATAGGTACACCAAAGCAATTGCCGTAGCCGCCAACGCCTGCGACGACGCCGTTGACCAGCTGGCGGGTTTTGTGGTGGCTGGGTTCGCCAAAGGACAAAGAGTTCATCGCGGCGACAGGACGTGCGCCCATTGTAAAGACGTCGCGCAAAATGCCGCCAACACCCGTGGCTGCCCCTTGGTAGGGTTCAATGTAGGACGGGTGGTTGTGGCTTTCCATTTTGAAGACCACGCATTGGCCATCGCCGATATCAACGATGCCAGCGTTTTCGCCAGGACCGCAAATGACTTGGGGGCCTGTCGTCGGTAATGTGCGCAGCCATTTTTTGGAGGATTTGTACGAACAATGCTCGTTCCACATGGCTGAAAAGATGCCGAGCTCCGTGAATGTGGGCGTCCGTCCGATGATGTCGAGGATGCGGTCGTATTCGTTGGGCGACAGCCCATGTGAAGCAATCAGATCAGATGTAATGGTTGGTTCGGTCATGGCAGTCCCCTTTGGCATTGTGGGGCTTTTAAGACAGTGGGACCATAAGGGGAAGGTGCAAGCCCTGTGTTTTTGGCATCAGTGCGCTGTGGACAGAAAAATGCCGGGCACAAAGGCCCGGCGAAGTCTAACAGGGAGGTAAGGAAGTGATGAGCATTGAAGCATCATCGCATTCAATTGATCATTTAGTGTGCGTTATATTCTCGTTCAAGAAGAAAACCTGAATCTGTGCGCAAGCCCGATATGCGCCAGGTGCATGGCTGCTTATTAGTTGCAGTATTATGGAGCATTTGCCTCGCGCAGTTTGCGTCGGTGGGCAATGATTTCATCTTGAACAAAGTCACGGAATGCGCTGATCCGTTTTGATTGCCTCAGCTCTTCTGGATAGGCAAGGAATACGGGGACTTCAGCAGATTCGACCTCTGGCATAACGCGCACAAGATCGGGGAAGTCCTCGGTCACATAATCGGGCAAGATTCCAATGCCCAGATTATTCAACACGCCTTGCAGCACACCAAAGTAGTTGTTGACCGTAAACAGGCTCGGCACGTCGTAGGTTAAGAGATGTTGCACAAGCGAGGAGCCCGCAGCGACCTGCGCGGATGACAGACTTTGACAAATCAACCTATGTTTGCTGATGTCTTCCATGACCGTCATGGTACCGTTCTGTTCCATATACTTTTGCGTCGCATAAAGGCGCATGCGCACGGTCATCAGTTTCTTTCGGATCAGGTCGGCCTGCGACGGTTCTTTCATGCGGATGGCGATGTCGGCTTCCCGCATCGGCAAATCGAGAACACGCTCTTCGAGCATCAAATCGATCTTAAGGTCAGGATATTTTTCGTACAGCTTTGGCAGTCGCGGAGCGAGCCAGAGCGTGCCGAACCCAGTTGTGGTTGTGACGCGCAATTCGCCAAATACTTCTTCTTCACTGTCTTTGATCCGCGCGGATGCCGCCTCGAGGCGCTTGTTCATCGATTTGGTGGCGTCGAACAACAGCTCGCCTTGTTCGGTCAGGATGAGACCACGGGCGTGTCGGTGAAATAAAGTGGCGTTAAACGATTCTTCAAGCGCGCGGATTTGCCGGCTAACGGCGGATTGTGAAAGGTGTAGTGTATCACCGGCGTGTGTCAGGCTGCCGGCGTCGGCGACCGCGTGAAATATTCTTAGCTTATCCCAATCCATGACGTCCCTCTTTCCACACTGTTACCGCTCGCATTGATTGATCATTACGTCAATGGGCAGGTGTGTTGCAAATGAATGTTCATGTCATATTTTGTTTGTAGGTCAGAAATTATGACCTATACTGATCATGAAGTATTCGCCAAGGGGAGGTGCCGCATGGCCCGTCAAGATGTCTCGCTGCATGACAAATACGACCTAACGAAGACCGAAGTTTTGCTGAACGGTACGCAGGCGTTGGTCCGATTGATGTTGATGCAGCGCGCACGTGATGCAGCAGCGGGCCTAAATACGGCCGGGTATGTGACGGGATATCGCGGGTCGCCTTTGGGTGCTGTGGATATGCAGATGAAACGGGCCGCCAAGGATTTGGATGCAGCGCAAGTTACGTTTCAGCTTGGGTTGAACGAGGATCTGGCAGCGACCGCGCTGTGGGGCAGTCAACAAGCGGAGCTGCGCGGTGAAGGCAAATACGATGGCGTTTTCGGCTTATGGTACGGTAAGGGGCCGGGCGTTGATCGGTCTGGGGACGTGATGCGGCATGCAAATATGGCTGGCACATCGCCCCATGGTGGCGTGATCATGGCGATGGGTGATGATCATACCGGCGAAAGCTCGACGACTTTGCATCAATCTGATTTCGCGATGCTGGACGCATATATGCCGATCGTGTCCCCTGCTGGGGTCCAAGAGATTTTGGATTACGGGCAATATGCGTGGGCGTTGTCACGATTCGCGGGCGTTTGGGTTGGCCTGAAAACCATGAAAGACACAATTGAGGTTACGTCTGTTGTTGATGCTGATCCGCACCGAATGCAGTTTATAGAACCCACATTTGATATGCCGGACGGTGGGCTGAATATTCGGCTGGTGGATACCCCGCAATTGCAAGAGGCGCGGATGATTGACCACAAACGGTTCGCTGCAGAGGCGTTCAGCCGCGCAAACCGGATGGATCAACGTAAATGGGGCAAGGCAGGCGCGCGAATTGGCTTTGTGGCTGCGGGCAAAAACTGGCTTGATTTGACCCATGCCTTATCGCTTTTGGGGTTAAGCGAGGCCGATGCGGCGCAGATGGGGATTACGGCCTATAAGGTTGGGCAAGTTTGGCCATTGGACATGATGTCATTTCATGATTGGGCCGAGGGGCTTGATCTGATCGTTGTCGTGGAGGAAAAGCGAAAGCTTATTGAGGTGCAGGTCAAAGAAGCGCTATTCGATGACCGCGCAGGTCGCCGTGTTTACGGCTGGCATAAAGGTGACGAGCATTCTGAGGGCCGCCGCGAAGAGATATTTCCGACAAAAGCAGATTTGAATCCGATTTGGATTGCGGAAAAAATCGGCGGCATTTTGGTTGAAGAAGGCTGTGCCGCGGCCAGTGTGACAGATGGATTGGCTGCCTTGGCGGCCGCGCGCAGGGCCGATAATGCCCCAGAATTGGCTGCCAGAACACCGTTCTTTTGTTCTGGTTGCCCGCATAATTCGTCAACCAAAGTACCCGAGGGCAGCCGTGCCTATGCGGGAATTGGCTGCCATTATATGGTGCAGTGGATGGACCGCGACACTGTTGGTTTTACGCAAATGGGCGGCGAGGGTGCAAATTGGGTTGGCGAGGCGCCGTTTAGTACACGCGGCCATGTGTTTCAGAACTTGGGCGATGGTACCTATAACCATTCTGGTGTTCAGGCTATTAGATTTGCGCTGATGGCAGGCACAAATATTACCTACAAAATCCTGTTTAACGACGCGGTTGCGATGACGGGCGGCCAAGGCAATGACGGCGGATTGACCGCAGATCAAATTTGTCGTGAGTTGCTTGCAATGGGTGTTAAAAACGTCGCGTTAGTTTATGATAATAAAGAAGAAATTGACTTTGGATTGTTTCCATCTGACATTTCACGGGACGAGCGTGACCAACTTCCGTTGGTTCAGGATAAGTTGAGTAAAACCAAAAGTGTATCGGCCATTGTTTATGTCCAAACTTGTGCGGCTGAAAAACGCAGGCGACGTAAGCGGGACCAATTCCCCGACCCAGACCGCAGGGTTTTTATTAACACCGATGTTTGTGAAGGATGTGGCGATTGCGGTGTGCAGTCAAACTGCGTTTCGATTGTTCCTGTCGAGACTGAACTAGGACGCAAGCGTGCGATTGATCAGTCTTCGTGTAATAAGGATTTTTCCTGCGTGAACGGTTTCTGCCCGTCTTTTGTGACAATCGAGGGTGCAAAAATTCGCAAGTTCGCGACGTCAGCGATTGAGCTGCCGGACCTACCTGACGCGGTTTTGCCAACCATAAACGGAACCCACAATGTGGTCATTACCGGCGTTGGCGGCACGGGCGTTGTGACCATTGGTGCCGTGATGGCGATGGCCGCGCATTTGGATGGCAAAGGCGCGGGCATGATGGAGATGGCCGGACTCGCTCAGAAGGGTGGCGCCGTTCACATCCACTGCCGTATTGCAGAGAAGCCAACCGATATTGCGGCTATACGCGTGTCCACAGGTGAATGTGATACGTTAATCGGTGGCGATCTGGTCGTCAGCGCTGGCGCAAAAACGATCGGCCTTATGCGCACGGGACGGACGCGCGGAGTTGTGAATACCCATGAGATACTTACTGGGGAGTTTACGCGGAATACGGAATTTAGGCTTCCGATGGATCAGTTGCGGATGTCGTTGGAGGCGCGGCTTAGTGATCGCTTGGCAATGTTTGATGCATCAAAGCTGGCGCAAGAGCTGTTGGGCGACAGTATTTATTCAAATATGATGGTGTTTGGAGCTGCTTGGCAACAAGGAGGGGTTCCCATTTCGTACGACGCAATTGCATGCGCGATTGAATTGAATGGGGCCTCGGTTACGCAAAATTTGGCGGCGTTTGCATATGGCCGTTGGGCCGTCTTGGATCCAGATGATGCGGCAGAAATTTCTGGTGCCAAAAATGTGCAAGCACCCAAGTCCGTTGATGAAATTATCGCGTTTTGCGCCGATCAATTGACCGCGTATCAAGGGCCAAAGTTGGCGCAGTCGTATCTTGATTTTGTTGCCCGTTTTGATGACGCCGAGTTGCAGGAGGCCGTGGCAAGATCGTACCACAAGCTGCTGTCATATAAGGATGAATATGAAGTTGCCCGTTTGTTAACACAGACCAAGCACCAAGCCGAGGCGGCGTTTGATGGCGACTTAAAGCTATCGTTCCATTTGGCGCCGCCGATTTTGTCAAAGACGGGACCAGATGGTCGCCCAGTCAAACGCATATTTGGCCCAATGATTGCGCGAATGTTCCCCTTGCTTGCACGGTTAAAGGTGTTGCGCGGGACCCCGTTTGATTTATTTGGCTATAGCGCCGAACGTAAAATGGAGCGTGCTTTGATCAGGCAATATGAAACAGATATGAAGCGCGTTTTGGCCGGCGAAATTGTCGGTGGAACTGCGACTGCTCTTGCACACTTGCCAATGGACATTCGTGGGTTTGGACCGGTTAAGGGTGCGGCTGTGAAAAAAGTGGCATTGAAACGCGATGCTTTGCTTGCGGCGTAATGTGACATAAATCTCCACTACACGCGGTCGGCAAAGCAAGGTACACACGACCTAACAACGAGGGGAGCCGAGATGGCAGTCGGGATTTTTGATAGTGGGTTAGGCGGCCTGACGGTTTTAGACGCTGTGCAAAAACGCCTGCCGGACGTGCCGTTTGTGTATTTGGGTGACAGCGCGCATGCGCCTTACGGCGTGCGTACGCCCGACGATATCTATAATTTGACCACTGCTGCGACCGAACGTTTGTTTGATGCTGGATGCGATTTGGTGATCTTGGCTTGTAACACGGCAAGTGCTGCGGCGCTGCGCCGGATGCAAGAAAGCTGGGTCCCAACTGATAAGCGCGTGCTAGGTGTGTTTGTGCCTTTGATTGAGGCGTTGACCGAACGCGAATGGGGCGATAATTCTCCGCCGCGTGAGGTTGCAGTAAAACATGTCGCGCTGTTTGCCACGCCATCCACGGTTAGCAGCCGTGCATTTCAGCGCGAATTGGCGTTTCGTGCGATCGGCGTGGATGTCGAAGCGCAGGCTTGCGGCGGTGTGGTTGATGCCATTGAGGATGGCGATTTGATCTTGGCAGAGGCCTTGGTTCGGAGCCACGTTGATGCGTTAAAGCGCAAGATGCCGCATCCAGATGCCGCACTTTTGGGCTGTACCCATTATCCGTTGATGGAAGGTATATTTCAGGATGCGCTTGGTACGGACGTTAAGGTCTATAGCCAAGCGGATCTGGTGACAGAGAGCTTAGCCGATTATTTGGGTCGCCGCCCTGAGATGGTCGGACCTGGTAAGGCAAGTGCATTTTTGACGACGGGCGATCCCAAACAAGTGTCATCGCGTGCGACGCAATTCTTGCGACGTCAGATCACATTTGAATCCGCTTAATAACTCCCCATATTAATCCTGATTAAAGGATACCGACATGATCCATAACATCGCCATTCTTGGGGCTTCTGGCTATACGGGCGCCGAATTGGTGCGTTTGATCGTCACCCATCCGTCGCTAAAAATAACCGCACTTTCGGGTAATTCCAAGGCGGGCATGACAATGGCGCAGGTATACCCACATCTGCGGCACCTTGATTTGCCTGTCTTGACCAAAATCGAAGATGTAGATTTTTCTGATATCGATCTGGTGTTTTGCGCGCTGCCACATGCCACGTCGCAGGCGGTGATTTCGACGTTGCCACCGCATGTGAAAATCGTTGATTTGTCCGCTGATTTCCGGCTCCGCTGCACGGCAGCATATCGCAAGTGGTACGGGCAAGATCATTCGGCGCCTGAATTACAGAAACAAGCGGTTTACGGCCTGACGGAATTTTACCGTGACGATATTCGGACTGCCCGTTTGGTTGCGGGCACGGGATGTAATGCTGCGGCAGGACAGTTTGCATTGCGGCCATTGATCGCCGCGGGTGTGATTGATCTGGACCGGATCGTGATCGATCTGAAAGCGGCCGTATCTGGGGCAGGGCGTGCATTAAAAGAAAACCTGCTGCACGCCGAGTTGTCGGAAAACCTGCACGGCTATGCCGTCGGTGGCACGCACCGCCACTTGGGCGAGTTTGATCAGGAGTTTTCGCAGGTTGCGGGTCGCGATGTGCGCGTACAGTTCACGCCACATCTTATACCCGCCAACCGCGGCATTCTGGCGACTGTGTATGTTGATGGGGATGCGGGTGTTATTCACCAGACGCTTCTCGACGCTTATGATGTTGAGCCGTTTATAGTGGTCCTTCCTAAGGGCGAAGTTCCCGCGATTAAGCATGTGCGCGCCAGTAATTTCTGCCACATTGGCGTTGTTGCTGATCGGATTTATGGGAGGGCAATCGTGATCGTGACGCTTGATAATTTGACTAAAGGGTCGTCTGGCCAAGCGCTGCAAAATGCGAATTTGATGTTGGGGCTTGATGAAACTGCGGGCTTGATGATGGCACCAGTTTACCCATGAAGGGCCTTAAAAAGAGACGCCGCATTCAGGTTAACGTGGTTTCCCTTTTCGACAGATATGGTTCGCATCATTGGGAAAGTATGCCTGGTGAGATGCGCGATATAGGTTATTGAAAAACCATAAATATTAGGAAATATACATGCCCAATGAAGTCACCGACGCGATGAAAAAAACTAGACGTTTGCTTGACGCCGGACGGTGCTGACGCGACCAATTAACCATTTGGCAGACATGATCCTATCATCTGATAGGGAAGTGTCGCGATGCAAACGGTTACCCAAATTGCCAAAGATATTCTTGCCCGCGAGGGCGGGTATGTGAATGATCCCGACGACCCCGGATGGGCGACCAATCACGGTGTGACGGTTCACACAATGCGCCGCCTTGGCCTTGACCTGACTGGCGATGGGATCGTGGACAACGAAGATGTGCAGGTTTTGGACGTGGCGCGCGTGCTACAGATATTTATAGATCACTATTTCCGAGGGCCGGGCTTGGACGGTTTGCCGATCGCATTGCAGCCATCAGTTTTTGATATGTATGTCAACGCGGGCAACAACGCGATCAAGGTGTTGTAGCGGTTGCTGAATCAGTCGTGACTGTGGATGGCGCGCTTGGACCTTTGACGATCGTTGCAACGACGCAGGCTATGGCCGCAGCACCGGATTATTTGGCTGATGCCTACGGCATTGCGCGGCGCAATTATTATTACCGCTTGGCCGATGGCCGTGCGGCGAGTCGCAAGTATGCCCGCAAGCGAGACGGTGGCAAGGGCGGCTGGATTGTCCGCGCAGAAGCGTTCATAGCGCCGCGCTATCATTTTACCGAACACCAGCACACAGCGAGAACGGCATCATGGGGATAATCGGACAAATCATGTCAGCCATTTTTGGTGGAGGCCGCAATGTTGTGGCTGAGACGGTTCAAGTTTTTAGTGAAAATGCTGAAAACGGCGCCGTACGTGATGCCGATGCAAAGACGGCGGCATTGACCCAGCTTGCCACTGAATTTGGTCATGCCCGCCAAGGATGGTTTAACCGTTTCATCGACGGGCTCAATAGGCTGCCGCGTCCGATGCTTGCGCTGGGTACGATTGGTTTGTTTGTTTCCGCCATGGCTGATCCTGTGTGGTTCGCGGAACGGATGGTCGGTGTGACCGCAGTGCCCGAGCCATTATGGTGGTTGATGGGTGCGATTGTGAGCTTTTATTTCGGTGCCCGACATCAAGTTAAAGGTCAAAATTTCCAGCGCGAGATAGCACAAACGGAGAATGTTTTAACCACCGCTGCATCAGTTCAACCGGATATCGACGCGACCGACAATGCCGCTTTGGCAGATTGGCAGGCCGGCCGTGGATGATTTTGAGATAGACAGACGCGTCACCGCGTTAGAAACCCGCAACGCTGTTGACGAAGTACACCGCACCAATGTCGGTGTGCGTTTGGCTGCGATTGAAGAGACATTGCGCTGGCTGGTACGGTTGATTATCGGCGGTCTGTTGATGGCAGGGCTGACCTATGCGGTGCAAGTAGGGTTAATGATCTAAGCTGCAGTAAGTTGCGCGCAAGCAGTTAGTTTGAGCCGCGAGCCGATGCACTATCCTTCGCCTATGATGTCTGAACTTGGACGTTTTGCGCTGATTTTGGGTGCCGTGATTGGGCACAGCAACTGATGGCATTGTGAGCTTGTTGCGCCACTCTGGTCAGCTTTTTCTATGCATGCCCGCATTGAGGGGCGCGTTGATGCCGTGTGAGTCCGCACCGTGGACACTTGCGGCTTGGGTGACATGATGATTGGTATCGCGCTTGGGTCTTGACCGACTTATTGCGAGTTCGGTTCGGGTGGCTTTTGGTTCCGGATTTCTGGTGTAAACGCATCGTTCATAGCGTGGTCGATCGAGGCCGCTTTGCTGCATCAGATTGTCGTTGTTTTGAAACGCTGAACAGTTTTGTTGGCCGATTTGGGGCTTGAGTTTTTCTGTGGGGGCGCCCAATGTCCTACGCAGCGTCCTCAAGTTTTTCACGCCTTCGCCATCGATCTTGAACGCTGCGTGGTCATCCCGATCATTGCGGTATTTTCACAGGTCGAGCATTGGGCCTTTTTGCAACGCATTCTGTGCAGCTTTATCGAAGGATGTGTGGAAGGCCATGAGCCGTCGGAGTGGCAATATTTTGAAGAACATCTAACTGGCGGTCAGGCTGTGATACAGGGTACTGATTGGGGCAAGTTTTTTGCGTACACTGGGGTGGATATTGCCACTTTGGGTCGCAGCTATCGCCGCTTGGCGCCAATGTCCGCGCCAGACGTAGCGATCCGCAACGGTGTGGTGTGCTATATCTAAGTTGTGATTGGTGAACGTCTTGTTTGCGGGGGACAGCCGTGACGAAGCCGTATTGTATCTTGTGCGTCGTTACGCGGAGTTCATTTTGTTGAAGCCGGACGTCGTGGGTATGAACTGGGTGGCGGCACATGCGATGTTTCAATTGGCATTAGGTGCAGGTTGGGGCGCTGTACGGTGCAAATCTGATGCCGTTGGCGCGAGCTTAACCGGCGATGAACAAAGCCGTTTGAACCGAATTTTGAAAAACTGACGTGCCGCTGTGCTTTTCAAGCTAACGGAAAAGTATAGGGTTAATGCGAACAGTAAAGGATCGCGCACATGGACTATCAGGAAATTACCCTAAAGATTACAAACGGGGTTGGCGTTATTACGTTGAACCGGCCTGAGGTTATGAATGCGCTGAATTCAAAAATGCGTTTTGAGATCACAAATGCGATCAAAACCGCGGAGTCAAATGCGCGCGTCGTTGTGTTGACAGGCGCAGGACGGTCATTTTGTTCTGGCCAAGACCTCGCGGATGGCGGTTCAGCGGCAATATTGGATTTAGAAGCCACATTGCGCGACGAATATGTCCCGATGCTCAAGGCGATCTTTGACTGCAAAGTGCCGACAATTGCAGCGGTCAATGGTCCCGCTGCGGGGGCCGGGGCGAACCTTGCGTTGGCCGCCGACGTTGTGATCGCGTCCCATGACGCGTTTTTCTTACAGGCGTTTACGCGGATCGGACTTATCCCTGATGCTGGAGGCACTTATTGGTTGCCGCGCCAGATTGGTGCCGCTCGTGCGATGGGGGCTGCGTTATTTGCGGATAAAGTATCAGCCGAGCAAGCTGTTGCGTGGGGCATGATCTATGAAGCCAAACCGGCGGACGAATTTGACGCCCATTGGCGCGCGCGCGCGGATGCATTGGCGCTGGGGCCAACGACCACGTACCACCACCTAAAGACTGCTATCCGAGGGTCGTTTGAAAATACGCTTGATGAACAATTGGCACTCGAGGCAAAATTGCAGGGCAAATGCGGTGATACCCATGATTTCAAAGAAGGTGTTATGGCCTTTTTGGAAAAACGTCCCGCAAAATTTGAAGGTCACTAAAATAAGTATGCGATCAATACCTGATTCGTTACGGGCAAAAGCCTGCTTGTCCGCTTGATGAAGTGGGACAATTTGCGCAAGCCGTTTGTTGATGATTGCTGCGGACAAAAAACAAATTGAACAACAGTGCGTAGGACCAATCGGTTTGTTTTAGGCATCATCGGGACCGCATGAAAAGGGCCGCCTTGGCGGCTACCCTTTGAGTTTAGCGCTTTTCGATATCAACGTAGTCGCGGGCGGTCTCGCCAAGGTAAAGTTGACGGGGACGGCCGATTTTCAGCTGTGGATCTGCAAGTTGTTCTTTCCACTGCGAAATCCAACCAACAGTTCGTGCCATCGCAAAGATTGGCGTGAACATTGACGTTGGGAAGCCCATCGCTTCAAGGATTATGCCGGAATAGAAATCCACATTCGGGAATAGCTTTTTCTCAGCGAAGTATGGATCAGCGAGAGCCTGCTTTTCCAATTCCATCGCGACTTGCAGTAGTGGGTTATTTGCAACGCCCAGAAGTTCCAAAACTTCATCCGCAGATTGCTTTAGCACAGTCGCACGGGGGTCGAAGTTCTTATAAACGCGGTGGCCAAATCCCATCAGGCGATAATTGTCGTTCTTATCTTTTGCGCGCGCGATGAATTCAGGAATGCGGTCGACGGTGCCTATTTCCTTAAGCATTTCAAGGCATGCCTGGTTTGCGCCACCGTGAGCAGGGCCCCATAGGCATGCGATGCCTGCCGCGATACACGCAAATGGGTTCGCGCCGGATGATGATGCCAGACGCACAGTTGATGTCGATGCGTTTTGCTCGTGGTCCGCGTGAAGCGTGAAAATGCGGTCCATTGCGCGGGCCAAGATTGGGTTCACATTGTATTCTTCTGCAGGGACCGAGAAACACATGTTCAAGAAGTTGGCGGCATAATCCAAATCATTGCGAGGATACACAAATGGCTGTCCGATGGAGTATTTATAAGCCATCGCAGCAATTGTTGGCATTTTGGCAATCAGGCGGATCGAAGCGACCTCGCGCTGATGCGCATCATTGATATCGGTGGAATCGTGGTAAAATGCGGACATTGCGCCCACCACGCCAACCATAGTGGCCATCGGCGGCGCGTCGCGTCGGAAACCACGGAAAAAATTGTGCATCTGCTCGTGGATCATGGTGTGACGTGTGACAAGCGCCTCGAAGTTTTCCAACTGATCCGCGTCAGGCAATTCCCCGTAAAGCAGGACATAACATACTTCGAGATAATGAGATTCGCCTGCCAATTGTTCGATTGTATAGCCGCGGTGCAATAGCTCGCCCTTATCACCATCGATAAAGGTGATTGTGCTGTCGCACGCAGCTGTCGACGTGAACCCTGGATCATATGTGAATACACCCGCTTGCCCGTAAAGCTTGCGGATGTCGATGACATCTGGGCCGGCAGTGGGTGAATGCATGGGTAATTCGTAGGACTGACCATCAATTGTCAGCGTTGCAGTTTTTTGCGTCTCAGCCATATTCATTCCCCAAAATAAGCTGCGTACCTTCTGGACACGCAGTCATAGTCATCTCGCCCAAGTTTTGAGTTAACGCATAAACGTCACCAAATGGTTTCAGGCGGTGCTTTCAGTCAATCGAGCGCAAGTTTCGTCGCGTCCAAGGACCAACATCATATCGAAAACACTTGGAGAAACAGATCGTCCCGCAAGGGCTGCGCGTAGCGGCCCCGCAAGCTTACCAAGTTTCGTGTCGTGGCGTGCAGCCAGTTCCGAAACGACACCCTCCAGAGCATCACGGTCCCAGCTAACATTTTGCAGCTGCGGCGTCAATTCCAACAGTATACTACGGGATACATCTGTTAAAAGTGCGCGCGCCTTTTCGTCACGATCCAAAGGACGGTTGGTCAGAATAAAGTGTGCTTTTTCAATAAGATCAGGGAATGTCTTCGCGCGTTCTTTAAGGCAATACATTGCGCTCAAAAGACCAGCTTTTTGTGTCGCAGTCAGTGCATCTGCTTTGGTTGCCGCGAGGTAATTTTGCAATTCATGCAGCAGCGCAGCATCTTTTGCGACGGCATTCTGCTGTCCGCAGATGTTTTCCAGCTTTTTGGTATCAAACCGCGCTGGCGATTTGCCAACACCGCTAAGATCAAACCAATCGCGGGCCTGTGAATCCGAGAAAAACTCGTCATCGCCGTGGCTCCAACCTAGACGGGCCAAATAGTTGCGCATACCAGCGGCCGGATATCCCATCGCCTGATATTCGGCGGCGCCAGTCGCGCCGTGGCGTTTCGACAGTTTTTTACCGTCGGGTCCGAAAATAAGCGGAATATGCGCCAGCACGGGTTTGTTCCAGCTCATGGCGTCATAAATCAGGTTCTGACGAAATGCGTTGGCCAAATGGTCATCGCCGCGGATTACATGTGTCACGCCCATGTCATGGTCATCGACGACAACTGCGAGCATATAAACCGGTGACCCGTCAGACCGGAGTAAAATCATGTCATCAAGCTGATCATTTGCCCATGTTACGTCGCCTTGAACCTCGTCATGCAAGGTTGTGGACCCTTCGCGCGGAGCCTTTACACGGACAACAAACGGCAGGTCTGGATGATCCGCTGTTGCCGTGTCACGCCAAGGAGAGCGGTAAAGCGTTGACGTTTTATTGGCGCGGGCGTCTTCGCGGAAGGTTTCAATCTCTTCTTGGGTAGCAAAACATTTGTACGCACTGCCGTCCGCCAGCATTTTGTTGGCGACTTCGGCATGGCGCGCAGCATTGGCATGCTGGCTAGTCGGGTCGCCGTCCCAGTCAAGGCCAAGCCACGTTAAACCGTCCAGGATTGCTTGACGGTTTTCAGGAGTTGAACGCGTTTGGTCGGTGTCTTCAATACGCAGCAAGAATTTACCACCGCGCCCGCGCGCATAAAGCCAATTAAACAAGGCTGTCCGCGCACCACCAATGTGCAACGCACCGGTGGGAGACGGCGCAAATCGGGTGACAATTGGCGTTTGTGACATGGGAAAGACCTCTCGTTAACCACTTGTTCATCAAAGTTGATGAAACATGACGGGTGGTGTGAGGGAGATACTAAGCGCGGAGGCAAGTGACAAGTGCGCGCATTTCAAAGGCTTGAGACGCAGCTTTTGGCGCAACGGGGACATCTGTTCTGCTGGGTCCCAGTTTGTTTGGGGATCGGAATTGGTGGATACTTTGCGCTTCGGTTTGAACCGGATGTAATGATGTTTCTTGGGCTTGGATGCCTTCTGGCGCTTGGGCTCATCTTAGCGCGCATTGTGCGCGTGGCCTTTGCGCCGTTGCTCGTCGGCTTGGTTTTGATTGGGGCGGGGGCGGGGATCGCAAAATACCGCACAGAGGGTGTCAGCAGTCCCGTGCTTGGATTCCGGTATTACGGCGCAATCGAGGGGCGGATTATCAATATTGACCGGTCAGGCAGCGATGCCGTGCGGTTGACGTTGGACCGCGTCATTTTGAACCGAATGTCGCCCAATCGGACGCCAAGCAAGGTCAGGGTATCAGTGCACGACGATGGTCGGTCCGCGCCGTATCGACCCGGTGATGCGATTATGACGACGGGACACCTTTCACCGCCCTCTGGACCGGCGGAACCGGGCGGCTTTGATTTTCAACGGCATGCATGGTTTTTGCAAATAGGCGCGGTGGGTTACACCCGTAACCCAGTTGTGCGAATTGCCGTTGCTGATGATTATGATGGGTGGCGATTGTGGATTTTCCAACAACGACGAACCCTTGCCAAGGCGGTGCGTGATCAAATCGCAGGTGAATCAGGTGCCTTTGCGGCGGCGATCATGACGGGCGACCGATCTGCGATGTCTCAGGCCACGATTGCCGATCTACGCGCGACAAACTTGGCGCATTTACTTGCTATATCTGGTCTCCATATGGGGCTGCTCACCGGATTTGTCTTTGCTGTGGTTCGGATGGGGTTGGCCCTTATACCTGCGTTTGCATTGCGATTTGCGACCAAGAAAATTGCAGCGGTCGTGGCACTGGTGATCGGTGCAGGTTACCTAGCGTTATCGGGAGGTAACGTGGCGACAGAGCGGGCGTATATTATGGTGGCAGTGATGTTAATCGCAGTGTTGTTGGACCGGCGGGCGTTGACGTTACGTGCGGTCGCGATGGCGGCGACTCTGGTTTTGATTTTGCAGCCAGAGGCATTGGTTGGACCGGGTTTTCAGATGTCGTTTGCAGCGACGACCGCATTGGTACTGGTCTTTGGTGGGATGCGGTATGTGGATATGTCGCGGCTTCCAAAATGGGTGCGGATTGTCTTTTCGGTCGTGCTGTCGTCGGCGGTTGCTGGGTTTGCGACTGCGCCTTTCGCCGCGGCCCATTTCAATCAGATTGCACATTTTGGACTTCTAGCCAATGTTTTGAGCGTCCCTTTGATGGGCATTGTCGTCATGCCAGCAGCGGTCCTTGCGGTCTGCCTTGCACCCCTTTGGCTTTGGGGCGTCGGGCTATGGTTTGTTGATCAAGGCTTGCAGTGGATTTTGTTCGTCGCGGGGAAAGTGGCAAGTATCGAAGGCGGTGTCGGGCATGTTGTGTCGCCATCTGCTTTGGTTTTGCCAATATTGGGGATCGGCCTAATCTGGGTCGCGTTGTGGCAAGGTCGTGGGCGATTGGTTGGTGGGGTTGGCGTATTTTTTGCGTTCTTTCTTTGGGCTCAGACCACACGACCTACCGCCTTTTAGTGGCCGATAGCGGAGCATTGATCGGCTTGATGGGTGCAGGTGGACGTGCCCTTTCACGCGCTAAAGGCAGCGGGTTTGTTGCGGGGGTATGGTTGGAAAACGACGGCGCTCCGATTGCTCAGATGGATGCTGCAGCAAAGGGCGGATTTGATCGGCAGGGCAGACAAATCGCATTCTACCTTGGCGATTGGCACATAATAGCGGTCACCGGAAAAACGGCGCTTGCTGCGCTGATAGGTTGTGGCGGCGCGGATATATTAATCAGCAACCAAACCGTGCAAAATCAGCGCCCATGCCGCGTCGTTGATGTCATATCTCTTCGGAGAACTGGCGCGCTTGCATTTGACCTATCCGCCGATGGTGACTTGATAACAACGACGGCAAGGCAAGTCGCGGGGCAGCGCCCTTGGGCGCCGCGATCGCGACAAGCCGTGCCCTAAAAACTAGCTCGTCGTTCAAGAGTAGGTCCGGATAAGGCCGACAAGACGGCCCTGCACCTTAACCTGATCATCGCGGTAGATCTGCGTGGTCAAGGCCGCGTTTGCCGGTTCTAATGCGATTGTCGAGCCGGTCTGACGGAACCGTTTCAACGTCGCTTCTTCGTCTTCTACTAGCGCTACAACGATATCGCCGTTGCTTGCCACAGTGGATTCGCGAATAACAACGATGTCACCATCATTGATGCCCGCCTCGATCATCGAGTCGCCGCGCACTTCCAATGCATAGTGTTCGCCTTTACCCAACATCGTCTGCGGGACAGCGACGTTGTGCGATATTTCGGAAATTGCCGCGATCGGCGTACCAGCAGCAATGCGCCCCATAACGGGCAGTTCAACCGAGGCGCTTTCGACAGGCAGGGCAGATGGTGGTGTGCTGTCGGGACGGTCTCCTTCAATAACGCGCGGGGTAAATCCGGTTTTGCCTTGCAATGCATCGGGCAACTTTACGATCTCAAGTGCGCGGGCCCTATGTGCCAAACGCCGGATAAAGCCGCGTTCCTCGAGCGCCGTAATCAGACGGTGGATGCCAGACTTAGAGCGTAAATCTAACGCATCTTTCATTTCATCAAAAGATGGTGGCACCCCATCGCGCTGCACGCGCTTATGGATGAATTCTAACAGGTCGAGTTGTTTTTTCGTTAGCATGTTCCGCTCCAGTCATTCTGACACGTTTTGCGTATGTTCTACGCATGTTCTCGTTTTGTGTCAACTCTGGCGTCAGATATCAATAATTTCGAGCAATTCACCAGGATGTCGTGCACCGTCGTTCGGGGGGCGGACGGCAAAGCAATTGGCCTGCGACAGCACTGAGAGAAGGGCGCTGTCTTGACGGTCATAGACGCGTAATCCTTCTTTATTGATATGTGCCCGCATATAATGTTCGCGCGGCCCGTTGGGGCCAAGCGCTGTTAACAGTGTTGCTGTGCGACGTGGTGTGGCCACGGCCTCAAAGCCAAGCATTTTACGGATAACTGGTAAGACAAAGATATGCCCGCACACCATTGCCGAAACAGGATTGCCTGGCAGGCCGATCATGACAGAACTGCCGATTGCGCCGGCCATCAACGGCTTACCGGGCCGCATGGCGACTTTGTAAAATGCACGATCCATGCCTTTGGTTTCGGCCACTTGCCCGACCAAGTCGTGATCGCCCACCGATGCGCCGCCGATGGTGATAATAAGGTCTGCATCTGCCGCCAAATCGAAAGCCAGATCTAGCGAAGGTGCCGTGTCACGTGCAATTGGCAATAGCCGCGCGTCCGCGCCGTTTGCATCGAGCAAGGCCGCTAGCCCGTAACTGTTGGATGCGATGATTTGGGCTGCGTTGGGGGTTTCACCGGGTTGCACCAACTCGTCACCAGTTGCGATGATTGCCACAATCGGTTTGCGGGTCACAGGGACAAGCGCGATATTCATCGACGCAAGCAAAGCAATGTCTGACGCCGATAGAACCCGTGGCCCGGTGAACAGTGTGCCGTTGGTGAAATCACCGCCTGCGGGTCGAATATGTGTGCCGGTATCGAGGCCTTCGCAAAGTGTGATGGTGTTGCCGGCGCGCGTGACATTTTCTTGGATGATCACACGGTCGGTACCTTTGGGAACGGGTGCGCCAGTGAATATCCGAACGGCGGTCCCCCGTGATACCACGCCATCAAAGGCGTGGCCGGCGGCGGCTTCACCAATGACTGTGAATGACCCGCCCATGGCCGCATTGCAGACTGCGTATCCATCCATTGCAGAAGCCGCAAATGGAGGCTGGTCGCGGTTGGCGGTGACGGTGTGTGCTAAGGTGCGACCTGCGGCGTGGCGCAGTGGCACATCTTCGGATGGTAGGGCGCCTACAAGGTCAAAAAGATGCGCAAGCGCTTGGGCTGTCGAAATCATTTATTTTCAAACCGACCGGATTTGCCACCGTCCTTTAATGTCACACGAATACCGCCGATTTCCATGTCCTTTTGTACAGCTTTCACCATGTCGTGCACAGTTAGGGCGGCTGTGGATACGGCGGTCAATGCTTCCATCTCGACACCCGTTTGACCGGTGGTTTTCACGGTGGCGCTTATCCGAACGCCGGGCAGCGTTGGATCGGGCGTAAGGTCCAAGGTCACTTTTGTAATCGGCAGCGGGTGGCAAAGCGGGATCAGTTCAGCCGTCTTTTTGGCGCCCATAATTCCCGCGAGCCGCGCAATTCCAAGCACGTCACCTTTTGTGGCACGACCCTCTGTGATCAATGCCAAAGTTTCAAGCGTCATGGTAATATGACCTTCGGCGACAGCTATCCGGTCGGTTACGGCCTTGTCTGACACATCAACCATGTGGGCCCGACCAGAAGCGTCAAAATGGGAAAGTTTATTGGCCATTACATACCCCCTGCGGTCAGCGGATTTGCCAGCAATTTGCGCGTCGCTGCGGCCACGTCATCTTGTCGCATCAAGCTTTCGCCGATCAAGAACGTGCGCGCGCCATAACGGGCCATATCGGCCAATTCGTCTGGGCCAGATAGGCCGCTTTCGCAGACGATCAGCCGATCAGCGGGGACCATTTTTGACAGGGCGCGCGTGGTATCAAGGGAGGTTTCAAATGTCTTGAGATTGCGGTTATTGATGCCCATTAAAGGGGATTTTAGTGCGCAAGCCCGTTCCAATTCCGGGGCATCGTGGACCTCGATCAGTACATCCATGCCCCAGCCAAACGCGGCGTCTTCGAGCTCTGCGGCTTGGGCGTCTGAAACCGATGCCATGATGATCAGGATGCAATCAGCACCAAGCGCGCGGGCTTCAGCGACTTGATAGGTATCGTACATGAAATCTTTGCGCAGGGCGGGGAGGTCGACAGCATTGCGCGCTGCAACCAGGTAACTGTCATCGCCCTGAAATGATGGGCCGTCTGTTAATACCGACAGGCAAGTTGCGCCGCCATCTGCATAGGCCTTGGCCAATGCAGGAGGATTGAAATCGGCGCGAATAAGGCCCTTGGATGGGCTAGCTTTTTTAATCTCAGCTATTAGGGCGTAGCCAGAGCGAGACGCGTCCTTCAGGCTGTCGGCGAATCCGCGAGGTGGGCTTGCGTCCCGCGCGCTGGCTTCGACATCTGCCACTGGCATGGATTCTTTGCGTGCGGCGACGTCTTCTAGTTTGTACGCTTTGATTTTGTCGAGAACGTTCATGACTTACCTTGTGTAATTTGAGCAAGCTTTTTGAGGCATGTTTTGGCAGCACCACTGTCGATGCTTTCACGTGCCATTTCAACGCCTTCCGGCAATGCCTTCACCTTGTCAGCAACGATCAACGCGGCGGCGGCATTCAGTAACACAGCGTCGCGGTAGGCAGACTGATGACCATCCAAAAGTGCGCGGAAAGCGACTGCATTTTCGGCAGGTGTGCCGCCAAGGATATCTCGGAACGGATGCACAGGCAGACCTGCGTCTTCTGGGTGGACTTCAAGGCCGGTGATTTTACCGTTCTCCAAAACTGCGACATCGGATTTTTCCGATATTGCCAACTCGTCGGTGCCGTCACCGCCGTGAACCAGCCATGCTTTTTCCGACCCCAGTGCATGCAGCGTTTCCGCCATCGGGAATATCAGATCGACCGCAAATGCGCCGGTCAATTGACGTTTTACGCCTGCGGGATTGGTCAATGGACCCAATATGTTAAAGATCGTTTTACAGCCCAATTCCTGACGCACAGGCATCACGTGGCGTATGGCAGGGTGATGCATTGGGGCCATCATAAAGCCGATACCGGCGTGCGCGATTGCCCGCTCTACGACCTCTGGTTCAACCATAACGTTGACGCCCATCTCGCCCAATGCATCTGCGGCGCCGGACAGGGACGATAGGTTTTTGTTGCCATGTTTGGCGACTGGCACGCCTGCGCCTGCCACAACAAATGCGGTCGCAGTTGAGATGTTCAATGTACCCTTACCGTCACCGCCTGTGCCCACGATATCCATCGCCCCTTCGGGGGCTTTGACGGGTTTGCATTTGGAGCGCATGACGGCGGCTGCGGCGGCATATTCTGACACGGATTCGCCACGTGCACGCATCGCCATCAGCAGCCCACCCATCTGGGCCGGCGTCGCAGTACCGTTGAATAATTCTTCAAATGCCATTTCTGCCTGTGCGCGGCTAAGCGGGCCTTCAGACGCGGCATAGATCAGTGATTTCATCGCGTCGCTCATGCGGGCACCTTTAGGATATCTGTGAAATTTTGGAGCAGCTTGTGGCCATGCTCTGATTTAATGCTTTCGGGGTGAAATTGAACCCCATGAATTGGCAGCGTCTTGTGCTGCAGGCCCATTATCATTCCACCTTCGAGCTCTGCGGTGATCTCGAGGCAGTCGGGCAGGGTTTCGCGATCCACGATTAACGAATGATAGCGCGTCGCCTCAAACGGCGTTGGCAGATCCGCGAACAGCCCTTTGCCAGTGTGGTGCATCGTGCCCATCTTGCCGTGCACGATTTCGCCTGCGCGAACAACCTTGCCACCAAATGCTTCGCCGATGGTTTGATGCCCAAGGCAGACGCCAATCAGCGGCGTTTTTGTTTCGGCGGCCGCTGCGGTCAAAGCGAGGCAAATTCCTGCCTGCGCCGGATCACATGGCCCCGGTGACAGCATGATCCCGGCTGGGTTCATCGCCATAGCCTCTTGTACATCAATCGCATCATTGCGGCGCACAACGACGTCAACCCCCAGTTCTCCGAGGTAATGCACCAGATTATAGGTGAAGCTATCGTAGTTATCGATCAAAAGTAGCATGTCTTTGGCCCAAGTCGTCATTTAGGGGCTACCGATTATCGGACACCTCGCTGTATATTGGGCCATACATGGGACGAGTGGCAAGGCAGCGTCAAGGCCATGTGAGCATACAAGACAAACGCAAAGGACATTTGGCGTGTTTAAAGGTTTACTAGCGGGTGGTTTTTGGGGGGCTGTTATTGGCGGTGCCAGTTTGACAGTCGCGTCATTGGCATCCGAACAACCTGCTGGAAATTCGCCGCCTGTGGTGCCTCAGGTTTCTGCACCAAAAGCTGTGCAAGCTGATGCAGCAGCGGGGACTGCCCCACAAGACGTTCCCCCAACAATGATTGCGCCAGATGTCGAGAGTATTTCTACGCCGACGGTTTCCGCGCCTACAGTCGAAACTAACCCGCTGTTGGCTGACACTGCATCTGCGGATGTGCCGCAAACATCAGGTGTTTCTGATACATTTACCGCGCCGAAAAGCACGCCAGCCATGAACATCGACGCGACCGCCGAAGACCCTGTGCTGCCCAATCCGCAGTCCATTGCACCGCAAGTGCCCGCGAATGAGCAAGATATCACTGTATCGACGACGCCTGCTGCGCTTCCAGAGCTGGTGCTTGTGGCTGACGAAGCGCCGGTTTTGTCGTCGCCCTTGGATATTCCGGTCCCGCAGCCACGCCACACTGATGTTGTCGTAATCGAAACACCCCTAGTCGAGCAAGTGCCAGAAGAACCGTTAGAAGATTCCTCCGCCGCGTCGTCCTCGACGTTACCTGCGGGTGACAGTCGGGTGCAGGTCAATCGTATAACCACTGAAGACAGCGCAATCACTGTGACCGACGCTACCCCGACCGTTGATCTTGTTGTGCCCGCTTTGGTGCAGTACGGAACCATTTTTGACAACGTTGATAATAGACCTTTGATGGGCATCATCTTGATTGATGACGGCAGCATGAGCGGGGCCAGTGCGGCTGTCGCCTCGCTTCCGTTTGACGTCACCGTTGTTCTTGATCCGATCACGGATGGCGCGATTGAGCGACTGGCAACCTATCGCGCCGCAGGTATTGAGGTTGGGGTGCAATCCGCATTGCCACTGAATGCCACGCCAACAGACGTTGAAATCGCTCTCGAAGCTACATTTGCGACCTTGCCCGAGACCGTGTTGTTGTTGGATGCAGGCGATGGCGGCTTGCAAAATGACCGTGCTGTCACAGAGCAGGCGATGGAACGGCTCGCCGAAGATGGGCGTGGTATTGTGGTGGTTTCCAAGGGACTGAACATGGCGCTGCGAGCGGCTGAGCAGCTCGACGTGCCGGCCGGTGTGATCTTTCGGGATTTGGATGGGCAGGACCAAGACGCCCGCGTGATCCGGAGATTCTTGGATCAAGCGGCGTTTCGTGCCCGCCAAGAAAGTGGTGTTTTGCTTTTGGCGCGCGTGCGCCCAAATACAATCAGCGCATTGGTTCTTTGGGGAACGGCTAACCGTGCAGGGCAGGTGGCTGTTGCACCAGTGTCAGCGGTGCTTTCGGGCCAAGACTAAGTTGTTTTGTGTAGGATGGGTTTCAACCCATCTCCTTAGTTTCCGCTGGACCTAAACATTGCAGCATCAGCAGCGGCTTTGCGAATGGCGTTCGATTTATGTACGGTTTCTTGATATTCGGCCTCTGGATCGCTGTCGTAAACAACACCACCACCTGCTTGAATATACAGCTTTTCATCTTGCAAAACAGCGGTGCGCAGTGCGATGCACATGTCCATATCGCCATTTGCACTAAAGTACCCGCAGCCGCCGCCATAAACGCCGCGCTTTTCAGGCTCTAGCTCGTCAATGATTTCCATTGCGCGTACTTTTGGCGCACCGGACACGGTTCCGGCCGGCATCCCCGCAAAGAACGCCGACAGGCAATCTTGGTCATCGGCCAATTCGCCAACCACATTCGATACGATATGCATGACGTGGGAATAGCGTTCGACGATGAACTGTTCTGTGGGTTTGACCGTCCCGATCTTGGATACTTTGCCTGTGTCATTTCGCCCCAGATCAAGCAGCATCAAGTGCTCGGCCAGCTCTTTTTTATCGGCGAGCAAATCAGCCTCAAGTGCGGCGTCCTCTTCAGGCGTTGCACCGCGTGGGCGAGTGCCTGCAATGGGGCGGATCGTTACTTGTGGACCTTTGACTTGCACCAAAATCTCGGGGCTGGCGCCAATCACCTGATATCCACCAAAATTAAAGTAGAACATGTAAGGTGATGGGTTTGTACGCCGAAGAGACCTGTACAGCGAAAACGGCGTCTCGCGGAATTCTTGGGTCCAGCGTTGGGACGGTACAACTTGAAAGATATCACCAGCGCGAATGTAATCTTTGGCGGTCTCTACTGCGTCTAAATACCCTTGATGTGTAAAGTTTGAAACAGGGGCCGCAGGCGCATCAGCGTCTGACAAAGCACGTTGCGCGGGTAGGGCGCGATCAAGGGCGCGCTGAGCATCCATTACACGCTCTGCTGCTTGAGCATAAGCGGCCTTGGCCGTCAGTCCCGATTTTGCCCATGCCGGTGACACAAGGATCACATCGCCTTTGACACCATCCAGAACCGCAACAACAGATGGGCGCAGCATAATAGCATCAGGCAGCCCAAGCGGGTCAGGGTTCACATTGGGCAGATGTTCAACAAGCCGGATCATATCGTAACCCAAATACCCGAACAGGCCAGCGGCGGCATTTGGCAGATCATTGGGTAATTCTATGCGGCTTTCGGCAATCAACGCCCGCAGGGCAGTCAACGGATCATCGTCACAAGGGGTGAACCCGTCGTCTTTGAACCGCGCGTCACGGTTCAAACGGCTTTCGATTCCGCGACATTCCCAGATCAGATCGGGGTTCATCCCGATGATAGAATAGCGACCGCGAATTTCCCCACCGGTCACTGATTCTAGCATGAACGCGTTCTTGCCAGCGTCGGCCAGTTTCATCATCAACGAAACGGGCGTATCAAGATCAGCGGTCAGGCGCGCATACACCACTTGGTTTTCACCCGCATCGAAGGCGCGGGCAAAAGTCGTCATATGCAGGGAGTATGGCCATAACTTGCGCCTATTGTAGGGTGGCATTCACGGCGTTGACCGCGGCCTGATTGATTACGACATCCGTGCGGTTTTGAACCGCCGCAGAGAATGCGTTGAAGATGTCTTGGCTGATGCCCCCAGCCGCTGTTTCGGCGGTGAGCTGCTTTTCCGCTGCCGTTGCCGCATCGTTTGCGTCAGGTGCGGCTATTCCTTCAAGACGTACAATGATCGCGTCAGTGCCGTTGTCGATAACACGGACCTCGCCGAGTGCCATTTCAAACACATCAGGCAGGAACGTGGGCGGTGTGCCCCCGACAAAGCTGCGGCGCGTCAGGCCAGGTTCAACGACCGGCTCGAGCCCCAATGTATCGAAACCGGTCAACGGCAGAATGCTTTGTGCGATGTCTTCGGCTTGCGCCAACACGGCGACTTGCGCGGCTTGCACACGCCATCCGGCTTCGACATCATCGCGGACCTGTTCGAAGTCTTGCAAAGTTGGCGCGGTGATGCTGTCAAGGCGCAGCGCAAAGATACCGCCGTCCTCCATGTCTGTCAGTGCCGCGAAGTCGCCTGTCTGGGCTGCAGCTGCTGCTGCACGAAACGATTCGTAAGCGGCGATGTCGTTTTGCCCGACCGCTGACCAAACAATGGAGCCAAGCTGCATGTCGGTCTGCTCTGCCAGATCCTCAATCGCGGCACCACCTGCCAATAGATCATTCATCCGATCGATGCCGTCTTCGATAATACGGGTCGCACGGGCGGCAGATAATTCTTCGCGTAAATCACTGGATGCATCTTCAAAGGTTTGTTCTTCGGCAGCCAGCACGGCGTTCATTCGGAATAATGCAGGTCCAAGCGTCGTGTTGATCGGACCAACCACATCACCGGGGATTGCGGCGAAAACCGCATCGGCCGCTGTTGCAAGATCACCTTTGGACACGTCGCCTAGATCGACATCCGCGAGGTCAAGTCCGCGAGCTGCGACCAAGTCTTCGAATGTCGCGCCAGTGCTTAGTGATGCAAGTGCTGCATTGGCTGCAACAGCGTCAACAAAAACAAGCCGTTCAACCAAGCGGCGCTCTGGGCGGACAAAATCAGCGATCCGTTCGTCATAGAGTGAACGCAGCGCCGTTTCGTCAATTGTGACCGCGTCTTGGATCATGTTTGGCGTCAACCACGCATAAGTGATGTTGCGCAGTTCCGGCTGGGTGAAATCAGCGGGGGTGGCCTCATAATAGGTTTGCAAATCAATATCAGACGGGCCAGCGACTGGGGCTGTCAACGCATCTGCGGACAGCGTGGCCCATGTGATATTGCGGACCTCACCGATGAACTGTGATAGGACTTCGGCATAGGCGTTGGGCAGCGGAACACCGCCAACAACCGCGCCTTGCACAAGTGTGCGCGAAATTTCTTCACGAATGCTTGTCTCAAAGTCAGTTTCAGTCAGGCCAGATTGTTGCAGCGCAAAACGGTACGCTTCGCGGTCAAACTGACCGTCGATGCCGCCAAACGCTGGCACACGCAGGACTTCATCGCGGACACGCGCGTCGCCAACGGAAATACCCAACTGAGCAGCCTCATTGTCCAAGGTACGTATGGTTACAACTTGCGATAAGGCTGCTTGGTCTAATCCAAATTGCTGGGCCTGCTGAAACGAAATGGAGGTTCCTACCTGTGCCTCGAACCCACGCAGTTGTTCATTTAACGCACGCTGATAGGCCGCGACTGTGATTTGTTTATCGCCAACGTCGCCAACTGTGCGCAGGTTGCCAGACAATCCGCCTGTGCCAAAGCCCAAAAGCCCAACGACAAGAAGGCCCATAATGATCCAAAGAAAATACCGAGGTTTATTTGCGCGCGCCATGGGTCAAGTCCCTATACTTAATCAGTGTGCTTATGCCTCAGGGGTGAGGCGTCGCAAATGGATAGGGCGCATAACGGCAAGGTGCAAGCGGATGCTAGAGGTTTGACAATCTATTGAACAAAACAGCGATGCCCGCCCGATCAATGTTGGCAAACGCGATCCGTAATTGCTTTGCACCCGCGGATATTTCAGGCGGCATGAACATGGTCCCTGGCAATAGCAATACGCCTGCATCGCGGACCAACTTTGGTGCAAGCTGATCTGAGGGTAGATCAAAAGGGTGCTGGACGTAGGCAAAGTAGGCGCCACAACCCAACAGGTCCCAGCCTTTGTCCGCTAGGGCGTCAAAGCCATCAGTAATTGCGGCGCGGCGGTCTAAGATTTCAAGCCGTTCACCAGCCAGCCACTCGCCGAGGTTTTGCATGCCCCATAACGCGGCCCGTTGCCCAAGTTGGTTGGGGCAAATTGTGACTGTATCGAGAAATTTTTCCGCCTCAGCTAAGCGGGTAGGGCTTGCGACCATGGCCCCGACACGGTGGCCAGTCAGGCGGTAGGCTTTGGAAAACGAATAAAGTTGGATCAGGGTGTCACCCCAATCAGGGTCCTGAAACAGCGGATGCGGCGCCCCGTAGCGGCTGTCAAAATCGCGATAGGTTTCATCGATAATGAGTGCGATTTTATGGCGGCGGCAAAGATCAAAGAAGGCTTGAACAACGTCTGCCGGATATTCAACCCCACCAGGATTGTTTGGGGTCACTAATGAGATCGCCCTCGTGCGCGGTGTGATGAGCGCCGCCGCCGTGTCTGGATCGGGTATCAGGCTTGGCCCGGCGTCCAACGGCACGGTCTTTACGCCTGCCATATCGAGCCACATTCGGTGGTTGAAATAGTAGGGGACAGGGATGATGACCTCGTCGCCTTCTGTGCACAGGGTTGAGATAGCGGCGGCAAACGCTTGGTTGCAACCTGAAGTGATCGCCACATTGTGGGGTTGTAGTGCGCCATTGTACGCTGACGACCACTGCGCCGCGACTTCAGACCGGAGTTCATCTAGGCCGAGGACGGGACCATACAGATGCGTGGTGTCGTCGTTGACAACCCAATCGGCCATGGCTTGGCGCATAACTAATGGCGGTGGGTCCACGGGCGCGGCTTGGCTTACGTTGATCAGGGGACGATCTGTTGGGTGGGTCACACCATCGAGCCAACGGCGGGCTTCCATCACGGGTGGAGAGAAAGTGGCGGCGGTGCGTGTGTCAGACATGGTTTGATCCAAATGTGCGCCTGCGGCGCGCGCCTTTTTGAAAGATGCCTCAGGCGGACATATTTGAGCTCAGAAAAATGCGCGCGTCCAGAGCTCGAAATACATGCGCCGATAGGCAAATGGAAATTAGTCTTTGCCGCGATAAGGTTCGACGTATTGCAGCGCCATATCCCATGGAAAGAAAATCCACGTATCTTGCGACACGCCTGTGATAAAAGTGTGCACCATCGGTTCGCCTTGCGGTTTTGCATAAACAGTTGCGCAGTGAGCGTTAGGATAAAGCGCGCGCACAACTTCGAGGGTTTTGCCGCTATCGACCAGATCATCAATGATCAAGATACCGGTTCCGTCCCCCATCATTTCAGCGTCTGGGTACTTGAGCACCTCGGCTTCGCGGCGCTGATCGGCTTGACCGCCGCCAGAATGATAGGACTTTACCGAAATCGTGTCGACGGTGCGAATGTCCAATTCGCGCGCGACGATCATCGCAGGGGCCATACCGCCACGAGTAATGGCAACGACGGCTTTCCACGCGCCATCGTTTGGCCCTTTGCCATCAAGCCGCCATGCAAGCGCACGGCTGTCGCGGTGGATTTGATCCCAAGAAATATGGAACCCTTTTTCGTGGGGCAAGCGGTCGGTCATGGGCTGTCCTTTTAGACGGTTGAGATATCTGGCGCGTCGACGGCTTTCATGCCGACAACGTGGTAACCGCTGTCAACATGCAAGACTTCGCCTGTTGTGCCGGAACTAAGATCAGACAGCAGATAAACCGCAGATTTGCCCACGTCTTCAATTGTGACAGTGCGGCGGAGCGGGGAGTTGAGCTCGTTCCATTTCAAGATGTAGCGGAAATCACCGATACCAGAAGCGGCAAGTGTTTTGATTGGACCGGCAGAAATCGCGTTGACGCGAATGCCGTCTTTACCCAAATCTTCGGCAAGGTACCGCACGGACGCCTCAAGCGCTGCCTTGCAAAGACCCATTACGTTATAGTGCGGCATAACACGCTCTGCGCCGTAGTAAGTAAGTGTTAGGCAAGACCCGCCGGCGCTCATCATTTTTTCGGCGCGGTTAACGATGGCCGTGAAGGAATAGACTGAGATATCCATCGAATTCAAAAAGTTCTCACGGCTGGTATCGACGTAGCGGCCGCGCAATTCGTTTTTGTCTGAAAAACCGATGGCGTGCACGATGAAATCAAGCTTGCCCCATTTTTCCTCGAGGCTGGCGAACAATGCGTCCACACTATCCATGTCAGCAACGTCGCAGGGCAGGACAATATCAGACCCGAGCGAGGCCGCCAACGGATCGACCCGTTTTTTCAGCGCATCGCCTTGGTACGAGAACGCAAGCTCCGCGCCCGCGTCAGCGCAAGATTTTGCAATACCCCATGCTATTGATTTATCGTTTGCGAGGCCCATAATTAGACCACGCTTTCCTTGCATCAGATTTGACGACATGCCGGAACGTCCTTTGGTTAGTCTGTGTTAATCTCGGTGTAGGCGATTGATACCGACACAGCAAGTTAAGAGCACGGCCAGCCGTGCAAACACAGTTAGGGATTACTATCATGGAGCAACGCACTGGTATTTTTGCAGGCGACGACCCTTTTGATATCAGCCAGCGGTGGCTGGCCGAGGCAACCAAGGCAGAGCCAAACGATCCCAATGCGATTGCTTTGTCGACCGTTGACGCGAACGGCATGCCAAACGCCCGCATGGTTCTTTTAAAAGACATCGAGGCTGACGCCTTTGTTTTCTACACAAATTACGAAAGCCAGAAAGGCCAAGAGATTATTCAATCTGGAAAAGCGGCGTTTGTGATGCATTGGAAATCCCTGCGGCGTCAAATTCGTGTGCGTGGTACTGTAACAAAAGAACTCGGAGCGCAGGCTGACTCATATTATGCCTCGCGATCGCTGCAAAGCCGACTAGGTGCATGGGCATCGGCTCAGTCTCAGCCGCTAAGCAGCCGGAATGCATTGATGGCAGAGGTAGCAAAGCAAGGTACACGTCACGGACTAAACCCCTCAAGACCACCGTTCTGGGGTGGGTTCCGCATCGTCCCGCACGAAATCGAGTTTTGGGCGGATGGCGACTTTAGGCTGCATGACCGGTTCATTTGGTCCCGTGCAGGGGGGAAGGGCGCTTGGAAAACCCAGAGATTGGCGCCGTAATTTCACGCATCGTGAGTTTTGAGGGGTTGAAAAACCCTTTTTTCTATTGGTAAGTGGATCAGATTGAAAAAAAGGACCAAATGCCAGTGTTGGCGTTCGGTTGATTGTACATAATGAACACGACTGATGATATTGAGCCGTCTAACTTACAATCGGGGTGTGTCAAATGGTTTGACCCTGCGAAAGGGTTTGGGTTTGTAGTAAGCGATGCTGGTGGGCCAGATATTTTGCTGCACTCCAATGTTTTGCGCAATTTTGGCCAAGGTTCGGTTGTTGACGGCACGATTATCACAATGGATGTCCAACAATCGGAGCGCGGTTTGCAGGCAGTGCAGATATTTTCGCTGACGCCGCCGGATAGCTTGGCCGCGGTCCCGATGATGCGCGATATGGAAGACATCTCAGTTGAAGATATTCTGGCGCAGCCGATTACTCCTGCGCGCGTGAAATGGTTCGATAAAGGCAAAGGGTTTGGGTTTGCTAACATCTTTGGTGACAGCGCCGACGTATTTGTACACATTGAAGTTCTGCGTCGGTGCGGATTGTCTGATCTTCAAGCAGGTGAAGCCATAGGCCTGCGTCTGATTGATGGCAAACGGGGCCGAATAGCTGTGGATGTTGTCAGTTGGGAAGCTGTTTCAAAATGAAAACCGCTCTTGTTGTCGCCGTGTGTGCAGGGTTTGCCGGAAGTGCCAATGCGTCATGTGCGGATGATCGTGTGACGGTCATTGGTGACTGGGGGCGCGCGAATTTTGCAGTCGTGGTTGTCGATGACCCAGCCGAACGGTCGCAAGGCCTTATGAATGTCCCGGAAATGGCGACGATGTCCGGGATGTTTTTTGTTTACCTGAATGCGCAGCGTGCCACGTTTTGGATGCGCAACACGTTGATTGGCCTCGATATGATTTTTGTGGGACCCGACGGTGCGATTCTGTCGATCCATGAAAACGCAGTTCCGTTGGACGAAACCGTGATCAATGGGGGCGACGGTGTTCAATACGTTCTCGAAGTGAACGCAGGCATGGTTGCTCGTTTGGGTATCAATATTGGCGATAGTTTGCAGCATCCGGCCTTTGGGGCAGGTGCAATCGTTCCTTGTAACTAAAAGTGCGAAATAGGGGTTTTCAAATCAGTTGAACGCCTTTAGAGACAGCCTTGGTTCGGGGCGTAGCGCAGCCTGGTAGCGCATCTGTTTTGGGAACAGAGGGTCGTAGGTTCGAATCCTATCGCCCCGACCAATATCTTAAATTGTTTATCAAGAAAGCCACCCTAGGGTGGCCCGCCGCCAAAGCGCGGCGTTACTATTTTGTGACGCTTGCTGTGCAGGACCAAAAATAACACCCAACTGCGATTCGTTGTGCCAATCAGTGGGTACATTGTTCACGCAAAACATGAACCAGTCGCTCTAAGTATCCTGTTTGTTTGTATTTCTTTTATCAGCCTGCGTGTTAACGGATTGTGGACAAGTCTGTGGGTGAATCGGGGGTTGCGCTGCAGCCACTACATCTGGTGGTGCGTCAACATTTTTAATCTACAAATTGTGATAAAATTCCGTTGACCGGGGCCTCACAGATGCGTCATTTAGTTATAGCAAATCAAATCAGCACTAGATGTTGTGTTCGCGCCACGTGCGCCGCAAATTGGCAATCGTTGCGTGTGTTCGTATTGTGGACGCCTGTTTTATAAGGTGAAACCGTATCTATTGACGCGTTTTGATAGGCAACACTGGGAGGGCCGCATTGGCCCAATAAATAACGATAGGCCGCAACGTCGGCCGCACGGAACATTTAGGGGCAGACCACATGAAGATCGAACGGAATTTCACCAAAGCAGGCCAAGACGCCTACGCCGCACTTAATTTTAAATCGACGACGTCGGAAATTCGTAATCCGGACGGTACGATTGTCTTTAAACTTGATAATTGCGAAATTCCTGATGGTTGGAGCCAAGTGGCCTCTGATGTGATTGCTCAAAAGTATTTTCGCAAGGCGGGCGTTCCGTCTGAGATGAAGAAAGTTAAAGAAAAGGGCGTTCCTGAGTTTCTGTGGCGTTCAGTTTCTGTTGAAGGCGCAACGTTTGACGGTGAAACGTCTGCGCGTCAGGTGTTTGACCGCCTTGCCGGTGCTTGGACGTATTGGGGTTGGAAGGGTGGCTATTTCAGCACTGAAGACGACGCCCAGACCTATTTTGATGAAATGCGTTATATGTTGGCGACCCAGCGCGCTGCGCCCAATTCCCCACAGTGGTTCAACACCGGTTTGCACTGGGCCTACGGTATCGATGGTCCAGCCCAAGGCCACCACTATGTTGACTATAAGACTGGCAAACTGACCAAGTCCACGTCGAGCTATGAGCATCCGCAGCCACACGCTTGCTTTATTCAGTCCGTTGCCGACGATCTGGTGAACGAGGGTGGCATCATGGACCTATGGGTCCGTGAAGCGCGCCTGTTCAAGTACGGTTCCGGTACTGGTACAAACTTCTCGTCCCTGCGCGGCGCTGGCGAAAGCCTGTCGGGTGGTGGCAAGTCGTCTGGTCTGATGGGGTTCTTAAAAATCGGTGACCGCGCAGCTGGTGCGATCAAATCGGGTGGCACAACACGTCGTGCAGCCAAAATGGTTATCGTTGATGCCGACCACCCTGATATCGAAGAGTTCATCAACTGGAAGGTCATCGAGGAGCAGAAAGTTGCATCCATCGTGGCCGGGTCCAAGATGCACGAACGTCACCTGAACGCGATTTTTGCGGCGATTAAAGCATGGGACGGCGCCATTGCTGATGCCTACGACACTAAGGTGAACTCTGGTCTTCAAGGTGCTGTTCGTGAAGCAAAAAAAGCATGTATCCCTGAAACATATGTCAAGCGAGTATTGGACTACGCAAAGCAGGGTCACACGTCGATCGAATTTCCGACATATGATACTGATTGGGACTCTGAGGCCTATTCGTCCGTCTCCGGCCAAAATTCTAACAACTCTATTCGCGTTACGGATGCTTTCTTAAAAGCTGTCGAGAACGACGAAGATTGGAAGCTGCGCAACCGCAAAAACGGTGAAGTCGCCAAGATCATCAGCGCACGTGATTTGTGGGAACAAGTCGGTCACGCTGCATGGGCCTGTGCCGATCCGGGCATTCAGTACCATGATACGGTCAACGCATGGCACACCTGCCCAGAGGATGGCGAAATTCGCGGGTCTAACCCATGTTCCGAATATATGTTCTTGGACGACACGGCATGTAACCTCGCATCCATGAACTTGCTGACCTTCTATAAGGACGGCGAATTTCAGATCGAAGACTATATGCACGCCACACGTCTGTGGACTGTTACCCTCGAAATTTCCGTCATGATGGCGCAATTCCCATCCAAGGAGATCGCGCAGCGGTCCTATGACTTCCGCACACTTGGTCTTGGTTATGCCAACATCGGTGGTTTGCTGATGAACATGGGCTTTAGTTATGACAGTGTCGAAGGCCGCGCGATGGGTGCCGCCTTAACCGCGATTATGACTGGCGTGTCTTACGCGACATCCGCCGAAATGGCTGGCGAGCTGGGTCCGTTCCCCGGATACGCCAAGAATGATGAGCATATGTTGCGTGTTATTCGTAACCACCGTCAGGCCGCACTTGGTTTGGATGACGGCTATGAAGATTTGGCGATTAAGCCAGTGCCGCTGGATCACGCAAACTGCCCCGATATTCGTCTTGCTGGCATCGCAGTCAGCGCATGGGACGAAGCATTGGAGCTTGGCGAGAAAAACGGCTACCGCAATGCTCAGGTGTCCGTGATTGCCCCAACAGGCACAATTGGTCTGGTTATGGATTGCGATACCACAGGCATCGAGCCTGACTTTGCTCTGGTGAAATTCAAGAAACTTGCTGGTGGCGGTTACTTTAAAATCATCAACCAGTCGGTACCTGCCGCGCTAACAAAGCTTGGTTATGGCTCTGCGCAAGTTGAAGAGATCATTGCGTATGCAGTTGGACATGGTTCAATCGGGCAAGCGCCTTCGATCAACCACACATCGTTAATCGGTCACGGCTTTGGTCAGGCGGAAATCGACAAAATCGAAGGCGCGCTGAAAGCCGCATTTGATATCCGCTTTGTGTTCAACCAATGGACGTTGGGTGAGGAGTTCTGCACAAAAACGCTGGGTATCCCTGCGATGAAGCTGAACGACCCGACGTTTGACCTGTTGCGTCACTTGGGTTTCTCCAAGGCCGAGATTGAGGCCGCGAATGACCACGTTTGCGGGACCATGACATTGGAAAACGCGCCGCATCTGCAAGAAGAGCACTATTCAGTTTTCGATTGCGCCAATCCATGCGGGAAAACAGGTAAGCGATACCTGAGTGTTGATAGTCACATTCACATGATGGCCGCCGCACAATCGTTCATCTCTGGCGCGATCTCTAAGACGATCAACATGCCAAATGACGCGACAATCGAGGACTGTCAGAAAGCATACGAGTTGTCTTGGTCTTTGGGTGTTAAAGCAAACGCACTGTACCGCGATGGTTCCAAATTGTCCCAACCATTGGCTGCATCCTTGGTTGAAGATGACGATGAGGCAGCAGAAATCTTAGAGTCCGGCAACGCACACGAGAAAGCCCGCGTTCTGGCCGAAAAAGTGGTCGAGAAGATCATCGTCAAAGAGATTCGCAACCGCGAACGTGAAAAGATGCCACAGCGCCGCAAGGGGTACACCCAAAAGGCAATCGTCGGTGGCCACAAGGTTTACCTGCGGACTGGCGAATACGAGGGCGGGCAGCTTGGTGAAATTTTCATTGATATGCACAAAGAGGGCGCTGGTTTCCGTGCGATGATGAACAACTTTGCAATCGCCGTGTCCGTTGGCTTGCAATATGGTGTGCCGCTGGAAGAGTTTGTTGATGCATTCACTTTCACCAAATTCGAGCCAGCGGGCATGGTCCAAGGTAACGACAGTATTAAGAACGCAACGTCGATCCTTGATTACATCTTCCGTGAATTGGCCGTATCGTATCTTGACCGCACCGATCTGGCCCACGTTAAGCCAGAAGGTGCTGCGTTTGACGATATCGGCCGTGGCGAAATGGAAGGGGTGTCCAACGTCGCAACGCCGTCAGAGGCTGCAGCATCCAAATCATTGGAAGTTCTGCGTCAGATCAGTTCCACGGGGTACTTGCGCAAGCGGATGCCACAAGAATTGATCGTTCTGCAGGGTGGCCAAGCCACAGCGATGCTTGATCCGGTTGCTGAGGTCACCGAAACAATGGAAAATGTCGCCGTCGCAGCTGAAACATCTTTGTCGAGCGGCACTACAACTGCCGCCGGCTTCTCGTTGCGTGATAAGGCCAAGATGCAAGGTTACGAAGGCGATCCATGTGGAGAGTGCGGCAACTATACGCTGGTCCGCAACGGAACATGCATGAAGTGCAACACCTGCGGTGGGACATCCGGTTGTAGCTAAGTAGAGGTCGGACCATCGGTCCTCTATAACAGAGTGCTTGTCCCAAGTTTGGGCAAATCTGCTTTCAAGCAGAAAAAAACGAAGAATTGGAATCTGGAGTGGGTGCGCTCGCTCTCGGTGCAGATCGGGTCACAGGTAAAAAACGTCGAGCGGTATAATCACGAACCCGATCAGCAAAACTAACGGGGTCCCTTCGGGGGCCCTTTTTTTTGGGTTGGGCCAAAGCTGAATAAATTGCGGTTGTTGATTGGATTTTTCAGGTTCAGGAGGGGGCAATCAGCGGATACTAAACGTGCCATAGTTAATACCTCACCTCAATAAATTGATCCGGCGAATTCAGACAGTGTAACCGGATGTGTTCAACCCAAAGGGAGGTATACGAGAATGGCAATGCGTCAGAGCTTTTTTACATACATTTATTACTTTGGGCGCGCGTGGCGTTGCGCGGTGACAAGTGCGGAAAATCTAGCCCGACTGGGGACCCTGTGGGTAGCACAGGACAAATCCATAAAGTCTCGTAGTGATTGACAGAGCCCGGGGGAATGCCGGTATCTGGTTGTCATTGGCCGGCGCTCCGTTTTGCGGGATATATTTTGACTTATCCGTCTCAATTTGAGAACCAAGAGCTCAACAGGGCGCTGGTATGTTTGAATTTCATCGAAGTCTGATTCTGATCGGCCGGCTAGATTGAAAATGCCGTTATTCGTTTTCTATTGAAGAAAAACGCCCGTCATGAAATTCTTTGCATGATCAGACCCAGACCTGACCTTCGCGATCATCGTAAACCACAATGGTACTATGGTATGCCTCCCCAATACCCTCGTAAAGATACCTATATAGCCCGCCATTTATGTGACGATGGGTCGGTTCCCAGGATGCGGAGTGCAGCTTGCATTGGGACTCAATGATGTTGTGATCTGTTTGTTTTCGGCGGGATATTTTTACAACAAACCCGAAAATCCTCATGATTCGTGGGCTAAGCATTTGATAAAATTGTTCCGGTTATCGCGTTGGGCCGAAAAGTTGTGAAACCTTTGCAACCTTTGCAACCAGCGGAATAGGCGTGCAAATATAAATTTTCAAAGTCACGAAACGAAATATCCTCTGGGTAGTTTACTGTTTTTGAAATTCCGCTATCGACCCATTTTTGCGCGGCTGCTTGCATGTTTACATGCTCCTCCGGCGACAAGTCGTCGACGGTCACGAATGTCTCGGGGAGAGGTGTGTTCTTTCCATAAAGGTTTCGAAACACCCCAGCGGCATAATCGACTATTTTTTCGGATGCGGTACCTCCCATCGGGTAAGGTAATTTTTCGGTGAAATTCGACCGAAAATACAGGTTCAATTCCAGACGATACATTGCCCGCAAAAAGGGAAGTTATGCCGGTAGGCGCAATCGTCGTGACGAGGCTGTTGCGGAGCCCAAAAAGTTCAATCTCTTTTTGCACATGTGGACTTAGACGGCAAATATTGTGATTTACCAGATGCTGCTCTTTGCTAAATTTTGGAAAATTACCGCGTTCCTCTGCCAACTTGGAAGAGGCTAGATAGGCGGAGTTTTGGATCGTCTGCATCCACTTCCCCAGCATGGATCTGGCCTTTTCTGACCCATAACGCACATCTAGCATTACAAGAGTATCTGCCACGCCAGTCACACCGATGCCTATCCGCCGCTTACTTAGTGCCTCGGATTTCTGAGCATCCAGCGGGTAACGTGATGCGTCGAGCGTGTTGTCTAACATGCGGACTGAGATTGATGCCAAATGCTCCAGTTGTGGCAGATCAAGAGATGCTTCGGGCGTGAAGGGAGCGTGGACCAACCGAGCATGATTAATTGAAGCAAGCTGGACCTGTCCCGCTTTCGTGCCGCTCCGAGTGCTCGTTTAAGCCACCTTTAGTTCGAAGGCGACACGGCTTTTCCAGCCCAGTGCTGAGTGTCGGCGGCGTGGATTGTAAATCCATTGATGTATTCGATGATTGCCACCTCAGCCTGTCTGCGTGTATCCTATGACCTGCGCCAGATCAGTTCGGCCTTGATAGTTTTGAAGAAGGTTTCGACTGCTGCGTTATCATAACAATTGCCCTTGCCGCTCATAGGTACATTGAAGCCATGCTGGCGCAGGATATTCCGGTAATTGTGTGAACAATATTGGCTGCCACGGTCGGTATGATAGATGCAGCCCTTGGGCGGTGCCCGGAATGTGATGGCGATCTTCAACGCTCTGATCGCCAGATCGCATTTCATTCGGTTACTAACGGCCCAGCCGACCAATCGGCGCGAATACAAATCCAAGACCACAGCGATTTAGGCGCGATGTTGAACTTGTGATTACTGTCGGTCTTGCGTCTGTAAATCTGATCCCCCAGATCAAATTCTTAAGCCTCCTCACCTTGTGTTTGCCGTTCTCACAAAGGATATGCCGTTCTGGAACATCAATCGGCCCACGCGCCGATGGCCAATATCCAGGCCAATCTCTTTCAATCCCTCAGTCATGCGCGGCTTACCATAGCTGCCAAGTCTGAGACGAGATTGTTCCTTTATGTGGGCCAAAGTCACCATATCAGACCGCTGCTTACGGCTTGCAGGCCGAGTGCATAACGCAGGCAGGCCACGCGGGCTGACATTCATAACATGGCACATCCGGCCAACAGAAAATGCAGATTGAATAGCCCCTAGATTTGTTGACACCTTCTTCCCTAATTTTGAGGCAAGGAGACAAACATGGGCAATGCAAAATTCAGTGACAATTTCAAACGCGATGCGGAGCATCAAATTGCTGTGTGGGGATATCCAGTCAGCGAGGTTTCAAAGCGGTTGGGTGTCAGCACGCACTCGCTTTATGTGTGGGTGAAGAAGTATTCGAAGTCAGCAGAAGCTGCAGCCAGCGATGATCATGCCGCTGAGAACCGGCGGTGGAAACGTGAACTGGCGCAGGTCACTGAGGAAAGGGATAACTTAAAAAAGGCACAGCGTACTTCGCCAAGGATGCAAAATGAGGCACACTTTCATCCAAGAGCATCAGCCGATATTTTCTATCCGCACAATGTGTCGATGCCTACGCGTTCACCCCAGCGGATTTTTCGCATGGCTAAAGAACCCGTTGTGCCAAAGAGCAGAAGAAGACAAGCGCTACGCCGATCTCTTCGAAGACGCGTGGAACGCCAGTGGCAAAGTTTATGGGTGGCGCAAACTGCATGATGATCTCCGTGACCAAGGTGAGACCTGTTGCGCCAACTGTGTGGCACGTTTGTCGAGATTAGCAGGCATAAACGCCCAGATGGCGACGGACATACAAAACCAGAGATGGTGCTAGGCAGGACGTATTCGACTACATCGAATCCTTCTACAATCACAACACAATCACAAACGCAAGCACGCTAGAAACGGGATGTTGTCGCCTGTTAACTTCGAAAACAGACAGCACAATATGAACCAAGAAGGTGTCTAGGAAACTAGGAGTTATTCATACCGCATAACGGGAGCATTCATCACCCGGATTGGGGCAGTCAGTGTTGTTTCCCTGTTTATCAAGAGATCCCAAGTCAATATGACTCCAACGCGTCGATGAGCAGCAAAGTAGATTGTTAAGATAACGCCGCTGTGGAAACATGATAGCGCTGCTGTAAAAACGGTCTTCAAAACTATTAAGGCTGAACTGATCTGGCGTCATACTTGGGGCGGCACTAAAGCGCGACAGGCCAGAACTGCGAAAGTTGATCTGTTCGGCTTCGTTAGGTGACCATCAATCGGTTCATTCATAGATTCTAAGGCATGAAGCCATATCCTTGGTGGTACCCGCCAGAGCACCGCCGTAAGCGACGACCACGCAACCAAGAAGCCTCAGACCCAACCAGACATTGAGTTCGCACGCCAGGAAGCCACAGAAAATCGCGTTCAATTTTGCCTCACGTAGCCCTCACGCTCAGAATGAGGTCCGACGCCTTTTCCCCTATCATAATCGCGGGGGCGTTGGTGTTACCTGACACTATTTCGGGCATTATTGAACAGTCGGCCACCCGCAAGCCCGCAATGCCGTGAACCCGCAGTTGATCATCGACTACTGCGGTTTTGTCGTGGCCCATCTTACAGGTGCCCGTCGGGTGATAGATTGACGCGGTGTTGTTGCGTGCCCAATCAAGGGTTTCATCATAGCTGTTGATGTCCAAATCGGGATGAGGACGATGTTCGACGCTAATTTTGGATGTGAGAGGTGCATGTTGAGCGATGCGGCGAGCGATATTCACACCGGCAACCACCGTTCGGCAGTCAGTTTCGGTCGATAGATAATTTGGAATGATCTTGGGGTAAGCGCGTCCATCACTGCTGGTCAACCTGATTTCCCCCTTTGATTCGGGGCGAAGTTGACAGACCGATGTGGTAAACGCCGAAAATTCGTCAGCCCCCTTGCCTGGGTTTTCAGCTGACAAAGGTTGCACGTGGAATTGAATATCTGGCGTTTCCAAATCGTGGCGGGTTTTGACAAATCCTGTGGCAAGGCTTGCTGCCATCGTCATTGGCCCAGCGCGGAACATCAGGTATTTGAGACCTATCTTGGCTTGGCCAAACATACTGCTGACTTCATCGTTCAAAGTTGGCTCATGCGTTTTGTAAACCAAACGGGCCTGAAGATGGTCTTGCATGTTTTTGCCAACGCCGGGCAAGTCAGCAATTACTGCGATCCCATGTTCACGAAGCTGATCCGCCTCGCCAATACCAGACAGCATCAAAAGTTGAGGCGAGTTGATAGAGCCGCCGGATAAAATGACTTCGTGGTTTGCGGTGACGGTCTGAACTTTCCCTGATCGGTCTTTATAAGTAACGCCCGTCGCGCGTTTATCTTTGATAATGACTTTTTCGACCTGCGCATGGGTGATGATCGTTAGGTTATCGCGGCTTTTCACCGGGTTCAGATAGGCCACCGCCGACGAACAGCGCCGTCCATTTTTAGCAGTTAATTGAAAGAAACCAACACCTTCTTGGTCGAAACCATTATAGTCAGGGTTGAATTTGTATCCGGCTGCTTGTGCGGCTGCGACCCATGCGTCTGTGATAGGGCGCTGAATACGCATGTTGGACACTGAAAGAGGTCCCTGATCACCGTGAAATTCATCGGCGCCGCGTTCGTTCTTTTCAGAGCGTTTGAAAAGCGGCAACACATCGTCCCAAGCCCAGCCGCGATTGCCCATTTGCGCCCAGCGGTCATAGTCTTGCGGCTGGCCACGCACATACAAAAGACCGTTTAGCGAAGACGATCCACCCAGAACTTTGCCGCGCGGCCATTCAATAGAGCGGCCATTGAGACCCGGATCTGACTCTGTTTTATAGCACCAGTCAACTTTGGGGTTATGAATGGTTTTGAAATAGCCCACGGGTATATGGATCCACGGGTTCAGGTCTCGGCCGCCTGCCTCAAGCAAGATTATTTTATTCAAGGGGTTCGCGCTGAGGCGGTTTGCAAGAACACACCCTGCTGAACCCGCGCCTACGATGATATAATCTGCCTGCATTTTTGGCCCCCAGAACTTCATTGAAGAAAAATGTATACAGATGCGTTTCGTCATACTAGTCTTTTTATTGAAACTATTAGTCTCAATAATGAATCTTCATGGGAGGAGAAAAACATGAGTACTTCAAAGAACCTGAGCAATATCTCGCGGCGGGACCTATTTAAGGTCGCGGGCCGTTACGGGATGAGTTCAACATTGCTGGCGGCTGGGACGTTTGGTGGGGCAATGAGCCTTGCAAACCTCGCAAGTGCTGCAGAATCCACGTACGAAAAGCGGTTTGCAAAGCCTGCTAAGTATAACCTTAAGTTTGGCGCTGCGGGCTTCAACGCACGCAACTTGCTGATCGAACGTGCTGGTGCGTTGGAATTTGCGCGCGACCTCGAATCACGAACAGATGGCGAAATTCGTATCGAATTCATCGGTGACAACCAAATCTGTGGACAGACATCCTGCGTAGAAAAAACACAACAAGGTATCGTTGACATATATTCGGCGTCGACACAGAACTCTGCTGGTGGCGCACCTTATCTGAACGTGCTCGACTACGCATACATGTTCCGTAACCGTGCCGATCAGTACCACTTCTTGTATTCTCCGGCGTCACAGAAATTGTTGCGTGATCCATATGAAAAGCGTCACGGTCTAAAGTTCCTTTTCAGCCACGCTGAACTTCGCGGCCTGCAGATGGGTATGAACTTTGAAGATAAGCCGACTGTCACATCAATTGATGAGCTGGCTGGCACAAAGAACCGCGTTACAGGAACACAGCTAGGGCGCATCGCGATGAAAGCGTTGAACCTGAATCCAGTCCCTGTTGCGTGGGAAGAAACACTTGACGGTCTGAAGCAGGGCTTGATTGATGGTGCAGAAACGTGGGCGTCTGCTGTTGCATATGCAAACATGGCACCAGTTGTTTCCCAGTCGGTTCACCTGAACTTCTTCTGCGGTACTGAAGCCACATCGATGAACGCATCTGTGTTCGATGGTCTTGAAGGTTACTTGCAAGACGCGGTGATGGAATCGTCCTACTGGGCACAGACACACGTGCAGGCAGCAAACGAAGTAGCATTGATCAACACAGTTGGTCAGTCTGATCCGCAGCTTCCAAATACGATTTTTGCAAAAAACAACGTTCGCAACGCGTTCTTGTCCGATGCAGAAATCCGCAAAGCCGAAGAAATGTGTTCACCAGAATTCCAGCCCGCACTGTGGGAAGAATGGCGCGAGCGGCTTAACGGCTGGTCCGGCGGTCACGACACATATCAGGAAATCTATGACGAAGTTCGCACGATTGACCAGAACACGCTTCCTGAAAACGTTGAGCCACGTCGTTGGTGGAAGAGCTAAGTTAGCCCCACTTTAACTACCTGACTAGATTGGGCCGGCCCGAAAAGAATTTGGGTCGGCCCTTTTCAATTTAAGAAGCCCACCGCATGGTGGGCATACATATTCATTTTAGGGGGGAGACCTAAATGTCAATTTGGTCCGAAGCAGGAGCGAGTCATTCCGGCTCTTTTTTCAGGCAGTGCTTGGGAAATGAGGGATGCATTCTACACAGATGGAATGTGGTTGTTTTCTTTTGCATTCACCCTTGTTGGGGGCATGATCGCAAACCAGTTTTTCAGAGCTGTTCCATTCATGGACAAGCATTTGGAACGCGGCATAGCTGTGACGACATACCTTATTATAGCAGCAATTATTTGCTGGGGCGTAATTGATCGGTTTGTTTTTTCAAGCCAGTGGTCGGGATCAACGACGATCCCACCGTTTCTTTTCATGATCATGGCTTGGTTCGGGTGTTCTTATAACGTCCGTCTGCGGACCCACCTTAGCTTTAGCGAGTTCCGCTCAAAAATGAAGCCGCCACGTCAAATGGCGGCGCTCACTTTGGATACCGCGCTTTGGCTTGGTTTCTGCTGGATAGCAATTACAACTTCGATGAAGTTCACGGCCTATTCGGCTGATAACTTTCAATTGGTTGATGGCGTCGACAACACAATGAAGTGGTGGTTCTACGTCACTGTTCCCATTGCATTCACACTGATGTCAGGGCGCGTCATCGGCAATTGGTTAGAAGACTGGAAAAACTTCAAGTCGGGTCAACCGATCATTAAAACAGCCGTTATCGGGGGGGATATGTAATGTCAGATCCAACATGGATTACACTTATATCAATTGGCGTCACGGTATTCTTTATGCTTGGCACACCTGTTTTGCTGGTTATCTTTTACTGGGTCATCGCGTGTAGCTTTGTCATCGACCTTCCCATCGAAAATACAGGCAATGAGTTGCTGAACGTCTTTAACAAAGGCTTTGCGCTGCTTGCGATGCCGCTGTTCATTCTGACGGGTGATCTGATTAACCAATCAGGGATTGCGCGACGATTATCGGACTTTGCATATTCCTGCCTTGGTTGGTTGCGTGGCGGTTTGGCCATGGCATCCATCGCAGCTTGTGGTTTGTTTGCAGCGATCTCGGGATCCAACTCGGCGACAACCGCAACAATTGGATCAATGCTGCATCCTGAAATGGTCAAAGGGGGCTATGACGAGCGGTTTTCTGCGGCGACTGCTGCGGCGGGCGGTACCGTCGGTATCATCATTCCACCGTCGATCATCTTTATCGTTTACGGGTTTCTTTTGAACCTACCGATTTCTGATCTGTTTGTTGCTGGTATTATTCCAGGCGCGTTAATGGTCTTTGCTATGATGTTCACAGCGTTTGTTGTTTGTACAATTAACGGTTGGGGCCACTTGATCCGCTTATCAGTGAGTCGCGTCATAAAAACGGCAATTGGTGCTTGGCTTGGCTTCTTTGCTATCGGCTTGGTCTTATGGGGGATTTACACTGGTAAGTTTTCACCAACCGAAGCAGCAGGCGTAACCGTTGGTTTCTGCGTGCTCGTTGGCCTTGTCAGCTATCCGTTGAATAAGATTATGGGCAGCTCTGTGGATACACCAATCGCTGAGAAAAGCGTCGCATCGATGATTGTTGTCGAAGGCTTCACTATCGCCAAGCTTCCGGCTGTTGTGTCACGTTCGGCGCAAATTACCGGTATTTTGGTGCCGTTGATCGCGGTTTCAGTAGCAATGCAGCAAGTGATGTCTTCGCTTGGTGCAAAAGACTTTATCGGTGATTTTGTAACTGGGATGGGCGGCTACCATGCTGTTCTGTTCACATCTATGGCGATTGTGTTTGTGGCTGGTATGATTCTTGAATCATTGCCTGTGACAATCATTTTGGCGCCAATCCTTGCACCAATTGCAGCATCTGTGGGTGTGGATCCGATCCACTTCTCGGTTGTGTTCTTGGTCGGTGCATCCATCGGCTTCATTACGCCGCCGTACGGATTGAACCTTTATGTGGCTTCCGGAGTTACGGGCGTGCCGTATTTCAGGCTGCTGCGGTATTCAACGATGTACCTTGTTTCGTTGATCGCGGTTTGGTTCTTGGTTGCGCTTACCCCAGAATTGGCTCTATGGCTGCTTCCAGGCCGATAAAAAGTAGATAGACCCATGCCCGACGATATCCACTCTTCAGATGACGTAGGTAAGATCCCTACAAATCTGCGCCTATTAATGGTGCTAGAAGAGTTGTGTCGGGCAGGGGTCCCCACCACGCCTACAGAAGTTAACTCGATCCTTAAGCTGCCTAAGCCAACGGTGCACCGGCTGTTTCATACGCTTGAAAGCGAAGGGTTCGTGCAGCGCGACATCGATGGGCGTTCGTTTAGCCCGGGTGCGCGACTGCGGCGCCTATCGATGGATGTACTTTCATCTCTGCGGATACGCACAGCAAGGCTCGCTGTTCTGAATGCGCTTGCCGAAGAGATTGGCGAAACCTGCAATATTGCGACCCCTGACCGCGAAGCGATGATCTATCTTGACCGCGTTGAGACGAAGTGGCCGTTGCGTATTCAGCTACCGGTTGGCACCAAGGTTCCGTTTCATTGTACCGCATCTGGTAAGATGTATCTTTCATCATTCCGTCCGGCACATTTGCGAACCTATCTGGCGGCTACAAAATTACGACAGCTAACACCTGACACGATCACCGATCCAGTGCTTTTGGACGAAGAGCTGATGATGATCGCTGAACGGGGTTACGCCACCGACAACGAAGAATTCATGGAAGGCATGGTTGCGGTGGCTTTGCCTATACGCGATACGCACGACCGCCTTTTGGCGACACTGTCGATCCATGCGCCAACTCAGCGGATCAGTCTTGCTGAACTGACTGCCCATGTTCCGTTAATTGCAGACTCAGCGCAGCGTCTTATGGTGCTTCTTGGTGATGACGAAGATAGCTAACGCGAAATGTCAAAACCAGCGGGGGCCAATGTGAACCCTGCAAAATCAAATCCCGGCGAAACAGTGCACCCCACAAGGGTCCAATCACCTGTGGTGCGGGCAGTTTGCCAGTGACCCGTCGGCACAATTAATTGGGGCAGAGCACCCGTCGCCAAGTTGGGGCCAAGTAAATGGTCCATCGCTGGGCCTGCATCTGTTGCGGCCATCGATAATATCAATGGCGCACCCGCGTAATAGTGCCAAATTTCCACAGCATCGACGTGGTGCCATTGGCTTGCCTCTCCGTCTTTCAGCAGAAAGTAAATACATGTCCCAAATGGACGGCCTACGTTCTCTGCCACCCATGTTTGACGGTAAAATCCGCCTTCTGGGTGGGGCGATAGGTTCAGCTGTGCGATGATGTCTTGTGCTGTCATAGTGTCAGTATATTCTAGCGGCTTGATTGACTGCAAGGAGCGAAAACGTGGCTCAGAATATCGTCATCGTCGGGGCGGCATATCGGCGCAATGGCTGCCTATCATCTTGCAAAACAAGGTGCGCAAATAACCGTCGTGGACGCAGGTAATGCCCGTGCAACTGATGCATCTTTCGGCTGGATAAATTCGAGCTTTTTCGCCGATGACGCACATTTCAACCTACGCACCGAAGGAATTGCCGCCTACAAGCGTTTGGCCAAACCCTTGATGTGCCCGTCACCACCCAAGGCAGCCTCGTATGGGAAGGCGAAGGGGCTGTTTTTGATACCCAATTGGCCAAGCTCAATCGGCTTGGCGCTAATGTACAGGTCATTGGCCGTAAAGAATTCAGTGCATTGGAACCTGCTGTTGGGCAACCGCCCGAACGAGCGATGTTATTCCCGTCAGAAAGCGCAGTTGATTGCAGCGCACTCATTGTGTTGCTTATGGCTGCGGCGTCTGCGTCTGGGGCACGTGTGCTGAGCGGGATTTCCGTAGATGGTGTTACCAATATGGCGATCAGGTCACTGGGATCACGACTTCCATTGGTGCAATACCTGCCGATCAGGTGATCGTTGCAACGGGTGTTGGTACTGAGGCATTGCTCGCGCGCCTTGGGCTATCGCTCCCGATGCTAAAGCGACCGGGGTTGATGATGCGCACGCGGCCCATCGCACAGACCATCCGGCATATCCTTGCAAGCCCTTCGCAAGAACTGCGTCAACTACCTTGCGGGGCGATCCTTGCGCCTGTCTCCGCAGGACATCAGGGGGACACGTCATCCGAGATTACGACGCTGCCAAATGTCTTGGCAGATGCCGCGATCAACCGACTTCGGACGATGCTGCCTGACGCTGACTTGGAATGGGATCAAGTGATTCTTGCGGATCGCCCGATGCCACAAGACGGCATGCCAGCGGTTGGCGCATTGGGGCCAGCGGGTCTGTATGTGGCAACGATGCATTCAGGGATTACGCTTGGTGCGATCATGGGAGAGTTGATCGCAACCGAGGTGTTGGATAGGGCCAGCAACAAAAATACTGATTTATTAGCACCTTACAGGCCGCAACGCTTTGAGAAGTAGGGCCGCCGTGATGGTAGCCCTACGTCTCTAAATTAGGCTTTTAGGATCGAACGACCGGCATAGATTGCCGTTTCGCCCAAGGTCTCTTCAATGCGGATCAGTTGGTTGTATTTTGCCAAACGGTCAGAGCGGGATAGGGACCCCGTTTTGATCTGGCCGCAATTGGTGGCCACAGCCAAGTCAGCGATTGTCGCATCCTCTGTCTCGCCAGATCGGTGTGACATGACGTTTGTGAACCGCGCGCGGTGAGCCATATCAACGGCTTGCAGCGTTTCGGTCAATGTGCCGATTTGGTTCACTTTGACCAACATGGAATTGGCAGAGCCTTTGGCGATACCGTCGGCAAGCCGTGCTGGGTTAGTGACAAACAAATCATCACCAACCAGTTGGATTTTGTCGCCGATCTTGTCGGTTAACATTTTCCAACCGTCCCAATCATCTTCGTCCATACCGTCTTCAATGCTGATGATCGGATAGTCTTCGGCCAGCTTTGTAAGGTAGTCGGCATTCTCAGCGGACGACAGTGAAACACCTTCGCCCTTCATCTCGTATTTGCCGTCACAGTAGTATTCAGAGGCGGCGCAATCCAGCGCAAGGTACACATCTTCGCCCGGTTTGTAGCCCGCCTTTTCAATTGATTTCACAATAAAATCAAGTGCATCACGGGTGGAGTTGATGTTTGGTGCAAAGCCGCCTTCGTCGCCGACACTTGTGTTGTGACCCGCCGCTGACAGTTCCTTTTTCAGCGTGTGGAAAATTTCGGAGCCCATTTGAATAGCCTCGCGAATATTAGTTGCAGACACAGGCATGATCATGAATTCTTGGATGTCGATCGGGTTGTCCGCATGTTCGCCGCCATTGATGATGTTCATCATCGGAACGGGAAGAACGCGGGCCGACGTGCCGCCAATATAGCGGAACAAAGGCTGACCTGAATATTCTGCGGCGGCTTTGGCCACGGCCAATGACACTCCCAAAATTGCGTTGGCGCCGAGGCGGGCTTTATTTGGGGTGCCGTCCAGTTCGATCATCGTCATGTCGATGGCGACTTGTTCTGTTGCCTCAAATCCAAGGATCGCTTCGGAAATTTCGCCGTTCACGGCGGCCACGGCGCCAAGCACACCTTTGCCTAGATAACGATCCTTGTCGCCATCGCGTTTTTCGACAGCCTCATGGGCACCAGTGGACGCGCCGGATGGCACCGCAGCGCGGCCCATTGTGCCGTCTTCCAAAATCACATCGACTTCGACGGTAGGGTTGCCACGGCTATCTAGAATTTCGCGGGCGTGCACGTCAACGATGGTGCTCATGTCATTTTCCTTTGATTTGTTCCGTGTTATGTTAGCGGTAACGATTTAGCGTTGGGTCAGTGTTTAACCCGTTGTTGGCTTCGGCGCAAACTGGCTTCCCGTAACAGCGTATAAATACCTGAAGCGACAATGATTGCAGCACCAATTAAGGTGTAATTATCAAGCGTTTCGTCAAAGACCAGCAGGCCCGCCAATAGTCCAAAAACGATCCTCGTATAGCGGAACGGAGAGACGAACGAGATGTCGCCGATGCGCATGGCTGCAATGATGCAATATAGGCTTGGCACGCCTATTGCGATGGCCAAGATCCAAATACCAAAAACAGCAGTTGATGGTATAACTGGCGAAGCACCAGCCAAAGTGAGACCAACAGCGCCGGCTGGAATCGTTGCAAGAAAACCGATGACTGACAGCTGAATTGTGCTGATTGACTGGGTGATTTGCCGCGTTGCTAAATCTCGCGCCGACATGGCAATGACGCCAACAACCGCCAAAAGTGCTATTGGGTCAAACGCTGACCCAAAGGGTCGAAGTACGATTAATACGCCGATTAAGCCGACCATAATCGCCATCCAGCGGCGCCAACCGACCGCCTCGCCAAAGAATAATGCAGCGCCAAGCGTGACCATCAAGGGGCTTGCTTGAATGATTGTTGTGACCAGTGAAATGGGGACTAATGCCAATGCGCTGACAAACCCGAGTGCCGCAATACCTTCGCATACGGCCCTTACGCCAGATGCACCGCGCAACATCGACAACGACAGTGGGCTTTGCCCTAGGGCCAGCGCCCATACTGTAAATACCAGCGACCCACCAATGCCCAACATCATCAAAATCTGGCCAGACGGAAGATCAGAAGCCATGATTTTTATCAGGCTGTCCTCAATGGCAAAGCCAAGCATGGCAATGACCATCAAGATCGCGCCGCGCATGTTATCCATTCGGTTTGACCTTAATAGGCACGCCGTAAAGCTCCAATCGGTGCCCCATAAGCCGGTAACCCAATTTGGCTGCTATCTTTTCTTGCAAGGCTTCGATGTCGGTATCTATGAACTCAATGACCTCGCCTGAATTCACGTCGATCAAGTGGTCATGATGGTTGCGATCCGAGGTTTCATACCGCGCACGCCCGTCGCCGAATTCATGCTTTTCCAGAATTCCGGCTTCTTCGAACAATTTGACAGTTCGGTAAACCGTGGCCAATGAAATACGCGAATCAGCGGCAGAGGCACGATTGTACAGCTCTTCTACATCGGGATGATCTGTCGTTGCCTCAAGTACATCCGCAATTGTTCGGCGTTGGTCGGTCATGCGTAGCCCGTGGGCCTCGCACCGCGACATGATTGTAGATTTGGACATGGCAAGCGCCCCCGAATTGAATATTATTCTTCGTTTAAGGTGGGGCTGCGTCAATGGCCAGCCCTGTTACATCAGTTCTGGTGCACGCCCGACACGTTCGGCCAGTCGTGCGACTGTTAAACCCTGCAAAATGATAGAGAAAATAACTACGAAATAGGTGGCTGTCAGGATAATTGGTTTCAACTCACCGTCTGGTAAAGACAGCGCCAATGCAACCGAAATTCCGCCCTTTAGGCCACCCCATGTCATAATCGGAATAACGCCCTTGCTGAACGCGCGGAATGGTTTGAGCATTAGGATTGGGACTGCAACGGCCGCGAGCCGGGCCACAAGAGCCAGCGCAATCGCGGCAACTCCGGCGACGAGGTAGTCAAAGTCAAAGGCAACGGCAAAGACTTCGACGCCGATCATTAGGAACAAAACCGCGTTCAGGATTTCATCAATTAATTTCCAGAATGCATCAACATTCCGACGCGATTTCTTTGGACATGCCGTATTTTGCGCCGACATCGCCAATTAGCAAACCAGCGCAGACCGCCATGATGGGGGCTGATACCTGCAGGTAAACAGCCAACTCATAGCCGCCAAACGCAAGGCCAAGCGTGATTAAGACCTCAAGCGAATAATCGTCGATGCGGCGCATTACGCGGAATGTCAGCCAGCCAGCCAGCCAGCCAAGCACAAGTCCTAGCACCGCACCACCAAGCGCCTCTTGCACAAACAGTTGCGCCGGGCCGGACAGGCCGCCGCCGTGCGCATCACCGTGTGGGAACGCAATCCCGATAAGCACAAGGAACACCACATAGCTAACGCCGTCATTAAACAGGCTTTCTCCTGCAATTTTTGTTTCAAGCGACTTTTCAAGGTCGGCTTCGCGCAATAAACCAAGCACGGCAACCGGATCAGTGGGCGATATTAGCGCGCCAAATAGCAGTGCAATCAGCAATGGCATGCCCGTCAGCCACGAAAACCCGATTCCAACGATGACGGTGGATAGGCCGATTCCGATGGTCGCCATCAGCATGACGACAACCCATTCGCGCCTTAGATCCGATAATTTGACGTGCAATGCCCCTGCAAACAGCAGCAAACCCAACATGCCTTCAAGCAAGGCCTCTGAGAATTAGATGTCAAGAACGGTGGACCTGACGGCCCCCGCGACGCCAAAGTTGGGAAAAACATAGTCGAACATCAATACGGCGAACGATGCCAGTAGCGCCACAATCAGAATACCGATGGATGGGGGCAGGCGCAGGAACAAATAATTGATCGCCCCAAACGCACCCGCGAGCACAATCAATAGCGACGCGATTTGCAGAATTGTCATTTGGGGTGGTTCTTGATCTGTTTTGATCAAACCTATCACGAGAAAACAGAGGCGGCTAGGAGCGCCAGCGCGGCGCCGCAATCCATGTGCCGCCCAGCGGCCGAAGGGTGGCCCCAGCCCGTACTTTAAAGCGTGTTAAACCTGGATTGTTCACGCTGTCGACCGTGCCCAGATCCAACCAAGCCAGGTTGCGTTTTGTAAAGTTCTGGATGGCTTCATGCAGCAATAACTGATGGGCATTATGTTTGCGTCCATCGGTATCGGTCCAGCCTAGTTGATAGGTGACGGTATTGCCATGTTGGAGGAAAATCATGCCTGCGACGGGGGTGTTGTTTAAATATGCAATACTGATGTGCGCACTTTTACTGGGCCAAGGCTGAATAACGTCGTGCGGTAAAGCTCTGGATTTTTGCAATTTTTGTTGTGATAAATCAGCGTACAAAAGCCATTGATCTTTGGCAGCGTTAAATGCGCGGTGGCATGAAGTAAGTGGACCACGCTGGGCGTTATGCAGGGCATTGTACCATTTCACATGCGATCCGACTGTGCTTCGAAGGTCAATTTTGGCTACTGTTGCTGGGGTCATAATCTGGAGAAAATGCGCCCTGCGAAGCGCCAACTCCGCTCCGACGTCAGGGGTTATTAGGCAGATACGGTGGCCCGCCTTTTGCCTGATTTTGGTGAAGTCGACGTCAGGACCAATGCGCGTGGCGGCCGCAATTGGTCCGCGGGTTATCCAATGCACGCCCGACGTAACATCACAATGTGCGGACACGTCCATTGCGCAAAGTACGCTCGTATATTGTGGCGATTGTTGAAAGGCACATCGGGGCATGCCTATCGTTAAACAATTGGAAACCTAACGTGTGGTTAATGGCAGGATGAAATAATCAACAACACGTAACTATGCCCCGCCACCGCAGCCCACCATTTTGGGGGCTGCGATCTTTGCCGCGGTGGTGTCATTCCTAATTGGGGTCGTCTTGATCCTGATGGACTTGCTGTTGTTTTAGCCCAACTGAACAAGCGCATGGCGCTTCTTGCCGGCACTCAACTTCACCGGTATTGCCAGCATCTCTGCCGTTACCAACATACCCGTATCTGTCAATGGAGTATCGTTCATGCGTGCACCATTGTCGGCAATCAAGCGCTTGGCTTCTTTGCCGCTGTTCGCAAGGCCCGCTTTTACAAAGATTTGCACGATCGACATGCCATCACCAAGGTCATTGGTATTCAGGGTAAACGTGTCGGTAAATCGTCACCAATACCGCCTTTTTCGAACACTTCGCGTGCTGTGGCTTCAGCTGTTTTGGCAGCCTTTGCGCCATGCAGTAGGGTCGTGACCTCGTTGGCAAGAATGATCTTGGCTGCGTTGATGTCTGATCCTTTCAACGCGCCCAAGCGGTTGCATTCGTCGACTGGCATCTCTGTGTAAAGCTTCAGGAATTTTCCGGTGTCAGCATCCGTGGTGTTGCGCCAGAACTGCCAAAATTCGTAGGGGCTGACAAGTTCGGCATCAAGCCAAACAGCACCAGCGGCAGACTTGCCCATCTTTTTGCCGTCAGATGTTGTCAGCAACGGGGACGTCAGCCCGTAGATTTCTTTGTTCAACACGCGACGCGTCAGGTCGATCCCGTTGACAATATTGCCCCACTGATCGGACCCACCAAGCTGCAACAGACAGCCGTAACGACGGTTAAGCTCCATGAAATCATAGGCTTGCAAGATCATGTAGTTGAATTCTAGGAATGACAGCGACTGTTCGCGATCAAGGCGCGATTTCACACTTTCAAACGCCAGCATCCGGTTGATCGAAAAATGCCGGCCGATATCGCGCAAAAAATCGAGATAGTTGAGGTTGTCCAACCATTCGGCGTTATTAAGCATCAACGCGCCATTTGGCGCGTCGTCATAGGTCATGTAGGCGGAAAACACGCGTTTGATCCCCGCGATGTTTTCGTCGATCTTTTCGAGCCGTGAGCAGCGGGCGTTCATCGGCGCGAAACGATGGATCACCGACCTTTGTCGTCCCACCGCCCATCAAGGTAATAGGCTTGTGCCCAGTCTTTTGCAGCCAACGCAGCATCATGATCTGGATCAATGATCCGACGTGCAATGAGGTCGCGGTGGCGTCAAAGCCGATATACGCTGGCACCACACCTTTTGCGAAGGCTTCATCCAGACCTTGGTAGTCAGTGCAGTCGGCCAAAAAGCCACGTTCGATCATCACAGACATAAATTCGGATTTTGGGTGGTACGTCATCGCTTTTTTCCCTGCACAAATATTGTCCCAACCTATAAACGCATACCAAGCCTAAGGGAAAGCGGATGTTTTGATGCTTAAGAAAACTGGAACGATTGCGGCATTGGGGGCAATGTCGGGCACATCATTGGATGGTGTCGATGCCGCAATGGTGCACACCGACGGCCATGTCATCACGGGGTTTGGGGAAACGGCTTACCGTCCTTATTCAACGTCCGAGGTCGCGCTGCTGAAGGCCGCGTTGGGCCAATGGCCAAATGACAATCTGGCCAGTACCGCCGAGCTGATTGAAACGGTGCACGCGCAGTTATTGTCAGGGTTTGATGGTGCAGACGTCATCGGTTTTCATGGTCAGACGTTGGCTCATGACCCAGAAAATGCCCGCACGCATCAATGCGGAGATGGCCAAGTTTTGGCTGACGTGCTGAATGTGCCTGTCGTTTGGGACTTTCGCAGTGCTGATATGACATTGGGCGGGCAGGGCGCACCTTTGGCCCCGTTTTATCATTTTGCGTTGGCCAAATGGATGAAGGCGGAGGCGCCAATCGCATTTCTTAACCTTGGCGGTGTTGGCAACCTGACTTGGATTGACCCTGCAAAAACTGTGCCGGAGTCTTTGGGTGCGTTGCTTGCGTTTGATACGGGTCCGGCGAATGCGCCGATCAACGACTTGATGATGCAAAGACTTGACCAATCGTTTGATGATGATGGCGCTATGGCTGCGGGGGGCGCAGTTGATGAACAGATAATTGCAGATTTTCTGACCCATCCGCATTTCAGCCGGATGCCACCAAAGTCGTTGGACCGTGATGCGTTTTCAGGTCTGTCCTTGGCCGCATCAAAGCTGGCGACCGCAGACGCTGCGGCGACATTGACAGCTGCGGTTGCGATTAGTGTGTCGCAAGCCATGAGCTTTTGCCCGACGGCACCAACAAAAGTGCTGGTCACGGGGGGCGGGCGAAAGAACCCGACTTTGATGAAGATGCTCGCGGCCGGATTGGACATGCGTGTCGGTCCAGTCGAGGACGCAGGCCTTGATGGTGATATGTTAGAAGCCCAAGCATTTGCCTATTTGGCCGTGCGCGTCGCACGGGGTTTACCTACGTCATGCGAAGGAACCACGGGTGTGCGCGCAGCCGTTTCCGGTGGCACAATTAGCCGCCCATTCAGACCTGTTGCCACCAACAACCTGACACTAAAGTTATAGCGTTACGCGAGCATGGCATCCACATCTGCACCGGGCATTGCAACAGAAAGCGCTGTGAAATCGCCGCTTTCCAGCATTGCACGTCCCGCATCAAAGATCGCCTGATGCGTCACTCGCGCCAATGCTGACCCGAGCGATAGCCGCGCTGCACCGGCTTGCGCAAACTCTGCCAAACTATGTTTAGCAAAGGGACCCGCGACTAAGACATTTACAGGCTTGTCAGTCGCCGCACAAATGCGCGCAATATCCGCCATCGAAGGGGGCATCGGAGCGTAAAGACAATCAACACCGACCGCGTCGAATGCCTGCAATCGGCGTATGGCCTCATTGGTGTCATACGCCCCCACCATAATGCCGTCCGCCCGCGCGGTCAGCACAAAATCGCGTCCAACGGCACGGGCCGCTGATGCCGCCGCTTTCATGCGTTCGACGGCAAGATCAAAATCATAAGATGTTCTGCCGGGAAATTGGATGTCTTCGATACAAATACCAGCGAGGCCCGTTTCTGCGGACAATCGGACCGTATCTGCACATGTGTCAGGATCATCGCCAAAACCGTTTTCAAAATCACCTTGGACCGGCAGCGGCGTCGCCGCACAAATATCTTGCGCATGTGCCAATGCTTCGTCGCGACTGACCGTGCCGCCATCTGGCCGCCCGAGCGTAAATGCGTGTGCCGCTGATGACGTGGCCAAGGCCTTTGCCCCCATACGTGCCATCATCTTCGCCGACCCAGCATCCCAGACATTGCCAAGAATAAATGGGTCACCTTTGACGTGCAGCGCACGGAATGTTTCGCCGATCCGTGCCATTGTCTATCCCTTCAAGTACATGTCTTCGCAAATGCCACCAGACGGGACAGCGCGTCGGTATAGGCGTCGTCGTCAATGGTCATTGCCACGCGAATATGTCCGGCAGCGGCCTGACCAAAGCTTTCTCCGGGCATGGTGGCAATCATTTCCGCGTCCAAAAGCGCATTTGAAAACGCCTCACCACTGAGCCCCGTCGCACGGATGTCCAACATTGCATACATCGCGCCCTGAATAGGGACAGCGCGGACGACATTTTGGCCGGCCAGCGCCGAAATCGTCAAGGCACGGCGGTGTTGGAATGGGGCTCCGACCTCAGTTTCGACTTGTGGCCCTTGATTTAGGGCAAATGTGGCGGCGTCCTGAATATAACCGGGGACGCCATATGTTGTATGGGTGCTCAAATTGATCAAACCTTCGACAACTTCGGCGGGTCCGCAAACCCACCCAATGCGGCTGCCTGTCATCGCATGACTTTTAGACAACGACCCAATCACCAGCGTACGGTCGGCCATGTCAGGCAACGCGCGTGGGCTGATATGGGTGCCATCCCAAATCTGCGTATCGTAAACTTCGTCTGAGATCAGCCAAAGGTCGTTCTCACGGCAAACCGTGGCAATACCGTCCAACGTGTCACGGTTATAAATGACGCCCGTTGGGTTGTTTGGCGAATTGATCAAAAGCGATTTTGCACCTTTGGCGACGGCTGCAATCACATCCGGCTGCGGTTGGAAATTGTCCTCTGGACGGGTCTGGATAGGAACCGGAATTGCGCCAACACCGCGGATTGTGCCGGGGTAGGTCGCATAATAGGGATCAATATAAAGCGCGCGGTCGCCTTCGTCGCAAACAGCGTGATGGCTGGCAAACAGCGCGGCCTGACCACCTGATGTAATCATGATATTGTCGCGTGTTGTTGGCACACCTGTTCGATCAGCGATCCGCTGGGCAACAGTATCGCGCAGCGCATCCGTGCCAGGAACCATCGCGTACCCCGTATGCCCACCCATGGCCGCCTTGTGCATGGCGTGTAAAATATCGGGATGGGTGCGAATGTCATGCTCGCCAATGGTCAGTTCAAGAACTGGTTGACCTGCGTCTTTCATCTGGCGGGCACGGTAAAACACGTCCCATCCGTCAGAGCCGCCACCGGTGATATTTGTGATGCGATTTGATAATTTCATGGGTGGATTGGGACGATAGCTGCAGTGCTGAGTCAACCCGCGATTTGCTTCAAATTGCGTGGCCCGGAACCGTCTTTGCCCTTGGCATCGGCTGGATTGTAAAGCGCACAAGATTTCAGCGACAGGCAGCCGCAACCAATGCAACCATCCAGCTTATCGCGCAGGTCGATCAGAGCGGCAATGCGGTCATCAATGTCATGGCGAAAGGTTTTGGATATGCGGGTCCAGTCGGCTTTGGTTGGGGCTTTATGTGCCGGAAGCGGCGCAAGATGTGCTGCGATCTCAATCAGAGGAAACCCCAGTTTCTGTGCCGCCATCACAAATGACAAGCGGCGCAAGTCGTGCCGTCCATACCGCCTGTGTCCACCTGCGTTGCGCACAGGTGCCACAATGCCGTGTGTTTCATAAAACCGGATAGCGGACACCGCCAACCCAGTCCGATCAGCCAAATCGCCTATTGTAAGACCTGTCATAAGAAACCTCTTGATCTCAAGCTAACTTTAGAAATTAGAAGTGATCTATAGCTGAATTAAATGGAAAATAAAATGACCAGACTTGAGCATGTGAACGTCACCGTTCCAAACCCTGCTGTAACCGCGCAAATGTTAATTGATTTATTTGGCTGGCATATACGTTGGGAAGGGGTTGCCCTGAACGACGGGTTCACGGTGCAAGTCGGTACCGATGACAGCTATATCGCGCTTTATACCGGACCGGACCGTGGTCACGATCAAACGCCTCCGACAGACAACTACCTACAGTGCGGCGGTTTAAATCACATTGGGGTCGTCGTTGATGATTTGAATGGCGTCGCGGCGAGGGTAATTGCAATGGGCCTTAAAACCCATTCACATGCAGATTATGAGCCGGGCAAACGGTTCTATTTCAATGATCCTGATGGCGTGGAATACGAGGTGGTTTGCTATGCCTAGGGTCGCAACCGTTTTGGCAACGCCTTGACGATGATGTCGTAGGATACCTGCAAGCGGTGGCGCATCTCGTCGTCGCTTGCGTCAAAGTCTACCAAAACCCAAGATTTGTGGAAATACGGCGCTTTGGTCGCAGCACCGGCGTCGATCAACATTGTGGCGGTCTCTATGCTGTCAGTTTTGGTGCACACGCCGTTAATCCGGTCGCCAAAACAAGCGAACATTTTGCCGCCCACTTTCCAACTATCCAGCTCGGTTGCGGGGTCAGCTGCTGTCGAACCTGCAAATACGGAGCATATCTGATTGACGGTGTCACGGTTCATAGGACAAAGATGGATCAGCGAGATAGGATTTACAATCATGACGACGTGGGTGGCGCTTTTGCGCGGGATAAATGTGGGCGGCCAGAAAAAACTGCCAATGGCCAGTTTGGTGGAGGTCTGCATGGGGTTGTGGCCTGAAAGCACGCCAAGGACATACATCGCGTCGGGCAATCTGATTTTTGACGCTACTGGCGATTCCACGACCTTGGCAACAGAACTAGGCGCGGTAATAAATGCCAAGTTCGGATTTGAGGTCTTGGTGTCCGTGACTGAGGCGGGCGCATTTCAAAAGTTGGTCAAAACCTGCCCGTATGCCGGAACCAACGGCAAAGGCGTGCACGGATTTTTCTGTTTCACTGTACCTAGTCCCAATTGGGATCATATAAATAAGTTGAAGGTCGGCGGGGAAGCCATTGAATTTTATCATAATATTGTCTGGCTCCATACACCGCAGGGGATTGGAAAATCCAAGCTGGCCAATGCTTTGACCGCTACAATGGGCCATGCGCCAATGACGGCCCGCAACATGAATACATTGAAAAAACTGTCGGAAATGCTGGACGGCTGACCTGTTCGCTGCTACTAAACCGCTATGAAAAGCATACGCATCATTATTTGCTGCATTATTACCGTCTGACATTCGTCGCGGGCTGCTCTTTCACGTTTCATATGAAGTAAGAAGTTGTTAAGCCCGCAGGCATCACCTGCGCGAGGCACCATGACCCAAATCCGACTGCACAACACAAAGACACGTCGCAAAGAAGACTTTGTACCGATTGATCCAAAAAACGTACGGATGTATCTGTGCGGACCGACGGTGTACGACCGTGCGCATTTGGGCAATGCCCGTAATGTGTTGATGTTTGACGTTCTGTTCCGCTTGCTGCGGCATAGATATAACAAAAAAACAGTAACTTACGTGCGGAACTTCACAGATGTTGATGATAAGATCAACGCCCGTGCAGCTGCCAGTGGTCGCGATATTGGCGATATCACTGCCGAGACGATAGGTTGGTATCACGAGGATATGGACGCGCTTGGCGCGCTACGCCCGACGCACGAGCCGCGTGCGACGCAGTATATCGCGCAGATGATCACGATGACAGACGACCTGATTGAAAAAGAGCATGCATATGTCGCCGAAGGTCATGTGCTTTTCGCCGTCGAAAGCTATGAAAACTATGGCGCGCTGTCTGGTCGATCAATCGATGACATGATCGCTGGCACGCGCGTTGAAGTGGCCCCTTATAAACGTAATCCAATGGATTTTGTGCTATGGAAACCGTCTGGCGATGGTCAACCCGGCTGGGAAAGCCCTTGGGGGTACGGTCGTCCGGGCTGGCATATCGAATGTTCTGCAATGGCGCTGGACCTGCTTGGCCCGTCGTTTGACATCCATGGCGGCGGAAACGATCTGCAATTTCCTCACCACGAAAACGAGATTGCGCAGTCAACTTGCGCTGGTCACGATTTCGCAAATGTCTGGCTGCACAATGAAATGTTGCAGGTTGAGGGTAAGAAGATGTCCAAATCCTTGGGCAATTTCTTTACCGTGCGTGATCTTTTGGACACGGGCGTACACGGCATGGTGATCCGCTTGGTTATGCTTGGTACGCATTACGGCAAGCCGATGGACTGGACCGACAAAAAGAAAGGCGAAGCTGAAAATGCTTTGCGTAAATGGTACGGTATCTTGCAAGGACATGGGTTTAATCCTGCATTGATCAAGGCGCTTAAGGTGGAGGGAAAGTGGAAAGCGGACGCTGAATTTGTTGGCGTGCTGGCCAATGACCTAAACACGTCTGGCGCTATTTCACGGCTTCATGTACTGGCCAAAAATAAAACTGCTGCGACGCTTGCTGGCTTTGCGCACGGTATGGAAATGCTTGGTCTTGTAAATAACTGGTCTGATATTCCGATGTTTGACGGGGCCGAAGGCGGTGCTGATGTGGCTCCGGCTGTTGCAGCGAAGGTTGATGTGCTGTTGGCTCAGCGTGCTGCAGCACGTGCGTCAAAGGATTGGGGTTTGGCTGATGAGGTCCGCGACATCCTGAATAGCGCCGGCGTGCAAGTGACCGACGTGGGCGGGCAGGCGACATGGACACCAGGCCCTGATTTCGATGCGGCCAAACTGGGGGATGTATGATGCCCAAAGAACGACTTTATTTGTTCGACACCACACTTCGCGACGGGCAACAAACCCAAGGTGTGCAGTTCTCTACGGCTGAAAAGCAGCAAATAGCAACGATGTTGGATGATCTTGGGATCGACTACATCGAAGGCGGTTGGCCGGGCGCGAACCCGACGGATTCTGATTTCTTTGATGCAGCTCCAAAAACACGCGCGACCATGACCGCCTTTGGTATGACTAAGCGGTCTGGTCGGTCTGCTGGCAATGACGATGTGCTTGCTGCGGTGATGAATGCGAACACGCCCGCCGTCTGTTTGGTCGGTAAAAGCCACGAATTTCATGTGACAACTGCGCTTGGGATCACGCTGGCAGAAAACATCGAAAACCTGTCCGCGAGCTTTGCACATTTGGTGGCCGAGGGTCGTGAGGCGCTGTTTGACGCCGAACATTTCTTTGATGGCTACAAATCAAATCCGGCCTACGCGCTTGAGGCGGTGCATGCCGCATATGAAGCTGGTGCCCGTTGGATCGTGCTGTGCGACACCAATGGAGGGACGTTGCCGCACGAAATATCGGCCATAGTCAAAGCGGTGATCAATAGCGGTATACCCGGGTCCCACGTGGGCATCCACACCCATAACGATACCGAAAACGCAGTTGCAAATTCCCTTGCTGCCGTAATGGCTGGTGCCCGCCAAATACAAGGTACGCTAAACGGTCTTGGTGAACGCTGTGGCAACGCAAACCTGACGACAATCATTCCGACACTATTGCTCAAAGAACCGTTTGTAAGCCAGTTTGAAACAGGGGTGACCCTTGATGCGTTGACGGGCCTGCGTAAGTTATCGCGGTCGCTTGATGACATTTTGAATCGCGTGCCTGCCAAACAGGCTGCTTACGTTGGGGCGTCTGCTTTTGCCCATAAGGCAGGATTGCACGCCAGTGCGATTGCCAAAGACCCCACAACCTATGAACACATCGACCCTGCAGCCGTCGGCAATAGCCGCATTGTGCCAATGTCCAATCAGGCGGGTCAATCGAACTTGCGCGAACGTCTGATCCAAGCAGGGCTTGCGGTCGAAAAAGGTGATCCCGCACTGTCGCGTATCCTTGACCGGATCAAAGATATGGAAGCACGCGGTTATTCGTACGACACGGCGCAAGCCAGTTTTGAACTGCTTGCACGCGTCGAGCTTGGCCTTATGCCCACGTTCTTCGAGGTGAAACGCTACCGTGTGTCCGTTGAGCGCCGCCGCAACAAACGCAACCAAATGGTGTCGCTGTCAGAAGCCGTCGTCGTGGTCAAAGTAAACGGCCAAAAGATGCTGAATGTGTCAGAAAGCCAAGGACCAGACGGTAAGGACCGCGGCCCTGTTAACGCTTTGTGGCGTGCTTTGGCTAAGGATTTGGGACCATACCAAGACCTGATCGCTGACATGCATTTGGTCGACTTTAAGGTCCGCATCACGAATGGCGGCACAGAGGCGGTAACCCGCGTCATCATCGACAGCGAAGACGGGCAGGGCCGCCGCTGGTCCACTGTGGGCGCGTCTGCCAACATCGTGGATGCGTCGTTTGATGCACTTGTTGATGCTGTAAATTGGAAATTGATCCGCGATGGGGCCACTGACAGATGAGCCTGAACGCCTGCGCTGCACTTGTTGAACGCAGTGATCCAGACCGATTTAGGGCTACGATGGCTGCACCTGTTGCCGCACGCCGCGTGTTGTTCCCGATTTATGCGTTCAACGTCGAAGTCACCCGCGCCCCGTGGGTCACACAAGAGGCGATGATCGCCGAAATGCGATTGCAGTGGTGGCGCGACGCGTTGGAGGAAATCGGCGCAGGTGGAACCGTGCGCAAGCATGAAGTCATCGATGCGTTGGCTGATATTCTTGATCCGGAAGGGGCCAAAACCCTTGATGATCTGGTCGCAGCACGGCGATGGGACGTCTACAAGGATGCGTTTGAAGACCGGACCCATCTGGACGAATATATCGATGCGACCTCGGGCGCGTTGATGTGGACGGCGGCACGCCTGCTTGGTGATACAAACGAAACTGGCGTCCGTGCATTTGGTTATGGCGTCGGGGTCGCCAACCTTTTACGTGCCATACCTGATCTTGAGGACCGTGGTCGCAAACCACTGGTCGACGGGACGTCTGCGGGCGTCAAAGCCCTTGCTCAGGACGGGTTGGCGGCGTTAACGCGCGGTGTTGCACCCAAAGCCATCAAATTGTCAGGCTTTCAGGCAGAGCCGATTTTGAAGCAAGCCATAGCGGACCCGTCTCGTGTCGCAAGCGGCGCACTTGGATTGGGCCCACTTCGGCAGGCAACGCGTCTTGCTCGGATTGCGCTGTTAGGCTAATTTCGGCCGCGTTGTCAGCCAGATAAGCGCGCCACCTGCCAGCACCAAGAACGGGACCATCGCAAGGTTTACGGCCGTCCAGCCCTCCACGGCGGTTCCACCAGAACAGTTCATCAGGCCGCCAGACGCAAGGGATGCGACGGTGACCATGCCAAATACGATCATATCGTTCATGCCCTGCACCACACCGCGTTCATGCGGGGCGTGCGCGCTGGCCAGCATGGTGGTGGCACCGATAAAGCCAAAGTTCCAGCCCAGTCCAAGCAGGATAAGCGTGACATAGAAGTTACCCAATGCCACACCTGATAAGGCCACGATTCCAGCGCCCATTAGGATCACAAGGCCGGCCGCGATGATCTTTTCGACGCCAAAACGGGTAATCAAATGGCCGGTAAAGAAGGACGGAGCAAACATGGCCAACACATGCGCCGACACGATGTCGTTTGCGTTGTTTTTGGTGAACCCACAGCCGACAACGGCCAAAGGGGTGGAAGTCATCACGAGGTTCATCAACGAATAAGTGACCGTCGCACAGATGATTGCGACGACAACACGCGGATCGCGCAGTAATTCCAAGCGGTTCCGTGCTTTGGGTGCGTTTGTAGCGAAAGGTGTTTCTTTGCTGCCTTTGGGCAGGTCCAGCCAGAAAAACAGCATCATGCCAAAAATGTTCAACGCGGCCACGGCCAAATAGGTGCCCAAGAATGGCACGACAAATGCGTCTTGTACGAGTTTGTTCAGCTGTGGGCCAATGATTGCAGAGATCAGCCCGCCCGCCATCACATATGAAATCGCCTTGGGGCGAAATGCTTCTGATGCGGTGTCAGTTGCGGCAAACCTATAAAAACCTTGGGCCGACATATAGATGCCAGTGATCAGTGATCCGGCAAGCAAGATGCCAAATGATCCGACATAAAGCCCATAAGCAGCAACCAGCGCGCCGACAGCGCCCGCGGTTGCGCCAATGACAAAGCCAAACCGCCGTCCGTGCCGTTGCATCAGCGGGCTAAGCCAAGGCGCCGTGATCATTGATCCAAACACAATGAACGAAATCGGCAACGTCGCGAGGCAGACGTTGGTTGCCAACATGCCCCCAGCCAAGCCGCCGATCACAAATATCATCGGCATTTGCGCACCTAAAATCGCTTGTGCTGCAACAAGGACGGCGACATTGCGCTTGGCGCGGCGGTCATCAATCATATCAGTCATGTGACAATCGGTAATCCGGCATTTCCAGACTCGCAATGAGTATTTCAGGCAGCGTCGATTATATGTGCAAACGATCCTGATACGCGACCGTTGCGCAAGCCCATATCAGGCAGGTTTGTGCCTATTGCGTCGGATGCGGCGAACAACGGTTCGCCTTTTGCATACATTGTCGTCGCGTAGTGGAACTCATGCGCATTCCAACCGCCTGTAAACGGGCCAGCGTTTGCAGCGACCTTACGGTACCCCAAGTGTAGTTTTCGCTGCGCAAAAGACGTCCCAAGGTCAAGCAAGCCTGCCATCTTATGTTGTATGCCTTCTGCGTCTGTAAGGGAGTTTCCTAACGTCATATAGCCTCCACATTCTCCATATATATCAGCCGATTGCGAAGCGTTTATAAGGCTTTGCATGAATAACGTTTTGCCAGCCAATTGGCCCGCATAAAGCTCGGGGTATCCGCCTGGCAAATAGACCAAATCAGCCATCGGGACCGGATCATTATTGAGCGGCGAAAAGGTTTCAATGCTGGCGCCAGATGCGTGCCAATCGGCCAGAAGATGCGGGTATGTGAATGCAAATGCAGCGTCTTGAGCGACCGCAATGCGGGTTGCTGGGCAGGGGATTGGGCGGTTTGCAGCAAAGGGTGTCTGTGCCCCAACGGCACGCAATGCGTCCATCTCAATACCGGCGTGCACGGCGTCCGCTGCAAGATCTAAAAACGCATCAAGGCCGGTGCATTCTTGCGCCTGAACCAACCCCAAATGTCGCGATGGCATCCGCAAAGCCGCGTCGCGCTTGATTGTCCCAAATACCTTCACGTCAATCTTGGCCAAAGCCGCGCGCAACATGACATCATGGCGGTCAGAGCCGACGTTGTTCAAGATGACGCCTGCAATCGGTACGGTTGGGTCAAATTGCATAAAGCCTTGAACAATTGGGGCGACAGATTGGGCCATGCGGCCTGCATCGACAACAAGAACAACGGGAATGTTCAAAATGCGAGCAAGATCAGCGCAAGCACCTTTGCCGTTCGGGGGGGCGCCATCAAATAGTCCCATCGCTCCTTCGATAATCAGGTCACCTTGGGGGGCCAATCCGCGAATGCGCGCGGGTGTCATCGCCCATGCATCGAGATTGAGACATGGTTGCCCGCAGGCCGCCTCGTGAAACCGTGGATCGATATAATCGGGGCCAGATTTCGCGCCAGATACAGCCATGCCATCTTGGGCAAATGCGCGCAGCAATCCAAGTGTAACGGTTGTCTTACCGCATCCGGATGCAGGGGCGGCGATCAAAAAGCGCATTAGGCAGATTCGGCAGGACGACCACGGCCAAGTGGGTCCATATTACGGGGCGCAACACCAGCTGCTTGACCTTGCCAGTCTAAAACTTGGCGCATCAAAACCGACTGACCAACGCAAATGATAGCAGGCGGTTCCATACCTGCATTGGCGATATCTGCAACAATTGTGCCCAGAGTGGTCTCTAAAACCCTCTGATCAACCGTCGTTGCCGTGGTCACAACAGCAACGGGTTCCGACATAGGGCGACCTGCAGCGATAAGTTTGGCAGATATCTGGGCGATATGCTTCATGCCCATATAGATCACTAAGACTTGGCTACCTTTGGATATAGACACCCAGTCAAGCGACCCCGGCGTATTACCGGACTGGTCGTGGCCCGTCACAAACGTGACCGATTGGTTCACATCGCGGTGGGTGACTGGAATGCCCGCATAGGCCAGTCCGCCGATTCCAGCAGATATACCCGGGATGATTCGCACCGGAATGCCATGTTGCACAAGAGTTTGAGCCTCTTCGCCGCCACGGCCGAACACAAATGGATCGCCACCCTTTAGACGTAGAACCTTTTTCCCTTCATGGGCCAGATCAACCAACCGCAAAGAAATATCGCGCTGCTTGGCGGATGGTTTGCCGCCGCGTTTTCCAGCGAATATATGTTCCGCTTGTGGGGCCCAGTCCAGAATGGCCTCTTGCACAAGTGCATCGTAAATCACCACATCCGCTTGGCGCAGCGCATTTGCTGCGTGCAGTGTCAGCAGTCCCGGATCACCCGGACCTGCACCGCAAAGCCAGACCCAACCGGGTTGAAGCGTGGGCCATGCATGGGCGGGGAGTGGGACGTTATGTGTCATATTGGTCTTATGCCCCGAAAGCCTTTCTTTGAAAAGCTGTCAAACGACGCCTGATTGCGGATTGGCGGCATCGCGTTTGGTTCCTATAGTCCATTTCAGATGACACAGACACCGATCCCCAAATTGCGCCGTGGCTGGACCACAGGTGCGTGTGCGACTGCCGCGACAAAGGCGGCCTTGGCGCGCCTTTGGGGTGGCGCGTTTCCGGATGACGTGACGATCACTTTACCAAAGGGTGAGACGCCGACATTCGCGATTGAGCATACAGCTGCAGGTGACGGTTGGGCCGAAGTTGGCATTATCAAAGATGCTGGCGACGATCCTGATGTTACGCATTGTGCGTTGATTATTGTGCGGGTTGCGGCATCGGATGGCGGCGTTGTGTTCCGCGCTGGTATTGGCATTGGAACGGTGACCAAAGCAGGGCTGCCGATTGGGGTGGGTGAACCTGCGATCAACCCAGTCCCGCGTTTAATGATGGACGAAGCCGTCGCCGAAGCGGCAGCCTTTTATGGTGAAACGCCAGATGTCACAATTACAGTGTCTGTGCCAAATGGTGCAGAGCTGGCATTGAAAACATGGAACCCGCGGCTTGGGATTGTCGGTGGCCTGTCCGTGTTGGGCACCACCGGCATTGTCCGGCCATTTTCATGTGCCGCTTGGATAGCGTCCATTCATCGCGGCATCGATGTCGCGCGCGCCAACGGGATCACCCATGTCGCGGGTTGCACGGGGTCTACAAGCGAGGCCACGGTGCAGGCACTATACGGCATGCCTGATTACGCCATGCTGGATATGGGCGATTTTGCGGGTGGGCTGCTGAAATACCTCGTACGACATCCTATCGATAAAATGACTGTCGGCGGCGGAATTGGCAAAATCACCAAGCTTGCGCAGGGGGCGATCGACTTGCACTCTGGCCGGTCACAGGTTGATTTTGCGATGCTTGCCGACTGGGTAGGTGAGCCGGACTTGGCGGACTGCAATACCGCACTCGAAGCTGTGACACGGCACCCCGCATTAGCGCAAGTTGTGGCTGACCGCGCACTGATGCAGTTGAATAAGCGTTTCGGTGGCCCGTCTTATGACATCGTGATCATCGACAGGGCAGGCATCGTTTTGGCAAGGGCGGGCGCATGACCATTTTGCTGCTTGCGGGTTCGGGTGAAGCCAAAGAAATAGCAACGGGGCTTGCGGCGCTAAATTTACCAGCAATAGCGTCACTTGCAGGGGCGACACGGGCGCCAAAGCAACTTGATATTGCGATGCGCATTGGCGGGTTTGGCGGCGCAGACGGGTTTCGTCGGTATCTGGCTAACGCTGGTATCCGCGCGGTCATCGATGCGACCCATCCTTATGCAACGCAAATCACAAATAGGACGGCCAAGATATGCGCCGAGATCGGCTTGCCATATCTGCATGTTCTGCGCGCGCCCTGGGTTACGCAGGCAGGTGACGATTGGACAGAAATCGCCCGCGAAGAAGACGCCGCGGCACTAATCCCCAAGGGATCCACTGTGTTTTTAGGTACAGGGCGGCAAACGCTGGACCGATTTTCGGGGCTTATTGGATGTCGCGTGATTTGTCGCCAGATTGATCCGCCAACCGCTCCATTCCCGTTTGAAGGCGGCGAGTTTTTGATAGGAAGGCCCCCATTTCCAGTGGCGCGCGAAAAGTTGATTTTTGCGCAGCTTGGGATCGACTGGATTGTCGTGAAAAATGCGGGCGGTCACGCGAGTGCGACCAAACTAACCGCAGCAAGAGAGCTCGGTATTCCGGTCTTGATGATCGCGCGACCTGCCAGTCCCGTGGCTATGCGCGTAGATAATCCGGTGGATGCTTTAACTTGGGCGCAATCCCTGTGACGGACCGGATCATTGTGGGACCCGCATGTCTGGAAGAGGGCGCAGATTGGCTGGCGCGGATCGAGCCGCGCTTTGCCGCGATATTACCCCACGTTTTGCCCTTACCGCTGCGATTGAAACCTGACGGGTTTGGCCCGCTTTTGCATATTATCCTTGGACAACAAGTCAGTGTGGCTTCGGCCAACGCGCTTTGGTCCAAACTGCAAGCGGCGGACATGACGACCCCAATGGCGGTGAGGTCAGCGACGCAGGACAATCTGCGCGGGCTTGGTCTGTCACAACAAAAGGCGCGCTATGCCCACGCGCTTGCCGACGCCGAACTCGATTTCGAAGGACTGCATCATCTGCCAAGCGACAAAGTGATCAAAGCGCTTTGTGCCGTGAAAGGCATTGGGATGTGGACCGCCGAAGTCTACACCATGTTTTCACTTGGGCGCGCAGACATCTTTGCGCCCGGTGATTTGGCCATTCAAGAAGCAGCCAAATTGCTTTTTGGCCTGCCTGAACGACCCAGTGAACGGACTTTGCGCAAAATGGCGGATGCATGGTCGCCGTGGCGGTCGGTTGCAGCGCGATTGTTCTGGGCCTATTACGCGACAACAAAACAAAAGGACGGCATCATATGACACGGGCACTTAACGCGGGGCGCAAGGCCGCCTTTTCAGGCGAAACACGGTCTTGCGTGATATTCCTGCATGGCTACGGGGCCAACGGCGCTGATCTGTTAGGGCTCGCTGATCCACTGGCCGAGCATTTGCCAGACACGATGTTCATGTCGCCCGACGCTCCAGAAGATTGCGCCGGATCACCGATGGGTTTTCAGTGGTTTCCGATCCCTTGGATTGACGGATCTTCTGAGGAAGAATCGCGCGCCGGCATGATGCGTGCATCCGATGACTTGAATGCATTCTTAGACGGCGTCATGGTCGACGAAGACCTGCTGCCCGAACAAGTCATCGTCTTGGGTTTCAGTCAAGGCACGATGATGGCGTTGCACGTATTGCCGCGCCGCGAAGACCCTGTTGCAGGCATCGTCGCGATCTCTGGCCGCTTGTTGGAACCGGACGCATTGCAAGACGAGGCGCTGTGTAAGCCGCCCGTTTTGTTGATCCACGGTGATCAAGACGATGTGGTCCCGCCGCAATCTTTGCCGCAAGCAGCGCAAGCACTGGAAGATGCAGGTTGGAAAGAGGTCTATGCACATATCATGCAGGGAACAGGCCACGGCATTGCGCCCGATGGATTGGAAGTGTCCCTTGCATTCATGCGCGAGCGATTGGGCTACTAGTCGCCCCCTGATGTAGGGGTTGCCCTTTGGTAACCACTATATATAGTTTTGCTTAAGCGGCCGGAGCGGGGCTCCCGCTCTGCGCTGATGGGCACAGGGTACGGGTGATATTGCGTGATCGAGGCTGATTTTCGAACAGAGTTTATACGCACACCCGGCGTTCTTAGGGACAAACCAGCGCTGGTTTTAAACGCGGATTATAGGCCGTTGTCCTATTTCCCATTGTCACTGTGGCCGTGGCAAGATGCGGTAAAAGCCGCATGGCTTGATCGGGTCGACATTGTAGCGCAGTACGATGATGTGGCGCGCAGCCCGTCGACCACAATCCGCATACCAAGCGTCGTGGTGCTGAAAGATTATGTAAAACCTCAAAAACGGGTGGCCTTTACGCGCTTTAATTTATTTCTGCGCGATGAATTTTGCTGCCAGTATTGCGGTGCCAAAGGCGATTTAACGTTTGATCATGTGATCCCGCGTGCGTCAGGCGGCGTGACCAGCTGGCAAAACGTCGTTGCAGCGTGCAGCCCGTGTAACCTGCGCAAAGGGTCAAAGTCGTTGCGGCAAGCAGGGCTGTTTTTGCGCCAGCCTCCAAGACAGCCAGAGGCATCGGCGTTGCACAATGTCGGGCGTAAATTTCCGCCTAACCACCTTCATGTAAGCTGGATGGACTTTCTCTATTGGGATGCCGAGTTAGAAGCATAATACTATGCAAATTGTTTGGATGACTGCGAGCAAAACCATCCTTGACGTAGCAAATAAATAGGTGGTTGCTGGGTTCATACAGCACCCCATTTTGAAGGTTATTCAACCCCGATGTCAGACCGCCCAAACATAGTCGTTATTCTGGCCGATCACGTCGCTTTTTCTGGCCATTACGGGAACGACCGATTTCCCTATCGTTGGCCGCATCTTGAAAAGATAGCCGCGCAAGGGGCTTGGTTTGATCGTGCCTACGCAATCACGCCGGTTTGCACGCCGTCGCGCGCCAGTTTTCTGACAGGCAAGCGCCCTGACAAGCACGGGATGCGGTGGAATTCCGAATATCCCATCCCGTACAACCGGCAAGAATTTCGCGACGATGAAATTCTTTATGCGCAGCATCTGACGCGCGCAGGCTATGACAATCACTACTTTGGAAAATGGCACTGCGGGGTCGATAAGACCGCTGCCGACTATGGATTAAAGGGGTGGAGCCTTCCTGAATACGGCAATCTGTATGCCTGTGACGCCTACAAAGATTACCTGTCGCGGATTGGCGAAGATCACCCGAAATGCAAAATTGAACACCATCTGTTGCAGCCAGAACTTAGCGGGACCGAGGTGTTGATGGACCCCGCCGAACCATGGGATTACATGGATGGGGCTGGTGTTCTGCTCGGGTCACCAGAGGTGAACGAACAGTTTTTTGTAGCCAACCTTGCCTGTGACAGGCTCAGGTCATTGCAAGGCCAAGAGCAGCCATTTTCGATGGTCATCAGCATGTGGGGGCCGCATCATCCGTATTATCCCAGCGCGTCATTTGCCGATCTTATAAATCCGGCGGATATTCCTAAATACCCAAGCTTTGACGAAGACCTTTCAGACAAACCATGGCGATACCGTGTGCAACGGGATTTGCGGTGCCAGCATCGTGCGTTCGAGCGCTGGCCAGATTGGGAGACGTGGCAGACAGTCCTGGCACGTTGTTATGCATCGGGGCTACAAACTGACGCCGCAATTGGCCGGATCGCAGCGTGTCTAGATGACACTGGTCTTGCGGATAACACGATCTTTATTGTGACGGCAGATCATGGTGATGGTATCGCGGCCCATGGCGCGGGCTGGGACAAATATTCGTCCTTCACCGAGGAAGTCGGCCGTATTCCTTTGGTTGTACGCTATCCAGTCAAAATTCCGGCAGGCACCAAGGTTGAAACTCCTGTTAGCTTGCTTGACGTTACGGCGACTATGCTGGATGTGGCTGGCGTAAAAGATAACCAACATCCTTTACCAATGGACGGGACCAGCTTGGTTGGCATCGTTGATAAAAGCCATGCACGCGACAGTCTTATTTGCGATCACTTTGGCCACTCCGGCGATATCAGTTTTCAGAAAATTCTGTATCTGGATGGGTGGAAATATGTTTCGGTTTGGGGTGACGACGACGAACTTTACTGCCTTGATGACGATCCTTACGAGCAGAACAATCGTTTGGACGACCCGCAAACACTTGCGCGGCAACGGATTATGCGTGACAAAATAATTGACCACATGACCGAACGACGTAAACAGCGAAGCGCGTGGCATCCAGCGGAGTTTTGGGAGGACGGCATAGTTTTCTCTTCGCCAGAATGGCCGCGCGAAGAAACGCTCCATCTGTATAAGCTTCGGACCCAACAGGGCTATGCGGTTTAAAATGGAAACGCCTGCACATGTTTCTAATTGATAATGACCATCGTGCTAGACTTTCCGGGAACCGCGGCGTAGTCAGTTGTCGTTAGCGCTAACAACAATTCGGAGCATAATATGGCCTCTCGCGTAATTCCTGTAGAGACATTTGATCTTGTCATTTTTGGTGGCACTGGTGATCTCGCACGCCGCAAAATTCTGCCCGGTTTGTTCCGTAGGTTCCTTTCGGGGCAAATGCCTGCTGATGCACGGATCATTGGTGCGGCGCGGTCCGATCTGGACGCGGCCGGGTATCGCAAAATGATCAAAGACGCGATCCTAGAGTTTGGTGGAACCGAAAAAGAAGACGTCGATTGTCTTGCTAAGTTTCTGGAACAGTTGGATTATACCCCAATTGACGCCAAGGGTGAGGCTGGCTGGAAAGCCCTTGCAGGAATGGTACGCCGCGACGTTGTTCAGGCGTTTTATTTTTCGGTTGCACCGAGCCTTTTTGGCGATCTCGCCGCGCGTTTGCACAGCCATGACGTCGCGACAGAGACGAGCCGCATTGTCGTCGAAAAACCATTTGGCCGCGACCTTGAAACAGCGAAGGCACTGAACAAATCTTTGGCCGACCACTTTGACGAAAAACAGATCTACCGCATTGATCATTATCTTGGAAAAGAGACCGTTCAGAACTTGATGGCCGTGCGGTTTGGGAACGTTTTGTTTGAGCCACTTTGGAACAACCATTATGTTGATCATATTCAAATTACCGTGGCTGAAACCGTGGGTGTTGATGGGCGCGGGGCGTATTATGATCGCTCTGGTGCGATGCGCGATATGGTGCAGAACCACTTGATGCAATTGCTCTGTTTGATTGCGATGGAGCCGCCGAGTCAGTTCGGTGCTGATGAGGTCCGCGACGAAAAGTTGAAAGTTATTCGCGCCCTGCAAGACGTAGAATCGCATCACATTGTGCGCGGTCAGTACGAGGCAGGTAAGGACGGTGACGGATACCGCCAAGACGCTGAAAACTCACGCAGTTTCACCGAAAGCTTTATCGCCATGCGGTGTCATATCAACAATTGGCGATGGGCTGGCGTGCCATTCTATTTGCGCACAGGCAAGCGGATGAAATCCCGTGTGTCCGAAATTGCAGTTGTGTTCAAAGACTTAGGCCATTCCATTTTTGAGGGTGACGAAAAACGTCACCGCAATATCCTTGCGATCCGGCTTCAGCCAAACGAGGGCATGGACCTGCAAGTCACGATCAAAGAACCGGGACCGGGGGGCATGCGCCTGATTGATGTGCCGCTAGATATGACGTTTGCCGAGGCTTTGGGCGATGTTGCTGAAGACGTCACAGATGCCTACGAGCGGCTGATTATGGACGTCATTCGCGGCAACCAAACATTGTTTATGCGCGGCGATGAAGTCGAGGCTGCGTGGGCGTGGACCGACCCGTTGATCCAAGGTTGGGAGGCCCGTAATGACGTGCCCAAAACCTATGAAGCAGGATCGACCGGACCCGAAGATGCGCAGATGTTGTTGCACCGTGACGGGCGCCGCTGGCGTGACCTGAAGGTCTAAAACTGCTATATGTTTTGCATAAGTTTCGCATAAGTTTTACATAAGCCTCTTTTTGAAGGACCCAACGCAATGGATTTCAAAGAATATCCCGACGCCGAGCTGATGATGATCGACCTTGCCAACCAGTTGGCGGGCGATTTGGAAAATGCATTGCAGACCCATGACCGTGTTTCGTTTGCCGTACCTGGGGGCACGACGCCCGGACCTGTGTTTGACACGCTGAGCGCCGTTGATCTGGGTTGGGACCGGATTGACGTGATGCTGACCGATGAACGCTGGGTGCCAGAAACGTCGGACCGCTCGAACACCCGTTTGCTGCGTGAACGTTTGTTGGTTGATAAGGCCGCGTCTGCGACGCTGATCCCGCTTTACGCCGATGCACCGACGCCGGAAGATAAATTACCATCCTTGGCCGCCGCCCTCGACCCGCTATTGCCGATTTCGGTCATGTTGCTGGGCATGGGCGCGGATATGCACACGGCCAGTATTTTCCCAGAGGCCGATCAGTTGGATGCTGCGTTAAACGGCAGTGATAACTTGGTAGCCATGCGTGCCCCCGGTGCGCCAGAGCCACGGATCACCTTGTCGGCCAGGGTCCTAAAGGGTGCGATGTGTCGTCATATTGTCATCATCGGCGACGAGAAACGCGCCGCATTGAATAGGGCCCGCCATCTAAAACCGCATGAGGCGCCTGTAGCCGCCGTGCTTTCTGGATCAACTGTGCATTGGGCAAGGACCTAAACCATGTGGACTACACTTAAGGCGCATCACGCCGCCGTTTCGGACCGTCGGTTCGAGACCATGCTCGACACTGGCCGCGCTGCTGATTTTTCGGCCACCGCTGGCTATATGCGGTTGGATTATGCCAAGACGAATATCGATGCAGAGGGCCGTGCGTTATTGCTTGATCTGCTGAACCAAACTGGTGTTGCGGCCAAACGCGATGCGATGTTCACCGGCGACCCTATCAACGAAACCGAAGGTCGCGCCGTGCTGCACACAGCGTTGCGCAATCTGGATGGTGGACCTGTTGAAGTGGACGGCGCGGATGTGATGCCAGATGTGTTGGCGACGCTGGCCCGCATGGGTGAATTTGTGGAAGCTGTACGGTCTGGTGCATATGCAGGGCAGGGTGGCCGCATCACGGATGTCGTGAATATCGGGATTGGTGGATCTGACCTTGGCCCTGCGATGGGCGTGCTTGCGATGGCCCCATATCATGACGGGCCGCGCTGCCATTTTGTATCAAATGTGGATCCTGCGGATATAGCACAGGTATTGCGGTCTTGTGATCCGACGACGACCTTGGTGATTGTCGCGTCCAAGACGTTTACCACGATTGAAACCATGACGAATGCCCGCACAGCGCGCGCGTGGATGTCGCAAAAGGTAACGAATGTTGGTGCCCAATTTGTCGCGCTGTCGACGGCTGCTGATAAGACTGCTGAATTTGGCATTGATCCGTCGCGTGTGTTTGGTTTTGAGGACTGGGTTGGTGGTCGTTATTCTATGTGGGGGCCGATTGGCCTGTCGCTGATGGTTGCTATTGGTCGCGATGCATTTCATGCGTTTTTACGCGGTGCGCAGGCGATGGACGTGCATTTCCGCAATGCAGAATGGTCTGAAAACCTGCCTGCGCTGCTTGCGGTGGTCGGGATTTGGCATAATCAGGTCTGTGGCTATACGACCCGCGCTGTTTTGCCTTATGATAACAATCTCAGCCGCTTACCTGCCTATCTTCAACAACTTGAGATGGAAAGTAATGGCAAGGGTGTCAGCATGGATGGTGCTGATTTGCCGGTACCTTCTGGTCCTGTTGTTTGGGGCGAGCCTGGAACCAACGGTCAGCACGCGTTTTACCAATTGATCCACCAAGGCACCCGCGTGGTTCCCTGTGAGTTTTTGGTTGCGGCCCGTGGCCATGAGGATGCGTTGCATCATCAACACCAGTTGCTTGTCGCCAATTGTTTGGCCCAATCACAGGCGCTAATGAAGGGTCGTGATTTGGATGAGGCGCGTTCAAAAGTTGCCGATAAATTCGAAGGCGATGAATTGGAACGCCAAGCCCGCCACCGTGTATTTCCGGGGAACCGCCCGTCGGTTACTCTTGCCTATCCTCGGTTGACCCCGTTTGTTTTTGGGCAATTGATTGCGCTTTATGAACACCGCGTGTTTGTTGAGGGCGTTGTCTTAGGCCTAAATTCATACGACCAATGGGGCGTCGAGTTGGGCAAGGAATTGGCCACGGCGCTGCAACCAGTTGTCGAGGGTACGCAGTCTGCTGCTGGAAAAGATGGATCAACGGTTGGATTGGTTGATTTTTTGCAGGCCCACGGGGTCTAAAGTTTAGCGGCAGTAATCCGTATTTTCGGATGAAACTGGAGCGGGTAACGAGAATCGAACTCGTAACTGAAGCTTGGGAAGCTTTCGTGATACCTTTTCACCATACCCGCAGTTCCGCCTTCATTACTGCCGTGCTGCGTATTGGTCAAGCGATCAAAGGCCCATTTTACGGCGCAATGCCATTTTGAATTGGCGCTTCGATAAGCCGGTTGAGGACTGCGGACAGGCCCAAGCTGAGCAACGTTGCGACGGCGAAGACGCCCCAAACTTGCCAGACGGTTGCGTGTGCCAATGCATCGGGTTGTGTGCTGCGAAATGCGACGATGGCCCCGACGAGAATAAGCGGCATGTGAAACAGATAGATGCCCATGATGTTGCATGAAATCATGGCCCAAGGGCCCCTGATCACAGGGTTTGTGCCGCCAGTGCCACAAACCTGACTGCGAGGCTGATAACGATGGCGATGCAAAGCCATAGCATCGGGCGCTTTAGGTGCATCAGGCCCCAGATGATTGCAGGCAGGCAGATATACCATTGACCTGCCAACGGGCACGATTGCCTTGCCTGTGAGCAGGAATTGAACAAAGCTTGCGGCCAAGAAAACGTCGGTGAGTGTGTCTTTTTGTGCGACTGCAAAGATGATGATTGCGACGTAATACAGCGGGATAATACGTGACACGCGGCGGATGTAATATGCGCGTATGTCTATGGTGCCGGTTTGGCCAAATTCTGTATCAGGCCGAGGCTGAGTAGATATGCCGAAACCATAAATATGACATCAACTCCAAAGAGTTGCTATGTGAAGTTCATCCAGAATGGATAGCGTGACAGCACCGCTGGTAAGTCCTGTTGGGGAACAAAACGAATGATCCCATGCAGCACATGGAAGAGTACGACATGTGCAATCGCGATGCTGCGCATCAGATCAAGGATTTGGTTGCGCTACGTCGTCATTTGTTTTTACTCAGCACTTGGCTTGCGCCTGCGTCTGCGGCCACCGCCTTCACCACCACCGCCTGTGTTGTGGTTCACGTCGGGCAGGGTCACGATGGACTTGAGGATCGGGAAGGGTTCGACCGCGTTTGGGATCGCCGAGGCGTTTACAAAGTGTTCTTGGAACCGTGGCTCAAGCGCCGTTTCGATTTTGTGGATGTCATGTACGGTCGCCTCGATCTCGGTGCGCGCGTCGCGGTTAAGAAGGGCGATCCGTGCGCCTGTGCCAGCCGCGTTGCCTGCCGATGTCACCTTATCAAGCGGCGCGTCTGGGATCATGCCGAGCACCATCGCGTGTTTGGGGCTGATGTGCGCCCCAAATGCGCCCGCAAGCACGACGCGGTCAACGCTGTCGACCTCGAATTTGTCCATAAGCAGACGTGCGCCGGAATAAAGCGCCGCCTTGGCCATTTGGATTTGCCGGATGTCGACGTTTGTTACAGTGATCAGCGGTCCGCCGTCTGCGGTGCCATCGTACACAAGGTAGGAATTGGTGCGTCCTTCGGGGAAGCAATTGGGTGATCCGGTCTGTCCGGCTGATCCTATTAATCCGGGCGCATCGACGATGCCCGCCATGCGCATTTCAGCAACGATTTCGATGATGCCAGAGCCGCAGATACCGGTGACGCCAGTGCGGGCTGTTTCTTTTGCAAAACCTTCTTCGGTGTTCCAAAGATCGCAGCCGATCACCTTAAAGCGCGGCAGTTTTGTGATCGGGTCGATTTCGACACGCTCAATTGCGCCGGGGGCTGCCCGTTGGCCGCTGCTGATCTGCGCGCCCTCGAATGCGGGACCCGTGGGTGATGAGCAGGCCAGCACCTTTTCTTTGTTTCCCAGTAGGATTTCGGCGTTGGTGCCGACGTCGACAATCAAAACGAGGTCTTCGGATTTGTCGGGGGCTTCGGACAAGGCAACGGCTGCTGCGTCTGCGCCGACGTGCCCTGCGATACATGGCAGCAGATAAACCCGCGCGGATGGGTGCAGGTTTAGGTCCAACTCAATTGCCCGCAGCGACAGGGATTCTGACGTGGCCAGCGCAAAGGGTGCTTGCCCCAACTCGAACGGGTCGATCCCAAGAAACAGGTGGTGCATCACGGGGTTGCACACAAACACAGCGTCCACGATCAGGTTGCGGTCAATCTCGGCCTCGGATGCGATTTGTACGAACAGCGCATTCATGCCCTCGCGCACTGCAGTGGTCATCTCGTCGGCACCATTCGGGTTCATCATGCCGTAGCTGACGCGGCTCATCAGGTCTTCCCCGAAGCGGATTTGCGGGTTCATGATGCCTGATGATGCAACGACATCGCCTGTTTGCAGATCGCACAGGTGGGCCGCGATGGTGGTGGAGCCTAGGTCAATGGCGAGTCCATAGATGGTACCTTCGTAATATCCCGGCCAGACCTGCATGATGCGCGGGCTGAAGGTGTCGTCGCCCAAATGCACAGCACAGGTGACTTTCCAGTCGCCTTTGCGCAGGGCAGGTTGCAGGGATTTGAGTACGCCAAGGTCGGCTTCTAGTTCGGGTAGATCCCAGTCTTTGCGCAACGATTTGATAAGTCGTTCCAGATCGCCGGACGGTTCGTGCATGTCGGGTTCTTGGACTTCGACGTAATACAACCTCGTTGACGGGTTCATCGTGATGTCGCGGGCCTCTGCGCGTTTGCGGACCACTTGTTTGTGGACTTGGCTTTCGGGTGGCACGTCGACGACGATGTCGTTTTGTACAGTGGCTTGGCAGCCCAAGCGCCGGCCTTTGGGCAGACCTCGGATCGTGTCATAACGTTCTTCGACAGAGTTCCACGGCGAAAGTGCGTTTTCGTGAACTGTCACACCATGTTTTGAGAATTCGCCGTAGGACGGTGTGATTTGGCACTTAGAGCAGATGCCGCGTCCGCCGCAGACGCTGTCGAGGTCCACGCCGAGCTGCCGCGCTGCTGTTAGGATTGGTGTGCCGACGGGGAAGTTGCCGCGCTTGCCGGAGGGTGTGAAAATCACAAGTGGATCGTTGCTCATTTTAAGCCTTATCAATTGAGTTACCGCAACCTTACCGGATTGATCGCATGGTGAAAGACCGAACCCGTCACAAGTACGCCTAACAGCGGCATTTTGGGGCTAGTGTCGCGGGCATATCCGTGCGAGATGACGTTCGCAACACGATCACACATCCCAAGGAGACAGGTTGATGGAAATTCGCGAAGCACTTACCTTTGATGACGTTCTTTTGGTGCCTGCTGCATCGTCGGTTATGCCGACGACTGCTGATACAAGCACCCATGTTACCAAGTCGATTGCTATGAACATTCCGCTGCTATCTAGTGCAATGGATACGGTGACCGAAGGCAAAATGGCGATTGCCATGGCCCAAGCCGGCGGCATCGGCGTAGTTCATAAGAATTTGGACATCGAGGCGCAGGCGCTAGAAATCCGGCAGGTAAAGCGTTTCGTGTCTGGGACAGTTTATAACCCAATCACGTTGACCCCCAATCAAACGCTGGCGGACGCCAAGGTGTTGATGGAACGCTACCGTGTTACGGGGTTCCCTGTGGTTGGTCCTGATGGCCTTGTTGTTGGGATTGTCACGAACCGCGACATGCGTTTTGCCTCTGATGATGCAACGCCTGTGCACGTGATGATGTCGACTAAAAACCTTGCGATGTTGCGTGAACCTGCCGATCTGGATGAGGCCCGTTCGTTGATGCAGGCCCGCCGGATTGAAAAGCTGCTGATCACCGATGGTGATGGCAAACTGACGGGATTGCTGACGTTGAAAGACAGCGAGCAGGCCGTTTTGAACCCGATGGCATGTATGGACGAGCTTGGCCGTTTGCGGGTTGCTGCGGCAACGGGCGTTGGTGACGCGGGATTTGCGCGCACGGAGGCGCTAGTGGATGCGGGCGTTGATCTGATCGTTATTGATACAGCGCACGGCCATTCCGAAGGTGTTGCGCTGGCGGTTGAACGGGCCAAGAAGTTATCGAGCACGTTGCAGATTGTGGCTGGTAACATCGCTACGGGCGCTGCTGCTAAGGCTCTGATTGCGGCAGGCGCTGACGCCGTGAAAGTCGGCATTGGACCAGGGTCGATTTGCACGACGCGCATGGTTGCAGGTGTTGGTGTGCCACAGTTGACGGCCATCATGGATTGCGCGGCCGCTGCGGGTGATATTCCTGTCATCGCTGACGGTGGTATCAAGTTTTCCGGTGATTTTGCCAAGGCGATTGCAGCAGGCGCGTCCTGTGCGATGGTGGGTTCGATGATCGCGGGTACCGACGAAAGCCCAGGCGAAATGATCTTGTATCAAGGTAGGTCTTTTAAGTCGTATCGCGGCATGGGCAGTCTTGGGGCGATGGCACGCGGGTCTGCAGACCGGTATTTTCAAAAAGATGCAGCAAGCGATAAATTGGTGCCTGAAGGCATTGAGGGGCAGGTGCCTTATAAGGGGTCCGCTGGCGCAGTAGTACATCAATTGGTGGGCGGATTACGGGCGGCAATGGGGTATACTGGGAATGCGACCATTCCCGATATGCGTAAGAATTGCAGCTTTGTGAAGATCACTGGTGCCGGTTTGAAGGAAAGCCATGTGCATGATGTTCAGATCACACGTGAAAGTCCGAATTACCGGATTGGTTAACATTATGAATGTGTTGTGCCGCGTTATTAAGGTGATCAAATGACCCCAGCAGCAAGATATGCGGCGGCGATTGATGTGCTTGATCGCGCTGCTGACGGCCAGCCCGCAGAAAAAGCCCTGACTGCATGGGGTCGATCAAATCGCTATGCCGGATCTAAGGATCGGGCAGCGGTGCGCGATCACGTTTATGATGTTTTACGGCAGAAACGGTCAGTTGCCTACCTTGGTGGCGGGACAACTGGTCGTGCATTGATCCTTGGTTTGTTGCGTTCGCAAGGTGCTGATCCCAACGATGTTTTTGGAAGTGGCGGGTACGGCCCAGACGCGCTTTTGCCGGACGAAACACATATTCCTTCTGGTGAGATGGATGACCCTGTTGCGTTAGATTTACCCGACTGGCTTTGGCCAATTTGGGCCGCTGACCTTGATGATTTGGCGGTTTCATCTGCGCATATTTTACAGTCACGCGCCCCTATCGCATTGCGGGTAAATTTACGCCGTGGGTCCATCGCCGCAGTGCAGACGTCACTGGCTGCAGAGGGCATCGAAACATGCACGGTGGCAAGTGTTCCAACGGCGTTGTTGGTGACGCAAAACGCCCGACGTGTCCGTCAGTCACAGGTATTTTCACAGGGGCTTTGTGATCTGCAGGACGTGTCGTCTCAGCAAGCGGTCGCAAAATTGACCATTCCTGCAGGTGCGCGTGTTTTGGACTATTGCGCAGGCGGCGGCGGCAAAGCACTGGCGCTTGCTGATATGCATGATGCAACCATAACCGCCCATGATATTGCACCTGAACGCACGGTCGATATAGCGCCGCGTGCGGATCGTGCAGGCGTCGCAATTGAGGTCTTACGGACACAAGATTTGGCCTCTCAATCACCGTTTGAAGTAGTGTTCTGTGATGCCCCATGTAGCGGAAGCGGAACATGGCGCCGCACGCCGGAATCGAAGTGGACCATTGATCAGGGTAAGTTAAATAACTTCAACGTACTGCAGGGTGAAGTTATCATGAACGCATCGCGCTATGTGGCACGTGACGGCATACTAATTTATGCGACTTGCTCTGTCTTGAGGTCAGAGAATATTGACGTCGTAAATGCGTTCTTGACCCGTTGTCCTAAATGGACGTGTTTATCCGTGTCGCAGCGATTTCCTGACGCGACAGGCGACGGATTTTTCTTTGCTGTTTTACAGAATGCAAAAAACAACCTATGATTGTTACGTGGATGTTGGTCGGTCGCTAATTTTGGACGTGTTCATCCAAAATTAACTGGTTCTGCTTCATATCAAGCTGCGGATCACGGGGAACGTAAAAGTGCATAGTGCGGAAAATGGCGAGGGCGAGATCAACGCGAAGGTGCCGATCTGGCGGGTGACCGCGATAGTGTTTGTCGTGGCCGCCGTTTGCCTTTCAGGTTTTTTTTGGTCACCAACCGCCCTATTGCAAGGGTTGTTTGTTGCAGGTGGCGTGACCGTTGTTTGTTTTGCAGTAGGTATTATTTGGATAGAGGGAGCTGGAATTAAACGAATTGATCCAGCCCGCGCCGCGATGAAAAAAGTTGTAGAGCACGATCCTGACCATGCATTCCTGACCGACGCTGATGGAAACGTTGTTGCATGGAATAAACATGCGTCAGACAAATTTGGGGATGTAGAAGGCAAAAGCATTGGTGGTCTATTCACTTCGATTCTCGTAAATCCCGATGCTGCGTTATTTCGGCTTTTGGAGGATGCTGACACCTTCGGTTCCGGAAAAGAAGATATCGTCACGCGTGGTGGTCACTATCGGTTGATATTAACCAAAGTGGGTGAAGAAACTTATCTTTGGCGGTTAGAGGAAACAGGGAAGACCAAAAAGCCGGGCCTGCGCGATAGCGACTCGCTATTAATCCCTTTGCTTTCAATTGGGTCGCGAGGTGCCGTGTTATTTGTGAACGAAGCTTGTCGTGCATTTCTAGGGTATCGTCCAAAATCAATAAACAACGTGTTTGGCGACACGACATTACGAAGCGGGCAGACGCATTGCGTTGCCGCATCGTCGGGGGACGTCAATGTGACGGCGGCGGTCGTCGATGGTGTTACTGGGCGCAAAGAAGTATACTTAATCCCAAGTGACGTCGATCTTGGTCCGTGCGAGCTATCTACCGAGTGGGACGCGATAGAAGACCTTCCTGTTCCATTGCTCAAAATTTCATCTGATGGAGCTGTGCTTGCTTCAAATCGAGAAGCACGCAGTTTGTTGGGAATCGCGACGACCGATGGCAAACGTGTTGGCGATATGCTTGACGGATTGGGGCGACCGATTGGCGATTGGTTGCGTGAAGCGATCGATGGACGTGGCGGCTATGTTTCGCAATTTCTGCGTGGGCGCGGTGATCATCACGATACGTTTGTTCAGGTCACGCTGAATACTGCAGGCGGATCGAGGGATCCACATTTGATAGCTGTTCTGAATGACGTGACAGAGTTAAAGACGCTTGAAGCACAATTCGTACAAAGTCAAAAAATGCAGGCGATTGGCCAGTTGGCCGGAGGCGTTGCGCATGATTTCAACAATCTGTTGACCGCGATATCGGGTCATTGCGACCTGTTGCTGCTGCGACATGATCACGGTGACCAAAATTATGGCGATCTTATTCAAATTCATCAAAATGCAAATCGCGCAGCAAGCTTAGTCGGTCAATTGCTTGCGTTTTCACGCAAACAGAACCTGCAACCCGAAGTTATGGACTTGCGCGATACCCTGTCGGATTTGACACATCTTCTAAATAGATTGGTTGGTGAAAAAAGTTATTTTAACTCTGTCGCACGCGCAAGATCTTGAACAAATTAAAGCGGATAAGCGTCAACTCGAACAAGTTCTGATGAACCTTGTGGTCAATGCGCGTGACGCAATGCCGGGCGGCCGTGAAATTCGTGTTGTGACCCAGAATGTGACCTATCTTGAACAGTTGGAGCGTGACCGTGCGATCGTTCCGCCCGGCGATTATGTTTTGGTCAAGGTCACTGATGAAGGGCACGGAATTCCGCCTGAGCGGTTGCCCAAGATTTTCGAACCGTTCTATACGACCAAACGAACGGGCGAGGGGGCAGGACTAGGGCTTTCTACGGCTTATGGCATTGTTAAGCAGACTGTGGGTTCATTTTTGCCGAAAGTGAAGTTGATCGTGGCACCGAGTTTTCACTGCTTTTTCCCGCTCTTGAAGTCACTGTGGCGCCCGCCCCGAAACCTGCACCGGCTTTGCCCAAGCCGCTTACTGGCTTAGACGAAGGCGTTGTATTGTTGGTTGAAGACGAGGCGCCAGTGCGTGCTTTTGCATCGCGCGCATTGCGATTGCGTGGATACACCGTGCTCGAGGCGGACTGTGCGGAAACTGCATTATCAATGTTGACCGACCCTGACTTAAGCGTCGATATTTTCGTGACGGATGTCATCATGCCAGAAATGGATGGGCCGACGTGGGTCCGCGAAGCCTTGTCTGACCGCCCCGATACGCAGGTGGTTTTTGTATCGGGCTATGCTGAGGATGCATTTGGAGATGAGAGTAATCTGGTACCCAATTCGGTATTTCTACCAAAGCCGTTTTCGCTAAATGATTTGACGGTCACAGTGCACGCACAGCTTGAGCGTGGAAGAGCGGGTATTCAGTGATCAGAGAGTGCGACAAGATGGGTGGCTGATCCGGTCAGTGCGGCGTAGTCATCTTCGATGACGCTAACGCGGAAATTGCCCATGAAACCAGAAAAGCGTCCTTTGTCCCGAAACGCGTCGCCGAATCCGAATTCTGTCAGGAAGGGTGCAAATGCGCGGGCAACACCGCCTACGAGATAGACGCCACCGAATGGCAACTGAATAAGCGACAAATTTCCGCAAACAGTCCCGAGAATTTGCGTGAACACTTGAGCGGCTTCTGTCGCGCGCGGGTCGGATCCATCGGCGCAGGCAGCCATGATATCTTTTGCTTTGGCTTCTGCGGATATTCCGACTTCTTCGCCAAGGAATGCATAGACCCTTTCAAGTCCACGCCCTGATAACACGTCTTCAACAGCCGGGAATCCGTGGGCGTTGGACACAAATTGACACAAGCGCAATTCGCGTTCTGTGCGGATCGGCAGGTTTGCATGCCCGCTCTCAGACGGGGTAACAAGCCGGCCTTTATCCGTGTCAAAAACAGGTGCCGCATTAAAACCTGTGCCAACACCAACAACCAACCGCGCTGCATTTGGAAGCCCTGTTGGGCCGTCGATAATTGTGCGGATATTGGCGTCGTCAAGATAACCAAGTGCGTGACCTTGCGCCTGTAAATCATTTAAAATTGCGACGGTTTCCGCCTTGGTCGCACGCGCTAGCGTGTCTTTGTCGATCGTCCAATTGAGGTTCGTCATCGTGGCGCGTCCGTCACGCACGGGACCTGCGACTGCGACACATGCCGCTATTGGGTCAACGCCACCTTCGTCATCGATATAGCGCCGCAAAACAGTTTCAAGCCCAGGGTAGTCTGCGTTTGAGTAACGCCGGATCGTTTCGCCAAGGATTTGACGTCCGTCGGCCAACGCCACCCGCGTGTTGGTGCCGCCGATATCAGCAACGAGCGCGTATTTGTTCTTTGGATGGATCATAACCGTGGCCTTTATTCGCGCGCGATTGCGGCTTTGAGAGCATAATAGGATGCTTTTGGTGTGCGTTTTAGCGTGTCGAAGTCGACATGTATCATGCCGAACCGTTTTTCATACCCAAATGCCCATTCATAGTTGTCCAAAAGTGACCAATAGAAAAAACCTTTGACGTTGGCCCCGTCAGCAATGGCGCGTTTGGCGGCCAAGATGTGGTCGGATACGAATTTGGTTCGTTCGGGATCAAAGACTGCGCCGTTTTCAACTTTATCATCCCACGCCATCCCATTTTCGGTGACATAGAGCGGCAGGTCGCCGACGTATTCGCGCGAAAGCCGAGTGAGAAAATCATATAGGCCTTGGGGGTAAATTTCCCAATCCATTTGCGTGAGGGGCAGATCTCCGGGAACGTCCCGCACACCAGGCCATGGTGCGTCTGGGTCAGAGGTGATGCGGTGGCGCGTATAGTAATTCACGCCGAGAAAATCGATGGGTTGGCTGATTTGTTCCATGTCATCTTGCCAGCCGTCTGGCATATGCGGGGCAAAACCTGCAAGGACTTCGGTAGGGTAGGTGCCTTTGGTTATCGCCTCAACGAACCACCGGTTTGAAATTGCATCTTGCAGGTTTGCGGCTGCAGCGCTTTCTTGTGTGTCATCAAGCGGGGTCGCGTGATCAAAATTGAGCACTATACCGCAGTTTTTCATCCCCTTGTCCCGCAATCGGGTCATCGCTTCGCCGTGGGCTAGGTTGATGTGGTGCATGGCGCGCGCAGTGGCGCGGATGTCGCGCAGTCCGGGGGCGTGATGTCCAAGGAAATGCGACAGAAACGCGACGCACCAAGGTTCATTGACTGTCGCGATTGAGTCCATGCGGTCGCCGATTTTGTTGGTGATCACATCAACAAATTCGCCGAACCGGTGCACGGTGTCGCGATTTGTCCAGCCACCTTGATCGGCAAGCGCGGACGGCAGTTCCCAATGGTACAGCGTTTGAAACGGCTTCAGGCCCCGTTCAAGAATTGCATCGGTCAGCATGTCGTAGAAGTCCAAGCCTTTTGGGTTGGGCGTTTTGCCGTCTGGCATGACCCGCGCCCAGCTTGTGGAAAAACGGTAGGCGTCCATGCCAGCTTCTTGGAGCAGGTCCAAGTCTTCGCCAAAACGGTGGTAGTGGTCACAAGCCAGGGCGCCATCTTCGGCACGGATCACATTGCCCGGTGTGGCTGCGAACGTGTCCCAATGGGTGGAGCCCGCGCCACCGAATTTGTGCCCTTCGATTTGGTAGGCCGCAGTTGCTGCCCCAAAGAGGAAGCCCTCGGGGAAATCGGAACGTCGAAATTGCATAGGTAGTCCTTAGAGGTGAGGCGCAGGCCCAGTTGATTGACCAACCATGAGTTCGGCTTCGAGCAGCTCGGTTTGTGGTTGGGAAAATGGGTTCGCGATATCGGCGAGCAGCATTTCGGCCAAACGCCGGCCTGCATCACGCACGGATGACCGCGTGGCTGTGAAAATTGGGACGTCGCCGCCGTTGCGCAGATATGAAAGTTCATCGTCGTGGGTGATGACAGACACGTCGCGCCCAATAGTCAGACCGGCCTCTTCGATGGCGCGTCGTGTCCCCATTGCGAGGATCATCGACGAGGTCATAAGGGCGGTGGGCCGATCACGTAGCGCCAGCATATCACGCGTTGATGTATAGCCGAATTCTTCGGTCATTTCACCCGATCTCAACAGCGCAGGGTCAGCGGCAATACCATTGGCGGTCAGCGTGTCCATGTACCCGTTACGCCGTCTATGGGCGAAATCCATGCCTTCAAGCCCGTTGATAAGCCCGATACGCCGATGCCCAAGGTCGATCAAGAAATCCGCTGCGCGGTTGAACGCCCGCCTGTTGTTCACGTCGACCCATGAGTAGGGAACCGTAACGCCAGAGGCCCGCCCATGTACAACAAATGGCAGACCAATCTCGTTCAAAAGCGCGATGCGCGGATCGTCCATACGGGGGCCGTGGACAACAACCCCGTCAACCGAACGCCGTGCCTTTAGTGCGCGGTAGACGTCATCTTCACTTTGATCATCGACGATTGACAGGAGCATTTCATAGCCGTTGCGCGAATAGGTTTCCCCCGCACCCGCAATGAAATCACCAAAGATTGGGTTCATCGTTTCGTGTTTTGTGGACACCGGAATGACGTGCCCAATCGCCAGGGCCTTGCCTGTTGCCAACCCCTTGGCGCGGGTGCTGGGGCTGTACTGGTGTCGGTCTGCGGCTAGTTGAACGCGGTTGCGCGTGGCCTCGGATACTTCGGGAAATCCGTTGAGAGCACGGCTAACAGTGGTTTGGCTAAGGCCAAGTTCCAGAGAGAGCTGTTTGAGGTTCATGTCAAAGGTATCCAAAGCGCTTTTAGGCTGCGTCGTTGTTTTTGTATCAAAGTGACGTAAACGATTTCGTATATGAATAACTTCTGATTTTCAAGCAATTGTTGCGTTTTTAAATGAAGTTGACAGCCTGCAGGTTTTAACCGATGTTCACGACAGCTTCAAAGCGCTTTGGTAACGAATCTGTAGCGCTGTTGAGCAACGAACTTGCGGGCACTGCGTCCGCACATGGGAGGAAGACACTTGAAATCTACACTTTATATGAGCGCTGCAGTGATGGCCTTGGGGACGACAGCATTTGCTGATAGCCACGGCCCGCTGACAGTATTTGGGACATGGCTTGGTCCAGACCAAGAGGCAGTTGAGGCCGTATTGGCAGGGTTTACTGCGGCCACTGGCCACGAAGTAAGTTATGTTGGGTCCGACAGCTTTGAGCAGCAAATTCGCATTGACGCTGAAGCGGGTTCTGCCCCAAACATTGCCGTATTCCCGCAACCTGGTTTGGCTGCTGACTTTGCGTCTGGTGGTTTTTTGACGCCATTGGCTGACGGCACATCCGACTGGATTCGCGAAAACTATGCGGCTGGTCAGTCTTGGGTTGATCTGGGCACATATGCTGGCAAAGACGGCGCCGACAGCTTGTACGGCTTCTTTTTCAAGGCTGACGTAAAGTCGCTTGTTTGGTATTCTCCGGAGAATTTTGAAGATTCTGATTATGACATTCCTGAGACCATGGAAGAGCTGAAGGCTTTGACAGACCAGATTGTTGCAGATGGCGGCACACCATGGTGTATCGGTCTGGGATCGGGTGCAGCCACAGGTTGGCCTGCGACTGACTGGGTTGAAGACATGATGCTGCGCACGCAAGCACCAGACGTTTATGACCGTTGGGTTAGCAACGAAATGCCGTTCACAGATCCGGCAGTTGTCGCCGCGATTGAAGAGTTTGGTGCATTCGCGCGGGTAGACGACTATGTTGCTGGTGGCGCTGGCGCTGTTGCAACGACCGACTTCCGCGACAGCCCAAAAGGTCTGTTTAGCTCCCCTGCACAGTGCTACATGCACAAGCAGGCGTCGTTTATTCCTGCGTTTTTCCCAGAGGGTACAGTTGTTGGCGAAGACGCTGACTTCTTTTACTTCCCAGCTTACGCAAGCAAGGACCTTGGGTCCCCTGTTTTGGGTGCGGGTACTGTCTGGACAATCACAAACGACAGTGAAGCCGCGCATGATCTGATCACATATATTCAGACAACTGAAGCGAACGAGATTTGGATGGCCAAAGGCGGTTTTCTAACACCACACAAAGGTGTTGATACGTCCAAGTTCGTTGATGCCGCGACCAAGAAGATGAACGATGTTCTTTTGGCTGCGACAACATTCCGCTTTGACGGGTCCGACCTAATGCCAGGTGGTGTTGGTGCTGGGTCATTCTGGACTGGTATGGTTGACTATACTGGTGGCAAAGACGCCGCTGAAGTTGCCCAAGCTATCCAAGATTCTTGGGACGCACTGAAGTAATTTCAGTCGCCTAAACCTTCGGGCTGTCCGGCCATATCGGGCAGCCCATTCCAATTATATTTTTCGGGGGGAGAGATATCATGCATCCTGCGTTACAGGGCATAGTTACAATATTTTTAGGTGTAGGCGGTTGTTTAGCTTACTTCTATTTCTCCAACCAGTTTATCGACAAGGTTCTGTTCCCCGCAAAAGGTGTGAACGCCGGTCGTAATATCAACCGCGCCAATATTGTGCGTCCTTGGCTGTTTTTGGCGCCTGCGCTTTTTGCGCTGTCGCTGTACCTCGCGTATCCGGTTTTCGCGACGCTGTGGTATTCACTGACGGACCGCGACAAGGGCAATGCCTTTGTTGGACTGGCCAATTATTATCAGATGATGGACGATCCAAAGTTTTGGGAAGCCCTTAAAAATAACATGTTGTGGCTAATTATTGTGCCTGCTGCGTCGACCGCGTTTGGTTTGCTTGCAGCCCAACTGACCGACCGGATTGGCTGGGGCAGTATTGCCAAGTCGATGATATTTATGCCGATGGCGATCTCATTTGTTGGTGCTGCCGTTATTTTTAAGCTGATCTATGACACCCGCCCAGCCGATGCCAATCAGATTGGCGCGCTGAATGCGGTGTGGATGCAGTTTAATGGCGGCGTTGGGTCGTTCATTCTTCTGCGTGCCTTGCCCGCCGCGTTCCTTGCGTTTTTAACAGTTGGATCGTTGTGGTTAGCCACAATTATGATCAAGGGGTTCTCATCTTTTACGACGATATTGCGCAGCTTGTTTGGTGTGGTGTTAATCGGCGTGGCTGTGTCCAGCATCGCGTCAATCTATGGGTTGTTCACCGCGACGCTGCCTTATGGCGAACCGCAGACATGGCTGACGATGCCGTTTTGGAATTCAATCTTGTTGATGATCGTGTTGATCTGGATTCAGACCGGTTTTGCCATGGTTATTCTGTCTGCCGCATTGCGCGGCATTCCGGAGGAAACTGTTGAGGCCGCGATCGTTGACGGTGCCAATCCGTTTCAGGTGTTTTTCAAGATTAAGATGCCCCAGATTGCCGGCACCATTGTTGTGGTCTGGACCACGATCACGCTGACCGTGTTGAAGGTGTTCGATATCGTGTTCGCCATGACCAACGGCCAATGGGAAACCCAAGTTTTGGCTAACTATATGTTTGATAAGCTATTTCGCGGCAATGATTGGGGTGTTGGCTCTGCTGCTGCCATCGTCATCATGCTGTTGGTCACGCCAATTCTGATGTGGAACGTCTATAATGTCCGTAAGGAGATGCGCTCATGAGCAATATCGCAGGAAGCAAATCATCCCTTCAGTGGGTGGTGCATATTTCGGTCGCATTGCTGGTCATGCTGTGGCTATTCCCGACCTTGGGTTTGTTCGTTTCATCGTTCCGTACCGCAGATCAGATCAGCACAGGGGGGTGGTGGACATCGCTTTTCCCCGCTGAACAAAACCTGACATTGCGGTCAACTGACCCTGATGACGAGGGCGCGCAGACTTTGATTGATGGCGTCTATGTCGTTGAGGGCAATCTGTTTAAGGCCGGTGTTGACGCCACGATCAGCGTTTGGGGTACGTCAAGCCGTGCGATTGACACTTATGTCCCTGGTGATACGGCTGAGTTGAAAGATGGCGAGACTATCACTGTGCAGATCAACGGCGATTACGTTTGGACGGGTACAACTGAGATGACGGGCAGGGGGCAACGCGTGTTTGCCACATCGACGACCCCGCCTGAGTTTACGTTCAAGAACTATAAAACTGTGCTGTTTGGCGGAGATTCGACAGATGGCATGACCAAAGCGTTCTTTAACACGCTGACTGTGACGATCCCCGCAACGATCATCCCGATCGTGATTGCGGCGTTTGCTGCATATGCGTTGGCTTGGATGGACTTTCCGGGGCGTGCATTGTTGGTCGCATTTGTTGTGGCGTTGCTGGTGGTGCCGTTGCAACTCGCGCTTATACCGCTGTTACGGCTGCATTTGGGCATTGGCATTGGTAAAGGCTATCTGGGGGTATGGCTGGCGCATACCGGATTTGGGATGCCGCTCGCGATCTATTTGCTCCGCAATTATATGGTCGGACTGCCGCGGGATATTATTGAGAACGCCAAGGTTGATGGTGCGACGGATTTCCAAATTTTCACCAAGATTATCCTGCCGTTGTCTTTCCCTGCGTTGGCGTCATTTGCGATCTTTCAGTTCTTGTGGACATGGAATGATCTGCTGGTCGCCAAGGTGTTTTTGATCGATGCGACAGGGCAGACGACCGTGATGACAAACCAGATTGTCGAGTTGCTGGGCACCCGTGGCGGCAATTGGGAAATTCTATCAACAGCGGCTTTCGTGTCGATATCCGTGCCGTTGGTAGTGTTCTTTTCAATGCAAAAATACCTCGTGCGCGGCCTGCTGGCCGGCTCTGTGAAATAAGGAAGTTGATGATGAACGTGGCAGTGAAGGCCCCGCTTGCGATGGGTGCTGTGGACAATGATTGGTGGCGTGGTGCAGTGATCTATCAGATCTATCCGCGTAGTTTCCAAGACAGTAATGGTGACGGTGTTGGCGACTTGGCCGGTATCGTCCAGCGCTTACCTTATATCCTGACGCTTGGTGTTGATGCGATCTGGATTTCGCCGTTCTTTACGTCGCCGATGAAGGACTTTGGCTACGATGTGTCCGATTACTGCGATGTTGATCCGATGTTTGGGACGTTGGCTGATTTTGATGCTGTTGTTGAGACCGCGCATCGGTTGGGCATCCGTGTCATGATTGACTTGGTGTTGTCGCACACATCAGACGTGCATCCGTGGTTTGTGGAAAGCCGTGCCAACCGCGTTAATGACCGCAGCGATTGGTATGTCTGGGCAGAGCCCAAGCCAGATGGCACACCGCCCAATAACTGGTTGTCGATTTTCGGTGGGTCCGCATGGCAATGGGATACCCGCCGCGAGCAGTATTATTTGCATAACTTTCTGGTGTCCCAACCGGACCTGAATTTCCATAATATGGATGTACAGGATGCGCTGTTGGATGTGGCCACGTTTTGGTTGAACCGCGGCGTTGATGGGTTTCGATTGGATACTATCAATTTCTATTTTCATGATACCGAGCTGCGCGACAATCCTGCGCTGCCACCTGAACGTCGCAACGCGGACACGGCCCCAGCGGTGAACCCGTATAATCACCAAGAGCATATCTATTCTAAGAACCGTCCAGAAAACCTTGATTTTCTGCGCAAGCTGCGCGCTGTGATGGAGCCGTTTGGTGCAGCTGCTGTTGGTGAAGTTGGTGATGCCCAGCGTGGTCTTGAGATTATGGGCGAGTATACCGCTGGCGATGATTTGATGCAGATGTGTTATGCGTTCGAATTCTTGTCCCCAGAACAGCCAAAAGCCGCCCGCATTGTCAAGGTTATGACCCATGTTGATGACGTTGCCGCAGATGGTTGGGCATGCTGGGCGTTTTCAAATCACGATGTGAAGCGTCATGCCAGCCGTTGGGATTTACCGCCTGCCGCACAGCGCATGTTTGCCACGATGCTTATGTGTTTGCGTGGGTCGGTGTGTTTGTATCAGGGCGAAGAGCTTGGGTTGCCAGAGGCCGATGTTGCCTTTGAAGACCTGCAGGACCCTTACGGCATTGAGTTTTGGCCAGAGTTTAAAGGCCGTGATGGGTGCCGCACCCCAATGGTGTGGGAGCCGTCCAACCAAAATAGTGCCTTTACGGCGGGTCGTCCTTGGTTGCCTGTGGCGTCCGAGCATTTGGCCCTATCAGTTGCCGCGCAAGAAGATGATCCGGCTGCTTTGCTGCACCATTATCGCCGCGCAATTGCTTTTCGTCAGGCCCATCCAGCGTTGTCGGTTGGCGCGCATGAAAAAGTGGCTGCGACGGGGGATGTGGTTTATTTCACCCGTGCGCACGACGGGGTGAAAATCTTTTGCGCATTCAACATCAGCGATATGCCGTCTGACTTGGGTTTACCTAAAGGGGCCTGGATTCCAATAGGTGATGATCTGGGTGCGGCGCATGTTTCGGCGGATGGACGGATGCATTTAGGGCCATGGCAGGTGTGTTTGCTCACGAAGCTGGCCGATAAAGTTTAAGGGGAGAACGCGACAATGGCTGATCTAAAACTGATAGATGTTGGAAAAACATATGGCGGATCAATTGAGGTTTTGAAAGACATTAATCTCGATATTAAGCAGGGCGAATTGATCGTCTTTGTTGGTCCGTCTGGGTGTGGGAAATCCACGTTACTACGGATGATTGCGGGTCTTGAAAAGATTACCGGCGGAGAGCTGCAAATTGATGGGCAGGTCGTCAATGATGTCCCTCCAGCACAGCGCGGTATTGCGATGGTGTTCCAATCTTACGCGCTTTATCCGCATATGACGGTGCGTGATAACATGTCGTTTGCGTTAAAATTGGCCAAGAAAACGCCAGCTGAAATTGAGGCCGCAGTAAGCAATGCTGCCAAGATTTTGCAGCTGGATGAATATCTTGACCGTTTGCCCAAAGCCTTGTCTGGGGGGCAGCGTCAGCGGGTAGCGATTGGCCGCTCAATCGTTCGCGACCCGAGAGTTTATTTGTTCGATGAGCCGCTGTCAAATTTGGATGCTGCCTTGCGCGTCGCGACGCGGATTGAGATCGCCCAGCTCAAGGAATCGATGCCAGAAAGCACAATGATTTATGTGACCCACGATCAGGTTGAGGCGATGACGCTTGCGACCCGCATTGTGGTGCTGGCAAACAAGGGGATTGCCCAAGTTGGCACGCCACTTGAGTTGTATGAACGTCCAGAAAACGAGTTTGTTGCGCAGTTTATCGGCTCTCCTGCGATGAACCTGTTGTCGGGCAAGATCACCGAAACGGGTGCAATCACAACTGTTGCATTGGACGGCGGTGGATCCGCGAAGACGGCTGTGTCAACGCAGGCGGCTGATAAGGGCTTGCAGGTCAATATAGGTGTCCGCCCAGAAGATTTGATCGAGACGACCGGCAAAGATTTCGTGTTTGAAGGCACGGTGAAATTTACCGAGGCGTTGGGCGAAGTCACGTTGCTGTATTTCGACAAAGTTGGCGATAATGACAGCGTCATTGGCAAGCTGCCGGGTATTCATATGGATTTGCGCGGCACGTCGGTGCGCATGAAAGCCAATCCGTCAAAGGTGCAGATTTTTCACGACGGGCAATCGCTGCATTATCGCTAAGAGTTGATTGAAGACATAAAAAAGGGAACCCGCAGTGATGCCGGTCCCCTTTTTAGTTTTGATTGGCCGCTTACTTGCGTGTGCGGCGACCTGTGCGCGCGCGGCCTTCGCCGGCTTTGATTGCAGGGCGGTTAAAGCCGATCCATTCGCCGCCGGCTGCGTCATTGTTGGTTAGGAAGTTGGCGGCGCGGATGGCCTCCATTTCTTTACCTGCGCGCGGCAGGGTTGAACCCATGCCAAACATTTGTACGATCGCTTCGTCGTCCATGCCCGGCGGGATGATGATGCCAGCGGCCTCGATTTCAGCGCGCTTTTCAGCCAGCTTTTTAGGGCCGACGGGCAGCGCGACGGGGTTCATGATTGCGGATGTCATGCCCGCAGCCATCGCCATTGGCAGGAACGCGTTGTTGATGCCATGACGGTTTGGCAGACCAAAAGAGATGTTGGACGCGCCGCAAGTCGTGTTCACGCCAAGTTCTTCGCGCAAGCGCCGCACGAGCGCAAAAACCTGCAAGCCAGCAGTGCCCATCGCGCCGATTGGCATGACCAGTGGATCAACCACAATGTCATGCGCAGGGATGCCAAAATCTGCGGCCCGCTCGACGATTTTTTTAGCGACTGCGAAACGCACATCGGGGTCTTCGGAGATGCCTGTGTCATCGTTTGAAATGGCCACAACTGGGACGTTGTATTTTTTGACCAGCGGCAGAACCAGTTCCATGCGGTCTTCTTCACCTGTCACGGAGTTCAGCAGCGGGCGGCCTTCAGCGGCAGCAAGCCCGTTTTCCAGCGCGCCGGGAACCGAGCTGTCGATGCACAGTGGGCAGTCGGTGACGGCCTGTACGTGGCGGATCAGCTCCATCATCAGCGTTGGTTCAACAAAGTTGTTGTCGGCGTAACGTGGATCTTCGGCCATTTTGTTCGAGAACACGGCGCCCGAGTTAATGTCGAGAATGTTTGCACCAGCAGCGACCTGTGCGAGCGCATCAGATTCAACGCGGGAAAAATCGCCGCGCTCAAGTTCTTCGTTTAGGATTTTGCGGCCCGTTGGGTTGATCCGCTCGCCGATGACGGCAAATGGCTGATCAAAGCCGATGATGGTGGTGCGTGTTTTGGATTCGACGATCGTTCGTGTCATATGCGCAGTCCCTTAGGATTGATTTGCTGGAACGGCAGAAGCGCCGCCGTGATTGATGGCCCAATTGGCATTGGTCTTAATCCCGCCCAGCGGGAAGAAATGCACGTGTGAGATGTTAAAGTCGGGGTTCGCCGCCTTATGGGCTGCAAGCTGTGCCAAGACGTCCGTGGGTTCGTAAGGAAGCAGCAGTTTGGTCACATCCATTGCCCGCTTTTGCAAGACTTTGAGAGATGCGCCGACTCCGCAAGCGATCGCGAATTTGATCAGCGTTTGCAGTTTGGCCGGGCCCGCAATGCCGATGTGCACGGGGATCGTGATGCCCGCTTCTTTTATTGCATTGGCCCAGTCGATAATTGGTCCTGCTTCAAAGGCGAACTGCGTTGCGAGCGCCATTTGGGCGTCGGATGTTTCTGAAAACGCTTGTTTCCAACGCAATGCGCTGTCCACGTTGGTCATTGAACCGTCGGTGTCGATATCTTTGTTGCCCTCGGGGTGGCCCGCGACATGCAGATGTTTAAAGCCAGCCTCGCCGAAAAGACCGCTTTCGAGAAGCTGCATTGAGCTGTCAAAGGCGCCGTTCGGTTTTGCGACGCCACCAGCCAAAAGCAGCGCCTGATCTACGCCTGCTTCGCCTTGGTAACGTGCGATCCAGTCGGCGAGCGTTGCCTTATCTTTGATGATGCGCGCTGGAAAATGCGGCATGACGTTGAAGCCATCAGCCGCGATGCGTTTTGCGGTCGCGACCATGTCGTCGATTGGCGTGCCTTCAATATGGGCGACGTAGACGCGCGTGCCAGCGGGCAAAAGATCGCGGAAGTTTTCGACCTTTTCAGCGGTGCGCGGCATCACTTCGATGGAATAATCGCGCAGCAAGGATTCGACGTTTGGGTCGACTTGGACAGGCGCATCATTTTTCTTGAAGAATGGGAGCAAGGACATAGGTGTCGCTTTCATCTAGGCGGTGGGTGTGTCCCAGCCGTCGTTTGCAATCAGGGTTTTGATCTTTGCAAGATCGTATTCAGCGTCTACGCGGGCCACTTCGGCGGCGGCCACGTCGGCGTCGGTTCCGTCAACAGGGTAGGGTGGTGCCTTGCGGAATCCTTCCAGATAGGCGTCAGATTCAGCTGCACCAGATTTCATCGCTGCGCGGTCGATGGCTTGTTCAAACCGTTCCGGCAGCGGCAGTTTCGTGCCACGCCGCCCTTTGCCAACGATGACCTGTGCTGGCATATCGCGCCAGTAAACGATTGTGACGTCAGCCATATCTGATTCCTTCCCAAAACCGGTTGTTGGTCCCTTATTACGACAGGATTTTGCCAACCGATGCCGAATTTCGACATCGCGTGCGCATCCAGCGACGGTGTTGGTATGAACGGTGCAGCGGACGGAGGCCAGACCACGGCGTCCCCATTGTTTTCATCATCTCTCTGAGGTCTGTTCAGATTGCCGTCAGGCTGTGCTTGCGCGGCATCCCTATGCGGCATAGCGTAGGAGCAACTAGAAAATGGAGGGCGTACACATGACGCCCAAGCGTCCTAACGGTGCGGGAGCGTACCCTAAAGCGGTTGAGACCCCCGCGCCACACCAACCCGATCCGGCGGGGCTTTATGCCGCGCTTGATCTGGGAACAAACAGTTGTCGGATGTTGATCGCCCAACCTAAGGGCAGTCAGTTTCACGTCGTTGATAGCTTTTCTAAGTCGGTCCAGCTTGGGCATGGCCTAGAGAGTACTGGGAAATTGTCGCGTGCGTCGATGAACCTGACGATCAATGCGATCCGTATTTGCCGCCAAAAGCTTGACAGGCATGGCGTGAAAAACATGCGCTTGGTTGCGACAGAAGCCTGTCGTCGTGCCCGTAATGGTCAGAACTTTGTGGCGCAAGTCCGGCGCGAAACTGGATTGATGCTTGAGATTATCCAACCAGAGGAAGAAGCACGGCTTGCAGTGATTTCCTGTGCGCCGCTGGTCAGCACTAAGACCGATCAGTTGCTGGTTGTTGATATTGGCGGCGGATCCACCGAATTGGTCTGGATTGACCTGACCAATGTGCCGCAACGCGAACGGCCGCGTGCGATTATGCGGCTGCATGCTGGGTTCAAATCCGATCCTGGACCGTTTGCGGCCGCCAAGGTTGTGGATTGGATTTCAGTGCCACTTGGCGTGGCCACGCTGCGCGATCAGTTCGCGGATGTTGAGGATGACGCAGCACGGTTTGCGCTGATGTCTTGGTTTTTTGAAGAAAGCCTCGAAGATTTTTCGCCCTATGCTGCCGCCCAAACTCGTGAAGGGTTTCAGATTGTTGGCACCAGCGGGACGGTGACCACTGTTGCTGCCAGCCATTTGGGGTTGAAGCGTTATGACCGGACCAAGGTCGACGGCCTGCGCATGACGACCGATCAGATTGATACGGTGATCCGCAATTACCTGACTCTTGGTCCAACGGGGCGCCGTGCTGATCCACGTATTGGCAAGGATCGCCAAGCGCTGATTATGTCAGGTGCTGCGATTTTGCAGGCGTTGATGCGGCTTTGGCCCACTGATCGTTTGTCGGTTGCTGATCGCGGTCTGCGCGAAGGGCTGCTTTATGCGCAAATGTCCGCGGACGGCGTGCTTGAAGATGCGCCTTATTAGGACTAGGTGAGCCAGTATGGCAAAGAAACCAACCAAGAATTCATCGGGCCGTGGCCTGCGCGATCTGACCGTTAAGGTCAAAACTGCGCGTGGCCGGACCAATTCGTCAACGCTTTGGCTGCAACGCCAGTTGAACGACCCCTATGTGACCCGCGCCAAGGCCGAGGGCATGCGCGGTCGTGCGGCCTATAAGATTATGGAATTGGACGATAAATTTCGGTTCCTTATTCCAGGTGCCCGGGTTGTTGACCTTGGCTGCGCGCCGGGTGGATGGATGCAGGTGGCTGTGCCGCGGATCAATTCGCTTGGTGAAAATAAGCGCAAAGATGTCGGCATGATCTTGGGCGTTGATTTGCAAGAAATGGAAGCGATTCCGGGTGCGGTCATGTATCAGCTTGACTTTATGGCTGATGATGCGGATTTGCAGACCAAGGAATGGCTTGGCGGCGAGGCGGATGTTGTGATGTCCGATATGGCGGCGTCCAGTTGCGGCCATAAGCAGACCGACCACTTGCGCGTAATGGCGCTTTGCGAGGCGGCGGCATATTTCGCATTTGACGTGCTGAGCGAAGGTGGCACGTTTGTGGCCAAAGTTTTGGCCGGTGGCGCTGAGGCAGAATTGAACCGACTGCTGAAGATAAACTTCAAGAAGGTGTCTTATGTGAAGCCACCTTCGTCGCGGTCCGACAGTTCGGAAAAATTCATTGTAGCGACAGGGTTTAAAGGCCGTTCTTCAGACGAGATGTAGGCGCGTTTGCCAGTCGGCGCAGGCGTTTACGAACCGTTCGGACGGCACCCCATCGGTTACAAAGTCACCGACTTCGGCGACGGACCCTATCCGTACGGGGGCTTTGCGTGTGAATTTCGATTTGTCGGCGACAAGGATGCTGGCGCGGGCCGCATCAAGGATTTGACGGCTCACGCGGACTTCTTGGGGGTCGAAATCCAACAGGTCGCCAGATGGGTCAATCGCGGATGCCCCGATCACAGCAATGTCGACCTTGAACTGTGCAATCGCAAGTGCAGCCAAATCCCCAACCAATCCCCCATCTGTGCGCCGCAAGGTTCCTCCTGCAACAACCACTTCACATGTTGGATTGCGCGCTAAGATATTGGCAACATTCAGGTTATTTGTTACCACCATAAGGTCGCGGTGCGCAGATAGGGCGTGGGCGACGGCTTCAGTTGTGGTGCCAATGTTCAAGAAAATAGACGCATTATCAGGGATGAGTGCGGCCGTGCGCGCGCCGATCCGCAGCTTGGCATCACGTCCAAGTGCGCGCCTGTCGTCATAACCAATATTGCGCACACCGCTGGGCAATATTGCCCCGCCGTGCACCCGTTCAAGCAGACCGTCACCGCATAGATTAGTAAGATCACGCCGAATTGTTTGAACCGCGACCCTGAACGTGTCCGCGAGCGCGGTTGCATTTACCTTTCCATCACGGCGTGCTGCTGCGAGAATGTTACTATGGCGATCAGTTGTATTCATATGTTCGCTTATGGATCACTAACGCAAAATTATCCACAAATATGTCTGATATTAACTTTAGAATGATGTTCGCTCTGCGTATAAACGAATATCATACGTAGTTTTTCTTGCGCCTTTTGCGCTGTCGGGATAATGTTGCGTCATTGCTTTGAAAGGCTACGGCATATGGCTACTGATTTTGATCTTTTTATTATTGGCGGTGGGATCAACGGGGTTGGTATCGCGCGCGATGCGCAGGGCCGTGGACTGCAGGTTGGGCTGGCTGAAATGTCAGATCTTGGGGCGGCCACGTCGTCTGCATCAACCAAGCTGTTTCACGGTGGCTTGCGGTATCTGGAATTTTTTGAGTTTGGACTGGTCCGCAAAGCGCTGGTTGAACGTGAGGTTCTGCTAAGGGCCATGCCGCACATCAGTTGGCCGATGCGGTTTGTTCTGCCTTATCATAAGGATATGCGGTTTGAGGGCGATACGCCGACATCCAAGTTACTGACGTTTTTCATGCCGTGGATGAAGGGGCGCCGTCCTGCATGGCTCGTGCGATTTGGCCTGTTTTTGTATGATACGCTTGGTGGACGTCAAATATTGCCTGGAACGCGGACGGTGGATTTGACGACAGATCCGGTTGGTAGACCGCTGAAGGGTAAGTTTACCCGCGCCTATGAGTATTCTGATTGTTGGGTCGAGGATTCGCGGCTTGTTGTGTTGAACGCCCGTGATGCGGCGGACCGTGGCGCGCAGATTATGACCCGCACAAAGGTGATCGAGGCGCGCCGTGTTGAGGGAGTTTGGGAGATCACGCTTGAAGGGCCCGACGGCCCCAAGACGGTGACTGCTGCTGGTTTGGTAAACGCAGGTGGCCCTTGGGTTGAAGACATCATTCGTGGCAAAATACATGTGAATGCTACTGAGGGCGTCCGCCTTGTGCGTGGCTCGCATATCGTCACTAAGCGTTTGTTTGATCACGATAAAGCGTATTTTTTCAAGGCGAAGATGGCCGCATTATCTTTGCTATTCCATATGAGACGGACTTTACCCTGATCGGGACAACGGACGCTGAACATACAGATGTGAATGTGAAACCAGTCGCGACTGACGAAGAGCAAGATTATCTGGTGGCCTTTATCAACCAGTATTTTGAGACGCCGGTCACACGTGCCGATATCGTTTGGACCTATTCTGGTGTCCGCCCGTTGTATGATGATGGTGCGAAGTCGGCGACGGCTGCGACCCGCGACTATGTTTTGACGTTAAACGATGATGGTGCTCCGTTGCTGAACATCTTTGGTGGCAAGATCACGACGTATCGTAAATTGGCAGAAAACGCGTTAAAAAAGCTGGGCCATGAAGACAAATGGACAGCTGGTGTTCCGTTGCCGGGTGGTGATTTTGCAGTGGACGGCGTTGATGAATTGCACCGTGACTTAATGAGAGCCTATCCGTTTGTTGCTGAAAGTTGGGCGCGCCGTTTGATCCGTGCGTATGGCACAAATGCTGCTGTGATGTTGGGCGATGCCAAGGCGCAGGCCGATTTGGGCGTTTGTTTTGGTGCGACGCTGACCGCCAGAGAGCTGGATTGGCTTAAGGATCAAGAGTTTGCGCAGACTGGGGAAGATGTCGTTTGGCGCAGGTCTAAGTTGGGTCTGCGTTTGACGTCTGATCAGATAGCCGCGATTGATGATTATCTGCAGTCCTAAATGGGGAATGACCAATGACATATATTCTGGCGATTGACCAAGGTACGACTTCTAGCCGCGCGATAATCTTTGATAGCGCAATGCGTGTGACTGCAAGCGCCCAAGAAGAATTTACCCAGCATTTCCCCAAATCAGGTTGGGTCGAACATGAGGTATCCGATATTTGGGCGTCAACTGCATCGACGTGTCGCGGTGCGATTGAAAAGGCCGGGATCACTGCCCGCGATATTGCCGCCATTGGCATCACCAATCAACGAGAGACAACATTGGTCTGGGATCGCGAAACTGGTGCGCCCATTCATAATGCAATCGTTTGGCAAGATCGCCGTACGTCCGACATGTGTGCCGCGTTAAAAGCCGATGGTTTTGAGCCGGAAGTCACGGAAAAGACAGGTCTTCTACTCGACCCATATTTTTCGGGGACCAAGCTGAAATGGCTCCTTGATAACGTCGAGGGTGCCCGCGAAAAGGCCAAGGCTGGTAAGCTGATGTTTGGCACGGTCGACAGTTATTTGATCTGGAAACTGACGGGTGGGGTGTCGCATGTCACTGATGCTACAAATGCTGCCCGCACGATGTTGTATAATATCCGCGAGGGTCAGTGGGACGCCGAGATTTGCGCCCGCTTTGATATTCCGATGTCGATGCTGCCTGAGGTCCGTGATTGCGCGTCTGATTTTGGCACCACCCGCTCTGATTTGTTTGGTGTGCCGCTACCTATTTTGGGTGTTGCGGGTGACCAACAGGCTGCAACGATCGGTCAGGCATGTTTTACCCCTGGGATGTTGAAATCAACCTATGGCACGGGCTGTTTTGCCCTGCTGAACACAGGCGACACGCTGGTTCGGTCGCAAAGCCGATTGCTCGGCACGATTGCGTATCAGTTTGATGGCAAACCGACGTATGCGCTTGGAAGGGTCGATTTTCATTGCGGGGGCTGTGGTGCAATGGCTGCGTGATGGGCTTAAGATGATCCGAGAGGCATCTGAAACCCAACCGTTGGCTGAACAGGCTGATTTGGGCCAAGAATTGTATATGGTGCCTGCGTTTACCGGACTGGGTGCGCCGTATTGGGATGCCGAAGCGCGCGGTGCGATTTACGGTCTTACGCGCAATTCTGGCCCTGCTGAGTTTGCCCGCGCGGCGTTGGAAAGCGTCGGTTTTCAAACGCGCGATTTGCTGGAAGCGATGAAATCTGATTGGCATGATGCCGAGGACAAAGGCGTTTTACGTGTAGATGGCGGCATGTCTGCATCGGATTGGTCGATGCAGTTTCTGTCCGACATTATTGGCGCGCCTGTAGATAGGCCTAAGGTTTTGGAAACGACGGCGCTTGGGGCTGCATGGTTGGCAGGCATGCGCGCTGGAGTTTATCCTGATCAGGCAGAGTTTGCAGCGCAATGGGCGCTTGATCGCAGGTTCGAGCCTGCGATGGATGAGGCCACCCGCGACCGCCGCTATGCTGGTTGGAAAGACGCGGTTAAGCGGACGTTGACATAGCCTCGTCGTAGGCTGCAAATTCAAGCGGTTTGGCGGCGCGCAGATGTGCCTCTACCTCTGGGTCAATCACAGTGGGGATTGTCGGGGACACATTGAGCTGTTTGAGCGTGATTGTTGTATCCAGCCGCTGCTCGAGGAATGCGATCAAAGCGGGTTGATGCTCGTAAGCGAACAGGTGGGTCGTCGCCCGTTTCCCGTGATGATCAAATACAAAAGCCGACTGCGATCCAACGGCGGCAAACGCCGCCGGATCATCCTTGCAATATTCCAGCACAAATTCATTGAATTTGACGTTCCGTGTGCTGTTTTCATGACCAACGAGGGAATGACGGTTGCGGTACCTATACCAGCTCGACCGCCATTCAACAGGGTGCCGAATGACGGCGATTGTCTCAGGATTCTTACCGCCAGCCTTTTCAAACATGGGCAGTAAGAATCGCCCGTAGCGTTAAAGTGGTGCATGTTTGATCTGAGGCGGCTCACGCAATACCATTGCGGCATGCGGCGCTAACGCGCCTTCTATAGCTGTTGTTCCCGTTTTAGGAACGGCGAGGAAAACAAGGTTTTCTTTCAGAAAACAAGCATTTGGCAGGCTCCATTGATGTTCTTGTCGTGTATATCTAACCGATAAACAGATTATTAACCACTGTTGACCGATTATGAATGTAGAAGATTTTGGTTGCAATGTTCTCTTTTTGGTCTCATTGGTTACGAGAACAGAAGCGGAACAAAGCAGTAATTGTCGCCCCTCGCGGTGTGTGGAATAAGGACATAAATAATGGCAACGGCAGAGCTCTTGAAAATGACAGACAAAAAGACAGCGGATAAAGAAAAGGCGCTTGAAAGCGCATTGGCGCAGATCGAGCGTCAATTTGGCAAGGGCTCTATTATGAAGCTTGGTGGTCAAAACCAGATGCCAGCCATTGATGCGACGTCGACCGGGTCGATCGGTTTGGATATCGCGCTTGGTATTGGTGGCTTGCCCAAAGGCCGCGTGATTGAAATTTACGGACCTGAATCGTCTGGGAAGACGACCCTGACGCTGCACGTTATTGCGGAAGAGCAGAAAAAGGGTGGCGTTTGTGCGTTTGTTGACGCCGAGCATGCGCTGGACCCGACATATGCGAAAAAGCTGGGTGTAAACTTAGAAGAATTACTAATTTCGCAGCCAGACACAGGCGAGCAGGGGCTTGAGATCGTTGATACGCTGGTGCGGTCTGGTGCCGTGTCGTTGGTCGTGGTCGATTCCGTGGCTGCGTTAACGCCAAAGTCCGAGCTTGAGGGCGACATGGGCGACTATTCAGTTGGTGTGCATGCCCGTTTGATGTCGCAGGCGATGCGCAAACTGACCGGATCGATCAACCGCTCAGGCTGTATGGTGATTTTCATCAACCAAATCCGGATGAAGATTGGCGTTATGTTTGGATCGCCCGAAACAACAACCGGCGGCAACGCGTTAAAGTTTTATGCATCCGTGCGCTTGGATATTCGCCGCATTGGTTCGTTGAAAGACCGCGATGAAGTCGTCGGTAACGCTACCCGAGTGAAGGTTGTGAAGAACAAAGTTGCCCCGCCGTTCAAGCAGGTAGAATTCGACATCATGTTTGGCGAAGGTATTTCCAAGAACGGTGAGCTTTTGGACATGGGTGTTAAAGGCGGGATCGTTGAGAAATCTGGATCTTGGTACAGCTACGGTGACGAACGTATTGGCCAAGGACGTGAAAACTCTAAGGTGTTTTTGAAAGAAAACCCTGCAATTGCGGATGAGATCGAAGATAAGATCCGCGCGTCGCACGGGTTGGACTTTGATTTGGACAACACGTCGGACAAAGACGATGCGAGCATGCTGGAGGATTGATCCACAGCACTTGAATTTTGAGGGCGCCCTGCACAAGCACGGCGCCCTTTTTTATGATCTGTGGACACTGCGGGGCGGGGCGGGTATTTCTGAGCTAACAGTTTTTTGAACCCGAAAGCCCGCCATGACAAGTCTTTCTGACATACGCTCCACGTTCCTTGATTTTTACAAACGCAATGGCCACGAGGTTGTCGCGTCAAGCCCGCTGGTCCCGCGCAATGATCCCACATTGATGTTCACAAACTCGGGCATGGTCCAGTTTAAGAACCTTTTTACCGGTGTAGAAACGCGCGACTATAAACGGGCGACGTCCGCCCAGAAATGTGTCCGCGCTGGGGGCAAGCATAACGACCTTGATAACGTCGGATATACCGCCCGCCACCACACGTTTTTCGAGATGATGGGCAACTTTAGCTTTGGTGATTATTTTAAGGAACAGGCGATTACCTATGCTTGGGAAATGGTCACCAAGGAATTTGGCATTAATAAAGATCGTTTGATTGTAACGGTTTACCACACAGACGACGAGGCGTTTAATCTTTGGAAAAAGATTGGTGTCCCTGAAGACCGGATCATTCGTATTGGGACGTTGGATAATTTCTGGCAGATGGGCCCAACGGGACCGTGCGGCCCATGCACCGAGATTTTCTATGATCACGGCGCGCATATTCCGGGTGATCGCCCCGGTACCCCCGATGAAGACGGTGATCGCTTTATTGAAATTTGGAACGTCGTGTTCATGCAAAATGAACAGTATGAAGACGGATCGATGACCGCACTTGATATGCAGTCTATTGATACTGGTATGGGGCTGGAACGTGTCGCGGCGTTGTTGCAGGGCAGCCATGATAACTATGACACTGATCTGTTTCGCGCATTGATGGAAGCGTCCGGTCATGCGACGTCTAGTGATCCGTTTGGTGATCAAAACGTGCATCACCGAGTGATTGCCGACCATTTGCGGTCAACATCGTTCCTGATTGCTGAAGGGGTGCTGCCGTCGAATGAAGGTCGCGGTTACGTGCTGCGCCGCATTATGCGCCGTGCGATGCGTCACGCGCATTTATTGGGGGCAAAAGATCCGGTTATGCACCGTTTGGTCAGCTCGCTTGTGCAGCAGATGGGTGCTGCTTATCCTGAATTGGGACAGGGCCAGCGTTTGATCGAAGAGACGTTGCTAAACGAAGAGGTTCGTTTCAAACAGACGCTTGATCGTGGTCTAAAGCTGTTGGATGACGAAGTGTCTGGTCTTGCTGATGGGGCTGCATTGTCTGGTGCTGCGGCGTTCAAGTTATATGATACATTTGGTTTTCCGCTTGATTTGACTCAAGATGCGCTGCGCGAACAGGGCCGCGCGGTTGATACCGACGGGTTTAACACTGCCATGGCTGCGCAAAAGGCCAAGGCGCGGGCCGCGTGGTCTGGTACAGGTGCGTCGGCGGATGCGAGCGTTTGGTTCGAGATTGCCGATGCCACAGGTCCGACAGATTTCTTGGGCTATGACACGTTGAATGCCGAAGGTCAGATTGCCGCGATTGTGCAGAATGGCAAGCCAGTTGATGCGGCAACGGGCGAGGTATCAATCATTTTGAACCAAACTCCGTTTTATGCGGAATCTGGCGGCCAAGTTGGCGATGCGGGCATTCTGCGGACAGACGGCGCGGTTGTGACTATTACCGACACCAAAAAGGTTGAAGGGTTGTTCATTCATATCGGCACTGTGACTGAAGGTCAGATTTCATTGGGGCAGGGTGCCGAGTTGCGCGTTGATCCTATCCGCCGTGCGAATGTGCAAGCAAATCATTCTGTTACGCACCTGTTGAACGAGGCGCTGCGCAATGCGTTGGGCGACCATATTGCGCAGCGAGGATCGTTGAACGCACCCGATCGGCTGCGGTTTGATTTCAGCCATGGCAAGCCTGTTAGTGCCGTTGAATTGGGTGCTGTGCAGGACGAAGTGAACGCGATGATCCGTCAAAATGACACCGTTCAAACCCGTATTATGACCCCCGATGATGCCCGTGCGATGGGTGCGCAGGCGTTGTTTGGTGAAAAATACGGCGATGAAGTGCGTGTTGTGTCGATGGGCCAACTGGCCGGATCGGGCAAAGGGTCTGATGGATCGACCTATAGTCTTGAGCTTTGCGGTGGTACGCATGTTGCCCGTTTGGGCGAGATTGGCGCGTTTGTTTTACTTGGCGATAGTGCGTCAAGCGCGGGTGTCCGTCGGATTGAAGCGCTGACGGGCAAGGCGGCTTTGGATCATATGGCGGATCAAAGTGGGCGGTTGGCTGAGGTTGCGGGTTTGTTGAAAGCCCCTGTGGCTGAGGTCGCTGAACGCGTGAAAACCTTAATGGATGAGCGCAAAGCACTGACCAATGATATTGCGCAGTTGCGCCGCGAGCTTGCGATGTCGGGTGGCACCAAGGCCGAGGTTGCTGTGCAGATTGTCAACGGCGTGCCGTTTCAAGCCCAAGTTTTGCAAGGTGTGACTGGCAAGGATTTGCCCGCGCTGATTGATGAAATGAAATCGCAGATGGGTAGTGGTGCTGTATTGTTGATTGCCGATACTGGTGGCAAGGCTGCGATTGCCACGGGTGTTACGGCCGATCTGATCGACAAGGTGTCTGCGGTTGATCTGCTGCGTGCGGCGGTTCCTGCGTTGGGTGGCAAAGGCGGCGGTGGCCGTGCTGATATGGCCCAAGGTGGGGGCGCGTCTGCAGACGGTGCAGATCAAGCGATTGCTGATGCGAAAACTTATTTGGAGGGATTATAATAATGACCGCACTTTGGATTGCGCACGTCACGGTGAGTGACGAGGCGGCTTACGGCGAATATGCGAAGCGTGCGACTGTTGCGATTGCTGATCACGGCGGGGTTTTCTTGGCGCGAGGTGGGGCGTTTGAACAGTTGGAAGGGCTCTCCCGTCCACGCAATGTGGTCGCACGATTTGCAAGCCTAAGCGCTGCCCATGACTGTTATAATTCACCCGCATATCAAGAGGCACTTGGCTTTGCGAAAGGTGCAAGCCAGCGCGAATTGGTCATCGTTGAAGAGATTTAGGTCAAAAAAGCTACGCGAATTGCGTGGCGTTGTTGCGATAGATACAAAAAAGGCGCGACCCATAGTCTGGGTTGCGCCTAATTTTATTTTGCAGACCGTGAATTACGCTTACGCTCGTGTGGATCAAGGAAGCGCTTGCGCAACCGGATCGCGTTTGGCGTGACTTCAACCAATTCATCGTCGTCGATGTAAGCAATCGCCTGTTCGAGCGACATCGTTACCGGCGTGGTCAAACGCACCGCTTCGTCGGTACCGGATGCACGCACGTTGGTCAGCTGCTTGCCCTTCAAAGGGTTCACATCAAGGTCGTTTTCGCGGCTGTGTTCGCCAATGATCATGCCTTCGTAGACAGGGGCTTGCGCGCCGATGAACATGCGACCGCGATCTTCCAGTTTCCAGAGCGCGAAGGATACGGATACGCCGCTGCCCATCGAGATCAGAACGCCTTGACGCCGACCTTGGATGGCACCTTTGTAAGGAACCGTGCCGTGGAACAGGCGGTTCAAAACGCCGGAGCCGCGTGTGTCTGTCAGAAATTCACCGTGATAGCCGATCAGACCGCGCGATGGGACCAGCGCGATGATGCGTGTCTTGCCTGCACCAGCTGGCTTCATTTCCATCAGCTCGCCTTTGCGTGGGCCAGTGATTTTTTCGACAACAGAGCCAGTGTATTCGTCATCAACGTCGATGGTGACTTCTTCGACGGGTTCGTGGCGCACACCGTCAACTTCTGTGAAAATAACCTGCGGGCGCGAAATCGAAAGCTCGAACCCTTCGCGGCGCATGTTTTCGATCAGAACGCCCATTTGCAATTCGCCGCGCCCTGAAACCTCGAACGCATCGCCACCGGGGGTGTCTGCTATTTTGATTGCAACGTTGACTTCACATTCTCTGGCCAGACGGTCACGGATAATCCGCGACTGGACTTTTTTGCCGTCTTTACCAGCCAGTGGGCTGTCGTTGATTCCGAACGTTACCGTAATGGTTGGCGGGTCAATCGGCTGCGCAGGCAGGGCCACGTCAATCGACGGATCGCACAATGTGTCGGCAACCGTTGCTTTTGTCATGCCTGCGATTGTGACGATGTCACCAGCCTCGGCCACGTCGATGCCTGTTTGGCTCAATCCACGGAACGCGAGAATTTTAGAGACGCGGAATTGTTCGATCTTTTCGCCGTCGCGGGTCATGGATTTGATGGTGTCGCCAGCGCGCAATGTGCCTGCTTCAACGCGGCCGGTTAGAATACGACCGATGAATGGATCGGCTGACAGTGTTGTCGCCAACATCTGGAATTTTTCGTCGCGGCGCGACAACTGTGCTGGGGCAGGGACGTGCTCGACAATAAGGTCAAACAAAGCATCAAGGTTTTTGCGTGGGCCATCTAGTTCTTTGTCACACCAGCCAGCGCGGCCAGAGGCGAACATTGTTGGGAAATCAAGTTGGTCGTCGTCTGCTTCAAGTGCTGCGAAAAGGTCGAACACTTCGTTGACCGCATTGTCGGGGTCGCCGTCTGCTTTGTCGACTTTGTTCACAACAACGATGGGGCGCAGGCCAAGAGCCAGCGCTTTGGACGTTACGAATTTTGTCTGTGGCATCGCGCCTTCTGCTGCGTCAACGAGCAGCACAACACCGTCGACCATTGACAGGATGCGTTCAACTTCGCCGCCGAAATCTGCGTGGCCTGGAGTGTCAACGATGTTGATACGGACACCTTTCCATTCAACAGACGTGTTCTTGGCAAGGATGGTAATGCCGCGCTCGCGTTCGATATCGTTGCTGTCCATCGCGCGTTCTTGCGTGGCTTCGTTTTCACGATACACACCAGATTGCTTTAGAAGTTCATCGACGAGCGTTGTTTTGCCGTGGTCAACGTGGGCGATAATAGCGACGTTACGGATTTCCATGAGGTGAGCTTTCTAGCGGTTGGGACGGATGCCGGACTGCGGCAGTTGCGCGCGAATAGCGCGGCAAGCGCTGAAAGGGAAGGGCAAATCCGTAGGTTGGGTTTTAACCCATCTTTGTTAGTGTGTCGCGCTGCTTGAAAACAGGTGGATAACCAGAATTCCCACAAGGATGAGCCCCATGCCAGCAACAGCCGCAAAATCTAACTTTTGCCCAAAGGCCACAAACCCGATAATCGCAATCATTATGATGCCGACACCCGACCAGAGCGCGTAGGCGATGCCAACTGGAATGACTTTGAGTGCAAGCGCCATCAGGTAAAAAGACGCGGAATACGAGACGACACATAGTGCCGCCGGCCAAAACTTGGTGAACTGCGCGCTTGCCTGTAGGGCTGTGGTGCCGATGGTTTCAGCAATGATTGCGAAAACCAAGAAGATATAGTGTTGCGGCATCTGCCCCCCCGTTATTGCGCCAATACTAGCTGTTAATCGGGGCACAAAAAAGGGGCCAGTTTGCACCAGCCCCAATTTCCAGATCGTTTAAAACATAGTTACACTGCCGCGTTAAGGTTCTCGTTAATTTTTTCGAGGAAGCCTTCAGTGGTCAGCCATTTCTGATCGGGGCCGACCAGCAGCGCCAAGTCTTTGGTCATTGAACCAGACTCAACTGTGTTCACGACGATTTTTTCCAATGTTTCGGCAAAATTCATCAATTGCGTGTTTTCGTCCAGCTTGGCGCGGTGCTTCAATCCACCAGTCCACGCAAAGATCGACGCAATAGAGTTGGTCGATGTCGCTTGGCCGGCTTGGTGCTGGCGGTAGTGACGTGTCACGGTGCCGTGTGCTGCTTCTGCTTCGACAACTTTCCCGTCTGGCGTCATCAGCAACGATGTCATCAAACCAAGCGAGCCAAAGCCCTGCGCGACCGTATCTGACTGCACGTCGCCGTCGTAGTTTTTGCAAGCCCAGACAAAACCGCCGGACCATTTCATCGCCGCAGCAACCATGTCGTCGATCAAGCGGTGCTCATATGTGATGCCAGCCGCTTTGAACTTATCTGCGAATTCTTCTTCAAACACCTTGGCGAACAGACCTTTGAAACGACCGTCATAGGCCTTTAAGATTGTATTCTTAGTGGACAGGTACACGGGCCAGCCCATTTTTAGCCCATAGTTCATCGATGCACGCGCAAAGTCGATGATCGAGCTGTCGAGGTTATACATGCCCATGGCCACACCAGCCGCTGGCGCATCGTAGACAACTTTTTCGATAACATTGCCGTCTTCGCCAACAAATTTCATTGTAAGTTGACCTGGGCCAGGCATCAAGAAATCGGTTGCTTTATACTGGTCACCAAATGCGTGACGCCCAATGACTATCGGTTGCGTCCAACCCGGCACAAGGCGCGGGACGTTTGAGCAGATGATCGGCGCACGGAACACAACACCGCCAAGGATGTTCCGGATTGTGCCGTTTGGTGAACGCCACATTTCCTTGAGGCTGAATTCTTCAACCCGCTGCTCATCAGGTGTGATTGTCGCACATTTGACCCCAACGCCGTATTTCTGGATCGCATGCGCCGCGTCGATTGTGATCTGGTCATTAGTCTCGTCACGGACTTCCATGGCGAGGTCGTAATACTTTAGATCAACGTCCAGATAGGGCAGGATTAGCTTTTGCTTGATAAAATCCCAAATGATGCGTGTCATTTCATCGCCGTCGAGTTCGACGATGGGGTTTGCTACCTTAATCTTTGACATTGTTTGTCTCCGGTTACTAATCTGTCCGCTCCATAGCGTAATACGTAAGTCGAGAACAGACTGTATACCGTTGTATGCTGAATATTTTTAATACGAGGTGAGATTTACCATATTGTCGTTCCAACCTGCGCCCACAAACGCCTTTGGATCTATGCTGTCCACCGCGTGACCAAAAAGGTGCCCTTCGAATGGGACCGCTATGACGGCCGCGACGCAAATCTCGGAATGGCCCGGCAGGTGAAGATTGGCCAAATTGGAGCGCACGTCATGACGAAACAAGTTAGGGCACTGATCTCAACTGGCAGCGTCGCGCTGCAAGGGTGTCGTGCTGAGGAACTGTAGAAATCACCTAGGGGATGAGGGACTTGAACCCCCAACCAAAGCGTTATGAGCGCTCTGCTCTAACCAATTGAGCTAATCCCCCCAGGAGTGAGCGCGTCTTACAACATGTTCGCAGCGCCGCCAAGGGTAGTATGGCCCAAAAAGACGAGCCAACCACCGTCGTTTGTGGATTTTTTGCGCAGACGCGTGTCGACACCGTTGCGCGGCGTATCCCCTTGGGGTAGCTGATGGCTGAATTTGGCTCTTTGGGGGATGCACAATGACCAATGATGGGACCAAAACTGGCCTGACATACGCCGACGCAGGCGTTGACATCGACGCGGGTAATTCGCTGATTGAGCGGATCAAACCTGCGGCTAAGCGCACGGCGCGGACGGGTGTAATGGCTGGGCTTGGCGGCTTTGGCGCGCTATTTGATTTGAAAGGCGCGGGATACAACGATCCGATCTTGGTTGCGGCCACGGACGGAGTCGGCACCAAGCTGCGTATCGCGATTGATACTGGCAATGTCGACACAATTGGGATTGATCTGGTGGCCATGTGCGTCAACGATCTGGTGTGCCAAGGCGCGGAACCCTTGTTTTTCCTTGATTATTTTGCTACTGGAAAATTGGATATTGAAGACGCCACCCGCATTATCAACGGTATCGCTGCAGGGTGTGAAGCATCCGGATGCGCGCTGATTGGTGGTGAAACGGCTGAAATGCCGGGCATGTATCATGATGGTGATTTTGACCTTGCTGGTTTTGCAGTTGGCGCGATGGAACGTGGCGCTGACCTGCCAGCGGGTGTTGTTGAAGGCGACGTTTTGATAGGTCTTGCATCTGATGGGGTGCATTCCAACGGGTATTCGCTAGTGCGCCGCATTGTTGACGTATCTGGCCTTGGTTGGGCCGACGATGCGCCGTTTGCGGATGGCCCATTGGGGGCTGCTTTGCTGACGCCAACCCGTCTGTATGTGAAATCGACGTTGTCTGCGATTAAACATGGCGGTGTTCACGCCTTGGCCCATATCACCGGCGGTGGTCTGACTGAAAACCTGCCACGCGTTTTGCCCGAAGGATTGGGCGCGCAGATTGATTTGAACGCTTGGGAGTTGCCGCCTGTATTTAAATGGTTGGCTGCGACGGGCGGTATCGTCGAATCCGAGATGTTGAAGACGTTTAACTCCGGCATCGGCATGGTTTTGTCCGTTGCCGCGTCTGAGGCTGACGCTGTGACCGCAATTCTGACTGCCGCTGGCGAAAATGTCATGCAAATCGGTACTGTAAAAGCAGGCGAGGGCGTGTCCTACACAGGGTCACTTTTGTGACCAAACGGGTTGCTATTCTGATCTCGGGCGGCGGCTCTAATATGATGTCGCTGGTCAAAGATATGAATGGCGACCATCCTTGCAGACCCTGCATCGTTATTTCCAACGTACCTGATGCAGGTGGGCTAGCAAAGGCCGCGTCTGCGGGCATTGCTACCCTTGCGATTGACCACAAACAGTTTGGCAAAGATCGCGGCGCGTTTGAAGATGCGGTGCATGATGCTTTGGTAGCCGTTGCGCCTGATATTGTCTGTCTTGCTGGATTTATGCGAATATTGTCGCCTGAATTCATGGCAAAATGGGATGGCCGGATGCTCAATATCCATCCGTCGCTTTTGCCAAAGTATCGCGGCTTGCATACACACCAACGTGCGATTGACGCGGGCGACGAATATCATGGCTGCACGGTGCATGAAGTCACTGCCGAACTAGACGGTGGGCCGATATTGGGCCAAGCGCGGATTGTAATTGCGGCAGGTGATACGGCGGATGACTTGGCCGCCAAAGTCCTCCCATTTGAGCATGCGCTATATCCCAAGGTGCTGCGCCGTTTTGCTTCCGGAAAGCGCGATCAAGTTGTTTTGGGCGTTTAGCTTTTCTTTGTAGGCGTGATCGCGTAGTCATTACGCACAAACATATATGACGCAAAAAACGGGTATTCAATGAAGACGATCACAACGACCGACGCACTTGCTGCGTTCTGTGCTGAGGCGGCCAAACGGGCCTATGTGACTGTCGATACAGAGTTTTTGCGAGAACGCACCTATTATTCAAAGCTGTGTTTGGTCCAGCTTGCGTATCAAGACAGCGATGGTGACGATGCTTGCCTTGTTGACCCATTGGCCGAGGGCCTGTCGTTGGCCCCGCTATATGATCTTTTTGCCGATGCAGGCGTGGTCAAAGTATTTCATGCAGCCCGTCAGGATCTTGAAATTTTCTTCGTCGATAAAGGTATTATTCCAGCACCGTTGTTTGACACGCAAGTGGCCGCGATGGTTTGCGGGTTTGGTGAACAGGCCGGATACGAGACACTGGTGCGCAAAATTTGCAAATCTGATCTGGATAAATCGTCACGCTTTACCGATTGGACACGTCGTCCGTTGACGGATGCGCAGGCGACTTATGCTGTAGGTGACGTGACTTTTCTGCGCGATATTTATGAATATCTGTCGGATCGTTTGGAAAAATCTGGCCGTAAGAAATGGGTCGCCGAAGAGATGGCTGTCTTAAATGACCCCGCCACTTATCGGGCCGATCCGGACGAAGCGTGGCGCCGCGTGAAGACACGCACCAATTCGGGTCGTTTCCTTGCCATTGTCCGCGAGCTTGCACGGTTTCGCGAAACTTATGCCCGCGACCGCAATATTCCGCGCAGTCGCGTCTATAAAGATGACGCCTTGATCGAACTTGCTTCGACCAAGCCGCAGTCCGAACAAGACCTTGGTCGGTCACGGTTGCTTTTGCGCGAGGCCCGTCGTGGCGATATCGCCGCTGGTATTATGACTGCGGTGAAGTCTGGATTGGCCGTGCCGAATGATCAGCTTCCGAAAGTGGATCATAGCAGTGTCAAATTGCAGGTTAACCCTGCACTTGCTGATCTGTTGCGCGTATTGTTGAAATCCAAGTCTGATAATGAGGATGTTGCTGCCAAGCTTATTGCATCATCAGCCGAATTAGATGCATTGGCCGCGGGCGAACGCGACATGAAAGCCATGCGTGGTTGGCGCAAAGAAGTGTTTGGCAACGATGCCATTCTACTTTGTGACGGTAAGGTTGGCTTGGCTGTTGATGGACAGAAAGTAGTGACTGTCCCGCTTTAACGTGATGCTGATCGCTGGTTTGTCGCGGATTGCACACGAATTGTGCGCACGCCCGCCAAATCCGCAAATGTTAGTACCCGCGCCACGATGACTTGGCGTGAAAACGCAGAGTTTGTGCCTGCGTTTGCAACGCCTTCAATCCGGAATGCCAACGTCAAAACGCCACCTTCATTGCTGACTGGAACTAGTTGGGCATTAAACTGACCCTGTGTGCTGGCGATGCCAGTTGCGCGCACGATGGCACCGTTTGGCGTTTTTTCGATGGCCAAGCCAGTCACGCTTTGAATGGCGCCGCGACCGTCAACCACACGTGTCGCGCGGTTGGTAGGGACAAGCGGGCGTATTTTGCCCGAAGCCGTCAATGGCGCCGATGTCGACTTTCCAAACCAATTAAGTGGGTTCATCCGCGTATCCGCTACGCGGGCGCAACCAGTCACAGCAATAACAGCACAGAGAATTAGGGGCAGGAATACGCGCATTTTGTTGGCCTTTCGTCAAATCGTCACGTCTTGCGTAACGGATGATGCACCTGTTGAAAAGCATCCTCTGGACGATGCGCCCATTCCGACCTAGATCAGTGGTATCAACAGGAGTTTGCACCATGGCCACCGCCCGATTTGAAGAGATCGCCGAAGACTTTGATTTTCTCGACGATTGGGAAGACCGATACCGCCATGTGATTGACATGGGCAAGGCGATGGACCCGCTCGAGGACGCATTCCGTGTGCCAGCGACCAAGGTTGATGGCTGCGCGTCCCAGGTTTGGATTGTGCCACAGGTACGCGACGGCGTTTTCACATTTCGCGGCGATAGTGATGCGATGATTGTACGCGGGTTGATCGCTGTGCTGCATGCGCTTTATGATGATCTGCCTCTGGCGGATGTGCAGGCGGTGGACGCGAACGCAGAATTGGGCCGTTTGGGCCTGAACGACCACCTTTCTGCGCAGCGCTCAAACGGCGTGCGTGCGATGATCGAGCGAATTAAGCTTACGGCCGTTTAAAGTGTTGCGAGGCTGGTTTCCAAATCACCGTAGCCCGTGAACCGGTATTCATAGGTTAGGCCAAGGCGGTCAGCGCAAACCTGCGCCTTTGCCCGTAATTCAGCGTTATCTGTCTGTGCTTGATAAACCAATTTGGTGTAATTTCCGAAATACATATCGCGCAGGGCAGGGTGGCGGCCAAGGCCGAGCGGTTCCCAGACAAACGCATCAAACTGACGCAAAAGAAAGTCTGTAAGATAGAATGCCGTCATCTCATCGCGGGCTTCGAACACTACATTTGTTTCAAAAAACGAATAACAATGTGGGCCTTCGATCATCGAAACACCCATTTCCTTGCACTTTTCAAACAATTGTCCACCAGTGCCACAATCGGCGTATACCACAAAGATATTGTCATAGAAATCGCGGTGCTTAGCAACTGCATCCGTGATCGCTGGGGTAATTTTCTCAGGATGGTTGTGGAAAATGGCGGGCAAACATTGCAAATCTAGATGATCCCAGCTGTTCATTTTTTTCAGCGCGATAATCTCGTGGGCCAAAGCCCCGCAGGCCAACAAAAGCACGCGGCCCTTACCCAATTGGGCCAGCCCGTCGGTCGTAAGGGTCTGGTCATCAATCACTTGCGCGCGATCCATGCCCGCAGGCCCAAGGCCGCAGCCATCGTGGGGATCACAATCCATAATCCGAAGCCTTGCATCACAGCAACGGTAATACCTGCAGCCACGATAACAATAGCGATGATAATCAGCATGTAGGACAGGGGCATTGTATCTCCTTTGTTTAACATGTGGGTATGCGCGGCAAAAACAAAAGGCCCCGCAGGTTAACTGCGAGGCCTTTCATCAATCAATCGGGTTGATTTTAGGCCGTCGCACCTTGGTTATGCTTGCGCGCCATGAATGTTTTGGCAGTTTCAACCGCAACAGCCGCGTCACGGCAATATGCGTCTGCGCCGATGGCTTTGCCGAACTCTTCGTTCAGGGGCGCACCACCAACAAGCACGATATAGTCGTCGCGCATGCCTTTTTCGATCAGCGTATCAATCACGACCTTCATATACGGCATTGTGGTGGTCAGCAGTGCGGACATGCCCAAAATATCAGGGCCCTCCACCTCGATTGCTTCGAGATAGGCTTCAACGGCGTTGTTGATCCCCATGTCGACAACTTCAAAGCCTGCGCCTTCCATCATCATGCCAACAAGGTTTTTACCGATATCGTGGATGTCGCCTTTGACGGTTCCGATGATCATCTTGCCGACACGTGGCGCACCAGTTTCGGCCAAAAGCGGTTTCAGAATGGCCATGCCACCCTTCATCGCGTTGGCGGCCAATAGAACCTCTGGCACGAACAAAATACCGTCACGGAAGTCTGCACCAACGATGGTCATGCCACCAACAAGCGCTTCGGTCAGGACACGGTAAGGCATCCAACCGCGCGCGATCAGGATGTTCACACCTTCTTCGATTTCTTCTCTCATGCCGTCATATAGGTCGTCGAACATTTGAGCGACAAGATCTTCGTCGTTCAGTTCGGACAGGATGATGTCATCTTCTTCGGACATAGGGGAAACCTCCGTAGGTGCTGGTAAATGTGCACAGTTGTTTTACAAGTTGTGCGCCGTATTGCCAGAGCGCACGCAGACAATCGCGACATTTATGTAATCGACACCGACCAAGGCTTGCCTGTGTTTTCTTTTTGTTCCATATTTTAACCATGTCAAAAATCATTGATCACCGCCAAGTTCAATTGCGTGGCCGCGCCGCACTGTCAAACCCTGCTGTGCGGTTTGATTCTGTGCGGTCCGAGCATGTGGATGACGGCTGGGATCGGGTCGAAGAGTTGCCTGTTTTACGCACCACAGTCAGCATTGAAGTCCCGCGTCGTGTGATCAGTAAAAACACCTCACCTGACTTGTCATTTGATCGCTCAATTAATCCGTACCGCGGCTGCGAACATGGCTGAATTTATTGCTTTGCCCGCCCCAGTCATGCGTATTTGGGCCTGTCCCCAGGGTTGGATTTCGAAACCAAGCTGATTGCCCGCCCTGACGCGCCTGCAATATTGGAAAAAGAGCTGCGTAATCCTCGGTATAGACCAGCGATGATTGCGATTGGCACAAATACTGATCCGTACCAACCGATTGAGAAAAAACATGAAATCATGCGTGGCATCTTAAAGGTGCTCGCAAAGTTCAACCACCCAGTTGGCATTGTTACTAAAGGCATGATGATTGAACGCGATATTGATATTCTGGCTCCGATGGCTGCCAAAGGCCTTGTGCGTGTGGGTATTTCGATCACGACGCTGGACAATCAGACATCGCGCGCAATGGAGCCGCGTGTCCCGTTACCTGCGCGTCGATTACAAACTATTAGCCGTCTGGCCGATGCGGGTATTCCGGTGCGTGTGATGGTGTCACCAGTGGTGCCTGCGCTGACTGATCACGAGCTCGAATCGATTTTGACGGCGTCACATATTGCGGGGGCTGTGGCGGCGTCGTGCATCGTGTTGCGGCTGCCGCGGGAGGTGTCAGGATTGTTCCAAGATTGGCTTGCAGATGCGTTTCCAGACCGTGCGGCCCGCGTGATGGGCCGCGTGCGCGAATTGCATGGCGGCAAGGATTACGACCCAGAATTTGGTACGCGTATGCGCGGCCAAGGAAAGTGGGCCGATTTGATCCGGCAGCGTGTACAATTGAGCACGCGCAAGCTGGGCCTTGCCCGCGAATTACCTCCTTTGCGGACGGACCTATTTCAGGTGCCGTCGCAAGTTGGTGATCAGATGTCGCTGTTTTAGCCTTTTCTGCGGCCACGACGCGGTGCGCGTACTGGTCCGGCACCATCTGTGCCGTCAGACACGGATGAAAACCCACCGAGCGCTGTTGTGATATCTTCTGGGCTTGGCTTTGGTCCCTTGGGCGTGTTCTCCAATGCGGCCCGCATGGCGACCAGATGCTCTGGTGTGGTTCCGCAGCAGCCGCCGATAATCCGTGCGCCGCAATTGCGGGCCAGCACGGCGTAGTCGCCCATCAGGGCAGGGGTGCCGTCGTAATGAATATGCCCGTCGTGGTATTTTGGAATGCCTGCGTTGCCTTTAGAGATTAGCGTCGCGTCACCGGAATGTTCGGCGATCCCAAGGATCGTGCGCAACAGATCAGATGCACCCACACCGCAATTTGCACCGTATCCGATTGGTTGATGGTCAAGCTTGCCAACCATTTTGGCCATGTCAGTCGATGTCAGCCCCATCATCGTGCGGCCTGCAGTGTCAAAGCTCATGGTGCCGCACCATGGCATGTCGGCCAGCGCGAAGGCTTCGGCGGCGGCACGGAATTCTTCTGGGGCGGAGATGGTTTCGACCCACAGCACGTCTGCGCCGCCTGCTTTTAGGCCTTCGGCTTGTTCGTGAAACATCTCAACCGCGATTTTATGGGTCAGGGTGCCCATCGGGGACATAATATCGCCAGTTGGGCCGACTGAACCTGCGACGATCACAGTACGCCCAGATGCGTCCGCAATATCGCGGCCAATAGCGGCGCCGACGCGGTTAAGTTCGTGGACTTGATCAACGGCGTTGTGAAGTTTCAAACGCGACGCATTGCCGCCAAATGTATTGGTCAAAAACAGATCGCTGCCCGCATCAACCGCACCCTTATATAAGGTCCGGATGTTTTCGGGTTTATCGACGTTCCACATCTCTGGCGCGTCGCCTGCTTCCAGTCCGAGGTTGAACAAATTGGTCCCCGTGGCCCCGTCGGCCAATAGCCAGTCACGTGTTTCGAGCAGTTTGGTCAGGGCATTGGCCATGTGTCTGGTCCTTATTGAGATGAAGCGCTGCTTCTTGCACGACGGTGTAAACGGTGCAAGCGGTGCAACGAAATTGGGCGCACCTAAATGGCGCGCCCGCTAGACCCAATTGTCGGATTTGTTCAGATCTCGGACATTAGTTGTGTCTTTGCCTCAACCATCAGGTTGATCATCTGGGTCCGGATGGTCGCCTCGTCGGCACGGTGGTCCAGATCGCCCGATACCTTGCGGTACACATCTTCGTCGCCGGCCTCTTCGAGATCAGCTTTGATTATCTCTCGGGCATGTGCCTGCGCGTCGTCACCTGTTTTACCCATTAGATCAGCGGCACAAAGGCCCAGCAGTTTGTTGCGGCGGGCTTCTGCCTTGAACTGCATTTCTGCGTCATGGGCAAATTTGCTCTCAAATGCGGTTTCACGGTCTGTCATGCTACTCATTTGGGTCTCCTTTTGGTTTTTAACGCCTCACACAAGATATGGTGTCTGGGTGCCTTGCTCGCAAGAGGGTGTTGGCGTAAGAGGCATTTTAAGACGCGCCCCAAGGGTGGGGCCCGACGCACGCGAGGGATCTGGGATGGCACGCCGCAAATTGGTCTATGAAGGCAAAGCAAAGATCCTGTATGAGGGCACCGAGCCCGGTACATTGATCCAATACTTCAAAGATGACGCCACTGCATTTAACGCCGAAAAGAAGGCTGTGATCGAAGGCAAAGGTGTGTTGAACAACCGCCTGTCCGAATATTTCATGGTCGGACTACAGGCCATCGGCGTCCCGACGCATTTTATCAAACGCATCAATATGCGCGAACAGTTGATCCGTCAGGTGGAGATTATCCCGCTCGAAGTAATCGTGCGCAACTATGCCGCGGGTACGATGGCCAAGCGTTTGGGCATGGAAGAGGGCACAGCGTTGCCCCGTCCGATTGTCGAGTTTTCGTATAAAGATGACAGCCTTGGTGACCCGTTGGTGCCTGAGGAATATATCGCCGCATTCGGTTGGGCCACCCAGCAGGAAATGGACGATATCGTCAGCCTTGCGCTGCGCGTGAACGACTTTATGTCTGGCGTGATGTACGGTGTTGGTATCAAGCTGATTGACTTTAAGATTGAAGTTGGCCGCGTGTGGGACAATGAATATCCGCGTCTAATCTTGGCTGATGAAATTAGCCCTGACAGCTGCCGTCTTTGGGACATCGAAACCGGTCGTAAGCTTGATAAGGATGTGTTCCGCCGAGACCTTGGTGATCTGGCCGATGCCTATACTGAAGTCGCCAAGCGTTTGGGCGTGTTGCCGACAAATGTGACACATAATCCTACTAAGCCAACCTTGATTAATTGAAGGAAATCAGACGTATGAAAGCCAGAGTTCATGTGATGCTTAAGGATGGTGTTTTGGATCCACAGGGGGCTGCCGTGCAGCACGCCCTTGGATCACTTGGCTTTGAGGGCGTCGAAAGCGTCCGTCAGGGCAAGGTGATTGAGCTTGATTTGGCCGATGGCACGTCCGAGGACACAATCGCGCAGATGTGCGAAAAGCTGCTCGCGAATATGGTTATCGAAAGCTACCGCGTCGAGGTGCTGTAATGCGCGCTGCGGTTATCGTTTTTCCGGGGTCCAACTGCGACCGTGATATGGCTGTGGCTCTTAAAGCCGCCGGCGCTGACGTCACGATGGTCTGGCACAAGGACGCAAATTTACCTGACGTTGACTTGGTCGCCGTTCCGGGCGGTTTCTCGTTTGGTGATTATCTTCGGTGCGGTGCGATTGCCGCCCAATCCCCAATTTGCAAAAGCGTTGTCGCCCATGTTGAGCGCGGCGGCTATGCGCTTGGCGTTTGCAATGGATTTCAGGTTTTAACCGAAACTGGGCTGTTGCCCGGTGCGTTGATGCGCAATGCTGGGCTAAAGTTCATCTGCAAGACTGTTGGATTGAATGTTGTGACGTCTGATAACGCATTTACCGAAGGTTATAGCGCTGGCGATACCGTTGATTTTCCTGTGGCGCACCATGACGGCAATTACACGATTGATGCTGATGGCTTGGCCCGTTTGCACGGTGAAGACCTCGTGGCATTTACATACGGCGATAACCCAAATGGGTCGATTGATGATATTGCGGGCATTCTATCCGAAAACCGCCGCGTTCTAGGCATGATGCCGCATCCTGAACGGGCTGTGGATAATGGCCATGGCGGCACGGACGGGCAGGCGCTTTTCTGCGGGTTGCTGGGACAGCTGACAAACGCGTAACTTGTGGGGTCGTAGGGCAGGGTTTATGCTCCGCGTATGATGACACCAGACGCTCGCTCCAAACGTCGCGACCAAAACCGGTGGTACCTGCGTATTGGGGTGCTCGCGGTTTGCGCGCTAGGCGTGATAGTTATCTATTTCAGCAACCAGTTTTTGACCCAGCGGTTTACAGAAACGACCCGCAATCAGTCGGAAGTACGTCTGACCCTTTATGTTGCCAACTTGTTGAGCGAGCTGCAGCGCAATTCAATTGTGCCGCAGTTGTTGGCACGTGATCCGCAATTGATCGCGGCCCTTGATTACAAAAATTATTCTTTGTCCACCGCGCGCCTTTTGTCGTTTGTTGATGAAATTGGCGCGGCGTCTCTCATTCTTTTGGATGCAGACGGCCGAACTGTGGCCGCAACTGACCGCAGTCGCTTGGGTGAGAGGCAAAAGGCGTCGCCGCATTTTGTGAATGCGCAGCGTAGCAATGCCACAATTTTTACGACGCTTGATCAGGAAAACGGGTCATATGCGTTTCTTTATTCGCGCCGTGTTGAGGTGAGTGGCTCAACGGTCGGCGTGATCGTTGTTGAGGTGGATTTACAGAAACTTGAGCGCGGTTGGGCGGGGGTGTCGGACGCGGTGTATGTGGCCGACAACCAAGGCACGATTGTTATGTCGACCGAACCGCGTTGGCGTGGCTTGGACGAGGTTGGTGCATTGACCCGTCAGTCTGCTCCATCCGCGATTGAACGCGCAGTGCGAGCGACCCAAGATTGGGCCACGTTGCCTGCTGATGCGTATCTTCAGGGCAAGGCCGTTTTGCGCCGCGAGGCTCGCGTCCCGTTCCAAGGCTGGCGGATCGTCAGCTTTACGACCTATTCGTCGGTGCGCGAGCGTGTAAACGGTGTGCTCGCACTTGAACTCATGGGATTCGCGATCATTTTGGCGCTGCTGTTTTGGCTATGGTCGCGTAAAGCGGCGTCGCGGATGGTGTTATTTCAGCGCGAGTCCGCCGATCTTCGTGCTTTGAACCTCCGGCTCCAGCGGGAAATCGCCGAGCGCCAGAAGGTTGAAAAGACGCTTGAGGTTGCCGAACAGACCCTCGCGCAATCGTCCAAATTGGCCGCCTTGGGCGAGATGTCGGCGGCTGTTAGTCACGAGTTAAATCAACCTTTGGCGGCGATGAAAACTTATCTGGCGGGTGCCCGCCTTTTGCTGCAACGCAAACGCCCCGAAGAAGCACTGTCGGCATTCCATCGCATTGATGACCTGATCGAGCGGATGGGGGCTATTACCAAGCAGTTGAAATCATACGCGCGCAAGGGCGCTGATACGTTTAGCCTATTGGATACAAGGGCTGCAGTGTCATCTGCGCTGTCGATGATGGAGCCGCAATTGAAAAGCCGCGACATTACAATCACCCGCACTTTACCCGAAGATCCGGTGATGATTTGGGGCGATAGGCTGCGGCTTGAACAGGTGATTATCAACCTGCTTCGTAACGCGCTGGATGCGACCAAAATGGTCCGCGACCCATCTATCGAGATCATATTGGCGACAGGCGACACGGTAAGCCTGACAGTGCGAGACAACGGCGACGGGATTGAAGACCTCGATGAGTTGTTTGAGCCGTTTTACACCACCAAACAGCCCGGCGACGGCGTTGGGCTTGGGCTTGCCATCTCTTCTGGTATCGTCAACGACTTGGGCGGTCGACTTACGGCGCGGAATGCTGTGGGTGGAGGGGCTGTATTTGAAGTGCAACTACCTATCTTAAGTGCCGAAGTTGAAGCCGCGGAATAAGGACACGACCAAATGAGCAAAGCTATGAAAATTGCGATTGTCGATGACGAAAAAGATATGCGTCAGTCGATCAGCCAATGGTTGGCCCTGTCCGGTTTTGACACCGAGACATATTCTAGCGCCGAAGAGGCATTGAAGGGTCTTGGCAATGACTTTCCGGGTATCGTGGTGTCCGACATCAAAATGCCTGGCATGGATGGTATGCAATTTTTACGTAAACTTAAGGGCGTCGATAGTTCGCTGCCGGTGATCATGATTACTGGTCATGGTGACGTCCCAATGGCGGTAGAGGCGATGCGCATGGGGGCATTCGATTTCTTAGAAAAACCGTTCAATCCTGATCGCATGACTGAGCTGGCCAAGAAGGCGACCCAAGCCCGTCGTCTAACGCTTGATAACCGTGTGTTGCGTCGTGAATTATCGGATGGGTCCGCGCTGATTAAGAAACTGATAGGTCAATCACCACCAATGGAGCGTCTTAAAGAAGATATTCTGGATCTCGGGCAGGCCGATGGCCATGTTCTTATTGAAGGCGAAACAGGGACTGGTAAGACGCTTGTCGCCCATGCTCTGCATGCTGTTGGTGCCCGTGCTAGCAAGAAATTTGTTCTTCTATCGTGTTCTGCGTTTGATGAAGACAGTCTGTCGCGCCGGTTATTTGGCCCGGCCCAAGATGATGAACCGATCCCTGCCATAGAAGAATCCCGTGGTGGTACGCTTGTGCTTGAGGACATTGAAGCGCTGATACAGCCGCTGCAATCGCGCCTTTTAACTGCGATTAACGATCAAGGCACACCTGCGGAAACGCGGATTATTGCGATCTGTAATTTGCAGGAACAGGATAAGACGTGCGAGAGTGTATTGCGCCCAGACCTGTTTTACCGACTTGCGGCCCTGCGCATCACTGTGCCGCCATTGCGCCAGCGCGGTGAAGACATTCTGACATTGTTCACCCGCCTGTCCGAGCAGTTTGCCGAGGAATATGGCTGTGACGCGCCCGATGTTTCCGCTCAAGAGGCCGCCCAGCTTTTGCAGGCGCCTTGGCCTGGCAATGTGCGTCAGTTGTTTAATGTGGCCGAACGCGCCGTCCTGCAGAACCGTCGTGGTTCAGGCACGATCGCATCGCTTCTAATGGCCGACACCGATGAAGAAATGAAGTCTGCGATGACGACTGAAGGCAAGCCGCTGAAGGAATTTGTTGAAGCGTTTGAGCGGATGTTGATCGACAACACCATGCGCCGCCACAAGGGTAGTATTATCGCGGTTATGGACGAGCTTTGCTTGCCGCGCCGAACCTTAAACGAGAAAATGGCGAAATACGGATTGCAAAGGTCGGAGTATCTTTAGGGTTGCTGTATGTGCTCAACTTAAGGTTGTGACGATAGCACTTGTTTTATGACACCCGCGTAACCTATGTATGGTGTACGGATGTCCATGCGTTGGTGCGTGGTGTCGTCCGGTAGAATTCTCTGTTGATTTGATGTTTGGCGTAAAGCCTCCCCTAAAATAACAGCTGATGTGGCCTGAAAATGGCCTCAGGAACGCCCAGGTCGCGCGGTTTCACCGATGCGCCGGGTCATGAATGGGTTCCCTAACTAGCGGGAATCAGGAGAAACAACGCGATGCAAAGCGCGCAAAATATAGGCAAAAATCCGGTGGCCTCTTGGGTTACACCGTTTGCCGTTGCGCCCATCGCCTTAATTGAAATCGCCACCGTCCATGCCGCCCCTCCGGGGAGGTGTCGTTGCGTGCGAGTGAACGGATACAATGCCAAAGAAAATGTTAATCGATGCCACACACGCGGAAGAAACCCGCGTTGTTGTGGTCGACGGGAACAAAGTCGAAGAATTTGATTTTGAAAGCCAGTTTAAGCGCCAGCTCGCTGGGAATATCTATCTTGCCAAAGTGACACGGGTCGAGCCGTCGCTGCAGGCAGCGTTTGTGGACTATGGGGGAAATCGCCATGGTTTCCTCGCGTTCTCGGAAATTCATCCTGACTATTACCAAATCCCTATCGCCGATCGCGAAGCGTTGATCGCCGAAGAAAAAGCCTACGCCGACAGCCTGAAGGCTGACGATGATGAGGAAGAAAAACCCATAAAACGTCGCCGTTCGCGGAGCCGTTCGAAGGCTGCGGATGCGACGTTGGGTGATGCGGTAGCCACTGCTGATGTTGCTGATGACACGGTCGAAATCGCTGGTATGGAAACCATCGATCTTGATGATGATGAAGAGGGCAGCTCTTCGATGGAGTTGGTGTCCGAAACACCTGTTGAGACACCAGCAGCAGACGAAGAACCTGAAGTTGTTGAGGCAGCGACATCTGACGAAGACGTCGAGGCTGTTTCAGATGATCAGGTTGCTGCAGAAGCCGAAGCTGATGATGACGCAAAAGCAGATGCCAAAGACAAAGATGACCGCATTGAAAGCGTCACAACTGAAGACGACAGCGAAGATGTACGTCCCGTGCGCAAGCCGCGCCCGAAGCGGTACAAAATCCAAGAGGTCGTTAAAGTTCGTCAGATTCTGCTGATCCAAGTTGTCAAAGAAGAACGCGGAAACAAGGGCGCTGCCCTGACTACATATCTGTCGCTCGCTGGTCGGTATTGCGTGTTGATGCCGAACACGGCCCGTGGTGGCGGTATTAGCCGCAAGATCACCAACGCGCCTGACCGCAAGAAGCTGAAAGAAATTGCAAATGGGATGGAGGTTCCTGAGGGTGCTGGCCTGATCATTCGCACCGCTGGATCGCAGCGCACCAAGTCTGAGATTAAGCGCGACTATGAATACCTGCAGCGTTTGTGGGAACAGATCCGCGAGCTAACATTGAAATCTATCGCACCTGCGAAGATTTACGAGGAAGGCGACCTAATCAAACGGTCGATCCGCGATCTTTACAACAAAGACATCGACGAAGTGATCGTTGCAGGCGAGGGCGGTTACCGCACGGCCAAGGACTTCATGAAAATGATCATGCCGTCCCATTCCAAGAACGTGAAACGCTATACCGAACAGATGCCGCTTTACGCGCGCTATCAGGTTGAAGGCTACTTGAACGGTATGTTTAACCCGACGGTTCAGCTGCCGTCTGGTGGTTATATCGTGATTGGTATCACCGAAGCGCTTGTTGCGGTTGACGTGAACTCCGGTCGTGCGACCAAAGAAGCGTCGATTGAACAAACAGCGACCAAGACCAACCTTGAGGCCGCCGATGAAGTGGCGCGTCAAGCCCGCTTGCGTGACTTGGCTGGTTTGATCGTGATCGATTTCATCGACATGGACGAGCGCCGCAACAACATCGCCGTTGAAAAACGGATGAAAGATGCGTTGAAAACCGACCGTGCCCGTATTCAGGTTGGTCGCATCTCTGGCTTTGGCTTGATGGAAATGTCCCGTCAGCGTCTGCGCCCGGGTATGCTCGAGGCAACGACACAGATGTGTGGCCATTGCCACGGCACTGGTTTGCTACGGTCAGACGATAACGTCGCCTTGTCGATATTGCGTGCTTTGGACGAAGAAGGCGTGCGCGGTCGTTCAAAAGAAGTACTGGTGCGTTCACCAATTTCGATTGCCAACTTCTTGATGAACGAGAAGCGTGAACATATTGCTGATATTGAGGCGCGCCATGGTATGTCCGTGAGAATCGAATGTGATCCAAGCCTCGTGTCGCCTGACTTTGCTATTGAAAAGTTCAAGACAGCGACCCGTGTGGTGCCTGATGCGGCTCCCGTTGTTGTGGCCACTGCCGCCATGATGGATGACGACGATACTGATGTATTGTTGCCAAGCGCTGATGAGGATGAAGACGAGACAGAAGCGCAGACAACAGCCGAGACTGTTGAGACGGTCGAGCCAGTAGACAGTGCGGATGCAGAAGATCGTCCCCGCAAAAAACGCCGTCGTCGTCGGCGTCGTCGGGGCGGCAACGTTGAGCAAAGCCAAGAGACTGTCGAAGGACAGGTTGATGACGAAGCTGCACCTATTTTAGCGGCTGATGGGGGCGAACCGGCAGCTTTGGTTGAGGGTTCTGAAGAATCAACAACTGAAAAGCCAAAGCGTATGCGTAGCCGCAGCCGCAAGAAGGTAGAAGGCGCTCCGGTAGACGTCGTGGCGGATATTTCTCCAGAGGTTGTGGCCGAGGCTGCACCAGCTGATGCAACGATTGAAGTTGTTGCCGAGCCAGTTGCTGAAAAGCCAAAACGCGCACCGCGAACCCGTAAAAAGGCTCCACCAAAGGATGAGGCTCCTGCAGAAACGGCAGAGGCCGCACCTGAAGAAGCTGTTGAAAAGCCAAAACCAAAGCGTAAGAGTCGCGCCAAGCCAAAGCCAGAAGTCGTGGCTGACGCTCCGGTTGAGGTTGCGCCAGATCGGGTTCAGCCAGAACCAGTTGCTCCACCAGAACCTGTAGCAGAATCTGCTTCGGTTGTGGCACCCGCGCCGGAGATAATGGCAGCGGAACCTGCGCCGGAACCCGCAAAACCTGCTGCGCCGAAACGCAAAGGCTGGTGGTCTTTGGGTCGCTAAATTATCAAAGGCCGCGTCGTACCCCGACGCGGTCTTTTTTCATTACTAACATATAGCGCAGCGACTACGGGTACACACAGCGCGGCGGGTAACAATTTAGCCTTTACGGATAACGTAAAGCTGGGCTGTACCCTGATGAGACATATCGACAAGCGTATGGCCTGCCTCAGAGCAAAAATGCGGGATGTCGATCACTGCGGCTGGGTCATCAGCCGTCACATGTAATTCGTCCCCGCTGGACAAGCCTTGCAATCGCTTTCGGGCTTTTAGAACGGGCAGGGGGCAAAGCAGCCCTGTGGCATCAAGTTCATGAGACATGCCACTTTGTTAACCAAAATATTATAGCGCGTAAACACAGCTGTGACAATCTGTGGCGTGACGCGGCGCCTTTGCTGGCCTAGGAAGATCACAAGAAGGAGTCATAATGTTAGAAGCCACTCAGATTTTGGACGCGTCCCTGGTGCCCGCGATGGTCATCGCAGCAGTGGCTGGTTTGCTGTCGTTCTTACCGCCCTGTGTGCTGCCGATTGTGCCGCCATATCTGGCCTATATGGGTGGCGTATCGGTGTCTGACATGGAAGACGAGGCAGCGTCTCGTAAGCGTGTGCTGCAGGCAGCAGCATTTTTTGTTTTGGGCATTTCAACCGTATTCCTGCTGCTTGGCTTTGCATTTTCAGCGCTTGGGCGCATGTTTCTACAAGTCCAAGACTGGTTCACCATTGTCGCAGGCATCGTGGTGATGATCTTTGGCGCGCATTTCATCGGAATCTACCGGATCGGGTTTCTCGACCGCGAGGCGCGCAAGGAAATGGTCGACCGTGGTGGGTCGGCTTTTGGGGCTTATGTGCTTGGACTTGCATTCGCATTTGGCTGGACACCGTGCTTGGGGCCAATCCTTGGCACGATCTTGGGTCTAGCTGCATCAGAAGCATCCGTGACGCGCGGAACGGTCCTGTTGGCCGCCTACGCCGTGGGGTTGGGGCTGCCGTTTCTTTTGGTCGCAGCATTCTTTCCACATCTTAATGGACCGATGGCATGGATGAAACGGCATATGGACCGGATTGAACGGATATCTGGTCTGCTTTTGTGGACTGTCGGCTTGATGATGCTTACCGGACAATTCACAGCCTTTAGCTGGTGGTTATGACCTGAGCCCCAAGTTCTCCTCCAGTTTTGTGCGGAGTCCTTGGAGTTAAATCTTTGACCTCAAGCGGCCATCTTGTCCATGATCCTTCTTTGCAAGAATTCCATGGGTGTCAGGTTTCCCAATGCTGAGTGTGGTCTGCGCCAGTTGTAGTCCTCCTGCCATTCTTCCAGCGTATGACGGGCGTCGGCCAGCGTGCCGAAGAGCGTTTCATTGAGGCATTCATCTCGCAGCTTGCCGTTAAAGCTTTCAATGAAGCCGTTCTGTTGGGGTTTTCCCGGTGCGATATAGTGCCAATCAACGTCAGTCTCCTGAACCCATTTAAGGATCGCCACGCTGGTGAACTCGGTTCCGTAACACCTTCGGAATGATGCTGATCAAAAGGCTAGGATCGCCTGCGCAGCCCTCATATAGCGCAGCAGGTGGTCATAGCCGGGTCTCAGGTCTCTACAGTGGTTTTGCACAAACCACACCGCAAAGGAGACCGACTATGACCATGATTGCAATTACACAGAACACACCTGTTTTGGTGGCTATCGACATCGCCAAAGCGCGGCATGAAGTTTTGATAGCTGTTCCGGGCAAGAAGCGCCGCCGTCGCTTAACTGTTTTAAACGAACTTGCTGATTTCACCCGCCTCATCACCGCGTTAAAGGACTACGGTCGCCCAGTGCGCGCAGCTTTTGAAGCAACTGGGAACTACCACCGCGCCTTGGCTTATCATCTGGCGACCGCAGGTTTTGAAGTGAAGCTGGTATCGTCAGTTGCTTTGGCGCGCACGCGGGAAGCTCTCCACAATAGTTGGGACAAAAACGATCTGTTACATCATGGTTGGATTCATCTTCTTTGTATAGACATTAATAATACACACTATTTTTGCGTTGTGCGATGCGGTGGCTGTGTCGGGTGTGGCTACTTATAATAAGAAATGGCCGTTGGTGATATCTGCCGCATTCATCCAGTCATTGCAGCCTGAGACATGGAAAGCGTTGCGTTGGCGGTTCTTTCGGCTTCATTTTCAATACCTATGCGCGTTTGATAGGCCCAAAGACTATAACTATTTCCAAATCATGGCGGGTCCTTTGACGTTGGCTGATAGGTACCGCAATCGTGCACCTTCGCGCTTGCGCATTGACGTGACCGCATCCAAATACTCGAACGCTGCGCCATGATGCCACCCAAGCCGCCATCGCGCCCTGAAAAGGTGTTGCTCTGGCGGTACATGCGGTTGTTCGGTGATGATATATTGTCGGCGCAACCGGCGAAGCTATATCGGGCGTGGATGGCCGAATTCAAAACGCCGTTTTTCCGCAGCTATATGATTAATGATCCAAGCTTGATCAAACGGGTCTTGCAGGAACGACCGGATGACTTTCCAAAATACGGACCGTATAGGTGCCGGCTTGCGCCCCTTGCTTAACAATAGCGTGTTTTTGACAAACGGTGAGATGTGGAAAAGACAGCGCCGGATTATTGACCCTGCGTTTGAATGCGGGCGCTTACGCGATACGTTCCCGGCGATGTGGGCTGCAGGAGAGGCATCTGTCGTTCGTTTGACCACGCTCGCAGATGGCACTTCACAAGAGGTTGAGGCAGAGACAAGCCACGCGGCTGCCGACGTCATTTTTCGCACGCTGTTCTCGATCTCGATTGAGGATCAGGTCGCGACACGGGTATTTGATGAATTTCGGACCTATCAACGGACCCAGCCGATCTTAAACTTAGCGGCATTTATTCCGGGGCCAAAATGGATGCCACGGTTCTTTAAGTCTGAAACGAAAACGACTGCGTCGGCGATTAGGGCCTTGATTACTGGGCTAACGGCGCAACGATTGGATCAAATCAAGGACGGCACCGCACCTGACGATCTGGACACCAAGATCATGACGACTGCCGACCCTGAAACCGGCGAGACGTTTGGTGTGGATGAAATGGTCGATCAGGTCGCAATCTTTTTTCTTGCAGGTCACGAGACAAGCGCATCGGCCTTGGCGAGGACACTTTATTTATTAGCGATTTACCCCGATTGGCAGGATAAGTTGGCGGTCGAGGCGCCAGACCTGACACCTGACTTTGGGTCTGTGCCGAAGCTGCGACAAACCCGCGATGTGTTTCGCGAAGCGCTGCGCTTGTATCCGCCCGTGCCGATGATGGTGCGGGAAACGACCTGCCCAGAGCAATTTCGTGACCATCCCGTCAAACGCGGCGCGCAAGTCGTTTTGTCGCCTTGGCATTTGCACAGGCAAGAACGACTTTGGGATAACCCTGATGGGTTTGATCCGACACGTTGGGGCACCGAGAACGGAAAAGCCTGCGCGCGCGACGCTTATATGCCGTTTTCGAGCGGGCCGCGCGTGTGTACCGGTGCCGGGTTTGCGATGATCGAAGGCGTGTTGTTGGTGGCGATGCTTTTACGGGCCTTTAAGTTCGGAGTGGTTGCTGGACAGGTGCCCGAACCTGTTGCTCATCTGACAGTGCGCGCCAAGGACGGCATTTGGCTACGATTCGTTCCGCGCAAAGATTAACTGTTCAGTATCTGGCAACAGACTTTGATTTTTAAGTTCATCTGCCCGTCGTCGGAAACAGTCCAAAATTCTCGCCACAAACCCACCATATTTATATCTGGTTAATATCATAATATTAACAATGTGTTTAGGTGGTTTATTGCCGCTGCAGCAGTGCAATTGGGGCAAAAACTGGCTGCACTGGGGCTAACTTGTGTTATTCAAAGTCATGGGTGGGGGCCCAGTTGGACGGAAAAATTTGATGTTAGCATATGGTTTATCAACAGCGAAAAACGCGATTTCAACCATATGGGGCGCGATCAGTGGAGATCATGCGGATGTACAGAATGTGCATGACACAACTCAGCGCTGCGAGCTTTCCGATATCTTCGCGGTGAAGTTTAAGCCAGCTGGCGGTGCCGCTTTGACTACGCACGAGCAGTTCGAATGTGATACGATGTTCAAGCTACGTGAAATTCTTCACGATTGATCGCGTTCTTGTCCCTGCACATGTTCTAGAACGAACAAGCGAATAGCTGACGCGAGCCCAATATCGCCGCGTGCTGCGTCAATTTCGGCAGCACACCCGTTGATGGTTTTGCCCTGAGACGTGGCAATTTCGCAATATGCCCGCCAGAACGGGTTTTCCAATGAAACGCTGGTGCGGTGTCCGCGCAATGTGAGCGACCGTTTGATTGGCCGCTGGGTCATTCGTCTTCAAATTTCAATTGATCAAGACGGGCTTTTGCATGCGCGGCTGATGCTGCATCCAACACCCGCGCCGCTTTTGTCTGGCCAAAGCGGGCGGCATTTTTGTCTGCCGTCACTTTATCTTGGGCCCTTGATTTGGCTTTGCGCGCCTTATTGAGGTTCACGACGCTCATTTAGGGCCGATCATGTCTTCTGGGCGCACAACATTGTCGAATGTTTCTGCATCTACGAAGCCCAATTTGATGGCCTCTTCTTTCAATGTGGTGCCGTTTTTATGGGCAGTTTTTGCCACGGTTGTCGCCTTGTCATAACCAATGGTCGGCGCCAAAGCGGTGACCAACATCAGGCTTTCGCGCATCAGTTTTTCGATCCGAACGGTGTCGGCCTTAATGCCTACAACGCAGTTATCGGTGAATGCTCCACAGGCGTCACCGATTAATTGCATAGATTGCAATACGTTATAGGCCATCATTGGTTTCATCACGTTAAGCTCAAAGTGGCCTTGGGAGCCAGCAAAACCCACGGCGGCATCGTTGCCCATGACGTGTGCACAGACTTGCGTAATCGCCTCGACCTGTGTTGGGTTTACTTTACCGGGCATAATGGACGAGCCCGGCTCATTTTCTGGCAAGATCAATTCGCCTAGACCGCAGCGCGGACCGGAGCCGAGAAACCGGATATCGCAAGATATTTTGTACAGGCTCGCGGCCACAGTCTTAAGCGCACCAGACATTTCAACAAGCGCATCATGCGCGGCCAATGCCTCAAATTTATTGGGCGCGGTCACAAACGGCAAGCCTGTGATGTCGGCCATATGGGCGGCAACTGTTTCGCCCCAGCCAATTGGTGTGTTCAAGCCTGTGCCAACGGCAGTACCGCCTTGGGCAAGCTCGTAAATCGCGGGCAGGGCGGCCTTAACGCGGCGGATACCCATTGCGACTTGGTGAACGTAGCCAGAGAATTCTTGACCCAATGTCAGTGGCGTTGCATCCATTGTGTGGGTGCGGCCGATCTTAATGATGTCTTTGAATTCATCTTGTTTGATCGCAAGGGCGGCGTGTAGTTTTTCCAAGCCGGGGATCAACACCTCGTGGGCGGTCGTGGCAACGGCAATGTGCATGGCCGTTGGGAACGTGTCGTTGGACGACTGGCCCATGTTGCAATGATCGTTTGGATGCACCGGATCTTTTGACCCAATCGTGCCGCTGAGCATTTCAATTGCACGGTTCGAAATCACCTCGTTGGCGTTCATGTTGGACTGGGTGCCAGACCCTGTTTGCCAGACGACAAGTGGGAAATGATCATCAAGCTTGCCTGTCACAACTTCATTTGCGGCGGCAATGATCGCGTCTGCGAGGGTTGCATCAAGCTTGCCGCGCTCCTTGTTTGCGATGGCGCAGGCCTGTTTGATGACACCCAAACCACGCACAATCGCGACGGGCTGCTTTTCCCAACCAATGGGAAAGTTGATCAGGCTACGCTGCGTTTGAGCACCCCAATAGCGATCAGAAGGGACCTCTAGTGGGCCAAAACTATCAGATTCTGTGCGTGTATTAGTCATGAAATTATCCTTCGTATGCAATTGTATGCCGTTTAATGGCCGCCACGCAGAAGAGCAATGGCCCAGCGTTTACTTGCGAAACTGATCGAGGCTTACGACTTCGGCATCTTGCCGTTCTTCCGCAGGCTCATCTTCGGCCATCACGTCCATCGGTGCCTCAATCGACGCATTCGTTTCTTCTGGGGCTGCAAACCGCAGGCCAAATTCGACTGACGGATCAACAAATGTTTGGATCGCGTCATATGGAATATAAAGCGTCTCTGGATTATCGCCAAAGTTGAGGGTAATTGTGAATCCTTCGTTGGTCACATTCAGATTGTCGAACCAATGTTGAATAACGACCGTCATTTCGCCGGGATACCGATCAGACAACCAGTCGGCGATTTCAACGTCGGCATGAATTGTATCAAAAGTGATAAAGAAATGGTGCTCGCCGGGCAGCCCGTCTTTTGCGATGCCTATCAGCACCTCTTGGATCAAGCCGCGCATCGCGCGATGCATCAGATTTCCGTAGTCAATCGTACCAGCCACAGCATTATTCTCCGCTATCTACGTCCCCATCTTATAAGATTCGAAGCGGGATTAAAGGGGCAGTCCGAGCCCTGTACTGAAAAGTCCAACAATCGCGCAAATGAGCAGCACCAAAGGCAACCCCCAATGGCGCCTCAAGAGTAAAAAAGCGGCAAGTGCTGCGATTGCGACAGGTACAATTTGAAGCGTCGTTATTTCAGGCACGATCAACTGTAGCGGACCTATGGAGATTGGTGTGACAATTCCGAAGAACACGTGCAGCGCGAACCAAAGCGACAAGTTGGCGATTACCCCGACAACCGCTGCAGTGATCCCCGATAATGCGCTGGTAAGCCGCGGCCGCCCATTTAGCCAATCAATCAGGGGTGCACCAGCAAGAATCCATATGAAGCAAGGCACAAAGGTTACCCACAGTGTCATGAAACCTGCCAATAACGCGGTCGAAACCCCACCCTGCAGGTAGCCCGCCATCATGCCCACGAATTGCGTCACAAGGATCAACGGGCCCGGTGTGGTTTCTGCCAAACCAAGTGCGTCCATCATTTGTGGTGTGGTCAGCCAGCCGAACCCAGTGACGACCTCTTGGGTCATATAGGCCAATACGGCATATGCGCCGCCAAACGTCACCACTGCGAGGGTCGAGAAAAACAATCCGATGTCACGTAGCAAAGGCAGATCAAACGCCGTGACAATTCCGATTGGGGTCGCCCATAAAATGGCACCAACCAAGACGATGGCTATGCTTTGACGCCAAGGCAGCGGTGAGGACGGGGCTGTATCGATGGCGTGACGACCAAACGCGCCAGCGATCGCCACAATGGCAATGACGATAGGGAATGGTACCGCAAATGCAAAAAGTGCAACGAACGCCAATACCGCTATAATGAGGTGCTTGGACGATGTCAGCGCCCGCTTTGATACTTTGATCAATGCTTCAATGACGATGATGACAACGGTTGCTTTGACTCCAAGGAAAACTGCCTGCATCCACGGCAATGATCCATATGCGCCGTAGGCTAGCGCCAAAATAGCGATGACAATCGCGCCGGGGATGACGAACAAGCCACCACCGATTAATCCCCCCATGATCCCGCGTCGTTTCCAGCCAGCATAGGTCGCAAGCTGCATTGCTTCTGGTCCAGGCAGCAGCATGCAGAATGATAAGGCACGCAAGAATTGCGCTTCGGTTAGCCATGTGCGTTCTTCGACAAGTTCACGGTGCATAAGTGCGATCTGAGCGGCAGGGCCGCCAAAAGACAGCAAACCAATTCGCCCAAAGACGCGGATCATTTCCGATGTTGATACCATCATTCTGCGTCACCTTCATCAAATCCGTGGCGCGCCCCACGATAAAGTGCTTCATTGCGCAAAGCAATTTTGAGATGATGTGCTTGGTTTTTTTGCCTAAATGTTTTTGAAAAAATGAACGGCATGGTGTTCCTGTCGTGACTATTGCGCAAGATTGCCGATCCGACAGGCAAACCAATTTGATGCACACAATTTGTTGGCGAAATCGTACTTGGGCCGGTCATGTGGCATCCTATCTGAGAGTTTTCAGCGGATGCGATCCTTTGGCCGTGGCCTCATGGGGTGGTCGCGGGACACCTTATTGAGTTGATAGGCGGCTGCCATGGCTGGGTCAACCCAGCACCATGCTAAGTTCGCGCAGAATTTTGCGCCGTATCGTGCCGGGGTATTCGCGGTGAGTACGCGCAGTGATTACAAAGCCGTTGCGGGTTATGACGGCACCTCTGTAAAAGTTGCTAATCGCCAATCCCATGCTCTCAATTGCGATACCGTTGATGGTTACGCCTATTTGCTCGGCCATGTTACGTGCATCGCGTGTGCTTGACTCAGAATTGTGTGTTCCGTCGTCTGAAATTTCGATGACTTTTTTCTTACAATCAGTGACTTGCACAAATAAGGGCAGGGCGAACAGAATGGCTTCTGCGGGGGCGGTGTCGGACAAAACAAAGGCCCTTGGCATCAGTTGAGAAGCGTCTGCAAGGCGTGCGGCGTCTAGGCTGGTGCGGATGCGTGTCCACGGCAGTGTTAATTCTTGACGGTCCTGGCCCGACCATTGAACCACAGCGATGGCCGCATTTTGCCGGACCATGGATTAAGCAATTTCAGGGTCACTTAGGGCTGCCGCCAATCCATCGATTTGCAGCCTGTATTCACCCGGATCAACCGAGTTTGACACATCAATTGTCAAGATGAGAGCCGTACCACAAGCTATTGATAAATTTGAAATAATGGCGATTACTTTGGCTTTAATTAGTGCTCTAAGCATAGGGTATGGTGCCGTAAAACACCCAAACCAAGCAAGACAATTCTGAAAAGGGGAAAAGTGCAGGTTTCTGTTGCCAGGTACCTGCGAACCCCGCCTTAAGCTGCTAGGCCTAAGGACTTAAGTTTCGGCAACGAAGACTGCTTACGCAGCCACCGCCATAGCCGGAGCACGGTTGTCATTTGCAACTATACAATTTGTACCGATAACGGTGGTAACTCACCGAAACAAAGCTAACCTCTTTAGACGTTCGTCGATCCTATTTCGACCCCACAGCTGCCAAATGAGCAGATAGTTGGTGGAGTCGCCGGGTACCGCCCCCGGGTCCAATCCGCTTATTACAAGCGCGTTTATGTTCATAGTCCCGAAGGACACCTTACAGATAGGCCGCAGCGCGCGTTGGTGCAAGGGGAACTGCCAAAAGGCACGTAAGTTTCGTATAAGTTTTAAATATGTTTTCGCATACGCTGGTTTTCACAGGTCAACTATTGGCTTTTGCAACTTGCCGCGCATCAATAACGCTTTGAGCGAGCGTGTTTGCATAATCGGCAAGTGCTGAAAGTTGCAGGTCAACAGCAGCGCCGTCGCGTTGTTCAAGCGCATCGGTAATTTGGCTATGGAACCCGACGATCGTTTCGCGTGACCGCGCGCTGAACGTAATCATGTTCATCAGGGGCTGCATGGCCTCGACTGCGCCCGCCAATTGGTACGAGATCACCGGATTGCCTGCCGCGTCAACGAGTGCGCGGTGGAATGCCACGTCTGAGGCGCAGAATGCTTCGTCTGTCAGCCCAGGTTGCGATTGTCGGTGCGTTTCTGCCCGCATTGTAGCCAAGTGATCGGCTGTGCGTCGCTCGGATGCCAAAGTGGCACATGACCGTTCCAGCGCATAGCGCGCCTCGCAGGCGGTCCCGAAGCTCACGTCATTCATTGATAGCAAGAGCGTGGACGTGGTGATCTGCTGGCCATAGGCATCCTCAAAACGCAGACGATTCACAAATGCCCCACCAGTCGCACCGCGTTGTGTTCGGATCAGAGACTGCGCACCTAGTCGTTTGAGCGCCTCGCGCACTGTCGGGCGGGACACATCAAATTGTTCCGACAGTTCAGCCTCTGACGGAAGCCGCTCATCTACCAATAAATCACCGGACATAATGGCGTCGCGGATCGCTTTGGCGATTTGTGCAGATAGGTCGGCGGGGCTGTTGGGATCAATTTTCATTTGTCAGACAATTAAACGTCTGACATATGATTAGCAAGTGCATGAGTCGCAAACGCTGGGAGGTGATGCGCAATGATGACCATCAGATCTACTTTTTCTGTCCGTACGGTTGCTTGGCTAGTGTTTTTCGCCGCGATCATTGCGGCGTGGGTCATGCTGTTTATGGCCGCACGGATGTCTGGGGTCGATTTGATCGGCCGCCCTGTTGGTATGAACATGATGCCGATGGTGACGTTTGGGGCGTTGTTCCCGATGTGGGCCATTATGATGGCCGCGATGATGTTGCCGACGATGGTGCCGACGCTGACTATTTACGAGGACCTGATGCGCAGTGCGGATGGTTCGCGGGCAGGGTGGTTTGGTGTTTTGCTTGGATATTTCATCGTTTGGGCCGGATTTGCGTCGCTTATTGCGGTGGTACAAGTGGCCTTGCTGGCAGGCGGTCTGATTGACGGGTTGGGCATTGCATCCAGTGGCTGGTCTGCCGCCGCGTTGCTGATTATCGTGGGGCTGTTCCAGTTTTCGCGGGTCAAAGATGTTTGCCACGGCGTGTGCCACAGCCCGATGATGTATTTCGTGGGCAACTGGAAGACTGGGTTCACTGGCGGGCTGCGCATGGGACTGCGCCTTGGCGTTTTTTGCGTTGGCTGCTGCTGGGGCTTTATGGCCTTGGGGTTTGTTGGCGGCGTGATGAGCCTTGCTTGGATGGGTCTTGCCACACTGTTTATGATTTTGGAAAAACTGCCCCAGATTGGGCATAAAGTGACGAAACCGATGGGTGTGCTGCTGATTGCAGCGGGCCTGATCGTGGCTGTTGCATCACTGTAAAAGGAAGGGACTATCACATGGCCGATAAAGAGACACGCGCACCCGCGGATCAGCTGCCAGTTTCGCAGCGGATTGATGCGCGCATGGAAAGCCATCCGTTGCGCCGCAAGATGAACCCAACCGATTGGGCGATCAAAGGCGAGCTTTTTTTGAACTGTTCGTGTGACCTGTTCTGCCCTTGCGTTGTGTCGCTTGGCGCGCATCCTCCGACAGAAGGTCACTGCCACGCGTGGATGGCGATTGCCATTGATGAAGGCCATTTTGAGGGCGAAGACCTGTCGGGGCTGAACATCGGTCTGTTGGTCGATATTCCGGGCCGTATGGGCGAAGGAAATTGGCGCGTTGCGGCCTATGTTGATGAACGCTCCACGCAAAAGGCGTATAACGGTTTGCTTAAGATTTTAAGCGGCGCTGCTGGCGGAACCACGGGTTTGTTCACGTTCCTTGTGTCCGAGATCATCGGTGCCGAGCGTGAAAAAGTTGATATCGTGCGCGATGGTAACAAGCGTAGCATTATGATTGGTCGTAAAATCCAAGGCGAAATCGAGATGATTGAAGGTAAGTCCAAAGATCATCCGGTTATGATCTCCAATTCCAAATACTGGATGGGCCCTGACATTATTGCTGCTAAAGGTCTGCGGTCCAAGGTGCGCGATTACGGCCGCGTTTGGGACTTCGGTGGGAAATCTGCCGAAGTTTGCCCCATCGATTGGCATGGCCCTAAGTAATGATAACGCCCGCATATATAATTGAAATGGCTGCGTATAATGTCTGGCAAAACAACGGATTATGCCGTGTTGTGCAGGCAATGGATGAAGCAGATGTGCGGGCGGATCGCGGGGCGTTCTTTGGGTCAATTTTTGGCACGTTGAACCATCTGTTGTGGGGCGATCTTTTGTGGATGTCCCGCTTTGATGGTGGCCCTGCGCAAAGTCCGGTCATTGCTGACAGTGCGGCGTTTACTGCCACTGTTGGCGACTGGGCGGACCAACGTATTCGCACCGATGCGCGTATTGTGACATGGGCAGCGGGCGTAACAGCGTCTGATCTGTCTGGTGATCTTACTTGGTTTTCAGGGTTTTTGAATGCCGAGGTTGCAAAGCCAACTGCCACTTGCATCACACATTTCTTTAACCATCAAACCCATCATCGTGGCCAGTTGCACGCGATGTTGACGGCGGCGGGCCAAACGCCTGACGCCACTGATCTTGTCTTCATGCCTAAGGATTAAGTCATGGCTATCATTTCGCAATCGCGTCGCTTGCGTCGCACCCCGTTTTCCGATGGCGTCGAGGCCGCTGGGGTAAAAGGGTATACTGTTTACAATCGGATGCTGTTGCCGACTGTGTTTAGGTCGGTTGTGGAGGATTACCACCACCTGAAAAATGCCGTGCAAATTTGGGATGTGTCAGCCGAGCGTCAGATCGAATTGCGTGGCCCTGATGCCGCCCGTTTGATGCAGATGCTGACGCCGCGCGATTTACGTGGGATGCAGTTGGGTCAGTGTTTCTATATCCCGATTGTTGATGAAACAGGGGGCATGATTAACGATCCAGTTGCGTTGAAATTGGCAGAAGACCGCTGGTGGATTTCGATCGCTGACAGTGATATGTTGTTGTGGGTCAAGGGTTTAGCTTATGGCTACCGGTTGGACGTTTTGGTTGATGAGCCTGATGTCTCGCCGTTAGCGATCCAAGGACCAAAGGCCGACGATTTGATGGCCCGTGTATTCGGCGACGCTGTGCGCAACATCAAATTCTTCCGCTTTGGCTGGTTTGATTTTCAAGGCAGCAGCATGGCCGTGGCGCGGTCCGGCTATTCCAAACAAGGCGGTTTCGAGATTTACGTCGATGGCACTGAAAACGGTATGCCGCTTTGGAATGCGTTGATGGAGGCAGGTAAGGACTTGGATGTTCATGCCGGTTGTCCCAATGGCATTGAGCGGATCGAGGCAGGTTTGTTGTCGTATGGCAATGACATGACCCGCGCGAATACGCCCCACGAGGCGGGCCTTGGCCGGTTCTGTTCGACGCAGACTGCGATTGGTTGTGTTGGCCGAGATGCGCTGTTGCGCGTTGCCAAAGAAGGACCAACCCAACAAGTGCGCCCGATTTCAATCGCTGGTGAAATTCCGTTTTGCGACCGTGCGTGGCCAATTATGGCTGGTTCGAGAAAAGTAGGCCAAGTGACTTCGGCGGCGGCTTCGCCTGATTACGGCACGGGCGTTGCGATTGGTATGGTCAAGATGACCCATTGGGACGAAGGCACACAGCTGCGTGTTGAGACCCCTGATGGTCCGCTTGAAGCGACTGTGCTGGAAAATTTCTGGATTTAATTTCGAAAGATCGCGTCGGATACACTGGTGCGGTTATCTAAAAACCAAATAGGAGATGAGTGCATGTTCAAAGCGCTGGTTGTTGAGAAAAATGACGAAGGTAAGACAAGTGCGGCTGTGCAGGACATGTCCTTGGATCAGTTGCCCGCTGGGGAAGTGACGGTTGCGGTCCACTATTCCACTGTGAACTACAAAGACGGCCTTTGTGTCGGCCCAGGTGGCGGGTTGGTGCGCAATTATCCACACATTCCGGGCATTGATTTTGCAGGGACTGTCGAGGCGTCTGACGATGATCGCTATAAGGCGGGCGACAAAGTTGTGTTGACTGGTTGGCGCGTCGGCGAGGCGTATTGGGGCGGTTATTCCCAAAAGGCACGCGTGAAGGCCGATTGGTTGGTCCCACTGCCCGCAGGCATTGATACCCGTCAGGCGATGGCTGTTGGCACCGCTGGTTTCACCGCGATGTTGGCTGTGATGGCGTTGGAAGATCACGGTTTAACGCCTGGCAATGGTCCTGTGCTTGTCACGGGTGCTGCTGGCGGCGTTGGGTCGGTGGCGACTGCGATTTTGGCCAACCTTGGCTATGAGGTTGCTGCCGTGACAGGGCGTCCTGAGACGGCAGAGTATCTGACAAGCCTTGGTGCCACACAGATCGTTGCCCGCGAAGAGATCAACGAGACAGTTAAGCGTCCGCTTGAGCCCGAAACATGGGCTGGCTGCATTGATGCGGTTGGCGGCGATATGTTGGCACGGGTTTTGGGCCAGATGAAATACGGCGCATCGGTATCGGCGGTTGGTTTGGCTGGCGGCATGACGTTGCCTGCGACTGTCATTCCGTTCCTTTTGCGCGGTGTGAACCTGCTGGGGATCGACAGTGTGATGCAGCCCTATGCAAACCGTGTCCGCGCATGGGATCGGATCGCATCTGACCTGCCAATGGATAAGCTGGAGGCGATGGTGCATTCTGCGACGCTGAACGATCTGCCGCAGCTTGGTCGCGACATCCTGAAAGGTCAGGTCAAAGGTCGTGTTGTTGTCGACGTAAACGCATAATCCCACATCTTGTGGTCAATTTGAGGGGCGTTAGTACATCTAGCGCCCCTTTTTATGCTATATTAACAAATAGTTGCCGTAAAAAGTGTCGGTTTTGTACCTAGAAAGGCGCGTAACGGTTTTGTGAACCATAAGTTGTGGCGTCGGGTCGCGGGTATAAAAGACAATAAGGGGACTATAAAATGGCAATATAGCCACCACTAACAGACCTAGATATTACGACCGCGAGTAGCGGGTTTTATGAAGGCTTTTCAAAATTCGTTGCTATCGGATCTAAGCTGTCAATTGGCGTACTGATCCTTTGGGCGGTAGCATTTCCAGATGCGGCTGGCGTTGCACTTAGCGTCATTCGCGGAACCATCGATTCCAACACTGGCCCTTGGTATATGTATGTTGTTTCATTCTATTTCATCGTCTGCCTTGCGCTGGCGATCTATCCTGCAACCGGCAAAATTCGGCTTGGCGGCGTAGACAGCAAGCCGGAGTTTTCAAATTTCTCATGGTTCTCGATGATGTTTGGTGCCGGTATCGGTATCGGCATGTTGACATACGCAACCGGTGAGCCGTTGTTCCACTTTGCTACAAACCCTGACGTTATTGTCGGTGACACGACTGCATCAAGCGCGGACAACGTACGCACCGCGATGAAGTGGTCGTTCCTGCACTGGGGCTTCTCTGCTTGGGGTAGCTACGCAATTGTTAGTCTTTTCTTGGCGTTCTTTAGCTATATCCGCGGTTTGCCGCTGACGATCCGGTCTGGTTTGACACCATTGCTGGGCCGTTGGTTCGAAGGTCCTTTGGGCCATATCATCGATATCGTATCTGTGATTGCCACAATCTTGGGCGTCTCGGTAACCTTGGGTTACGGCGTGTCGCAGTTCGCTGCGGGCCTGTTCAACATCACCGGCATGGGTTGGTTGATGGATGCAGAAGGGACGCCAACAGCTGTTGCGATCATCTTCTGTCTTGTGATCGTGATGATCTTTTCCACACTGTCAGCGCTGTCCGGCGTTGGTAAAGGCATTAAGTGGCTGTCCAACATCAACATGGGGCTGTCGTTTTTCATCCTCGCGTTCTTCTTGGTGTTCGGGTCAACTATGTTTGCTTTTAAGGCGCTGTTCTTGGGCATGTGGGATTACGTCATTGCATTGCCTGCGATGTCATTGACTGTGTTTAGCGCTGACGGCGTAGAAAATAGTGTCGCCACGAAGCTTGCCGGTTGGCAGGGTGGTTGGACCACGTTCTATTGGGCTTGGTGGATTGCGTTTGCACCGTTTGTTGGTCTGTTCTTGGCACGTATTTCCAAGGGCCGTACCATCCGTGAATATGTGTTGGGTGCGATGATCGTTCCATCCATCATGTGTTTCGTTTGGTTTGCGTTCGCTGGTGGTACTGCCATCGATCTGTCGCTTAACGGTGGTGCTGGTGATGCGATTACGGGTGCTGGTCTTTCTAGTCAGCTGTTCGCCATGATCAACTTTATGTTGTCGCCTACGATGGCCACGTTGATGTCGATTATCATCGTTGTGCTGTTGCTGACGTATCTGGTTACGTCTGCTGACTCGGCTGTGTTGACCATCAATACAATCGCGGCTGCTGGTGACGAGAGCCCGAAGGGCCGTATCCACATCGTTGTTTGGGGTGTTATCCTGACGCTGGTGATTGCGGGTCTGCTGCTTGCGGGTGGCCTGGGTGCGATTAACACCGCCATGATCATTGGCGCACTGCCATTCTCGGTTGTGATGGCGTTGATGGGCTTGTCCTTGATTAAGGCGCTTTGGAACGATGGACGTCGCTCCAAAGAGTAAACGTCTGAAATAACGAAAAAGATTGGCCCTGATGCTTGCGCATCGGGGTCTTTTTGTTTCTGCTGTATGCATGATGGATATTGCATGGGTGCGGTCCCAATTTCCCGCGTTTGAGGTGCCGTCGCTTGACGGCCAGGCTTTCTTTGAAAATGCAGGCGGGTCTTATACCTGCCGTCAGGTCGTGGACCGATTGCACCGGTTTTATACCGAACGAAAGGTGCAGCCCTATGCGCCTTATGATGCGTCCCGTTTGGGTGGCGAAGAGATGGACGAGGCCCGCGTGCGTCTTGCGGCGATGTTGGGTGTGTCCACACATGAGTTATCATTTGGTCCATCGACCACACAGAACGTGTATGTCTTGGCCAATGCCGTCCGTCGCTGGTTAAAGCCTGGCGAGTCGATAATTGTCACCAATCAAGATCACGAGGCGAACTCTGGTCCTTGGCGCCGTTTGGCCGAAGAGGGCATTGAGGTTCGTGAATGGCAGATTGATCCGGTTACCGGCCTTTTGAACCCTGAAGATCTAGCAAATATGCTGGATGATAAGGTGAAGCTGGTTTGTTTCCCGCATTGTTCCAACGTCGTGGGTGCAATCAATGATGTGGCCGCGATAACCGCCATTGCAAAGGCAGCGGGTGCCCGTGTTGTTGTTGACGGTGTGAGCTATGCGCCGCATGGGTTTGCCGACGTCGCAGCACTTGGCTGTGATGTGTATTTGTTCAGTACTTATAAGACATATGGGCCGCATCAGGGTGTCATGGTGATCCGCGAGGATTTCGGGTTCGAGCTACCTAACCAGGGGCATCACTTTAACGGTGATACGCTGTATTATCGGTTCACGCCTGCAGGTTCAGATCATGCACAGGTCGCTGCTTGTGCGGGTATGGCTGATTACATGGATGACTTTTCTGCGCAACATGGTGGTGGCACGGGCGCAGTAGCGGCGCGGTTGGCGCATGACATGATGCGCGCCCATGAGGTCGCGTTATTACAACCATTATTGGATTATGTGAGCGCGAAGAATTCAGTGCGTTTGATCGGCCCGTCTGATGCCGCTGGTCGCGCACCGACTGTTGCGATGGCGTTGAATGCGTCGGCCTTGGATGCCGCAGCGGCGCTCGCACCGCTTGGCATTATGGCGGAGGGCAATGATTTTTATGCGGGTCGTCCGTTAATGGCGATGGGTGTTGATCTGGATCTGGGCGTTTTGCGCGTTAGCTTTGTGCATTATACGCAAAAAGCTGAGGTCGACCGATTGATTGATGCTCTTGAGCAGGTGATTTAGCGGATTTTGAGTATTT
>CAJJCJ010000009.1 GCA_905182645.1 uncultured Sulfitobacter sp.
TCAATGGAGATTTGCGATAATTTTCAAACTCAGCACGAATTTTCCGCAGCCTGTTGGTAGAGCTTAATAGATCGGAAATCTTAGGCACAATTCTTGGACATCAGCCGCAACTCTGTTCTCGACCTCCGAATTTGCGTCTTCACCATTCGCCGCTAGACCATCAACAACGTCAACGATCCAATCTGCGATCTGTCTGAATTCGAGTTCGCCAAACCCACGCGTTGTCCCCGCTGGACTTCCAAGTCGCACACCAGAAGTTATGGTGGGTTTTTCGCTGTCAAACGGAATGCCATTCTTGTTACAGGTGATGCGTGAGCGACCGAGGGCATTTTCGACCGCATTGCCTTTGACCCCTTTGGGTCGTAGATCAACCAGCAGCAGGTGCGTGTCCGTGCCATCGGTGACTGTAGCTAGGCCGCCTTTATGCAATTGGTCCGCCATGGCTTGCGCGTTCGCCACAACCTGTCGCATGTAGTCTTTGAAAGACGGCTTTAAGGCTTCGGCAAATGCCACGGCTTTCGCCGCAATCACATGCATTAAGGGTCCGCCTTGGATACCCGGAAAAATCGCTGAATTCACTTTTTTCGCAATGGTCTCGTCGTTCGTCACGATCATTCCGCCACGTGGGCCACGTAACGTTTTATGGGTTGTCGTGGTCGCAACATGGGCGTGTGGGAAGGGTGATTGATAAAGACCAGCAGCAACTTGGCCCGCGAAATGCGCCATGTCGACCATGAGGTGCGCTCCCACTGTATCAGCAATTTCGCGCATTCTTGCAAAATCAAGGATACGCGGAATGGCCGATCCGCCCGCGATAATCATCTTGGGTCTATGTTCCAAAGCCAACGCGGCAAGTGCTTCATAATCAAGGGTCATGGTATCGCGATCGACCCCGTATTGAACCGCATTAAACCACTTGCCAGACTGGTTTGGTTTCGCGCCATGCGTCAGGTGCCCCCCAGCATCAAGCGACATTCCCAGGATCGTGTCGCCGGGTTGCAGCAGCGCTTGAAACACCCCTTGATTGGCCTGACTGCCGGAATTCGGCTGTACGTTGGCGAAGCTGCACCCAAACAACTGACACGCCCGTTCAATCGCGAGATTTTCAGCAATATCCACATACTCGCACCCGCCGTAATACCGCCGCCCAGGATACCCTTCGGCGTACTTATTGGTCATGACAGACCCTTGGGCCTCCATCACGGCCGCAGAGACGATGTTTTCAGAAGCAATCAGTTCGATTTCATCGCGTTGACGGCCGAGTTCTTTGGTGATCGCACCGAATATTTCGGGATCGCGCGCCGCTAGGGGCTGTTGGAAAAACTGCGTTCTGTCAGATGTGTTCATTTTGGTTCTCACTCTTGTATTATCCGGTCCAGCCAAGCCCCGCCGAAATGCAATTCATTGATTGCAAAAGCACACTGGTGTCTTGGTGTTGCGTGCTGCTGCGCAACTCACGAAGTTGTTTGATTTGTAGGGAATGAATGATGTCGAGGTGAGCGCGATTTCGCTCGAACCGCGTGGTGAGCTTTGGAAACCGTTCAGCCAAGATAGGTTGGCCAGTGATCGCCTTGATCGCCGCACAGGACCTTTCGTATTCATCGGTGATTTTGCCAAACACTCCAGCGCTGTTGGCTTTGTCGGTGGACAGATCAGCGTATTGTGCAGCAATGCCCATGTCAGCCTGAAAAAGGGTTTTTTCGACCTCGTCCACGATCAACTGAAACAGGGCCGAACTTGCAAACATGTCGCGCAACAGGTGTTGTCCCGCATCGCCGCGCACTTTTGCAAACGCTTCACACGCGGTGCCAAATCCATACCATCCTGTCAGCAGATGACGGTTTTGGGACCACGCAAAAACCCAAGGAATCGCACGTAAATCTGCCAAACTGGAGGCCCCAAACCGCCGCGCAGGACGTGAGCCAATTTTCAGCATAGCGAGTTCTTCGACGGGGCTCGCCTCTTGAAAATACTGCACAAAGCCGTCTGAATTTAGCAGCGTTGAATATGCGGCTTGGGACATGCCTGACAGCGCTTGCAGGGCGTCGTCATGTTCGGGATTGGCTGGCGGTGCCTCCGGTGACAGCGCGGTGTGTAACAACACCGACGACGCGAGTTGTTCAAGTTCGATCAGGGCCGTGCCACGGTTCGCGTATTTCGCAGAAACGACTTCACCCTGTTCTGTGGTGCGCATCGCCCCACCAAGTGTGCCTGCGGGCTGAGCGGCGATAGCGCGTCCGGTAGGTGCGCCACCACGGCTCACCGACCCGCCACGCCCATGGAAAAACGTTGGCATGAATCCAAGCGGTTTCAGGCATTTGGTGATCTTGCGTTGCGCTTTTTCCAGTTCCCAGGTCGAACAAATGAAACCGCCATCCTTGTTGCTGTCGGAATAGCCCAGCATGATTTCGATTTTGGTGCCTTGACGTTTTAGACTGCGGCGCGCGGACGGCACCGCAATCAGGTCGATCAGTATTAAAGGTGCGTTGCGCAGATCGTCGATCGTCTCAAACAAGGGCACAATGGCAAGGTCCAAGGCATCACCCGTCGCGCCTGCATATTTCGCCAAAAGATAGACGGCTAGCAGATCATCTGTGGAACGCGTCATCGACAAAATGAACGACCCAACGGCATCCGGGTCCACGCCCTGACGGGCTTCACAGATCGTTTGGAGAAGACTCAAAAGCTCTACTGTCTGGTCGCTGAAACCACTGGTGTCGAGCGTCTTTACCTGATCGCTTGCCAGTTCACTTCGTAGGCGCGCGGACCACGCAGTAGTTCCAAATTCTTCGCAACCACCCCAAATTTCGGACAGGACGCTCGTTGTGACCGTGGAGTTTTGCCGGATATCCAAAGACGTCGTGCGGAAACCAAAAACTTCAGCCCGCCAGCGAATGGGGCGGATGTATCTGTTGCTAACGCTGGACGCCCCAATCGTAGCAAGGGCATTTTCGATCACCGTCAGGTCAGTCACGAAATCTGCCACGTGATCAAACGCGGAGGCCCCCTCTAGCCGCTTGATCAGCGCGCTAATGGCTTGGCGGAAAACCTCGCCGGGATTGCGTTGCTTTATTGCGTCGTAATCACCACATCGGTGCACAATAGCCTCAAGAGATTGTACCGTTGACGGGGACAGTTTCGCAATACTGCTGCTGATACTAACCTTTCTCGCCGCATCTGTGAGCGCTGCGATATGCAGTACCAACGCCGCTTCGCGCCCTCGCGCCATCGCGTCCTTCGTGGTGGCGACGGTAACATTTGGATTGCCATCGCGATCCCCCCCGATCCACGAATGGAATTTGACGCAGGGGCGAATGGCGTTTTGCGAGGGGCCAAAAGTTGCCTCTGTTGCGGATAAAAATTGTTCAAATAGCTGCGGCGTTGCATCGAACAAGCTGTCGCGGAAAAACTGCAGGCCCCACTCGATTTCGTCAGATAAGCTGGGGCGTTCCAGACGCAGTTCACCAGACAGCCACAACAAATCAATCTCACCGCTTAAGTCGACGATCCGTGCCGCCCGTTCCCGTGGCGTCCAGCGTTGCGTTTCAAGCGTGACCAGAAGGCGATAAATACGACGGTGAATTTCAAGGATCGTAACGCGTTTTGCTTCAGTCGGGTGGGCTGTAAGCGTCGGGCCAACGGAAAGCGAAGTCACGGCATCTGCGAAGCGCTCAGGCGCATCACCTTTAATGCTTGCCATCGCCTGTGCGAAACTGCCCTCAACGATTTCGGGGCCATCTAAAGCTTCGGTTTGGCGCCGTTCGCGCACGGTGGCATTTTCATCGGCAATCTTGCAGAGCTGAAACCAGATGTTGACCGCCTGCAGATAGCCGCTGGCATCGGCGGCTGGTAAGTCAGGCTCTGCCTCGGGACTATTGAGCAAATGCACAACGCTAGGGGCACGCAATTGAACGATCTTCAAAAGCTGTTCCCAAAGAAGCGTACGCAGCGATCCTGCGTAGCTCTGGGCATCATCTGACGGAAAACCCAAGGTGCCCATTAGTTCACTCGGTCGGGCGGTGACTGGCCGTTAAAGAACGCTTCAAGATTGCTGAGCACACGAAAACCCATGGCCTCGCGGGATTCCGCAGTAGCGCTCCCCAGATGTGGCAACATGACCAAGCGGTCACAGTCCAATAAAGACCGTGCGATGTTGGGTTCGCCATCGAATACATCCAACGCCGCCCCGCCAATAGTATCGAACGACAGCGCCTGAACGAGGGCGTGTTCATTGATGACTTCGCCGCGTGCTGTGTTGATCAGATACGCATTGGGACGCATCAGATCGAGCCTGCGTGAGTTTATCAGGTGGCGGTTTTCAGCACCACCAGGACAATGTAGCGATACAAAATCACATTGCGGCAATAGATCGTCCAGATCATCCGCTTGAACTGCGCCGTATTTTGCAAGCACATCGCCCGCTATACGACTGCGATTGTGAACCACAATTTTCATGCCAAACCCGTGGTGCGCGCGGCGCGCCATCGCCTGTCCAATCCGTCCAAACCCAACAATACCAAGGGTCTTGCCAGACACCTTTGTGCCAACCAGATGCGTCGGCCGCCAACCGGTCCATTGGCCGTTGCGTACTTCACGTTCGCCTTCACCAGCGCGCCGTGCCGCCATTAGCATCAGAGTCATTGCAAGATCGGCAGTACATTCCGACAAAACGTCAGGTGTGTTGGTCACAATCATCCCGTGCGCCTGCGCGCTTGGCATGTCGATATGGGTGAAGCCGACGCCGTAATTTGCCAACATTTTGGTGCGTGGCCCGACCAGTTCCAATGCGTCTGCGCCAATCTTGTCTGTCACGGTTGGCAAAACGGCGTCGTAGTCTTTGAAAGCTTGGCGAAATTCGCAAGGTTTAAGAGCGACGTCGCCTTGATTGATGACTACATTAAACCGTTCAGCCAGCTTCGCTTCAACGGTAACGGGCCAACGACGCGTAACTAGAATTTTGGGTCTTGCCATGACAGAATCCTCACATCACGCTTGCAATGGTTTCACCGATGACGGCAGGGTTTTCAGCAACCGTCACACCTGCTGCTGTCAGTATCTCGACTTTTTCGGATGCGCTTTCGCCAAAGGCTGAAATGATCGCACCAGCATGGCCCATCGTTCGTCCTTTGGGTGCGGTCAGACCAGCAACATAGGCGACGACAGGTTTGGTTATATGGTCGCGAATATAGGCGGCAGCTTCGGCTTCTTGTGGCCCGCCGATTTCACCGATCATCGCAATGACATGGGTGTCGTCGTCATTTTCGAACTGCTCAAGAATATCACGAAAGGACGATCCGTTGATAGGATCGCCGCCAATGCCCACACTGGTCGACACACCGATGCCACGCTCCTTTAGCTGTGCAGCGGCTTCATATCCAAGCGTGCCGGATCGCCCAACAATGCCCACGTGACCAGGCAAGAAAATATGGCCGGGCATGATGCCAAGCATCGCTTTACCAGGCGAAATTGTTCCCGCGCAGTTTGGACCGGTCAGCACCATGCGGCGCTCTTTGGGATAGCGCATCATGTAGCGTTTTACTTGGATCATATCTTGTGCGGGGATGCCGTCAGTGATGCAAACGCAATACTGAATGCCCGCATCGGCGGCTTCCATGATGCTGTCGGCGGCAAATGGCGGCGGCACGAACACAAGGCTGGCTTTGGCCTGCGTCGCGGCAACCGCCTCTTTGACGGTATCAAATACTGGGACACCATGCACAGTTTCGCCGCCCTTTCCGGGGACGACGCCACCAACGACATTGGTGCCGTATTCCAGCATATCCTTGGTGTGAAATTGCGCCATGCGTCCGGTGATACCTTGGACGATGACACGGGTGTCGCGATCGAGATAAATGCTCATGCCTACACTGCCTTCAGGTTTGTTGTGTTATCACTTTTCCACGCAGAAACAGACCGTTCAGCTGCTTCCATCAATGTTGTGGCGCGAATGATTGGTAGGCCACTTTTGGCGAGGATTTTCATACCTTCTTCGACATTGGTGCCCGCCAAACGCACGATAACAGGCACGTCGATCTTAACCTCTTGAAGCGCCTGAACGACGCCTTCTGCAACCCAATCACAGCGGTTGATACCTGCAAAAATGTTGACAAGAACCGCTTCGACCTTATCATCAGACATCACCAAGCGGAACGCCTTGGCCACACGCTCTGGCGTAGCACCCCCACCAATATCAAGGAAATTCGCAGGTTCGCCGCCCGCCAGTTTGATCGTGTCCATCGTCGCCATCGCAAGTCCTGCGCCATTGACAATACAGCCGATATTCCCGTCAAGACCGACATAAGACAGGCCGCGATCCGCCGCACGGCTTTCACGTGGGTCTTCTTGGCTTTTATCGCGTAATTCGCTGATCTGTGGATGGCGAAACATCGCGTTATCATCAAACGTCATCTTGGCATCCAGCGCCAAAATGCGGTTGTCTGTCGTAACAACCAATGGGTTAATCTCGACCATCGTGGCATCTAGATCGCGGAACGCTCGGTAACATCCCTGCAATGTGCGCACCATGGATTGTGTTAGCGAAGGTTCAATTCCAAGCTTGAACGCAATCTCGCGGGCTTGGAAGTCACGCAAACCCACAGCGGGTTCGACAGTCGAGCGAATTATGCTCTCGGGGCGATTCTCAGAGATATCTTCGATCTCCATCCCGCCCTCGGCAGAGGCGACGATCATGATCCGCTGGCTGGTGCGATCAAGTACGAAACCAAGATAGATCTCGCGTTCAATCGGCACGGCGGCCTCGACATAGATACGATAAATGCCTTTGCCTTCGGGGCCCGTTTGATGCGTCACAAGCTTGCGCCCGAACATACCCTCGCAAGCTTCCTGAATTTCGTGTTCGTTGTCACATAGCTTTACGCCGCCTGCTTTGCCACGCCCGCCAGCATGCACTTGTGCCTTCACAATCCACTTTTCGCCACCCATTTCGCGGGCGCGGTAAGCCGCTTGCTCAGGGCTGTAGGCCAGCGCACCTGCGGGGATTTCAACACCGAAGTTGCTAAGAACTTCTTTGGCTTGGTATTCGTGAATATCCATTTGATCGCCCCTATGCCGCCAAAGCGGATTTGTAATGTGTTTCAAGATCTGCGGTGATCGTATCGATATCGACTTGCGCGCCGATGTCGTTCATTGCTTGTGCGAACCGTGTGACGATCTCGGTGATTGCAGGTTGCGTCAGCAGGTTCAGAATGCCTATGCGGACCTGCACAGGGGCCGATAACGTTGGCCAAATCCCAAAGCCAACAGCTCGGCAATTCTGAACCAATTCCATTTCACGGCCGGAAAATTCTGGTGGCAGGTTCAGGACAACAAGGCTGGTCATGTTTGATGTAACTTCGCAGCCCATCGCAGTTACAGCAGCAGTAAGCGCTTTCTCGTGGAAGATGTAATCTTGCGCACGTTTGGACAGGCCTTCGGCCAGATTGATCCGCAATGCTTCGTGGAATGCCGCGACAGCGTAGCCCGAGTGCGTGCGGTGATAGGCACCTTTTCCGGCGTCCTTGCCGTCGATGACGCCCCAGTGACGGGCCTCCATGATCGGATGGTTCGCATAGGTATAGCAGCCCGAAGCCCGCAGCGTTTCGATGTAGCGATCGGTGAAGCTGACAGGTGCATATGTCAAAGGCAGGCACAGCAAACCCTTTTGCGGGCACGACGCCCAACCGACGACACCCTGATAGTCATCGACTTTGAAATCCTCGACGCCGAGCGAGGAGACGGCGTCTACGAGGCCCATCGCATCATGCTTGATGCATGCATCCGAAAAGCCCCTGATGTCGTTGATCCGGCCTGAACCGGTTTCCCAATGGGCCATGAACGCCCACTTGGGTTTGAGTTCAGCCAAAGCCGCCTCTACCATCTCCGCAGTGACCGATTGGCCGTGAGGCACTTCGATGACGGTCACGCTTGCGGGCTGTGGGTTCAGACTGTCCGCCGCAAGCTCGTCACGCGTTGACGCTTTCATCCGCAGCGTAAGCGCGTCGATCCCCGAGAACGTACCGTTTGAAAATGCCACAACCGTGTCGCCGGGCATGACGGCAGACATCATGCAATCGAGGCCGCTCCATCCAGTGCCAGCAACGCCGAACGTATGAACGTTCTCGGTACCCATGAATGTGCGCAACATGTGTTTGCATTCGATCATACCGCGCAGCACGTCAGGCTGCATGTGGTCCGCAACACCAGCACCGGCGAAGGCGGCTAGCACGCGGGCATCTGTATTTCCAGGTCCTGGGCCAGCGGCCAAAGTGTTTGGAATGACGAGTTGTGGGAAAGGTGCTGCTTCAGTCATGGGATGGCCTCTTGGCTTCAGGAAACAATTATTCCCCTGATGAAATCCCTATTTGCAAAATGTGACAACGTAAGATACTCCTGCTTATGGGTATCTAATTGGGTTGGTTTTTTACTACCCATACGTCTAGAAATACCGTGGTATACCGAAATTTACCCTACCAGTTAGGGTGGGTTTTGGAAGAAAGGTCAACGATTGCAAGGACAAGCAGATCAGAGGGGTTCTATCTCGGTCGCGTTGGCGGACAGCAATATGCTGGTCTTGTCAGCCATGTCCGAGATTTTTGACCGCGATCCACGATTCTCACTCGTGGCGACGGCATCCACTGCCGAAGGCTTCCTCGGAACCGTGATGCGGGTGCCAGTCCAGATTGGTATTGTCGATTGGAAACTCCCCGAACTCGGCGGTCAAAAGCTGATCGAGGTTCTGCGAGAACAACCGGATGCACCGCGCATCGTCGTCTACGGCGACCCCGCCAAAGATTTGCCACGTCGCGCGCTTGGCGCTGGTGCTGCTGGATTCTCGCCGCGCAATGGGCCAGTGGATGGATTGCTCGAAACCTGCGCGTCGGTTGCGGCGGGCCAAATGGTGTTCCCATTCCTCGATGTGCGCGACCTCCAGTCCGATCCAATCCATCAATTGACAAAGCGCGAACGGGCGCTGCTTGAGGCACTGTCGCGCGGTCTCAGCAACCGCCAAATTGCGGCCGAATTTGACATCTCCGCGAACACTGTGAAATTCCATCTTTCAAACCTCTATGAAAAGCTGTCCGTGACAAGCCGAACCCAAGCAGTCGCGTTCTTCTTTTCGTCGCGCCTTGCCGGGTCATTTCCCGACTAAAGGTGACGATCGGTCTGGTTCGGGAGCGCAATATTCATTCAAAAAATACCCTTGACAGGAATAAAATATTCCTTCCTGTGTTGTCCCCACTTCGGATCAGCAACCTTAAGGACGTCAAAAAATGAGCTTTCAACCCATCGACCAAGCGACTGCGCGCCTCAATCGTAGTGAACTCGCCGTGCCAGGCAGTCAGCCGCAAATGTTTGAAAAGGCAGCACAATCTGATGCTGACGTGATCTTCCTCGATCTCGAGGATGCCGTCGCACCGGACGAGAAAGAACAGGCCCGTAAAAACATCATCAAGGGTCTGAACGAAATCGACTGGGGGACTAAATCCATGTCGATCCGTATCAACGGGTTGGACACACACTATATGTATCGCGATGTTGTTGATGTTGTTGAACAGGCTGGTGAGCGCCTCGACTTGATCATGATTCCGAAGGTCGGAACGGCAGCAGATGTCTATGCAATCGACATGATGGTGACCCAGATTGAAGACGCAAAAGGCTTCAAAAAACGCATCGGTTTTGAGCACATAATCGAGACCGCTTTGGGCATGCAAAACGTCAACGAAATTGCTGCTGCATCCAAGCGCAATGAGAGCCTGCATTTCGGGGTCGCGGACTACGCCGCAAGCATGCGCGCGCGCACCACAGTTATCGGTGGCGTGAACGAACATTATTCAGTTCTAACAGACCCAGCTGATGACGGCTCGCGACAGGTGCATTGGGGCGATATGTGGCATTCCGCTATTGCCAATATGGTCGTTGCAGCGCGTGCTAACGGTCTGCGCCCGATCGACGGTCCGTTCGGTGATTTTTCTGATCCCGAAGGCTATAAGGCCGCCGCTTTCCGCGCAGCGGTGCTAGGTTGCGAAGGTAAATGGGCGATCCATCCAAGCCAACTCGCCCTCGCAAATGAGGTCATGAGCCCGTCAGATGCTGAAGTCACCAAGGCCAATCGCATCATCGAAGCAATGGCCACTGCAGAGGCGGCAGGCAAAGGCGCTGTATCCCTCGACGGCCGCCTGATCGACTACGCATCCATCCGTCAGGCCGAAAACCTGGTTGAGAAAGCTAAGCAGATCGCCGCCGGATGAACCTGAGTGACGTCAAAGACCTTGCCCGCACGCTCTTTCTGGAGGGCGTGCGGGCTGCTGATCCAGAGGCTGCCGTAAAGCGGGAACTTTCAGAAAAACCGCTGAACGCCACGCCCAATGGCCGCCTATTCATCGTTGCCTATGGCAAAGCCGCCTGCGCGATGATGGATCAAGCGCTAAAGCACACACCAAAGGGCCAGCGCGTGAAAGCTATTGCGATCACGAACTATGAGAACGCGCGCGACATTCAAGGATGTCAGGTTTTTGCGTCAGGGCATCCTTTGCCCGATGAAAATGGCATCAAGGCGGGAAAAGAAGTCATGCGCTTGCTGGAAACCGCGGATAAAAACGATGAAGTCCTATGCCTGATTTCGGGTGGTGGGTCCGCGCTTTTGCCCACGCCACGCGCAGGAATTACGCTCGGCGACAAGGTTGCGATAAATGAAGCTTTGTTGTCCGAAGGCTTTGATATTTCGCAGATGAATGCAGTGCGTCAGCAACTTTCGGTTCTGAAAGGCGGTGGGTTGCTGGACCTCGCATATCCCGCGACTGTGCGCAGCCTGATTATTTCTGATGTTGTAGGTGACGATATCCGCGTTATCGCCAGCGGGCCAACTGCGCCCGCACTTGATCGCTGCGCCAAAACCACCGCGTTTCTGAAATCGCCCAGTGTACAATCGAAATTGCAAAGCGCTGGTCGCAAAATATTGACTTCCCCCCGTATCGTCAGGCCACTTATCGCCGATAACGCAATCATTTGCTCGAACCAGCACAGCCTTCGAGCTATCGCGAACGCCGCTGCTGATTGGGCTCCACTGATCGTGCCTGACCCTTTGACCGGAGATGTCAAAGCCGCAGCCCAGCAGATTGTAGATCTCGCGCGCACGACCCATTTCGGCAATCGTAAGCTTCTAATTTGGGGCGGGGAAACGACTGTGACGCTGAGAGGACGCGGCAGAGGTGGGCGCAACCAAGAGCTCGCAATCCACGTCGCCAATCTCGCCAAAGAACTCCCCGGAAATTGGGTTTTTCTGAGCGGCGGAACCGATGGTCGTGACGGGCCAACCGATGCGGCTGGTGGGATCGTGACCGCAGGCACAATCGCGCGGGCACAGGCCGATAACCTTAACGTCGTCGCTGCGTTGAAAGATAACGACAGCTATCGAATTTTAGAGTCTGCAGGTGACCTTTTGAAAACCGACGCGACGGGAACAAATGTGGCCGATGTCCAGCTTATGTTTCTGTTCGCCATCTAGAAAACACCGCCATGTTAATACTTGCCAGCCCATAGATACTTGATGCATCAAATCCGAGTGAACCCGAACAAACCAAGGTCGAGTCGAGAAGATCTGGACCTGTCGCGCTTTAGTGCCGCCCCAAGTGCTCGTTTAAGCCACCTTGCGTTCGAAAGCGACGGGGCTTTTCCAACCCAGTGTTGAGCGACGGCGGCGTGGATTGTAGAAGCCGTTGATGTATTCGAAGATCGACATCTCGGCCGACCGGCGGGTCTCCCAAGTATGACGCCATATTAGTTCAGCCTTGATGATTTTGAAGAATGTCTCGACTGCAGCGATATCGTAGCAATTTCCTTTACCGCTCATCGACGCTTTGAAGTCATATTGGCGTTTTGTTCTTCTTGAACCGTCCCGGAGTGATCAATATCGGCCTCGCCACTCAGAGCGGGGTCAACTAGGTAATATCGTTGCCTTCGCATCATATACTTCTCGCGCGGCATCAATCTTAGACAGATTGTCCAAAGCCCAATACCCCAAGACACCGACTGGTTCGCGAAATGATTGCCCCATTTTAGTCAGGTTGTATTCCACCTTTGGTGGGATGGTCGGATAATAGGTGCGGTCCACAAGCCCATCGCGCTCTAACTCCTTTAGCGTCAAGCTCAGCATCCGTTGCGAGATCCCAAGGTTGCGTTTGAGTTCATTGAACCGCAGCGTTCCGTATTCAGCTAAAGAGATCACGACAAGCACGCTCCACCGATCACCGACGCGGGACAGCACTTCGTTGATGCGTTTGCAGTCGGGGCATTGTTTGTCGTCCAGCATGGCGGTTCCCTTTGTGTAACTGAGGTTCACGAATGTGCCTTCTTGTGGCTCATTCTGGTTCTCCTTAGGTAGTCGGTAACAAATATATACTGCCCATTTCGGGCGCTGACAATAGGACCAGTCACATGACAGCCAAGCCACTCAATGACCTTCTGAACTGGCGCTACGCCACCAAAAAGATGAACCCAGCCGAAGCCGTCCCACAGGACAAAGTCGACGCCATCATTGAGGCTATCCGCATGGCGCCAACATCCAGCGGCACGCAACCATTTGAGTTGCTTGTTGTGACCAACCCAGACATCCGCAGCAAAATCGCTGCGGCCGCCGGTGGGCAGGCCCAGATTACTGAAGGTTCTCACCTCTTGGTTTTTGCCGCGTGGGATAACTACACGGCCGAGCGGATCGACAACGTTGTTGATCTGAACGTGCAGGCCCGTGGTAATTTGCCGATGTTGCATGCCTATTATGACAACCTGAAGTCCAACTACTTGCCCCGCGTTGCTGAGGTAAATTACGCTCATGCCGCACGCCAAGCCTATATCGCACTTGGTATCGCCCTTGTCGCAGCGGCAGAGCAAGAGGTCGACAGCACCCCGATGGAAGGCTTCGATCCCGACGCCGTGGATGGGATTCTGGGCTTGAAGGAGCGTGGTTTGCGGTCGGTTGTGTTGATGCCGTTGGGTTACCGCGACGAGGCTGGCGATTGGTTGGCTCCTATGGGTAAAGTCCGCAAATCCCGCGATACGATCGTCACGGAGGTCAATTAATATGGGCATCCTACGCAAACTGTTCCGCGCTTCACCAATTCCCACCCCCGACGGGGCGTTCAGCCCGTCGCCTTTGGCGATCAAATTGGGCACGTCATCCACGACCGATTATGACGGCGGTGCCTATGCCAAACCCTACGCAGGCACCAAGAACCGTGTGTTGATGGTCTGCACCGAAGAGCGCAACATGACGATGGCCAATGGCAAGAAATTCTCAACGGGAAACCACCCCGTCGAGATGGGGCTGCCAATGCTGCATCTGATGAACGCAGGATTCGAGATAGATGTCGTAACGCCAACTGGTGCACCGGTGGCGATTGAAATGTGGGCGATGCCTGCAGACGACGCGAACATCCAAAAACTATACCGCGACTTTGATGGCGTGTTTCAAAACCCTGGTAGCCTTGAAGAATTCGCCCAAAACATCATGACGGACGACACACAATACGCAGCCGTTTTCATTCCTGGCGGCCACGGTGCGATGCTTGGCTTGCCCGACAATGCCGACCTTGGGAAAGTGCTACATTGGGCGCACAAAACGGGCCTTCATACCCTCGCGCTTTGCCACGGCCCCGCCGCGTTGTTGGCTGCAAAAAGCGATGCAGGTTTCTTGTATGACGGCTATAAAATCACAGTGTTCCCTGATGCGGTAGATAAGCAAACGCCGATGATCGGTTACTTGCCCGGTCCGATGCCATGGTGGGTTTGCGAAAAACTGACAGCGCTTGGCGTGGAAACCATCAACAAAAAGGCCAACAAGTCGGTCCATGTTGACCGCCGCCTTGTGACAGGCGCAAGCCCGCAAGCTGCCAATGATTTCGGCAGACTGGCGGCGACGACTTTGCTAAAACGTACCGACGCAAACTCTTGAAACCAAAGGCGCACATCATGAACGATACAAAATCCCCGCTTCGAATTGATATTGTCTCAGACGTGATGTGCCCTTGGTGTATCATCGGGTATCACCAACTTGTGACTGCTTTAGAGGCAAGCGATGTAGACCACGAAATCCATTGGCATCCGTTTGAACTGAACCCGAACATGCCGCCCGAAGGACAGGATATCGGAGAGCATTTGGCCGAGAAATACGGAACGACACCCGAGCAATCGGCAGCCAATCGTTCGATGATGACAGCGCGCGGCAAAGAGCTTGGGTTCGACTTCAACTTTGCCGACGGCTTTCGGATGCACAATACATTTCACACCCATCAATTGCTGCATTGGGCCAATGAGCTGGGTCGCAAGCACGACCTAAAGCAGGCCATGTTCACCGGACATTTCACCCACGGGCGAAACTTGTCAGATGATGCCGTTCTGGTCGAGATTGCAGGCGAAATTGGGTTGGATCGCGTTGAGGCACAAGCCGTTCTTGACGATCAGAGGTTTGCGAATGCCGTGCGTCAAGAGCAGCAGTTTTGGACCAAGCAGGGCATCACCGGTGTACCAGCCGTCGTCTTTGATCGACAACATCTGGTCACAGGCGCGCAAGGTGTGGACAACTTCAAAAGCATCCTTGAGCAACTCACGACCTAATGGGTGATTACGTCCGGTTTCTCGCCCAAAACAAGCATGCGAAGTGCGGTTCCAAGCACACTTACAACAGTATCATTGGGAACACCTTCGCGTTGCATGCGCATCGCGCCACCGTGCTGGGCATCCATAAATAGGGCGGCGACATCTGTTGGAATATCCGCGAAGTCACCGCGCGATTTTGAACACGTTATCCATGCTTCATAAGCGTCGAGAAGCTGGCGTCGCACCTCGTGGAGTTTAGCGCAGGTTGACGGCCCAAGTTGCTGGGCTTCCGCGCGCATCATGACAAACAAACATCCCTGCGGAACACCAAGGTTCGTGCGATCTTGGGTCATGAAACTGATCAACGCGTCGATGGCGTCTATGGTCGACTGATCTTTCTCAAGAATGTCGATCAACGGTAGAATTGCAAGTCTGTGGTAGGTTTCCAGAACGCTTGCCTTTAGCCCATCATCACTGCCAAACTCACGATACACACCCGGCTTGGACGTTCCCGTTAAACCGCAAATGTCGCTGATCGAGACGTCCCTTGGTCCCTTTGACCAGTATTCCATCAAAGCGGCTTGCAAGACCTGATCTCGGTCCAATGTCTTGGGGCGACCCCGTGTTGGAGTGGGTTTTTCATTCATTATCGTACTCTTGGGTATTTTATGATTGACTGGACCTTTTCGTACCTCTAATTACATTAAGCAGCACGTAATTGCCAACCCTGAAGGAAACACCATGCCAAAAGATCCCATTGGGGTGCTCGGTCGATTGAACGCGGCCAGCTTGATGATGATTACGCCGGAGTTCTACAAGCTGCGCTCACAACGCAGGAAGGGTGCTGGCAAGATCAACCATGATCTGGTGAACTTCACGATGAAGCCCGAGTTTATGCAGCTGGACGGCCTTAAGGTGCGCTATGCAACGCGGGGCAACGCAGATGGGCCGACTGTTCTGTTCCTTAGCCCGCTTCCGCAAAGCATCTTGTGTTACGATGCGACATGGTCAGCGCTATCTGCCACCGCAAATTTGGTTGCGCTGGACTTGCCCGGGTTCGGGCAAAGTGAAGGTGACATCAGCTATATGAACTTTGCCGCGCAAAGCGCTTTTTTGCAAAAGTTCATCGCCGAGCTTGGACTGACTGACGTTCATATTGTAGCACCAGATGTCGGGATGCCCGTGGCGCTTCACTATGTTTTGCACCGCGACCACAAAGCCAAAAGCATCTTGATTGGTGCGGGCCCTAGCGTGCAACCATCAGCCGATGGGAGCCTTGTCCGGAAGATGATCGGTTCGGCATTCTGGCGCTTTGTCTTCACAATGACCGGCGCGCCTGCCTTTATCGGTGGCGCAAACCATTTGGGGTACGTGGACTACAGCCCTTCCTCCGCTGAGGTCACCGACTATGTCGCCTCATATTCTGGCCGGATTGGACCGGTCACAAAATGGTTTAAAGGCTACCCAGAAGGGTGCAAAGGCATTGATCCGCATCTCGCAACGCTGAATTTGCCTGTCCACGTGTTCTGGGGTGAACAAGATGCGTTCTTGACGGCAGACAACGCCGAACGGCTGCATGCGCGGCTCCCCAAGAGCGTTTTAACCATCTTCAAAAACTGCGGCCACTTTTGCTATCAAGACAAGAGCACAGAGTTCACCGAACTCGTTCGGTCTTGGGTCATTGGTGGTTATGAACTCGGCTAAGTAGAGCTGACATTCGCTGCGTTGCAGGAGAATGGTTATATGGGCTCTTAGCCGCCGTTCGCCGCGTGGAGCCTGAACGACCGCAACTGGATTGTAGCTGACTTGAAGGAATAGCGGTGTCCTCGCTTCGGCGAGCATGCGTTCTGGCTGTCGGTGACAGTTTTTTTTGAACTTCTGTTTCCACGCGAGCGTCAGTACGAAACGATCAAGTTCCTTATTCTTGCGCCCGGGTTGCCGGGCTTCAGTCAGTACCGGGCGTACAAGCCCTGGTCAGTGAAGGAGGATCGAGATGAGAGAGCAATCGACTGGTTTAATCCATCAGCTAGAAGAGGCAGATGCGGCGACGCTTCGACGGCTTTGGGCAAAGTCCATGGTCACTAACCCACCGGAGACGTTCACGGCCCGCTTGATGCGCATGGCCCTAGGATGGGATTCTCAAGCGACTGCCGAGGGTCGCGAGACCACGAAAGTCCGGCAATCGTGGAACCAGATTATCAAGAGAAGAAGGAGCGGTACTTCCAACAGCCCCGCCAAAACTCCACCAAATCCGATAGCCAGTGATGGCACCCGCATCCTAAAGAACTGGGGTGGTGCCACGCACGAAGTATTGGTGACCGAGAGCGCCGCCACATGGAATGGAGAGAGCTACACTTCCCTGTCTGCTGTGGCGTGTGCAATGACGGGGATAAACCGGAACGGCCCAAAGTTCTTCGGCCTAGGTGAAGTGAGCAAGTCATGATCCGCCAGCGCTACGCCATATACACCCGAAAGTCGACGGAGGAGGGGCTCGAGCAAAGCTTCAACTCGCTTGATGCGTAAAGGGAAGCCTGTGTCGCTTACATCCTTAGTCAGAAGCACGAAGGATGGGCGGAGCTCTCGGAACGCTACGATGACGGTGGCTTCTCTGGTGGCACAATGAAACGGCCTGGCCTGCAGCAGCTTCTGAAAGACATTGGGGCAGGGCGTGTTGATGTCGTAGTCGTCTACAAGGTGGATCGGTTAACGAGGTCACTTGCGGACTTTGCGAAGATGGTCGATGTGTTTGACGGGGCCGGGGTGTCATTTGTGTCTGTGACGCAGGCGTTTAACACCACATCATCCATGGGTCGCCTGACCCTGAACGTTCTGCTGTCCTTCGCGCAGTTTGAACGCGAGGTGACGGCTGAACGCATCCGCGACAAGGTTGCGGCCTCCAAACGCAAAGGCATGTGGATGGGCGGTGCCATTCCGCTTGGGTACAACGTTGTGGACAAGGCGCTTGTGGCGAACCAGCATGAAGCTGCCGCGATCCAAACCATTTTTGCTGAGGATCTCTCACAAAGTTCTGTACGGCAGCTTAGCGTTTGGCTTCATGCGTTGGGCGTCGTCAGCAAACAACGAACCAATTGACATGGACACGTTAGCGGTGGCACATCCTTCTCGCGCGGCGCGCTCTATAGCATTTTGCGCAACCCGATCTACATCGGCAAGGTCCGTCACAAGGAACAGCTGCACGAAGGGCTTCATGAGGCAATCATTGATAATGCCACCTGGAAGCAGGTCCAAATCCAATTGGCGGATCATGGCGGCAAGACAATCAGTGCAGTTCGACGGCCAGCCAAGCGCCCTCTGGATGGAGTTCTGTTTGATTCCACTGGCCGTGCGATGCGTACGACATATGCCAGCAAGTCAGCTCACACAGACGGGACAACCCGGACGAAGCGATACTGGTATTATACATCCGTGCCGTCTGGTTCAGAAAACAGAACTGAGATTGAGCGCTTGCCGGCAGATGAGATCGAGCGGGTTGTGATGAAAGGACTGGAGGAAAGGCTGCTCGACGCGAATTGGTTGGACGATTAAGTCACGGGGCAGGCGGGCGAACAAGCTCTAGTCGGAATATTGTGGACTATTGAAAAGCATGGGTTTGAAGCGGACGCCACGAAGGACGATGCTCTTGCGCAAACCTTCCCGGACATCATTGATCGTATAGATGCTCAACGCGATCGTTTGGTCGTCTCGGTAAACCTCGCTGTGTTGGTGGAGCCCGATGTCGCCCAAATTCCAATACCAGCCGCCTTCGATATCCGGTTCCAAAGACGTCAAAACGGGCGCGCTAAACCCATCGTCATTGTAGGCAAAGATGCTCCGCAACAAGATCCGGACCTCATCACTCTGGTTGCGGATGCTAGACGATGGGCAGGTGAACTCATTGAAGGCAAGGCTTCGTCTGTTTTGGAAATCACTGTCCGGGAAGGCCTGCGCAGCGGTTCTGTCAGTTGCATCCTTCCATTGGCCTGGCTGGCTCCAGACATCTCAACCGCCATTATTGAGGGTCGCCAGCCTCCACATCTCACCGCTAAAACACTGCGCGCGCTTCCCGAGCTGCCATTGGAATGGGTCGAGCAACGCCAGATCCTCGGATTTGCATAACTTTGAACGCGCAGTGATCATTTCAAGACCTCACGCGCAAAGGCCCCGCTGAGGCTTTCCCGAGAACACGCCCGAAATCACCCAGATCAGAGACGATTAGCGAGGTATCTGGCGCGCTATATCCGCGTAACCATCTGAGATATACATACTATTACACGTGTGTTTAATATCAGCAGTTTTACGAAGATTAAGTGGTGGGCGACCCTGGAATCGAACCAGGCGTGCGTCTCCGCGAGAGAGTTACAGTCTCCTGCCACACCTTGCGGCCTGTCGCCCACTAAGGCGCTGATTAAACGTGACCTGTGACAGGGTCAACTGCAAAATACAGTGATTTTGTCTGTGGGTTCACAGGCCGTGCAAACTAGGCTACCTCGTGGCTGAATTCGCGCCCAAACGGGCCGTATAATAAAGGAATACCGAAATGGAAAAGCCGAAGTGGGTTATCGAAAAAGAACAAGCTAAGCGGGTTGCCGCGAATGAAACGATCTGGCTGTTTGGGCTTCATGCGGTGCGCGATGCCTTGATGAACCCGCGTCGCGAACGGTTGCGGCTTGTTGTTACCCGCAATGCGTTAGACCGTTTGGGCGATGCTGTTGGTATCAGCGGGATGGAGCCGGAAATCTCTGATCCGCGTAAATTTGCAGCGCCGCTTGATCCACAATCGGTGCACCAAGGGGCTGCTTTAGAAGTAAAACCGCTTGATTGGGGCACATTGGAAGATGTCGCCGTGGGCGGCGCGCAAGATGATGGCCCGCCGCGCATTGTGTTGCTTGACCGTGTTACCGACCCCCACAACGTTGGTGCAATTTTGCGATCAGCCGAAGTGTTTGGTGCCCGCGCCGTGATTGCGATGCAGCGCCATGCGGCACCCGAAACTGGTGCGCTTGCGAAAACCGCCAGTGGCGCGATGGAACGACAGCCGTACCTGCGTGTGCGTAACCTTGCTGACACAATGAACGCATTGAAAGAAATGGGTTTTTTCGTGATTGGCCTTGAAGGCACAGCGGAATTGACGATTGATCAGGCAGTTGAGGGCAAACGTGACCGTGCAATTGCATTGGTTATGGGCGCTGAAGGTCCGGGGCTGCGTGAAAAGACGGCCGAGACCTGCGATGCGTTGGTGCGCATTGATGCTGCGGGCGGATTTGGGTCGCTCAACGTTTCAAATGCCGCCGCCGTGGCGCTTTATGCTGCAAGAGGCTCTAAGTAAGAGCCGGTTAATGTTACGAAGTGGCCCACTCATGTGACTTCGCCTGCGGTGGCAACCACCCGCCCGTGCCCTCTAAGGGGGCAGGGGCAACTTGTGGGGTTTTTGAGGTAAATGACAATGTATTGAGTTCATTAGTGCGTAACGGGCGCATTGAATTTACAGATCTCTTCGAGTGAAACAATTCCTTGTGTTGGTCACGCCTTGGCGAGGAGGCTTTTTTTCGCCACCGATTGGGCCCATCTAGGGTGCAGACACGTATTCACTTACCGGAGACCAAATTTATGCTCACTCGCCGTACACTGATTGGCCTTTTGGCCGTATCCCCATTGTTTGCGCGTCCTGCGTTTGCTGCCTCAGCTGAAATTTTTAATGTGGATGGTATAGCCATTCGTGGCACAGATCCGGTTGCATATTTTGATCAGATGGCGCCGGTTGTGGGCAGTTCCGATCATTCGTTGATGTGGAAGGGTGCAGAGTGGCAGTTTTCTTCAGCTGAAAATTTGAAAAATTTTAAAGCGAATCCAATGGCTTACGCGCCGCAATATGGCGGGTATTGTGCGTTTGCTTTGTCCAAAGGGGCGCTAGCGACGACTGATCCGGATGCTTGGACCATTTATGAGGGTAAGCTGTATCTGAATTATTCCGCCAATGTGCGTAAGATTTGGTCGCAGAACATTCCAGGGAATATTGCTCTTGCGGATGCAAACTGGCCAACGATTTTAGGCGCTTAAAACGGGGCGATCACAATATCTGGAGCGCCACTGGTGCGCCGTCATGAACGACATACATATCATAGTGGAAAGGCCGCGTCCGGAACAACCGGCCTATTGCCATATTGTCCCCTCGTTCCAAAACTGCACCCAGATATCAATCTGGGTGCGTTTTTTGCTGTAATTATCGTATAAGTTTTGTGTAAGTTTCGCATATGACAGAGCCCGACATATATCTGCGCACAATTTTGCGCCGCACCAAGACCGTGGCTCTTGTTGGGATATCTGCGAACCCCGTGCGTCCGAGTTATTTCGTCGCCCGCTATCTGACGTTAAAAGGTATGCGCGTGATTGGCGTAAACCCTGGTCTTGCTGGCCAGTCGCTGTTTGGTGAGACGGTTTACGCGGATTTGACCAGTATCCCCGATGAGGTCGATATGGTTGATATTTTTCGCCGCTCTGAGGCAGTTGGCCCGATTGTGGACGAGGCATTGGCGCGCTGGCCGCAATTGCAGACGGTTTGGATGCAGATTGGTGTGACCAATCAGGCCGCGGCTGATGCGGCAGAAGCACGCGGCGTTGATGTTGTGCAAAACCGCTGTCCTAAGATCGAATATCAGCGCCTGTTTGGTGAATTGCGCATGGGCGGGTTTAATACAGGCGTGATTTCGTCAAAATTGTAATTTTGGGCCAACCCCTTCGAAAGCTGTGCAGTGTCCGCCCGCTCGAAAACGGATACCACCCTCGCCGTCATAATCGAAATCATCTCCGTCGTGTTCACTATAAGCCGCACTGGTCAAGAATCGGTCGCTTCGGGGACGCCCAAAATTCTGCGTGACGGAGGTGGTATCCATGCCATAAAAGTCTCCTGCATTAATTCCAATGCCGATCTCACGCATGTCATGGACCAATAGATTGGCCCCGTAAACATCACTCCTAAAGAGGTTGCGATGTAATACTTTAACGTTGTTTTGAATACTAACGTTCTGGCTTGCTCTGCGAACTGCGACGTTCCCTGCGCATCTATTGCTATCATAGCTTCGTCGATCATCCGAACACCCGCGTCTGAACCACCGCTGCCTGTGTGACCGAGGCGGTCCATCTGTTACATCCAGTCGACGTGCCCGTCGTCGGCTGCGCGATCGAGTCTGAAATTGCCTGTATTAAACTGCAGGTGATAATATTGGGCGGCGGCCCATCTTTGGCCGCTCCAGCCGAACAAAAGTGGTCGCGGACTTTAGGCTATCCAGGGCCAACCCCAAACTCAGACATATTTTGCCTTGGAAAAGATCTAGGGGCGCGCTGCTTTTTCTGCGATGCCGGATGTGCCTTGGCGGCGCGTCAATTCTGCCATGACATCGCCCAATACGACGTCGCTGGCGGCAAGCATCACAAGCAGGTGGTAGAGAACATCTGCTGCCTCTGATGTCAGCGCCGCTTTGTCGCCTTTGACGGCCTCGATGATCGCCTCGATCGCTTCTTCACCGAATTTTTCGGCGCATTTTTCGGGGCCTTTGGCGAGCAATTTTGCTGTCCAACTGCTGTCTGGGTCTGCAGATTTGCGTGCGTCGATAAGTTGCGCCAGATCGTCGAGTGTCATGTCAGCCTCATGGGGATGCCGGCTGCGGCCATGTGGGCCTTTGCCTCATTGATTGTGTAGGTGCCAAAGTGAAAGATGGACGCCGCGAGAACCGCAGATGCATGCCCTTGCGTGACCCCTTCGACAAGGTGGTCAAGCGTGCCGACCCCGCCAGATGCGATGACAGGCACGTTGACCGCATCGCTGATCGCGCGGGTCAGTGGCAAGTTAAAGCCAGCTTTGGTCCCGTCGCGGTCCATCGAGGTCAGTAGAATTTCACCAGCACCTTTGGACACGACCAATTTGGCGAATGCAACCGCGTCGATGCCGGTGGCTTTGCGTCCGCCGTGGGTGAATATTTCCCATTTGCCGGGGGCGACGGTTTTGGCGTCAATTGCAACCACGATACATTGGCTGCCAAACCGCATGGCTGCGTCCTCAATGACGTTGGGGTCGGCGACTGCGGCAGAGTTGAAGCTGACTTTATCGGCGCCAGCCAACAACAGATCGCGCACATCGTGGTGGGTGCGCACACCGCCGCCGATGGTCAGTGGCATAAAGCATTGTTCTGCCGTGCGCGTTGCCAGATCAAACATCGTACCCCGGTTTTCAACGGTGGCCTTAATGTCGAGGAACACAAGTTCGTCTGCGCCCGCGATGTTATAGGCGATGGCTTGTTCCACGGGATCGCCCGCGTCGATCAAATCAACAAAGTTGACGCCTTTGACGGTGCGCCCTTCGGCGACGTCGAGGCAGGGGATGATGCGGGTTTTGAGCATGTTATTTGAGTAACGCGAGAGCGTTGGTCAGGTCAATCGCTCCGTCATAAAGCGCGCGGCCCGAGATCGCGCCTGATATCACGCCTGTGTCTTTCAGGGTGGTTAGGTCGGCCATGGACGATACACCGCCCGATGCGATCACGGGGATGTTGACGGCCCGTGCAAGGGCGGCAGTGGCGTCAATGTTTGGCCCCTTCATGGCTCCGTCGCGGAGGATGTCGGTGTAGATGATCGCGGAAATGCCCGCGTCCTCGAATTGGCGGGCGAGATCGACGACTTGGATGTCGGTCTCGGTGGCCCAGCCGCGTGTCGCCACAAAACCGTTGCGTGCATCAAGGCCTACGGCGACTTTGCCGGGAAATTCGCGGGCGGCTTCACGTACCAGATCGGGGTTTTCTACAGCGACGGTGCCAAGGATGACGCGCGCAAGGCCGCGCTCAATCCAACGCGCGATGGTTTTCATATCGCGGATGCCGCCGCCAAGCTGGGCAGGGACGGGGCAGGCCTTGAGGATCGCTTCTACGGGGGCTGCGTTGACAGGTTCGCCTGCAAATGCGCCGTTCAGGTCGACCAGATGTAGCCATGCGCATCCAGCGTCCACAAATGCGCGGGCTTGGGCCGTTGGATCATCGTTAAAGACTGTCGTTTGGTCCATGTCCCCGTGTACAAGCCGCACGGCGTTCCCGTCTTTGAGGTCGATTGCCGGGTAGAGGATCATGGCGCAGCCCTTTGATTTGGTGGTCCTGCGCGTTTTTGCACAAGCCGTCCCAGATTGCAAAGGACCCAACGTCAGTCTTGCGTGGAATCGCACCTGTCGCGCAGGGTTAGCGGAGAAATCGGGAGAGAGAGACCACAATGAAACGTATTTTGAAAATCGCCATTGCGCTGATCGCATTTGCAACACCTGCATTGGCTGACCCTGCAGAGGGTATCTGGCAAACCGAAGTTGACGATGGTGCATTTGCTTATGTCACGATTGCCCCATGTGGGGCTGCGTTTTGCGGCATGATTTCGCGCACATTTCGCAATGGTGGTGAAGAGTACCAGTCCGAAAACATCGGTCGTCAGATCGTGATTGACATGGTTGCGGTGGGTGATGGTAAATATAAGGGTCACGCTTGGCGTCCATCAAACGACAAAATTTATGTCGGTAAGATGTCTGTTGCTGGCAATGCGTTGGTTCTTAAGGGCTGTGTCGCTGGGGGCTTGATTTGTATCGGCCAAGACTGGATACGCGTCCCGTAACGCCTAACGCATTTGGAATGAGGCCTTCGCCCCTTACACATGGGGGTGGGGGCCTTTTTTATGCGCAATGGGTCGCATCCCCGCGTTGGCAGTTGCCCGCGTCGGGTGTAGGTGATGTGCAACGCGCAAGATAGGCTGCAGCATGGACATCATCTTTGATAAAGGACCGCTTGACGGCGGATCGGCATTTGCCCGCCCGCACGATGTGTTGGTCGCGCACCAGATGGATGAAGTGCCTGCGGTTTTGGCTGCGATGGAGGCTGCGCGCAGCGCGGGCCATTGGTTGGCGGGCATGGCGAGCTACGAGCTGGGCTATATGTTTTTAAACAAGCTGCGCGATCTGATGCCAGACGGGCGGCGGTTGCCGTTGTTGCAGTTTGGGGTGTTTGACGCGCCGCAGGCTTGCGATGGACCAACCCTGATGGGAACAACGCCCACAATCACGGCCCCAGAGCCTGATTGGGGGTTTAACCGATATGCGGCTGCGATGGTCACGCTAAAGGAATACATCGCTGCGGGTGATGTGTATCAGGCAAACTTTACATTCCCGATGACGGCTCAGATGACTGGCCATCCGGCGGACCTATATTCGGCCTTAAAAATCCGCCAACCTGTTGGCCATGGCGCATATGTTGATTTGGGTGACGATGTGCTGTTGTCGCGGTCGCCAGAACTGTTTTTTGAAGTCAACGGATCGGGTCAAATCACAACCCGCCCGATGAAGGGCACGATGCCGCGCGGCGCGTCGCCGCAGATAGATCATGCCAACAAAAACTGGCTGATGAGTTCGACCAAGGACCGCGCTGAGAACCTGATGATCGTGGATTTGCTGCGCAATGATGTGGGGCGTTTGGCGGAAATCGGATCCGTCAAAGTACCCAAGCTGTTTTCGATTGAGACTTACGAGACTGTACACCAGATGACGTCGGAGGTGCAGGCGCAGTTGCGGCCTGACCTGACGGTCACCAATTTGTTCACGGCCTTGTTCCCTTGTGGGTCAATTACCGGCGCGCCAAAAATCCGCGCTATGCAGATTATCGCAGAGCTAGAGGATGCGCCCCGCGATGCCTATTGTGGTGCAATCGGCTGGCTGTCACCGGAGGGGCCAATGGGGTTCAACGTGGCCATCCGCACGTTGCTGGTTGGCAGGGATGGCGATGTCCGTTTGAACGTTGGCGGCGGGATCGTGCACGATAGCACGGCCGAGGCAGAATATGAGGAAGCCCTATGGAAAGCACGCTTCGCGACACTTGCCCCCACGACCTGAGGGTGATCGAGACCTTTGGGGCTGGCCCAGACGGCATGCCCCGCTGGCCCGCGCACCGCGCACGGCTGATCGTGACCTGTGCGCGGCTGGGGATCGTGCCGGACCTTGAACTAGTCGATGCGGCTGTTGCGGTGTTGGATGTGTTCGTGCCGATGCGCGTGCGCCTGACGGTCGATTTGACGGGTGGATTGAACGTTGAGGCGGTGCCTGTGGGCAAGACGCCTGATCAATGGCGCATTGGCTTGGCCGATCATGTGGTGCATGCGGATGACCCGTGGTTTACGGTGAAAACAACGCACCGTGAGATTTATGATAGCGCCCGCGCTGCACTGCCCAACGGTTTGGATGAGGTTGTTTTTGTCAACCAATCGGGCTTTGTTTCTGAGGGAACGATTACAAATGTGTTTGTCCAAAAAGGTGATATTTTGCTAACTCCAGCTTTATCGAATGGGGTTTTGCCGGGTATTTTGCGGGCGGAGTTATTGAACGATGGGCGCGCGCAAGAAGCGCAATTGCGCTGGGCCAATGTTTTGGCTGCTGAAGATGTGTTTGTTGGCAACTCGCTGCGCGGGTTGATCCGCGCTGTGGTTTAGGCTGGGCGCAGGCCTGTTTCGACCAAAAGGCCGCGCCGCTTTGCTTCGTAATAATAGCCGCGCGCGTACCAACTGACGGCGGTGGCCTCGTCGCCGTCCGACACAAGCCAAGCGCCGCGCAAGTATTTGCCCGCATAGATCAGGTTCGTTTCCGCGTTGAGTAGTTCAGACGCTGGACCGCGATGGCCCATTGTGCGTGCCGTTTGGGGCAAAATTTGCATCAATCCATAGTAGGGGCCGTTGCGCGCCGCTGGCCGATAATCCCTTTCGCGTTGAATGACGCGGTGGATCAGGCTGGCGGGGATGCCGTGAATGGCTGCGTATTTGTTGACCAAGGCCCGCAGTTCGGGTGTCTCGTTTGGGTACAAGGTTTGCGCGCTGCGGGTCACGACTGTTGCATCCCGACGCCGCCCGCAAGCCGATAGGGCGGTAGCAGATGCGAGTATGAGGAATGCGCGACGTTTCATGATCTTATGCTATCAGGTGGTGCGCCTGTTGTCGTGGGGTTAGGGCGTCCAGCGCAAGAAGTTGCCGATCATGCGCAAACCGCTGTCTTGGCTTTTCTCGGGATGGAACTGCATCCCGATAATGTTGTCGCGCCCAACGATTGCGGTGATATCGCCTGCGTAATCCACATGCGCCAAACGGTGCGCAGGGTCGGCCACGTCCATCGCATAGGAATGCACAAAATAAGCGTGATCGCCGGACGTGATCCCGTCTAGGACGGGGTGGGGGGTGTCGATGATCAGATCATTCCAACCCATATGCGGGATTTTCTGACCGGGGGCGTTGATCGGGCGGATGTCACCGCTGATCCAATCAAACCCTGCCGTGGGCGTATATTCATGCCCTGTGGTCGCCAACATCTGCATGCCGACGCAAATCCCCATGAAGGGGACAGCGCGGGTTGTGACGGCCTCTGATATGGCCTCGGCCAAGGCGGTGCGCCCAAACAATTCATTGCGACAATGCGGGAATGCACCGTCACCAGGCAGCACGATCCGGTCGGCGCGGGCCACGACATCGGCGTCCGAGGACACAATGACGGGGCCAGCGCCTGTTTCCAGTGCCATCCGTTCGAACGCTTTTTGTGCAGAATGTAAGTTGCCACTGTCGTAATCGACAAGGACCGTGGTCATAGGCTGCCCTTGGTGGATGGGATCGCGTCGGCCTTGCGGGGGTCGGTTTCCAGCGCATCACGCAGCGCGCGGGCCACGGATTTGAAAGCGGCTTCCACGATGTGGTGCGCGTTGAACCCGTGCAATTTGTCGATGTGCAGCGTGATGCCGCCGTGGGTGGACAACGCCTGAAAAAACTCGCGAACCAGTTCAGTGTCAAACGTGCCGATCTTGCCAAATGGCAAATCCAGATTGCAGATCAGATAGGGACGCGCGGACAGATCCAGCGCGCAACGGATTTGTGCGTCGTCCATCGCCAAGTGGCAGGACCCGTAACGCACGATGCCCTTTTTGTCGCCCATGGCTTGGGTCAAGGCTTGGCCGATTGCGATGCCGACGTCTTCGACTGTGTGGTGGTCGTCGATGTGCAGATCACCCGATGCACGCACGGTCATGTCAATTAACGCGTGGCGCGACAGCTGATCGAGTATGTGGTCAAAGAACCCAACGCCCGTCTGGTTGTCGTAAATACCTGTTCCATCAAGGTTCAGGGTCACGGTGATATCTGTCTCGGCGGTCTTGCGGGTGATCGTTGCTGTGCGCATGACATGTCCTTTTGCGGGAGGTGTTGGGCGACTTATAGGCGGGAGCGGGCCATCCGCCAAGTCCCTAGCCGTGCAGTTAAGCCAACCTGTGGCCTAAAACGACGAAAAGCCACCCGAAGGTGACCTTGTCGTTAACCAACTGGGTTTGTTGGTTAAATTGGAGCGGGCGAAGAGATTCGAACTCTCGACCTAAACCTTGGCAAGGTTTCGCTCTACCCCTGAGCTACGCCCGCATCCTGTGACGTGATCTACAAATAGTGACCGCTGTCCGCAAGGCCAAAAATGAAGGTTTTCGAATTTTTCTGAATTGCGCTCTATTCGGACGCAAAGTCACGCTGAATTGCGCGGTTTATGCCGACGTCTTGGCTATGTGCGATAACGCCGTCAGGGGTCAGCAATAACAGCCCATATGCACCGGGTTCATCGATTGATAACGACGAATCTGGGTTGGTCAGGTCAAGCAGTCCTTGATGGCAAGGGCTTTTGAACATGGTCCAAGGCACGCCGCGCAGGCTGCCCGATATTGTCCGGTGGATGTGGCCGCAAAACAGATGCGCGCGTGGATGTGCGCCGAGCATATCAAGCACTCGTGCGCCGTCCGCCAATTTGATCGCGTCCATCCCGACGATGCCTGTGTCAAATGGCGGGTGATGTGAAAACACCAACGGAATGAGGCCGCCAGTTTCATCAAGCCGATCTTGCAGCCACGCTGTGCGGTCTGCACACATTCGCCCTGCGTGGTGACCTTTGGGATAGGGCGGGCCGTCCAACGTATCGACGGCGATGATCCGATGATGATCAAGGTCAACATAATGTTGTGCGAAGCCGCCCCCGTCTTTGGGGGCGTCCGCGAACACCGCATAAAACGCGTCGCGCCTGTCATGATTTCCCAGCATCGGGATCACGGGGATCGGACAATCTTTGAGCGCGCCGTGCAGGCGTTCATATTGATCGACAGTTCCGTGATGCGTCAGATCACCCATCAAGATCAACATCCGCGCATCGGGGTGGTCGGTCAGGGCTGCATCCAACACAGATTGGAAACGCACCACCGGATCAAGCCCGATGATGGTGTCACCCGCGCTGGTGATATGGATGTCGGTGATCACGATAATCTTGGCCATTGTCGGCGCTCATATTTGCATCTTGTGGGGGTGGAACACCCAATTAGATAAGTGTTTGAAGCACCAAGGTGAGCGACAAAACGACAAGGCTGAGGAATGTACTTAGCATGCCGTAAGTACGCAATTTGCGACCGACGGCGTTGTGCACGTTTTCAAGACCATAAACATGGGCCAACCGGCCACCCAATATTGCCAAACCCAGTACAATCAACAACAGTCTTGGCGCGTTCTGAAGCTCGGCAATGGCCATCAATATAAGCGCCAGCGGGACATATTCGTTGAAATTGCAATGCTGACGGATGCGCGTCTCTAGGGTTTTGTTTGCAGCATCGCCAAGAGACACCTTATCGCTGCGCCGTACCCCGATGACCCTCATTGCAAGGGCGATATATAGTAGGGCCGCCAACGCAGCGATGATTGAGGTGACTGGTAACATGAATGATCTTTCATTTGCGGTGGTTTAGACGGGCTTGCCCCATTGCCTGCGTCAGCAGCCAATGGCCCAAGCCCGCTGAGTTTATTCCAGTTCGATCAGCAAATCCTTGGCGTCGATCTGGCTACCTGCGTTCACATGGACCGCCTTGATAACGGCGTCGCGTTCCGCGTGGATACCGGTTTCCATTTTCATGGCCTCGATGGTCAACAACAGATCGCCTTCTTTGACCTCTTTGCCCACCAACGCGGCCACTGTTGCCACAACACCGGGCATCGGTGCGCCGATGTGGTTGGCGTTGCCTGCTTCGGCCTTGGGGCGGGTGACCTTTTCAGATGCCGCAAGTCGGTTCATCACACGGACTGTGCGCGGTTGACCGTTCAACTCAAAGAACACTTTGACTTCGCCGTCCTCAGATATTTCGGACACTGCCTGCATGCGGATTTCAAGGGTTTTCCCCGGATCAATCTCGGCGCTGATCTCTTCGCCTGGGTTCATGCCGTAAAAGAACGCCTTGGTTGGCAATGTCCGCACAGGACCATACGTGCGGTGACGGCCCATGTAATCAAGGAACACTTTTGGGTACATCAAATACCCGTTCAGGTCCTCATTATCGACTCCGCGGCCTTCAAGCTGCGCTGACAGATCGGCGCGTGTGGCCTCCAGATCGACGGCAGGCATGTGTGCTCCGGGGCGGTCTGTCGTCGGCTTTTCACCCTTGAGGATTTTCTTTTGGATCGCCTTCGGCCAGCCACCTGGGGGTTGCCCAAGCGACCCTTTCATCATGTCCACAACGCTGTCAGGGAACATCACGTCTGTGGCTGCGTCCTCGACCTGCGCGCGGGTCAGGTTTTGGCTGACCATCATCAGGGCCATGTCGCCGACAACTTTGGACGAAGGTGTCACCTTGACGATATCGCCGAACATTTGGTTCACATCCGCATAGGTCTGCGCGACTTCATGCCAACGCTCCTCAAGCCCCAAAGACCGCGCTTGCGATTTCAGGTTCGTGAACTGCCCACCGGGCATCTCATGCAGGTAAACTTCGGAGGCAGGCGCCTGTAGGCCGGATTCGAACGCCGTGTAATGCGCGCGAACCTGTTCAAAATAGTTACTGATCTCGCGGATTGCGGTCACATTCAGGCCCGTATCGCGGTCAGTCCCCTTAAGCGCCTCAACTATTGATCCCAAAGTCGGCTGCGACGTGTTCCCCGACAGCGCGTCCATCGCCGCATCAACCACGTCAACACCCGCGTCAGATACCGCCAGCACAGTCGCAATCGCCGCACCCGATGTGTCATGGGTGTGGAAGTGGATCGGCAGGCCAGTTTCTTCTTTCAACGCAGTGACAAGAGCGCGTCCAGCGGCAGGTTTCAGCAGCCCAGCCATATCTTTCAACCCAAGCACATGCGCGCCTGCGGCCTCTAGTTCTTTGGCCATGCCGACATAGTATTTCAGGTCGTACTTGCTGCGGTCGGGATCAAGCAGGTCGCCTGTATAACAGATTGTGCCTTCGATAACCTTGCCGGATTTACCGACAGCGTCCATCGCCACGCGCATGTTTTCAACCCAGTTCAGGCTGTCAAACACGCGAAACACGTCAACGCCGGATTCTGCCGCTTGGGCCACAAACGATTGTACCACATTGTCGGGATAGTTGGTGTAGCCAACCCCGTTGGACGCGCGCAGCAGCATTTGTGTCATGATGTTTGGCATCCGCGCGCGGATGTCGCGCAGGCGCTGCCACGGGCATTCTTGCAAGAACCGGTAGGCCACATCAAACGTCGCACCGCCCCAGCATTCAACGCTGAACAGCTGGCTCATGTTGCTCGCATAGGCGGGGGCCACGTTGATCATATCAATCGACCGCATCCGTGTCGCAAGCAACGACTGATGCCCATCACGCATGGTGGTGTCGGTGATCAGCAATTGGGACTGATCGCACATCCAATTTGCCAAGCCTTCTGGGCCGGATTTATCCAAAATTTGACGGGTACCGTCTGGCACATCAGTCGTTGGCTTTACCGGTGGCTTGGGTGATTTGACATCTGCGGCTGGCTTCACGCGCCCTACGGTCTCAGGATGCCCGTTTACGGTAATATCTGCGATGTAGGTCAGGATTTTGGTGGCGCGGTCACGGCGTTTCTTAAAGTCAAACAGACCCGGTGTCTCATCGATGAATTTGGTGTGGTATTCGTTGTTCAGGAACGTCGGATGCTTCAGCAGGTTTTCCACAAACGCAATGTTGGTGCTGACGCCGCGAATACGGAATTCGCGGAGCGCACGGTCCATGCGGGCAATCGCCATTTCCGGGGTCGGGGCGCGTGCGGTCACTTTGGTCAACAAACTGTCATAGAAGCGCGTGATTACAGCACCCGAATAGGCGGTGCCACCATCCAGCCGGATACCCGGACCAGTGGCTGATCGGTACATCTGAATGCGGCCATAATCGGGGATAAAGTTGTTTTGCGGGTCTTCAGTCGTGACGCGGCATTGCAGCGCGTGACCATCAAGCTTGACGTCATATTGCGACGCACAGCCTGTGGCCTCGACAATAGATTTGCCCTCAGCGATCAGAATTTGGGCGCGCACGATGTCGATGCCTGTGACCTCTTCTGTGACCGTATGCTCGACCTGGACGCGCGGATTTACTTCGATGAAAAAGAACTTACCGCTGTCCATATCCATCAAGAATTCGACGGTGCCCGCACATTCGTAGTTCACATGCTGGCAGATTTTCTTGCCCAATTGGCAGATTTGTTCGCGCTGGGTTTCGGACAAATACGGGGCAGGGGCGCGTTCAACGACCTTTTGGTTGCGGCGCTGTACTGAACAGTCACGCTCCCACAGGTGATAAATTTCGCCGTGACTGTCGCCCAATATTTGAACTTCAACGTGGCGGGCCTTCATGATCATCTTTTCAAGGTAACCCTCGCCGTTGCCAAATGCAGATTCGGCTTCGCGGCGGCCTTCGCGGACTTTTTCTTCCAGCTCACCCTCGTGCATGATCGCGCGCATGCCGCGCCCGCCGCCGCCCCATGACGCCTTAAGCATCAATGGATAGCCAACCGCTGCGGCCTCAAGCTTGATCGCATCCATGTCATCGCCCAGCACGCCCGTGGCTGGAATGACTGGCACGCCTGCCTCAACCGCGACATCACGCGCTGATGCTTTGTCGCCAAGCTGGCGCATGGTTTTGGCTTTGGGGCCGATGAATGTGATACCAGCATCTGTGCAGGCGTCTACGAATTCAGGGTTTTCCGACAATAGGCCATAACCTGGGTGGATCGCGTCAGCGCCAGCCATTTTGGCGACGCGGATGATTTCTTCAATTGACAGATATGCGGCCACGGGGCCCATGCCTTCGCCAATCCGGTAGGCCTCGTCGGCTTTAAACCGGTGCAGGCCCAATTTGTCCTCTTCTGCGAAAACCGCGACCGTTTTCTTGCCCATCTCATTGGCAGCCCGCATGATGCGGATGGCGATTTCACCACGGTTGGCGATAAGGATTTTCTGGAAGTCGGCCATGAATTTTGGTTCCTATTTTGCAGTTGCAGCATTTCTGCACAAAAACACGGGAACGTAAACAGCCGAGCGCGACAACTTCGGTCGCTGAAAAGACCTATTTTACCGCAAACGACCCTTTAGATCGGAAATGCTGCGCGTGCCAAGTTGGCCCATATTCGCGATCATGTCTTGGCGCAAAATGTCGAGAACATGCGCTGCACCTGGTTCGCCCAACGCGCCAAGACCATAATGGAACGCCCGTCCGAGCATAACGAAATCAGCCCCCAACGCCAATGCCCGAATGACGTCCAGCCCACCCTCAATGCCGCTATCCATGATAAGCGGCAGGGTGGTCGCGGCCCGCACAAGCGGCAGCTGTTCAATGGTTGCAGGTCCGCCGTCAAACTGTCGCCCCGCGTGGTTGGAGATCCAAAGCGCGTCAACACCACGTGCTTGCAGGGCGGCTGCATCGTCGGGCAGGCTCACACCTTTGACGATAAGCGGCCCGTCCCACTGCGCACGCAGTTTGTCGACGTAGGACCAATCGGGGGATGTCCGCAGCAAATAACCGACGTGCTGGTTGGACGGCAGGGCAGTTTTCTGGTCGGCGTAGCTATCCATCAGCTTCATGCGCGGCATACCAGTTTTACTGATACCAGCCAGCCAAGCTGGGCACTGTGCCGCTTGAATTGCCAAGCGCGGTGTCAGACGTGGCGGTTGCTGCAACCCACCACGTGTTTGCCGTTCGCGCCGCGAGGCCACGGGCACATCGACGGTCATCACAAGCGTATGAAAGCCTGAATCCTTCGCACGATTAAGCATATCGCCTCGAATTTCGGCGTCGCGGGGTGGATAGATTTGAAACCAACCTTGATTACCAATATTGCCTGCGACATCTTCGGGTGTTTGGGTCGCCACTGTCGAAATGGTGTAGGGGATGCCTTGCTCCGCGCCTGTGCGTGCCAGCATTTGTTCCGCACCTGGCCAGATCAGGCCCGACATGCCAACCGGTGCGATGCCCACAGGCATGGGGTAGTCGCGCCCAAGGAAGGTTGTGGTCAGGTCTGGCGTGAACTCGCCGTGCAATATCGAAGGGCTAAGCAAGATGTCGTCAAATTTGGACCGGTTGCGCGCTTGCGTAATTTCGGAGCCCGTTGCGCTATCAAGGTATTCCCACACAAAATGTGGAATACGCTTGCGGGCGCGTAGTTTCAGGTCGGATATGGCGGGGTATCTGTTGTGCAATGACATGTGCATTGGGATACGGCGTTCGCCGTGCAGAGGGAAGCATATATTTGCGGCTGTCGAAGCCTCCGGCGGTCATATTTAGGCTCGGAAAAAGCGGGCGGAACAGAGTGTGAACAAGTCTTTTACACATCGGCGAATATGGTTATGGTGCCCGACATGAATGATTATTCCGAAGATGATGCCTTTGAGGCCGCAGTTCCGTTGTCCCAGCGTGCCATGGCAGGGCGTGCAGCCCCCTATTTGGATGGGCTGAACCCTGCGCAACGCGAGGCGGTTGAAGCGATACAAGGACCGGTGTTGATGCTGGCGGGTGCTGGCACAGGCAAGACCAAGGCGTTGACGACCCGCATTGGTCATTTGTTGCTTACTGGCAATGCGCAAACCCATCAGATTTTGGCAGTGACATTTACCAACAAAGCCGCGCGCGAAATGAAAAACCGTGTTGGCGCGATGATGGGGCAAGCGGTTGAGGGCATGCCTTGGCTGGGGACGTTCCATTCGGTCTGTGCCAAGCTGCTGCGCCGCCATGCTGAATTGGTTGGGCTCAAGTCGAGCTTTACGATTTTGGATACCGACGACCAGATCCGTCTGATGAAGCAGTTGATCCGTGCCACTGACATTGACGAAAAGCGTTGGCCGCCGCGCATGTTGGCAGGGATCATTGATGGCTGGAAAAATCGCGCGCTGACGCCTGATAATGTGCCCGCCGCAGATGGCGGTGCGTTTGATCACCGCGGGGTTGAACTTTATGCCGCCTATCAGGCGCGTTTGCGCGCGCTGAATGCCGTCGATTTCGGCGATATCTTGCTGCATATGGTGACGATTTTTCAAAAGCACGAGGATGTGTTGGAACAGTATCAGCGCTGGTTCAAATTCATTCTTGTGGACGAGTACCAAGATACCAACGTCGCCCAGTATTTATGGCTGCGCCTGCTGGCTGCCAAGCATAAGAATATCTGTTGTGTTGGCGATGATGATCAGTCGATCTACGGCTGGCGCGGAGCCGAGGTCGGCAACATCTTGCGGTTTGAAAAAGACTTTCCGGGGGCTGTAGTTGTTCGATTGGAGCAGAATTATCGCTCAACGCCGCATATTTTGGCGGCTGCATCTGGCGTGATCGAAGGCAACAAGGGCCGTTTGGGCAAGACGTTGTTTACGGCTGAACAAGACGGCGAAAAGGTCCGGCTGATCGGCCATTGGGACGGCGAAGAAGAGGCCCGCTGGATTGGTGAAGAGGTTGAGGCCTTGCAACGCGGCACCCGTGGATTGGACCAAGTCGGTCTTGATAGCATGGCAATTTTGGTGCGTGCATCGCATCAGATGCGCGCGTTCGAGGACCGGTTCCTGACGATTGGCCTGCCGTACCGCGTAATAGGCGGCCCGCGATTTTACGAGCGTTTGGAAATCCGCGATGCAATGGCGTATTTCCGGCTGGCGGTGTCTCAGGACGATGATCTGGCGTTTGAACGCATTGTGAACACGCCTAAACGAGGCCTCGGCGAGAAGGCGGTGCAGACCATTCAGCGCACCGCGCGCGACAATGGTGTAAACCTTATTGAGGGTGCCCGGATGGTTTGCGAGGGCAAGCTGTTGGGCGGTAAGGGTTTGAAAGAACTGACCATTCTGGTGCAGGGATTAGACCGCTGGCATGCGCAACTATTGGGGCCAGTATTACAGGTCCTTGATGACAATTCGGTTGTGGATGACGAGGTGACCCGCGACGTGTTGAGCGATGTTAATCACTTGGTACTGGCTGAAACGATCCTTGATGAAAGTGGCTATACGGGGTTTTGGCAGAACGATAAAACGCCCGAAGCCCCCGGTCGGTTGGAAAATCTCAAGGAACTCGTGAAATCGCTGGAAAATCACGACACCCTGCAGGGGTTCCTGGAACACGTCAGCCTGATCATGGATAATGAGACCTTGGAGCAGGGCGAGAAGGTGTCGATTATGACGCTGCACGCGGCCAAGGGTCTTGAGTTTCCGGCGGTATTTTTACCCGGTTGGGAAGATGGTTTATTTCCGTCGCAGCGGTCGATGGATGAAAGCGGTCAAAAGGGCCTCGAGGAAGAGCGTAGGCTGGCCTATGTCGGCATCACGCGGGCCGAAGAAATCTGCACGATTTCCTTTGCAGCGAACCGGCGTGTGTATGGCCAGTGGCAATCAGCGATGCCGTCGCGGTTCATTGACGAGCTGCCAGAAGAGCATGTCGATGTGCTGACCCCGCCCGGATTATACGGCGGCGGGTTTGGCGCTGCTGGCATGGCCGCGAGCGCAAATCCGGCGGTACAAGAAAGCCACAGATCGAACCTGCAACAAAAGGCAGCCGACGCGAATGTGTATAATTCACCCGGATGGCGGCGCTTGCAAAGCCGCAGCCAACAACGGGGCGTGGCCCGACCTGCGGTAACGATCGATATGACCGCGGTAAGCGCATTTTCGATTGCGGACCGCGTTTTCCATCAAAAATTTGGCTACGGAGAGGTCATGGGTATCGAGGGCGACAAGCTGGTAATCGATTTTGACAAAGCAGGGTCCAAACATGTGGTTGCCCGTTTTGTTGTCCCTGCCGATCAAGCCGATGATGTGCCGTTTTAATGCATCAGCATTGGGTAAAGTGACACGACCAACAGCACGGCCATTGTGATGTTAAACGCGCGCAACCGCCCCGCAGAGCCCAAAAACCGACGGACTTGCACGCCCATCCATGCCCAAACCGTGACGGACGGCAGGTTTACGCATGAAAAAATCACGGCGACCATCGCGGCCCCAGCGGCGACGCCCATCGATTGCGGCGCATAGGCGCTAATCGCGGTGATGGCCATGAACCATGCTTTGGGATTGACCCATTGAAAGGCGGCGGCTTGTAAAAACGTGAACGGCTTGCCTGCGACTGATTTTGCCTCTGGCGGGACCGCATTGGCGATTTTCCAAGCCAACCACAGCATATAGGTCGCACTGACGACCTTCAGGACAGTCTTCAAAACCGGATATGTGTCGAATATCTGCAACAGCAGGACACCGACCATGAACACCATAAAGGCATGACCCAAGCTGATGCCCAGCATATGCGGGATGGTCCGGCGCAGGCCGTAATTAGCACCTGACGCCATCAGCATCAGGTTATTGGGGCCGGGCGTAATGGATGACGCAAATGCGAAACCGATCAATGAAATGAAAACTGTGTATGTCATGGCCCATCTATAGACGGGTTTTTGCGCAAGTGAATTGCCAAGTTACGCGCGTGCGCTGAATGTGGACAATCGGCCCGCCTAAATCAGCGTTTGTGATGTCAGAAACCCATCAAGGCTAAGCCCGCCTACGAGCGCCAAGAATATATGTGGAAAAAGCGGCATGATCACGGTCCTTTATGGGTTGTGATCATTGAACGGCTGGGCTGCGCATTTCCGTCGCAAAAGTTAATAAAATTTTAAACATAAAAAAACGGCCATGCTCGGGAGGAGGTGAGCATGACCGTTTTCAATGATCGGCGGTCCACATATGTCTCGGGAGGAGAAAGACGTGGGCCGCGTCCTCACAGCGGATCACTCGGGAGGAGTAAGTTGCCGCCGTGGTAACATCGGGCCAACCGGGAGGAGGTGGCAGGACCGAAACTGGTTGGTGGTGGCGACACCCGGGAGGAGATGGGTGTCGCCGCCGTTCCAATAACCCTAGGCGTCTACAGGGAGGAGGACGCTAAGGGTCAGACTTGATGCACTTAAACAGGGAGGAGTGTGCATCAAATTGGTTAATTAGTTGCCGTACGCAGCTTCATAAGCGATGCTCTTGATGGATGCCCGTGTCAGGCCAAGATCTGCAAGCTCGCGGTTCGACAAGTTGTCCAACTCGTCAACTGTTGTTGTGTATACTTTGCGCTGGGCGCGGGCTGCTGCGACGTTTTCAAGCAAAGCTGTAAACCGCTGTACCAATGTGATGCCGTGTGTGCGTGTCTCTGTGATAAAAGCCATGATGCTATCTTTCTTAATGTATCTAGCGAAGTTTGCGGCGTATTCCGCGTTATGTTGTGATCAATATGTATGACAATGCTGCACCTGCACAATCCCACAATTCGTCAATGCTGCTATGCAGAAAATGCATAGATCAGGCTATCCTAACGTCATGAAAATGTTGGTTAATTGTGCAGGTCCGTTTGCCACCTTGCGATTTTGGTCAAACCTGCGACATGTAGCTATGCAAATAGGCACGATATGAATTGGGACGACGGATCATGGCGATAACAAAAGACGACATTTTAGGCGCGTTGGCAAAATTAGATTTGCCTGACGGCGGTAATTTGGTCAGCCGCGATATGATTCGCGCGCTTGGCGTTGATGCGGGCACGGTCCGGTTTGTGATCGAGGCCCCTGATGCGGGTATGGCTGCCAAGATGGAACCACAGCGTCAGGCGGCTGAGGCTGCAGTCAAGGCACTGGATGGCGTCACGTCCGTATCAGTCGTTCTGACCGCCCACGGCCCTGCGCCCAAGGCACCAGAGCCGCCATCGTTAAAAGTTGGCCGCCATCCGACCCCGCAGGCTGGACCTGCTAAGGTAACTGGCGTCGACCGCATTCTGGCGATTGGGTCCGGTAAGGGCGGCGTTGGTAAATCGACCGTGTCGTCTAACCTTGCCGTGGCCTTGGCCCGCGAAGGCCGCCGCGTTGGTCTGCTTGATGCCGATATTTATGGCCCAAGCCAGCCGCGTATGATGGGTGTCAGTAAACGCCCCGCGTCGCCTGATGGCAAAACGATCATTCCGCTGAAAGCCCACGGCGTCACGATGATGTCGATTGGCCTGATGATGGACCCTGATAAGGCAATCGTTTGGCGTGGCCCGATGTTGATGGGCGCTTTGCAGCAAATGCTGGGTCAGGTTGAATGGGGCGAGCTGGACGTGCTGATCGTTGATCTGCCACCCGGTACTGGTGATGTGCAACTGACGCTTTGCCAAAAGACCGAACTGACAGGCGCGATTGTTGTGTCCACGCCGCAGGACGTGGCGCTGCTTGATGCACGCAAGGCGCTGGATATGTTCAACACGCTGAACACCCCTGTGCTGGGCATGATCGAAAACATGTCGACCTATATTTGTCCCGAATGTGGGCACGAGGCGCACATCTTTGGGCATGGCGGCGTTGCGGCTGACGCTGAACGCTTTGGCATTCCGTTCCTTGGGGCTTTGCCGATTGATCTTGATACGCGGCTTGCGGGCGATGCGGGTACACCGATTGCGGCGGGCGAAGGTCCAATGGCAGATGCATACCGTGCGATGGCGCGTCGGTTCATCGACGGTGGCATGGCCTAAATGCAAATCCGGACGGCAACCCGCAGCGATGCAGATGCCGTCTGGCACCTATTGCAGCCTGTGTTTCGCGCAGGCGACACCTATGCCGTTGATCCCGAAATATCAAAAGACTCGGCGTTGTCGTATTGGATGGACGATCCAGCAGCCTGCTATGTGGCCGTGGACGCGGGCCAGATTATCGGCACCTACTATATAAAGACCAATCAACAAGGTGGTGGCGCGCATGTGTGCAACTGCGGCTATGTCGCTGGAGTCCAAGGGCAGGGGGTGGCAACGGCGATGTGTGCCGCGTCCCAAACCCAAGCGCGCGCGCTGGGTTACAGTGCGATGCAGTTCAATTTTGTACTGACGTCAAACGCGGACGCAATCCGGCTTTGGCACAAATTGGGCTTTGATACCGTCGGCACGTTGCCAAACGCGTTTGATCACCCTGCATTGGGCATGGTCGACGCACAGGTTATGTATAAATGGCTGGCTGACTGATTCCATCTGGGAACATCTGGAATCACAATAGAATCATGAAGCTTCGGTCGGGATTCGGGCCGATTCCGTCTGCTGTTATAGCGCTAATCTTGAATGTTCCCATTTTGTCCCGCACTCCCGTCGTATGTAGATAAGTTTTCTGGGATTTTCTGGGACACAGTAATTTCGCCTCAATATACACAACATATAGTGGCTGCTTCATGATCTGATACAGTATCAGGGGCGGATTTAGGCAATTCAACACAAGATGTGGTTGTGGATAACTCCACAAAGCACCATCTATACCATGAATTCCCAAAAAGGTGTTGATCGGTGGCTGTGTATCAGGCACTAAAGATGCACAGGTAACGACAAGAACATGACAACAAGGGGCGACAAAGAACCCCACGGCAAAATGCAGGTTTCATACAGGCCTTGTTTTTACCAACGACAGATCCGGCGCGCGAGCGAGCAGACATCCCCCCAGGTGGCGCGCGCAGCTGGACATACCCGGTAACGGGACGAAAGCGGCGGATTGAGTAGTGGCAGCTTCTTCAATCCGCCCTTTTTCGTTTTGAGGGCAAGATTTTAACGGTACGGCTAAGAAAGGCCAAGTGGACAGTGGTTCTGAGTTTTACAGGCGAACACACCCAAAAGGTGGACGGTAAGGGGCGCATGTCGATCCCTGCAGATTTTCGTCGCGTACTCGAATCCCAAGATCCTGATTGGACCGACGGCCTGAACCCCCGCATGTACCTTCTTTATGGTGATCACCTTAAGAAAGAACTGCACGTCTATACAGTCGCTGAATTTGCTAAACTGGTCGACATGATCAACGCGCTGCCAAAAGGCTCTGACGCGAAAAAGAAACTCTCACACCTCTATATCGGTCAATCCATGCGCATGGAGATTGATAAAGACGGGCGCACGGTCATGCCGATCCGTCAGCGCGAAAAGCTTGGCCTGAAAGATGGCGAGCTATATTTCCGCGGTGTTGGCGACCACTTTGAAATTTGGAAATCCGAGACATTTACCAAGACGGTTGTCGAAGATATGACGTCGTGGCTTGATAGCCAAGGCGATGATTTTGACCCGCTTTCGCTTTTGGGCGAAGGGTAGGAGGATACGATGTCTGCTGCCACACCGACATCCCCACATATTCCTGTTCTGATCCGTCCGATTATCGCGGCGGTGGCCCCTGTGACGGGCGTTTGGCTTGACGGCACGTTCGGCAATGGCGGCTACACCCGTGAATTGCTGGCTGCTGGGGCCGATAAAGTCATCGGCGTTGATCGTGACCCGCTTGCGTTTGAAATGGCCGCCGACTGGATTTCCAGTTTTGGCGACAAAATTGAATGTGTCGAAGGCACGTTTTCCAAGCTTGATGAATACGCCTCTGACCTTGACGGTGTTGTCCTCGACCTTGGCGTGTCGTCGATGCAGCTAGACATAGCAGAGCGTGGATTTTCGTTCATGCGTGACGGGCCGCTTGATATGCGCATGTCGCAAACGGGCAAATCCGCAGCTGACATCTGCAATGACGAAGACGAGGCTGATATCGCGTCGATCATTTTCCTTTACGGTGAAGAACGCGCATCGCGCCGTATCGCCAAGGCGATTGTTGCGGCGCGTCCGTTAACCACGACCTTGCAACTCGCGAGCATCGTTGCAAGTTGCCTGCCACGGTCCAAACCAAATCAATCGCACCCTGCGACCCGCACATTCCAAGCGTTGCGCATCGCGGTCAACAATGAATACGGTGAATTGGCAATGGGTCTGATGGCCGCCGAACGGGCCTTAAAACCCGGTGGGCAACTGGCGGTTGTGACCTTCCATTCGGTCGAGGACCGGATGGTAAAACGGTTCTTGCAGGCGCGATCCGGCGGCATGGCAAACGCCAACCGCTACGCGCCCGAATCCATCCAAGACGTGGCGGCCTTTACCATCAATAAACGCAAAGCCATCATTGCAGATGCCGAAGAGCTAGCAATGAACCCGCGCTCTCGGTCGGCAAAACTACGTGTGGCAACCCGCACGGACGCGCCAGCGGCAGACATTGATCCTGCAAAGCTCGGCATGCCAATGATGAACAAGGGGAGCAGGTAGGTGCGCACAGTTTTGTATCTGATGGCCGCGCTTGTGGTAATGGGGCTGGCGTTTTGGTCTTATCAGGAAAACTACAAAACCCGCGATGCCTTGGGCGAAGTCCGCAGTCTGCATGCGCAAATTGGGGCCAACCACGAACGTCTTCGGATGCTGCGCGCTGAATGGGCGTATTTGAACCGCCCTGACCGTTTGTCTGACTTGGCAGAGCTGAATTTTGACCGACTTGGCCTGTTGCCGCTGATGCCCGATGCGTTTGGGCGCGTGGATCAGATTATCTATCCATTGCCCGACATTCTGCCGATCATCATCCCGATTGAGGTCAACAGCGCACCAGTTGCGCGTGGCGAGGACGCGCTATGATCCGCACGCCGCTGCGCCCACTTGCCCGCATATTAAAAGCCCGTGAACGTGGTGAAGACACCCACGCGATCGAGGCCGAAAACCTGCGTCTGCGCCATGAAGCGATGCGCGACACGTCGCGTTTGCGCGCCGAAGGTCGACTGCTGGTGTTGGGTGCGATGTTCGCGATTGCCTTTGGCACCATCGGCATGCGCATGGGTGCCTTGGCTGGGTCAACCCCGCAGGAACCACAAGCCGCCGTACGGGGCAACCCAATTATCGGGCAACGGGCTGATATCACTGACAGAAATGGCCGTATTCTGGCGACAAATCTGCAAACTTATTCCTTGTACGCTCATCCGCAAGACATGGTTGATCCCGTGTATGCGGCTGATGAATTGGTCAAAATATTTCCTGAACTGAAGCTTGATAAACTGCTGGCGGACTTCTCAGGCGCCCGCAAATTCTTGTGGATCAGACGTCAAATTTCGCCCGAACAAATGCAAGCCGTGCATGATATCGGCTCTACTGGTTTGCTGTTTGGTCCGCGCGAAATGCGCCTTTATCCGAACGGCGCGATTGCGGCCCATATTCTTGGTGGCGCGTCCTATGGTCGTGAAGGTGTCGCCAGCGCCGAAGTCATCGGCGTGGCCGGCGTAGAGCGTGAATTTGACGAACTCTTGCGCGATCCAGCCCGTGAAGGCGAACCGCTGGCCTTGTCCATCGATCTAACCGTGCAGGCCGCCGCCGAAGAGGTCCTTGCAGGCGGCATGTCGATCATGAACGCCAAAGGTGCCGCCTCTGTTTTGATGGATTTGCACAGTGGTGAGATTATTTCCATGGTGTCGCTGCCCGATTTTGACCCCAACAACCGACCACATGTTTTGACGACGGGTGATCAGTCAGACAGCCCGCTGTTTAACCGCGCGGTGCAGGGCGTCTACGAGCTGGGATCGGTGTTCAAAATCTTCGCCGTCGCCCAAGCGTTAGAGCTGGGTTTGATCAATCCAGACACGATGATCGACACCAAAGGCCCGCTTCAATGGGGCCGCTTCAAGATCCGTGATTTCCGTAATTATGGCGCGCAATTGTCTGCTATGGATGTGATCGTCAAGTCGTCCAACATTGGAACAGCACGCATCGCAATGGAGATCGGCGCCGAGCGTCAGCAAGATTTTCTGACGTCTCTTGGCTTTACTAAAGCCACGCCAGTAGAGCTGTCAGAAGCCCCATCCGGTGCGCCGCTTTTGCCGCGAAATTGGTCGGAAATTTCAACAATGACAATATCTTATGGCCACGGCCTGTCGTCATCCCCGCTGCATTTGGCCACTGGCTATGCGTCTTTGCTTAACGGTGGAACGCGGGTTGAACCCACGTTGATCCGCCGCGCCACACTGCAAAACGGCCCGCGTGTTGTCAGCGAAGCGGTCAGCACCCAAGCCCGCGATATGCTGCGCCAAGTGGTCGTGCGCGGCACGGCATCATTTGGCGAGGTTGCAGGCTACGAGGTTGGCGGCAAAACGGGGACTGCCGATAAACCAAAAGAGAATGGCGGCGGATATTATGACGACAAAGTCATCACGACATTCGCGTCCGTGTTCCCTGCCAATGACCCCAAATATATCTTGATCGTCACCTTTGACGAGCCGTCAGAGAATTCGGGCGCAGAGCCGCGCCGCACGGCTGGTTGGACCGCAGTTCCCGTGGCCGCAGAGATGATCCGCCGTACCGCGCCTTTGCTTGGATTGCGTCCGCAAGTGGACACATCAGAGCCGATCGGTGTAACACTCACCTCAAACTAATTAAGAGTGAGCAACATGGGCCAGCAGACAAAATCCTTGGCCGCATTGGGCCTCGCCGCACAGTCAGGCCGTGATGCCCAGATTACCGGTTTGACGGTCGATAGCCGCAACGTGCGCGACGGCATGTTATTCGCCGCTTTGCCTGGTGCCGTGGTGCATGGGGCCGAATTTATTCAATACGCTTTGCGCATGGGCGCTTCTGCTATTTTGACGGACCCCAAAGGGGCCGAGATCGCCGCAATTGAACTGGCCGCATCAGATGCGGCATTAATCATCGCCCAAGACCCGCGCCAAACTTTGGCCCTGACCGCATCGCTTTGGTCGGGCGCACATCCACGTACTGTGGTTGCAGTAACGGGGACAAACGGGAAAACTTCGGTCAGCACATTCGCCCGTCAAATATGGGAAGAAATGGGCATCGCAGGGGTCAATCTGGGCACCACAGGCGTTGAGGGCGCATGGACCCATCCGCTAAAACACACTACCCCTGAACCGATCACATTGCACCGCGTCATGGCCGAGGCAACAGCGCAGGGCATAACCCACGTCGCAATGGAAGCATCATCCCATGGGCTGGATCAGCGCCGCTTGGACGGTGTTGTGCTCGCAGCCGCAGGGTTCACAAACTTCACCCAAGACCATCTGGATTACCACGAAACATTCGAGGCATATTTCGATGCCAAGATGGGCCTGTTCACCCGCGTGTTGGCCGATGACGGTGTCGCTGTGATCAACTTGGATGATCCAATGGGCCAGCGTGCCGCTGATATCTGCGTCGATCGTGGCCAAGAAGTAATCTGCGTCGGGCGTAGCGTCGATGCGCGATTGCGCCTGAAAGGTCAGCGGTTTGATGCGACTGGCCAAGACCTGTTGTTTGAATGGCAAGGCAAGGCGTACCAGACGCGGCTTAATCTGATTGGGGGGTTTCAGGCGGACAACGTGCTGCTGGCCGCTGGGTTGGTCATTGCAGCGGGCGCAAATCCGCACGACGTGTTTGATACGCTGCCACATCTGACAACTGTGCGTGGCCGGATGGAACTGGCGGCCACGCGCGACAACGGTGCGGCTGTGTTTGTCGATTACGCGCATACACCCGATGCTGTCGCAACCGCGCTTAAGGCGATGCGTCCACATGTGATGGGCCGGATCGTGGCCATTGTTGGGGCAGGCGGCGACCGCGATGCAGGCAAGCGCCCATTGATGGGGGCGGCTGCAAGCGCGCACGCCGACGTCGTGATCATCACTGACGATAACCCAAGATCCGAAGACCCCGCGAGCATTCGCGCCGCCGTTCTGGCAGGCGCATTAAACGGCATTGGCACCCCAAGCGTGACAGAGGTCGGCGACCGCGCAGAGGCGATCTTGCGCGGCGTCGATGCGCTGTCTGCGGGGGACGCATTGTTGATCGCAGGCAAAGGCCACGAGAGCGGCCAAACCATTGGCGACGTTGTCCTGCCCTTTGATGATGTCGAACAGGCCAGCGTCGCGGTGGCCGCATTGGAAGGCCGGATATGAACGTGCTTTGGACAGCGGCCGATGCGGCTGCGGCGACGGGTGGCAAGGTCACTGGTGATTGGAAAGCGCTCGGCGTGTCGATTGATACGCGCACGATTGCGGCAGGTGATTTTTTTGTCGCGCTGAAGGATATTCGCGACGGACACGACTTTGTTGCCATGGCCTTGGACAAGGGAGCTGCAGCCGCTTTGGTCACGCACCGCCCTGACGGTGTTGCCGCCGATGCACCGTTGTTGGTTGTTGCCGATGTGCTGGCAGCACTCGAGGCCTTGGGCCGCGCTGCGCGTGCGCGCACCAGCGCAAAAATCGTTGGTATCACCGGATCAGTCGGCAAAACTTCGACCAAAGAAATGCTCCGTACCGTGTTGACCCCACAAGGCAAAACCCATGCAGCCGAGGCATCTTATAACAACCACTGGGGCGTGCCGCTGACGCTGGCGCGGATGCCTGCGGATACGCAGTTTGCCGTGATCGAGATCGGCATGAGCAACCCGGGCGAGATTGGACCGCTTGCGAAAATGGCCCAGTTGAGTGTGGCGATGGTCACCACCGTGGCCGCCGCGCATCTAGAGGCATTTGAGAACGTATCAGGCATCGCGGTTGAGAAATCCGCGATCTTCGACGGGTTGGTGTCGGGCGGGATTGCGGTCCTGAACGGCGACATTCCAACAACGGGAATTTTGCAGGAAAAGGCAGCCGCTTGTGGGGCCAAACAAGTCTTGTTTGGGATGCACGGCGCTGATTGGCAGGCGACCGATGTGCGGCTAACAGGTGACGCCACTGTTGTTTGCGCCGCACATGCAGGCACCGAATATTTGTTTAAGTTGGGCTTGCCTGGCAGGCATTTTGCGATGAATGCTGTAGGGGTTTTGGCCGTTGTTGACGCGCTTGGCGCGGATGTGGGGCAGGCGTCGCGCGACATTGCAAAATGGGCGCCACCCGATGGGCGCGGCACCCGCGAAGTCGTCGTGCTCGACGCGGCAGTGCCTGACGATACGCTGAACCTAATTGATGATGCGTTCAACGCAAACCCTACGTCGATGACCGCAAGCCTAGAAGTATTGGCCGCCGCCAGCCCCCGCGATAACGTGGGTCTAATCATCAAAGGCCGCCGCATTGCGGTGCTGGGTGATATGTTGGAACTCGGCCCGTCCGAGCATGAAATGCACCGCGCCATCGCGCATGACAAATTCCTGCAGAGCTTGGACATAGTGCACTGTGTTGGGCCGCGCATGCAGCACCTTCACCACGCTTTGCCAGAGGGTCAGCGCGGCGAATGGACGATTGATGCCGTCGAAATGACCGCCCAAATCGGGCGACTGCTGGATGCGGGTGATGTGGTGCTGGTGAAGGGATCAAAGGGCAGTAAAGTGTCCCTAGTCGTTGACGCGATCCGTAAACTCGGGCATCGCAACGCCTAAGACTTGAACACGAATACAAAGGTTTTTGATTATGCTTTATTGGTTAACAGCGCTTTCTGATGGTGGCGATTTCTTTAACCTGTTTCGGTACATCACATTCCGCGCTGGCGGGGCGTTCATGACCGCACTTGTTTTCGGGTTCATCTTTGGGCTGCCGTTAATCAACGTTCTGCGCCGCAAACAAGGCAAGGGCCAGCCAATCCGCGAAGACGGCCCCGAAGGGCATTTCGCCAAAGCAGGCACCCCTACGATGGGTGGCCTGCTGATCGTCGGCGCGCTGACATTCTCCACGCTGCTTTGGGCACGCTTGGACAATCCGTTCATCTGGATGGTTTTGTTCGTGACACTGTCATTTGCGGCAATCGGGTTTGCAGACGATTACGCAAAAGTATCAAAGCAAACGACAGCAGGTGTGTCCGGTAGAGTGCGGATTTTGCTCGGCCTTTTGATTGCAGCCATAGCAGGATACTGGGCGGCGCAATATCATCCGGCGGGCCTACAAAACCAACTGGCAGTGCCAGTTTTGAAGGATACACTGCTGAACCTCGGCGTCATGTTCATCCCCTTTGCAGTCATCGTGATCGTTGGGTCGGCCAACGCAGTGAACCTGACAGACGGACTTGACGGCTTGGCAATTATGCCCGTGATGATCGCAGCCGCCACGTTCGGGATCATCTCCTACGCGGTCGGGCGGACCGACTTCACCCAATATCTAGACCTGCATTATGTGGCTGATACCGGCGAGATCCTGATCTTCTGCATGGCGCTCATCGGCGGAGGCCTCGGGTTCCTGTGGTACAACGCACCACCCGCCGCCGTCTTCATGGGCGACACAGGGTCCTTGGCCTTGGGCGGCGCACTCGGCGCAATCGCAGTCGCCACCAAGCACGAGATCGTCCTCGCAATCGTCGGCGGCGTTTTCGTGGTCGAGGCCCTCTCAGTCATCATCCAAGTCGTGTATTTCAAATGGTCCGGCAAACGCGTGTTCCTGATGGCGCCAATCCACCACCACTACGAGAAAAAGGGCTGGGCCGAACCTCAAATCGTCATCCGGTTCTGGATCGTCTCGCTCATACTCGCGATGATTGGCTTAGCGACGCTCAAAGTAAGATAAGCCCTCCCCACAAACGCCAAGCGCGGCGAATCGTCATTTGTGGTGGCATCCGCGTGCGTTCAGTAAGCCCTCCCCACAATCGATACGTTCGGCGGAACGCCAAGCAGCGCCCGAACCGCCCCGTCACGTCGAAGGCGTGCATGCGCACGACGGGCGGGCGCTTCGCACCAACCCTCGGTTCGGGCGCTGCTCTATCCGCTTCCCCATATGGTTGATCCTGTCTATGGTTTGCAGATTAACCGTAGGAATTTCATTTGACCGAATTTTTTGCCGCAAATCAAAATATGATCATTCTCGTTGGGCTGATCTCAGGTATCCTTGGGATTGCAGCTTTTGGTTCCGCATTACGCCGCTGGTATCGCGGCACCCCCACGGCGGTCACGGTCACAAACTCTGCAGCTCTCATTCCCGCTCGTAGGCCCAACCTCATCGAAATGAACCCCAGCGAATTTACTGTATGGACATCCGAATTACGCGAAACGGCCTACACCGAGCCCGACAAATTGCACGGGCCAGCGCTTATCGCTCTCGAAGATAAAATCACTGACCTGACCCGCCAACTTGCAAACCCAGAAGAGGCGCTTGCGCAGCAACACGCGATTATCATCAGCTTGGAAGAAAAGCTAAGCCGCTTTGGCAACGACATCGGCGGCGACCGCATCGCCGCGGCCAAACCCGCCCTAGAAGCAAGCGACTATTCCATCGCCGATGATATCTTCGCAGAAATCGAAGCCCGCGAAGAAATCGCCGTGCAAAATGCTGCCCGCGCCCCATTCGGACGCGGCGAAGTCGCCGAAGCCCAAGTGCGCTGGCAAGACGCCTACACCCACTATAAACGCGCCGCCGCCCTGCACGAAACAACCGACCACCTCGAATCCCACGCCCGCATGACTTGGCGCTTGGCGAAAGGCGACGAAGCCGTCGCAGTGAACGAAAAAGTCCTCGCTTTGGTGAAAGCTGAATTTGGCGAACAAAGCCATGATTATGCCACCCGCTTCAACAACCTTGGTGTGAATATGGCTTATCAGGATAGGTTCACCGAGGCCCGCGATCTGCTCGAACAGGCCCTTTCCATCTGCAAGGCGACCCTGGCTGCAGATCATCGTGATATTGCTGGAAACGAACAAAACCTCACCGCTGTTATCGCCAAAATGGCCTAATCTGAACCGCTAAATTCGGCATATGCAAAACTTATGCGAAACATATATGAACATTTCCTCTGTGGCCTTGTTTTTGGGCCACGCTGACGGCACTGTCTGCAAAACGTAAATAAGGGTGTGGCAATGATTCCAGTACAGGGTTTAGACGGGCAAACCGTCGCAGTTTTGGGGCTTGGTCGGTCGGGTAAGGCCGCTGTTTTAGCACTCCAAGAAGGCGGTGTCACAGCCGTCGTTTGGGACGATGGTGCCGCAGCGCGGGACGCCGCGCAAGCCGACGGATTCACCCTGCGTGACCTGACCAAATCAGGTGGTTTTGACGGTATCGCCCGCCTGATCGTCAGCCCTGGAATCCCGCATTTATATCCCGCCCCCAACCCGATCATCGCCGCTGCTTGGCGCGCTGGTGTGCCTGTCGACAACGATATTGGTCTGTTTTTTCAATCTTTTGCCACCGACGAATGGTCCGGCTACACGACCATGCCGCGCGTTATTGCCGTGACCGGATCAAATGGTAAATCCACGACCAGCGCCCTGATCCACCACATCGTGTCTGAAAATGGTCGCGCCACACAACTTGCAGGCAATATTGGCCGTGGCGTGTTGGATATTGATCCCGCCCATGACGGCGAAGTCATCGTGTTGGAACTGTCATCCTACCAAACCGACCTTGCGCGCGCATTAACTCCTGACGTGGCCGTGTTAACCAATATTTCACCAGATCACCTCGACCGTCATGCGGGGCTAGGCGGCTATTTCGCAGCCAAGCGCCGCTTGTTTTCCGAAGGCGGACCAGACCGCTGTATTATCTGCATGGACGACCCAGAAGGCCAATATTTGGCTAACCAAATGGCGATGGGTGCGACTGACGATCGCGTCATTCAAGTATCGTCCGGCCAGAAATTAGAACACGCCGCTTGGTCCGTGTTTGCGCGCAAAGGATTCCTGTCCGAATACCGCAAGGGCCGCCAAGTGACATCAATCGATCTGCGCAACATCCCTGGACTGCCCGGTGCCCACAACCACCAAAACGCCTGCGCCGCCTACGCCGCCTGCCGAACTTTAGGCTTTAGTCCCAAGACGATAGAGGCCGCGATGCGCAGCTTCGGTGGCTTGCCACATCGGTCGCAATTGGTTGGTGAAAAAGATGGTGTCTGGTTTGTGAATGACAGCAAGGCGACCAATATCGATAGCGCCGCCAAGGCGTTGCAGGCGTTTCCAAAGATTCGTTGGATTTGTGGCGGTTTGCAAAAAGACGGCGGGTTGGCTGCGCTATTGCCGCATGTTGGCGCTGTGCAAAAAGCCTATGTGATTGGTCGTGACGCCGATGATTTTGCTCGTCAATTGGTCGGTGTCGAAACTGTTGTGTGCGGAACGATGGAGGCGGCCGTGGCGGCGGCAGCGGCGGATGCTGTGGCGGGTGATGTTGTGCTATTGGCGCCTGCGTGTGCCAGCTTTGATCAATACGATAGTTTTGAGACGCGCGGCGATGATTTTATGGCGCAGGTCCAAGTGGTGATGGGTTAAAACCTATCCTACAACTGGATCGCTTGGCCTGCTGCCCAACCCGACGACCATGCCCATTGGAAGTTGTAACCGCCTAGCCAGCCTGTCACATCCACACATTCCCCGATGAAATACAGGTTTGGCATTGTCTTGGTTGCCATGGTTTTTGAGCTTAGGTTATCAGTGTTCACGCCGCCAAGCGTGACTTCGGCGGTGCGGTATCCTTCTGAACCTGACGGTGTAATGTCCCAGTTTGACAGCGTGTCAGTGACCGATTGGAGGCTGGCGTCGGAGCGGTCACCGAGGTTGCCTGATAGGTCCATGATGTCGGCCAGATAACTGACAAGTCTTGCGGGCAGGTGTTGTGAAATGACCGTGGTAAGCGCTTTGCGGCCCATCGGGATGCGCACATCGCGCAAGGCTGTGTAGAGGTCGATCTGCGGAATGAGGTTGGTGCGGATGGCCTCGCCTTCGTGCCAATAAGACGACGCTTGCAGGATCGCGGGGCCGGACAGCCCACGGTGGGTGAATAGCAGCGCCTCGTCGAAACTGGTGCAACTGGCGGTGATCCGCGCGGGCAGGGCGGTACCTGCGAGCGGCTTGAACCGGTCATCGGTGAAGGTCAGTGGCACTAGGCCCGGGCGCGGCGTGATCACGTCGAGGCCGAATTGAGTAGCCACTTGGTAACTAAGGCCTGTCGCGCCCATTTTGGGGATCGATTTACCCCCTGATGACATGACCAGATTGGTGGCGGTGATCGTATGGGGCGTGCCGTCTTTGATCACTTGCACGATGAAGTGGGTGCCGTTGTGACTTATGTCTCCAACCTCGGTCTGTAGCCAAAGCTGTGCGCCTGACATTTCAGTGTGAAGCATCGCGATGATGTCTTTGGCTGAATTGTCGCAAAACAGCTGACCTAGTGATTTCTCGTGATAGGCGATCCCGTGGGAGGACACGAGATTGATGAAATCCCACTGGGTATAGCGTTTGAGCGCGGATTTCGCAAAATGTGGGTTTGCCGATAGGAAATTGGCCGCTGTCGTACCCATGTTCGTGAAATTGCAGCGCCCGCCGCCAGAAATCCGGATTTTGTCGCCCGCTGCTTTTGCGTGGTCGATGATCAGGACGCCGCTGCCTGCGTGGGCGGCGCACATCATGCCTGCGGCACCTGCGCCGATGATAAGGGTTTTAACTTGCATGGCATGCAGGTGCCGCGAAAACGTGTGTTTTGCAAGAGGCGCAAATGTCGGAGCCTCCGGCGCGGATATTTGTAAAGCAAAGAGGCGGGAAGTGGCGCACCCACAATTTGCGGTAGAAATAGGGGGGCAAACGCGCTAGAACTGATGTTAGACCCGAAAAATCGGGCGATTTGAGGCAGTATTGGCGGTAATCCCATGACAGAAATGGTCTATGGCACGGTCCCGGTTTATGCGGGTGACCCTATTCTCCCACGGTGGTGGCGGACAATTGACAAATGGACAATGGGCTGTGTGCTGATGCTGTTTGGCATTGGTTTGCTGCTGGGGTTGGCGTCGTCGCCCCCATTGGCCAGCAAAAACGGGCTTGAGCCGTTTCATTATGTAAGCCGTCAGGCGGTCTTTGGTGGGTTGGCGATGATTGCTATGCTGCTGACGTCGATGATGACCCCGCAGTTGGTCCGGCGCTTGGCAATTCTTGGATTTTTGGTCGCTTTTGTTGCCCTGATGGGCTTGCCGTTTTTCGGCACGGATTTCGGCAAAGGGGCGGTGCGTTGGTATTCGCTTGGCTTTGCATCGTTGCAGCCGTCGGAATTTCTTAAGCCCGGGTTTGTGGTCATGGCTGCGTGGCTGATGGCTGCCGCGCTTGAGATTGGTGGTCCGCCGGGTCGTTTGTATTCGTTCATCCTGACGATTGTGATTTGCACGTTTCTGGCGTTGCAGCCTGATTTCGGTCAAGCTGCCCTCGTGCTATTTTCATGGGGTGTGATGTATTTTGTCGCTGGTGCGCCGATGTTATTGCTTGCGGGGGTTTGCGCCGGAGTTGTCGCGGTTGGCTGGTTTGCTTATGCTAATTCCGAACATTTTGCCCGTCGGATTGACGGGTTTCTGAGCCCTGATTTGGACCCGACGACCCAGCTAGGCTATGCAACCAATGCGATCCGCGAAGGTGGGTTCTTTGGTGTTGGTGTCGGTGAAGGCCAAGTGAAGTGGTCGCTGCCCGATGCGCATACGGATTTCATTATTGCGGTTGCCGCCGAAGAATACGGGCTGATCTGTGTGCTTGTGATTATTGGGCTGTATAGTGTGATTGTCGTGCGCAGCCTGCTGCGTTTGCTCAAAGAGCGTGATCCGTTCATCCGCTTTGCCGGTACTGGCTTGGCTTGTGCGTTTGGCGTGCAGGCGATGATTAACATGGGGGTGGCTGTACGGTTGCTGCCGGCCAAGGGCATGACGCTGCCGTTTGTCAGCTATGGTGGCTCGTCGATCATTGCTGGCGGCATTGCGATGGGCATGTTGCTGGCGTTTACCCGCACCCGTCCGCAAGGTGAAATTGGTGATATTTTGATGCGTCGTGGCCGATGACAAAGTTACTTGTGATTGCCGCTGGTGGCACGGGCGGCCATATGTTTCCCGCCCAAGCATTGGCCGAGGCGATGTTGGCCCGTGGCTGGCGCGTTAAGCTGTCGACCGATGATCGTGGCGCCCGTTATGCGGGCGGGTTTCCCAATGCGGTCGAGATTAACGTGGTGAAGTCAGCGACGTTTGCCCGCGGTGGGATTGCGGCGAAGCTGGCTGTACCGTTCCGCATTCTGGCGGGTATTGGTGGTGCAAAGTGGCGCATGTTTCGTGAAAAACCGGACGTTGTTGTAGGCTTTGGCGGTTATCCCGCGATCCCGGCGATGGTGGCTGCGTACATTCACCGTGTGCCGCGCATGATTCATGAACAAAACGGCGTTTTGGGTCGCGTGAACCAAGTGTTTGCCAAGCGCGTGCATACCGTGGCTTGCGGCACATGGCCGACTGAATTGCCCGACGGTGTGATCGGTGTTGATGTGGGTAATCCTGTGCGTGCAGCGATCTTGGACCGCGCTGGTGCCGGATACATTCCGCCCGGTGACTACCCGATGTCGATCCTCGTGATGGGCGGCAGTCAGGGTGCGCGGATTTTGTCTGATGTTGTCCCTGAGGCGATTGCGAGCCTGCCGAAAGAGCTGCGCCAAAATATCCGTGTGGCCCATCAGGCCCGCGCTGAAGACGGGATGCGCGTCGCGACATATTATGCGGATGCAGGCATTGATGCTAATGTGCAGCCGTTTTTTGATGACGTGCCAAAGCGGATGTCAGAGGCGCAATTGGTGATTACGCGGGCTGGCGCATCGACGATTGCTGATCTGACAGTGATCGGGCGCCCTGCGATTTTTGTGCCACTGGCGGCGGCTATTCGCGATGAGCAGACAGCCAACGCCCGCCAGATGGTTGATGCAGGTGCCGCGATTTTGATGCCTGAAAGCGAATTCACTGCGCCGGCTTTGGCGGAACAAATCATGGCTGTTTTGACCGACGGTGCTGCCGCTTTGAAAATGTCTCAATTGGCCACGGGATGTGGTAAACCCGATGCAACCGAGCGCCTTGTGGCGCTGGTCGAAGATTTGGCCGCTAAAGAATAAAGAAAGACGAGTTATGAACGCGACTGCAACCAAACTTCCCCTTGATGTGGGGCCGATCCACTTTGTCGGCATTGGCGGCATCGGCATGTCTGGTATTGCTGAAGTCCTGTTGGAGCATGGCTATACAGTGCAGGGATCCGACCTTAAATCGACGCCGATCACCGACCGTTTGGTTAAGCTTGGCGCGATTGTTTTTGAAGGACAGGTGGCTGCGAACTTGGCAGATGCAGAGGTTGTCGTAATCTCATCGGCGATCAAAACGGGCAACCCAGAGCTGGACGAAGCGCGCAGCAAAGGCCTGCCGATTGTCCGCCGCGCCGAAATGTTGGCCGAACTGATGCGCTTAAAATCAAACGTCGCCGTTGCCGGAACGCACGGCAAAACGACGACCACGACAATGGTTGCCGCGCTGCTGGATGAGGGCGGGATTGATCCGACGGTCATAAACGGCGGCATTATTCACGCCTATGGTTCCAACGCCCGTATGGGGCAGGGCGAATGGATGGTGGTTGAAGCCGACGAGAGTGACGGCACGTTTAATCGTCTGCCCGCGACCATCGCCATCGTGACCAACATTGACCCTGAACATATGGATCACTGGGGCACGATCGAGAACTTGCGTCAGGGGTTTTATGATTTTGTGTCGGGCATTCCATTCTACGGGCTGGCTGTGTGCTGCACCGACAACGCTGAGGTACAGGCGCTGGTTGGAAAGCTGACAGATCGCCGTGTGACGACCTATGGCTTTAATGCTCAGGCAGATGTGCGCGCAGTAAACTTGCATTATAGGGCAGGCGTCGCCCATTTTGATGTGGCGTTGCAGGCCGAAGGTGACATTATTGAGGGCTGCGAATTGCCGATGCCTGGTGACCACAACGTCAGCAATGCGCTGTCTGCGGTGGCTGTCGCACGTCATTTGGGGCTTAAGAAAGATGAAATCCGCAAAGCGCTAAAGGAATTTGGCGGCGTAAACCGTCGCTTTACGAAGGTGGGCGAAGTGAATGGTGTCACGATTATTGATGATTACGGTCATCATCCGGTAGAAATCACGGCGGTCTTAAAGGCGGCTCGTCAAGCCAGTGAAGGCCGCGTAATCGCTGTGCATCAACCGCACCGCTATACCCGTTTGCACCACCATTTTGATGAATTTTGCGCCTGTTTTAACGATGCCGATGTTGTTGGCATTGCTGATGTCTATTCTGCAGGTGAGGACGTGATTGAAGGTGCGACCCGTGATGATCTGGTTGCTGGCCTGATCCGCCACGGTCACCGTCATGCGAGTGCTGTGGCATCCGAGGATGATCTTGAACGGCTGGTGCGCGAACAGGCGAAACCTGGCGACATGGTTGTTTGTCTTGGCGCGGGTACGATTGGAGCATGGGCGATTGGACTGCCTGATCGCCTGAAAAAATGATGATCTCGCTGGTCATAGGGTGCATCTGGGTGCTGTTGTCTGTGGTTACGGCTTTGCTGCCGATGCACCGCCAATATGTGCCGGGGGTGACGCTGCTATTGTTGGCACCCGTGTTGATCATTTGGATCGGCGTTGATTTTGGCTGGATCGTCGGTGTGCTGTCGGCTGCCGCGTTTGTGTCGATGTTCCGTAATCCGTTGCGATATATTTACGCGCGCATGCGGGGCGAAAAACCGGAGATTCCGAAATGATGACCCTTTCATTGATATGTGCTGCCCTTTGGCTGGTGGTCGCCAATGTTATGGCGATGATCCCGTCAAAAGATAACCTGTGGCAACGCGCCTATTTGCTGATGGCGGTTGGTATTCCGCTGCTGGGTTGGGTGGTGTATCAAAACGGCCTTTGGATTGGATTGATTGCATTGGTCGCTGGCATGTCGGTGCTGCGCTGGCCCGTCGTTTACCTGACCCGTTGGGTCAAGCGATTGGTCTGGCGCGATGGCTGATTTGGCAGTGATAGCGGTGATGTTTGTGTCTGCGATGATCCCGTTTGCCGTGATGGCCCGTTTGATGTTGGCTCAGAAATCGGGATTTGCACTGACTATTATCTCGGTGTTGGCGGCGGGCGTCGCAATTTTCGTTTTTGCATCGACAACGCCTGTTGGCATTGATCCGATATTTGCGATTGGGGTGGCGATGGTGTCTATGTTGCCTGCGCTGATTGGAGCAGGGGCGGGCGCGCTTTTGGGTCATTTGTTGCTGCGCCGCAGGTTTAAGGACTAAGGCATGATCGAGAATTTACCGCAGGTGCGCGGCACATTGACCGCAAGTCGCAACCTTGCTGACCTGACATGGATGCGTGTAGGTGGCCCTGCAGATGTGCTGTTCCAGCCTGCTGATGTGGATGACTTGTCAGCGTTTATGGCCGCCCTTGACCCCAGTGTTCCTGTATTTCCAATGGGTGTCGGATCAAACCTGATCGTCCGTGATGGCGGCGTGTCTGGTGTGGTGATCCGGCTTGGGCGCGGCTTTAACGCGATCAGTTTTGACCGCCAAGTTGTGACTGCTGGAGCGGCGGCGTTGGATGCGCATGTGGCCCGCAAGGCAGCGGCTGTGGGGCTTGATCTGACGTTTCTACGCACCATTCCGGGCACAATTGGCGGCGCTGTGCGGATGAACGCGGGCTGTTATGGCAGCTATACGGCGGATGTTTTGCAAAGTGTCACTGTTGTAATGCGTGATGGTGCCGTGGTGGACTTGTCTGCTGCTAGTTTGCAGTTGGCGTACCGCAGTTCAGCCTTGGCTGATGGTGCAGTGATTGTGGGCGCAACTTTGTTGGCGCCTGCAGGGGACGCGGGTGCATTGGCCGCCCGCATGGATGACCAACTGGCAAAACGTGACGCAACGCAACCAACTAAGGACCGCACAGCGGGGTCCACATTTCGCAATCCCGCCGGATTTTCGTCGACGGGGCAGGCAGATGACGTGCATGACCTCAAGGCGTGGAAGGTCATTGATAACGCGGGCATGCGCGGTGCAACGCTTGGCGGGGCCGTCATGAACACCAAACATTCCAATTTTCTGACCAACGCGGGGGGCGCCACTGCCGCCGATTTGGAAGATTTGGGTGAGCTGGTGCGGAAAAAGGTTTACGATTCCAGTGGTATCACGCTAGAATGGGAAATTATGCGGGTAGGCAATCGTAACGGATCCTAATACGCTTAGTAATGAACAAATGCTCCTGAAATTTGGGGCAGGTCCTTGGCAGGACCAAATATAAATGACGGGTCGCAAAGGTCCGCGTTAAAGGTGGTGGGTTATGTCGAGCAGGGCAAACCCGAAAGTTGTTGTTTTGATGGGTGGCCCGTCGGCGGAACGTGATGTTTCACTGAGTTCGGGCACCGAATGCGCCGCAGCTTTACGGGAAACGGGGTATGACGTGATTGAGGTCGATGCTGGCCCCGATCTCGCTGCGCGTTTGACAGATATTTCCCCTGATGTTGTCTTCAACGCCCTGCATGGCCGTTGGGGCGAAGATGGCTGCGTGCAAGGTCTGCTTGAGTGGATGAAGATCCCGTATACGCATTCTGGCGTGATGGCGTCGGCTGTCACGATGGATAAGCAACGCACCAAGGACGTTTATTCAGCCCACGGTCTGCCCTTTGTGCATTCGGTGATCGCGACTTCTGCCGAAGTTCAGGCCGCACATGTTCTAAAACCACCCTATGTAGTGAAGCCGTTTAACGAAGGCTCTAGCGTTGGCATTTATATTGTTGCCGAGGATACAAATTGCCCGCCCAAGCTGGCGGCAGATATGCCCGAGCAAGTCATGGTCGAAACTTATGCCCCGGGCCGCGAGCTAACGACGACTGTGCTAGGCGACCGTGCTTTGACAGTGACCGATATCATCGTGGATGGCTGGTATGACTATCACGCCAAATACGCCGAAGGCGGATCGCGCCATGTTGTCCCCGCCGATATTCCGACGGATATTTTTGACGCATGTATGGATTATGCTGTGCGTGCTCATCGCGTTTTGGGTTGCCGCGGATTGACCCGCACTGATTTTCGTTGGGACGAAGCCCGCGGTTTGGATGGATTAATTTTGCTCGAGACGAACACACAACCCGGTATGACTCCAACGTCATTGGCCCCTGAACAGGCAGCAAAGATGGGCATTTCGTTCCCTGATATGTGCCGCTGGATTGTGGAGGATGCATCATGCGACCGCTAAGCGCGCCGCGCCGCGCCCGCGCATTGCCCCGCGATCCGGCCCCGTCCAAGTGGAAGTACCGCTATCAGCGCATGATGCTGACACCTGGGTTTCGCACATTGATCCGTGTTGGCGTGCCGCTTGCTTTGGTAGCGATCATCGCGAGCAGCTGGATTAGCCATGACGCGAACCGTGAAATGGCAGCTGCCAAGCTACAAGAGATGAAAAGAGGCGTGCAGCAGCGCCCTGAATTTATGGTTGCGGCGCTGGATGTGACTGGTGCAGACGCCGCATTGACGACGACTGTTTTAGCGCAACTGGCCGTCGCGTTCCCAATTTCATCGTTTGATCTTGATCTCGAAAATGTGCGTTCAAAGATAGAGGCATTGGATGGTGTTCGCTCTGCACGCGTGCGCGTTGGCGATGCCGGTGTTTTGAACGTGGTTATAACGCCGCGCGTGCCTGTTGCACTTTGGCGTGACGGTCTTGAATTACGCCTTTTGGACGAAGAGGGCACGTTTGCTGGGTCTGTGGCTACCCGTGCAGAACGGCTTGATCTGCCGTTAATCGCAGGTGACGGAGCGCAAACTCATATCGCGGAGGCGCTCGCGCTGTTCCGCGATGCCAAGCCGATTGCGGAGCGTGTACGCGGCCTTGTCCGCATGGGCGAACGCCGTTGGGACCTTGTTTTGGATCGCGACCAACGTATCTTGCTGCCGAGCGAAAGCCCTGTGGCCGCGCTTGATCGCGTCATTGTTTTGCATCAGGCCCGCGACATGCTGGACCGCGATGTCGCCGTTGTGGACATGCGCAATGGCAACCGACCTACATTAAGAATGAATAAAGAAGCCGCCGACGCATTTCGTCGCGTGAGCCATACAGAGGCAGACAACTAATGGGCGATTTATACGACAGCCAACGTGCAATGCGCAGAATGCGAAAAGCGGCTATGCAGCGTGGTGTGATTGCCATTTTGGACATCGGGACCAGCAAAATCGCCTGCCTCGTTCTTCGGTTTGATGGCCCAGAAACATTCCGTGATGCCGATGGCATGGGATCGCTTGCGGGGCAGTCATCGTTTCGTGTGATCGGTGCGGCCACAACCCGTTCGCGGGGTGTGAAATTCGGCGAAGTCGACGCGATGCAGGAAACTGAACGCGCAATTCGGACAGCCGTGCAGGCAGCCCAGAAAATGGCGAACGTCCGCGTTGACCACGTGATCGCCTGTATCGCTGGTGGTCGTCCCAAATCGTATGGCCTTGATGGTGCCGTTGATATCGAAAATGGTCTGGTCACAGACGGTGATATAGGCCGTGTTATGGCTGCATGTGACGTGCCTGATTATGGTGAAGAGCGTGACGTGTTGCATGCGCAACCGGTTAACTTTGCTTTGGATAATAGGTCTGGCATGGCTGATCCGCGTGGCCAAATTGGCAATCAACTGACTTGTGACATGCATATGTTGACCGTGGATAGCATCGCGCTGCAAAACATATTCTATTGCATCAAACGCTGTGATCTGGAATTGGCGGGCATTGCGTCGAGTGCCTATGCGTCCGGTATTTCGTCACTGGTTGAGGACGAACAGGAGCTTGGGGCGGCCTGTATCGATCTTGGTGGCGGGTCCACGAGCATTTCGGTGTTTATGAAGAAGCACATGATTTACGCCGATACCGTCCGTATGGGCGGGGACCATGTGACGGGTGATATTTCGATGGGTCTGTCGGTGCCGATGGCGACTGCAGAGCGGATCAAGACATTCTATGGCGGCGTGATGGCCACAGGCATGGATGACCGCGAAATGATTGAAATTGGCGGTGACACTGGCGATTTTGAACATGACCGCCGCACCGTATCGCGGGCCGAGTTGATCGGCATTATGCGCCCCCGTTTAGAAGAAATTCTTGAAGAGGTCCGCGCCCGGTTGGATGCCGCTGGGTTCGAGCATTTGCCATCCCAACAGATCGTTCTGACGGGTGGCGCAAGCCAAATTCCGGGCCTAGATGGACTGGCGTCCAAGATCCTTGGGCAGCAAGTGCGCCTTGGGCGTCCGCTACGTGTGCAAGGTCTGCCGCAGGCTGCGATCGGTCCGGCGTTTTCGGGTGCTGTTGGCCTGACGTTGTTTGCCGCGCACCCGCAAGACGAATGGTGGGATTTTGAAATTCCAGCCGACAAATACCCAGCGCGGTCGCTCAAGCGGGCCGTAAGATGGTTTAAGGACAACTGGTAATGCGCAAGATGTTGCCGATGAGCCCAAATCCGGCGTAAAAGTCGTAAAATATCCCCATATTTGGTGTTGATTTTGCGGTTTTTACGTGACCCGCAAGGATGATGGGTCTATTGTTCATCTAATTTCGAGAAAAAACCCCCGGTGGGACGGGCCCAAAAAAACAGGCGGACAGAGCAATGACATTGAACCTCTCCATTCCCGGTCAGGAAGAATTGAAACCACGTATCACTGTATTTGGTGTCGGTGGCGCAGGCGGCAACGCCGTCAATAACATGATCGAAAAAGAGTTGGACGGGGTTGAATTCGTCGTTGCCAACACTGACGCGCAAGCGCTGCAGCATGCCAAGGCCGGTGCCCGCATCCAAATGGGTGTAAAGGTAACGGAAGGTTTGGGTGCTGGTGCACGCGCAACTGTTGGCGCTGCTGCTGCTGAAGAAAGCATTGAGCAGATTGTCGACCACCTTGCTGGTGCGCACATGTGCTTTATCACTGCCGGAATGGGCGGGGGTACTGGGACTGGTGCTGCGCCGATTATTGCACAGGCTGCGCGTGAGCTTGGCGTTCTGACCGTTGGTGTTGTGACCAAGCCGTTCCAGTTTGAGGGCGGCAAGCGCATGAAGCAAGCGGATGAAGGTATTGAGGCCCTGCAAAAGGTCGTTGATACGCTAATCATTATTCCAAACCAGAACCTATTCCGTCTGGCCAATGAAAACACCACATTCACGGAAGCATTCCAGCTGGCTGATGATGTGCTGTATCAAGGTGTCAAAGGCGTGACTGACCTGATGGTCCGCCCGGGCCTGATCAACCTCGACTTTGCTGATGTTCGCGCCGTTATGGACGAAATGGGCAAGGCGATGATGGGCACAGGCGAAGCCGAAGGCGAAAACCGCGCTGTTCAAGCTGCGGAAAAAGCCATCGCAAACCCATTGCTCGACGAAATTTCGCTTGAAGGCGCGCGCGGCGTGTTGATCAACATCACAGGTGGCTACGACCTGACTTTGTTCGAACTCGACGAAGCAGCCAACAAAATCCGTGAAAAAGTTGACCCAGAAGCCAACATCATTGTGGGCTCCACGCTGGATACAAGCATGGACGGCAAAATGCGCGTTTCTGTTGTTGCTACTGGTATCGATGCAGCGATCCGCGCAGAAGATTTGCCGTTGCCGCGTCGTTCTATGGCTGCACCGCTTAAGCCACAGTTTCAGCCTGAGGCCGAAGTCGCACCAGTTGCAAAACCGATTGCTGCGCCTGTTGTTGCGGTACCGGTTGCTGCGCAATATGCCGCGCCTGCGCCTGCGGCCCAGACATTGTTTGAAGGTCTTGATGACGCCCGTCAGGTTGAGCCAGTCGAAGATGACTTTGCGGATATTCACGCAGCTTTGGCTGAAGCAGACGATCTTCCACCGCCTGCGTACACGCCACGCGCCGAACCGGTTCTGGAAGCACCTGAAGCGTTTGTTGCACCACGTGCGCCTGCTGCGGGCGTTCCATCACCAGAAGCAATGGCCCGTTTGCAGGCTGCGGCATCGAAGGCACCTGGTTACCAAGCGGCACCTGCAGCACCTGCTGTTGCAGAAGGTGAACGTCCACGGTTTGGCATTAATAGCCTGATAAATCGCATGACGGGGTCTGCTGCAGAGGCACAGCCACAGCGTGAACAGCCTCTGGTCACACCGATCTATGATGAGCCAGCTGCAGAGGCTGATCCAGAGCAAGAGCGGATCGAAATCCCTGCTTTCCTGCGTCGTCAGGCGAACTAAGCTAAGCCCAACACGCCGCAATAAGATCAAAGCCGCCCCATGCGGGCGGCTTTTTTCGTTTATGAACAATGGACTGCCGAAGTATTTTGCGGATGTTTCAGGCTGTTGCAAAGTGTGAGTTGAGCGTTGCGCGCGGCACACTTAGTTAAGGTCCAACAAAGATGAATCATCTGTTAAGGCTACCCGCTTGCAAACTACGCTGAAGTCAAATGTCACATTTTCAGGGGCCGGCCTTCACACCGGCGCCCCAGTGATGCTTGTGTTGCGGCCTGCGCCTGCGAATAATGGCATTGTTTTTCGCCGTGTGGACATTGCTGGAGACAACGCGCTTACAGCCGTTTGGGATAATGTCGCTGTTTCACCTTTGAATACGCGTCTGACTAATTCTGCTGGCGTGACTGTATCGACGATCGAACACTTGATGGCCGCTTTGGCTGGCACGGGTGTGCACAATGTGGTCGTTGATATTGATGGTCCCGAAGTCCCGATCATGGATGGCAGTGCAGCCGCGTTTGTGCGTGGTATCGTCGGCGCGGGCCTGACCCGTCTTACTGCTCCGCTGTATGCGATTGAAATTCTGTCTGACGTAATTGTTGAAGATGGGCCTGCGATGGCGATGCTGTCACCGGCCACAAGTCTACAGATAGATTTTGATATTGATTTCGCTGATGCTGCAATCGGGCGTCAGGCCAAGACATTGAATATGGCAAATGGTGTATTTGTGCGCGAATTGTGTGACAGCCGCACATTCTGCAGATCATCGGACGTTGATGCAATGCGGGCCAATGGTCTCGCCTTGGGCGGAACATTGGAAAACGCGGTCGTTGTTGATGGTGGTCAGGTACTAAGCCCGGGTGGTTTGCGCCACTCAGACGAGGCCGTGCGCCATAAGATGTTGGATGCATTGGGTGATTTGTATACGGCGGGCGCGCCGATCCTTGGCCGTTATACTGGTGTACGTGCTGGCCACGCGATGACAAACCGTTTGTTGCAGGCGCTTTTTGCGCAGCCAGATGCGTGGCGCATGACGCGATGTGACGCGAAAATCGCCGCCCGTTTGCCTGGTGTGGGCGTTAGTAAAGCCGATCTTTTCGCTGTTGCGTGATCGGAGTTTCGCGCAAGTGCGCAAAAGGCATTTTGCACCTGATTTTTCTATGCTAGACCAATGCGCAAGACGCCTGTGGGACAGACCCCAGAGCGACGTTTGAAGTGCAGGGGCGGTTGATGTCAAAAGCCAAGTTTCAGATCGGACGTGCTAGACGCACATTGGGTGGCGTGTCTGCCCTTGTTTTACTGATGTCATGTGGGGCGTTTGACCCTTCGCGCATAGGCGCGTTGGAAGAATACACTGCCGCCGAAATATTTGAGCGCGGCGAATACGAGCTTGAGCGCGGTCAACCTGATGACGCCGCAATCTATTTCGGCGAGATTGAGCGCCTGTATCCTTATTCAGATTTCGCCAAGCGTGCGCTAATTATGCAGGCCTTCGCCTTTCATAAGGACGGTGATTATCCAAATAGCCGAGCATCAGCCCAACGATATGTGGATTTTTATCCGGCGTCCGAGGACGCTGCTTATGCGCAGTATTTGTTGGCATTATCCTATTATGATCAAGTTGATGAAATTGGCCGCGATCAGGGGTTAACGTTCCAAGCGTTGCAGGCCTTGCGGACTGTGATCGAGGTCTATCCAGATACGGAATACGCGCGATCTTCAATCTTGAAATTTGATTTAGCCTTTGACCACCTTGCGGGCAAGGAAATGGAAATTGGGCGCTATTACCTAAAGCGCAAACATTATGCCGCTGCTGCGAACAGGTTCCGGATTGTGGTTGAGGACTTCCAGACGACATCACATACCGCAGAAGCGTTACACCGATTGGTCGAAAGCTATTTGTCGCTTGGGCTGACGGATGAAGCCCAGACGGCGGGCGCCATTTTGGGTCATAATTATCGATCGACTGAATGGTATCAAGATAGCTTTGCTTTGCTGACAGGGCAGGGGCTTATCATGTCGACTGCCGGTGATAGTTGGCTGTCGTCGGTATACCGCCAGGTTATTCGTGGCGAATGGCTTTGATAGGGGGATGGGTTAAAACCCATCCTACGCAGACATGCTCCGCCATATAGATATTCGCGATATGTTGATCATTGACCGGTTGGAACTGTCGTTCCAGCCCGGACTAAATGTGCTGACCGGTGAAACTGGTGCGGGTAAATCTATTTTGCTTGATAGTCTTGGCTTTGTCCTTGGCTGGCGGGGCCGTGCCGAACTGGTTCGTGCTGGCGCTGAACAGGGTGAAGTCACGGCTGCGTTTGATTTGCCAGCCAAACATGCGGGCCGGGCAGTGTTGGACGAGGCAGGCATCGAGATTGAGGACGGCGAGGTTATTCTGCGCCGCATCAACACCCGCGATGGTCGCAAAACCGCATGGATCAATGACCGCCGTGTGAGCGGTGATGTGCTGCGGAAATTGTCCGAGACGTTGGTCGAATTGCACGGTCAGCACGATGATCGCGGGTTACTGAACCCGCGCGGCCACCGTGATATGTTGGATGAATTCGCCACACTTGCCCCTGATATTGCTAAGTCCCGCGTGTCATGGCGTGCGTTGTCGGTTGCGTTCAAGGCGTTGATGGCTGCGGAGGCTCGTATCGCTGAGGCGCGCGCTGAAGAAGACTATCTGCGGCACGCTGTCGAAGAGCTCGACAAACTGATGCCAGAGCCGGGCGAAGAGGCCACTTTGGATACCCGCCGTCGCATGATGCAGGCTGCCGAGAAAATTCGCGCGGATATTATCAAAGCGTCTGAGGCAATTGGCCTGCACGGCGCTGATGGTATGGTGTCGGATGCAACCCGCTGGTTGGGTGGTGTGACGGACAAGGCTGACGGGGCTTTGGATGAACCGCTTGCCGCGCTTGAGCGTGCTGCATTGGCGCTCGATGAGGCCGGACAGGGCGTTGCCCGTTGCTTAGACCATTTGTCGTTTAATCCGTCCGAGTTAGAAGATGTCGAAGAGCGACTTTTTGCTATTCGCGGCTTGGCCCGCAAACACAGTGTCACCCCTGACGAGCTTGGAAATTTTGCCAATGACTTGCGTGGCCGCTTGGCAATTTTAGACGGAAGTGCCAATGATTTGATGTCCTTGGAGGGTGATCTTCAGACGGCCCAAGCTGCCTATGACGCTGGTGCTGACCGTTTGCGTGCTAAACGTGTGAAGGCTGCTAAAGCGTTGGACAAGGCGATGGCCGCCGAGCTTGCGCCATTGAAAATGGAGCGAGCGGTGTTTATCACCGAAGTCACAGATACGGATGCGGGGCCCGATGGTCGTGATGACGTATCATTCACTGTGGCCACCAATCCAGGCGCGCCTGCTGGACCGATCAATAAGATTGCATCTGGAGGAGAGCTGTCGCGGTTCTTACTTGCGCTTAAGGTCTGCCTGACGGCGACGGATGCTGGTTTGACGATGATCTTTGACGAGATTGACCGCGGTGTTGGTGGTGCGACTGCTGATGCGGTGGGTCGTCGTTTGGCGGAACTTGCGGCCCAAGGCCAGATTTTGGTTGTGACGCATTCGCCGCAGGTGGCCGCCCTTGGTGGTCATCACTGGCGCGTTGAAAAACACCAGACCAAGGATCGGACCATTTCAACGGTCGTGCCGTTGGATACTGATGCCCGCGTCGATGAAATTGCGCGCATGTTGTCCGGTGACACGATCACCGATGCCGCCCGCGAGGCTGCCCGCGCGCTAATGCTCTAGTTGGTCGGCGGTATTAGCTTGCCGGGGTTCATGAGTCCGTTTGGATCAAGCGCCGCCTTGATAGCGCCCATCACCGCCCAAGCCTCGCCGTGTTCGGCTTGCATATAGTTCAACTTCCCCATGCCAACCCCATGTTCACCAGTGATCGTACCACCCATCGCGAGCGCACGTTTGGACATACGCGCGGCGAGCGCTTTGGCGGTGACCATTTCAGACAGGCTTGTTGGATCGATCAATAGGATCGCATGAAAGTTTCCATCGCCGACGTGGCCCAGAATTGGTCCGGTTATACCGGATTGCGCGATATCGGTCTGGGTTTCCAATAATGCGTCCGCCAAGCGCGATATGGGGACGCAGACGTCGGTGACGATTGCTGTAGCCCCTTTGCGCGACGCAAGAATGGCATAATAGGCATCGTGCCGCATTTTCCATAGGCGGTTGCGGTCCTCGGTCTTGGATGACCACTCAAACCCATGACCACCGTGATCTACTGCGATTTCGCCAAAGGTTGCGGCGTCTTCGGTCACGGCTGTGTCTGATCCGTGGAATTCCACCAGTAAATGCGGACATGCAGGAAAATCAGCGCCTGAGTAGGCGTTGACCGCAAGCGCGCTGGCTGTGTCGACAAGTTCGACCCGCGCGACTTGGATGCCCATTTGAATGGCTGTAATCACGGCGTCAACTGCCCCTGCGACGGTATCAAATCCACAGATCGCGGATGATATCGCTTGCGGTTGGCCTTGCAGACGCAGGGTGATTTCCGTGATAATCCCTAGCGTTCCTTCTGATCCTACGAACAATCCGGTCAGGTCATACCCAGCGGATGACTTGCGTGCGCGGGTTCCTGTCTGGATCACCCGCCCATCAGCCAGCACAACTGTCAGCCCCATTACATTGTCGCGCATCGTGCCATAACGCACAGCGGTCGTGCCGGATGCACGGGTGGCTGTCATACCGCCAAGCGATGCATTTGCCCCTGGATCGACGGGAAAGAATAAGCCGGTATCGCGCAAATGCGTGTTGAGCGTCTCGCGCGTTACGCCCGGTTGTACGGTGGCGTCCATGTCTGCGGCGTTGATCGTTAAGACTGTTTCCATCCGGCTAAGATCGACCGTGACCCCGCCACGCGGGGCGAGGCTGTGCCCCTCAAGCGACGTGCCCGTGCCCCATGGGATTATAGGGCAATTATGGACTGCACAGGCTTTAACCACCTCTGCAACCTCGGCAGTCGACGTCGGATAGGCCACCGCATCGGGCGGCATATGGGCAAAGTGGGTTTCCGATTGCCCATGAATGTCCAAATCAGACTTGGACCGCGAGAGCCGATCCCCTAGAAGGGATGACAACGCATCTATTGCAGATGAAATACTCATGGCCGGAACCTTAGTGGACGCCGATTGCCAAGACCAGAGGTGGGGCAGCTATGTCAGGGCCGTTTTGGGCATTGATTGGACAAGGGGCGCATGATTTGCGTCGTGGTTGTACTGACGCATTTGCCATTATGAAATCACGCGGTCCATCCCAGTTGCAGTTCTGGTTCATTGCGCTGGCTATTGGGATCGCTGCGGGCTTTGCTGCATTGTTTTTTCGACTTGGGATCAATTGGTTACAAGGTACGCTGTATGGCACAGATGATACTGCCAATTTGCATAGCTTCGTGGCCGACTTGGCATGGTATCAGATTTTGCTGTTACCGATTTGTGGCGGTTTGCTTGTTGGGCTGATCCTGCATTGGTTCACTGATGACGGGCGTGTCCGATCGGTCAGTGATGTGATCGAAGGGGCCGCGCTGAACGAAGGCTGCGTCACAGTGCGCCAAGGAATCGCCTCGGCTGTTGCCAGTCTGATTACGCTGTCCACCGGTGGGTCGTCTGGCCGAGAAGGTCCCGTCGTGCATTTGGCCGCTGTCTTGTCGACATTGGTGAACCGCTGGTTGGGCGCAAACGGCATTACAGGGCGTGACTTGCTGGGCTGCGCTGTTGCCGCGGGTGTTTCCGCCAGTTTTAACGCCCCATTGGCAGGCGCGTTGTTCGCGCTCGAGGTCGTGTTGCGCCATTTCGCAGTGCATGCATTCGCGCCAATCGTGATTGCATCCGTGGCAGGCACGGTGATCAACCGTTTGGCATTTGGGGACGTCACAGAGTTTGTCTTACCCGTTCAAAACGCCTTGGGGTTCTATGTCGAATTGCCCGCGTTCCTGATCCTTGGGCTGGTCTGTGGGTTGGTCGCCGTTGTCCTTATGCGCGCGATTTTCTGGGCTGAAGATATGGCGACAGGCCTGCAAGCTGCCATTGGACTGCCACGTTATCTGCGACCTATGGTTGCGGGTGCGATGTTGGGCGGGCTTGCTATCTTTTGGCCACATATCATCGGGGTCGGGTACGAGACCACCTCTGCAGCACTTACCGGGCAGTTGGTCCTGCACGAGGCGATTGTGTTTGCGATGCTCAAGGTGGTGGCGGTTGCGATCACCATCGGTGGGCGCATGGGCGGCGGTGTATTTTCTCCGTCTTTGATGGTGGGCGCGCTAACGGGGCTAGCGTTTGGCATGATTGCCACCAGCATCTTGCCAAACGTGTCGGGCGAAGGCACGATTTATGCGTTGGCAGGCATGGGAGCCGTTGCTGCAGCCGTTTTGGGCGCGCCGATTTCCACGACGCTGATCGTGTTTGAATTGACGGGTGACTGGCAGACCGCAATGGCCGTGATGGTGTCGGTGTCTTTGTCGACCGCACTGGCGTCATCATTGGTGGATCGGTCGTTTTTCTTAACCCAGTTGGAACGTCGCAATGTGCATTTGGCGGCTGGCCCGCAGGCATACTTGCTTGCCACATTCCGCGTCGCCACGATTATGCGTCCGATGGATGCCAAACGCGCAGCCCCCGAAGACGCCTGCTGGGAACTGATTGGCGAAGGGGTATATATCGACGGCAATGCCACGCTGGAACAAGCCATGCCCATGTTTGAGCAGGGCAATCACGGGTTTATTCCAGTGGTCAGCCTTGGCAGTGATGAAAGCCCGCCAGAGTTATGGGGCGCGCTTTTTCAGGTTGATGCGCTACGCAACATGAACACCGCACTGGCCGAAACCGCCCGCGAAGAACATTCTTAAAGCTGTTCGACCGCTGCCTTGCCTGGAAAGAACGCCAGATAATCTTTGATCTGTGCGACGGCATCATTTGGGCCTTCATAGGACCAAGCTGCGTCTTTCATTTCACCGCTTTTGGCGATGATCGAATAATAGCTGGCGGTGCCTTTTTGCGGGCATGATGATGTTGTCTCGGACGGGTCCAGGAATGCCATCGCGATGTCACCACGCGGGAAATAAACGACGGGCGGATAATTCCCTTCGATCAATTCCAGCGCATTGCGGCTTTCGCCCAACACTGCCCCAGCAGCCCGAACAACCCATGTCCCACCAGCGGGGCGAATTTTGATATCATCGGTCATGGTGTCATTCCTTTATGGGTCACAATGGGGCGCAGGCGGACACAAGCCAATCGGCGGTAACCCCGTCGACATGCGACCCAAGAAGAGCGATTGTATCGCGATGATACTGATCAATCCAGTCCTGTTCGGTGCGGCAGATTGACGACAGGTCGATCAAGCGCCGATCAAGCGGCACAAGCGTCAAGGTCTCGAACGCCAGCATGTCGCGGTCGTCGATCCCTTTGGGGGCAGGGACCACAGTGATCAGGTTTTCAATACGGATCCCAAACGCCCCTTCGCGGTAATATCCGGGTTCATTGCTGACGATCATCCCAACCTCAAGCGGGACGGTGGAGCGGCGCGAAATCCCCTGCGGGCCTTCATGTACGCTGAGGTAACTACCGATCCCGTGGCCGGTGCCATGATCATAATCCATGCCTGCCGACCAAAGCGGGAACCGTGCCAGCGCATCAAGATGTTGACCGCCGACCCCTTTGGGGAACTGCGCGCGCGACAATGCGATCATGCCTTGCAGAACACGGGTGTAACACATGCGATGTTCGTCGGTCGGTTCGCCCACAATGATCGTGCGGGTGATGTCGGTTGTGCCATCGACGTATTGACCACCGCTGTCGACCAACAACAGCTCGCCAGTTTTGACGGGCGCGTTTGTGTCTTCAGTCACGCGGTAATGCACGATTGCGCCGTGGGCACCCGCGCCGCAAATCGTCTCGAAACTGATGTCACGCAGGGCATTGGTGTCGCGTCGGAACGTTTCCAGCTTCTTGACGACATCGATCTCGGTTAAGTGACCCTTAGGGGCCTGTGCATCAAGCCAAGCCAAAAACCGCACCATAGCCACACCGTCGCGACAGGCAGCGGCACGCGCGCCTGCGATTTCAACTTCGGTCTTGATTGCTTTTGGCAACAAACAAGGGTCGGGGGCGTGTTCAACAGTTGCGGTCAACGCACGGCGCACCGCATCAGGGGCCGATTTTGGATCAATCTGCACGGTGCCCGTCAATGCTGTGATCGCACGAGTGAACCCTGCGATATCATGAACTGTTATATCTGTGCCAAGGTGGCCCGCGATGGCATCCACCTTGTTCAGGCCAGCGAACAGATCAACCGCGCCGGATTTGTGCAAAACTGCAAAGGCCTGCGGAACGGGGTTTCGCTCAATATCCGCGCCGCGGATGTTCAAAAGCCACGCGATGCTATCGGGCAGGGTAATCACAGCTGTATCTGCATTCAGCGCGCTGCCAAGTCGGGCGCGTTTGGATGCGCTGTCTTCACCTGTCAGGCTGACGTCCTGGGCGAAAAACGGGGCCATTGGTGCGCTTGGTTGATCGTTCCAGATTTCGTCGATTAGATTTGCGGTCGGGCACATCTGCATACCATCTAACGCTGCGGTCAGGTCTTTGATGCCCCGCACACTGTGCAACCAAGGATCAAAGCCGATTTTTGCGCCTGTTTGCAGATTGGCTGCGATCCACTGTGCGGCGGATGTTTCGGGCCAATGTACGGGCGTGAAATCCGCTGCAATCTGATCACGGACCTGAACGCGGTAGCGCCCATCAATGAACACGCCGGCATCATCAGCGGTCGTGATGCAAAAGCCGGCTGATCCGGTAAACCCAGTTAACCATGCCAAACGGGCATCGCGCGGGGCGACATATTCGCCTTGATGTGCATCCGCACGCGGCACGAAAAACGCATCCACACCATGTTTTGCCATTGCCGCCCGTAATGCTCTCAGCCGTGGTGGGCCCTGTTGCGGCGATGAGCTGCTTTCAAAAGTCTGAAACATTGCACACGGACTCCCTTATTGTGTTGGCCAAAATCACGTTTGCCAGAGGCACTAGTTCCCCAACGGAATGGGCCGTTATCCGACGTTTTTCATGCCCAAAACGCGGGCGCGTTTGCGTGGATCGTCGTCGAACAAACTGGCAAGCTGTTCTGTCATTGCGCCGGCCAATTGTTCCACATCAGTGATAGTGACAGCGCGGTCGTAATACCGCGTCACGTCGTGGCCGATCCCGATTGCGACCAGTTCAACTGCTTTGCGTTTCTCGACCATGGCAATTACGTCGCGCAGATGTTTTTCCAAGTAGTTAGCGGGATTGACTGACAACGTACTGTCATCAACTGGCGCGCCATCGGAAATAACCATCAGAACCTTGCGTTGCTCTTGACGGTTCACAACGCGGCGGTACGCCCATTCAAGCGCCTCTCCGTCGATGTTTTCCTTTAACAGACCTTCTTTCATCATCAAGCCAAGGTTATTGCGAGTCCGGCGCCAAGGGGCGTCAGCGGATTTATAGATGATGTGGCGCAGATCGTTTAGACGGCCGGGTGTGATCTCGCGCCCATCAGCCAGCCATTTTTCACGGCTTTGGCCGCCTTTCCACGCTTTGGTGGTAAAGCCCAAAATCTCGACTTTCACAGCGCAGCGTTCAAGCGTGCGGGCCATGACATCCGCGCAGATTGCAGCGATAGAAATCGGGCGGCCACGCATGGATCCCGAATTATCAAGCAGCAACGTCACAATCGTATCGCGAAAGTCAGTGTCTTTCTCGCGCTTAAAAGACAGCGGCGTTGTCGGTGATGCAACAACACGGGCCAAACGGCCAGCATCAAGAATGCCTTCTTCAAGGTCGAATTCCCACGACCGGTTTTGTTGGGCTTGCAGGCGGCGTTGCAGCTTGTTGGCCAAACGGGACACGGCGCCTTTAAGCGGTTCCAACTGCTGATCGAGATAGGCGCGTAGGCGCTCAAGTTCCACTGCTTCAGCCAAATCTTCGGCGCGGATTTCTTCGTCAAAGTCTGTCGAAAACACACGGTAATTTGGGTCAGCATCCGACACAGGCATTGGCGCAGGTGGCTCAATCGGTGCCTCGCCATCTGGCATTTCGGTTTCTTCGCCCATCTCGGTGTCAGCTTGGTCGTCCATGCTAACTTCGGCTTGGGACGCGTCTTGCTGGTCTTCTTGGGTCTGCTCTGGTGAGGCATCAGCCTCTTCGCCGTCACTGTCGTCGTCGCCGGTGCTATCTGGCTGTTCATCTTCGTCTTCGCCGGTTTTGGCCTCGGTGTCTTCGTCGTCATCAAGTCCGTCAGGATCGTCTCCCAACTGGTCGCCGTAGCCAAGATCAGAGATCATCTGGCGGGCAAATTTTGCAAATGCCTGTTGGTCGCCAAGCAAGTCCCCAACGTTATCAAGCGTGTCGCCAGCATGATCCTCGATAAATCCGCGCCACAAGTTCATGACGTTTTCGGCGCCTTTAGGCAGATCGCGGCCCGTGGCCAAGTGGCGGATCAGATATCCAGCGGCAGTGGCCAGCGGCGCGTCAGCTGCTTGGGTGATCCCGTCATAGCCCTTGCGAAGGGCATCATTGCCGATCTTCGCGTCGATGTTACCTGCGGTGCCCGGCATATGCTGCGCGCCGACGGCTTCGATCCGCGCGGTTTCCATCGCGTCATACAGATCCTTGGCCATCTGGCCTTGGGGCATGTATTTTGCCGCCGTTTTAGCGTTATGGAACTTGTGGCGTAACGCAAATGCGTCGGCGGTGCCGCGCGCAAGCAGCACCTCTTCACGGGTCATGCGACGGCTGACTTGGGGCAGTCGGATGCTTTCGGCGGTCTGACCTGCCGGATCAACCGAAAAGCTAACGGCCAATTCAGGATCGTTGGCCATAACTTTTGTGGCCTCAGCAAGGGCCTTTTTGAACGGATCGGCAGGGTTGTCCGAGGATGCGCTCATGGTGTTACCCCAAGCTCATGCTTGCGGCACTTTCAGGGAGTTCCATGTCAAAACAACGCTGGAAGAACTCGGCGACTGTTTGGCGCTCTAGCTCGTCGCATTTGTTCAGGAATGACAGGCGGAACGCGTAGCCGACATCGTTGAAGATGCGTGCGTTTTCGGCCCATGCCAGCACGGTGCGCGGGGACATGACGGTGGATAGATCACCGTTCATGAATGCGGTGCGGGTCAGATCGGCGACGGTGACCATCTGGCTAATCACCTTGCGGCCGAGCTCGGTGTTGAAATGCGGTGATTTGGACAGAACAATCGCAGCTTCGGCGTCATGTGACAAATAGTTCAGCGTGGCGACCAGCGACCAACGGTCCATCTGGGCTTGGTTGATTTGCTGTGTGCCGTGGTAAAGACCCGTTGTATCGCCAAGGCCAACCGTGTTGGCAGTCGCAAACAGGCGGAAGTATTTGTTTGGCGTGATGATCTCGTTTTGGTCCAACAAGGTCAGTTTACCGTCGGCCTCTAAAACGCGCTGAATTACAAACATTACGTCCGCACGGCCTGCATCATATTCGTCGAATACGATCGCAACCGGATTGCGCAGCGCCCATGGCAAAATGCCTTCGTGGAATTCAGTAACCTGCACGCCGTCGCGCAGTTTGATCGCGTCTTTACCGATCAGGTCGATCCGGCTGATGTGTGAGTCCAGATTGACGCGAACGGCAGGCCAGTTAAGACGGGCTGCAACTTGTTCGATGTGTGTAGACTTACCAGTGCCGTGATAGCCTTGAATCATGACACGGCGATTGTACCCAAAACCAGCCAGAATCGCGAGAGTCGTATCAGGATCGAATTTATAGGTGCTATCAATCTCGGGGACGCGGTTCGTGCGATCCGCGAAGCCTTTGATTTTCATATCACTATTGATACCGAACACCTCGCGAACAGAGATATCTTCAGTTGGTTTCGCGTCTATTTGAGTCGTCCCGTCGGCCATGATATGTCGCTTCCCTTGTCGCGTCTTTTGTCGGTAAATTGTTGCTGATTTGATGCAACATAACGCGCCATACCGCAAGGGGAAGGGTGCGCAAATCAGCCATGTTGCGCTTAACTGTGATCATGTCAAAATAACCCAAACTAGTTGGATGAGCAAACGAATGGCCGAGATTGCTGATATTGAGAATTACATCTCGAAATGCGCGTTGGGCGACCGCGACGCGTTTTCATCGCTTTATGCGGCGACGTCAGCGAAACTTTTCGGTGTTTGCCAGCGTGTCTTAGGTGATCGACACCAGGCCGAAGATGCTTTGCAGGATGTTTTTGTCAAAATCTGGCACAATGCAGGTCGCTATCAAGTAAATGGCCTAAGCCTGATGACATGGTTGATTACGATTGCGCGGAACCTGTCGATCGACCGTTTGCGGGTGCGGAAAAGAATAAAGGGCGCTGGGTTAGAGGCGGCAGAAGATTTAGCCAGTGCAGACCCAAGCCCGGAGGCAATGGCGATTGCGGCTTCAGATCGGGTGCAAATCGCGGCCTGTTTGACCGAACTTGATGCAGACCAGTCGGACGCTGTGCGTCGCGCCTATCTGGAAGGCGAAACATATCAAGAGCAGTCAACGCGGTATGATGTACCGCTTAATACAATTTGGACGTGGTTGCCCCGCAGTCTGATCAAGTTGAAAGAGTGTTTGTCACGATGACCGATGACATCAACACCGAAGACGAGATGGTTCTTGCTGCCGAATATGCCCTTGGGCTGTCGTCTCCTGCCGAGGAAAGCGCGATTGAAGACTTGCTGGCGGTGGACCCAGAACTGTGGGATCACTACGCCGAGTGGATTGAAAGTTTTGCAAACCTAACGGACGACGTGGCCCCTGTGGCTCCGCCTGCCGGATTGAAAGAGCGGGTAAACGAAGCGTTGTTTGGCCCCCCTGAAACCAAACAATCCTTATTTTCACGGTTTGGGCTTTGAACCCAGTGTCTGGCGGGGTGGTCGCGGCAGCCGTTGTTTTGTTCGCCCTAGGCCAGACGAATTTTTTGCGCGATGGTGCGCCAAGTTTTGTGGCCGAAGTTGTATCCGAAGACGAAAGCTTTGTTGTTCTGGCACGAATCGACGCTGATATTAGCAGTTTGCAGATGGACCGGCAGGCGGGTGGGGCTCGTGTGGAGCGGGCGCTAGAGGTTTGGTTGGTCGCAGGTGACTATACGCCCATTTCGTTGGGGGTTTGGCCTAAAGGCGAGATCAAAACGACGTTTACAATTACAGTCGCGATCCCATGGGAAATCGAAGATTGCGTGCTGGTCATCAGCGATGAGCCACTTGGAGGATCGCCAACAGGAGCCCCAACAGGCGATCTGCTTGCTGTCGGTCTGGTCACTTTGGAACTATAATTTGAAAATAGTGCAATTCAAATAATGGTGTGAACGTTTTAGCGCGCCTACTATTGAGTTTATGGAAATCCGAGGCGATCCCGCGGGCGTCACATGATCGTGCAATGCGCTTAAATATCTATTTTCGGAACAAAACGGGCCTTACACGTCATGCAAATGAATTAAGACTTAGAGGTCGCAAAATGATCAACCGCAGCACATTCACGCTATCCGTTCTTGGAAGTGCGATTGCGCCTGCCGCGCTTTATGCTCAGTCGTTTGAAGTGACACGGACCGATGCGCAATGGCGCGCAATGCTGACCGACCTACAATACCAAGTCATGCGCCATGAAGCCACTGAACGATCTGGTACAAGCCCTTTGGACGGAACCTATGCTGCTGGCACATACACCTGCCGTGGTTGTGATCTTGCACTTTATACAAGTGAAACAAAGTTCGACAGCCGCACCGGCTGGCCGAGCTTCTATGTGAGCCTGACAAATGCGATCGGCACCAAAGAAGACAACACTTTATTTTCAAAGCGTACAGAGTGCCATTGCCGCCGCTGCGGAAGCCACCTTGGCCACATCTTTAACGACGGTCCGGCGCCGATCGGAAAACGGCATTGCCTAAACGGCGCCAGTTTGGTTTTTCTCGCCACCTAGTACATTGAAATTATAACTAATAGTGAGAATTACCTGAGGGTGAATTCAGCGAATAGAATGTACCTTTTTGCAGGTATTTTTTACTTATATAGAAACAGTTATTTTCCCAGCAACCGGTCGGCAACTCAACCTTTCCATGTTAGATAACAGATAACATGAATGACATCTTTTCTCCGCTCGTCCGGCTACGCCGACGCATCACACTGACCGAGGGCGAACAGAGCATTTTGTTGGCCTGTTTCGGCGTCGCTTTTCTTGGGGGGTGCTGGCATTAAACGTGGTGACCTCGTTGGCAGGCCACGACACGGTGTTTTATCCGTTTTCGTCCTATCGGTGTTGGGTGATGATTTCGGGCGGATTTGGTGGTTGTGCCGGGCTTTATATGGGCCGTCATTGGATGGGACTGCCAGGTTTGCGCGGGATTACATTTGCGGTCTTAGGCACTGTTTGGATCAGTTTTCTTGGCGGCCTTGTCGGCGGCACGTTGGCGTTTCCGTTCTAAGGGACAATGTTCGGCCCGTTTTTGCTGTTCATGACACTATTTAGCACGCCATTACTTGTCACGTTCTGGGTTTGCACCTTGATGGCAGCACATTATTTTCTGATGGCGTGGCGGGTCGAGCGGGAAACGATCTTTAACGCAGTCCTTCCCGAACCCTCTGAAGCATATTTGTTCTAGCTCCGAAAGCTTTTGCTGTTTTTGATTTGATCCCACGCCCAGACAACTTCGTTGAGCTGATCCTCTTGGCTGCGATCCCCGCCGTTCATGTCGGGATGTAGCACCTTGATCAATGACTTATAGACCTTGCGGATTTCCGGTTTGGTCCAATTGTCCTTGGCTTCCAATACTTCCAGCGCACGACGTTCGGTCGCAGGCAAGCGACGGCCAGAGGCGGGGCCCTTGCCCGGATTCATTGTGGCATTTTCACCCAGCACTTGATGCGGGTCATCGACGCCCAAACGGGACCAAGCACGCTGTTCCTCGGTCCGCTTGCCAAACGGCTTGGTCGGACGGTCCCAGACGCGGTCTTGGTCCATCTGTGCGGCAAGCTCGGCTTCTGACGTGGTGTTAAAGAAATTCCACTTGAGGTTATATTCGCGCACGTGTTCCTGACAGAACCAGAAATAGTCATCCATGACGTCCGGCGATTTTGGAGCACGGTATTTGCCAGCTTCCTGACAGCCATCATGGTCACAACGCCGCGTTGACGTCTCGGATGCGCCTGACATACCCCGCCGACCACGTGGATTTTTCTTCTTTGATGATGTCACCGACATATCAAAACCAAAGGGATCATTTTTTTTCATTGTGCGTAAAACCTTTCCGACTCGACCAAGAGACTTTAAGCTTCTGGTTGTCAGATAGAAGGGGGCAAAGTGAAAATAATGGGGCTGGACAACGAGATATATGGTGCTTTGGCGCATGCCTTTGCCACAACGACGCTAAATGTGATCAACGAAAGCCATATGCACGCGGGTCATGCCGGGGATGATGGCACTGGCGAAAGCCATTGGCGGATTGAAATTGCAGCTCCCGAGTTTGCACAAATGTCACGCATTGCGCGACACCGTGCCATTCATACCGCTCTCGGACCAACTATTATTGGGCGCATCCACGCACTGTCGATTGATACCGTATAATTATTCGGTAGCAACTTGAGGCTCGGCGCGCGCAGGGTCCACGTCAAGCGGCTTGGCCTCAAGCAACGGTGATTCATCCACCTCGGCGGTTATTGTCGGTGTGGTGTTGTCCTCGACAATTTCGACGACGGTAGGTTCACTCACATCCACTGCCACTGCGCGGCGAAATACCAACATGTTTTGGAATGTCGTCACACGCCGTGTCAGGCCGGACCGTTCCTCGGACGGCAATGTCTCCGATCGTTGATATTCCCAGCCTTCGGCGCCAAGAGCGTTCATCGCAGTTTCCAATGCGTTGGCATACCGATTCTCAGCCGATTTAATCCCCTTGGCTTTAAGCCCCTTTTTAGGAGCTGGCACGACTTTGTATTCATACTGCGACATTGGTTCACCCTTCGATTTCACCCTATGATTGTATCAACAACGGCGCGCAAATCCAAGGTTTTGCAGGATAAAATTGACATCTCTATTGGTAGTGGTTTGTATCGCGCGCACCCCCGATAGATGGATGGCGGCTGCGACAATGCGCGTGCACTTGGTTGCAGACGTGCCCAGATTGCCACACATGCAAAAACCACACGACAACTGATCAGACGCGTAGGATGGGTTTTAACCCATCTTACTTTACTGGCTTAGCTTGGCCGCAACCAGCTTATTCACAGCTGCTGGGTTTGCCTTACCACCCGTGGCTTTCATCACCTGACCAACAAACCAACCCGCGAGCTTCGGATTTGCTTTGGCTTTTTCAACCTGATCGGGGTTGGCTGCAATGATCTCGTCCACGGCGGCCTCAATTGCACCTGTATCAGTGACCTGTTCCATGCCTTCGGTCGCGACAATCTCGGTTGGGTCGCGGTCTTGGGTATAGGCAATATCAAATATGTCTTTTGCGATCTTGCCGGAAATCTTTTCTGATTTGATCAACGCCACAATCTGGCCAAGACGGTCCGACGAAATCGGGCTGTTGACGATATCTTTTTCATCTTTCTTCAGGCGACCAAATAGTTCGTTGATGACCCAGTTAGCGGCAAGCTTGCCATCGGCACCGCTTGCAACGGCTTCAAAGTAGACCGCATTGGCTACCTCGGCGGTTAATACCGATGCGTCATAGTCTGACAGGCCAAAATACTTGATAAAACGGGCCTTTTTGGCATCCGGTAGCTCGGGCAGCGTCGCGGCGATATCATCGACCCAAGCCTGTTCAATCTCCAACGGCAACAAATCAGGGTCGGGGAAATACCGGTAATCATGCGCCTCTTCCTTGGACCGCATCGACCGCGTTTCATTTTTGTCTGGGTCATACAAGCGGGTTTCTTGCACAACCTGTTTGCCGTCCTCGATCAACGCGACCTGACGGCGAGCTTCAACATCAATCGCGGCTTGGATAAACCGCATAGAGTTCATGTTCTTGATTTCGCAGCGGGTGCCAAGGTGGCTAAAATCTTGGGTCTCTTGGTACTTTTCGTATTGGCCAGCACGGCAGATCGACACGTTCACGTCGGCGCGCATGTTCCCGTTTTGCATATTGCCATCACACGTACCCAAATAACGCAGGATTTGGCGTAGCTTGGCAACAAAGGCAGCTGCTTCTTCTGGGCCACGGATGTCGGGCTTGGACACGATTTCCATTAAGGCGACGCCTGTCCGGTTCAGGTCAACAAATGACATTGTCGGGTCCATATCGTGGATCGATTTACCCGCATCCTGCTCAAGGTGGATACGTTCAATGCGCACCAAACGCGCAGTCCCATCGCCAAGTTCAACCAGCACTTCGCCTTCACCCACAATCGGGTGGTACAGCTGCGAAATCTGATAGCCTTGTGGCAAGTCAGGATAGAAATAGTTTTTGCGGTCAAACGCGGAATTCAGGTTGATCTGCGCATTGAGCCCAAGGCCCGTGCGCACGGCTTGCTCGATGCAGCCTTCGTTGATGACGGGCAACATGCCGGGCATGCCTGCGTCCACGAACGCGACGTTGCTGTTGGGCTCGGCGCCAAACAATGTGGATGCGCCTGAAAATAGTTTGGACGCCGTGGCGACCTGCGCGTGCACTTCCAAACCGATCACAAGTTCCCAGTCGTGCTGGGCGCCCGCAATTACCTTTGGGGCAGGGGCGTCATAAGTCAGGTCTAGCATGGGGTGTCTCCGCAATCGGTCAGCTTTTCTTGGGTTCTAAGCTAGCAAAGGCACGGGAACAAGCCGCCAAAACAACAGCAATCTACCGTGCCCATGATGTTATGCGATTAACCTAAAATTCTACTGACGATTTCGGTCGTGTCGCCGCTTAAATTTGGAGTATATGCGATCCGCTGCAAAGCGTCGCGCATTTGCAATTGCCGCTGCGTGTCAAATTGCGCCCAAGCATCAAATGCGGTGGCCATACGCGCGGTTGTTTGTGGGTTCACGGGATCAAGTCTGATCAAACAATCAGCCAAGAATGCATAGCCTGATCCGTCTGGTGCATGGAAGCCTGCGGCATTGCCCGTCAAGCCACCAATCACTGCGCGAAACCGGTTCGGGTTTTTCCAGTCAAACTTGGGATGATCGGTCAGCATTTGCGCTGTCGCAACTGCGGCGTTAGCGGCCGCGCAGCGAACCTGCAAACCAAACCACTTGTCCATAACCAACCGATCGCTTTTCCACTGGTCATAGAAGGCCGCACTTGCATTGGCGCCTTTTCCAACCCGCAATAGGCAAGCCAAAGCTGCCAGCTGTTGCGTCATATTGTTGGCGGCATCAAATTGCGCAGTGGCCTGCGCACCGCCGTCAATCCGGCTGATTAAGCCAAGCACAACATTGCCAAGCGCCCGTTTACCCGCGTCCATTGCATTCGGATCATACGGCCCGTCGACAGTCATTTGCGCATAAATACGCGGCACGATATCCTGTAAATGCTGTGCGATTTGCAACTTGAGCGCCTCGTGTGCGTGATGGATCGCAAGTGGATCAGGCTGACCGCCTGTTTGTGCGATCGCTTGGGCGGTGTTGGTTTCTGACGGCAATGACACGGCCAGCGCGCGGAAAGCCGGATCAAGAGTGTCATCGCGCAGCACGGCGGCCAACCCGTCAAGGAACGCAGTATCAGGTGCAGCATCGGTCAAGACCATGTCCAATAATACCTGACGCGCAAGCGCGTGGCCCGCATCCCAGCGGTTAAACGGATCAGTGTCATGCGCAAGCAAATGCGCCTTATCAGCGGCAGATTGTGCGTGGTGCATAATAACAGGCGCTGAAAAGTCGCGCAGCACCGACAAAACCGCGCCTTTGGGGATGCCTTCAAAGCGAAAGGTTTCCGCAAGATCGGTCAGGATCAAAGTTTGCGTTGCCAGAACTTCAGTTCCATCTGGGCCAATCAAACCGATATCAACCGGAATGACCTGCGGGTCTTTTGGGCTGCCGTCCGGTGTCGGGCGCAAGTCTTGGCACAAAGTGAAGGTATAGGTGTCGCCGTCCCACATTTCGGTAACGTGCAGATGTGGCGTGCCTGCTTGGCTATACCAGCGGGCAAATTGCGTCAGATCGCGGCCCGTTGTGTCCTCAAACGTCGCGAGCCAGTCTTCTATTGTGGCTGCTTGCCCGTCGTGTCGGTCAAAGTACAGTGTGCATGCATCGACGTAGGCATCGGCGCCAACAAAGCGCTTTAGCATGCCAATAACCTCGGCGCCTTTTTCATAAACGGTGGCGGTGTAAAAATTGTTGATCTCGACAAAGCTGGCGGGGCGAACTGGATGGGCCAAGGGGCCGCCGTCTTCGCGAAACTGATGGGCGCGCATTACAAGCGCGTCGCCGATCCGTTTGACAGCGTGACCGCGCAGATCGCCGGTGAATTGCTGATCGCGAAAAACCGTAAGCCCCTCTTTTAAGCACAGCTGAAACCAATCGCGGCACGTAATCCGGTTGCCTGTCCAGTTGTGGAAATACTCGTGGGCGATGATCGCCTCAACGCGTTCAAAATCGGCGTCTGTTGCGGTCTCTGGGGATGCCAAAACACAGCTAGAGTTGAAAATGTTCAAGCCTTTGTTTTCCATTGCGCCCATGTTGAAATCATCGACTGCGACGATATTGAAAATGTCCAAGTCATATTCGCGGCCATACACATCTTCGTCCCATGACATTGATGCCTTCAGGGCCTGCATACCAAAGGCGCATTTGTCCTCATCGCCAGGGCGGACGTAGATATTCAGCGCGACAACGGTGCCAGACATCGTGGTGAAACTGCCCGCATGGGCAATCAGGTCACCTGCAACAAGCGCGAACAAATACGCGGGTTTGGGCCAAGGATCGTGCCATGCACCATGGGTCAATGGATTGCCGTTGGACAACAGCACAGGCAGGTCGCAGTTTATCTGCACGGTGAATACTGCCATCACATCGGGTCGGTCAGGATAATAGGTGATTTTGCGGAACCCTTCGGCCTCGCACTGGGTGCAGTACATGCCGTTCGACATATAGAGCCCTTCAAGTGCGGTGTTGCTGTCAGGGGCGATCTCGACGCAAGATTCCCATACGAATGGCGCATTGGGCGCAGAGTAGGTCAGGCCATCTGCGATCAGATCAGGCTTGACGGACACACCGTCGATCTTGGCCCAGATCAGGTTCAGGTCAACGCCGTGCAGAAAAAACTCCGGGTCGCTGCTATCAGGGTTGGGCCTAAACGTGATTTTACTGGTGACGCGGGTGGCATTTGGGGACAAATCAAACGTTAGGTGCACGGTGTCGATCAGATAGGCGGGCGGCGTGTAATCGGTCAAATAAATGGTCAGCGGGCTGGCATCGTTCATGGTGCTATCCTGTGAAATCAGTGAACCGTCGTTGGTTTTAGAATTAGTTCATATGGACACGCGTTTAACTTGTCACGACCATGCCAATCTTAATTGAAAAGCCTGCTGATCTGCACCGATTTGTGGACGCAGTGTGCCGGAATTACAATTCTGCAATATTGGTAACTTATTATTACCAAAGTGGAGTTGCCTATCGGAAACTTTTGGCCTAGCAGAGGTTGTATACAGCGGGATACGCGGCTGAATAAGCCTGCCTGCCCAATTGCCTGTCTGCCAAGGAGAATAGAATGTCGAAACGTATTGAAAAGCATGGGTTGCAAGTCGACCCGCAATTGGTGGATTTCCTTGAAGGGCAGGCGCTGCCGGGCACTGGGGTTACTGCAGATGCGTTCTGGGCAGGTTTTTCTGCGGTCGTGCATGATCTTGGTCCGCGCAATCTTGCGCTGGTTGAAAAACGCGAAACGATCCAAGGTCAGATTGACGCGTGGCATATTGCCAACCCATCAGCGGATACGACGACATATCAAGCATTCTTGCGCGAGATCGGGTATTTGATCCCTGAAGGTGATGATTTCACGATTGAGACCGCGAATGTTGACCCCGAAATTGCCAGCATTGCAGGCCCACAATTGGTGGTGCCAATTACCAATGCACGTTTTGCGCTGAACGCGGCGAACGCCCGTTGGGGCAGCTTGTATGACGGATTTTATGGCACCGACGCGATGGGCAGCAAGCCGCCATCGGGTGGCTATAACAAAGGGCGGGGCGCACGGGTTGTTGCGCGCGCGCGCGTCTTCCTTGACGAAGCATTTCCGATTGATGGCACAAGCCACGCCGATGCGCAGCGCTATAGTGTGCGTCAAGGCGTTTTGATGGTCGACGATTGCCCGCTTGATAATCCCGAAAAATTTGTTGGTTACAAAGGGCATCCCAAAGCACCGACGTCAATTCTGCTGCGCAACAATGGGTTGCACGTAGAACTGGTTTTTGATCGCACTCATTTGATCGGCAGCCGTGACCAGGCTGGCCTTGCTGATGTTGTGATGGAAAGCGCTGTGTCTGCGATCATGGACTGCGAAGATTCGGTGGCCTGCGTGGATGCGGAGGACAAAGTCGTAGCCTACACCAATTGGCTGGGCTTGATGCGCGGTGATCTTGAAGAAACATTTACCAAAAACGGTGCTCAGATGACCCGCTCAATGGCGGACGACCGCGATTTTATCAGCCCCGACGGTGGCGTGATGGCGGTCAAAGGTCGCGCGCTGATGTTAGTGCGTAATGTTGGGCATTTGATGACCAATCCTGCGATTTTGGACCGAAATGGCGCCGAAATCTTTGAAGGGCTGATGGACGCGGTGGTGACCACGTTGATTGCGATGCACGATTTGCAGCGTGAGGGCGGCAATTCAGTTAATGGCTCGGTTTATGTTGTGAAACCAAAGATGCACGGCCCCGAAGAAGTTGGCTTTGCAGATGAGACGTTCACGATGATTGAGAAAATACTGGGTCTGCCACGCAATACCGTGAAGATCGGAATTATGGATGAAGAACGCCGCACCTCGGTCAACCTGAAAGAGTGTATTCGCGCCGCTAAAAGCCGTGTTGCGTTTATCAACACAGGATTCCTTGATCGGACTGGTGACGAGATACATACCTCGATGGAGGCGGGTCCGTTTTCGCGCAAAGACTTTATTAAACGCAAAAGCTGGATCGGCGCATATGAGGATCAAAATGTTGATATCGGCCTTGCCTGCGGTCTGTCTGGCCGCGCGCAGATTGGTAAGGGCATGTGGGCCATGCCTGATCTGATGTCTGAAATGTTAGAGCAAAAGATCGGTCATCCGAAATCTGGTGCCAACTGTGCGTGGGTCCCAAGCCCAACTGCGGCGACGTTGCATGCGCTGCACTATCACAAGATTGATGTGTTTGCGGTGCAAGCCAAGCTGAAGGCGGGCGGACGTCGGGCGTATGTGGAAACTGTGTTGGAAATTCCGCTGGCGACCTACCAGAAATGGACCGAAGCACAAATCACGCGCGAAGTTGAAAACAATGCCCAAGGTATATTGGGATATGTGGTCCGCTGGATTGATCAGGGTGTGGGCTGTTCCAAGGTGCCAGACATGAACGATGTGGGCCTGATGGAAGATCGGGCAACATGCCGGATTTCAAGCCAAGCGCTGGCGAACTGGCTGCACCACGGCGTGGTCGCGCAAGCCGATGTTATGGCCGCAATGAAAAAAATGGCTGGTGTTGTTGACCGTCAAAACGAAGGCGACCCGACATACCGTCCGATGGCCCCTGCATTCGATGGAATTGCATTTCAGGCTGCGTGTGATCTTGTGTTCAAAGGTCGCGTTCAGCCGTCGGGGTATACTGAGCCAGTATTGCACCGCCGTCGTCTAGAGCTGAAAGCGCAACGCAACCACTAGGAGTTGGGTTAAAACCCATCCTACGCAAGGAGAGACAAATGGTAGAAATATCAGCCGTTAAGGCACGCATGATCATCCGCAAAACGATGGCCAAAGGTGATGAGATGGGGTTCAAGCCGCTGTCAGTTGTTGTGTTGGACGCGGGAGGCCACGTTAAGGCGTTTGAACGTGCCGATGGTGCGGCTCCTGGGCGTTTCGCGATCGCGCATGGTAAGGCTTACGGGTCTGTTATGCTGGGTATGGCGGGTACAGCGCAAATGGCGCGCGCCGAACAGCAGGCCTATTTCATGGCGGCCGTGAACGGCGTTTATGGTGGCCAGGTTATCCCTGTTCCAGGCGGAATACTGTTGCGTGATAAGCGCGGTGGCGTCATGGGCGCTGTCGGCGTGACAGGCGATACATCCGACAATGACGTGATTGCCGCGATGGCTGGTATTGACGCTGCGGGCCTGACAGGCGAAAGCTAATTTGGCCAACACAATGTTAACTCCAGATTTGTAGCTTGAGCGCGAAGTTGTTGTGACTGATGCCCCTTTTCGTCACGGTGCAGACACGATACTTAGTGTAAAATTTATTTGGAGTTATCATGTCTCGTCCTGTGATTGGTATTATTGGTAGCAGCTTTCTTATTCACGAAGATTACCATATTTTCGGGGCTGGAAAGTTGAACACGTCTGCTGTGGCTGAGGCCTGTGACGCAATTCCGATTATTTTGCCAACGGACTCAGCGCTGAGCAGTTTGACCGAGCTGATGGACCTGTGTGACGGATTTGTATTTACGGGCGCCCGCGCCAACGTACATCCCGAAGAATATGGCGAGCAACCGACGCAAGCGCATGGCGATTTTGACCGCGACCGCGACGGATTGGCGTTGCCATTGATCCGTGAATGCGTCGCTGCTGGCCAGCCAATCATCGGAATTTGCCGTGGATTTCAAGAGGTTGCTGTCGCAATGGGTAGTACACTTTACCCCGAGATCCGTGATCTTGAGGGACGTGATAATCACCGGATGCCACCTGATGGCACGCTGGAAGAGAAATTCGCGCTGCGCCACGCTGTCACATTTTCTGACGACGGCCCTTTCCGCAAATTGCTCGGTTCCAACGAGGTGATGACCAACACGTTGCACGGGCAGGGCATTAACGTGGCTGGCCCGCGTATCGTCGTTGACGGCCACGCGCCGGATGGGACGCCGGAAGCAATTTATGTGAAGGATGCAAACGGATTTACCCTTTCGGTTCAATGGCATCCCGAATGGAATGCGACTGTTGATCCGGTTTCAAAACCACTGTTTGGTGCATTTGGTGCCGCCTGTTCGGCGTGGCGTAATGCGCGTTAAAATGTGACTTAGATCGTTCATGGAGACCGAAAAATGAAGCGTTCAACAATCAATGAGATCATGGCTGAAGCGGATGAAATGATCCGGTCTTACGGCTTTGTTTTACCGCCATTTGCACGCTGGACGCCCACCGAATTCCAGGCGAATGCCGCGCGTGCCAGCGCCATAACCGACGCCGCCTGTGGGTGGGATATCACGGATTATGGTGCGGGTGATTATGATAAACTGGGCTTGTTTTTGTTCACGTTGCGCAACGGAAGATTGGCTGATCTGCAACGTGGTGGCGGCATGTGTTATGCAGAGAAGCTGTTGATTTCAAAGCAAGATCAACTTTCTCCGATGCACACACATGTCATCAAGGCAGAGGATATTATCAACCGTGGTGGTGCGACTATGGTGGTCGAACTTTATGGGTCTGATACGGATGGTAACTTTGCCGAAGATCGCGGTGGCGCGGTCATGTGTGACGGCATCGCGCGCGAATTTCAGGCAGGTGAAAAGTTAAAGTTTGCACCCGGTGAAAGCCTGACGCTGATGCCCGGTGATTGGCACGCGTTTTGGGGCGAGGGCGGTGATGTTTTGATCGGTGAAGTCAGCACGGTCAACGATGACAACACCGACAACATTTTCCGCGACCCAATTGGTCGTTTTGCGCAGATCGAAGAGGATGTTGCCCCGACCCATTTGCTGGTCAGTGACTACGCAAAATGGCTGTAAGTTTCATGTAAGTTTTGCATAAGTTTCACATATGACAAAAACGGGCCGCAATCTGCGAGGTGTGCGGCCCTATTTGTACCTGTTGCCCGTCTTTAGACATGCAGCAAATTTACCTCGTGGCGACGCAGACAGCGCCGCGCAGTTTGGCCGAAACAACCGATGTCGCTGCGCAATTTTGGGAACAGTGCAAACAATTCGTGCGTGCGTGGTCGGACACGCCAGATAAGCTGGTCGATCCAGGATGGAAGGATTCTGTTGCGGCACCTTCTGCATAGACCACTTCGTGTTCATCAAACATCATATGGATGTATGTGACATATCCACCTGTTTCTTGCGTGACCAAGCGACCGTCGACCAAGTGTTTGGCGGCAACAAAAACTTCGCTTTCGCCGAACAGCAGCTCTGCGCGGTAGCCTTGGAACAGCATCCGGTGTTGCGGCGACACGAGCAGATCGCTTTGTTGACCAGTGACGACGCCCGGCCTGATCCGGATCGGGGCAAACCGGTCCAGTGCTGGCACAGTGCGCGACTGGATCCAGCGGATAGGCTGCAATCCGTGGTCACAGGTCACGACAAAATCACCAATCTTTAGCGATGCGATGTCGCGTGCGCCTTTCGGCGTCGCAATGCACGTACCAGGGGTAAAGCACATGATGTTTTCGATCTCGGAGAAGTTCAAGAGCGTCCCATCATCCATCGAAATGGTCCCCGCGCAGGAGGTATTTCCATCTACGTTCGTGGTGGTCGATGTAATGTTGAGCGTCGACATATCGGCGTCGAACCCAAGGTTCAGCGTGTCCCCTTCAAGCGTGTCGGGGTCGCCGTCATTAAGCGTTTCGCCACCTGACCCACCGACGATGGTGATGGTTCTGTTTGTTGCTTCGCCCAAGTCCTGGTACGTGGATGTATCGTCGCCGGTACCGCCGTCGGCGCTGTCGCCTTCAGAGAAGGTGATCGTATCGTCGCCTGCGCCGCCGTAGATAATGTCGTTGCCTGCCCCACCGGTGATCAGGTCGTTGCCACCGTAGCCATAGATCAGGTCATCGTTGCCAGTTTGGCCGGCCAAGATGGCATCATTTGTATCGACGCGGTCGCCGTCTGGATCGCCAGTGTAGTTGACGTCGATAACATCGTCGCCAGCGCTGCCTTCGACGGTGCCGTCGCCTGCAGTTGCATCGCGGTAGTCAAAGTCATTGACCATTGGGGTCGCTGTTGATCCGTCAGCCCCTGCGTCACTGTCGCTTTCAGCGAGCGTAAAGTTGCCTGATCCGTCCACGCCGGCGTCATTTGCATCATAGCCCACAACATCATCGACAACATCCATAATGCGTCACCGTCGGTGTCAGCGGATGCGTCAATCGCTGCTTGGCTAATGCCATGTCCAGCCTCGTCTACGTCAGCAATGCCGTCATTGTCGCTGTCTGTATCAAGGTAATCGGCTATTTCGTCGCCATCTATATTGACAGATGTAAGATTAGCCCCTTCGTAGGCGTCGTCAAGGCCGTCGCCATCTGTATCGATGCCTGTTGGCGCGATATATCCTGCAGTGGTTTGTGCTTCTACGTTGTCTGTGATGCCGTCGTTGTCGCTGTCCAGATCAAGGTGATCGGCAATGCCGTCGCCATCTGTATCAATGGTGGTCTGGATCGGGGCAACGGTGAAGGTTTCAGTTACGCTTGTGCCGAAGTCGGGGTTCGTTGCGGATGACAGAACAGTCGTGCCGTCGATGGCAATTGAATAGCCAGCCGGATCGGTTGGGCCGATGAGGCCATCACCGAAGGTGTCAAAAACCGTGAATGTGTAGTCACCCAGATCGGTGACTGAGACATTTGTGATCTCAACGGCCGTAGAATGTGTGGTGTCGCTCGCGATGAGCGTTCCTGACGCATCGCGCAGTTCCCAAGAGGTTTCGGTAGAGGAATATTTGTCGCCATCAAATGTGATCGTGATGATGGAGGGCGTTGCTGTACCAAATCCTTCGCCAACGTTCAAAATGCCGTCGATGTCGACATCAACGTCATCAGCCACGCCGTCACCGTCGGTGTCTGGTGCCGGAACACTGAAGGTTAAGTCGCTAATACCTGACGCACCAGTTTGAGTGCCGCCAGACCCAGGCTCGAGCACCAATTCCATTTCGGATATTTGGTAGCTGGATAAGCTGAAATTTACGTCAGAGATGTCGGTGCCTTCTGCCTCGATTGAGACAGAGCCGTCTGCATTTACATAGACGTTTTCATCAACCATCCCAGACAGGGCGGCAACCACATCTGCTGACGGTATAAGAACACCGTTTTCGTCATAGATGTAGATGGTCCATTTGTCGTCATAGGTTGCAGCGCCGTCATCACTGATGTGGTTGAAATCGAAGCTTAAGTCTTTGACGTCATTCGAGAATTCGTATTGCATTGACACGGGTGCGGTTTGACCGAATGCACCAAATTCCGAGATGTTGTACCCGGTCTGGCTGTCATCCCAAACACCAGCGGTGAACGTGCCTGTTACAGTCGTGCTCGTGGATGTGGTGCCATCTGTAACAATAGTTGTGCCATCTGCGGCTGTGCCGCCCGCGCCAGTCAGCCATACAGCATTGTCTAGAATAGCCATGCTGGCACCTCGATCTTCAAATCAAAGTGGGGCAGGGCAGACGTCAAAGGCATTTGGAATGTCGACTGCTTAGCGCTGTCGCTCTTGTTTGCACCAACAAGTCGGTCATTGGGTGTAAACTGATAACTCTTACGCATTTGTCTTACCTCAATACTACAATTTGGACCGACCCAACTGCAACAACACGCTGCTGGATCAATTCATCTATCTTTCAGGTAAAGAATTGGAGTGTTTCAAATGTGGAAGCCAAATGTCTTTGATGAGAAGTTGAGGGTAATTTTAAGGAAATTTGCATGAAATACGGCGCAATTACGGCAAAAACGGTGGCCGAACTTCAATTTACAATCGGTGCGTGTGTTGTGGGATTTTTGATCGCTCCGGGCAGTAAACTAACGCATTTCTGAAAGGTAAGCTGCGCGTGTACTGCGCCGTATTGTCGGTCCCAAGGGCCGATACCGTCGGTGGTTTACAATGTCGCCGCGCGCGCCCAATTGTGGCGCATTTTCCACAATTACCACACGATACCGAAACGGGATTGTGTCGCTCGGCCGGATATTCTACCTAGGTCAAGGATGACTGTTTCTGAAACGGGGTGATTTGGTTTGCATAGGGCTGGCCCCCAAGATGCCAGCGGATCAGTGCCTGTTGCTGCCTGTGATAGCTTAACTCGTACCACGATTTTTTCAGGCGGTAATATAGATCCGGCATTTCGCAAGAAAACACTGTCCCAGCACGTGATCCCATCCGGTGTTGTAGCCGTCATGGCTCGCCATTGCTGTAACGCCATGCGCGTCGAAGCCTGTGTGTGTCAGGTCAACGCGTGTGCCGGTATCTATGGGGGTGAACATTACAGTGACTTGGGTGGCGGCGTCCGCGTCGCGCCCAACATACCAGTTGATGTCGATCCTGTTGCCGGGAGCCCAATGGGTGACGGTGCCCCAAGTCGTGCTGGTCCCATCGCGAAGCTTTTCCGTGATTTTGCCGCCTTTGCGCGGCTCGATTTTGACGGAGATCGGTGTGTCGTCGTTGGCGGCGGATACCGAGTGGGTCGCGCTGGGCCACCATGTATCCAATTTTGCGGTGAACAGATCAAAAGTCTGCGCAGGCGTCAGGAGTACATCAACCGTTTACGAATGTCAGGTGTCATGGGTGTCGTCCTTTAATAGATCATGGGCGGCTTGGGCGAAGGCTTCAAGCGCATCGCCCCAGAGGTCATCAAGATAGGCTCGCAATCCGTTCATGCCAGTGGGGGCAAGACCGTAAAGGCGGCGGTTGCCTTGTGGGGTGACGATGAGCAGGCCTGCGTTGGATAGGATCCGCAAGTGTTGGCTGACGGCAGGGCGCGAGACAGGCAGCCCTTCGGCAAGGACCCCAACGGGCATCGCGCCAACCCGCAAACGCTGTAAGATTGCGCGCCGCGTTGGGTCCGCAAGGGCGATCAATGTTTCATCTATTGCATGTGTGTAAGCCATGACTTACCGTAAGTCATAGCTTACGCTTTTGTCAAATGGCAATCGTGACCTTGAAGCCCCTGACGCCCACCACTAAGACTCTGTCAGGATATTTGAATTAGAACAGACCTGTTCAACAGCGAGGCAAGCACATGCACGATCCAGTCGAAACATATATGAACCTTGTTCCCATGGTGGTCGAACAGACCGCACGCGGGGAACGCGCCTATGATATCTTTAGCCGTTTGCTCAAAGAGCGGATTATTTTCATGTCCGGCCCAGTGCATGACGGCATGTCCCAACTGGTCGTTGCGCAATTGCTGCACCTTGAGGCCGAAAACCCCAAGAAAGAGATCAGCATGTACATCAACAGCCCAGGTGGCGTTGTGACATCCGGTCTGAGCATTTACGACACGATGCAGTACATCCGCCCCAAGGTGTCCACACTTGTGATCGGACAAGCCGCATCGATGGGGTCGCTTTTGCTGACCGCTGGCGAAAAGGGCATGCGGTTCAGCTTGCCCAATTCCCGTATTATGGTCCACCAGCCATCCGGCGGGTATCAGGGTCAAGCGACGGACATCATGATCCACGCGCAGGAAACCCAAAAGCTGAAGACCCGTCTGAACGAGATTTATGTCGAACATACCGGCAATAAATTGAAGGACGTTGAATCGGCGCTTGAGCGTGACAACTTTATGTCACCACAAGAAGCAAAAGACTGGGGTTTGATCGACGAAATCGTGGCCAACCGCGATAAGTCTGAAGACTAAGTTAACAGCGATGGAAAAGTGACCGCGCGTTGGGGTCATTTTGACATTGTAGCCAGTTGCGGGCTGTCTTAGGTTGCGGCCACGGGCAGCCCGACGCATTTAGAAAATGGCCATTTGGTCAAAAGGTTTGAAACATGGCGAACACCTCCGGCAACGACAGCAAAAACACACTTTACTGCAGCTTTTGTGGAAAAAGCCAGCATGAGGTGCGTAAGCTGATCGCGGGTCCAACAGTGTTTATCTGTGATGAATGCGTTGAGCTGTGCATGGATATCATCCGTGAAGAAACCAAAACTGCTGGATTGAAAGCAGGTGAGGGCGTGCCGACGCCGCTTGAGATTTGCAGCGTTCTGGATGATTACGTCATCGGTCAGGTGCATGCCAAGCGCGTGCTGTCGGTGGCGGTGCATAACCATTATAAGCGCCTGAACCACGCCGATAAATCCGACATTGAATTGGCGAAATCCAACATCATGCTGATCGGCCCTACGGGTTGCGGTAAGACGTTGCTGGCCCAAACGTTGGCGCGCATCTTGGATGTGCCGTTTACGATGGCTGATGCGACAACGTTGACCGAGGCTGGTTATGTCGGCGAAGACGTTGAAAACATTATCCTTAAGTTGTTGCAATCGGCGGAATATAACGTTGAAAAAGCGCAGCGCGGCATCGTGTATATCGACGAAGTTGATAAAATTACCCGCAAGTCTGACAACCCATCCATCACCCGCGACGTGTCGGGCGAGGGTGTGCAGCAGGCATTGCTGAAGATCATGGAAGGCACCGTTGCCTCTGTGCCTCCGCAAGGTGGTCGCAAGCACCCGCAGCAGGAATTCCTGCAAGTGGACACAACTAACATCTTGTTTATCTGTGGTGGCGCGTTTGCTGGTCTTGAAAAGATTATCGGCGCCCGCGGTAAGGGCTCTGGCATGGGCTTTGGTGCCGATGTCAAAGACAACGACGAACGTGGCATTGGCGAGGTTTTTGGTGATTTGGAGCCAGAAGATCTGTTGAAGTTCGGTCTGATCCCAGAATTTGTTGGTCGTTTGCCCGTTATCGCGACGCTGACCGATCTGGACGAAGACGCGCTTGTCACCATTCTGTCCAAACCAAAGAACGCATTGGTCAAGCAATACCAACGCCTGTTTGATCTGGAAGATGTGCAGCTGACGTTCACCGATGACGCGCTTGTTGCGATTGCAAAGCGTGCGATCGAGCGCAAAACCGGTGCGCGTGGTCTGCGGTCAATCATGGAAGATATCCTGCTGGATACGATGTTTGACCTACCGGGCATGGATACTGTGTCCGAGGTTGTGGTGAACGAAGAAGCGGTTGGGCCTGATGCGGCGCCGCTGATGATCCACGACAAAGCCAAGTCGAAGAAAAAAGCACCAGCAACAGCAAGCTAATGACAATCACGCGCATATCATCGGGCGGGGTTTTTGAGGCCAAGATCGGATATTGCCGCGCGGTTGTGGCTGGCGGATTGGTGCATGTTGCGGGCACCGTCGCGGGGCCAGAGGTGCCTGATGATGTGGTTGAGCAGTGTAAATCTGCGCTGGGCATCATGGAACGCGCATTGGCTGAGGCAGGTGTGACATTCGCAGATGCGGTGCGTGTGCGCTATATTTTGCCAAATCCTGCTGATTTTGAACCATGCTGGCCTGTTTTGGTCGCGGCGTTTGGTGATAATCCGCCCGCGGTCACAATGATTTCAGCAGCCTTGATTGATCCCAAATATAAGATCGAAATTGAGCTGACCGCATTGGCCCCGAGCGCATAGCGCACTGGACCTTTGCCGCCATTTCGGGCAAAACTGCGGTCAACAGCGTCTAGGAGCAAACGATGGGCCTTTTGAATACAATCAAGCGCGTTTTTACGTGGTGGGATGATCAGACATTCGGCACCCAGCTTTGGACGTGGCGCAAGGGAGTTAAGGTTGGTGAAGACCAGCAAGGCAACATCTTTTACAACAACAAAGATGATAGTCGCCGTTGGGTGATTTTTAACGGCCCGATTGAGGCCAGCCGCATTGATCCTGATTGGCATGGTTGGTTGCACCGGACGTGGAACGAGCCACCAACAGACAAACCATTGGTCCACAGATCATGGGAAAAGCCGCATCAGGAAAACCGAACAGGCACCGTGGCCGCTTATGCGCCAGCAGGGTCGTTGCGCCAAGCAACCCCAGCCCCGCGCGGCGACTACGAGGCATGGACGCCGGAGTAAGTTTGGTGCGCGAGAACACCACCGAAGTGATCGTTGGCGCCGTCGTGTTGGCCGTGGCATTGGCGTTTTTAACTTACACTGTACGCGCGACGGGTTATGGCGATGGCGGCGCCAGCTATGATCTGACAGCCAGTTTCCGGTCGGTTGAAGGCATCACAGAGGGCACGGATGTCCGGCTTGCAGGCGTCAAAATAGGCACAGTTTCGGACATATCGTTGAACGCGGAAACATTTCGCGGTGACACAGTTTTTGCCATTCAATCTGATACGATTATCCCTGATGATAGTGCTGCTGTGATCGCATCCGAGGGCTTGCTTGGCGGTAATTTCGTCGAGATCGTCCCGGGTGGATCGCTTGGTAACTTTGAAAATGGCGCCGAGATCGAGGACACGCAGGGTGCTGTAAGTCTGATGACGCTGTTGTTGAAATTTGTGACCGGCGAGGGGAATTGACATGAAAATGTTGACCCTATCTGCGGCGTTTTGCTTTGCGGCGTCGGGGCTGTTTGCACAGGTCGCGAGCGACGCCAGTTCTGGTGTGTTGCGCGTTTTGGATAGGTTGTCGGGCGCCGTGATTGACCTGCCGTTGGGCGTTGGTGAAACGGGCGCGTTGGGCCTGTTAAAGATCACGCTGGACGAATGCCGGTTTCCTGCGGCGAACCCAAATGGCGATGCGTTTGCGCGCGTCACAGTTATTTACCGCGACAAGGTTGATCCGGTATTTGAGGGCTGGCTGATCGCGTCTGCACCTGCGTTAAATGCGATGGATCATCCGCGTTATGACGTTTGGGCGTTGCGCTGCAATAGCGCGTAAGCATCAGTTATTACGGTGATATTCAGAAAATTTGCATCGACTTGAAGCGCCTGCGACAGGGCTGCTTGATATGCTTTGCGCGGAATTTCGATAGCGCCAAGGCTGGCCAAATGATCGGTGATGAACTGGGTGTCGAACAACACGAACCCGCATCGGCTTAGATGGTCAACCAGATAGGCGAGCGCGACTTTTGACGCATCTCGCCGCCTGCTGAACATGCTTTCCCCAAAGAATGCCCCCCCCATTGTGATCCCGTAGACGCCACCAACAAGGTCGGGCCCGTCCCAGATTTCGATTGCATGCGCGTCGCCGCGGGCATGCAGCGCGCGGTAGAGGTCAAAAATGGTGTCATTGATCCATGTTTCCGGCCGGTCAGCGCAGCCTGTGACGACCTGCTCAAAAGCGGTGTTCAGGGTGATCTGAAATGGGCACCGCCGCAGGGTTTTGGCCAAGCTGCGTGAAATACGAAAGTTATCAAGTGGCATGACGCCGCGAAATTGCGGGTCGACCCAGAATACATCGGGGTCGTCGCTGTGCTCGGCCATGGGGAACACACCACTTGCGTAGGCATTAAGCAGCAGGGTGGGGGTGAGGGTCATGAATACAGCATCTGTTGTGGCGGTTGGCGCCAGACTAAGTCAATGTCACAGACATCGATAGGCGAAAATTGGGCGGGACCGCATGGGATTTTTTGATTTTATTGACGATTTACCGCATTACGCAGGGCGTAGTACCGCGTCTAAACGGATGAACTGTCACCATGATTTCCTGATCAATGATTTCGCGAATGACATTGCGGGGGCCAAGGTGCTGGACCTTGCGTCGCATGATGGCCGTTGGTGTTATGGGTTTGCGGGCGCTGGCGCAGCGTCGGTTGTTGGCATTGAAGCCCGCCCAGAATTGGTTACGGAGTTTTCAAATTATCCTGATCCAGCGCTGCGTGCAAAAGTCGACATGCGTGTTGGTTATTTGTTTGACGGAATTCGCGCCGAGATCGCCAAGGGCGAAACCTATGATGTGATTGGCATTTTTGGTATTTTGTATCACATCATGGACCACTTTAGTTTGTTTCAGCTGTTACGCGAACTGAAGCCAAGGCTTGTCATTGTGGACAGTGAATTTGTGATGCGCGACAACGCGACTATTTAGCTTATTTATGAGCGGGCGGACAATATATTGAACGCGGCCCCGCAATACTCCGGGCAAAAGGGGTGCGCTGAAAGGGGTGCCAACTTTTTCTGCGATGGAGATGATCGCCGAAAGCCTAAATTATGATATTGAGTGGTCGGATTGGGAGCGTTTTCCGGAAGGGCAGCGTACGCCAGTTAACGACTATTATCGCCCGAAGGAAAAGCAAAAACGGCGCGCAACCTGTGCGTTGCGGCTGCGCGACCGTTGATTTAGGCGAGGTTTTCTTTGAGCCAGTGTTCGAGCCAGTGGATGTTGTAGTCACCGGTTTGAACGGCTTCTTCGGCCAAAAGCGCGTGGAACAAGGGGATGGTGGTGTCGACACCGTCGACGATCAGTTCGCCCAAGGCACGTTCGAGTCGCGCCAATGCCTCTGGTCGGTCACGCCCGTGCACGATGAGCTTGCCGATCAAGCTGTCGTAATAGGGCGGGATCCGGTAGCCGTCGTAAAGCGCGCTGTCCATCCGCACTCCAAGTCCGCCAGGCGCGTGGAATTGCGTAATCTGACCGGGGCAGGGGCGGAAATCAGGCAGCTTTTCTGCGTTGATCCGGACTTCGATAGAATGCCCGTTGATCACCAATTCGTCTTGGGTGAATGACAATGGCATGCCGGAAGCCACGCGCAGCTGTTCGCGCACCAGATCGATGCCAAAGATGGCTTCGGTCACTGGGTGTTCGACTTGCAGGCGTGTGTTCATCTCAATGAAATAGAACTCGTCGTTTTCAAATAAGAATTCGATCGTGCCTGCGCCAGCGTAGTTGATTTTGGCAACCGCGTCCGAGCAGACCTTACCGATGCGTTCGCGCAATTCGGGGGTGATGCAGGGGCCGGGGGCTTCTTCCAATACTTTTTGGTGACGCCGCTGCAAAGAGCAATCGCGTTCGCCCAAATGCACAGCGTTCCCTTTGCCATCGCCGAAAACTTGGATTTCGATGTGGCGCGGGGTGGTCAGGTATTTCTCGATATAGACTTCGTCGTTGCCAAAGGCGGCTTTGCCTTCTGCGCGGGCCGAATGGAAGGCTTGTTCCATGTCAGCGGCTGTTTGCGCCACTTTCATGCCGCGTCCACCACCGCCTGCTGTGGCTTTGATGATGACTGGATAGCCGACTTCAGCGCCGATGCGCTGCGCGTCTTCTAGTGTGGGTACACCACCCGCAGAGCCGGGCACGCAAGGTACGCCGAGGGCTTTCATCGTATCCTTGGCGGTGATTTTATCGCCCATAGTCCAAATGTCAGCAGCCGTCGGGCCAATGAATTTGATGTCGTGATCCTCGAGCGCTTGCACGAAAGCGGCGTTTTCAGACAAGAAACCATAGCCGGGGTGAACGGCCTGTGCGCCCGTGATTTCGCAAGCCGCGATGATCGACGCAAACGACAGATATGACTGAGCCGAGGATGGCGGGCCGATACAGATCGCCTCGTCGGCCATGCGAACGTGCATTGCGTCGCTATCTGCGGTGGAATGCACGGCAACGGATTTGACGCCCATTTCGCGGCAAGCGCGCACAACCCGTAGCGCAATTTCGCCACGGTTCGCAATCAGGATTTTATCGAACATATGCTGTCTGCCTTATTCGATGATCACAAGTGGCGCGCCGTATTCAACGGCACCGCCGTCTTCGACCAAGATGCGTTTGATCGTGCCAGCCTTTGGCGCTGGAATGTGGTTCATCGTTTTCATCGCTTCAATGATCAAGATGGTGTCACCTTCGGCGACGGTTGTGCCAACGGACACAAATGCAGCGGCACCAGGTTCGGCGGCCATGTAGATCGTGCCGACCATTGGTGATGGTACGACACCGGGGTGCGCTGCTGGATCATTGGAGGCTTCTGCCGCTGCAGGTGCTGCTGCGGCCGCTGCAGGTGCCGCGGCCATGGCCACGGGGGCTGATGCAGCTTGAACAATGGTTTGTGTCTGGCGACTGACTCGCACATTCAGGCTGTCATTTTCGCCGTAATCGCGTTTGACCTGCAATTCTGTAAGGTCATTGTCGCGTAAAAGTTCTGCGAGAGACGCAATAAAGCTGACGTCACTATCATGGGAGGTTTTTTTAGTCATATTTTCCTCGGCCCGTTGCCCAAACTATGCCCAGCTCGTGCTGGTTATTACAGGACTTATACGCGACCAGCGGGCGCGTGGGAAGGCACGGTGGTCAGGAAAATGACGTGGCGGAATGTAGCACGCCGTTTTGGAGCGGTTCGGAGCGGTTTTTAGGCCGCTCCGGTTCAAACTTTAGATCGCGAGATATTGCGCCCGCAGTTGTTCATCTTCCAGTACTTCTTGGGCGGATCCGTCATAGACCACTGTGCCAGTGTCCAAAATCACCGCCCGATCAGCGAGTTTTAGCGCCGCGACCGCGTTTTGTTCGACGATCACTGTCGTGATGCCTTGATCGCGGATCAGGTTCAGAGTTTTGGCAATTTCTTGCACGATGACTGGTGCCAAACCTTCGTAGGGTTCGTCGAGCAGCAACACTTTGATGTCGCGCGCAAGGGCGCGTGCGATGGCAAGCATCTGCTGTTCACCCCCAGAAAGAGTCACGCCTTCTTGTTTGCGCCGTTCGCCCAAGCGCGGGAACAGGTCGTAGATGCGGTCAAGCGACCAGCCAATTGGCGGTGCAATCTGCGCAAGCTGCAGGTTTTCTTCGACCGTCAGCCCCGCGATGATGCTGCGGTCTTCTGGTACAAGTGCGATCCCTGCTTGGGCGGCTTCCCATGACTTCATTTTGTGCAGTGGTTTGTGGTCGAGCCAGATTTCACCATGCTTAAGCTGCGGATCACCCATGCGCGCGATGGTGCGCAATGTGGATGTTTTACCTGCGCCGTTACGGCCCAAAAGCGCGAGGATCTCGCCCTCGTGGATGTTGAAGCTGACGTTTTGAACGATATAGCTTTCGCCGTAATAGGCCTCAATTTCCCAGACTGACAAAAAGGCAGGGTGGGTGGCCGCGTTATTGGCGTGTTTATTGAATGGAGCGGTCATAGCTGATCCTTACACCTGTGCTTCGCCGAGGTAGGCTTCGCGCACTTTAGGGTGGCCTTTGATGTTGTCGGGCGTGTCTTCAACAAGCGGCATGCCTTGCGCCAAAACGGTGATCCGTTCGGACAAGGAAAACACAACATGCATGTCGTGTTCGATGATGCACATGGTTATGTCGCGCTTTTCCTTGATCTCTTTTAACAGATCGATGGTGTTGTTGGTGTCAGCGCGCGCCATGCCTGCGGTTGGCTCGTCAAGCAGCAGCAGCTTTGGTTCTTGCACCAAGCACATCGCCATTTCCAAGCGCCGCTTGTCACCCCGTGACAGGGATGATGCGATCATGTGCCGTTTATCAAGCATATTGACGTCGGCAAGGATGGCCTCTGCCATGTCGTGCACGTCGCCGTGTCCAGATACCGCGCCAATGCCTTGCAGTTTGTAAGACCCATCGCGTTTTGCAAAGCAGGGGATCAGCACGTTTTCAAACACAGACAAATCAGCGAAAATTTCCGGTGTTTGGAACACGCGAGAAATGCCCATCTGGTTGATCTCGTGCGGCTTGCGTCCTAAAACCGATTGCCCGTCGAACATAACAGACCCAGAATCTGGGATCAGTTTGCCGACCAGCACGTTCAGTAGTGTGGATTTACCGGCCCCGTTTGGGCCGATAATTGCGTGTACGGTGTTTTCTGCCACGCTGAGGTTCACGTCACCCAGTGCTTGCAGACCACCAAAGCGTTTGTTGATGCCTTTGACTTCAAGGATACCCATTGTTGTTTCTCCTTATTCCGCTGGGGTTTTCGCGCCATCAGCGGCGTCGTCAGTTTTCTTTCGGCGGAAGAGTTCGCCAATCTTTTCGCCACCTTGCACAAGCCCACCGGGCAAGAAGATGACAACCGCCATGAACAGCAAGCCAAGCGTCAGGTGCCAACCTTTACCGATGAACGGGTGGATGATTGTCACAAGGACGTTGTCCAACCAGTCAGGCATGATGGCGAACCATTGGTGCAGGATACTGTCGTTGATTTTCGAGACGATGTTTTCGAGGTATTTGATGATGCCTGCGCCAAGTACCGGACCGATCAACGTACCAACCCCACCAAGGATTGCCATCACAACGATTTCACCCGATGCCGTCCAGAACATGCGTTCTGCGCCAGTCAGTGGGTCCATCGCTGCCAGCAGACCGCCAGCCAGACCCGCATACATGCCAGAGATCACGAAGGCCGCGAGCATATAGGGTTTGGTGTTAATCCCAGTATAGGACATCCGCGTCTGGTTAGATTTGATCGCGCGCAGCATCAGGCCCATTGGGGACCGGAAAATGCGGATCGACAGGTAGAAGGCTGCAATCAGGAACAAGGCTGAGAAGTAGTAGCCGTTTTGAAAAACAAACGACCAGCCGCCGATATCCCATGTGAACTGTGAATTCATTTCCAACCCGAAGAAGTGCGGTGTTGTTGGTGAATCTGGTCCCATCAGGATTTGTGGGTCGTCGTTATAGACCTGCAAACCTGTTTCGCCGTTTGTGAGTGTAAAGCCCATCATTTTGCCCGCCAAGTCGGAAAAGGCGATAGAATACATCATTTGTGCAAAGGCGAGCGTCAGGATCGAGAAATAGATGCCTGATCTGCGCAGTGCCACATAGCCGATGACGACCGAAAAGATGCCTGCCACGATGACCGAAAGGATGATTGCTGGCACCACGTTGTATGACAGCAGCTTAAACATCCAAACGGCGGCAAATGATCCCACACCCAAGAATGCTGCGTGACCAAACGACAAGAACCCTGTCAGGCCGAACAAAATGTTAAACCCGATCACAAGGATGCCGAAGATGACAAAGCGTTGCATCAAGGCCGGATAGCCTGCGTTAAAGCTTTCGCCTAAGGCTGATGCCGTCGGGAAGGGGTTAAGTAAGAATGGTGCTGCAAGCGCAAGAACGCAGACCAATATGAATAGTTTGAAATCGCGTGTGTTAAGTCCGAGCATGATTATTCCTCCATCACGCCTTTGCGACCCATCAGGCCGCGTGGACGGGTAAGTAAAATGACGATTGCGACGATATAGATGATGATTTGGTCAATCCCTGGGATCAGGGCTTTAACTTCGTTCATTGAGGCGAAAGACTGCAAGATACCAAGCATAAAGCCTGCAAGTACCGCACCCGGAAGCGACCCCATGCCACCAACAACAACCACAACAAATGACAGCACAAGGAAGTCCATGCCGAGGTTATAGTGGGGAGACAGGATCGGTGTGTACATCACGCCAGCCATACCAGCGACCGCTGCCGCAAGACCGAACATGAATGTGAACCGTTTGTCGATGTCGATGCCCAACAGCCCCACAGTTTCGCGGTCGGCCATGCCAGCCCGCACAACCATCCCGAAGGTGGTGAACTGCAAAAATGCGAATACACCCGCGATAATCACCGCCGAGAAGGCGAAATAGACCAAGCGCCATGTTGGATAGGCCACAGAACCGGGGTCCATGCCAAGCCATGCGCCAACATCAACCGTGCCGATGAACGTCGACGGGGCAGGGGTCTGGATCGGGTTGGCACCGTAAAACGCCTTAATGATTTCACCGATGACGATGGCAAGGCCAAAGGTCACAAGGATTTGGTCTGCGTGCGGGCGTGAGTAGAAATGCTTAATCAACCCGCGTTCCATGACCCAGCCGAGGAAGAACATCACGGGGATAACGACGATAATGGCTAGAGGAACCGACCAGTCTTGGATGGCCATCCCCATGTCTGTCCCTAACCATTTTTCCACATATGGCGTTGCCACCTTAAGCGGATTTCCCAAGAAGTCGGTTTGGGTGGGATCGATCGTCTCGAAGCTTATACCAAGAATTTTTTGCACCGTCACCGCGCAGAATGCGCCGATCAGGAACAATGCGCCATGCGCAAAGTTGACGACGCCAAGCGTGCCAAAGATCAGTGTGAGGCCGAGGGCGATCAAGGCGTATGCCGAGCCCTTGTCTAAGCCGTTGAGAATTTGAAGAATAAATGCGTCCATTGGACCTTGCCCCGTCTCATGTCTGATGGATTGTCCCCTGTGTCAGGGGCGGTAGTGGACCGGCGACACTACATGCCGCCGGTCCGATATCGCAAACCGATAACGCTTACGCGCCTGGGTTACATGCACCAAGATCGCCACCAGCGAACATTGGGTGATCAACAGGATACTCAACCTGCGCACGTGGAGTTACTTCCACGATTTCGAGCGTATCGAATGCGTTGGTTGGGTTGTCTGCGCCCTTCATAACCAGCACGTCTTTGAAGCACTGGTGATCGGAACCACGGTAAGAGGTTGGACCGTTGCCCATGCCGTCGAAATCGAAGTCTTCGAGAGCTTCTGCAACGCCACAAGGGTTAAACGTGCCAGCACGTGTAACCGCATCCGCATACAGCAACGTCTGAACGTAGCATGTGTGCGCCGCACCGGATGGTGGGAAGCCGTACTTTTCGCCAAAGGACTTAGTGAAGGCTTTTGTGCCTGCATCCTGCAGCTGCCAGTTCCAGTTCATGGAACCGAATACGCCTTGGATGTTTGAGCCAGCACCAGCAGCCATCAATTCCGAGTAGAGTGGAACGATGATGGTGAAGTCTTTGCCGTTTACTTGCTTGTCTTTCAGGCCAAACTGGATGGCTTGTGTCAGCGAGTTAACCATATCCCCACCGTAGTGGTTCAGGATCAATGTATCAGCACCGGAGTTCAGGATTGGTGCGATGTACGACGAGAAGTCGCCTGCGCCAACTGGTGTCAGGACGTTCTGAGTAGTTGTCCAACCGAGTGCTTCTGTTGAAGCTGCGATGGATTCCTGCTGTGTCCAACCCCATGTGTAGTCAGCTGTCAGGTGATATGCTTGACGCTCGTTGCCGTATTCTTTTTCAAGAACTGGGCCGAGTGCAGCACCGGACATGTAACCGTTAAAGAAGTGACGGAAGCCGTTGGCTTTTTTGTCCTTACCGGTCGTGTCGTTGGAGTGTGTAAGACCAGCCATGAAGATCACGCCAGCGTCTTGGCACAAACCTTGAACCGCAATAGCAACACCGGAAGAAGACCCGCCGTTGATCATGACACAGCCATCTTTCTGGATCATGGACTGTGCGGATGCACGTGCCACGTCAGATTTAGTCTGTGTATCACCAGTAACGAATTCGACTTTCTTGCCGAGAATACCGTCGCCTTGCAGGTTCTTTTCAGAGAACGTGTTCAGCAGACCGCCGTCACCCATACCGTTGATGTGTTCAACAGCGAGTTCCTGCGCGCGCAGTTCGTCGAGGCCTTCTTCGGCGTATGGGCCAGTTTGTGGTACGTTGAAACCAAACTTAACCGTCGAACCAGTTGGCGCATTTGTATAGCCAGTGTGGCTTGCCGCGCTCAGATACGTCGGAAGTGCCAGACCTGCACCAGCAATGGCGCCTGTCTTCAGCACGCCGCGACGTGAGAAATTGGACTTGGACATTATTATCCTCCCTTTGGATTTAAAGCTGTGCGGACCTCCTCGCCCACGCAACCTACACTTTCGTGCCCAATTACCATCAGGGTGGAGGCGCTTTGCGGCAACCACGCACCGATGGCCACTGGACGAATTGGTAAATTAATGCACAATGTGTTTGTGAATTTTGTAAATCAGTTTTCTCGCACCTGCAGAAACGGACTGAAAGCACAGGGGAAATCAAGATGGCCATTGATCCGATTATTGGCACCCGCATTCGAGATATCCGCTTGGATCAGGAAATCAGGCAGGCTGATTTGGCAAAGATGGTCGGGATTTCGTCGTCCTATCTAAACCTGATTGAGCATAACAAACGCAGAATCGCGGGAAAATTGCTGTCCGATGTCGCGCTCGCATTGTCCGTTGCACCGGAGCGCTTAAGCCAAGGCGTGAATACGTCATTGTTGGATCAATTGCACAGTGCGGCCACCAATCTGTCGGCTAAGGTTGAATTGGACCGCGCCGAAAATATGGCTGTAAGATATCCAGGCTGGGCCGCTTTGATTGTAGCCCAATCCAAACAACTGGCCGCGTTGCATGACCGTGTACAGGTCTTAAACGACCGCATGACATATGACCCCGAGTTGGCCGGATCATTGCATCAAGTCATCACGGCGGTGACGGCTGTAAGGTCGGCTGCGTCTATTTTGGTTGGCGGCGAACGGATCGATGCCGATTGGCAGGCCCGTTTTCATCGCAATATCTATGACGATAGCGTCCGCCTTGCTGCCAGTTCCGAGGCTTTGATCCGCTATCTTGATACACCTGATACCGACGGACCGCCGCAATCTGCCCCCGTGGATGAGGTGGAAACGGCTTTGGCCGCAGTGGATTATCACATTGCAGGGTTGGAGCGCGCAGGGCAGGTCAATATCCCAAAGCTGGTCAAAGACATGACCCCACGCGGCGACGCAGCCGCCGATTTGATGACCCGATTTTTGCAAACCTATCATGCGGATGCAGCATTGATGCCGCTGACCAAGTTCGCCCAAACTGCGCGCGACGCTGACTATGATCCTGTCGCTTTGTCGCATCAGTTTCATGCGCCTGTTGATGCCGTGCTGCGCCGGTTGTCGAGTCTACTCGCGGCGGATGGCCATCTGCCAATGGGCTTGGCTGTCGCTGATGCGTCCGGTGCGATGCTGTTTCGCAAGCCCGTAAGCGGTTTTGCACTGCCGCGCGCGGGGGCTGGTTGTCCGCTTTGGCCGTTGTTCACTGCGTTTGGTCGCCCAAATCAGCCGATCCGCGCAGAGGTCGCTTTGCCTGATGCCACTGAGCAGCGGTTTTTATGTTATGCGATTGCGACCCCTGTGGGTGCCGCTGGTTTTGATGCTCCGCCTGTTTTGCATGCCACGATGTTGATAATTCCTGACCCTGCTCAGGGCACTACAGAGCCCATCCCAGGGGGTGTTTCGTGCCGCATTTGTCCCCGCGATGGCTGTGCGGCGCGCCGTGAGCCATCTGCGATACGCTGATCGGCTTTGACAGCCTGCCAGATTGCCGTGATAGTCGCGCCACGACGGGGGAGAAACAACACATGTCCAAGCGCGTCCTACTTATTGAGGATGAACCGAATATCATCGAGGCGATCAGTTTCATACTGTCGCGCGATGGTTGGACCGTTCATACCCACGAAGACGGCATGTCCGCGATGGACAAGGTGTTGGCCTTGCCGCCAGACATTATTATTCTTGACGTCATGCTGCCTGGCCGCAGTGGGTTTGATATCTTGCGCGATCTGCGCGCGACTGCTGAGACCGCCAAGATCCCTGTGATGATGTTAACCGCCCGTGGCCAAGCCCGCGACCGTGAGCTGGCCGAACGTTTGGGTGCAAATCATTTCATGACAAAGCCATTTTCAAATGCTGAGGTCCGCGATCACGTGCGTGAATTGATGGAAGCCACATGACCTCGCCCGCGCCCAAGCAAGCGACGTTTCTTGCCAAAGATACCTACCGCAAACGCCGGATGCGCGATTTGGCCCGTGCTGTGCCAGTGATCGGCGTGGTTCTGTTGGCGATTCCAATGCTGTGGTCTGAAGCGGCACTGAACAGCGGCGCGACTGTGTATATATTTGTCGTATGGGTTTTGCTGATCCTTCTGGCTGCCGCCATTTCACGAGTCGTATCCACCGATACGCCCAAGACCCCGTAATCACATGGTCGCCTTTAATGTTCTTGTTGCCGTCGCTCTTGCTTATGTGGCGTTTCTGTTTGCGGTTGCGTTTTTTGCTGAGCGCCGAGCGGCACAGGGCTTTGGCGGTTGGCTGTATTCACCTGTCGTTTATACGCTGTCGCTTTCGATTTATTGCACCGCTTGGACGTTTTATGGCGCTGTCGGCTATGCTGCGCGATCAGGGCTGGAATTTGTTACGGTCTACTTAGGCCCCACGATCGTTATGGTTGGCTGGTGGTGGGTGCTGCGACGTCTTGTTCGCATTGGCCGGACCCAGCGAATTACGTCGATTGCTGATCTGATATCGTCGCGGTTTGGCAAATCTACATCGCTTGGCGTCATTGTGACATTAATGGCCGTGGTCGCAGGCACGCCGTATATTGCGCTGCAATTGCAATCAGTGACCCTGTCGTTTTCGGTATTCGCCGATGCAGGTGGCCGCCCTTGGGGGCCCGATGAGCTGGCGGGCGGGGCAAGATGGGTGGCTGTTGGGCTTGCCATCTTTACCGTGCTTTTCGGAACCCGCAATTTGGATTCGAACGAGCGTCACCACGGCATTGTCATGGCGATTGCTGTTGAGGCTGTGGTCAAGTTGCTGGCACTGGTCGCCGTTGGTGTGTTCGTCGTTTGGGGCATCGCAGGTGGTCCGGCGCAAATATTGGCCGAAATCGACGCATCCCCGATTTCACGATGGGAACAAGACGGGGCGCGCTGGTTCAGCTTAATTTTTTTATCGGCGGCGGCGTTCATTTGCCTTCCGCGGATGTTTCAGGTGCTGGTTGTCGAAAACGTCGACGAGCGCCATTTGAACATCGCGGGCTGGGCGTTCCCCGCATACCTGATGCTGATGAGCCTGTTTGTGGTGCCAATTGCGGTGGTCGGATTGCGCCTGTTGCCGGCAGGGGCCAACCCCGATTTGTTCGTTCTCACCGTCCCGCTGTCCCAAGGCCAAAACGGGCTTGCGATGCTGTCGTTCTTGGGCGGTTTTTCGTCCGCGACATCAATGGTCATCGTGGCGACTATCGCGCTTGCGACGATGGTGTCCAACCACATTGTGGTCCCGATTTGGCTGACGACCCGCAGCGGTGGCGAGGCCACAGTTTCGGGCGATGTGCGTTATGTCATTTTGCTGTCGCGGCGCCTGTCTATCGCGGGCATTTTACTGCTTGGTTACCTGTACTACCGTGTGTCGGGTGGCGGGACCGCTTTGGCGGCCATTGGGTTGATTTCATTCACCGGTGCGGTGCAGGTATTGCCTGCCCTGATCGGTGGTATTTTCTGGCGTGGGGCCACGCGGGTTGGGGCGGCGATGGGCCTGATCACTGGCTTTGTTGTCTGGAGCTGGACGTTGTTTTTGCCTAGCTTCGACAATAGTGTGGTGATCAGTGACGCTGTGGCGACGCTTGGTCCGTTTGGGATCAGCTGGTTGCGCCCTGATGCATTGTTTGGGATCGACGGGATGGATCCGTTGGTGCATGGGATTATGTGGTCAATGTTGTTGAATACGGCGATGTTCTTTGCCGGATCGGTGTTCAGTTTTCCAACCCCGTTGGAGCGTTTACAAGGCGCTCAATTCGTCAACTTATTTGATCATTCAACCGGATCGCAGCCATGGCGGACCAGTGCTGCTAGCGCCGAAGATTTGCTGATTATGTCGCAGCGCATAATTGGTGGCACCGAGGCGCAGGCGTTTTTTCAACGCGTAGCGTACAGGCAAGGAAAATCCGGCTACCTGCCTGATGTCACATCAGAATTTATTGAAAACCTAGAACGTGAATTGGCTGGGTCGGTCGGTGCGGCCACAGCTCACGCCATGATTGGCCAGTTAACCGACGGTAGTGGTGTGTCTGTTGAGGACTTGATCGCCGTGGCCGACGAGGCCGCCCAGATTTTGGAATATTCCAACCAACTTGAAGCCAAATCCGCAGAGCAAGACCGCACCGCGCGTGCCCTGCGTGATGCCAACGAGCAGTTGACGACTTTGTCGGTGCAAAAAGACGCGTTCCTCAGTCAGATTAGCCATGAATTGCGCACGCCGATGACCTCCATCCGGTCGTTTTCTGAGATTTTGCGCGATAGCGATATGACGGCTGCTGAGCAGGGCAAATATGCGGGCATTATCCATGATGAAACCCTGCGTTTGACGCGGTTGTTGGATGATCTTTTGGACCTGTCCGTGCTCGCCAATGGTGAGGTCGTGCTGCAAGATCAAACTGGTGGGCTAAAGGCGTTGATTGATCGTGCGGTCAGTGTGGCAGGGCATGGCGTTGATTTGAAGATTAAGCGCCCGCCCGCCGCAGAAGACGTAATGTTGCGCACTGATTTGGATCGACTTGTGCAGGTGTTTATTAATTTGATCGCGAATGCGCATAAATATTGTGACGCGCAAATTCCCGTTCTGCGGATTGAAGTATCACGCAATAATGGCGCGTACCGTGTTGATTTTATTGACAATGGCAGTGGCATTCGGGCTGAAAATCAGCAGATTATTTTTGAAAAATTCGCCCGCGTTTTGGATGAAGGTAAGGCGGGCGGCGCGGGTCTTGGGCTGGCGATTTGCCGCGAAATTATGAACCGTTTGGGTGGGCAGATTACCTATCTTCCGGGCCAAAGCGGGGCTGCATTTCGCGTTGTACTGCCTGCGACGGCAATCTTAGCAAATCAGTAACCAATTACGGCGTAGATTGCTGGTGCGGAATGCTTTGCCAAAAAGGGGGCGCAGACCCTTTTGACTATTGATAATACCATCCTTGAACGTATGACAGCGTGGCCCATGGCGGGGGCTGTGGATGTTCCTTTGACGTCGACGCGTGCTTTGCGGTTAGCGATGACACGCGCGGCTGATCGGTCGCTTGGTATGACGTTGACGGTCGCAAAGGTCACTGAAGACTTGAAACCGTTGGACACGATGATGGCGACGCTGCCTGAAGAGATGAGTTTTGTTCGCTTGGAGCGCGGCGGAGTTTTGGTCGGTTTGATTGCGTTGGATGTGCAATTGCGGGCCGCTGCAAATGAAGTGCAAACCATGGGCAAATTTTCGACAAAAACGCGCCCGACCGCGCGCATACCGGAACAGATATGATGCTTGCGGCGCCATTATGTGAAGGGGTGCTATCGTTATTGCCGCAAACGACCCAAGGGTCCGATCTTGACGGTTGGGTCGACGATGTGACCTTGGGTGATCCGTTTGAAAGTTTGCGCGCGGCTAGCTTGGCAATGGCCGATGCAGATTACCGCATAATGCGAGTCACTGTGGACTTGGTTCCTGATGCCCGCCAAGGTGAAATGATCATTTTTCTGCCCAACCATCAATCCGCAACCGTTTCTACGCCAGAAATTATGATTGACGGAACATGGGACAGGCGGATGTACGCTGCCGTGTCTCAAGCGCCTGCGGCCTTGCAGGCGGTTTTGCACAAAATGCATCTTACTTTGGGATACGTGGATGGACTGCAAGTTGGTGATGTCTTGCCGCTGTCGGGTGCCACGGTTGGATCGGTCAGATTGTTTGCGCCAGATGATGTTATGGTGGGAAAGGCCCGATTGGGCCAGTCAGCAGGGATGCGGGCCGTGCGCATTCAGGCACCGCCAGAGCCAGAGCTGCGTGACATACCTGCGCCGAAGTCTGCCGAAATCGCGCGTGTCGACTAAGTTTGACTTGCTATCTGGTCAAGTTGCCCACGCATTCCGCCAAGTTCGTATCCGGCAGATTGGGTCGCTTTGATGATGTCATCGGTCGCCATTTCACCCGCCTGGGTAAGTGACCAAACGATGGACGACCGAGTACCAGATGCGCAATAGGCCAAAACAGGCCCCTTGGCGTCATCGATTGCCGCTTTTTGTTGCGCGACCATGTCGGCTGTCAGCCCCTGATGGGTGACGGGAAGGCGCACAAATTGCAGGCCCGCAGCTTCGGTTGCGATTTGTATCGCGTTTGCCTGGTGGCTGCTAGGTACCTCTTCGTCGGGGCGATTGCAGATCACACATGAAAAGCCTGCAGCCGCGATCGCGGGTAAATCGGCGGGGTCAATTTGGGGGCTGACGGCAAAGGCGGGGGTGATTTGGCGGATATCCATTCCCGCTTTTACCGTCGCTTTTCCCATTAATCCAGCGCCGTGCGTAGTTTTGGTGCCCAAAGCATGCCTGACAGCATCGCGATCAAGAAAACGATCCCACCAAAGCCGCCAAAGCTAAGTGAAGCGAGTGCCGGACCGGGGCAAAGCCCAGCAAGGCCCCAACCAATCCCGAAAAGTACGGAGCCCACGACGAGTTTACGACCCACTTTAGGGTCGGGCGCCGCGTCAAAGTGGTCGCGCAACACAGGTTTGCGTCCTTCAACAAAACGCCAAGCGACGGCCATTGGGAGGATAGCGCCGCCCATGACGAAGGCCAAAGTTGGATCCCAGTCCCCAAAAATGTCCAGCCAGCCTTGCACTTTTAGCGTGTTCGTCATGCCAGAGATCAATAGCCCTGCGCCGAACAAGCCGCCGACGATAAATGCCATAATATTGCGCATTAGATTATTCCCAATACATGTTTAAAGAGCATGACAGTCAGTCCGCCCGCGCCGATGTAGAACACGGTGGCAACGATCCCGCGCAACGAAAGCCGGCTGATCCCGCAGACCCCGTGGCCTGATGTGCACCCGTTAGCTATCCGTGTTCCGACGCCCACAAAAATACCTGCGATGGCGACCACCAGCAGATTATCGGTCAGATATGTGGGCTTTATGCCCATGGCCAAGGTCATGATCGCAGGCACGATGATCAGCCCTGCAATCAAGGCCGCTTTTTCGGGCCAGTTGCCCAAGCCGGACCTGTCCACAAGCCCTCCGATTATACCTGACGCGCCCATGACCCGCCCGTTTACGAGCAGGAATACGGCTCCAGCCGCCCCTATAAGGAGACCGCCGAGCAGCCCCATGATCCAATCTATTGGCATGATAAATCCTTGATATTTATAGTGTGTTGACAGGAACTTTGAAGTAGCTCGTGCCGTTGTCTTCTGGCTCTGGCATATTGCCTGCCCGCATGTTGGTCTGGATCGACGGCAAGATAAGACGTGGCATGCCAAGTGTTGCGTCACGCTCGGTGCGCATGGCGACAAATTCTTTCATTGGCCGCCCTTCTCCGATATGAACGTTCAGCGCCTTTTGCTCGCCGATGGTGGTTTCCCACGCGAAGTCATCGCGCCCTGGTGCTTTGTAATCGTGGCCAACAAAGACGCGGGTGTCATCGGGCAGCGCAAGGATTTTCTGGATTGATTGGTACAGGTCGGTCGCAGACCCACCGGGAAAATCGCAGCGCGCTGTTCCAAAATCAGGCATGAACAATGTGTCGCCGACAAATGCCGCCCCACCGATCACATAGGTCAAGCACGCAGGTGTATGGCCGGGCGTGTGCATCACGTCGCAGCGCAATTGCCCGATGTGAATGCTGTCGCCGTCTTTGAAAAGCGCGCCGAATTGCGAGCCGTCCCGTTGAAAGGCCGTCCCTTCGTTGAACACCTTGCCGAAGGTGTCTTGGATCACCGTGATCTGATCTCCGATGCCAATCTTTCCGCCCAAGCGGTCTTGGAGGTAGGGCGCCGCAGAAAGATGATCTGCGTGCACATGGCTTTCTAATATCCACGCAACGGTCAGGCCCTCGGCCTTTATAAAGTCAACGATGGCGTCGGCGGACGTGGTGTCGGTGCGTCCTGCTGCTTGATCATAATCAAGCACGCTGTCGATAATCGCGCAGGCAACCCCTTGGGGTTCGCGCACAATATAGGACACGGTGTTGGTGGCTGGATCGAAAAAGGCTTTGACGGTGGGTTTCATGGCGAATCTCCCTTACCCGTTAACGATAAGCGTTTTGAAATACATTTCAATGTTGAAATATGTTTTTAAATGCGGCAGGGTGTTTGCATGACCAAAGTAATATCTGATCCAATGGATGCCGCCGCTAGTGAGGCAGCCGCAATGATGAAAGCCTTGTCCAATCCGGGCCGTTTGCGAATTTTGTGTGCGCTTGTCCCGCAAGATTTGACGGTGGGCGAGCTGGAGGCAGTATTGGGCCAAAGCCAGTCTTATGTGTCCGGTCAATTATTGAAACTGCGCGCTGAGGGTCTGGTCATTTGCGACCGTGATGGCCGTATAATGCGGTACCGGTTGGCCGATCCGCGTGTCCGTCCGATGTTAGAGCGGATGTATGAGGTGTTTTGTCCGGAGCCGATATCAGGCGAGGACAATGCCTACGATAACCATCATCAACCCGATCATTGATACAAAAAGCGCGCCCATATTGATCGGCAGAATTTTGGAAATGCGTGCGCGCATTTCTGCGTCATCAAGTTTGGCTTTTTTGGCGCGTGCCACCATGACAATGGATGCCACGATCCCGATCATGCCTAAAACGGACAGCGCTGCCCCAATCCAAATTAACATGCCGATATTCCTTTTTTACACAAATCCCGCCTAGCGGCTTGGCTGGGCTTGCGCAAGTGTCGCGGGGCGGGCTAGGGAAGGGGCCAGCCAATTCAAAGGAGCCAGCATTATGGACAATGACGTGATAGACACAACAACCACAGTTGCCGGCCAAGAGCTGCGCCAATTTATTGAGCGTTTCGAGCGTTTGGACGCTGAAAAGAAAGACATTGCTGACGCCCAAAAGGAAGTCATGGCAGAGGCCAAAGGCCGTGGTTATGACACTAAAGTGTTGCGCAAGATTATCTCTATTCGCAAAATGGACGCGAATGATCTAGCCGAAGAAGAAGCTGTGCTGGACATGTATAAAGCCGCTTTGAATATGATCTAAGATCAATGATCCGGACAAGGATTACTGGCTGGATCAATTGCGCGGTAATGCCCGTTTTTTTGCAGTAGGGCGCATGTTTTTGACTTGACCATGCGCCTTAACTGACGCAACTTTCCGGTATGACGGACAACACTAACGCTATATTATCCCAACTGCCAGCGAAGTTAAAATCGGCAAGACAGGAAAAATCCCTGTCGCTTGAAGCCGTGTCGAAACTTTCTGGTGTTAGTAAGTCTATGCTGAGCCAGATTGAGCGTGGCGAAAGTAGCCCGACAATTTCGACGTTGTGGAACCTTACGCGCGCCCTTCAGGTTGATTTTGCCGGTCTTTTGGAGGGCAAAGAAGAGGCATCCAAAATCGTTGTTTTGCGGTCCGATGAGGTGCCGACAATCACGGTGAAAGAAACCGGATGCCACGTGCGTATCCTGTCACCGCCCGAAGATGCCGGATCGCTTGAGGTCTATGATCTGGCTTTTGAAGCGGCCGGCGTTTTGAATAGTCAGCCGCATTCCAAGGGGACACGGGAACATCTTACTGTCATTGAAGGCTGCCTGACGATCACAAGCGGCGAGGCGTCAGAGGTGCTTAACCATGGCGACACTGGCCGATATGCGGCGGATATTGATCATGCGATTTCGAGCAAGGACGGCGCGCGCGCGATGCTGATCGTTATGACTGAGTGAATCCGTTATTGCGGAATTATTGTGCGTCATGATATACAACCTCAAACGGAGGGCATCATGACCACATCATTTTCACATCATATTGAACAGACACTTGCCCAGATTAAGGCCGACGGGCTGCATAAAACTGAATGCGAAATTACGTCGCGGCAGTCGGGGCATATCGCTGTTGGTGCGTGGAAAATCGTCAATCTGTGCGCCAATAATTATCTGGGACTTGCTGATAATCCTGACCTTATTGCGGCAGCAAAATCCGCGATGGACACCAATGGTTTTGGGATGGCGTCGGTTCGGTTTATCTGTGGCACGCAGGATATTCACCGCACGCTAGAGCGCCGTTTGGCCGCGTTCCTTGGTCACGATGATACGATTTTGTTTGCTGCCTGCTTTGATGCGAATGGTGGATTGTTTGAACCGCTTTTGGGGCCTGAGGACGCGATCATTTCTGACGCGCTTAATCATGCGTCGATCATCGACGGCATCCGTTTGTGCAAGGCAAAACGTTTTCGGTATGCCAACAGCGATATGGCTGACCTTGAGGCGCAATTGCAGGCTGCGCGTGCGGGTGGTGCCCGGTTTATTATGATTGCAACTGACGGCGTGTTCAGCATGGACGGGTATTTGGCAAACTTGCCAGAGGTCACGCGGCTGGCGCGCAAATACGACGCGCTGGTGATGGTTGATGACTGCCATGCGACAGGCTTTATGGGGCCAAAAGGCGCCGGGACCCCAGCGCATTTTGGTGTTGATGTGGATATTGTGACTGGGACGCTTGGAAAAGCGCTTGGTGGCGCAATCGGCGGATATATTGCTGGCGATCAGGCGGTTATTGATTTGCTACGCCAGCGTGCGCGCCCCTATTTGTTTTCAAATTCGCTGCCGCCGCTGATTGTGGCTGCAAGCCTTAAGGCGCTTGATATTGTTGAGGCGGGCGATGATTTGCGCGCGCAACTTTTTGAAAATACCCACTATTGGCGGGCTGGACTTGAGGCGCTTGGTTTCTCGCTGCTGGCAGGCGAGCATCCGATTGTTCCTGTGATGCTGGGCGAGGCGGAGACCGCGCAGGCCATGTCGGCAGCACTGTTCAAAGAGGGCGTTCTTGCTAGCGGTTTCTTTTTTCCAGTGGTCCCAAAGGGCCGTGCGCGCATTCGCACGCAGATGAGCGCTGCGTTGACACGCGCTGATCTGGACTTTGCGCTAACCGCATTTGCGCGCGCCGGTAAATCAGTTGGGGTGTTGTCATGAGCAATGAAATGAAAGCACTTGTGAAGGCCAAACCTGCTGAGGGGTTGTGGATGCAAACTGCACCTGTGCCCGAGATTGGGCCAGATGATGTGTTGATCCGCATTTGGAAAACGGGGATTTGCGGCACTGATGTTCACATCTGGAATTGGGATGAATGGGCGCAGAAAACGGTACCGGTACCGATGATTACCGGCCATGAATTTGCAGGTGAAATCGTTGAGATTGGCCGTGACGTCGAAGGGCTTGTATTGGGTCAGCGATGTTCCGGTGAAGGGCATCTGATCGGCAAGAATTCGCGGCAGTCACGGTCGGGGCGGTTTCATCTTGATCCGGCGACGCGTGGGATTGGGGTTAACGAGCAAGGTGCGTTTGCCGAGTACCTTCGGCTGCCCGCTTTTAATGTCGTGCCGCTTCCTGAAGATATTCCAGATGAGATTGGTGCGATCCTCGACCCGTTGGGAAATGCGGTGCATACGGCGCTAAGCTTTGATCTGCTCGGCGAGGATGTGTTGATCACAGGCGCAGGCCCGATAGGCATTATGGCTGCCGCCGTCGCGCGTCATGCGGGTGCGCGCAATGTAGTGATAACGGACGTAAATAACGATCGACTTGCGCTGGCTGAAAAGGTGGCTGATGTGCGCACGGTGAATGTCAGCACGACCGATCTGAAGGATGTTCAGGCGTCGCTAAAATTGGCGGAGGGCTTTGATGTTGGCATGGAAATGAGCGGCAATCAGGCTGCATTTGACCAAATGGTTGGGTCCATGGTCATGGGCGGTCGCATCGCGATGTTGGGTATTCCGCCGGGTAAATCAGCTGTCGATTGGTCAGGCATCGTGTTTAAGGCGCTGACGATCAAAGGGGTTTACGGTCGTGAGATTTTCGAGACCTGGTACAAGATGATCGCGATGCTTCAGAACGGTCTGGATGTGTCGAAAGTCATCACACATAGCTTTGCCGCCAGTGACTTTGAAAAAGGCTTTGCTACGATGAAGTCAGGCACGAGTGGCAAGGTGTTACTGGACTGGTCGATGAGAGACGCCGAGTCGGTCTAGCTAGGGTATAATGAAGTCCACGCCCGGCAGTTGTGCGATGAAGGCCACGTCGTTTTCATATATCTGCGACAGTTCTTCAACCATATCGTCGGTCATGACCGGCATATCTTCTTCGACTTTGTCGTCTTGCGCGTATTTATCCAAGAAGGCTGCGATGACGCGCCGCTTTTGCATTTCAGTTTTTGGCGAGTGTATCCGCAGGTAGTTTAAGAACCGGTTCAGGCCTTCATCAGACATGATTGACGCGAGAAGATCAAAGCCACCAGTGATTTTCTGGTCTTGATCCACGCCAGACATCGCCCGCATAATTTCTGCCCAGATCATTGGCGTGTCTTCATTGCACGCAGCTGTCAGCGGCGTCATCGGCAACAGCCCTTGGATGCGCCGCACAAGATCAGACCAGCGGATCTGGGTCGGGTGCAGGCCTTGAAGGTATGCCTTGGGCGTGGCCGCTTTGGATTCGGCGAAGGTGACGGGAAGGAATGTCGCCAGATTGCGCAACGCCAAGAAAAGCTCAATTTCGTCATCAGGAAATAACTGGTGCAGCGCATGAATTTTTGCTTCGGCCTGCTCATACAAGATGCCGCCGTCAAAAATGCGGTTTGGTACGCAGATGAAATTGGCGTTCGACATGACAAGCCGCCGCACCGTTCAGGTTCTGGATCGTTTCACGTAGCAATCGCCGGTATTTCCCCGGGCCCGGAACCTTAATTCCATTGTCCGCAAAGGCAGATCCATTCTTAAGCAAAGACTTAAGAATTCTGTCGTCGTGGTACAGTTTGCCCCGATATGTAAAGCGATTTGCATGGTGCTCTGGCCGTTCTTTTGTTTTGTTGCTGCTATCATAGTCGGATTTCTGGACAGATAAACAGCTTTCCGTTAGGAGCCAGAATGAAATGACTGAGCAAATTCGTCAGATACGTCGGCCAATAGGCCGTTTATCCCTGCCAAGCCCTTGGTCGTTGGGCGCGTTGGCGATTGCAATCATGGTTTTGATGCCGATTTTGGCCGTTATCTGGTTTGCGTTGCATCCCACGGATAATATCTGGCCGCACCTGATTGCGACGACCTTGACGCGTTATGTGACCAATACTGCCGTGCTGATGATCGGCGTTGGGATCGTTGCCGCGACCGTGGGGACGGGGGCCGCTTGGTTTGTCGTCATGTACAAATTTCCTGGCCGTCAGTGGTTGCAATGGGCGTTGTTGATGCCGCTGGCAGTGCCTGCTTATGTTGGTGCTTATGCGCTGGTTGATTTCTTTGAATATGCGGGGCCAATTCAGACAGTGTTGCGCGCCACGTTTGGCTGGACCAATTCCCAAGACTATTGGTTCCCTGCGATCCGCACCCGCGGCGCCGCGATCATTGTGCTGTCGGCTGCACTGTATCCTTATGTGTATATCCTTGCGCGGGCGGCGTTTCGTGAGCAATCGGGTGCCGGATACGAGGTGGCGCGTGCCTTGGGGGCGGGGCCGTTAGCTCGGTTCTGGCGTGTTGGTTTCCCACTGGCCCGCCCTGCGATTGCCGCAGGTGTCGCTGTGGTCATGATGGAAACGGTCAATGATTTTGGCACGGTTGATTATTTCGCTGTGCAAACCCTGACGACGGGTATTTTTTCGGTATGGTTGCAAGGTGGCAATCTGGGTGGAGCTGCCCAGTTGGCGAGTTGCGTGCTGACCATTATAATTATTCTGGTTACGCTTGAAAAACTGTCACGCCGTAAAAGCCGGTTTTTCGCAAGTGCGCGCAACGCGCGTCCGGTGGTGCCTGTGGCATTGTCAGGCGTCCGAGGACTTATGGCGGCTGTTCTATGTTTGATCCCTGTGTTGATCGGATTTGTATTGCCAGTTGCTGTGTTGGCATCGCACGCGGTTGATGCGACCGAATGGGCCGCCGCCGATTTACACATGGCGATCACCCGCACTGTTATTGTTGCTGGACTGGCCGCGATCCTGACCGTTCTTGGTGGCGTATTCATGGTATACGGTGTCCGTTTAAGTGGGCGGCGATTGCCCGCTTTGCTGATGCCAGTCACCGCGATTGGCTATGCAGCCCCCGGTGCTGTTTTGGCGTTGGGCATTTTGGTGCCATTGGCTGCATTCGATAATTGGTTTGCCGACGGTGTGTTGGCGATTACAGGCTACGACCCCGGTTTATTGCTGACCGGCACAGGGGCGGCGTTGGTATTGGCTTACGTCGTCCGGTTTTTCGCGATAGCCCAAGGCACCGCGGACGCTGCATTGGGCCGCGTGTCGCCTAGCTTGCCAATGGCTGCGCGCTCATTGGGGCGCAGCGCGGGCGGTACCTTGCGCGCGGTTCATTTGCCGCTTGTGCGCGCATCAATCGGATCAGCGTTGTTGCTGGTATTTGTGGATGCGGTCAAAGAACTGCCAGCCACGTTGTTGCTGCGCCCGTTCAATTTTGACACGCTGGCCACACGGGTTCATGCCAAAGCATCTCTCGAAAACATCGCAGAAGCCGCACCAGCCGCGTTGATGATTACGCTTATCGGCTTGGCCGCTGTCGCACTGCTGGCGCGCGCAAATAGATAAGACGCGGACCTCGTTATACGTGGTCATTTTTGTCAATTTTCCTGTCACCGTTTCGTCTATTTTGTTGGAGCCTCATTTTTGCGCCATTGTCCGCTTGACGGGACAGATTGCCCGACTTAGAAGCAGCGCACGTTCAGTCGTTTGGCTGAAATGGAAGATACGCGGTTGTAGCTCAGTTGGTTAGAGTACCGGCCTGTCACGCCGGGGGTCGCGGGTTCGAGTCCCGTCAACCGCGCCATTTTCCATTTTGTCACAGACTGCCGTAAAAGTGCGCGGTTGTAGCTCAGTTGGTTAGAGTACCGGCCTGTCACGCCGGGGGTCGCGGGTTCGAGTCCCGTCAACCGCGCCACTTTTTCCCATATACCTAAACGTTTTGGGGCGCTGCCCCTTGGCCTGAGTGCGAATTCCCCCGGGATATTTGACAACCAAAGAGTCTAGCCAAAGAGCCTAGGAAGTCATTTCGTGCAAAATGCGCGCCCATGATCGGATGCCTTTGTGAAAGCTGCTCAGGTCGTATTTTTCGTTGGGCGAGTGGATCGCGTCGTCGTCTTTGCCAAACCCGATCAGCATTGCGTCCATGTTTAGGATCGACTTAAAGTACGCTGCAATTGGGATTGATCCGCCGCAGCCCACATAAGCCGCAGCATTTGGCCATTCATCAGACAGTGCTTTCTTTGCTTGTGCAAAGGCCGGATGTGTTGTGGCCATTTGTCCTGCGCCGCTCGCGCCGTGGTCTTTATAGGTCACGGTGCAGTCTTCGGGGAGCATGGCGTTGACCATTTTGCGAAAGTTTTCGCGGATTTTAAGCGGGTCCTGTGTGCCGACAAGCCGGAAGCTGATTTTCGCGTGGGCTTGGGATGGCAGCACGGTTTTGAACCCGTCGCCGGTGTAGCCAGACCACATACCGTTTACTTCGCATGTCGGGCGCGACCAGATCATTTCAAGCGGGCGGCGGCCCAATTCACCGGCTGGTTTGGAGAGCCCGACTTCATCCAAGAAATGCTCGCCGTCGAATTTTAGGTCGTCCCAGCTTGCTGCCAATTCATTGGAAAGCTCTGGTACGCCGTCATAGAAGTCTGGCACGGTGATACGACCGTTTTCATCGTGAAGGGCTGCGATGATTTTGGCCAAGACCCGTGCTGGGTTCATAGCGATGCCGCCGTACATGCCCGAATGCAGGTCAAGCGACGGCCCTTTGATGGTGAGTTCCTCACCCAAAAGTCCGCGCAACTGGGTGATGATCGCGGGCGTGCTGTCGCCGTAAAGCCCGGTGTCACAGATCAACGCGATGTCGGATGTCAGTTCTGCTGCATTTTCTGCCATGAACGGCGTCAACGACGGCGAGCCTGATTCCTCTTCGCCCTCGAAAAACAGCGTGATGTTGGCGGGCAGGGTGCCGTGCACCTGTTTCCACGCGCGGCAGGCTTCGACAAAGGTCATTAGCTGGCCTTTGTCGTCGGATGATCCACGGCCACGGATGACCTTGCCCTTGGCGGTGTCTTCGATTTGTGGGTCGAACGGATCGTTGTCCCACAGGTCCAGCGGATCAACTGGTTGCACGTCGTAATGCCCGTAAAATAAGATATGTGGCCCTGTCCCGCCGGAGTGCGCGATGACCATTGGATGGCCGGGGGTCGAGCGTTTCGAAGCTTCAAACCCGATGGATTGCAGGTCCGCCACCAGCCAATCGGCTGCTTTGTCGCAATCGGCGTTATACGCCGGATCGGTGGAGATGGACGGAATGCGCAGCAGATCCAGCAGGCGGTCCGTGGCTGCGGGCAGGTTGGTGTCAATTTTTGCGAGGACAGGATCGAGGGTCATGGGTCATTTCACCTTTTGAGATAGATCAAAGTAAGCCTAGCGCGCCTGCGCCATAAGGCCAAGGAGGGGGGGCGACAGATTGTAGCGTATTGCTCGACTGCATTTGGCCCTATATGAGAGTTAGACTAATTCCAGCGCATGATATTGCGTTTGGCTTGTACGGCAAAGGATGCGGCCCTTGAATTACGATGCGATGCTGAATGATGCGATTGAGAACCTTCATACCGAGGGCCGGTATCGCACGTTTATTGATATTGAACGTGAGCGCGGCCAGTATCCGCACGCAGTTTGGACCCGTCCGGACGGTGAAAAGCAGCCTGTTACCGTTTGGTGCGGCAATGATTACCTTGGCATGGGGCAGCATCCGGTTGTTTTGGAAGCAATGCACCAAGCGTTAGACGCCACTGGTGCAGGGTCCGGTGGCACACGCAATATTTCTGGCACAACCGTGTATCATAAGCGCCTTGAGGCTGAGCTGGCTGATTTGCATGGCAAACACGCCGCACTTTTGTTCACCAGCGCATATATTGCCAATGACGCCACGCTATCCACGTTGCCAAAATTGTTTCCAGGTCTGATTATTTATTCTGACGCATTGAACCACGCGTCGATGATCGAAGGTGTCCGCCGCAACGGCGGTGCCAAGCGTATTTTTCGCCACAACGATCTTGCGCATTTGCGTGAATTACTTGCTGCCGATGATCCGGCTGCACCTAAGCTGATTGCGTTCGAATCTGTGTATTCGATGGAGGGTGATTTTGGCCCAATTGCCAAGATTTGTGATTTGGCCGACGAATTTGGTGCGCTGACTTATCTGGATGAAGTGCACGCCGTTGGCATGTACGGCCCACGCGGTGGCGGCATTGCAGAACGTGACGGTCTGATGGACCGGGTTGATATCATCAACGGCACGCTTGCCAAAGCATACGGCGTGATGGGCGGCTATATTGCGGCATCGCCAATGATGTGTGACGCTATCCGTTCATATGCGCCGGGCTTTATCTTTACCACGTCATTGCCGCCTGCTGTGGCCGCTGGGGCGGCTGCATCTGTTGCGCATTTGAAAACAGATCACTCCTTGCGCGATGCGCACCAGACCCAAGCATGCATTTTGAAGTTGCGTCTTAAGGGGCTTGGCCTGCCTGTCATTGATCACGGCAGCCACATCGTTCCGGTGATGGTTGGCGACCCTGTGCATACCCAGAAAATGTCGGATATGTTGTTGTCTGAGCATGGGATTTATGCCCAGCCGATCAATTTCCCAACCGTTCCGCGCGGGACCGAGCGGTTGCGGTTTACCCCGTCGCCTGTGCATGGTCCTGCCGAGATTAATGCGCTGATCGAAGCGCTAGACTCGCTTTGGTCGCATTGTGCGCTGAATCGTGCCGATATGACGGGCTAGTTTTTCCGCATGTGCATTAAAGTTTGCGCTGTGGTAACAACTTAGGAACGGAAACAGCGTCTAAGATTCGATTCGACTGTTTCTATCGGGCAAAGCAGGCAACAGGACGACCAATGATCGTAAAAGGCTTCAGACGCGCGAAAGCTGCTGAGGAAGTTGAAACTAAGGGTTTCGACGGTTTTGAGTTGCGTCTTGGTGACCTCATGCGCGGCGAACGTGCAACGATGGGCAAGAGCCTTTTGGATGTGCAACGTGAGCTGAAAATCAAAGCCGCTTATATCGCAGCTATTGAAAATGCTGATCCATCAGCGTTTGACACGCCAGGTTTTATCGCGGGCTATGTCCGGTCGTATGGTCGTTACTTAAGTATGGACCCTGATTGGGCGTTTGATACGTTTTGTCGCGAAAGCGGGTTTGTCACAGCCCACGGGATGTCTGCGGCGGCATCATCCGCAAAACCTGCGCGCCATGACTTTGGTGCGTCTGGCGTTGGCAAAGATATCTTTTCATCCTCTGCTACCCCGTTTATTCCGGCGGGTGAGGCGATGTTGTCGCGTATTGAACCTGGTGCAATTGGATCGGTCGCTGTTCTGATTGCCCTGATCGGTGGTTTGGGTTTTGGCGGGTGGACCGTCTTGCAGGAAGTCCAGAAGGTGCAGTTTGCGCCTGTTGAACAGACCCCAGTGGTTGTGTCCGACTTGGACCCGTTGGCCGGTGCTGCAAATGCGATTACGCAAACTGATACGCTTGCTCAATTCAACGCACCGTCGCCGGATGCATTGGATCGTTTGTATCGCCCACAGGCGCTTGAAGTGCCTGTGCTGGTTGCGCGCGATGGTCCGATTTCGACATTGAACCCCGGTCTATTCGGCACGTTAGCCCCAGCACCCGATGTCACGACGTCGGCCGCTGTAGATGACGCTGTGCGTCGTGCAATTCAAGTGAACGAGGGCCCTGTGCCAGAGGTTCAGTTGGTCGCTGCTCGTCCTGCATGGATCCGTGTCCGTGCGGCTGATGGATCAGTTATTTTTGAAGGTATCTTGGATGCGGGCGATAAGTTTGCGCTGCCATCCACAGAAGAACCAGCGACCCTGCGCGTCGGCGAAAGTGGTGCAATTTACTTTGCGGTCAATGGCGCTCACTTTGGTCCTGCTGGTCTAGATGGAACTGTCACGTCCAAGTTGGATCTGTCGGCTGAAAACCTTACCACAACTTATGCTGCCGCAGATTTGACCTCTGACCAAGGCTTAGCTGCTGCTGTCAGCCTCGTGGCCGAGATCACTGTCGAATAAATCGTCCTTTGCTGGTTGTTCCCACCCTGCTGTCTGAATAGGTACTGGGTATGATTTTTCCTGCCGAAGGCTGCCGTCATGTCGCTTAATCACATCCGTCCTTGGCGCAATATCGAGCGTCGCAAGTCCCGTCAGATCATGGTGGGCAATGTGCCTGTTGGTGGCGATGCGCCGATAACCGTGCAGACGATGACCAACACGCTAACCACGGATGTCAAAGGCACGATTGCGCAAATTCAGGCAGCGACTGATGCTGGTGCCGATATTGTGCGGGTGTCTGTGCCCGACGAGGCGTCCAGCCGTGCGTTGCGCGAGATTGTTCCTGAGGTTTCGGTGCCGATCGTCGCTGATATCCATTTCCATTACAAACGTGGGATTGAGGCCGCCGAGGCAGGGGCCGCATGTCTGCGTATCAATCCTGGTAACATCGGCGATGAGACCCGCGTCAAAGAGGTCATCAAGGCTGCCCGAGACAACAATTGTTCGATCCGCATTGGCGTAAACGCAGGGTCGCTTGAAAAGCATCTGTTGGATAAATACGCCGAACCGTGCCCAGCTGCGATGGTCGAAAGCGGGCTGGATCATATCAAAATCCTGCAAGACAATGATTTCCACGAATTCAAGATCAGCTGCAAGGCGTCGGACGTGTTCATGGCTGCAGCAGCCTATCAACAGTTGGCGGAGGCCACAGACGCCCCCATTCACCTTGGTATCACCGAAGCCGGTGGCCTGATGTCTGGCACTGTAAAATCGGCGATCGGCATGGGCAATCTGTTGTGGGCGGGCATTGGCGACACAATCCGCGTGTCCCTGTCTGCTGATCCGGTCGAAGAGGTCAAAATGGGCTTTGAGATATTGAAGTCTTTGGGCCTGCGGCACCGCGGCGTGAATATCATTTCTTGCCCGTCTTGTGCCCGTCAGGGGTTTGACGTGATCAGGACGGTTGAGACGCTGGAAAAACGCCTTGAGCATATCAAGACGCCTATGTCGTTGTCGATTATTGGCTGTGTGGTCAATGGCCCCGGCGAAGCATTGATGACGGACGTCGGCTTTACTGGCGGCGGGGCAGGGTCCGGCATGGTGTATTTGGCCGGCGCACAGTCCCATAAACTTAGCAATGATCAAATGGTCGAGCATATCGTCGAACAGGTCGAACGTCGGGCTGCTGAGATAGATGCAGTTAAGTAAGTAGTGGTCTGATTTTCACTGACACCGAGCGATTGTTCTAGCCAGCCACGCGTTCGACCTTGGAGAATGGACTAAGACCGAGCCATTTCTGCATTTGTGTCACGATTTCGCGGGTTCCGGTCAACACAATGCGCCCATTATTTTGTGCTTTATGCACCGTATCCAACCCCATCCAGATCGCTGTCATTGTCCGAAGACTGCATTCCGCGAACAAATCAACGTCATAGCCTGGATCTTTATAACATGCTTCGACACCCGATTGCGGGTTGACAACGAGCCAATAGTTTTGGCGCATTGCAGCCAAATCAGTGAATACAAACTGAAGACACACGCGGCGCGCAGGGAGTGGATCAATATTCAGCCCACGGTGCAATCCCAAATCAGAAGCTCTGGATCCAGATTGTTCAAAGACAGCTCACTTTCGACCCATCGTTGGCCCCATGCCCCAATCCCCATAACAATTGGACGTAGTTCGTCGCCAGCTTTGGTAAGCTGGTACTCTTTAGACCCGCTCGTGCCCTTGATAGACACGATGACGCCTGCCGCCTCTAATTCGCTCAATCTTTTTGATAGAAGCGTTGGCGACATGCGCGGCAGGCCACGGCGGATGTCATTAAACCGCGTGCTGCAGCACAGGAATTTTCGAATAACAAGCGGTGTCCAACGGGAACACAAGATTTCTGTTGCCATCGAAACTGGGCAAAACTGACTATATCCAGCACGCATTTATCTATCCCTTCGTCGTTAGGAAACTTGGACTTTTTATCCTAACGCGGAAACGCCGTTTCACCCAATACAGTTTCTGTACTAGCGAGAATTTGGAATCACAGTTATTTTTGGGGCATAAATTTAGAAAAGTAACAAAAAATGACCCAAGTAACTGGTACCGCGCATCAATCTGAAAGCTTCGTTGATGCAGCAAAATCACTAACAAAAGTCTTTGCAGAACGCGCACCTGACAACGATGAAAATGATCAATTTGTCGCAGAAAATTATGCCGACCTAAAAACGGCTGGCCTGATTTCCGCAGGTGTTCCGTCTGATCTTGGCGGTGGCGGGGCAAGTATCCGTGAGCTTTGCGATGTCCTTAAAATTATTGGTGGTGCGTGTGGTTCTTCGGGGTTGGCCCTTTCATTGCACACCCACCAAGTCGCTGTTCTGGCGTGGCGTTGGTACAACCAAGAAGCTGCTCGCGATTTAGTAGCGCCACTTTTGCGCAGGGTTGCTGATGAAAAAAATTGTTTTGCTTAGCTCAGGCGGATCGGACTGGCTCGGTGGTTCTGGGGTCGCTGAAAAGGTCGAAGGCCACGGCAAGAAAAGTGTTTTCGTCTGGCGCGCCAGCTGGGGACTTGATGATGACGGGCGCAATTACCGAAGAAGATGGCGAGCGTTCCGTTTTGCATTTTGGTGTTCCAATGTCCGCGCCTGAAATCATGATATTGGATACTTGGCGCACCCTAGGGATGCGAGGTACGGGATCCCATGATGTTAAAATTGATGGGCTGTTCATTCCCGATGACAAAATACCGATGCGCCGGAAGGCAGGGGAGTGGCATCCCGAATTTCACATGATCGCGACAATTGCGTTTCCGTTGATTTACTCAGTTTATCTTGGCGTCGCACAAAGTGCGCGCGACATCGCGATTGATATAGCAAAGATAAGACCGGAGTCTCATCGCACACAATCCATCGCCGGGCGGATGGGCTCTGCGCTAACTGGGGCACATCTCGCCCGCGATTACATGATTGGTGTCGCCGAGCGAAACGCGCCGTCAGCACAGACCATTAATGATTCCATGATAGGGCGACGGTTGGTCGAAGAGCAGACCATTAAGGTTGTTGAGCTGGCAATGGAGCTGGCCGGTGGCGTCGGATTCTACCGCAAGACAGAACTGGAAAGACGGTTTAGGGACATTCAAGCGGCGCGTTATCATCCGCTCCAGAAAGAAGTTCAAAGCGAATATGCCGGTGCGATGGCCCTAGGGCAATCTGTCGCCCACATTTTCTAAAACCAGATGCGTTGCCGTGCGACACGATGGGTAAGTTCAAAGCAGCGTCTTGCGGTCAGATTGCTCGCCCTAACACAGTTACTCCGCCATCTGTCGGTCGACTTGCTGTTCCTCATTGATCATCGCTTGCAAGTGGCGCCGAAATCGCAGCTGTCCGCCATCGATAGGCAGGTCAATATGCGGGGACGTCTTGTTCGCCATGCCAATTTGCACGGCATTAAGCACATCGCGATCCTCTTCAAACGCATGTTGGACGTCTTCTGTCATCATCTTGGAAAGGGCTTCATCATCGGGGCGGATATTGCGCATCTGAAACCAATAGTACCGGGTTTTACCCGCGGTTTTTGGCGTCATAAAGTTATAGCTGTCCATGATAAATGTGTTTTCGTGCAAAGGACCATCCAGCCCGCCAGTGCCCGCAGGGGTAAACACCGCCTTGATCAGCGCATGCGATGGATAGCGGACTTCATAGTGCTGAAGCCGGTCGCAGTTGCCTTCAAATTCCACGACCTTTTTGTAAAACGGCGCGGGCTCGTGATCCATCATCCAGCGGTGCACAATGACGCCATCATCGGTCTTGGTGACGCGCAAAGGTGTGTCTTTTGTTGCGGCGGTGGCAAAGCTACTTTGGTGCACCCATGCGACATGGGTCGGGTCCAAAAGATTGTCGCACATCAAAAGATAATCGCAATCCAACTCCATTGCTTCGCCGCAATTGATGCCCCACGCCGGATCACCATAGTTTGCGATGTCAAAAATATCATGCGGGTCGGCCAATGCCGGATTACCCATCCATATCCACACCAGTCCGTATTTTTCAAACAACGGATAGGCATGCACTGAAGCGTTTGACGGAATGCGCCCTGTTCCTGGTGCCCAAACGCATTGCCCCGCGCAATCAAACGTCAGCCCGTGATAGCCGCACTCAACAGTATTGCCTTTAATCTGGCCCTTTGATAGCGGCAGTTTGCGGTGCGGACAGGCGTCTTCAAGCGCTGTTATTTCACCCGATGCGGTCCGGAATATGCAAATCTTTTCGCCCAAAACAAGGATCTGTTGCAAATCACTCGTGATCTCATAGTCCCAAGCGGCGACGTACCAAGCGTTTTTCAAAAACAACTGTTCAACTCCAGATTTCAGGTCATAGCGTGGGTCGTGATGACGTATTATTGATCCGACCATAGCCCTCGCGTTCACGCAATAGACTTGTCGTCGCTTTGCCCTCGGATAAGTCCTCCAATCTGGTCTTTCGCGACTTTACCCGCAACGATTAACGACAACACCCAACCGCTTGTCACGGCGGTCGCAATGCCCAACCAAACACCCCAAACGCTGAAATCCAGCACGCCGATAAATACCCAGATAAAGAACGCGACGCCGAACCCTTGGCGGTAGATACTGATCCACAGCGTCCAGATCGGCTTCTTGAGCGCCTGCAAAAGCGAGTTAATCGAGAACAGCATCATGTAGATCGGAAACAAGAATGCATCGACACGCAGATAACTTGAGCCAATACGGATCACCTCTGGATCGTCGGAAAACAGCGACATCGCCCATCCGCCAGCGAACAACAAGATTGGCGTGGCCACGATCGTCATAGCGAACCCTGTCATCCAACAGAACCGCAACGCGGCGCGCACGCGGTCAAAGTCTTTTGCGCCAAAGTTTTGGCCAGCAATCGGCAACAGCGCGCCCGTCATGCCCAACACGGGCAGCAGTAAAATCTGTTCGATCCGCAAGCCAACACCGTAGGCCGCGACCGCCGCCCCGCCAAATTCCTTCAGCGAAAACTGTACGACAAAACCAGACACGAACATGACCATCATGGCTGACGATGCGGGGATCAACTGTGCGGTGATCTGCCCAAAAATATCGCGTGATGGCCGGAACGTGGCCCGCGCCACAGATTTCATCGCATCTAGCTTTAGAATGCGCGAGATGATGAACACCATAACGCCGGTTTGGCTGACAATCGTCGCGACCGCGATCCCGTTAAAGCCCATGCCGTCCCAGATGCCGTCAACGCCGAACATCAGCAGTGGGTTCAGGCCGATGTTGACGAAAAACGCCACCATAAGGGCGCGTTGCATGCTGCGGCTGTCGCCATGTGCTTGCAAGATGCCGTTGCCACCATAAGCTAGAAAAAACCCAGGAAGGGCGAAGATCAGCCAACCGAAATAACCCAACGCCGCGTCACGGTATGCGCCCGGTTCCGACACCAGCGTGATCAGCACAGGGCCCAAGATCCAGCCGACTATCATTAAGACAACCGTCGCGATCACGCCGTAGGTCAGCCCTTGTGCGATGAAAGTCTGTGTCTGCGCGGCGTCCTTGCTGCCCTTGGCATTACTGACCAGCGCGCTCAGTGCGGAACTTAGTCCAAATCCCACGGCCATCAGGATAAAGAACGCCTGAAACCCAATCGCAAGCCCCGCCTGCGCATCCGTCGACAGTCGCCCCGCCCAGTACACATCAACGACGTTATACAGCGTGGCAAACAGCATCCCAAACGCTGCAGGGATCGCAATTGCACTAAAATGGCTGGTCATGGAACCAGTCGTTAGGTCATCTGTTTGCATCAGGTGTCGCTCGCTTTCAGGCGCCGTTCCAACCAGCGCACGCCAGCAGATACGATGAGGATCAGCACCAAATACTCTAGCACTAGAACAGTATAGATTTCTAAGGGTCGGTATTCGGACACGACCAATTCATTGGCTTTGCGGGTCAATTCTTGCAAGCCGATCACCGACACAAGTGACGACATTTTCATCATATAGACAAGCTGGTTGCCCAGTGCAGGCAAAATGCGCCGGATCGCTTGGGGCAAGATTACGTAACGCATGGTGTCGCGGTAGTTCAATGAAATCGACTGCGCTGCCTCGTATTGGCCGCGCGCAATGGATTGGATGCCTGCACGGAAAATTTCGGCCTGAAACGCACTATCGCTCAGTGCGAGCGCCAACACACCTGCCCAAAACACATTAAGCGTGATGCCTGATAGCGCAGGGAGACCATAGTATACCCATAAGATCAGCACAAGGATCGGCACCGCGCGCACGATTTCCACGTAAGTGCGGTTAAACATCCGCCAGCCGCGTTTGGTTGATAACCCGGGAAGGGCGACAAGCAGACCGACGACCACAGATATCAGGATCGCAGTAAGTGACATGATGATCGTGTAGTAGGCCCCACTGGCCATGAACTTCAAGTTTACCCAACCAGTGTTCGTCGTCGGGTCGACCACATACCAACCCCAATTGTTCGAGCAGCCCGACAAAAGCAAAAAGGCGGAGGCGAGGATCAGGAAACGTTTCATATGCATCCCCCTCAATGGTTCAAAATTTGTTTAATGAACGTGGCAAATCGCTTGGATTTGGGTGCAGTGAACACGTCTTCAGGCGCACCAATCTCGACGATCTCACCGTTGTCCATGAAGACCATGCGGTCAGCGACGCGGCGGGCAAAGCCCATCTCATGGGTCACAACAATCATGGTAATACCCGTGGACGCAAGCTCGGTCATCACATCAAGCACCTCTGCGATCATCTCAGGATCAAGCGCCGACGTAGGCTCATCAAACAGCAAAATCCGCGGCTCCATGCACAAGGATCGCGCAATAGCGACGCGCTGTTGCTGGCCACCCGATAATTGGCGGGGGAATTTGTCGGCCTGATCAGGGATTTGCACCCTTTCAAGATGTGACATGGCGCGCGCACGGGCCTCAGCGTCCGTGAGGCCGAGCACACGGCGAGGGCCAAGGCATAGGTTTTCCATCACCGTCAGGTGGGGGAACAGGTTGAACTGTTGGAATACCATGCCAACCGTGCCGCGGATTTTGTCCAGATCAGCGGGGGCATCGGTCAGCGTGGTGCCATCGACAACGATCTCGCCGGCTTCATGCGCCTCAAGGCGGTTGATACAGCGGATCAGCGTGGATTTTCCCGATCCAGACGGGCCACAAACCACCACGCGTTCTCCGGCAGCCACATCAAGCGACACGTCTTTGAGCGCCTGAAAATCGCCAAAAAACTTGGACACATTGCGCATTGAAATGATGGTCATTGGCGAGGGGCCTTTAATTTATACGTTAATGTGATGACATAAAACGAATTTCAATTTTCTCAACCTGTTTGCATTCCCAAACCGTCGTGGCATCCTATGTCTAACGAATACATAGGAAGGGAAACCCATGAAATTCTTTAAAGTTGCCGCTGCTGCGGTCATCTTAGCGACAGGCGCCGTTCAAGTCTCCGCGCAATCTGCATTGTCCGAAATCTTGTCCGAGGGGGTGCTTAAAGTCGGCACAACTGGTGATTGGAACCCGATGTCGATGCGCAATGTGGCGACAAACACCTACGAAGGCTACGACATTGACGTGATGACAGCGCTGGCCGCTGATCTGGGCGTCGAAGTCGAATTTGTGCCAACTGATTGGAAAACACTCGTCGCGGGCGTGACATCTGGTCAGTACCACATTACGGGGTCGGCATCTGTGTCGCCTGCACGTGCAAAGGCCGCCGGTTATTCCGATAGCTATTTCTCGTTGGCGACCGTGCCGCTGACGCTCAAGACCAACATGGAACGGTTCACCGATTGGGATGATCTGAACATGGAAGGCGTATCTGTCGCAGCGACGCTTGGCACTACACAAGAAACCCAAGTGAAGCAGTATTTCCCCGATGCAACCCACCGCATCGTTGAAGCCCCAGCGCGTGATTTCCAAGAGGTCCTTTCAGGCCGCGCGGACGCATCCATCACATCCAACGTGGAAGCCCACAAGCTGGTCGCGCAATACGACCAGTTGATGATCGTTCCTGTTGATGCAGGCCGTTCGCCAACACCAATCGCGATGTTGTTGCCACAAGCTGATCAGGTTTGGATCAACTACGTGAACACGTGGATCACGCTCAAGCAGGAACAAGGGTTCTTTGACGATCTCGGTGTCAAATGGCAGCTACAGGCCGAATAAACTTGCGACAGACATGACAATTGGGCCAACCGTGTGCGGTTGGCCTTTTCATTTGAACCACAAGGTCTTGCCATGCTGACAATCTATTCGGTGCCCGTTGCGCTCTATTGCGCCAAGCTACGCATCATGCTGCGCCACAAGTCCATTGCGTTTGAACAACGGCCACCGCCCGGTGGATACGGATCAGATGAATACCGCGCGATTGTCCCGTCAGGAAACCTGCCGGCGATGATCCACGACGGTTTTATGCTGTCGGATTCTGAAGCAATCGCCGAATACCTGGATGAGGCTTTCCCAGATGTGCCGATGCTGCCGCGCACGGTCAAACTGCGTGCCAAAGCCCGTGAATTCAGCCGATCCCACGATACCCGCTTAGAACCCGCGGTGCGCGCGATCTATCCGCAAGTTGCCTTCGCGACCCGCGACGCTGACGCAGTGCGCGCTGGCGGCGCATCGATCTCCAAACACCTGTCGTCGCTTGGGTTGCTGCTGTCAGCCAACCCGCTTGATACTGATCAGCTGTGGCTGTGTGACTGCGGCTTTGCCGTGACATTCGCTTGGATCAAGGCGTTCGAGGATGCGCTGGGCTTAACCGTCGATTGGCCACAGATTGTCCGTGACTATGACATTCGCCTGCAAGGGTTTCAGGTCGTTGCCGATGAACTGACCGCTTATAGGTCTGCGATGACTGCGTATCTGGAAAAGGCCAAGCCGCCCATGGCGATGCGAGACGCGGAAAACCTGCCGTAATGTTCAGCTATGCAGGGCCAAAGTTATCGGCATAAAACCGATACCAATTGCCGCCCATGATTCCCGCAACGTCCGCATCTGACAGGCCCGTGGCGCGTAACCCGCTCTGAATGTTGTCAAAATCACGGTTATCATTGAACCAGCTTGGCATCGGTGGGAACCCTGCATCGCTGGCAGTCCCTTCGCCGTAATCGATCTTTTTGGTCCAGCGGCCAACACGCATCCATTCAACAATGCTGTCGGGGTGATCTTGGCAAAGATCAGTGCCGATCCCAAGATTTCCAGCGCCAAACTTGCCTGCCGCATCTGCAATCATCTGGCAGAAACTATCCAACGTGCAGTCAGATTTCCCCGCCAAATGGTGTGGGTAAACGGAAAACCCTAATATCCCGCCACGCGATGTGACAGCATGGATCACCTCGTCTGACTTGTTGCGCCGCGCGGCGTGCCAGCTTGCAGGATTGGCGTGGGTAATCGCGATTGGGCGGGTCGAGATTTCAGCTGCTTCAATTGTGGAGCGATCCGCAGAATGGCTCATGTCTATGACCATGCCAACACGGTTCATTTCCGCGATAACTTCGCGACCCATGCGGGTGATGCCGGGGTCTTCGGCCTCATAGCATCCCGTCGCAAGCAGGGACTGATTGTTATAGCTAAGCTGCATGAACCGTACGCCCAACCGGTGCAAGATTTCGACCAAGCCGATGTCATCCTCAATTGGCGACGGGTTTTGGAAGCCAAAGATAATCGCGGTGCGGCCAGCGGCCTTTGCGGCATCGATATCGGCGGCGGTGAACGCCTGACAGATCAAGTCTGGATAGGCTTCAAACCAACGGTTCCACTGCTCTATATTCAGCACCGTTTCGCGGAAATTTTCGTGATACGCGATGGTGACATGCACCGCGTCCACACCGCCAGTGCGCATCTGGTGAAATATTTTTTCAGACCAATTGGCGTATTGTAGGTTATCAATCCGCATTAGAACGGTGTCCCGCTGGAGATATACGACGTCTTAACGACGGTATAAAATTCGGCCGCAGCCGTACCTTGTTCGCGCGGCCCATAACTGCTGTCACCACGGCCACCAAACGGCACGTGATAGTCCGTACCAGCAGTCGGCAAGTTCACCATGACACACCCTGTGCGTGCGTTGCGCCGAAAGTGGCTAGCGCGCGCCAGCGATGTCGTCACGATGCCAGACGTCAGACCAAAATTAGTGTCATTGACCGTATGCAGCGCCTCTTCATAGCTATCAACTTTGATAACCGACGCGAGCGGGGCAAACATTTCTTCGCGGTTGATTGCCATGTCGTTGGTTGATCCAACAAAGATGCCTGGCTGCATGTAATATCCATCATGTGGCATATCCAAACGGGTACCGCCGATGATCAATTCGGCGCCCTCTGATTGCCCAAGCGCCGCATAACGTAGGTTTTCGTTCAACTGCCGCTCTGACACGACTGGGCCAATTGTGGTGCCATCTTCAAGCGCATGACCAACCTTGAATTTCTGCGTTGCTGCAACTAATTTTTCCACGAATTCATCATGCACAGACGCATGTACAATCAGCCGCGACGACGCCGTGCATTTCTGCCCCGACCCACCAAATGCGCCACTAGCTGCAAGCGACGCAGCAAGGTCGAGATCGGCGTCATCCATCACAGCCAAGGCGTTCTTGGATCCCATTTCCATCTGTACCTTCGTCAAGTTCTGAATGGCCGCAGTTGCAATTCCCTTACCAACAGGCACCGAACCCGTGAACGAAATCGCATTGACCTTTGGGCTTTCGACCAGACGCTGACCGACCTCGGAACCAGCCCCCATGACAAGACTAAAGAGACCCTTTGGAATGTCCTGTTTGGCGATGATTTCTGTCAGCGCAACAGCGCTTGCAGGTGTCGCATTTGCTGGCTTCCAAATGACGGCATTGCCGTAGCAAAGGGCAGGGGCGATTTTCCAGCTGGCAGTCGCAGTTGGGAAATTCCATGGGCTGATGATAGCAACAACGCCGACCGCTTCGCGGCGAACGTCAATCTCAATATTAGGGCGAACGCTGTCTGCGCTATCACCCATTTGGCGGAGCGTTTCAGCGGCGTAATATGTAAAGAACTGACCGGCGCGGTAGACTTCACCTTTGCCTTCAGCCTTTGGCTTCCCTTCTTCGCGGGCAAGCAAAATGCCCAGTTCTTCTGCGCGCGCCATCATCTCTGTACCAATAGCCATCAGTACGTTGTATTTGCGTTCAATCCCGTAGGCTTCCCATACACGTTGGGCCACTTGGGCTTGATCCAATGCAGCCTCTAGTTGGTCTGCACCTGCCTGCGCGAAATGACCAATCAGATCAGTCAAATCGGACGGATTGCGGTTTTCAACGGTGCCAACGCCTTCGATCCAGTCACCAGCGATAAAGTTCTTAAATGACGCGGTCATGGGGTATTCCTTTGCTATGTTTGCAAACGTTATGGCGTCTTTGTCTCGGTTCAGTCAAACTTAAACAAATGAAACTTATTTGTGAAAAACTGAAGCAATGATCAAGCATGACATGTTACGCTATTTCGTCGCCGTGGCCGAAACTGGGAGTCTGGCGGCTGCGGGTGCAAGATTGGGGCGGTCGCCGTCCGCCGTTTCTATGATGGTTAAGCAGCTGCAAGACAGCCTTGGTGCGCCGCTGTTTATGGGCGACCGAAAATCGCAACTAAGTCCGTTGGGGCGGTTTGTCTTGGATCAAGCAAAATCTGAAATTTCCCATCTTGAGGCGACCAACCGCGCAATTACGAAGTTCGCGGCAACTGGCGGTGGGCTTATTCGCGTGGCAGCTGTCCCGTCGGTTGCTGGCGCGGTTTTACCATCCGCCCTTAAGACATTCGGCAAAGACTTTCCTGATGTGCAGATCGACTTGCGAGACATGGATTCCAGTGCGGTGGTGCGGGGCGTACAGGATGGGATGTATGATCTTGGGATCGCGACTGCGCCAGCAAGCGCACTAAATGTGCAACGCGACGTCTTTTGCGAGGACCCATTTGGCGTGATCTGTGCGGCAGATCATCCGCTGGCAAAAGTTAAAGCGCCTTTGGATTGGGAACAGTTGGATGGCCATGCGTTGATCATGAACCCGCTCGCTGTGACGCTCGCCGCGCCAGCCCTGCAGAACCGACTAAAACATGCGACCGTAACAGCCCACAATACCTTGTCATTATTGGCGCTGGTGCAGGCTGGCATTGGGATGACGGTTTTGCCGCGGATGGTGACCCAAATGGCGTGGGCACCGATTAAGTTTGTTGCGGTAACTGACAAAGAAGCATTTCGTCAAATCGACCTTTTGCAACCACCGAACGCCCAGCCGTCCGCTGCCATCAAGGCGCTGGTTGCCTGTTTGAAAGGCGCGATCGGGTAAGTCACTTCTGTGACTTCCATCATTTTTCTAAATCGTTATAGTTATCGACAGGAATCGAAACCAAGAAAGATGTGACAATGAAAACGATCAAAGGTCCGGCGCTATTTTTGGCACAATTCGCAAGCGACGAAGCCCCGTTTAATACGTGGGACAGCATCACGCGTTGGGCGGCAGATTGTGGATACAAGGGCGTGCAATTGCCCAGTTGGGACACGCGGTTTATCGATTTGGAAAAGGCCGCCACCTCAACCGATTACTGCGACGAGATTACGGGCTTGGCGGCGGAAAATGGCGTTGTGGTCACCGAACTATCCACCCATTTGCAAGGCCAGTTGGTCGCGGTTAATCCGGCATATGATGTGGCCTTTGACGCGTTTGCAGCGCCGCATGTACAAGGCAATCCAGCTGCACGACAGGCGTGGGCAGTGGCGCAGGTGAATCTAGCGTTGACTGTGTCCAAGAACATGGGCCTGACAGAGCAGGGGACGTTTTCGGGAGCGCTTGCATGGCCTTACGTTTATCCGTGGCCCCAGCGCCCTGAGGGGTTGGTGGATCAAGCGTTTGACGAATTGGCCAAGCGGTGGCGACCAATTCTAGATCACGCAGACGATTGCGGCGTTGATCTGTGTTATGAAATTCATCCTGGTGAAGACCTTCATGACGGCGTGACATTCGAGATGTTTCTTGACCGTTTGGGCGGTCATACACGGTGCAATATGCTGTACGATCCATCGCATTATGTACTGCAGTGCGTAGATTACCTCGATAATATCGACATCTACAAAGACCGGATCAAAATGTTCCACGTCAAGGACGCAGAATTCAATCCGACGGGTAGGCAAGGCGTCTACGGCGGCTATCAGCCGTGGGTCAACCGCGCAGGCAGGTTCCGATCTTTGGGCGATGGTCAAGTGGACTTTCCGGCGATCTTTGCCAAAATGGCGGCAAATGACTTTGGCGGATGGGCCGTTGTTGAATGGGAGTGCGCGATAAAACACCCAGAAGATGGCGCCCGCGAAGGGGCGGCCTTTGTCCGTGACCACATCATCCGCGTAACGGATCGTGCGTTTGATGATTTTGCGGGTGGCGATGTTGATGTGGCAACAAATAATGCCATGCTTGGGATCTGACCGACCCTACGGGGTACATATTTAGAGCAACAAAAAAGTAAGGAATGACGCATGGCACGTATTCGTTTGGGCATGGTCGGTGGCGGCAATGACGCATTTATTGGCGGGGTGCACAGGTTCGCCAGCCGGTTGGATGATCGCTACGAACTAGTTGCCGGCGCGTTGTCCTCGACGCCGCAAAAAGCGCGCGCGTCCGGTGCTGTTTTGGGTCTTGATCCGGCGCGGACTTATGATGATTTCAAGGCAATGGCGATCCGTGAGGCCCGCCTTGAGGACGGAATTGAAGCCGTCGCAATCGTGACACCTAACCATGTCCACTATGCCGCTGCGCGCGAATTTCTAAAGCGCGGAATACACGTTATTTGCGACAAGCCGTTGACGTCGACACTCCCTGAGGCGCGCAAACTGGTGAAGGCTGCGGAACGGAGTTCGGCCTTGTTCGTGCTTACCCATAACTACACCGGATACCCGTTGATCCGGCAAGCCCGCGAGATAATTGCAAATGGTGAATTGGGTGATATCCGCGTTGTGAATGTGGAATACGCCCAAGATTGGTTGACCCAAGACGACGATAGTAAACAGGCGGCTTGGCGCACTGATCCGGCGCAGTCTGGGCTAGGTGGCGCGACAGGCGACATTGGCACCCATGCGTTCAATTTGGCGGGGTTCGTGACTGGCCTGAAGCTTGAACGTTTGGCGGCCGATCTGCAGTCGTTCGTGTCGGGCCGTGCGCTTGACGACAACGGGCATGTGATGCTGCGCTACGCGGGTGGTGCGCGTGGCCTGTTGTGGTGTTCACAGGTTGCACCGGGCAATGAAAATGGCCTGCGGCTGCGCGTCTACGGTGAAAAAGGCGGATTGGAATGGGCGCAAGAAAACCCCAACCAGCTTTGGTTCACGCCTTTCGGTGAGCCCAAGCGACTGTTGACCCGCGGCGGCGCAGGAACAGGGCCTGCCGCCGCGCGGATGTGCCGAATTCCACCAGGCCACCCAGAAGGATATCTGGAAGGCTTTGCCAATATTTATTCAGAGGCCGCAATTGCGATTGAGGCCCACCGCACAGGTGCGCCAGTCCCACCAGAGGTGCAGTTTCCAACCGTACAAGACGGGCTGGAAGGGGTGCAATTTGTGGATGCATGCGTGCGATCATCAAAACGCGATGGGGCGTGGGTCGGGCTGGCTTAACTGGCCATTTCCTTGACCATTTCAAAGTCATAAATCGACCGTGAGTTAGCCCTTCGGCAATATCTTCGCGGCCTAACTCACGGAATTGACGCAGTATTTCAACATGCGTGTGCTCGGTGCCTTGGCCCCAATCAACGATGTTTTCATAAAGCGCGCGCGCCTCTTCAGCGCGGTCAAGGAGCATTAAGATTCGGCCTTTCTGAGACATCAAGCGCTGTGATCCATGCGCCAACGTCAGGGCGCGATCAATCGCCGTTAGGGCGTCTTCAACACGGGTTTTATCACGGCGCAGCATGTCTGCATTCATGTGGTGGATTTCAACAAAGTTGTGGTCCATCTCAAACCGGCGATCATGTAACTTGACGCATTCATCGCGACGTTTGACCTTCCAAAACCGCTGCGCCATTTCGGCCATATAGGCTGGATGTTCGCCGTGCATTTCAGCGGCCTTTTCAAGCTGCATCAATGCGGTTTTGTCGTCGCCCGTTTCAAACAAAACGTCCGACATACGCTTGCGATAAATCGCGACATCGGGGGCCATTTCGATCGCAAGACGCTGGCTTGCAAGGGCCGCTTTAAAGTCGTCCGTTGCGCGGTGCAACACGCCTAAGGCGCTGGTCAATTCTGGGGTGCCATCCTTTTTGGAAAACGACCGTTCCAGCATGGAAATAGTCTTCAGGATCTTGGATTTGTTGGTGAACGCGCGGTTAAGCTTTTTGCCCATGCACATCCGCCAATCGCGCATGACGATACCCCAAGGGTGGAAATCAATCCGGTCGCCTGTCGGATGGCCTTTTGGCGCGAATTGGTTCAGCTCTCCTAATGCCTTTTTCCCGTTGGGGAATACGCCGCCTTTTTGGCGGACCATATTAGGGTCAAACGGGTAAAAGTTGTCGGGTGTCAAAACTCCTGTGGTCAGCGCGAGGTTTTGGACGCCGTGGGTCAATGGCTCTAGCGGACGGAACCATGCAGCGGCTTGAATGCGCTGATGTGCTGTGGTCCAGTTGCCTTTGACCAGTTGATTGATTGCCGAATAAAAATTCACCCATGCCATTGAATCGTCAACATAAACAGCGTGGGCATAGGCCAAGTCACGGACTTTTTCACAGTATTCCAGCTCGCCCGCAGACACCGATAATTCGCACAGCAATTGATAGGCAAATGACTTGTCTAGACCGTCTTCCATATAGGTCCGAATGATGCGTTTAGCACGGTTCGAATTGCCTTTGGCGGCCTGATGTTCGATCAAGAAATATAAGCATTGACCGACGTCACCCATGTTCAAAAATAACGCGGACCTTTCTTCAAACCGGTCTGTCATGCGGTCCATTGCGGCAGCTTGATCGTCTGCTGCCAGCGCGTCTTGCACCGCATCCAAAGACGATCCACCAATAGCCATGGCTGTTTGCGAAAACGCCGAACTTGGCGGGCCGTAAATTTGTTGGCACCGCGACATTGCATAAAGCTCTAGGAAATCGCGGGCACCAGTGGTGAATTCACGGTTGCCCAGTAAATCCTTGAACCCTTGCACACGGTCAGGGTCATTTTCCTTCAGGCGGTCAACTTCGATTGGGGTGTCCGAGAAACACAAAACCTGCGCATTTGGATCACGCAAAGTGACATCCAAATGCTGCTCGTAAAATTCTCGCGGGATGAATTTGTTGGGCCAAAGTTTGTTGGACGCGATCGGATCAAGAATAATGTCGCCACGGCGGATGTGATAGGCGGTCAGGGTCTTACCCGCGAACACGTCAACGATCTTAGTGACCATGGCTTGGACGGGTGCGGAAAACGCGAATGCATCAATGCATCCGGGCGGCGACGTCGGCCTCATCCTCCCACGGCAAAACTGTCACGCCCATCGCGGCATCAGACAAAAACGATTTGCCCTTGGACAGCGCTTTGCAGAATTTGGCCTTGTCCCAGTTGTGGACATCAACTGTCGAAAGGTCGATCAGGTCGTCGTAAATCTCGGACATGATTTCCACGTCGAAAAATCGGTCCGCGATGTAATCTGGGTGGAATATGAACGACGGATCACGGACTTCTTCGCGGGTGCGCCCGTGTGTGGTCCAGCCAACGAAATAGGGGACACCGTAATCTTGAGCGACGCGCACCGCGTTAAGCATCGCAATAACGCGCGCGCCCATGCCGTCATTTCGGTGGGCAACGATGCTGCCTTTGGTGTCTGAAGCCTTCATGCTGCTCTGCCTTTCGGATCGCTGTCTTACGCCGCGCGTTAGCCATCACCATAGTGGGCGCACTGCGCAGACGCAAACGGGGCAGGGACTGTCTAGGTGCGATCTGTGGCGCTGATGTGACCGTTAGCGCGCTATTTTGCGGGCGATCTGTTCAGAAAGGGTCAATAAGGCAAGCGCTTGGGCATCAGCGATGCCGGTGGCCCCCGACACTGTGATCGGCGCTTGAACAGCAAATCTATTGGTCGAGTTGGTAAAGTCGATCCCGTCGCCGCCAACAAAGTATTGGCCTTCAAGATCAAAAATACCGTCAGCGCCCGCAATCATGCGGGTGACACGTACGTCGATAGACACATCCGGCAAGCCCGCAAACGGCCACGGATCAGGGCCAATTTTGGCATTCAATATATCGCCCAAATTGCGTGCAAGCATCAAGGTCACAGCGCGCGACGGATCGTCAGCCCATAAAATACCGGCGTTCGATTCAATAAGCCCCTCTGGGGTTTCAATCGACAGCTCTTCTGCGGCAGCATAAGTCGGCAAGGACACAGTGCGGACCATCGCGGATCCGACAGCCGCGCGCAGGGTCAGTTCTGATTGAACTTGCGACATATCCAACCGCGATGCGTTGCCAGAACAGGCCGCCAACAGGGCCGTCAGGCCTACGAATATCAGTGGTTTCATCATGTGCATTACCGCCCCGTCAAAAGTGAACTTGGATTGCGCTGGATCGTGCGCGCCAGATTTGTGACCGCATCAGCGGCAGATTGAATGTCGCGCAATGTGCCAAGCGTCTCGGCGCTAAACCTAGATCTCTCGCCATAAGATTGGATCACGGCCTCAGTTTCGGACACAAGGCGGGTTGCACGGGCCGACAAGGCTGGCAGGCCCTCAACCGATGTTTCGACAGCAGCCGCAGCGGCACTTGCACTGGCAAGGGCGGCATTGACGTTTTCAATTGCACCGCCTGCGCTGACCTCAGCTAAGAACAACCGCACCTCGTCCAAGGCCGCCGACAGGGACGCAGGCAAGTCAGCAGTCGCGTCGCTGCCAATCAGAGCGTCGATAGAATGCAGCGTCTGCGTGGCCGCATCAACCATGCCCTCAATCTCGATTGCAAACAGCTTATCGGTCAGTTGTTCGATACGCGCGGTGATCGCGGGCAAATTGCGGGTCGCTTCTTCGATATTGGCGACGGCGACGTTAGCGGTTTGAATAGTTGCGGCCAACGATTGCACGATCTCTGCGTCGTTTGCGCCTGCGATGACCGTGTTCAGCCCTGCAATCGTGTCACGCATTTCTGATACTGCTGCGCGCAAGTCAGTGGGCACAGCTTGGATATCTTCGCCGCCAACGAAATTGCGGGCCTCATCAAGCAGGGCACTGACCGACGACGGAACCGCTCGCAGATCCTCGTCATTTGCGAGCCGCTCAAAGCTGCCCATCATGTCGATTGCACCTGACATCAGTTCCTCAATGGGCAGGTCGTTGATGCGTTCAAGAACATTCTCTGCGGTGGCGGCCACGTCTGTGATTTCAGATTTTGTGGTCGGAATAATCGCTTTGCCGTCGGCGTCGCGGGTCAATATGGCTGGTGGAGCGGTGGCAACTTGCACGAGCTCAACTTGCAAGGACCCCGACAATATATTGCCAGTGATCATGCGTGCGCGCAGGCCATCAGCAACCAATCCGTCCAGAAATGTCAGCGCATCGTCTGGTGTCGCATCAGCGCCAAGGCCAAGCCTGCTGGGTTCAATCGCCAGATTGGTACGCAGGCGGATGGCCTGTTCACGCTGGTCAGTAACGACAATCGCACTGAGGTCGGTGACGGTCCCGATGCGGATGCCTTGGAACCGGACTTCTGATCCGGCGGACAGACCGCGCACTGAGCCGTCAAATAGGACATCAATGTCCAAGACTTCGGCGTTCTGGTTGGGATTGGAATAAAGGCTGCTACGGGCCGTTTCTTCGTCAAAGAAGAGATCAAAAATTTGGCTGTCCCGTACTGGGCGACCGCCGGACACCACGGTATCAAAAGCAATGCCGCCTTCGATCAATGATGCGATTGAATTGACGTCGAGTGACACGCCAGTCGGACCAAGATTTAGTGAAAACCCAGAGGTGTCCCAAAAACGGGTATTGGATGTAATGCGTTGATCATACGGATACTGCACAAACGCATCGACGACGACGTCTTTTCCGTTGAATGACAGCCGTGGCGTCCCCAAATCACCTACCGTAATCCCTTTGTGCAGGATCGGGGCGCCTTGGGACAACGCACTGCCATCGCGCGCGCGCAACGATATCACAGTCCCGCGTTGGCCTGAACGGGTCTGCGGCGGGTCTTCTAATCCGACAAATTCATATTGGGCAACGTCGGCTTCTGTGTCCCATGATCCGTCGATATAAACGCCGCCCAAGACGGTATCGAGGCCGGTAATCCCGCGCACCGACACATCAGGGCGGACGACCCAAAACTGGGCGTCATCATCGAGATACGGCGCAACTGTTTTATCGATACGCGCATGGACCAGTACCTCTGTTAGACCTTCGGCAAATTCGACTTTTTCAACGCGCCCCACAATCACATCGCGGTATTTAATCACTGTCTCGTCGGCAGTCACGCCAGATGCGTTCTCAAAGCTGATCTCGATCAATGTGCCTTGATTGACATAGTTTGAATAGGCGACACCCAGCGACACACTTAAGGCCAGCACAGGCACCAACCAGACAACCGAAATGCGCTGCCAAATAGGGCGCTTAACGGGGCGCACGTCCAAGGGCGCAGGTTGAATGGTCTGAGTATCGGTCATTGCGGCGATTTCCTGTCAGCATCCCAGATAAGACGCGCATCAAAGCTTTGGGCGGAAAGCATGGTGAACACAACCGAAATTGCAAAGCTAAACGCAGCGATACCGGGGTTGATGGTGGCCAAACTGTCCAGCTGTACAAGCGCAGATAGGATGGCGACAACAAAGACGTCGATCATCGACCAGCGGCCAATAAACTCGACGACTTCAAACAAACGGTGGCGTTGGTGCTGGTTTAGCGTGGACCGACGCTGCACCGAAATAGCCAAATATGCGACAGCCATAAACTTGCCCAGCGGGATCACAACCGATGCCACAAACACAATAAGTGCGATGCCGAAATTGCCGTGATGGATCAACTCAAACACGCCGCCAACAATCGTGCTTTCGGAATGCTCAACAAGCGTGTTCGTCAGCAACATCGGATAAATATTCGCAGGGATATAGGCGATGATGCCAGCGATCAGCCATGCCCAAACACGTTGGGTGCTGGTGTAATCACGGCTGCGCAACCCGCCACCACAGCGGTCGCAAACAGCCGTCACGCCATCATGCACACGCCCGCACCGCTGGCAGGCAACCAATCCGGCCTCGCGGGCCGTGATCAGTGGGGTTGCTGTTCCAGAGCCTGCCAAATCGAAAACCTACAAATTAATTGGTCCTTAAGGACGGTGATAACAACAAGGCCAGCAAAGGCCCAAAATGCGGGGCCAAAGGTCACGGTCGCAATGCCGGACACTTTGATCAGGGCAACAGAAACGCCCACAATGAAAATCTCGGCCATGCTCCAGGGGCGCAAAGCCTCGGCCAGAGCAAACGCCGCCTTGGCGCCGCGCCGGATTGGGGCACCGCGCACTAGCGGGCCAATCGCGTAAATAATCGCGCCCAATCGGACCAGCGGCAACACCACGATGAACCCTGCGATCGCAAACGCCAGCAGCAACGCGATCCCGTCGTCAAATGCCATAACTGCCTCGATCACCGAAATACTGTTGTTGCGGCCTTGCACATCAAGCGCGAGGAAAGGAAAACTAACAGCCGCAATCATCAAAACGAACGCGGTCAACGCAAGGCTAAGAACCTGTGCAATCGCTGTTGGTCGGGATGTCGCAATGACCAAGCCGCAGCGCTGACAATGGGCGCGGGCATGCACAGGCAGGTCACCCGCAAGATGCAGGGTGTCGCATTGCGGGCAAGCCACAAGATCGGTCAGCGGGGGCATGGCGTTTGGCAGCGCAGGCGTCCTTTGGTCAGCGTCACAGCTTGCCGCAACAGCAAACCTGATCATCCTCATTATATGCAGATATCGGGCAACTGACCATGGCTCAGGTCAGATGTTCCGGCATATGGCTAGTCTTGGCGATGCCCCCTTAGCAACACGTCGCATGGCAGCGCGCGGGCGATCACATCGTGGGCGTTTGGTATGTCGTTGCTTTCAGCGCGGCGGGTGGCAACAGTCCGGCTGTAATTTAGCGACAACCAGCGTTGGATCAGACGGGCACGCAGTTCAGGCAGCGGGACATCGACGCGCACTGTGACATCCCAAAGCGGGGCTAAATCGCGCCATAGCGGGGCATCGTACATCAGATAATTGCCTTCAACGATGACCACCGCATGGCCTGGGGTAACGGCAATGGCACCCGCTAAACTAAGGTCACGAGATCGATCAAAGCGTGGGAAATACACATCAATTTCATCTCGTAATGACTTGATAAGTCGTATTAAACCCAAAATATCAAAAGTGTTCGGTGCACCCTTAACAGGGGTCAGCCCTAGGGCGTCCAGCACCGTGTTATCAAGATGAAACCCATCCATCGGCACAACGATAGTAGGGCATTTCTGCTGATTTAGGCGGCGGGCAACCTCACCTGCAATTGTGGACTTTCCCGACCCCGGGGCGCCGGCGATGGCGACCACCAATTGCTGCGTGTTTGAACGCTGCGCATGAATGTGTTCGGCCACGATATTGACGTGCTCGGTCAGTGTGTTCACCTGCAATTTCCCCTTTTGGCTTATGATTGTTTGAACGCTACTTCGCGGTCATAACGGCGCGCAATGCAATTCGGTTTAGATTATTGATTTGGGCGATGCTCCGCCTTGATGGCCCAAACTAATAACGTAACATATTGTTATAAAATGCTTTATACATCATTCAAGCAATAAATAGCATTCCCATTGTGTCAGCACCTAAGCTGTCAGGCAACAGGCTTAACAAAGGACTGCCAAGCGATGGACATTTTCGGACCCAGTTTGCGACTTTGGCGGCTTTTGGCACAGGTTTTGACGATTGTCGGGCAAAAACAGGTCAGTCTGATCGCCGCAGGGGTCGCATTCTTTGGCATGTTTGCGGTGTTTCCAGCATCGCCGCAATCATCGCCATTTTTGGGCTTTTGGCCGATCCTGCCATCGTGTCCGACCAGCTGGCGCTAATGGAAGGCATCATTCCGCCCGACGCCTATGACATCTTTGCCAACCAGATCGGTCGCTTGCTTTTGGCCCGCTCCGATACACTGGGATGGGCGACGATTTTGTCGATCTTACTTGCATTATGGTCGTCGCGCGCAGGGGTCGCGGCCTTAATGAGCGGGTTGAACGCCATTGCGGGCACGCCGTCGCGCAATGGGTTTTGGCAAGCAATCGTCGCTCTTGCTTTGACAATAAGCCTTGTTACGCTGGTGATTGTTGCATTGTTGGCGGTCGTGGTCGCACCTGTTGTGCTGGCTTTTATGCCGCTTGCGTGGTCAACAGTGTGGTTGCTCGAAGGGCTGCGGTGGCTCATTGCGCTGTCGGTTTTGCTGCTCGCACTTGGGCTGCTGTACCGATTTGGCCCTTCCCGTCGGGCCCAGCGGGGGCGCTGGTTTACGACTGGTGCTGTCTGCGTGGTTGTTTTGTGGATTGCGGCGTCAGCAGGGCTGTCGTTCTACCTCACCAATTTTGCCTCCTATAATGAGGTATACGGATCCATCGGGGCTGTGATCGGCATGCTACTTTGGCTTTATCTAAGCGCGTATCTGATTTTGCTTGGCGCCGTTCTCAATTCACTTGTGCATCGCAAATCAGCACCCTACGTGGCGCCACACGCAACGTGATGTTGTTGCAACAGCGCGTTAACAATCGTGAATGTGGCGCCTACGATTATACGATCTATGGCAGCCTGTCGGGCAAGGTACAGTTCATATCGGCTGATACGTTTAAAGACGAGCGTCGCCCCGATATTGCGCCGCACTATAAGGTGACGTTGGAAGTTGATCTGACGAACCTAGACGCGCGCCAAAGTCAGATCGCGACCCGACCGGATTTGCAAGCATCGGTAGAATTGCACACAGGTGAAAAGACCGTGCTGCAATACCTGACCTAAGCCGCTTTACCGGTCGCGCGAGGCGCTACACGAACCTTAAGACAGATGTGGTTAAAACCCATCCTACAAAGTACTGTTCGCGCTGTTTCTTCAGGTTACCGCCGCGCGGGTTTTAAATTGCTCTTGGTCCCATGTCCGATTGGCCATGATGTCCGCAAGAATTTCGACAGCGCGGTGGATGTCACTTTCGTCCAAATACAGCGGTGTGACCCCGAACCTAATGATATCAGGCGCGCGGAAATCTCCGATGACGCCTTGTGCGATAAGCGCCTGAATGATCGCGTACCCTTCTGGGTGGTGGAACGATACTTGGCTGCCGCGCGCGGCCCCATCGCGTGGTGAGGCCAAACGCAGATTGGGGCATTTGGCCGCAACTCCGGATATGAGTATTTCGGACAAAGTGAGGGCGCGGGCGCGCACGTCGTCCATGTTCACATTGTCCCAAACGTCCATTGCCGCATCAAGGGCTGCCATTTGAAGGACTGGGGGTGTGCCAACGCGCATTCGTTCAATTCCCGTGCCTGCCGCATATGTTGGGTCAAACGCAAAGGGGGCTGCGTGGCCAAGCCACCCCGACAATGCCGGTCGGGTCTGGTTGATGTGGCGCGGAGCTACGTAAATGAACGCTGGTGCGCCGGGGCCGCCGTTTAGGTATTTATAGGTACAACCGACCGCAAAATCCGCATTGCATCCCGCCAAATCGACAGGGATCGCCCCTGCGGAATGTGCCAGATCCCAGACCGTGATGATCCCGCGTGCCTGTGCGGCCTTGGTCAATGCCGCCATGTCGTGCAGCCGTCCTGTCCGGTAATCGACTTGGGTAATCATCAGGACGGCGACGTCGTCGGTTAACGCGCCCATTACGTCCTCGGGTGCGACTGTGCGCAATTCATGCCCGCGCCCCAGCGATTTGATCAGCCCTTCGGCCATATACAAATCGGTGGGAAAGTTGCCGGTGTCTGACAGGATCACGCGGCGATCAGGGTTCAAGTCAAGGGCAGCCGCGAGGGCTTGGTAGACTTTGATCGACAGCGTATCGCCTAGAACGACATGTCCTGCCTCGGCGCCAATAAGCCGCCCGATGCGGTCGGCCAGAACAGTGGGTTGCGCCATCCATCCCGCCCTGTTCCAACCGGCAATCAGCATGTCACCCCATTCGGCAGTCACGGTCTGTGCGACCCGTGCTGTGACCGCAATTGGCAGGGGTCCTAGCGAGTTCCCGTCAAGATAGATCGTTCCGTCAGGCATATGAAAAAGGGCTTTGGTCGCGGCAAAATCGGTCATAGGCCGATCCAAACCGTAACAAGCGCGATCAATGCGGGAATTGTTTGAAATATCAGCGCCGGTTTAATTCCGTAATATGCAGCATAGATCCCCGCCACGGCAACGCAGGCCAGCAGGTAGACGATCATCGGCATGTTGCCGATAATCAATGCCACGATCAGTCCGGCAGCTAAGAACCCGTTATACAATCCTTGGTTGGCGGCCAATCCGCGCGATTGAGCGGCGAATTCGGCGGTGGTGCCGAATATTTTGCGGGTCCTCGGGGCCTCCCATTTGACCATCTCCAAATAGAGGAAATAGAAATGCACGGCGGCAACGATAACCGTCAGGATCAGCGATAACATTAGATTTGACCTCCAGATATTTGAATTGTTTGACCATCGATTGAGCGGGCACCATCCGAGCAAAGCCACATCGCTGCGGACGTCGTCTCATCAACTTCTAGCAGGCGGCGATGCCGGTTACCCTTGGCAATGATGGCGACAGCACCGGCTTCATCGGTATCAAAGCGACGCATCAGACCAGGGATTTGGTTGCGAACGATGTCGGTGTCTACATATCCGGGGCAAACCGCGTTGAACGTGATTGGCGTGCGCATGTATTCCTCGGACAGGCCACGGATCAGGCCGATCACACCGTGTTTGGTCACCGTATAAGGGACAGCGTTCTTAAGCCCGCGCACACCCGCAATAGAACTGATGACAATCATGCGGGCAGGCATATCAGCGGGCAGGGTGGCCATCGCTGCTTGGAATGTCAGGAAAACGCCGTCCAGATTGGTCGTCATTGTGCGGCGCCAATCCGCAAGGGACGTGGTGGCAAATGGGCCGCCCTCCGCGATCCCTGCATTGGCCACGCAAATCTGGATAGGGCCAAGGGCATCTGACGCCGCTTTGATCCCATCGCGAACCGATACCTCGTCATCGACATCCATCACCATGGCGTGCAAGTTCGGATGCGTCTGTGTTGCTGCAGCGAGTTTATCGGCACGGCGGCCGGTTATCGTGACCTGCGCGCCGGCGTCGGCCAGCGCGCGCGCGATCCCTGCGCCGATCCCTGAACCACCGCCAGTGACCAATGCATGTTTGCCTGCGTGTTCCATTCAAGCTCTCCTTGTTGATTGGCATGCTAACGGCAGGGGCGGCATGCACAAGAGAGAGCCGCGCGAAAACCGGCCACCGCTTGTGTAATATTATTGCGCGGGCTACGCATGCTGCACTGCAAAATCGCGTAGGAGGGTCATCGATGAAAATCGGATCACCAAAAGAACAGTTTGACGGCGAGAATCGCGTGGCAATGACGCCCGCATCGGCCAAAGACTTACAAAAACTCGGATACGACTGCGTTATCGAATCCGGTGCTGGGGCGGCCGCTGGCTTCTCTGACAAAATGTATAAAGACGCTGGCGTAGAGGTCGTGAAAACCGGCACTGCACTATTTAAGGCGGCGGATATCATCGCCAAAGTCCGGCCACCATCCGATGCCGAGGCGAAACGCCTGCGCGGTGATCAGACGCTGATCTCATTCTTTTATCCAGCGCAAAACGATAAGCTGATGGCAGCTGTGAACGCCAAAGGTGCGACCGCAATCGCGATGGACATGGTACCACGGATTTCGCGCGCCCAAAAGATGGACGCATTGTCATCCATGGCTAATATCGCGGGTTACCGCGCTGTCATTGAGGCGGGTAATAATTTTGGTCGCTTTTTTACAGGGCAGATTACGGCGGCTGGTAAAGTCCCCCCAGCCAAGGTTTTGGTTGTTGGCGCTGGTGTTGCAGGTCTTGCCGCCATTGGGACAGCAACCTCGCTTGGCGCGATCACATACGCCTTTGACGTGCGGCCCGAAGTGGCTGAACAAGTCGAAAGCATGGGCGCTGAATTTGTGTTCCTCGACTTTGAAGAAGACCAAGTCGATGGAGCCGCCACAGGTGGGTACGCACCCGTATCGTCACCTGAATTTGCGGCTGCTCAGCTGGCGAAGTTCCGCGAGATTGCACCGGACATCGACATCGTGATCACCACGGCGTTGATCCCGAACCGCGACGCGCCAGAACTGTGGACCAAAGATATGGTCGACGCGATGAAGCCCGGATCGGTCATTATTGACCTTGCGGCAGAACGTGGTGGCAACTGTAAACTGACTGTGATGGACGAGAAAATCGTCACCGATAACGGCGTGACGATCGTCGGCTACACCGACTTCCCGTCGCGCATGGCCGCACAGGCATCAACGCTTTATGCGACCAACATTCGCCACATGATGACCGATCTTACGCCAGACAAAGACGGCAAACCGGTGCATAACATGGATGACGATGTGATCCGCGGGGCGACAATCACGCACGCAGGTGCCGTGACCTTCCCGCCGCCTCCACCCAAGATCGCAGCGATTGCAGCACAACCTAAAAAGGACCCGCCAAAGGTTCTGACTGCGCAAGAAAAACGCGCAGAGGAAACCGCCGCATTCAAGCTGCAAACGCGTAACCAAGTGGGAATGCTCGCTATTGGCGGCGTCATTTTGCTTGCCATCGGGCTTGTGGCACCGGCCAGCTTTATGCAGCACTTTATCGTGTTTGTACTGTCGGTGTTCATCGGGTTCCAAGTCATCTGGGGCGTTGCACATTCACTGCATACACCGCTTATGGCGGTCACGAACGCGATCTCTTCGATCATCATTTTGGGCGCATTGGTGCAAGTCGGATCAGGGTCATTCCTTGTGATCATACTGGCGTCTCTGGCGATCTTTATGACGGGTATCAACATCTTCGGGGGTTTCCTCGTGACACGGCGCATGCTCGCCATGTTCCAGAAATCGTAAGGGATCAGGACAAATGGAATTCGGTTTTACAACGGCGGCCTACGTGGTCGCAGCGGTCCTGTTCATCCTGTCTTTGGGCGGTTTGTCGGGGCAAGAAAGCGCCAAGCGCGCGGTATGGTACGGTATTGCGGGCATGGGCCTTGCAGTGGCAGCCACCCTTATGGGACCGGGCGCAGGACTTTGGTTCTGGTCACTGATCTTGATCGCAGGGGGCGGGGCCATTGGTTACCAACTTGCGACCAAAGTGAAGATGACACAGATGCCAGAACTGGTTGCAGCCATGCACAGCCTCGTGGGTCTGGCAGCGGTCTTTGTCGGCTATGTCGCCCATCTTGAGATCGG
>CAJJCJ010000010.1 GCA_905182645.1 uncultured Sulfitobacter sp.
GATGCCAGAAAGAATACGCCTCTGAGTTTGTACCGTAACACCCAAGCCAGCAAGGTACGTCCTGACAGCTCTAGTATGAATGTCCGTCTGAGTATTTAAATTGAACCACAAACCTCTCAACATCACTACGAAACATAGCAATAGTCTTGGGTGCTAGGGTAAGGCCCCTACTCCACTCATCAATGTAGCGAGGAAGATGGATCACTTCGCCTGTGATCTCTTTAACCCTTTGAATACTAATGCCCTCGTCAGCAGCAATTTGTCGTAGTTCATATTTAGGATCAACGTCTTGGTAGATGATCTGGCCTTTATACTCGCCAATTGGCTCTCTACCCAATGTTAATAGTTGCTTGTAGGCAGCAGAGAGGAGGTCGTTGTCAGCTACAATGGCCTTCCACTCGCTAACCAGCCGCAAGGCTAAGGGCTGGGCTACCCTGAGACTGTCTGTTTGAAGTGTCTGCTTGAAGCGTATCTTACCACCGAACCTGTGGCGCTGGGCCTTAGGGATTGTGTAGACTGCAAACCAAGTGTTGTGTTGCTTCTCAAGGTACGTTGGCATTTGATGTTTTACCCTAGGTATTTACCCTAGGTATCATCTACAAAGCCCAACAATACAAGGAAATAAAGGGATTAAGTGTCTTTGTCGTAGTATCCCTGCGTCTCCGCCATTAATAAATGCAAGCTCCTGATTTAGATAGATTAATTGTTAATCTACTAATGTATCCCCCACAACGACCCCCACAAATAAATTAGGACTGGATCAAGGTCGCTTCATATATATGTCATCCGAGCAGCGTTTTGAATTTTACCTTGAGATAAAAGGATGTTTGAAAACTGCGTGATTTGGAAAATGGAGCAAAATAATCATGAAAGATACGATGTCTTCTCAATCTACAATGGTCGGTTCATAACTAGGGCTAGATAAAAACACTGTCGGAACCGAGGCTGCAAATGCCCGGTAGGACAAAGGCAACGATGATATGCACCCCACCAGCGGGCGGGCGCAACACGCCAACGGCTAACGTCAGCAATCGCCTTAGGGGCTGTTTATCTGTCGGTTTCATGACTGTTGAACTTGCGGTCATTTTGTCCGCGTCGAGAGCTATGCCCTGTGACCAGTGCCCGTTTTGACAAAAAACTCCTACGGATTACTTAAACAGGTATGACCCACCCGCAAACCCGAACCGCAGACCTTGTATCGCGCTACATGGTGCTCACCAGAGAGATCATGCCGGACCTTGCGCGGACCACGCATACGCATTGGCCTGTGCGCAATGATCATTGCTTTCAACGAATTGTTCTGGACGCCATTTGCAGTGGGATCTGGAATGATCATATCGCGCGCCCTGCTTATAAAAACCTGACACGTGATCAAGGAGCAGATGCCGTGAGGATATGTGAGGACATCTTATCAGGGAAAGCTGATTTGGCGCAGATGAACAGGCAATCCCTGATTTGGCGCGGTAAGAAACACCAAAACACATAAACAATCGTTACAGCTCATCTCCCCAAAGTTCAGCACATTTTGTGCGCCCATGTGCCAAACTGTCGCCCTGTCTGGATCATCGCGTTCACGGCCTTAAGTGTGGATCGGACATAAACACTTGGAGAAGTAAAAAATGCGTACACTTTTGTTGTCAGCCGCACTGCTTGTTGGATCTTCTGTCGCAGCTTTTGCTGAAACGATCGAAATTCAGATGCTGAATGAAAACGAAGCCGGTGAGAAAATGGTGTTTAGCCAAGAGTTAATCCGCGCCGAGGTCGGAGATGTGATCCGTTTTGTACCAACAGACCGATCGCACAACGCGCAATCCGTGAAGGGTGCGTTGCCAGAAGGGCAAGAAGCCTTCAAAGGCAGAATGAATCAAGAAATCGAATATGCGGTGACTGAAACTGGTCTGACAGCGGTTGTGTGTCAACCACACCAGACAATGGGAATGGTCGCATTAATCGTCGTCGGTAATGATGTAAGCAATGCAGACGAAATCTTGGATGCACGTCTGCGCGGCAAGGGCAAAGACAAGATCAAAGCACTGATTGAAGAGGCAATCGCTACACAATCATAGTGTAAAAATGAGGTCAGCTTCCGATATCTAAGTTAAGAATAAGACCATGGCGGGGTGGCCAGATTGCTCCGCCATAATACCAAGAACTTTCCGCCCATATTGTGCCGATGTTTAAAGTCCAAACAGAAACTTTATCATCTACGGCTAAAATCTTTGGCTTAAAGCAATTAGGCATTAATTTTGTTTTACGCCATGACCCCCTTGTTCAGCGTCGACATTTCACACCTACATCATCAACCACCTGCTTGCGCGTCAGCACACTGGTCAGTGCGATACGCACTGCATCCCTACGAAATTCGCCCGCCCGTTTCAGTCTCATAGTTCATCTCCTTTGTTCCAGTAAATGCTATCAAATGAGCGGCATCAAACAGCGACTGGCCCAGAACTTCCCAGAGCTATTGACCTGCCCCCCGAGGCTCCCTCATTCATAACGAGAGTTTGCGGGTTTGGATTTCATATTCTTCGTCGTCAGTTTGAGCAAGCGCGTCGTGTGCGGAGCCCTCAAATTGCTCAAGCGCTCGGCGCGCTTCAGCGGGTGTTTGGTTGCCCAGAGATGAGTGCGGTCTGACGTTGTTGTAATCGTATCGCCAAAGGGCCAGTTTGCGGCGGGCATCGTCTAACGTATCGAAGATTTCCTCGTTCAGCAGCTCGTCTCTCAGGCTGCCATTGAAGCTTTCGATGAAGCCATTCTGCTGTTTTATTACAATATAATATAGGGATAAAAGAGCCTAATGAACTAATCTGGAATAATAGTTATGCGGACTGCGTATCCGCTAATAAAACACGTTTCTTTATTGATTTTAAACGTTTAATACGTCCTCTGGACGTTTGGGGTATCTGTGCCTCCACCGCCATACCGCTCTCGCTGTCGTATTTGTATCAAAAATTTGGTGTTTGAATTAATGTTACCGACAGAGAGCTGACAGCGATTCCTAAGTACAATCCATGCATGTCCCGCGGATGACGTCAGTATGAGTACCCGCCGATTGCGCCCTTATCGCGCCAATACCAATTCAGCTTTTAGGCCGCCAAGCCGGGCACTGTCGCCTAGCCGCAGCAATCCGCCGTGGTTGCGCGCAATATCGGCCACAATCGACAAACCAAGTCCCACGCCCGTTCCTTTGTCTTGATTGCGGGACGGATCAAGTCGGACAAACGGGCTCATCGCGGCCTCTCGGCTCGTCGCTGGAATACCGGGCCCGTCGTCTTCCACAGTGAACCGCACGGTGCGGTCGGTAATATCAAGGCAAACTTCGGCTTTTGTCCCATAGCGCAATGCATTTCCAATCAGGTTATCCAACGCACGGCGAACGGCCATCGGGCGCATCGTTATGTGCTGATCAGGTCCAGTAACCGGCCCCAAAGTCACTGATTGCCCTCCACGTGCAGCGTCGGACACTGCAGCGTCTAAAATTTCACGGGGCATGCATGGTTCAAGACCATCAAGCGCATCATTTCGGGCGAAATCCAGAAACCCATCAAGCAATTCCTGCATGTCGTCGACATCACGCATTATTGCGTCTGTGTCCTCACCGTCTAACATCGACAGTCCCAAGCGTAGCCGTGTGAGCGGAGTTCGCAAATCATGACTGACCCCAGATAACATCATGGTGCGGCTTTGGGTTTGCCGTTCAATTTTGTTGCGCATATCAAGAAATGCCATACCTGCGGCACGGACTTCGAGCGCGCCCGTAGGCGAAAACGGCTTAATCCGGCCCTTGCCGTATTCGGTGGCCGCTGCAGCCAGACGCTTAATCGGACGCAATTGGTTGCGTAAAAAGAAGTAAGCAATGGTGGTCATAATGGCACCCATCACAACCATAATAACCAGCAATTGATGAGGATTTGCGACCGACACACGGCCTCTTTGAAACGACAGATACGTTGTTCCGTGTCTGGTCTGCATCCATATTTGCACGCGCCTTCGGTCGGTAAGCGACACTACGGCCACTTCGGGTACGCCAATCCGCAAGGTATCAATTACGATCTTCCCTGTCAGGTCTACAAATCGGATTTCATCAGACGCAGGTGCTGTGTCCACAGGGAGACTGGCTGTAATTTCCAGCGCGGCGCCAGTGTTTTCTGCAATTTGGCCGGCGGCTTGGGCATCACGTGCTGCGTCGATCGCATCGCGCAAAAACCGCAGCTCAATATTAACGGCACTTGTCATTGAACGCGTGACACCGTCAATATGGCGTTGAATAAACACCACTGTCACAAGTAACTGCAAAGTCAGAACAGGCAAAATCAATATAAGAGCGGCGCGGCCATAAAGACCGCGTGGCATATAATTTTTGATCCAAGCCCAAAACATAAGGTCGAGGCTATCGCTTGGGGCCGTCCGGCGAAAGGGTCGATCACCATGTCAGATCAGGAATTTAATCCGGTTGCAGGTCACCCCGTTCATCTGGCAGACGGATTACGGCTGATTTTGGCCCCCAATCCGTCGCCGATGACCTATCAGGGTACCAACACCTATCTGCTTGGACACAAATCAATTGCTGTGATCGATCCCGGCCCAGACAACGATGAACACCTCGCAGCAATACATGCCGCGGCGGGTGATGGTGACATTAGTTATATCATCGTAACACACGCTCACCTCGACCATTCACCGCTGGCAAGAAGGCTGTCGACGCAGACAGGTGCGCCGATATACGGTTACGGCCCCGCTGTTGCAGGACGCAGCGCCATTATGCAACGGCTCGCGGGGCAAGGCCTCGCAGGCGGTGGCGAAGGCATCGATGTGGATTTTGGGCCCGATGTGGTCATCGCGTCCGGCGATTGCGTCATCACCGATGAGTGGACCCTAGAAGCCCTGCATACCCCTGGCCATATTGGTAACCACCTTTGTTTAATCTGGGGCGACACTGTCTTCACGGGTGATCATGTGATGGGATGGGCGTCGTCGCTGGTGTCGCCACCCGACGGTGATCTGACTGACTTCATGTCCTCTTGCGAAAAGTTGGCGCGGATCGACGCACGCATTTATTTTCCTGGACACGGGGCACCAGTGACCAATCCGAAAGAGCGGATCGCATGGCTTATCGCGCACCGTCGCCGGCGTGAAACGCAAATTTTGGGCACGCTTACATCTGTCGGGCAAACTGTAGATCAGATTACGCTGGCGGTTTATAAAGACGTAAGCCCTGTTCTTATCCCTGCTGCCAAACGAAATGTGTTCGCGCATCTCGTGGACCTGCAGCAGAGAGGTCAAATCACAGCGCACCCCGACCTTCAAAGTGATGCAGTTTTCACGGCAAAAAATTAAACCTCTAAACTGCAAAAAACCCTCTGGACGCCATCAATCCGCATTGCTATATCGCCCATAGTGTTCCGGCGTAGCTCAGTGGTAGAGCAGTTGACTGTTAATCAATTTGTCGTAGGTTCGACCCCTACCGCCGGAGCCATTTTACCGCAAAAACCCTTTATAATGCAGTATTTGTTGACCTTTTGGGCTACTCGGTACACAAACTCGGTACACATTCGGTACACAGGTTTTGTAAATGGCCCCCAAACTCAGTTATCTTTTCGAGTCACCTAGAGGCTATTTTGAGTACAGGCGTAGAGTGCCTAAGAAGCTCCAAGTTCACTTTCCCAGAACGGCAAAGGGTGAACTGATGACTGAATGGAAGCAATCTTTAGATACCAACAACAGTGCTGTCACTCACAGACGTTGGGTAGCAGAGACTGAACGCTTTGAAGCGGCTAAAGCCTTAGCTGAGAAGCTGTATGGGCAACCTACTAGCAAATCAGACATGTTACAGTCTGCCGTTTTCTCAGCTAAACAGATGGCAGTGCATTACGGTGTTCATCCCGATCAAGCCCCTACCCTAAGTCACAACGCTACTGATGATGAAATCAATGCGTTCAAACAAGTTACTCGTGATTGGAATTACTCTGTCAAAGATCACAAAGACCTAATCCTTGATACGATGATCCACGAAGATGTTGATGAAGAACAACGAGCCAAGGACTATAAAGAAGGTCGCTGGGGGCAAGATGGCTATCAGATACCTCGTAAAGAATTAGATCAAAACCACCCATTAGTTGCTCAACTGGCAGTCCTGTCTGGCGATGTAGACACAACGATGTCCTCAACATGGGCCGATGCAACAGAGTTATACATCAAAACAAACAAACGACATAAGAAGCGGTTACCTGACAAAGAAGCAAAGTGGGAAGTTAAGACACGTGCGCTGCTTGATAGGTTTGCCTCTGCTATGAATGGTCCGAACACCAAGCTAGATGACTTAGACAGACAAGTCGTGTCCGACTGGATGTGGAATACTTATCCCAAGGCTGGAACCAGAAATCGTTACAACAATACGTTCTCTGCGGTAATCAACTGCTGGAATACAGAGATGAAGGGAAAGAACGTATTCAACCCTTTCGCTGGGCTGTCTAACAAAGTGTTAGAAAAGGAAGAAGCACTAGGTCGCAGGTCGTTCAAACCAGATGAGTGGTTCTCTTACTTATCGAACATAAACAATTGCTTGAATAATGAACTTAAAGTAATTGGACTGCTGATGCTGTTCACAGGATGCAGGACAAGTGAAGCTGCTGGACTTCAAGTTAAAGACCTAAAACTCGGTACAAACTTGCCTCACGTTATATTTCGTACAAGCTCAATACGCCGTATGGACAAGAGTGATATGGAACGAGCAGTCCCACTCCTAGCACCTCTACTTGATGCCCTTAGAGGCTATGGCACACCTCCTGCCAGCGATGCTCCAGTATTCCCAAACTACTACACTGCGAAGGGACACGAAAACGCCTCTACAGCACTTCGGTACATCGTTAGGTCTATCACTGGCATAAAGGATAAAGATGTTGTCCCTTACTCTGCCAGACACACATTCAAGGATAGAGCTACGGCTGCTTCAGTTGATCCCTCTCGTGCTGAGTACATTATGGGCCACAAATCTGAAGGTAGCTCAAAGATACACAAACAATACGGCACAATGACACCACCCGAAGTGCTGCTTGAAGACATGACTAAGATTTATGATACAGTTGATTGGGGCTATTACGAGTACACCTGATTTAAATCGTACCAAAGTGGCAATGTAACAAATGTTACAATGGCTCCAACTCAAGATCACCAAAATCAACAGCTTATTTGAGCTAATGGTCACGTCTAAAGTTTTGTAGGTTGCAACCTACTTTTCCGTGGTGGTGATCGTGGAAACCAGTACCAGAGTGGCAATGACGCAATAGCAGCATCAGCTCCATCTCAAGAAGATCACACAGAAGCCCCTGAGAAGCCCTGTAAAGGCCGCTAGGTGTATCAACACCTGTGTCTAATCTTCAACAACGCTCAGAGGGGCTAATATCGACTGTGAGAGGCATCTGTGTCGCTGGAAGTTAACCTTTAGGTTAAATCTAGCATCAGGATGGCCCTGAGAGGCTCTGTAAGGCACCCTACAGTGCGTCTAGGTTATTTCATAGATAAGCACTAGGTAATTGACTTAATGGCCCTGTATGAGCTTCTTTGAAGCGACGGGCTTTAGTCCTACGTAGCCTCAAGTTTTTGAACTGAGCAGTAATCAATCAATCTGTGATCTGATCCGAGGTAACTTAAGTTTGCCTTAAGGTTTGGCAACAAGGAGGCGACCATCCTAAGAAGCGACATTCTGGATTACGACCATCAAGAAATATCAACCATCAAGAATATCAATCTGTGAGTGTTCCCCGTACTTGAGTCTGACTTAGGTTATTACATGTTGTTAGTTGTTACTCATAGGGTGTCTTAACTTAAGTATTACTTATGTTATACTTTAGTATAACTTCTGTTATAGTATAGGGGAAGAAGCTAACCTATTGAAATATAACAATATGGCCCTTCTCATCTGGATTTACAAAAGATAATGATTTCAAGCAGTTAACATTTAGGTAAATTGACCATTTTCAGCACTATTTGAGGTGTTGTTTGGAAAGTCTGTGGCTACTCTGAGGCACCTAAAGTGATGGTCTTGAGGTCGGGCTGGTCGCCCTAAATGGAATGGCTACGCCATCAATTATGCTTGCTCGGTTCCTTTCTAATTTATCTTACAACCCTATCCCTTCCTATTGAGATCGTACTTCGCTTCTTTCTGCGAAAGCGAAGCAGCGTTCCCAATATCTCAGGGAATTAACGGGTTGACGACAAATCGAAATGAAACCTTCGCGAAAATATGGCTATGATGGAAATCACCCAAAACGGGGATTCTCAGATACAAATAAATAGTTCATTTTATGCAATCTTTCTTTCGTTACATATCAACTACTTATGAAATAAATCTGAAATCTAGGTATAACAATACCGAACACAGTCTGGCCCCTTAGGTCAGGCTAATTCTTCGTTTTACCCCCCTACATTCAAGAGAGCCAAAGGCTCGACGGGCTTATGCCCTTAATAACCCACACAAGGAGACCTCTCATGGTCACTCTATTAAATTGCTATGCGCCAATAATAGCGTTTTCACTGTTACAAATCTTTAATACTTACCTGCTGTGTAAAGCACTCTGGGGAGGTCGCTCGGAATGACGTATGCCAATCAAACTGACTTCCTTGAGGCGTTATCAACCCCTGTAGAGAAGCTCTGCAAGCACTGCGACACGAAGATAACCTTTAAGCGTTCAACTAAGGTATTCTGTTCTGATAATTGTCGTAAGAACAACAGCAGACCAATTCAGAACGCTCAATCAAGTCCTGCAAAGGCCAGAGAGCAAATGGAGTATTTCGATAGGGTCAATTACAGCTATGAACTGTATTTGGATAACAGAACTCAAGAGCAACGGGATGAATGGATACAGGCATACATCGACAATCCAACCACCAAGAAGATCGTCTGCAATCCAGCCCTGTTAAATGCCAAGACAATCAACATAGCGAAGATAGCTCATAGATATGTGATGAAAACATATGGAGTCAGCATCAAAGACTACTACTGAGATCACCTAGTGCGACGGTAACAGCAGTAATCCAGAGTTAGCGTCGCACTATTATAAGGTAGTAACTTCATGTTGCCTCCAAGGCTAACGACACAAAGATTAGCGACAATAAGATGATACTGGTTGTGGATGTAATCTTAACATTATCAGAGAGAATGATGACTGTGAGGGTATAATTACTTAATGATTAACAACATGGTGGTTATATAATCTTAAGACTAACTTAAGTTACCTCAGAGATCACAACCACCAAGTATTGATCACTGATCGGTCACTAATCATAAGCTCAACTTAAGTTATGTCAGAGAGATAGACTGATCGGATTATCAATTCATTATGTCGTTATGACTTAGGTAATCTCAACCACAGGCTACGCCTATATAGGGAACGGTTTCTGTCGTGTAACTAGGGAATAACCCCAATGCCGAATTCCTAACGGTATTTTGAAATACTGGTTTTTGTCGTAGAAATAGCAAGGCAATCTGAAGTCAAAGCTCAGGTAGACCCCCCTGTTGATTACTGGAGAGGTCAAAAGTATTTCTTTGCTTTGGATTTGTAGGTGGATAACGGACCTAACGGAAAAATCCCCCCATAAAATAGGGGTTCCACGTTCTATCTGAGAGCCTCATCACAGCCTCACCAGCTAGCCTCTAACGTCATCAACAACAGCAGGTAGCCTAAGGATTAACAACGCTCAGTGAGGCTTATACGGACTAGCGTTAGGCAACAGCTTTATAGACAGCACCACGACTACAACCTAGCTCTCTGGCTATAGCAGTAGCACCCATGCCTTGAGCATGTAGTTCCTTGATCTTGTCGTGATCTAGACTTGATGGTCGTCCCTTGTAGACACCCTTGGCCTTAGCAGCTTCAATACCTGCTCCTTGACGTTCCTTGATGAACCCCAGTTCCATCTCAGAGACCATACCAAGAACAGTCAGCATCATAGTTCCCATCGGGCCACTGGTATCAATAGCTGGCTCTAGTACCTGTAACGAGCAACCCTTCTCTGTGATCTGATGCACAAGGTTAAGTACGTCTCTGGTGTTGCGACCAAGTCTGTCGATCTTATGAACACACAGGCTGTCACCCTCAGACATGAACTCTAAGATGGTTGCCAGTTCGTCCCTGCCTTCAGTTGATCTACCAGAGACTTTCTCTTGTCGCACAACAGTACAGCCAGCAGCAGTTAAAGCATCAACCTGTATTTCAGTAGACTGTGAGAGCGATGAAACTCTTGCGTAACCATATTTAGCCATGTTGTAGCTCCTTTGTGTGCATTTTGATTCTAAGACTACGTACACATTAGCGTTCATTAAGTGGTTACACAACCCTGTATGCACAGAATACACAACAATCTGAGTGTTCACCCAGAGTGTACCCAAAGGGACGCCTGTCCCCACAAATCTCCTCGTGACGAAGTCACATAAACAATCTCCAACAACATAACTTAAAGCAGTCGTATGGCTGCGCCCTACTCAAAGGAAGCCTAATCATGGCCCACAAGAACGAACTGACTCAAGAAGAACTTAAAGACCTACTTTCCTACGACTATGACACTGGTCACTTCACTTGGCTGAAGCACTCACAGGTTAAACGTATCGGCACGAGAGCAGGTGATCTAACCGACAGTAATTACCGCTACATCGTTATAGCTGGAAAGAGACACAAGGAGCATAGACTGGCATTGCTCTATCACTATGGTTCATTCCCTGTAGATGATCTTGTCGTGGATCACATAGATGCTGATCGCAGTAACAATACCTTCTGGAACCTGCGCCTGTGTACGCCACAACAGAATAAGCTGAATGTTGGTCGTAGCTGTCGTAATACCAGTGGCTACAAGGGAGTTAGCTACAACAAGCCTACAGGTAAGTGGAAAGCTAAGGTTCAGTCTGACGGAGTGGATCATTACTTAGGGCTGCATGAGACCCCTGAGCAAGCGCACAAAGCCTACGTTGATCTAGGCAAGAAGCTGCATGGTGAGTTCTTTAATGCTGGATAGCCACCGTAGGAATTAGAGACACCACCGTGGAAATATCGAATTATCACTTATAAACAGTGACTTAATGGATACAGACCCCATAAAGCTACCCTAATATCAAAATAAATGGTGGCGCGAGGGAGCCAAAAAAGCAGCCCTCCTGCAGATAACCAACTGTTATTATTGTGCTTATCCTAATAACCGCTTTCGATTCCAGAGTGGTTACTCTGATGCTTAGGCTATCCCAATATCAGCCTAAAGAACTAACCATCTGAAATTGCTACAACTTATTGTGTCGTAGGTCTTAAGTTATCTACGCAATAATATTACGTGTAACACACCCTCACAGCAACAATCATAAATACAGCCTCAAGAAGGACACCATACCTATGTCTAATGACGACCGACCAAGCAGTGGTAAATCAACTCAAGCTGCCCAACAGAATAAGATCAGCCACCGTGATCGTAAGCATCCTTGGCACCTCCCATATCTCAAGACCTGCATCATCAAGAACTGTCGCTCTAAGCCTTACTACGATGGGGAAACCTACTTCACATGCTGTCTCTCATGCCTACGAGAGAAAGAGCTAGGACCATTCTTAGGATCACGCAATATAGCTTCCATCGACATCGCCTACGAGAATACCTGTCATGTTGATGCTGCTATCAACCATAATGTCTGACAGCTGAATACCTTCGTTATAGGTAGTCGTACTACGGTCAATCGCAGACCAGTCAGCATCTGCATCGACAAATACCCAGTCTGCTGATGGACCATCTGTAAGACCAACTGCGAACTTCAGGATGTTCAGAGCATCATCAGCACCGACACGTCCGTCTTTGTTGATGTCTGCTGCAATGTAGTCGTGCCATTCTGAGGTACCATCTGATTTGTTGAGGCCAACAGCAAGACGCAGAGCTTGAAGGGCATCAAAGGCTCCAATGGCTTTGTCTGACGCTGTGTCGATGTCTTTGTCTGCATTTATGAGCACTTCTGAGCCATTCGCAGTTTTGAATACTGTGACGTTGTCGGTTGTAGATGTTGCAGTAATCTTATCGACAGACACGTCTTGCTGTGCTGCTCCATTCAGAGCAATGCCACTGATCACAAAGTCTGGACTAGCAGCACTGGTGAAGGTTGCTAAAACTGTCTCTTGACCTGATGTGATTTCAGAAGAGCCGTCTACTGCACCAAAGCCACTTAAGATGACCGTATTGGGCGTAGACGTATTCGCCTGTACAGTCCAATCAGCCAAAGCATCAGAAACTGTGAAGTCTGTAAGACCTGCGTTGTCAGTTAACTCAAAGTCGATAGCAGAGATATTAGCATCAGCCAGAGCAACAATCTCGAATACTGTACTATCAGCCTCATCTCCAACTTCACGGATGAAGAATTGATCACCGTTAGACGCTTCATACGCATAGGCATCAGCACTGTTCATAGCATTACCGAAGCGGTCAGTGATTGTGGTCGTGATGGCGAGATCAGCTGAAATTACAGCCCCACTTGCAGAACTTATAAGTTCTTCGGATGTGCCATACAGATCTGTATAGCTGACCTTAACGGTAATTGCCTTACCAACTTCTGACTCAGTGACAGTGAATGTATTGGTTTCTGGCACAATTTTATCGAAAGTGCCGGCTGTTTCAAAGGCTTGGTCTTCAGGTGGCGTCACTGCAATCAAATCATCGGATAATTTTACTAAACTATCGTCAACCCTATCATAGAACGTCAGCTCAAACGCGTATACACCCAAGCCATCATCAGGGTTATCGCTGCCAATGAGCTTATAACTGAATAGCTCATCCTCATCTTTACGTTGAAGGATATTTTTGCGCTGATAAAGTTCCACGGGCGACGAGTTAACCAAAGCTTCATCGTTAGCGAACCACTGATAGTCGAACCCAACATTACCAATACCATCTGCATCTGATATGGTGGATGTGACAGCTGTAAGTATCTCATCCTCAGTAGCTGTGCCAGAAATTGTGACAGCACCGTTAGGCAAATCATTAACTGCAGCAATAGCAACGTTCACTGTTTCAGTAACGTCTACAGTTCCATCATTAACAGTGATGGTAAAGCTATCTGTGCCGTTTGCGTTGGCATTTGGGGTGTAGCTGAAAGTCCCATCATCATTGTTTGTAACTGTACCCTTGGCAGGATCAGTGAAGCTGAAGGTCAGGCTGTCATCATCAACATCAGTACCGCTGAAGGCTATTGCAGCTATTGCTGTATCTTCATCTGTGCTTAGGGATGTCGTGGTTGTGATGGTTGGAGCATTGTTCAAATCTAATGTTAACGATGCGGTTGCTGCGTCTGATACATTCCCATCACCATCAGTTGCAGTGGCGGTCAAGCTAAACACCCCATTAGGTGGCGTTTCACCAACATCATCTTGAGTAAGCGCCCAAACACCTGCATTATTTGCAACTGCAGTATAAGATTCCGAGCCACCATTGGTCTCATAAGTACTCACAAGCGTCACAGTCGTTCCAGGATAGGCCGTACCACTCAAGCCAGCCCAGTCTCCTGCTTCGTCTGCTGTGATGACACCATCAGCATCATTCAAGTTAATTGTAGGTGTCGGCATTTTAGAAATTGTTGATGCAAGCTGTTCTTGGGACAGACCCTCAACGCCAATGGCAGATCAGGTTAGCACCCAGGTTAGCACGCTCAGGTCAGCACGCGCTCAGGTCAGCACCGCTCAGGTCAGCACCAGTCAGGTCAGCATCGTCAGGTCAGCACCGTCAGGTCAGCATTGGTCAGGTCAGCATTGGTCAGGTCAGCACCGCGAAGGTCAGCGTATCTCAGGTTAGCACCGTCCAGGTTAGCTCCGCTCAGGTCAGCATCGGACAGGTTAGCATTTGTCAGGTTAGTGCCGATCAGGTCAGCATTGGTCAGGTCAGCATTGGTCAGGTTAGCACCGTCCAGGTTAGCTCCGCTCAGGTCAGCAACGAACAGGTTAGCATTTGTCAGGTCAGCACCGCAGGTCAGCGATCTCAGGTTAGCACCTGTCCAGGTAAGCACTGGTCAGGTCAGCACCGCGAAGGTCAGCGTATCTCAGGTCAGCACCGTCCAGGTCAGCATTGGTCAGGTCAGCATTGGTCAGGTTAGCACCGCTCAGGTCAGCACCGTCAGGTCAGCACCGTCCAGGTCAGCATTGGTCAGGTCAGCACCGCTCAGGTTAGCACCGCTCAGGTCAGAATTGGTCAGGTCAGCATTGGTCAGGTCAGCACCGCTCAGGTCAGCATTGTACAGATTAGCACCTGGCTCAATCTGGTATCCGTTTACTGTTGAAGACATTATTGTGTTTCCCTGTGTGATGCTTGCAATCTAATTCTTAACCCTTAGGTAGATCGACCATAAATATCATAAGGATACAACTAGATTAACAGGCTGACACAGCATAATCACCAACCACAACAAACTAAGATACCCACTCAAGCACCGATAGTAAGACGCCTTTATAGTAAGACGCCTTGCTTATCCCAAGCTGCTCCATGACCTGTAGTCGTCCTACGCCAGCTTCAACGAGTGCTTTGACCTTGGATCACTGACGCATAGCTGTTGGCAAACGACACCGAAGGTAAATGTTTGTCTTGGATTCATAGGTCAATAACGAGCCAACTCGAAAAGTTCCTCAGCTTTATATAGGTTCCAAGCTCCTTCAGACGCACCTTACAAACTCACAGCAGCCTCAAATGAATTCACGTAACCCAGAGTCTACTGCTGCTCAGTGAGGCGCTACGGTCTTCTACCAACGTGCCTTCATGCGCTGCACTGTGGTGGCTAATGCACCTGAGAAATCACCATTAAGACCTTTAGCAGACTAGCCCAGTAAAGATTGTTGTGTTGCTACTTTGGTTATTTTTGCAAACGTGTGTGCTAATCATTGGTCTGACTAGGGCTGTTAGTCTGATTATAGGGCTAAAGCCCGTCGAGCCTTTGGCTCTTATCGAAGAAGCTGCGGCGAAAGTTAAGAACCACGATTAGCTTGAATTGGTTGCGTAACAAGCAACTTAGAACGAGTTCCTCCGTGACAACGTAGAGAATCGTGTTGTTAGACTTTCAGTCGCTCAAATCGAAAGATGATCCAACCTCAAACGTGGTACTGCGGCGTGGTACTATTGGGTATTTAACTCACACCACCAAACCCTTTATTTACTAGTAATTATAGCAATAAAGGGGTGGTGGCAGAGACGAAGGGATTCGAACCCTCGATACGCGTTAACGTATACTCCCTTAGCAGGGGAGCGCCTTCGACCACTCGGCCACGTCTCCGCTGAATCGTTTAGGGGTATCTTGAAAGCGGGGCAAGAGGCAAAAACCCCAAATTGCGCCGTATGTTTTGCATAAGTTTCGCATAAGTTTTGCATAAGCCGTTTTTGCGGGGCAACTTCGTACGAACCGAAGATAAACGCGCGCCTCAACACCCTAGCGGGTTTGGCTCAGTGGAGGCTGCCAACAACGTTTTCCACAACACGGGGCACCGACACCTGAAACGGTTTTTCATTGCGACAATGGCGTTCAACCAATTTTTTCTGCACACGGCCCTTAGGTATAAATCGCGCAGAGCATGGTGGCACGTCGTTCACGAAAAGATGCGGAAACAGCGCCTTCATTTAGGCAACAGCGGCGGGGCGAATGGCGTCCAATGCCCCTGCCCCCAAATAGAGGCTTTCAGTCGCTGCACCATTTGCGATTATCACCGCATGCACATCAAATAGGAGATGGAAGTAGGACACTTCGGTCACGTCATTGTCGATGGCAATGCCGTCGGCTTGCACCATGTGGATGGCTGCGATCAACGCTTCGGGTGATCCAGTCATGCGCTCGACGATTGGTGAGCGGACCAGCATCCGGTGCTGTCGAGACACCCAAAGGTCGCGAAGAGGTACCCCATGCCCGAGGCTATTTGCGGCTATGACGATGGGCCGGAATTTTGGATTTGCATCCAACTCGGTCGCGTCGACGTCCCGTCTGATCGCAAGGCGCAGCGGAAGCAACTGACCATCGACAGTACGGATCAACATATCGGGCTTTAATAATTCAACGGCTATAGGACCGGTCGCGGTCTCGACCATTGTGCCCAGACACAAGCACGGGATTGCACCGGGTGCCGGTGTTGCTTGGGTGATATAGGTCGCACCGCCATCGGTGGTTTCGAGCGATTTTCCACCACTGGCCAGTCCTATTTGTGTCGACGTCGATGCATTGGCAATGCCGGCCGTCGCCGTGATAGGCGATCCGTTGTCAAATGAGATAAACGACACCAATGTGCCGTCCTGTTCTAGCGCCACGCCGCTAGATTTATGCGACCCGTCGAACGTGCCTGACGTCGCGATGTCGATCACGTAAATATCTTGGCCAAATTGAGTGCCAACCAACGTGCCCAACGCATTCACAGACTGAACAGACCCATCCGCATTGTAAATTGTCACGAAGATAGAAGACACATCTGTGCCAGCGTCCACCGCAATTTCGACAAAATCGAGCGAGGCGCCGCCTTGATATTTTACTTCTGATACGTACGGATCAGGCATCAATCTCTTCAACAATTATGCGTATATCCAATTACTGTTGAAGGATTCTTCACTCAGAGATGGATTTTTCGCGTTCTAGTTGACTAAAGATTACCTGAGATTGCAGGCTGAAGTTAGGGAGAAACCATGCCGACGGCTGTCAGTTTCCCCCGATATCAGCGCCGATTTAGGTGTTAAACAAGAAGTGCAGAACGTCGCCGTCTTTGACGATGTAGGTTTTGCCTTCGGCGCGCATTTTGCCGGCTACTTTGGCGGGTTGTTCGCCGCCCAACGTTACAAAATCATCATAGGCGATGGTTTCGGCGCGGATGAAACCGCGCTCAAAGTCGCCGTGGATCACGCCTGCGGCTTGCGGGGCAGAGGTGCCTTCTTGGATGGTCCAAGCGCGCGCCTCTTTTGGCCCAACGGTAAAGTAGGTTTGCAGGTGCAGCAGTTCGTAGCCTGCGCGGATTAGACGGTCGAGGCCCGGTTCTTCTAGTCCCATTTCGCCGAGGAACATGTCTGCTTCTTCCGGCTCTAGCTGGCTGATTTCTTCTTCGATACGCGCAGAGATCACAACGGCGGAGTTGCCTTGCGCTGCGGCCATTTGCGCGACGCGCACAGACTGGCTGTTGCCGGTGCCTGCGCTGTCTTCTTCGACGTTGCAGACGTAAAGGACGGGTTTGGTGGTCAGCAGTTGCAGCATTTTCCACTGCTTGGCGTCGTCGTCGTCAATTTTACAGGTGCGCGCTGGCTGGCCTGCCTCGATTGCGGATTTGGCAAGTTCCAGAAGGCGGACTTGATCACCGGCGTCTTTGTCGCCGCCACGGACCTTGCGGTGCAGGTTGGCGAGCCGCTTTTCGATGCTGTCCAGATCGGCGAGCATGAGTTCGGTCTCAATGACTTCGGCGTCCTCAACAGGGTCAACGCGCCCTTCGACGTGGGTGATGTCGTCGTCTTCAAAGCAGCGCAGCACGTGGGCAATGGCGTCGCATTCGCGGATGTTAGCGAGGAACTGGTTGCCGAGCCCTTCGCCCTTGGATGCGCCTTTGACGAGGCCCGCGATGTCGACGAATGTCATGCGCGTCGGTATGATGGTTTTGGAGGTCGCGATGGCGGCCAATTTGTCGAGCCGTGCGTCGGGAACGCCGACGTCCCCCACGTTGGGTTCAATGGTGCAAAACGGGAAGTTGGCGGCCTGTGCGGCTGCGGTTTTCGTCAACGCGTTAAACAAGGTTGATTTGCCGACGTTCGGCAGACCCACGATACCCATCTTGAAACCCATAGCGCACTCTCCTTAATGTATGGCGCTGCTTCTAGAAGCCATTAGCCCTTTGCGCAATGGGGCATTGATTTATCGCATTTGTTGGCCCAAAACGAAGGCGAGTTTTAAGGGGACTGACATGAGCCGGATTGACGCCAAATTTGCAGAATTGAATGCCGCCGGCAAAAAGGCGTTTGTGGCCTATGTGATGGCGGGTGACCCTGATTATGACAAGGGGCTCGAGATCGTCAAAGGGCTGCCTGCGGCGGGTGTCGATATTATCGAGCTGGGCTTGCCGTTTACGGATCCAATGGCCGACGGCATTACGATCCAACTGGCTGGTCAACGTGCGTTGGCTGGCGGTCAGAATTTGCAAAAGACTTTGCAATATGCCCGCGAGCTGCGCAAAACTGACGACACGACCCCGATTGTGCTGATGGGCTATTACAACCCGATCTATTCTTGTGGTGTTGATACGTTCCTTGCCCAAGCCAAAGATGCGGGCGTTGACGGGTTGATCATTGTGGATTTGCCGCCAGAGGAAGACGATGAGCTGTGCATTCCGGCGCAGGCCGCTGGTATCAACTTTATCCGCCTTGCGACCCCGACCACTGATGACAAACGCCTGCCAAAGGTGCTGCAAAACACATCTGGCTTTGTCTATTACGTGTCGGTCAATGGCATTACCGGCACGGCCTCCGCGCAAGCGGGTGTCGTGGCCCCAGAGGTCGCGCGGATCAAATCGCAAACTGACCTGCCCGTCATCGTGGGCTTTGGCATCAAAACGCCAGACGCCGCCCAGGACATCGCTGCAATCTCTGACGGAGCGGTCGTAGGCTCGGCCATTGTCGAAAAAATCGGCGCGGGCGAAAGCGTCGCGGATGTGTTGGCGTTTGTGAAATCCCTTGCCGACGGTGCGCACCGCGCATAATTTCGCCTCGCTTTTTTGAAAATACTCCCACCGGAGGCCCTATTTCTGCGCCTTGCGCCGACTTTGCAAAATTGGTAACACATTTATACCAATTCAACGAAAAGGCCACTGTCATGCCCGTCATAACAACCATCGCTGATCTCAAACGCCTGCACAAACGGCGCACGCCCAAGATGTTTTATGATTACGCTGAAAGCGGCAGTTGGACCGAACAGACGTTCCGCGAAAACACGTCAGATTTCGACCAAATCCGTCTGCGTCAACGGGTCGCCGTCGACATGACAAACCGCACCACAAAATCGCAGATGATCGGCCAAGACGTCGCGATGCCAGTGGCCCTTGCCCCTGTTGGTTTGACGGGCATGCAATCCGCGGACGGAGAGATAAAGGCAGCGAAAGCTGCTGAAAAGTTCGGCGTGCCGTTTACGCTGTCGACCATGTCGATTTGTTCGATCGAGGACGTGGCCGCACACACGACCAAGCCGTTTTGGTTTCAGGTCTATACCCTGAAAGACGACGACTTTATGCGCCGCTTGTTTGAACGCGCCCGTGCAGCGGGCTGTTCTGCGATTGTGATTACCCTTGATTTGCAGGTCATGGGTCAGCGTCACAAGGATTTGAAAAACGGTTTGTCTGCCCCGCCAAAATTTACTGTCACCAGCATTGCTGATCTTGCGACGAAATGGGCGTGGGGCATTGAGATGTTGCAAACCAAGCGCCGGTTCTTTGGCAATATCGTGGGTCATGCCAAGGGGGTGGCCGACCCGTCGTCGCTTGCGTCGTGGACCGCCGAAGCGTTTGATCACGCATTGGACTGGAACCGCGTTGCCAAGTTGATGGAAATGTGGGGCGGCAAGGTGATCTTGAAGGGTATCTTGGATGTCGAAGATGCCAAGATGGCGGCCAAGTTGGGCGCTGATGCGATTATCGTGTCCAATCACGGTGGCCGTCAGTTGGACGGTGCGTTGTCGTCAATCCGCGCTCTGCCCGCGATTTTGGATGCCGTAGGCGACAAGGTCGAGGTCCACATGGACGGCGGTATTCGGTCCGGCCAAGACGTGCTGAAGGCCCTGGCGATGGGTGCAAAAGGCACTTATATTGGCCGCGCCTATGTCAACGGATTGGGTGCGATGGGCGAGGCTGGCGTGACCAAAGCCTTGGACGTCATTCACAAGGAGTTGGACACCACAATGGCCTTATGTGGCCGCCGCGATATCACCAAGCTGGACAAAGATATCCTGCTGATCCCGCGTAATTTTGAGGGCGACTGGTCTTAGGGTTTACCATCAGTTCGTGGGATCCGCGTCACGATCAACGCCAGTGGCACCGTGAGTAGCACGACCGCCGCCACGCCGCTGAATGCAACACGTAGCCCATAAGCCTCGGACGCGAGACCCATCAGGACTGGTGCAAAGAAGAAACCGGAAAATCCCATCACCGCGACTTTGCTAATGGCGTCGGTGCGCAGGTGTGCTGGGACGATCCGCCCGACGATGGCCAGCCCAAGCGGCCCGATCACGGACACGCCCAGCCCAAAGATGCCAAAGCCCACGTAGGCCCACATCGGTGCTGGCGCGAGGGCTGCGATGACCGCACCAAGTGCTGTCATGCACGCCGCCCCGATAATCACATGTACGTCGCGCATCCGCTCTGACACCGCCTGCCCAGAAAACCGCCCGAATGCCATGGTGAACCCTAACATTGCGGGACCTAGCGCCCCTTGAGCGGCACCGCCATTTAGCGTGCGCTCAATATGCAGGGCTGACCATGCCTCGACCGTCGCCTCGGACATGAACGCGATCAGCACAATTGCCCCTGATATCAGCACCGGCCAAAGCGGGTAGCGGCCTGTGGCGCCTTCTTCGGGTTCGGTGATTTCAACGTCCATATAGATGAACGGCACCAGCAGGATTGCCGCAACCCCGAAGCCCGCAAAGACGTAGATCGGTGGGATGCTGGCCTCCCTTGCGAAACCGGTGATTGTAGCCGCGACCGCATAGGCGACTGAAAACATGGCGTGATTTGCGTTCATCAGGGGGCGGTTATGTTTGGCTTCTAGCTCGGACACCCGCGCGTTCATCACCACATCAAGCAGGCCGGATGCCATGCCGACAAGCGCCAAGGACGCTGCGAAAATGATTGGAGTGCTGATCAGTGGTGGCAAAAGCCACGCGAGCGCCAACACGATGACGCCCAATTGCATCGCCCGCCCGCCAAGGATTTTGTCCGCCTTGGGTGCCAGCCACATCGACGACACAAGTCCAGTGGCCGACCCCAACAGCAGGATGCCAAACAGCGCGTCGCTTGCCCCAAGCTGGGCTTTGATCACAGGCACAAAGGCCGCGAAGCAGCCCCAGAACAATCCAACCACCACAAAGGCAGCGGCAGGACGGCGGGACACGTAAAGGGCGTTTAGAACTGACATGGCGCGATTGCTGACCTGCAATTGGGTCCAAAGCAAGTGTCAAAGTGATCGCAGTGGGTTTTAAAGTGGCTACTTACGTTCGCCAAGCGTGGCTGCTTGTGCCTAACGAAGCGACATAGCGGCCTATCACCAATTAGGTCCGGCTAGACGGCACTGCTGCCAAAGTGGCCCGACCAGATTTCTGTTCGGATGCTATCACGCGTTTCGTAGGCGCTGATCGTTTGTTCAAGATCACCGACATCATCTGTCTCTTTGTCAGCGCCGATTTCGGTCAACCGCGTCGTATACCACGCCGTAATGCCGCCCTCTGGTGCATCTGAAAATCGCGGAAAAACGGGGTCAGCCGTTTGATTTTTCATCCAAAGGTGTGGAAGCGCTGGTTCAAGGACAAGGGCGCGAGCAAGTCCGACCACATCCACGGCACCGCTTTGCACCGCCTCTTTTGCCTGCGCGCGCGTTTTAAAACCACCTGTTAGCATCAGTGGTTTGGATGTCACCAAGCGGGCGCGTTTGGCAAATCCGATGAAGTACGGACCACGCCCTGCACTGTCAGACGCCGATTTAGCACCGGGGAAATACGTGCCTCCGCTGATGTCAATTATATCGACCGAGGTCCCGTCCAGTGCGGCCACGACTTCTAGTGCCTCATCTTCGCTAAACCCGCCTTCAAGCTGATCTGAAGAGTTGAGCTTCACTGCAATTGGAAAATGCGGGCCGACTGCTGCGCGTGTGGCCTCAATGGACGCGCGCAAGAGCCGCATGCGATTTGCGACGGACCCGCCGTATTCATCGCTGCGTTTGTTAAACAATGGCGACAGAAATTGGCTGAGCAGAAAGCCGTGTGCAGCATGGATTTGCACGCCACCGAACCCAGCCTGCTGCGCCAACTTAGCTGTTCTTGCAAATTCCAACGGCACTTGGTTGATTTCGTCTTGCGTCATCGCCTTACACCAAAGGTCGGGCAGGTCAAGTGCACTTGGGCCTTTGGGGTTGCTGATTGGCGCATATGCAAGCGCCCCTGCATGCCCGAGTTGCAGCCATAATTGTGTGTTGTTGCTTGCGCCAAGCGCGGCAAGTTCCCGAAATTTTGACATGTCGGCATTTGCATCCAGCACCAGATTACCAGGTTTTTCCGCGCAGTTGGACGTGGCCTGCACCTCGCCAATAATTGATATGGCCAGCCCACCGTCCGCCCACCGTTGATACAGCCTGTTTTGCTCGGATGTCGGATGACCGGTTCCGTCGCCCAAGGAATTAGGCATTGCAGATTTCGCGATCCGGTTTTTCAAGGCTACGCCGCAAGGCAGCTCAAGCACATTAAACATTACATCATGTTGTCGCATCCGAACGGCTCCAGTCAAATTTCAGCGACTTACAATACATCTATGAAAAATCTCGGCGCGGCAAATCGATGTAACTTTCGCCTCAAATTTGGCCTTTGCGCCCTATTGGTATCCAATGAATACCTCAGATCATCGAAATCAGGGGGGTTGCGTCGATAAACTTCTTTTCACGCAGCCGATTCCCCCCTATAGGCCGATGTCTAACCGGGCCGTATCACCCTTGGAGGACGGCCCCTTATCTTTGGAGAATTAAAATGGCTGGTAAGATTCCAGACTTAGACGCCACACTTCGCGCGGGGACAGGCAAGGGGGCCGCCCGCCAAGCACGTCGTGACGAATTGGTACCCGGTGTTGTTTACGGTGGTGGTGAAGAGCCTATCGCGATCAACATTCCCTTCAACTATTTGCTGACACGTCTGCGCAAGGGTGGTTTTATGTCCACACTGCAGAACCTGAAAATCGAAGGCCAAGACGACGTTCGCGTTATCTGCCGCGGTATTCAGCGTCACGTTGTTAAAGATTTGCCAATTCACATCGACCTGATGCGCCTGAAGCGTACAAGCCGTGTGAAATTGAACATCCCTGTTGAATTCATCAACGAAGACATCTGCGTCGGCATCAAAAAGGGCGGTACATTGTCTGTTGTTCGTAACGATGTTGAAATGGAAGTCCTTGCTGGCGACATTCCTGATAGCCTTGTTGTTGATTTGGCCGCCGTTGAAATCGGTGACACCATTTCGATCAGCGCGATCACGCTGCCTGAAGGCGCGAAGCCAACAATCACAGACCGTGATTTTGTCATCGCAAACGTTTCTGCGCCACGCGCATTGATTGCCGAAGGCGACGACGAAGATGAAGACGTTGCGGCCGATGCTGTCCCAACAACTGGTGACGACGCCGCCGCAGAATAATCTGCGCTGTCTCAAAAGATTGAAAGGGCATCCTATTTGGGGTGCCCTTTTTTGTTGCTTGCTCTGGCGTCGGTTTCATTGCCCGCCTAATGTGCAAGCATGAAATTAATTGTTGGTCTTGGAAATCCGGGTGCTAAATACGCCCACAATCGTCATAACATCGGCTTTATGGCTGTGGATGAAATCGCGTCTGCGCATGGGTTTTCCCCGTGGCGCACCAAGTTTCAGGGCCAAGTATCCGAGGGCCACATTGGGTCTGACAAGGTGATATTGCTTAAGCCTGAGACATTCATGAACCTGTCAGGGCAAGCTGTTGGCGAGGCTGCGCGGTTTCATAAGATTGCGCCTGCGGATGTGATTGTGTTCCACGACGAGCTTGATTTGGCCCCCGCCAAGATTCGCGTCAAAACCGGTGGTGGCCATGCTGGTCACAACGGGTTGCGGTCTATTCACCAGCATATCGGCCCTGACTATGACCGCGTCCGCATGGGCGTCGGTCATCCCGGTCATAAGGATGCCGTCGCGGGTTATGTTTTGCGCGATTTCCCGAAAGCCGATGCTGATTGGTTAGATGATGAGTTGCGCGGGATTGCTGATGGTGTTGCCCATCTGGTTGCAGGTGATAGCGCCAAGTTTCTCAATACGATTGGTTTGCGCCTGACCCCTGCCCGGTCGTCGAAATCGGCCCCCACGCCCAAAGTTGTCGCGGCTGTTGTTCCGCCAGAGGACACCCGCAGCGCGTTGCAGAAACTGTCGGATCGCTTCAAGTAATGCCACCAGCGTTATCGGACGCATTTGCTTTTCAAGGTGCTGCCTGTGTCGCGCTCGGGTCCCCGTTTATGGGTCAGTTATGCGCCGTTTTGGGCAGTCGCGATTGGCCTGATACGCCGTTGCGGGATCGCTATTTTGCGTGGGAAGGTGATATTGGTCCAAGCGCGCAATCCTTGCCGTTGCGCATTACTGGCGGGTTACATGCGTTGGTATTGGGCGGCGATCCTTTGGCGGATGTGTATCCGCCGTATGCTGTGGACGACGATATCCTTTGGGCCGCTGTTGCGGAGTGCGATGGTGCGTGAAGATAGGTTTTTGAACGATTGGGTGGACAGCCCACCACAAACCAACGAAGTCCGCCGCGCCGCCGTGTTAATCGCAGTGGGTCAGGTTTTGGCCAGTAGGTTTGGACTGCCGATGCGCCTATCCGAGCTGGGCGCAAGCGGTGGGTTGAACCTGATGTGGGATCAGTTTGCAGCTGACCTTGGCGGAAAACGCTTTGGGAAATCCGACCCTGATGTGATCCTGACACCCGATTGGGAGGGACCAGCGCCGCCCGATGCCGACACCGTCGTCATCGCCCGGCGCGGCGTTGATCTCAACCCGCTTGATCCAACAAACGCCACCGATCAGCTTCGCCTGCGTGCGTATCTTTGGCCCGAATCAGCCTAACCGCATGGCCCGCACTGTTGCCGCCATTGACGCCTTTGATGCGCAGGTGGATCAAGCGGATGCGATTGATTGGCTGGCAGATCAGATGACCCACATCACGGGCCAAGGCCACCGCCAACAGCCCGCTTGCGTGGTTTGGCATGGAACCTGACGCCCAAAGCCCCGGTGCCGCCATGACCTTGCGCATCCGGCCCGGCGACATCACAATTGACCTAGGTCGCGCTGATTTTCATGGACGCTGGGTGCAATGGAAGAGATAGATATGTCGTCATTTTTCAAATGGGTATTTTGGGGTTTGACTATATCAGCCGTGGCGATTGCGGTCATCGCACTGATCAAACGCGAAGAAATTACCCGTCTTCTGGCCGTAAATAGCTTGTTTTCGCAAGAGAAAATCGTGAATAACTTTTCCAGCATGGATAAGGCGTTTTTGACTGTCCCGCTTATTCGCGCGGTCGACGACCCTGCCCCGCTGGCCCAAGGACCCACGTTTGCGTTGCCCACAGCCGTAGATGACTGGATCATTGATCGTGCTGTCACGGCGCTTGTGGTGCTGAAAGGTGGCGACATCGTTTATGAGGATTATTTCCAAGGCACTGCAGCCACAGACCTGCGGATCAACTGGTCGGTGTCGAAATCATATCTGTCGGCGTTGCTTGGCGTTTTGGTATCCGAGGGTGTGATCGCTGATCTTGATGCCCCCGTGACCGATTATGCCCCCGAGTTAGCAGGCTCTGCCTATGCAGCCACGAGCATCCGCAACGTGTTGCAAATGTCGTCGGGCGTGACGTTCAACGAAGATTATCTGGATCAATCATCGGACATTAACCGCATGGGCCGCGTGCTGGCGCTTGGTCGTTCAATGGACGGGTTCACCGCCGATCTGACCGAAACCGATGCCACGCCAGGCGACCACTGGCAATATGTGTCCATTGACACCCATGTGATCAGCATGGTCATTCGCGGCGCGACGGGTCGCAGCATCACCGACCTTTTGGTTGAGAAAATTATTGGCCCAATGGGGTTCGAGGCTGATCCATACTTCCTGACCGACGGTTACGGCGTGGCGTTTGTGCTGGGCGGCTTAAACACCACCACCCGCGACAACGCCCGTTTTGGTCAGATGTTCGCCCAAGGTGGCATGTGGGAAGGTCAGCAGATTGTACCTGCCGATTGGGTCGCGCAAAGCACTGCCCCAAGTGCTAACACAGAGGTCGGCGAGATTGGTTATGGATACCAATGGTGGGTGCCTGATGGTTCCGCCGCCGGACAGTTCCTTGCGCGTGGCATTTACGGCCAGTACATCTATATTGATCAGGGTCGCAATGTCGTTGTGGCCACTCACGGTGCCGACCGCAATTTCCGCGACGACGGTATTGCGGATGAAAACATCGCCATCTTCCGCGCTATCGCAGAAAGTCTAGATTGATATGGAAAAAGACCCGTCGTTCAACGTGCTTGGCAGTACTTTGCAAACCTGTTCCACCGCCCCGATGACCGGATTTTTCCGCAACGGAGCCTGCGATACCTGTGCAGACGATCAGGGTAGCCATACGGTTTGTGCAATCATGACCGCCGAATTTTTGGCGTTTTCAAAGTACCTTGGCAATGACCTAAGCACGCCGCGCCCCGAGTTTGGATTTGCGGGCCTTAAACACGGTGACCGGTGGTGCCTGTGCGCCAGTCGGTTCTTGCAAGCCCACGACGAAGGCTGCGCCCCGCGCGTCAACTTGCATGCCACCCATGTGCGTGCATTGGAAATCGTGTCCATAGATATTCTTCGCGCGTATAGCAGCGAACCGTTATAAGGCGATGCCCCGTTGCATTAGCGGCTACGGCGTTTACGCAAATTCACCCATCTCAAAGCCGAGCGCCTTGGCGACGGTGAAAATGTCTTTGTCGCCGCGTCCGCACATGTTCATGACGAGCAAGTGATCTTTTGGCAAAGTCGGTGCGATTTTCATCACATGCGCCAAGGCGTGGGACGGTTCCAACGCCGGAATGATCCCTTCCATTTCACATGAAAGTTGGAACGCCTCGAGCGCTTCGACGTCGGTGATCGACACGTAGTTGGCGCGCCCAATTTCGTACAGCCAAGCGTGTTCTGGCCCGATACCAGGATAGTCGAGGCCTGCTGAGATGCTGAACCCTTCGAGGATTTGACCGTCGTCGTCTTGCAGCAAATATGTCCGGTTGCCGTGCAGCACGCCGGGTCTGCCGCCTGTCAAGGACGCACAATGTTCCATCTTGGCGTTCACGCCTTTGCCGCCTGCCTCTACACCGATGATATTCACCGATTTGTCGTCAAGGAACGGGAAGAACAGGCCCATTGCGTTGGATCCGCCGCCGATTGCCGCGATCAGGGTGTCTGGTAGGCGCCCTTCGGCAGCCTGCATCTGTTCTTTGGTTTCCTGCCCGATGATCGCCTGAAAGTCACGGACCATGGCGGGGTATGGGTGTGGCCCTGCGACGGTACCGATGCAATAGAATGTGTCGCTGACGTTGGTGACCCAGTCGCGCATCGCATCGTTCATCGCGTCCTTAAGCGTGCCGCGACCAGAGGTGACTGCGACAACTTCTGCGCCTAAAAGGCGCATGCGGAATACGTTGGGGGCTTGGCGTTCAACGTCATGCGCGCCCATGTAGACCACGCATTTCAGGCCGAATTTTGCGCAGACGGTGGCAGTTGCCACGCCGTGCTGACCCGCGCCAGTTTCGGCGATAATCCGGGTTTTGCCCATGCGCCGCGCCAGAATGATCTGGCCCAACACGTTGTTAATTTTATGCGCGCCGGTGTGGTTCAGCTCGTCACGCTTGAGGTAGATTTTCGCGCCACCAAGGTGTTTGGTCAGGCGTTCAGCATAATATAGTGGGCTGGGACGGCCAACATAGTGGGTCCACAGGTCGTGCATTTCGGCCCAGAACGTGTCGTCGGTTTTGGCGAACTCATACTGTCGTTCCAGCTCGAGGATCAGCGGCATCAGAGTTTCGGACACAAAGCGCCCACCAAAATCGCCAAAGCGCCCCTGTTCATCAGGGCCATTCATGAAGCTGTTCGTAAGTTCGTCTGACATTTGCGATATCCCGGTTGGTGGTTGGGTGTTTTCTACGCTGGTTACACAGCGGTTTCTAGAGCCTTAAGACTGCGCCGCTGCGACAAACTGCGCGATAAGCCCTGCGTCTTTGACACCCCGTGCGGATTCAACGCCCGATGACACATCAACTTGGGTAGCACCCGTCAGTGCGATGGCTTCGGCCACGTTATCTGGGGTTAAGCCACCAGCAAGCATCCAAGGCTTTAACCAATGGCGGTTCGCAATGAGGCGCCAGTCGAACGACAATCCGTTACCGCCCGGTAAAGTCGCATCTTTGGGTGGTTTTGCGTCAACAAGCAGTTGGTCGGCGACGGCCCCGTAGACATCAAGCTGTGGCAGGTCAGACGCGTCCGACACGCCCACTGCTTTCATGACCGGTAGGCCATAGCGGGCCTTAATCTGTGCGACGCGGTCGGGTGTCTCTGATCCGTGCAATTGCAGAATATCCAGTGGAACCGCGTTGGTGATGGCGTCCAGTGTCGCATCGTTTGCATTCACGACCAGCGCCACTTTGGCCACGCCAACGGGGACATCGATGGCAATAGCTGCGGCTTGGGCGAGCGTCACGTTGCGGGGAGATTTTTCAAAGAACACCAACCCGACATAGGACGCACCAGCATCGACAGCGGCCGTTAGCCCCGCACGGTCACGCAGGCCACAGATTTTAACACGCGCTGAGGCAGACATCAGGTTTCGAGAAGCGCCAGAACGTCGTCGCCATTGTCGGCTGTCTTTACCTTCAATGCTGCAAGTTCACGGCGTAAGGAAACGACTTCGCGGGCTTTGAGGCGGCCTTCGGCGCGTTGCCAGTATTCGCGAACCCATTCCCATAAGAAACCAATCAGCAAGCCAACTGCTATCCCAACAAAGATGACGATGAATAGCGGCAGTTCCATGTCTGGCGCAATGCCGAGCAAATCCGAGAATGCCTCTGGCATGGCGCGCACTGTCACCAAACCACGGTTCGCCAATCCAATCAGGATCAGACACAGGGCAACGATTGCCCAAAAAGCATAGCGGATCGTTTTCATGGGTACCTCTTAATTTCCGTTGAGACGGTCGCGCAGCAACTTACCCGTCTTAAAGAACGGAACGTGCTTTTGTTCAACTGCGACGCTTTCGCCAGTGCGCGGATTTCGGCCTGTACGCGCATCGCGCTTTTTCACAGAGAATGCACCAAAGCCGCGCAATTCAACGCGGTCTCCCTTGGCCATCGCACCAATAATTTCTTCAAATATCGTATTGACGATGTTTTCAACATCGCGCTGATACAAATGCGGGTTGTCGTCCGCGATTTTCTGGATCAGTTCTGAGCGGATCATGGCAGCGGTCCCCTAAAGTCAATTCATGGCGGCCCAACGTGGACGCGCTCCGGTAACTATAGGGGGCTTTGATCCATCGCGAAACTGTTACAATTCGGCCAAACGGGTAAAATGTACGTTTTATTCGGGGGTTAGGGCGTATCATTCGCTGTCTGACTGCCAAATGCTCCTGAGATCGCGTTGCTGTCCTTAATCTGTGTTTACCGATTCGTAACCCGATGGTCCAAAAATACAGGCCTGATTCCGGTTAGATCTGATGGATCATCCGCAGGTTTGGGACATTTTCAGGGGTGATCACCTGCACCGCCGACACCATTGGGCCGGCCTGCGTCGTTCCAAGGTTTTGATGCTGCAAGAATGCGCCAAACACCCGCTGCATGTCTGTGCGCAGATCGTGGTGAAGCACAAAGTTGATACGGCCCTCGGCGATCAAGGCTCGGTTATCTTGGTCCAAATCATGCGCCACAAAAACCTGCGGTACCATCCTGTGATGGGCGAGCATGTCCAAGATCGTCCGGTTCCCGCCACCCATTGAATAGACCGCGCAGATGTCGTCAAGCTCATCAATCATGCCAGCCAGACTTTTGGTCGTTTCATAGTGAACGCCGCCACCGCCGCTGCTTGATATGATGCGTAGCTGTGGGTGTTGTGCATTCAGGGCCGCCGCAAACGCCGTTTCGCGGGTTTGTTCGCCGAGGAACATGTCATTGCTGCGGGTCGTCAGAACTGTGCCTGTTTGATGGCTCAAAGATAGGCCGATTAGATAGGCCGCCGTGCGCCCCGCGCTGGCGTTATCAAGCCCGACATAGGCGGTGCGCCCGGTGTTTTGGATGTCTGTGAGCCAAGGTCACGACGGGTATGCCTGCGGCCACAACGCGGTCAACGGCGGCGCGAATTTCGGGCATATCGCGGGCCTTAAGGCAGACGCCGTGGCTGCCCCGTTTGATGATCCGGTCCAACGTTTGAACCACGTCCGCCGCCAGGCATGATTTCTTGGGTGGTAAACCGTGGCCTGCAAATGGCGGTGCCGAATTGATCCATCACTGCATTTGCAGCCACTTTGACTTCGCGGCTAAAGCGGGTGGGCGCCTCGATCACGAAATCAAAGAACATCTGCCGCCCTTGCATGGCGATCTGGTGGTCTTGGCGTTCCAGTTCCGTGATCGCCCGCGCCACACGGGTTTTGGTTTGCGGGCTGACGTGCGCGCGGTTGTTGATCACGCGATCCACGGTCGCGGTGCTGATGCCTGCGTGGCGGGCAATTTCTTTGATCGGGAACCGATGGGTCATTTGATGTATTCTTGATGGATTTTGGCACGCACAGCAAGGCCTGCCGCTGCCAAGCTGAGGCCAAACAGGAGGACCACCGATGACCCATATTGGATATTTTGACCCAGACGCCTGCGATATTGCAGAGTTTGAGGCGCTGATTGACCGCAAAACAGACCCCGCCAGCGCCCCGCATGCAAGTGACATTCAAAGCGAGGTGCCGATTTATGATGTCGCCACGTTGGATATTAACCGCGCAGTGATGGCCGAGTGGGCCGCCGTTTTGATGCATGGCGCGGGCATTGTTGTGTTGAAGAATGCGTATCCGGACACCGGCGTCTTGGACGAGGCGACCGCGGTTTACCAAGACATTATTGCTGCGGAAAAAGGGTCCGGTGGGGCCGATCATTTTGCGGCGTCTGGTGCCAACGACCGTGTTTGGAATTCACTGGAAAAGCTGTGCCTGGCCGCGCCCGATGTGTTCCTGCGGTATTTTGCCAATCCTGCGATTGCGGCGGTGTCCGAGGCGTGGCTTGGCCCGAATTATCAGATGACCGCGCAGGTGAACCTTGTGTATCCGGGAGGTGCCGCGCAACTCGCGCACCGCGATTATCACCTTGGGTTTCAGTCGGCGGATAGTGAGCTAGTGCGTATCCGGCCCATGTGCATGATCTGTCGCCTGCCCTGACGTTGCAAGGTGCCATCGCGCATTGCGATATGCCTGTGGAAAGTGGGCCGACCAAACTGTTGCCGTTTTCCCAGACCTACCGTGCGGGTTATGCCGCGTGGCGACGCGATGATTTTCGTCGCCTTGTTTGAGCGAGCGTTATATTCAACTGCCGCTGGCCAAGGGTGACGCGGTGTTTTTCAATCCGGCGTTATTTCACGGGGCTGGCGCGAACAGCAGCGCGGATATTCACCGCATGGCGAACCTGTTGCAGGTGTCGTCCGCGTTTGGCCGCGCGATGGAGACTGTCGACAGGCGGGGCATGTCAAAGGCGCTTTATCCGCATGCGGTGGCGTCCAAGACCGAGCTTTCGACCGCAGAAATGGCGGCCGCGATTGGGGCTTGCGCAGAGGGCTATTCATTCCCGACAAATCTGGACCGCGACCCGCCTGTGGGCGGGCTTGCGCCTGAAACCCAAGCAGCGCTTTTTGCCCGCGCACTGAACGAGGATATGGATCAGGCTGCGTTTGAAGCTGCATTGGATGCGATGGCAGGACGGCAGCTTAGCTAAACGACAAGGGCCCCCGCAGTTTCCTGCGGAGGCCCCAAATCTACCGAATGGCAGATAATGTTTATTCGTCAGCTTTCAGAGCTGCACCAAGGATATCGCCCAAGGAAGCACCGCTATCGGATGAACCGAACTGCTCGACTGCTTCTTTTTCTTCTGCGATTTCACGTGCTTTGATCGACAGACCCAGTTTACGTGTTTTGGCATCGATTGCGGTGACGCGAACGTCGACCTTATCGCCGACGCCGAAACGCTCTGGACGCTGCTCTGCACGGTCACGTGACAGGTCAGAACGACGGATGAACGATGTCATGCCTTCGTAAGACACTTCAACGCCGCCGTCTTCGATCTTTGTCACTTCAACAGTGATGATCGAACCGCGCTTAGTGCCGCCAACTGCGTCAGCGAATGGATCGCCGTCGAGTGCCTTGATAGACAAGGAGATGCGCTCTTTTTCAACGTCAACTTCAGCAACTTTGGCTTTCACGATGTCGCCCTTGCGGAATTCACCGATAGCGTCTTCGCCGCGGCCTTCCCATGTCAGGTCGGACAGGTGAACCATGCCGTCGATGTCGCCTTCGAGACCGATAAACAGACCGAATTCAGTGATGTTCTTAACTTCACCTTCAACTTCAGTGCCTTCTGGATTGCCTTCAGCGAAGACTTCCCATGGGTTGCGCTGTGTCTGCTTGAGGCCAAGGGAAACGCGACGCTTTGTACTGTCGATTTCCAGAACCATGACTTCGACTTCTTGTGAAGTAGAAACGATCTTGCCTGGGTGTACGTTCTTTTTAGTCCAAGACATTTCGGACACGTGAACGAGACCTTCAACGCCTGCTTCCAACTCAACGAATGCGCCGTAGTCAGTGATGTTGGTCACGCGACCAGTGTGCACAGTTTCCAAGGCGAACTTGGATTCAACAGCATCCCAAGGATCGTCCTGCAGCTGCTTCATGCCGAGGGAGATACGGTGAGTTTCTTTGTTGATCTTGATAACCTGAACCTTGATCGTCTCACCAATTGTGAGGATCTCAGATGGGTGGTTCACACGGCGCCATGCCATGTCAGTCACGTGCAGCAAGCCGTCTACGCCGCCGAGGTCAACGAACGCACCGTATTCAGTGATGTTCTTGACGACGCCGTCAACTTCTTGGCCTTCGGTCAGGTTGCCGATAACTTCAGCACGCTGTTCGGCACGAGATTCTTCGAGGATCGCACGACGCGATACAACGATGTTACCACGACGACGGTCCATTTTCAGGATCTGGAACGGCTGCTTAAGACCCATCAATGGGCCTGCATCGCGCACCGGACGCACGTCGACCTGTGAACCTGGAAGGAACGCAACTGCGCCGCCCAGATCAACAGTGAAGCCGCCTTTGACGCGACCAAAGATGGCCCCATCAACGCGCTCTTCGTCAGCGTATGCTTTTTCGAGGCGATCCCACGCTTCTTCGCGGCGCGCCATCTCACGAGAGATAACCGCTTCGCCACGTGCGTTTTCGACCTGACGGAGGAACACTTCGACGGTATCGCCGACGTTCAACTCTGGGTCTTCGCCTGGGTTTGCAAATTCTTTAAGATCGATGCGGCCTTCCATCTTGTAGCCGACGTCGATGATCGCTTGGCCAGCTTCAATAGCGATGACCTTGCCTTTAACAACGGACCCTTCAGCGGGTGTGTCCATTTCGAAGCTTTCGTTCAAGAGTGCTTCAAACTCTTCCATTGTGTTTGCCATGTGGCGTCGTTTCCTAATCTTCGTTTTGTTTACATGCCTTGCGGTTGTATCCGCCGGTCTTTGAGTTTCAATTGGTCACAGCATCAATCATGGGACATAAAACAACAGGGCCGGTAAAACCGACCCCGCTCTGGCCTTATGTCCGCACCTGTTTCGACGCTTCGACAGGGCGCGTATAGGGCCAATTGTCCTTAGGGGCAAGGGTCGCATCACGCGCATCGTCCACAATGTAAGCATCCAAAATTCACAATCCCGTCTAATTTTGGGCGGAATCATAGGTCGAATAGAGCGCATTAAACCAGAGGCTACTATGACCCTTCATATTTCATCCGACACTGCGCAGAAATCTTCGTGGGAAGATAATGCAGAACTGCTCGACGTGTTGCGCGATGATTCCCGCGATGTTGTTGCGTTTATTGAGCATTGTTCCGCAGATGACCTGCATTGCCTGACGACGGTTCACGGTGTGGCTGGCGAGGTTGAAATTTTCGATGCAATCTTGCGACACCCTGCTTGCAACCGCGCTACGGCATTACAAATTTTCGAAAACTGCAATCCGTATTATTATGAACAGGAACTGGCCAAGGGCCGCCAATTGGAAGCCTACGACGATGAAGAAGATCAGGTGTTCATCGCCATCATCGACATGGCCCATGCCCAGCTTGTCAAACGCATGGATTGGCGCAGCAAGTTTGATTGCCCTGCTTTACGCAAATGGGCCCGTTTTCCACATGGTGCGCCAGTGAATTTCGAAAACTGGTTGCTGCCTGCTGCGGTTTTGGCCCCAACCGAAGGCGCGCTGCCAAATGCGTTTATCGAATACCGCTATTCATCTATCCGCCTAACGTTTCAAGCATGGATGATGCGCCAATAACCTAAGCGCGCTGCGTGTCGATATAAGTAACTGCTGCGGCCACCGCCTGCGCAATTGTCATGTCGGATGTGTCGATCATGACCGCATCAACCGCTGCAACCATTGGGGCCGTCGCCCGCTGTCCGCGTCGCGTTTGTCACGCGCAATCACATCCACAAACACTTGGTTCGCGCTGATGTCGTCGCCGCGATCTTGTAGTTCTTTATGCCGACGGGCCGCCCGACATTGTGCGCTGGCAGTCACATAGAGCTTGGCCGCTGCATCAGGACAAATCACCGTCCCAATATCGCGCCCGTCCAGAACGGCCCCACCACTACGGCGCGCAAAGTCACGCTGGAACGTCACCAATGCCGCACGGACATCTGCATTCACCGCGACCTGACTGGCCGCTTGAGCCACATCATGGGTGCGCAGATCGGCATTGCCCAAATCAGACGGCTGCAAGGTTTGGGCCGCAACCAACGGGTCAGCCCCCGCCAAAACCTTAGCCCCAACCGCGCGGTACAACAGGCCCGTATCCAAATGGGCAAAGCCATAATGTGCGGCCACGGCCTTGGATATCGTCCCCTTGCCCGCGGCGGCTGGTCCATCAATGGCGACTGTAAACGTCATGCGTTGTTGCGCACTAACTGAGCGCCCAAGGTGCCCATCAGTCCTTCGAAAATTGGGAATGAAGTGGTGATCGGGCTTCCATCATCCACTGTCATAGGTTTTTGGGTCGCCATGCCCATCACCATAAACGCCATCGCGATCCGGTGATCGAGCACTGATGCAACAGTCACACCGCCAACGCACATTACCGTGGCCCATGCCCGTGACGCGCCACCAATCATCACCTTCGTCGACTGTCACACCAGCGGCGCGCAGGCCTTTGGCCATCGCATCGATGCGATCAGATTCCTTAACCCGCAGTTCCTTGACGCCCTGCATATTGGTCACGCCGCTGGCAAATGACGCGACCACGGATAGCACCGGATATTCGTCGATCATGCTGGCTGCACGCGCAGGGGGCACCGCAATACCGTGCAAATCTGGGGAAAACTTCGCGCGTAGATCGGCGACAGGTTCGCCGCCTTCTTCGCGCATATTCTCGAACGTCAGGTCTGCGCCCATCTCTTGCAAGGTGGTGAACAGACCCGCGCGGGTCGGGTTCAGCCCAATATTTGGGACAAGCACATCAGACCCGGGCGTGATGATTGCAGCACAAACAGGAAAGGCCGCCGACGACGGATCGCGCGGGACAACAATTGTTTGCGGGCGCAGCTCTGGCTGGCCCGTTAACGTGATCTTGCGACCCTCTGCGGTGTCTTCAACCGTGATTTCCGCGCCAAAGCCTGCAAGCATCCGCTCGGTGTGGTCGCGTGTGGCCTCTTTTTCGATCACCACAGTTTGACCGGGCGCATTCAGAGCCGCGAGCAAGACGGCTGATTTGACCTGCGCAGACGGAACCGGCGTTGTGTATGTGACGGGCACCGGATCAACAGCGCCAACCAGTGTCATGGGCAAACGGCCACCCGCGCGCCCGACGGATTGGGTGCCAAACAACGCAAGCGGATCAGTCACGCGGCCCATTGGACGCGAATTAAGCGATGCATCGCCCGTAAATGTGACAGTGATCGGTGTTGTCGCCATTGTGCCCATAATCAAGCGCACGCCCGTGCCGGAGTTGCCACAATCTATCACGCCTTCGGGTTCGGCAAATCCGCCAACGCCGACGCCCTGCACTGACCATTCGCCATTTCCGTGGTCCGTAACAGTGGCACCAAACGCGCGCATCGCACGGGCGGTGTCCAGAACATCGTCACCTTCCAGCAAGCCTGTGATATGTGTCGTTCCCACGGCCATCGCGCCTAAGATTAACGACCGATGTGAAATCGACTTGTCTCCGGGCACGCGGGCCTCGCCTTTTAGCGGGCCACACGGGCGGGACGTCATTGGAACAGGGGTGCCGTGGCCAGACATGCGCAGGATCTCACTTTTTCAAGAATTCACCAACGTCGTAAACCACCGCGTGCCTAGGGTCCATCACCCACGCCTCGCTTTTTCCCAAATACTCCGGCCGGAGGTTGCGTCGCCTAAGGGCGGCGGAACGTCAGGTAATGTGGGGTGCGCCCTTCGCGTAGTGCCTTTTGCTCGTAGCGTGTGGAAAACCAATCGACCCAAGGGGTGCGCCAATCGTCAGGTCCTTCGGCAAGCCATTCAAAACCGGCTTTGGGGACCTCTTCCAATGTCTGACGGACATAGTCTTCGATATCCGTCGCGACCCGCAGTTCAGACCCGGGAGCCATGGATGCGAACAAGGGCACCAAATGTTCTTGCGTGACAAATCGACGACGGTGGTGGCGTTTCTTGGGCCACGGGTCGGGATAGTTCAGGAATACTTTGGTAAACGTGCCGTCAGGGACCACGTCAAATACATTGCGTACATCACTTGGATACACGCCCAGATTGGTCACATCGGCCTTGCGAATTTTGCCCAGCAACATGGCAACACCGTTCACAAACGGCTCGCACCCTAAAATTCCGACATCGGGGTATGTGGCCGCCATATGGACCAAATGCTCACCACCGCCAAAACCGATCTCAAGCCACAGCTCGCGCTGGCCAAAGTAATCGGCCAGATCAATCTGGTCACGATCAGGGTTCACGTCCCAGTCAATCGGGCCAGGTGATAACGGCAAAAGATCGTTATCGAGATAATCGTGCTGACTGGCGCGAATGGTCTTGCCGCGAAAACGGCCGTAAAAATTGCGCCACGGGGCGCCTGATGAATGCTTTGTATCGGTCATGACGCGGCACCTAACAAAGGGCAGCACGTCTGGCAACAGGTGCGTAGGATGGGTTTTAACCCATCCCTCTGAAAACTTAGACCGCCGCCCTCAGCGCATCCACCAAATCGGTACGTTCCCAGCTAAACCCACCATCAGCGGTTGGGGTCCGGCCAAAGTGGCCGTAAGCCGCTGTGCGTTCATAAATAGGGCGATTCAGGCCCAAATGCTGACGAATACCGCGTGGAGTAAGGTCCATCGCCGCATCGACGGCTTTTTCAACAGCAGCCGGATCAACTTCGCCTGTACCGTGTAAATCTGCATAGATCGACAAGGGCCGTGCAACGCCAATCGCATAGGCCAGTTGGATCGTACACCGATCAGCCATGCCAGCCGCCACAACGTTTTTAGCTAAATACCGCGCAGCATATGCAGCGGAACGGTCAACTTTTGTCGGGTCTTTACCTGAAAACGCGCCGCCGCCATGCGGGGCCGCACCGCCGTATGTGTCGACGATAATCTTACGGCCCGTCAGCCCAGCATCCCCATCAGGGCCACCGATCACAAACTTACCCGTTGGGTTCACGTGCCACGCCGTGTCATCCGACAACCAACCATCCGGCAAGGTCTTGATGATGTAAGGCTCAATAATATCGCGGATGTCGGCGCTTGATAGATCGGGGTCAAGGTGCTGCGTGGACAGAACGATTGACGTCACCCCAACTGGCTTGCCGTTAACGTAACGCACAGACAGCTGGCTTTTCGCATCAGGGCCCAGCGCAGGTTCGGTCCCGTTTTTGCGCACCTCGGCCAAGCGGCGCAGGACGGCATGTGCATATTGAATGGGCGCAGGCATCAACGCATCGGTTTCCGTCGTGGCATAGCCAAACATGATCCCTTGGTCGCCTGCACCTTCGTCCTTACCGGACGCCGCATCAACGCCTTGGGCGATATGTGCGGATTGTTCGTGCAGCAGGTTTGTGATCTTCACCGTTTCGTGATGGAATTTTTCCTGCTCGTATCCGATGTCTTTGATACAGGCGCGGGTGATCGCATCAATCCGGCCCATATAATCCTTGAGCTTTTCTTGATCAGACAAGCCAACCTCGCCACCGATCACCACACGGTTCGTCGTGGCAAACGTTTCACAGGCCACGCGGGTCTCTGGTTCCTCGGTTATGAATGCATCAAGGATCGCATCTGAAATCCGGTCGCAGAGTTTGTCGGGATGTCCTTCAGAAACTGATTCCGAGGTAAAGACATAGTCGTTGCGTGTCATGAAAGTGCTCCATTCATTAAATCTGCCACGTCAGGAAGCCGTTGTAGCAGTGAGGGGTATCGCTTAGGTCGTCTTGTCGGTCGGGTCAATCCACCTTGGTGTGGTTATAAATATAGATAGTCCTACACACAGCAGAAGCAACGACAGCGCGGGCAAGTCGTCCAATTTACTGTAGATCGTTGGCGCAAGCGCGGGTGGCAAGGCCGCATCAATATACCCCGCCTGCCCCATTCCTATTTGGTTTGTGATCCGCCCCTTACCGTCAATCATCGCGCTGATGCCCGTATTTGCGACCCGAACCATCGGCAGGCCTTGTTCAATTGCGCGCAAGCGGGCTTGAGCCAGATGCTGGCGCGGACCAGCCGCAGGGCCAAACCATGCGTCATTGGTGATCAAGATCAACAGGCGCGGACGCTCAATAGTGCCGATTTCATGCGCAAAAATTCCTTCGTAACAGATAAGGATGCGGGCGTTGCCTATCCCTGTCACATCCACGACCCTTGCACCTGGCCCTGCCGTAAATGCGCCGCCTTGGGATGCCGCAAAGCTGCCAATTCCAAATTTCGCAAGTCAGTTCACCGCCCGGAATGTATTCGCCAAACGGTACGATATGGGCCTTGTCATAGGTGTTCGAGATGATCGCGCCGCGTTCCAACACGATGGACGCATTATAGTACCGCGCACCATCGCGCCGGTTGACACCCAAAACTGTCGGTGCCCCGCGAGATGCCTCTGCCACCTGATCCAGCGCGTCGCCCACGTTTTCCAGCAGATATGCGATCGCGGTTTCGGGCCAAACCACCAGGTCGGGTGGGTCACCATCTTGGGTGAAACCTATCATTCGCTCGAAGAACATTTGGCTTTTGATCGGGTCCCATTTGTCGGCTTGCGCTGCGTTGGGTTGGACCAGGCGAACGGTTGGGCCAGTGTAATCAGGTACTGGCCCAGTGCTTAATATGACCCATCCGAGTACGGCGGCCAAGGGGGGGGTGACAGCCCAAATCTGCCTTTGCAAAAGAAGCGCGCAGGCGACGCCAAGCATGACCGTCACCAACGTCAATAAATGCGGCCCACCGAATGCCGCAAGCTGGGCTAGTGGTGTATCGATCCAGATATGACCCAACAGCGCCCACGGAAATCCGGTGAAAAGGTAACTGCGCAAAGCCTCTGCACCAGCGATCATTAAGCCAGCCGAAACCATGCTGCCCGGCCGGGAGACGTAGCTGGCCACAGCCCAGAACAACGCCGCACCGCCTGCCATCAAGATCAGCGCAAACGGGGCCATCCAGCCCGTTGATCCGATATCAACCAAGAACGGCGACACGATCCAATGCAGGGACACTGCGAAGTAGCCTGCGCCGAACAGCCAGCCATCGCGGAATGCCGCACGGCGGGTAAATTTCGGGCGATTTAGCCAGAATGCCAATGCCGTAACGGTCACAAACCAGAGCCCCCAAGGGGCTTGGCCTGTGCCTGCCGCAAGGCCCAATCCAAAAGGGATCAGCACCAGTTTAATCGCCTGTGGCGTTGGGCAGCCGGACGCGCAATCGTTTGATCCGGCGGGGATCGGCATCGAGGACTTCGAATTCGGTCCCATCAGGATGCACGATAATTTCGCCGCGCGCAGGCACAGAGCCTGACAGCATAAACACGAGACCGCCAAGAGTGTCGACTTCTTCCTCGTCGATCTCGGGGTGATCGGTCAGGTTGATGCCGACTTCTGCCTCGAATTCTTCGAGATCGGTGCGCGCGAGGGCCACATAGATGTCATCGCTTTCGCGTGTGAATGATTTTTCTTCGTCGATGTCATGCTCGTCTTCAATCGCGCCGACGACCTGTTCGATCAGATCTTCAATCGTGACCAAACCGTCGGTGCCACCGTATTCATCAATGACCAAGGCCATGTGGATCCGTTCTGACTGCATCTTTTGCAGCAACACGCCAAGCGGCATGGACGGGGGTACAAACAGCAGCGGGCGCAGCATGGCGCGCAAATCATAATCGTCGATGCCGCCATTGAACCCGAACTTCAGCGCGAAATCTTTTAGGTTTGCAATGCCAATGGGCGTATCCAACGTGCCGTCATAAACCGGCAGTCGGGTCATGCCGCTGGACCTGAATACTTTTACAAGTTCATCCTTGCTGGCTGTCACTGACACGGAAACGATATCTGTCTTGGGGATTGCCACGTCTTCTACACGCATGCGGCGCAAGTTGAGCATCCCAGGCATCGGGGTTGCAGGCAATAAAGGTCTAGGGTTGTCGTCTTGTGCGCCGTCAACTGCGGCCTCGGACGGGCTTAGGGCGTCAAAGAAGCGGCCAATAAAGCCACGATCTTGCGTCTCAGTGGGGTCATCTTGCGCGCTTTGCGCCGCAATAGAGGACCCTTCGGTTGTATCGCCCATCTTTTCCTTACCTAAAAATTCGCCCATACATGATGGACCTTATACCCTATATGGGTCCGCAATACCCAGTTTGCCAAGTATCTGCGTTTCCAAGCCCTCCATGAGGGTGGCATCTGCGTCACGCTCGTGGTCATAGCCAAGCAAATGTAACAGGCCGTGAACGACCAAATGGGCGGTGTGTTCATGCATGGTTTTGCCCGCTGCCGTGGCCTCGGACAAGCAGGTGTCATAAGAAATCGCGATATCGCCCAGCTCTGGATCAGTCGAATCAGGCGGCAATGGCACGTCACCGTCCACGTCAGCGCCGCGTTCATCTGATGGCCAGCTGAGAACATTTGTGGGCACCGGTTTGCCGCGAAAATCAGCATTCAACGTGGCGATCCGGTCGTCTGAGCATCCCATGACGCAGGCCTCGAACCCCTGTAAATTAAGGTGATTGAACGTGGATTTGGCGGCACGGTCAGACAATTCTTGTAGCCCAGCGCCATCCCAGCGCGGGTCTTCTATGACGCAATCAACGGTCATCGGTTTGCTTCATCTTCTTTTTCATAGGCCTCGATAATGGCAGCGACCAACGGATGGCGCACCACGTCTTTTGACGTGAAATAGCTAAAGCTGATTTTGGGGATATGTTTGAGCATGCGTTCTGCATCCCACAGGCCAGACGACACGCCGCGCGGTAAATCGATTTGCGTGCGGTCACCGGTGATGACCATGCGCGATCCTTGGCCGAGCCGTGTGAGAAACATTTTCATCTGCATCGATGTCGCATTTTGGGCCTCGTCGAGCACCACAAAAGCGTTTGACAGGGTGCGTCCGCGCATAAACGCAAGCGGTGCAATCTCGATGATCTTCTCTTCCATCATCTTGGCGGCCTGTTTGCCGGGCAAAAAGTCACCAAGCGCGTCGTAGAGCGGGCGCATATATGGATCGACTTTGTCTTTCATGTCGCCGGGCAAATATCCCAGCTTTTCGCCTGCCTCTACTGCGGGGCGTGACAGGATGATTTTATCGACTTTGCCGCTGATCAACATGTTCACGCCGACAGCAACGGCCAGATAGGTTTTTCCGGTGCCTGCGGGGCCAATGCCGAATGACAATTCTTTGTCGAACAGCGCCTGCACATAGGCCTTTTGGGCCTCAGTGCGCGGTTCGACCAATTTCTTGCGCGTTTTAATCTCGACCCGCTCGGTTCCGCCTTTAAACAGCTCTCGCTGATCACCTGCCTCTGGGGCACCTGTTGCATCGGGGCCGCCCATACGCAATTCGCGGTCGATATCGCCAGGTTCTAGCGTGCGGCCAGCCTCTAGGCGTTGATACAGCGACTTGAGCGCGTCTAACGTTTCTTGGCGGGGGCCGTCTTCGCCAACCACTGACAGCTGATTGCCACGGCGCAGGATTTGCACACCATAGGCCTGCTCTAACGTGGCAAGGTTGCGGTCGTATTCGCCGCAAAGGTCGATCAAAAGGAAGTTGTCAGGGAATTCCAGTGTGGATTCCGCAGTGTCAGTCAGGTCAGAAGCCAATCAACTCTCCTTGGCGCTTAAGGTTTCATGGATAAGGTGGGCCGCCGTCCCCGTAAGGGCAAGGCTGAAAAACAAAAAAAGGCCGCAGATTGCGCTGCGGTCCCATCCAAATCGTATGATCGTGATCACGCCTAGAGCGTATCAGGAATGTCAGACCCTTCACGGAACGGGCCAACTGCTGTGTTTGGTGGTGCAACACCGGAACAAACCGGACAGCCATCGGGTGTCATGCGCCCTGACATATATTCTTCGACACCGTCATCAATGATCCAATGGTCGCAACCGTTTGGATCAACCCAAACACGAGCTACCAGTTGGGACAGGTGCTTGCTGTCGGTGCCCGCGTCGACATGACGCTCGGCGCCAGTCCGGTTATCGCCTTCGATATTCAAACAGGCCGACAAAATAAGGCCAGCAATAAGCAGCGCAGTGATTTTTATCGTTTTCATAACATCGGCTCCTTAAGGTGCAACACAGTAGATTTCGACGCGGCGGTTCTGCTGCAATGCAGCCGCAGAGTTGCCTTGTGCACGGGGCTGGCGTTCACCAAACCCTTTGACGTCCACAACATTTACGCCAGCACTTTGTGCGATGCTTGAAACTGCATTTGCGCGGCGCTGAGACAGTTTCATGTTGTATTCATCAGATGCGCGGGCATCGGTGTGGCCGTAGATCAGGATCCCAAATGCATCCACCGACCGGAAGAAATTCATCAGCGCGGTTTTCTTTGAATCCGGGATCAGGGACTTGTCTGTCGCAAACAGCTGGTCCGTTGGAATGATCCCACAAATCTCGGAGCGGTGGCACACAGGACGACCGTCGCGCGTGCGATGGGGCGACATGTAGCCTTCAAAGCCATCACCCAATGTTCGCAGCCATCTGGGTCAATCCAAACAGTTGGATCATAGGATTCGCCTACTACTTTGCGTGTCTGCGCTTGCGCTGCCCCTGCGAGCAATGAAAGCGTCACCGCACCTGCGATGGCTCCGCCTGCAAACGCGCGCAACGTATCTTTCACTGATGTTGCCATTTGATTTCCCTCGTTATCTGCCGGATGCAAAATGGCATTCCACCGTGTCACCCACTATATGGTCACAATATGCGCAAACCTGGGTGATACAGAGATAACAAATAGCTATATATTGCGCCTGATATGGTAACTGTACCGGTAAATATTGCAGATTAGTCACGCAATTAACCTCAATCAGCGACATCTTGGTTGTTCAAAGCAGACCTACATCAGTCTTTGCACAATTCACCTGCAAGGCTGTTTGTGCTGCTATGCGTGATTTTGACCCGCCTTACCTGACCTATGACATCAGCTGGGGCATCTGCGTAAACGGCGTGAAGATGGCCAGATTTGCCGATCATCTGCCCATCAGTGCGACCAGGTTTTTCAAACAATACCGATACTTCACGGCCAACCATGCTTTCTTGAATGGTGCGTTGCTGCTCGGTTAACAGGCCCTGCAACTGCTGCAACCGAACGCTCATTACCTCCTCTGGCAGTTGCGGCTTTTCGGCCGCAGGCGTGCCTGGACGGGTGGAGTATTTGAACGAATACGCCTGTCCATAGCGGACTTCGCGGATCAGGGCCAAGGTGTCCTCAAAATCAGCGTCAGTTTCCCCCGGGAAGCCAACGATGAAATCACCCGACAGTAGGATATCAGGGCGGGCTTCACGGATACGCTCAATCACCCGAAGATAGCTTTCGGCCGTATGCTTGCGGTTCATTGCCTTGAGTATCCGGTCAGATCCAGATTGCACAGGCAAGTGCAGGTAGGGCATCAGTTTTTCGCAGGTGCCGTGGGCCTCGATTAGCGCGTCATCCATGTCGTTGGGGTGCGAGGTGGTAAAGCGGATGCGTTCCAACCCATCTACTTTGTTGAGCGCCCAGATCAGCCCAGCAAGGCCGCCTTCATGGCCGTGGTAGGCGTTGACGTTTTGGCCAAGCAACGTGATTTCACGCACGCCTGCCTCGACCAATTCTTGGGCTTCGCGCACAACACGGTCGGCCGGGCGCGACACCTCGGCACCGCGCGTATATGGCACGACGCAGAACGCGCAAAATTTATCGCAGCCTTCTTGGACGGTCAAAAACGCTGTTGGGCCACGCTTGGCTTTGCTGCGCGATTTGAGTGTCTCAAACTTATCATCATCAGGGAAATCTGTGTCCAGCGCGCGGACGCCCGACTGCACAGCATCGTCCATCGCAGGCAAACGGTGGTAGGATTGCGGGCCAACGACCAGATCCACCATCGGCTGGCGGCGAATAATCTCGGCGCCCTCGGCCTGTGCCACACATCCGGCGACGCCAAATTTCAGATCGGGATTCGCGACCTTTAAGTGCTTCATGCGGCCCAATTCATGGTAAACTTTTTCCGCTGCTTTTTCGCGAATGTGGCAGGTATTCAGCAAGATCATATCCGCATCGTCCGCGGCGTCGGTCTGCACATATCCTTTGCCGCCCAGCGCCTCGGCCATGCGTTCACTGTCATAAACGTTCATTTGACAGCCATAGGTCTTGATAAACAGCTTTTTTGGTTCGGACATAGGGACACCATTTAGGGGATTTTGCGCAATACTGCCGTGTAACCTGCGCGCAGCCCGCTTGCAATGACGCGGACATTCACGCAATTTGCACCAAATTACAGGATCATCGGCAGACCATGCATTTGCAAGCCTCGACCAATTCTTGAAAGAAGGAACTCTGGCTTTGGCCAAGGGACCGTATTGCGTTGATCTTGCTTGAAGACGATGTCGAGGTTGGCAGCTCGATCCGGCATCACCTAGATGCAGGGTTTAAATCTGTTGTGACCTTTGGGGTGGTGGACATTGATCTGCCCGACGGTTTGCCCGCCAACGTGCACCGCGTCGATTTTGACGCCACCGTGCGCGATGCGCAGGTCACCGTTGTAAATGCCGTGATCGAAAAGGTCCCAGGCCAATGGGTGTATTACTGTTATAATACCGAATACATCTTTTTCCCGTTTTGCGAACATCGCGCCATCGGTGAAATGCTGGCGTATCATACAGAAGAGCGGCGAGACGCGGTCTTGACGTATGTTGTTGATCTATATGCCGGTGATCTTCACGAAAGCCCGACGGCTGTATCCCTTGATGACGCCTATATGGACAAATCAGGCTATTACGCGCTGGCCCGCAAAGATGCGCAAAATGAATTCGAAGAACGGCAGCTCGACTTTTATGGTGGCCTAAGGTGGCGGTTCGAAGAGCATGTGCCTGCCCTGCGGCGCCGGATTGACCAGATTTCGATTTTTCGCGCCAAACCTGGTTTGCGTTTGCGGACGGATCACACGTTCAATGATCCAGAATACAATACATATGCGTGTCCGTGGCATCACAGCATCACTGCTGCCATCGTGTCATTTCGAACAGCAAAAGCGCTGAAACGTAATCCGGTGAGTGCGGCCCAGATCAGTACCTTTAGGTGGCATAATTCTACGCCGTTTGAGTGGCATTCCCAGCAGTTATTGAATTTGGGTTTGATGGAGCCTGGTCAGTGGTTTTGACCAAAGATGCGTTAAAACGCATCCTGCGCTTATAAGCTGAACACAGCGGCCAGTCGCTACCGTCCCACAATAGCCCCGCGCGCAGTGGCGCAGTCGCAATCAAATGATCGTGCAGCGCATAATCATCTGCTTCTTTGATGAGATGCTCCCAAAATCGGCGTTGCCAGATCCACTTTTTACCGCGTTTTCGTAGGTTTTCACGCCGCCCCACGGGCAGTGGTACATGACGCGAGAACGTTGATTTAATTTGCCGCCAGCGCGCCGAGTAATCTGCATCATCGTCGGGAAGCGTCCAGATCATCTCGACCTGCGCGGGCAAAACAACTGCAGCGTTGATCACAAAGGGGCGCTGCTTTTGGCACAGGCTAACCGCATGCCGCGGCAACACAACCTCGTCGGCCAAAAGGATGCTGTCTGGATCAGCAAGGCATGCTGAGAAATAATAGGTGCTGCCGGGCACACGAAGTCGGCGATAATTTGTCATAAACCCAACGTGCAGCGATTCTGGTAAACAAATACTAAACGGTGAAATAGTCGTAGAATGGGTTTTAACCCATCATTTGCGCCGCAGGCGGATCACCACATCGACAGATGCAATCTCGGCGCCTTCAGGCACATCTGGCAAACGCCGGATTTCCAGCTCTTGCGCTGGCGCATCCGTCAACTCGGCCGTATCTTCCCAATAGAAATGCGGATGATCGCTAATGTTGGTGTCAAAATAGCTTTTGGACCCATCGACCGTAATCTCGCGCATCAGCCCTGCTTCACAAAACGCGCTCAGCGTATTGTAAACGGTCGCAAGCGAGACTTTCTCGCCGACACCCGACGCCGCTTCATACAGGCTTTCGGCCGTCACGTGCCGGTTCTGCCCATCGCCTACCAGCAATCCGGCAAGCGTCATTCGCTGGCGCGTTGGGCGTAAACCCACCCGTCCTAGCCATGCTGTGCTTCGATCTTGTGTCAGGTTGGTCATCAGTGCCATTCTATTGTCTGCCCCATTCATATGGGGGAATAGGGCGCGGGATCAAACGAAAACGCACAATTGGCGCAGGTGCCCAACCCTTGCAGCACGCGAGTCTGCAGTGATAGACGTAAAACAAACGATCAAACACACGATATTGAGGGCGCGTCCACATGGCAAATTATCCATCCAGTTTTGACAAAGAAGGTCTTTTGGCCTGTTCACGCGGCGAGCTTTTCGGCGAGGGCAACGCCCAGCTGCCTGCCCCGCCGATGCTGATGATGGACCGGATCACCGAGATTTCGGGCGACGGCGGCGCGCATGGCAAAGGCCACGTGGTCGCAGAATTCGACATCACGCCTGACCTGTGGTTTTTTGACTGCCATTTCCCTGGCAACCCGATCATGCCCGGCTGCTTGGGCCTTGACGGCTTGTGGCAGTTGACTGGCTTTAACCTTGGCTGGCGCGGCTGGCTTGGGCGCGGCTATGCGCTTGGCGTTGGCGAAGTGAAGCTAACAGGCATGGTCCGCCCTGACCGCAAACTCCTGACCTATAAAATCGACTTCACCAAAGCGATCCAGACCCGCCGCCTGACGATGGGCGTAGCTGACGGGATCGTCGAGGCCGACGGCGAAGTGATTTACATCGTCAAGGACATGAAGGTCGCGTTGAGCGAGAGTTAATGTCCGATTGATATCGCCGCGCAGCGCGCGGCGATACGCGGGGCGTTGCCCCGCACCCAAAAGTATTTTGAACAAAGCGAGGACTTAGTGTGTTCTTTTTGAAACTTGGTAAGTTTGTTGCTTATGTTGTATCAGCGTTTGCAGTATTTAGGATCGCTTCCAGCCTCTTTATTACATTTGGCACGGAAGATATGGCTGCTAATATTGCCGCATCTCAACGGTATTTAGCCGCAGCAAATAGCGGTGAAGCGATCAACGAGGCCACATATGTTCTTCTCGCCGCGATCGTACTTGGGGCATTTTGTGAAATTGGCTTGAGCATTGTCCACAAATCGAACGACTAAGGAATCAATGCTAGAGTAAGCGCCTACCTGCTTGCCCCCCGCCCCTCTGCCGTCCTACAAAGCTGTAACACTTTGTAAGGAGAGCACTCATGCGTCGCGTCGTCATCACAGGTTTGGGGATCGTATCCCCCATCGGGAATAACGCGGATGAGGTTTTGACCTCTCTGAAAGCTGGCAAGTCCGGCATTGAAGCCAGTCCAGAGATGGCCGAGCATGGCTTTCGGTCCCAGATTGCGGGTACTGTTAAGTTGGATATCAAGGACCATGTTGAGAAGCGCGCGTTGCGGTTTATGGGTCCGGGTGCGGCGTACGCCTATATCGCGATGGGTCAGGCGATTGCTGATGCGGGTCTGGATGAGGATACCGTTTCTAACGTGCGCACGGGTTTGATTGCGGGCTCTGGTGGGCCGTCAACGTCGGCCATGTTGGCAGCCCATGATGTTGTGAAAAACACAGGGGCGACGAAGCGCATTGGCCCGTTTGCTGTGCCAAAATGCATGTCGTCCACGATCTCTGCCAACTTATCGACGCAGTATAAAATCAAGGGCATTAACTATTCGATCACGTCGGCCTGTTCCACATCCTTGCATTGCATCGGCGCTGCGTCAGAGCAAATCATGATGGGCAAGCAGGATGTGATGTTTGCGGGTGGTGCCGAGGAACTGGACTGGACGTTGTCTTGTCTGTTTGATGCGATGGGCGCGATGTCATCTAAGTATAACGACACCCCCGAAAAAGCGTCTCGTGCGTTTGATGCGGACCGTGATGGGTTTGTGATCGCTGGTGGCGGCGCGATGTTGGTGTTGGAATCCCTGGAACACGCCCAAGCGCGCGGTGCGAAAATCTACGCCGAAGTCACAGGCTTTGCAGCCACATCCGACGGTCACGATATGGTGGCACCAAGTGGTGAGGGCGGTGAGCGGGCGATGCGTGTCGCGCTGGAAACTCTGCCAGAGGGCCGCAAGGTCAGCTATATCAACGCACATGGGACATCGACGCCCGTGGGCGATGTCGGCGAGATTGAAGCGGTACGCCGCGTGTTTGGTCAAGGATCGACACCACCTGTGTCTTCAACCAAGTCCATGACGGGCCATTCCCAAGGGGCGACCGGTGCGTCCGAGGCTGTTTATTGCCTGCTGATGTTGGAGAATGACTTCATCGCGCCGTCGATCAACGTGGAGAATTTGGACCCCGCGCTGAACCCCGCCGAGATCGCGACTGAAATGAAAGCGGATGCTGGGCTGGACACGATCATGACCAACTCGTTTGGGTTTGGCGGCACGAATGGATCGATGTTGTTGAGCAAGTTTGCTGGGTAGGTATGCGCTCCATACGTAATTGGCGTTTCGCAAACCGGAAGTGGCGCGAAACAGCAGCGCTTCCAAACAGGCAGCCCTTGTCGACCAAATCAATAGATATTGGGGCTGGACTGGCTTAAATGCTGCAGAAGTGGTCGGGCGGAATGAGTTTGGCAACTTTCTTGTCTTGGACAAAGACGGCACTTTTTGGCGCATTTGTCCTAAACAATTAGCCTGTGACATCGTGGCTGATACGCCCGCAGAATTTGAGAGCTTAATCAACGATCCAGAGTTCAACTTGGATTGGCAAATGTCAGCAATTGTTGAAATCGCACGGCAAAAATTTGGACCACAAAAAGTGGGATGGATTTATTACCTCGTTATTCCCGATTTGTTTGGTGGCTTGTACGATGAAGTTAATATTCAGACAGTTTCGATCAATCAACTCATTTCTCATTCAGGTGAGTGGGCATTCGCAATCAAGGATCTGCCTGAAGGTGGTCAAATTCGGCTGCGGGTTATTGAATGAATTTGCAGGACCTAAATGTTCCGACGAAATTTTCGCTAGCGTTTTGAAAACTTGACGCCACATCCCAAACCGTCCAACTAACTCCAAATAGCTGAGGGACTGCACATGACCATTTCAATGCACGGCAAACGCGGACTGATTATGGGGGTTGCTAATGAACGCTCTATTGCTTGGGGGATTGCTAAGGCGATGTCTGAGGCGGGTGCGGAATTGGCGTTTACGTATCAGGGTGAGGCGTTTGGTAAACGGTTGGCGCCTTTGGCCGCCAGCGTTGGCTCTGACTTTATGGTTGATGTTGATGTGACCGATGCAGCGTCCATGGACGCGGCGTTTGCTGCGCTCGCGGAAAATTGGGGCACGTTTGATTTCGTTGTGCACGCCATCGCCTATTCCGACAAGAATGAGCTGACGGGGCGTATTTCGGACACCAGCGTTGAGAACTTCAAGAACTCGATGGTGATTTCCTGTTATTCGCTGATTGATGTGTCCAAGCGCGCGATGGCGTTGATGCCAAATGGCGGCACAATCCTGACGTTGACGTATCAAGGGTCCAACAAAGTGACCCCAAGCTATAACGTCATGGGTGTCGCCAAGGCAGCACTTGAGAGTGCTGTTCGCTATTTAGCAAATGATCTTGGCCCTGACCAAATCCGCGTGAACGCGATTTCACCGGGTCCGATGAAGACGCTTGCGGGGGCGGCCATTGGTGGTGCGCGCAAGACGTATAAGCATACGGGTGAAAACGCGCCGATGCGGTCCAATGCGACCCTAGAGGCTGTCGGTGGCACTGCGGTTTATCTGGCGTCCGATGCGGGGGCTTGCACCACGGGTGAGATTATCCGCGTTGATGGTGGCTATCATGTTCTGGGGATGCCACAGGCCGAAAATCTTTAATCGGCCTGTAAGCGGGACAAGCGGTTAAGCCGCGTCGATGCCTGTGATCTCAAAGTCGAACGTCAGGTCCTTGCCAGCCAGCATGTGGTTCGCGTCAAGCGTGATTTCAGTGTCTGAGACTTCGGCGATTGTGACCGGAATGACTTGGCCTTCGGGTGACTGCATCTGCAACTGTGTGCCGACTTCGGCGGGGATGTCATCTGGGAATTCGCTGCGCGGAACCGCCTGACGTGCGTCTGGGTTCATGTCGCCATAAGCATCCGCAGCTGCGATGACCGCGACCTTTTTCTCGCCGACGATCATGCCATAGATTGCTTGATCGAGACCTTTGATAATCATGCCGGACCCCAGCGTGAACTCCAACGGGTCGCGCCCTTCGGAGCTGTCGAACACCTCGCCTGATGTCAGGGTGCCTGTGTAGTGGATGCCGATCGTGTCGCCAGCTTTTGCTTGTGTCATGTCGTGCTTTCATCTTGTCATTTGGGTTTCTGGCGGTCTTGCTACGGTGTGCGCCTGCGGGATGCAAACCGCTTTGCCTCTTTTCGGCGGCGCGGCTGTATGACAGTCTGCCTCAAACCCGATCACCGAAGGGACAGCATGTTGCCCAAATCAGTTTATGTATTTGATGCTTATGGCACTTTGTTTGATGTCAATGCCGCCGCCAGAGAGGCCGCGACCGAGCAAGCCCATGCTGCATTGGCCAAACATTGGCCGCAGGTTGCCGCCAATTGGCGCGCCAAGCAGTTGGAATACACGTGGCTGCGTGCCGTTGCTGGACATCATTGTGATTTCTGGCAAGTCACCCAAGACGGATTGGATTGGGCATTAGAGGCCGCAGGGCTGCATGATCCAGCCACCCGCGCCCGCCTGTTGGATTTGTATTGGGAATTGGCCGCTTATGCGGAAGTCCCTGCCATGCTCGCCACACTGAAGGCACGCGGCGCGAAGACCGCGATATTGTCGAATGGATCGCCCACGATGCTGCAAGCGGCTGTGAAATCTGCCGAGATCGCCCATATGTTGGATGCATTGCTGTCGGTGGAATCCGTTGGCGTGTTTAAGCCGCATGCATCAGTTTACGACCTTGTGGGCGCGCGTTTTGGTTGCGCTAAGGGGGACGTGTTGTTCGTGTCGTCGAACGGATGGGACGCTGCTGGCGCTGCCGGATACGGGTTCACAACCGCATGGGTGAACCGCGCTGGTGCACCAATTGACCGGCTGTATGCCAAACCGACCCATGTCCTGCCCGACCTAACCACCATACCAGAGGTAGCCTGATGCCCCACTTTACCGCAGCCGATGGCACAAAGCTTTATTATGAGGAAAGCGGCAAGGGTATCCCCGTGTTGTGCCTTGCTGGACTGACACGCAATACCGCCGATTTTGACCATATCGCCCCGCATTTGCCTGTGCGCCTAATCCGCATGGACTACCGTGGCCGCGGACAGTCAGATTGGGCTGATCCGTCGACTTATAAGATCCCACAAGAGGGCGCTGATGTGCTGGCGCTGCTGGACCATCTGGGGCTAGAGAAGGTCGCAATTTTGGGCACCTCACGCGGTGGGTTGATTGCGATGCTGCTGGCGGCGACGGCCAAAGATCGCCTGTTGGGAGTTGCCCTAAATGACATCGGCCCAGTGATTGAAGATACTGGCATGGATGTGATCCGCGCCTATTTGGGGCGCAATCCGCCGCAAGATAATCACGAAGATGCAGCCTGCGCGCGTGCCAAGCTGTGGACCCGTTTTGCCGGTGTCCCGCATGCCCGTTGGTTGGCTGAGGTCCGTGCGCATTACGCGCAGACCATGGATGGTTTGGTCATTCGGTATGACCCAAAACTGCGTAACGCCGTGCTGGAAACAGCGGATGCGCCGATGCCCGATCTTTGGCCGCTATATGACGCGCTTGGGGGGATGCCTCTTGCGCTTATTCGCGGGGCGAATTCTGATTTACTGTCCGAGGCGACTGCCGATGAAATGCTGCGCCGCAGACCCGATATTATCCGCGCGGATATTGCGGATCGCGGCCATGTGCCGTTTTTGGATGAAGAATACGCGCTTGATGCGTTGACCGAATGGTTGGAGGACCTGCATGAACTTTGAGATGATAACTGCTGCTGCTGGCCGCCTAAAAGGCCATGCGCGGGTGACCCCGATGCTGACCTCGCCATTCCTTGATGACATTGCTGGCCGGCGGGTTTTGGTCAAGGCGGAATGCTTGCAACATACGGGATCGTTTAAGTTTCGCGGTGGCTGGTCTGCGGTATCTGCTTTGACGGACAATGCGTTGAAAACTGGCGTTATTGCGTTTTCATCGGGCAACCACGCCCAAGGTGTGGCGATGGCTGCGGCGGCTCATGGTGCGCCTGCGGTGATCGTGATGCCATCAGATGCCCCACAGATGAAGATCGACAATACACGCACCTTGGGGGCCGAGGTTATTTTATATGACCGCGAAACCGAGGACCGCGACGAGATTGGTGCGCGGATTGCGGCGCAGCGTGGGCTGACGTTGATCAAGCCATACGACGAGCCGCAGGTTATCGCGGGTCAAGGCACAACTGGGTTGGAAATCGCCCAGCAGGCAGCCGCGCTTGGCGTAACGTCCGGCGATGTGATGGTCTGTTGTGGTGGTGGCGGTCTGACGTCTGGGATTGCGCTGGCACTTGCTGAACTGGCCCCCGACATGCTTGTCCGCCCTGCTGAGCCCGAACATTTTGACGACGTGACCCGCAGCCTCGTGTCCGGCAAGATCGAACGCAACGCGACACATAGCGGATCAATCTGCGACGCGATTATCACAATCGCACCGGGCAACATAACGTTCCCAATATTACAGACCCACTGCGGGCCGGGCGTGGTTGTCACCGATGATGAATGCCTGCGCGCCATGGGGCTCGCGTTTTCACGGCTCAAGATCGTTGTTGAACCCGGTGGGGCAGCGGCCCTTGCCGCCGCGCTGTTCCACCCAGATCAATTTCGCGGCGACGCCGTGATCGCAGTGACAACCGGCGGCAACGTCGACCCCGCGCAATTCGCCCGCGCCTTGGAGACCCTATGACCGAATTCACAATCGCCAGTTTCAACGTCAAAAACCTGATTGAGGCCGACCACGAGTATTAAAATACGAGGCCTACACCCCCGAAGAACACAGCTGGAAACAGTCATGGTTGGCCAATCAGATGTTGACGCTGAACGCTGATATCATCTGTTTTTAGGAGATATTTAGCGAGAAATCCCTGCGTGATGTGATCGAGGAAACCGACGAGTTGGGATCAGAGGCCAATGCGTCGAATATTCCAGACCGGTCAAAGCGGTATGCCCGCAAGGCAATATTTCACAAGCTTGCCCATGAAAGTTACGCCGATGCTGCGCTGGCTTTTGCGCCCAATGCCAATGACGGCGGCCCTGGGCCACGGCGCCCCGGTGTGGCCACGCTTTCGCGGTTTGGGTTTGCTGCTCCGCCAGAGATCCTGCAAGATTTGCCAGAACCGTTGAACATTCCGTTTAGCGATTTGGACGGGTCCGACGGCGGGTATTATACGATCAAGCGGTTGTCGCGGCCTGTGCTTAAGACCAAAATTCCGGTTGGTGACATCGTCATTACCGTCTTTAATTGCCACCTAAAATCCAAGCTGGGAGAGCTTGATCGACCCAAGGGTGCGGCTTTTGCGCCTGCGGCCGATCTGGTCAACTATGATCCGGCTGGACGCGCGATGGGGTCACTGCGCGCGGGCTTGCGCCGGATGGCAGAGGCGTGGGTGCTGCGCCGCGAAATTTTGACTGAACTAGAGGCCGGTAATCCGGTCATGGTGCTGGGTGATATGAACGACAGTGAACATGCGGTCAGTTCCGAGATTATATCGGGCGAGACGCCGTTCAAGAACTACGCATGGATGCGCAGGCATGATGCGGCCCACAAAGGCGATCGCTATAAAGATACTGAGAACGAGGCGATCCAAGCGCAGATTAACCGCGTCCGGCTGTATTCCGCAGAAAAGATGTTCGTGCGCAAATCGGCGCGCAACATGATTTATACGTCGGCTTTTGGCGGTGTGTTTGAATCGATCGACCAGATCCTGATGTCCCGACATTTCAACCAAGGCGACCCAGAGGCGATTGGCGAAATGACGTATTTTAACGTGCTCAACGACCACCTGACTGACGGCAGTCATCCCGATGCGCCTTACAATAAATTGGCGTCTGACCACGGCCAAATTATGGCGCATATCTTGCTGAACGACGCCCAAAAATTGGGCAATTTGCAAAACTGTTGACTCATGCTTGGAAATCCCTTCAAGTGCCCGCTAGGGAGGGTTGCCCAGCGTCCCGCGCAAGCGATGGATCGGGTGACAGGAAAAGCCGCGCCGGGGAAACCCATTGCGCGGCTTTATCTTTTTGATGAGGTGACAGACACGATGCGCGAGTTTTCAGCCCTGAACGGGACGGTTCGGATTCACGGTCAAATCGACGGTGTGGACCACCCGATTACCCCAACAATCGTCTTTGCAAATTCGCTTGGAACCACGCTGGCGTTGTGGCGCAAGGTGCTGCCGTTACTGCCAGACGGAATCCGGATTATACGGTATGACTTGCGCGGCCATGGGCAATCTGACATCCCCGATGGGCCCTACACCATGGGGCAGCTGATCAGTGATGCCGCCGCGATTTGCGATGCGGCGGACGTTACCGATGCAATGTTTGTGGGTCTGTCTGTGGGCGGTATGATCGGCCAAGGTTTGGCCGTCAAACGACCCGATTTGATACGTGCGCTTGTGCTGTCCAACACGGCGGCAAAGATCGGCAATCAACAGCTATGGGATGACCGGATCGCGGCGGTGCATGCTCAGGGCATGGCAGCAATGGCCGACACGGTCATGGCACGTTGGTTTGGGCGCGATTTTGCGAACACCCCTGAGGTCACACCATGGCAGGACATGGTGAGTTCCGCTAATCCAAAAGGATATGTGGGCGTCTGCGCGGCCATCGCAGGTACGGATTTTTATACACCGACTTCGGACCTTCGCATTCCCACGCTTGGGATCGCAGGCGGCCAAGACGGGGCAACACCCGCTGATCTGGTACGCGAAACGGTGGACCTGATCCCTGGATCGCAGTTTAAGGTCATGCCTCGCTGTGGCCACCTGCCTTGCGCGCAGGACCCTATCAGCTATGCCGAGATCCTGACCGAATTTCTGGCCAACACCGGACACCTTACTGGGCTTGCAAACTAGGCCAAAGTATTTAGATCGTGTGGATCACAACGCCGGAGCGCACCCATGCAAAATCGATTGCCTTTGATCTTTATCCTGATCACTGTAATGCTCGACAGCATGGGCATCGGGCTGATTATGCCCGTAATGCCCGATCTTATTCAAGAATTAGAGGCTGGCGATTTGGGTCAAGCCGCGCTTTGGGGCGGAATTCTTGCAGCCATATTCGCGGTCATGCAGTTCCTGTTTGGACCTGTCATCGGCGGGTTGTCTGATCGGTTTGGGCGCAGGCCTGTTTTGTTAATCGCACTTGTTGTTATGGCGTTTGATTATGTTTTGATGGCCGTGGCTGGTACGATTTGGCTGCTTGTGATCGGGCGCATTATCGGCGGGATCACGGCGGCGACGCAATCCACGGCGTCGGCCTATATGGCGGATATTTCCAAACCCGAAGATAAAAGCGCCAACTTTGGCCTGATCGGCGCTGCCTTTGGGATGGGGTTTGTGCTTGGGCCATTGATGGGCGGCTTGTTAGCGGAATATGGCACGCGCGCACCGTTCTGGGCAGCTGCTGTTTTGGCGGGTGCCAACGCGATCTTTGGTTATTTCGCCCTGCCAGAAACCGTCACTGACCAGATTAGACGGCCATTTTCACTGAGGCGTGCCAACCCGCTTGGGGCATTCAAACACATCGGCCAATTGCCTGGGTTGGGGCGGTTGATGGGTATGTCGTTTATCTATGGGATCGCGTTTTTCGTATACCCAAGCATCTGGGCCTATTTTGGCAAGCTACAATTTGGCTGGGGGCCGGGCATGATCGGGCTGTCGCTGGGCGCGTTTGGGATCGGGATCGCCATCGTCCAAGGTGTTCTAATCCGGCCCATCCTTGCGCGGATCGGCGAACGTAACGCGGTGCTGTTGGGGCTTGGCGTCGATGTGGTGGCGTTCGTCGCACTTGGGTTCGTGACCAACGGCTGGATCGCATTGGCGCTGACACCGCTGACGGCACTTGGGTCCATCGCAGGCCCCGCATTGCAAGGTATCATGTCACGCACTGCACCCGACGACCAACAAGGCGAATTGCAAGGCGCACTGACGTCAATCAACGCGGTGGCGTCCATTGCGGCCCCGCTGGCCATGACGCAGGTGTTCTTTTACTTCACCCACGAAAATGCGCCGATTTACCTGCCGGGGGCACCGTTCATCCTATCGGCGATCTTGGTCGTTGGGGCGATTGGCGTCTATCTTCCGGCTTTACGAACAAAGCAGGCTGACATCTAAAAACCGACATACAAAGTCGGAATCAGTCTTGCTAAGATTAGCCGCAAACGGGCAGCATGGGGCAAAGCATAAGGGACGTTCCATGCAACAGATCAAAGCCGCCGTTTGTCATGAATTTGGCAAACCACTTACCATCGACACCATCACATTGCACGCGCCAAACATGGGCGAGGTCGAAGTCACGCTGAAGGCTTGCGCGATCTGCCATTCGGATATTTCGTTTGCTGAGGGCGGTTGGGGCGGCACATTGCCCGCGGTCTACGGACATGAAGCCGCAGGGCACATCACATCGGTGGGCAGCGGCGTTAATGGCGTGTCCATCGGTGATGCCGTTGTAGTCACATTGATCAAATCCTGCGGCAGCTGTGGGTCCTGTGCATCGGGCAAGCCTGTGATTTGCGAAACAGACATGGCCACCGATGGTCCGCTGACAACTTCAGATGGCGCCCCACTGGTGCAGGCCATGAACTGCGGTGCGTTTGCGCAAAAAGTCGTGGTTGATCAAAGCCAGATCGTGCGCATCCCCGCTGATATGGACATGAACGCGGCCAGTCTTTTGGCCTGCGGCGTGATCACTGGCATCGGTGCGGTTGTGAATGCGGCCGAGTTGCGGGCAGGCCAAGACGTCGTTGTGATCGGCGCGGGCGGCGTTGGCCTAAACGCCATCCAAGGGGCGCGGATCGCGGGCGCACGCCGGATCGTGGCGGTCGATATCTCTGAAGAGAAACTGCAAATCGCGCGTGACTTTGGTGCAACAGACGGGGTTCTGGCCAGCGATGACGCACCGTGGGACGCGGCGCGCGCGGCCATTGGGCGCGGCGCAGATGCGGTTTTCGTGACCGTCGGCGCAGTCCCTGTGTATAACCAAGCCCCCAACTATTTGGCTCCAGGCGGCAAGGTCGTTATGGTCGGCATGCCCCATATTGGGGACGCAGCCACTTATGATCCTGGTTCGATGGCGGCCGCAGGCCAAAGCATGATCGGCTCCAAAATGGGCGACGCGGTGATCGCGCGTGACATCCCGTGGATGGTTGATCTTTACCAACAGGGACGGCTCAAGCTCGATGAATTGGTGTCCCAAACATGGACGCTTGATCAGATCAACGATGCGATCGCGGATACGAAAACCGGTTCGGCCAAACGCAACGTCATCGCTTTCGACTAAGCCTCACTTTTTTCCAAATACTCAAAAGGACGCACCATGAAGCTCGCAGATCTCGACATCATCGTGACCGCCCCGCCTGCACCCGGATGGGGTGGGCGATATTGGATTTTGGTCAAAGTGACGTCAGACACCGGGGTTATGGGCTGGGGCGAATGTTATGCGTCAAGCGTCGGACCTGACGCGATGGGCCACGTCATCCGCGACGTATTTGGGCGACATATGGAGGGCGAAAACCCCGAAAACATCGAACTGATGTTCCGTAGGGTTTATTCATCAGGCTTCACACAGCGGCCCGATTTAACCGTCATGGGGGCTTGGTCTGGTCTGGAAATGGCCTGCTGGGACATGGTCGGCAAAGATCGCAACAGGCCTGTGCACGCAATGATTGGCGGGCGGATCAACGATCGCATTCGCGCGTACACCTATCTTTACCCACAAGCGAACCACCCGTTGCCCGCCTTTTGGGCGGATGCAGATATGGCTGCTGAAAGCGCCGTTGCGATGGTAGAAAAGGGTTACACTGCCGTCAAATTTGACCCAGCGGGCCCCTACACAATGCGCGGCGGGCACATGCCCTCAATGCATGACATCGACACCTCGGTGAGTTTTTGCAAAACCATCCGCGACGCCGTTGGAAACCGTGCCGACCTGTTGTTTGGCACCCACGGACAATTCAGTACGGCGGGCGCAATCCGTATGGGTCAAGCGTTGGAGCCATTTTCACCACTGTGGTACGAGGAGCCAACACCGCCCGACGCCGACATGACGGCCGTCACCCAAACTGTCCGCATTCCGGTGTCGACAGGCGAGCGGCTGACCACAAAATCCGAATTCGCAGCGGCCCTGCGGCAGGGCGTGCAAATCCTGCAACCGGCCCTTGGGCGGGCTGGCGGTATTTGGGAGTGCAAGAAGATCGCGGCCATCGCCGAAACCTACAACGCACAGATGGCGCCCCATCTATATGCTGGCCCCATTGAGTGGGCGGCGAATATTCAACTGGCCGCATCGATCCCGAACATCCTGATGGCCGAAACGATTGAGACACCGTTCCATGCAGCATTGGTGAAAAACACGCTGACGGTGGAAGGCGGCTATATCCCCGTGCCAACCGCTGCTGGCCTCGGCATTGATGTCGATGAGGCGCTGGCACGCGCGCACCCCTACACGGACGACGGGCTGCACCTGCAAATGCAAGAAGACCCGATCAGCTATCACGAAGTAAACAACTTCGCGGGCGGTGCACCCGTCAAGGTCTAATGCCTCTTCGTTGTCGGCAAACAGGACCTACCTTTCCAAGTGGATCAAATCAATCTAGGGTGAACTACGTTCAAATTGAGGGTCACCATGGCAGGTAAAGTTGCAGTACGTCGCGAGATATTGCGCAAGTCATTAATCGATATTGCAACGCAGCGGATTTCTCGCGACGGGCTTAGCGCACTTCGCGCACGTGACCTTGCAGGTGATGCAGGCTGCGCTGTTGGCGCGATCTACAATGTGTTTGGTGATCTAAACGATCTGGTGCTGACCGTGAACGCGGACACGTTTCAGGCGCTTGGGCGGGACGTCGCAGCCAGCCTCTCAAAGGCGGATCAGACCCCTGTGCAGCAGCTTATTGTGATGAGCCAAGCATACCACCAGTTTGCCGCGCAGAACTATTTCCTTTGGCGTGCCTTGTTTGATCTGGAACGCCCCAAAGGCGAGGCCGCCCCCGATTGGTATCTTGCTGAAATGAGGCAATTGTTCACGTTCATCCATGATCCGCTAAGCGCCGCATTCCCCCAAATGGATACAGATCAACGTGCGTTACTGACGAAAGCGCTGTTCTCTTCTGTGCATGGTATCGTGCTTTTAGGTCTCGACGACGCTAGCGCAGGCATGCAGCCTGCAAATATCGACGATATGATAGCCCTTATTCTTAATCAAATCATCGGCCCTTCGTAAATTATGTGAACATCGTTCATTATTTTACTTGACCATTCAGGAATCGTTCCATATATCTCATTTTATGAACAACGTTCACAAATGGAAATACAGATACTCAAGACACTTAGCACCCTGATTACTGGGGCAAATGCACGGGCAGAAGACCGCGTCCACGACGCCTTTGCTATTAAATTGATTGACCAAAAGATCCACGAGGCAGAGACAAACCTGAAGGCAGGTAAGACCGCGGTGTGAAAGACTGGTCACACCTGATCCCCGGCCAAGATGGCTTTGTTGACCAGCTTGACATCGTGGTCTTCGCCGCCCCAATTTTCTATCACTTAACGCGGTACTTTTGGGTTATTTAGCGTTTATGCAACCAGATCCCGCCGGACGGCCAGATGGGTTCGTGCAACGGCCACTGCCAAGTTGATTGAACAGGTTAACGTAAACAATTAAAGCGGCCCCTTTCGGGACCGCTTTTTTCCTAGGAAGAGGTAAAGCAACACAGGAATTAGTTCTGTAAAACAGTTAATCCAGCGCCACTATACGGGGAGTAAATAGCAACCGAACTCACTGTTGCTTAATATTACCAATTTGGTCGCCGCTTGACTTTGCGTTACGATACATATCAATCTTGCCTGGCCAAATAGACAAAACCTTGCTGTTTTAACCACTCAACGAAAGTCCGGTTTCTGCTCCCTGCTGTCATCGAAACAGTTTGCAGCGCCTGTTGATTTAGGCTCAGAGCGGTCGTTCCTACAAAAAAGCCCCACCAAATTGGCGGGGCTTTTTGATTTTGGCGGCCGATCGCTTAGCCTTTTTTGAGGCACTCACGGCCAAGCGTTTCGGCGATTTGTACGGCATTTAGGGCCGCGCCTTTGCGTAGGTTGTCAGACACGCACCATAGGTTCAGGCCGTTTTCAACTGTCACGTCCTGACGGATGCGGCTGATGAATGTTGCAAAATCGCCAACGCATTCGATGGGTGTGACGTAGCCGCCATCTTCGCGCTTATCGATGACCATGATGCCGGGGGCTTCGCGCAGGATGTCGCGGGCCTCATCTTCGTCAAGAAAATCCTCGAACTCGATGTTAATCGATTCGGAGTGACCAACAAACACAGGCACTCTCACACAAGTGGCGGTGACCTTAATCTTGGTATCCATGATCTTTTTGGTTTCGGCAACCATTTTCCATTCTTCTCTCGTGTCGCCGCTATCCATGAAGTCATCGATATGCGGGATCACGTTGAATGCGATCTGCTTGGTGTAAAAGATACCCTTATTGTCAGTCGGGTTGTAGATTGCTTTGGTCTCGTTCCACAGCGCGTCCATCGCGCCTTTGCCAGAACCAGATACAGATTGGTATGTGCTGACAACAACGCGCTTAATCGTCGCGCGGTCATGCAATGGCTTAAGCGCCACAACCATCTGAGCGGTTGAGCAGTTCGGGTTCGCGATGATATTTTTCTTGGAATACCCGTGGACGTCCTGCGGATTTACCTCAGGCACGACCAGGGGAACATCAGGATCATAGCGGTACAGCGACGAGTTATCGATGACCACACAGCCCGCTTTGGCAGCAATCGGTGCATATTTCTTGGTGGCGTCAGAGCCAACCGCAAACAGCGCGATGTCCCAGCCCGTGAAATCAAACGTATCAAGGTCTTTGGTCTTCAGGGTTTTGTCACCAAAGCTTACGTCTGTCCCCAGCGATTTACGGCTGGCGAGGGCTTCGATCTTGTCGATCGGGAACTGGCGCTCTGCGAGGATGTTCAGCATTTCGTGGCCCACGTTACCGGTGGCGCCAACGACGACGATATTATAACCCATTGGTTGCTTCCTTGATTAGAATGCCGCCTCATACCGCGCCTGCAGCATAAGTGGAAGAGCCTAGTCAGTTCGGTCGGTGGACCACAGATATGCCAGCAGCCCTAAGACAACAATTATCGCAAAAACCCCAAACAAGGCCGAAAAGGCATCTGACGGCGCGTCAGTTTGGCTGGCCAGATAAATCGGGCCCGTTGCAAATTGCATCACCCCAACGCCACCTATCCCAAACAGGTTCATCAGCGTTACGCCGCGCCCAGTCAGATGCGCCGGAAACACCGCCTTGGAATGGGCAATTATGATCGGGAATGTGGACCCCGACACGCCGATAATCGCTAACATGGCCGTGGCGAACACGATGCTTTGGCTTGGCAGAAACCAGAGTGCCACCAATGCGACGGCCCCCGTCCCATTAGCTGTAAAAATCACCCATTTGCGGGTTTTGAACAGACGCTCCAGTGGTCCAAACGCAAAGCTGCCCGCGATCATCGCAAGTGCCATGACAAGCGTCACCCGCCCGATCGTGGCAACATCAGCGCTGAATACATCAGCGACGTAGGGGCCAGCCCACAGCCCGCGCAAGCCTGCTGCTGGCGCATAGTTCACCAGCATCAGCGCAAAGATCGGCCAGAGCGCGGGAATTTTTAGCAGCGACAGAACTGATCCCTTTTGCTCGGATATGACCCGTTCGGGGTCGCGGACCAACACAATCAGTAAAAGACCGATCAAAGCGGACACTGCAGCAAGTCCGTACATACTGGACCGCCAACCAAATGCGTCAATTGCCCACGCCATTGGCGCCGAGCCCGCCAGATTGCCGATGGACCCAATTCCGATCATGGCCCCTGCCAAGGTTCCAAAAATCGCAGCCGAAAACCCGCGTGCAAGAATGAAATAGGCCGCCATCAGAACTGGCGAACAGCCGACCCCAAGCAGGGCCATTGCCCACATCACATGCGTTGGGGTCTGGGCCACCGCGAATGCAAATGCGCCGCCAGCACCGCCCAATAGGAATAGGCTTGCGGCAGTCCAACGTGGTCCAAAACGGTCAAGTGCGGCGCCAACGGGGATTTGCATCGCGGCAAACACGAGAAACCACAGGCTGGATGCACGCGCCAAATCATCAGCGCTTGCACCAATGTCGATAGCAAGAATTGGCGCGAGAACAGGCAGAAACGCACGATAAAACTGCGACAATACATATGCACCCAGAAGGGCAATTAATCCACGTGTCATAGGCATTCTCTTTTGAGGTTCACCACATAGGCGAAGGTTGTTGGATTTGCGGCTTTCAATCTTGTGCCAGATTAAGTTCACGACAAATGTCGCTTACGTTCGAGCACATTACACAGCGAAACGAAAAACCCCAGCACGTTCGCAACATGCTGGGATTTTACTATTTATATGTGCAGCGTTGGGTCGTCGCGGATTACTTGTCGTCAGCGTCCTTTGCAACGGTCGTCCAATCCGCTGTGTAAAACCGCCAACCAACAATTGACCCCATACCGACAAAGATCATACCCCAGAACAGTGCGCCTGTTGAGATCTCAAAGAGCCCCCAACAAACTGCGACTGCAATAACGAGATAGCGGCGCCAAACTGGTAGAAAGAACGGGATCTCTACATCAAGTAGACTGCCGCGAGCCACTTAAGCAGCCCCTTCGAATTCAGCGCCTGTTTTTGCACCAGTGATATAGGCAACGACATCTTCGCCGTTGGTGTCTTCCTTGCGCAGGTTTGCAACCATGCGACCACGTCTAAAGACGACGATTCGATCAACCAGTTCCATAACCTGACGCATATTGTGGCTGACAAGGATCAGGGGTTCGCCCGCTTCTTTCAAGGTACGGATGATTTTTTCAACTTGTGCTGTTTCCTGCACACCCAACGCCGCTGTTGGCTCATCCATGATGGTTAGGCGCGAATGGAACGTTGCGGTTCGTGCAATTGCAACACATTGGCGTTGGCCGCCCGACATATTGCGAATAGAGTTACGGATATTCGGGATTTTAACGCCAGTTTTTTCAAGACCTGCCATCGTGGCCTCTCGCATACCCTTGTAGTCAAGCAAGCGGAATGGGCCTAGCCAGTTTGCATAAGTCATTTCACGGCCCAAAAACAGATTGTCTGGAACGTCAAGATCATCCGCCAATGCCAAGGTTTGAAACACAGTTTCAATGCCAGCTTCGCGTGCATCTAGAGGGCCCGCAAAGTTGACTTCTTCGCCGTACAACCAGACTTTACCTGATGTACGTTGCTCAACCCCAGTAATCTGGCGCACAAAAGTGGATTTCCCTGCGCCGTTGTCACCCATAATGGCGATATGTTCACCCTTTTTTATCTCAAAATTGGCGCCTAATAGGGCGTGAACGCCACCATAATGTTTGGTCAATTCTTCGGTCTTTAAAACAATATCTTCGCTCATATCAGTATCCCACCCTAAGCTTTGTTTCGTTGTCGATATTGGTCGAGAATAATGGCGGCGATAATAATGCTGCCCATCGCCATAAGCTGATAAGATCCGTCCAGCTTGATGTAGGTGAAGCCAGAGCGGATCACGCCCAGAACCATTGCGCCAAGCACTGTGCCGATGATGGATCCACGTCCACCTTGCAAACTGATGCCACCAATTACGGCCATGGCAATTGCAAAGAGTTCGTAAAATTCACCCATACCCGCTTGTGCAGTCTCGCTTTTGGCGGCGAGAATGACACCTGCAAATGCAGCGAGCATCGAGGCAATCATATAAACCATGACCTTATGGCGCTTTACGTTGATGCCAGACATCCGCGCGGCCTCTTCATTAGAGCCAATTGCGTAGGTGTGTTTGCCGTAAACCGTATAGCGCATGATAAGGTGAAAAATAACTGCAAGTGATAAGAACCAGACCACGGGCATCATGCCAGATCCGATATATTTGTAGCTTTCTGTCGGGAAGGATACCGGGTTTCCACCCGACCACCAAAGAGCGATCCCGCGGCAAATTAGGAACATCCCCAACGTTGCAATGAACGGTGGGATGCGAAGGAAAGCAATAAAAGTTCCGTTGATCGCCCCAATAAAGGCGCCGAACGACAACCCCACAACTATAGGGACGACCACTGGAAGATCCATGGCCCAAGTTCCAAACAGGGCTTTTGGGTTCGCGAATCCATTAACCAACTCGGTTTGTCCAAAGCTCATTGCAATCATTGCAGTCGCGGCGACCAGCGGCCCCGAACTTAGGTCGATGCCTGCGGTGATGATGACTTGCGTCACACCCAATGCGATGATTCCGATGATGGCGACCTGCAAGATGATGATCCGCAAACGCGCTTCGTTAAAGATGCTGTCAAAACGATCCCGGCTGTCAAAAAGGAAACTTTGGTCGTTCATGTAGGGCAGTATCTGCCCAAGAATTTCGAAGATTACGACGATGATGATCAACGCAAGAAGGATATTCATTTCGTTTGGCCAAGTTCGTTTTGTTTTGTCAAACGTTAGCCCACCAGTGCCGTGGCTAGTATCAGACATTTGGAACACCCCTTTAATTGATTTTGTTGATGGCGGGTGCGCCACGATTAGCGGCGCACCCAGATTTTAAGATTTGAACTAACTTAGTTCTTCGCTAGGAAGTCACCCATGTTCGCTGGTGTTACCAACTTGAACGGGATGTAGACCTTTTGGTCGACTGCTTCGCCAGCAATCAAACGAAGTGCCGCGTCAATCGAACCAGTGCCTTGACCAACCGAGTCTTGGAAAACGGTTACGTCATAGTCGCCTGCAGCCATTACAAGCAAAGCGTCCTGTGATGCGTCAACACCACCAACCTGCATGACAGCCATATCCATGCCAGCGGCTTTCATTGCTTGGATCGCGCCGATTGCCATTTCGTCGTTGTTGGCTAGAACGAAGTCAAATGGTTCACCAGAAGACATCCAGTTAGTCATAAGATCTTGTGCTTCATCACGTGACCAGTTTGCCGTCTGTTCATCGATGATGGTCATGAAGTTACACATGTCCATGCCAATAACGTCGTACACGTCTTTGGAACGCTGAACCGCAGCTTGGTTAGAAAGCTGGCCGTTCATCAGGTAACCAGTTGCGCCGCCGGCTTTGCCAGCTGCACGAAGGTTGTTACAAATTTGGAATGCAGAAAGTGTACCAGATTCAATTTCGTTAGACGCCACGAATGCCTGTGTAGCAGGCAGCTCGTTTACGTTGTCAGGCTCACGGTTAACGTAGACCAGTGGTGTGTCGCCAGCCGCAGCCGTGATCGCAGCACCCGCAGATGTGTCAACGATGTTTACAATGATCGCGTCAACACCGGATGCAACAAAGTTCTTCACTTGGTCGATTTGCTTTGCAAGATCGTCGCTAGCGTCTTCTTGTTGATATGAAAGACCATCAATTGTCGCTGCATGCTCAACCATGCCGTTACGCAAAACTGTTAGCCAGTTATCATCGAAACGTGAAAATGTTGCACCAATTTCTTGTGCAACAGCATTTGAGCCCATCATCGCGACGAGGCTGGCTGTAATTAGTAGTTTTTTCATTTGTTCCTCCCAGAACCGTGCTCGGCGCACGACTAAATTAATGCCGAGGGCCACATAAGGCCGATTGTTCCATCTCAATTCAGTCAAGCCGCATGCGCCAAGATTTCGTTTTCGATGAAGTGAATAGATCGCGAAAGCGCTGCCTTCGGATCGATAAGCGCGTGGACGTCAGGTGAGAAAGCCTCAAACGACAAGGGGCCGACATAGCCACCACGCAATAGTTCCGTAATTTGTGCGATGTTACCCAAGCGGTCGTTGCCATCAACCAACACGCGATTCGCGTCTTTAACGTGAGCCAAATCGACGTTAGCATCGTTCACCCCAGAGATATGAACCAACTTCGTATGCTCAGGATAGATTGCATCGCCTTCTGCAAGGAAGTGATGAAACGTGTCGTGGATAAGACCAAACTGGTCACCCAAACCCGTGCCATCAATCACCGCGACAACATCTGATTTGTCGCGCAGCGTGCTGTTATGAAAACCAATAGGCTCAATCAACCCAGTAAGCCCGCGCGACGCCAATTCAGGCCCAAGTGCGACCATTGCCGCACGTAAACCATCTTGTGATACCGCGTCACCACCAACTTGAGGGATAAGCGCGATGGCCTTTGCGCCACAAGCTACAGCCAAATCCATTAACGCCACTGACCGCTCAAAAGTGGCATCATCAAATGCGTTGAATGCTTTGACCTCTGCCAGAGCAATGACAGTCATGCCATCAGTCATTCCGGCAACCGGTGTCTGCCCATCGAACAATCGCTGTGCCAAATCGTTACGCAGCTCGATACCGCTCATACCTAATGAACGCGCCAAATCGCCCACGTTCTTCATCGTCAACGATGGAACTGTCATATGATTTAGCGCGAAGGTTAGCACGTTGCGTTCACACCTCTTGGTTCGATCAATGCGATCAGACTAACGCGAAAGAATATTTTTGCAACCGGTTGCAAACAAACTTGTAATAGTAAGTTAATTTATTAAATTAAATCGTTAATATTCAATATCTTAATCATTAAAATTTCACCATATACCTTGATGATTTCCATCATTTAAACCGAGAAAAGATCGCCAAAGGCCCAAAGTTCTGCGACTCATCACTTGTCGGTGAAAGTCTTTTTTGGACCGTGAACAATGGATATGCCGTCGTACTGAAGCACGTGGACCAAACTTGTCAGTCACCACCGATAAAAATAAATTTTAGTCAATTTGCATGCCCTGAAACAAAGATATACGTGGGTCTTAGATTTTTTAAATACCCTACAAACGCATTTTTATTTTTTCTACTGCGAAAGACGGCCAACTTCTGTAGTGAGTCGCAACAGCTATGAAAATGGACACTGCCAGAATGAATGCCACCCTCAAAGATGTTGCGATCCGCGCGGGCGTTTCCCGCTCTGCGGTGTCACGGGCATTCACAGATGGGGCATCTGTTTCGGAAAAAATGCGCCGAAAAGTTGAAAAGGCGGCTAGTGAACTTGGGTATAGCCCGAATTTGTTAGCCCGCAGCCTGACGACACGGCGCACTAAGATGATCGGCTTGATCTCGAACAACTTCCACAATCCGCTCTTTTTGACCGTCTTCGACCAGTTTACACGCGCATTGCAAGAACGCGGTTTGCGCCCTTTGTTGGTAAATTTATCTGACGAAACTGATCCGCAAAACTCCGTCAGAATGATGCGGGAATACTCTGTGGATGGTGTGATCGTCGCATCGTCGACGCTTCCACCGGGTTTTTCCAAGGCGTTCCGCGATCAAGGCTTGCCTGTCGTGCATACATTTGGACGTAATTCATCCGAACCGTCGGTTCATGTCGTTGGGATCGACAACGTGGAGTGCGGACGAATGGCGGCGCGAACGCTTGTGGCGCGTGGCATGACACGGGTTGGTTTTATGGGCGGCCCAGAGGCAGCAACATCGACCCAAGACCGCCAATCTGGATTTATCCAAGAAATTGGAAAACACCCGCAAGTGACCTGTGAAGTGTCATATGCTGACGATTATTCTTTTGATGCTGGGCGTCAAGAAATGCTGCGGCTTGCGCAAAATGGTCTGGCCCAAGCGTATTTTTGCGGTGATGATGTTTTGTCGATTGGCGCCCTTTCAGCGCTGCGCGATAGCGGCCTATCAGTCCCCGAAGATGTTGGAGTAATTGGGTTGAACGATATGGAAATGGCGGGGTGGGAAAACATCAACCTCACGACAATCCACCAGCCGATCAAGCAGATCATCAACTCGTCTGTCGAGCTGATTGTCGCCATGCTTGAAGAGCCCGAGTGCCATCCGGAGGCACGGATTTTTCCGTGTGAAATTGTTGAACGCGGAACGTTGCGACCACTGGTCGAAGACAAGGAGAAACCATGTTGAAGAAAATCAAATTGTCACTGGCTATTATGGCTGCGACAAGCACCGCAGCAATGGCCTGCACCTCCGAAGACGTCCAGTCGCGCCAAGGCGTATTGGTCGCTGCAATGCAGATACTGGTCGTTGTTGATAAAGAAAAGGCGCAGACTATCTTGTCGAAAATGCAGCAAGATATGGATCAGGCTGCCGCAGACGGCGACGAGGCCGCCGTCTGTACAATTCTCGACGAAGCACTTGCTACTGCACAGAGTTAGGTCCGGTACATTGGTGGCCGTGCGTCGACCCAAGCGCCGTCATTCTTGGCGGATTCGACGGCCTGATGAACCGCTGCCATTGACCGTAAACCATCTTCTGCTGTTGGCAAACCGTCACGGGTTTCGCCGCGAATAGTGGCTGCCAAATCGACATAGATGTTAGCGACCGCAAGCGGGAAACCTTCGGGGTGTGCGATGGCGACGCGGCTAAGGCGGCCCGCCTCATCGGACAAGGAATCGTCACCCTTTTCCATGATCTGCGTGCGTCCACCAACGGGCGTGTAATACACTTGGTTTGGTTGCTCGGACGCCCAACGCATGCCGCCGGTTTCACCGAACACCTGAATGTCGAATCCGTGCTGGCGACCAATGGCCACTGACGACGTCCAAAGCCGCCCAACGGTGCCACCTTCCAAGCGGAAGTTGACCATTGCGTCGTCTTCGAGTTCACGGCTTGGGATCGTGCTGGCAAAATCTGCGGACAGGCTAACCACTTGATTATCAGCAATAAAACTGGCCATGTGCAGGGCGTGAATGCCGCAGTCTGCGAATTGACCGGACACGCCAGCCATCGCAGGATCATAGCGCCAGCGCACACGTGGATTGTCGGCATCGGCGGCATCGCCGTGGTGGCCGTGGCTGAAGTTGGTGACGATCAGGCGGACTTTGCCGACTTCACCAGAGCGCACCATATGGCGCATTTCGCGCACCATCGGGTAGGCGGAATAGCAATAGTTCACAGCACAGGTTTTGCCAGATTTCGCGGCTATTTTGACGATTTCTTCGCCCTCTTCGACGGTCATAGTCATCGGCTTTTCGCACAGTACGTTGAAGCCAGCCTCAAGAAAAGACTTAGTAATTTCGAAGTGTGTGGAGTTTGGCGTGGCCACTGTAACAAGGTCAACGCGGTCATCGCGGCCGCTTTCGCCAGCGAGCATTTCACGCCAATCGCCGTAAGCACGGTCAGCTGCAACACCGAGCGATTGCGCATAGGCGCGGCCCCTTTCGGCGTCGTGATCAAGCGCGCCTGCGGCCAGTGTAAAGTTACCGTCAGCTTGTGCGCCAAGGCGGTGTGCTGGGCCGATTTGGCTGCCTTCGCCGCCGCCAATCATGCCCCAATTGAGTTTCTTCATCGTTAGGTTTTCCCTCTAAAACGGGTGTAATTTTTGCATAAGTTTCACATAAGTTTTGTATATGCCGCGATTAGAACCCGATAGTTTGCAAATATTCGCGGTTTGCTTGCGCATCTTCGAGCGGCGTACCGGGTACGGATGGGTCGCAATCTTGTTCGACTGTACACCAACCTTTAAACCCATGATCGACCAGTAATTTACGCACGGCAGGGAAATCCACATCGCCTTGACCAAGGTTACAAAAGATCCCCTGACCGCATGCTTTGTAGAAATCGGTGCGGTTTTCAACGACGTCGGCTTTGACGGCTGGGTCAATGTCCTTGAAATGCATATAGCTGATGCGGTCCATGTTGCGTTTCATGAACGCAATTGGGTCGAAGCCAGCATAGGAATGGTGGCCCGTATCAAAGCAAATTTTCAGGATGCTTTCGTCAACTTCGTTCAACAGACGGTCCAGCTCTGGTTCAAAGTCCATGAACCCAGCTGCGTGCGCGTGGATGCCAACGGTCAGGCCATATTCTTCGGCGCCCAGTTTCGCGATGGTCGCAATGCGGTCGCGGTAGGCAATCCATTCAGCCTTGTCCATTTGTTCAGCCTCGGACGCGCGACCAGCAGTTGGTGCGCGGCGTGGGCTAATGCTGTCAATGAGGACAAGATGTTCAGCGCCGTGTGCCACAAGTGCCTTGCAGGTCCGTTCTGATGCGTCGAGAACTTCGTCCCATTTCGCAGCGTCGTGGAACGGGCGGAAGACAACGCCACCAATGATTTCGAGATCGTTTTTGACCAGCTCTTCACGCAGGATTTCTGGTTCTTCTGGCATATAGCCAATCGGACCCAGCTCAATACCTTTATAGCCCGCGCCAGCACATTGCTGCAGCACAGACTGCCAGCTCGGGTAGCTTGGGTCAGATGGAAATTCGATGCCCCAAGAGCAGGGCGCATTACCGATGCGTATCGTCATAGTGTCGTTCCTTTAGATGTCAGTCACAGTGACCCACGACTTTGCATCAGATGATGCATGCGCCGCTGCCACAATCTGGTTTACCGCCATTCCATCGCGGAATGTCGGCCATTTATTTTGTCCCGAGGCGACGGCCTCGAGGAAATCTTTGGCTTCAATGATGATCTGGTCTTGATAGCCGGTCCCATGACCTGGCCCCTGACAAAACGGCAGATAGTCCGGGTGAGACGGCCCCGTCAAGATTTTGGTAAATCCGCGCTGCGCCTCTGGCGCGTCCATGCGGTAAAGCCAGAGCGCGTTCTGGTCTTCTTGGTCGAATTTGATCGCCCCTTTGGTGCCAGTAATTTCGTAGGCATAGCCCATTTTGCGACCCGTAGCGATTCGGCTAAAATACATCGATCCCATAACGCCGTTCGTAAACCGGCACATCATTTGCGCGTGGTCATCGTTGGTCACGGTGCCCCCTGGTCGTTTGGTATGTACGGTTTCAACTTCGGCAATGACGCTGTCGATTGGCCCGACCAATGCCAGCGCTGCGTTTAGCATATGTGGCGCCAAGTCGCCCATTGTTCCGTTCGCCACACCAGAGGTGCGCCATGTTGCGGGTTCGGTCGGGTCAGCAAGGAAGTCTTCGGTGTGTTCGCCGCGGAACCACGTGATGTCACCAATCACTCCATCCGCAATAAGTTGGCGCGCATATTGGCTGGCGGGGGTCCGAATATAGTTAAACGCAACCATGTTGATCGCGCCTGCGGCATCGGCCGCATCGACCATCGCACGGCTGTCCTCTAACGATGCACCCATAGGTTTTTCGCATAAAACGGGCTTGCCCAGCTTGAACGCGGCTTCAGCAATTTCGCGGTGCGTGGCTTGTGGTGAAGCAATGATGATCGCCTCGACCAATGGGTCATTCACAAGCGTCCTCCAATCGGTCGTCGCGCGTGCGAAGCCGTAAGCGGTTCGGTATTTTTCGGCCGATGCTTCGGACGTCGCACAGACCATTTCGAGCCGTGGACGCAGTTTTGTTTCAAACACAGCCCCAACAGCGGACATAGCGACCGCATGGGCCTTGCCCATATAGCCCCCACCGACAATCCCGATCCCTAATTGTGTCATTGTGCGTCCTATTTTTGAAATACGGTTTGCAACCGGTTGCAAAATTAGTATCGTAGGAGTCGAACAACCGTCAATGGACGAAACGCATGGACCCGAAAATGAATACTATCACCCTGACCACGGCGCAGGCCATCGTCCGTTATTTGGCGGCGCAATATACTGTTGTAAACGGCACAGAAACCCGCCTGTTTGGCGGTGGCTTTGGCATCTTTGGCCACGGTAACGTGACCTGTTTGGGTGAAGCGTTATATGACAATCGCGAAGCGTTGCCGCTGTACCGTGGCCAGAATGAACAGGGCATGGGATTCGCGGCAGCCGCTTATGCCAAATACCATATGCGACGCCGCATGATGTTTTGTACCGCCTCTGCTGGACCGGGGACTGCGAACCTTTTGACAAGTGCCGCGCTGGCCCATGCCAACCGTTTGCCGATGTTGCTGTTGTGCGGTGATACATTCCTGACCCGCCTGCCCGATCCAGTTTTGCAGCAGCTAGAGCATTTCGGCAATCCAACGCTTGGCGTCAATGACGCCTTCAAACCCGTGTCGCGGTTTTGGGATCGGATCACGCATCCGGCCCAGATACTTCAGTCCCTGCCCGCAGCAATTGCGACGTTGATTGATCCCACTGACTGCGGCCCTGCGTTTCTTGGGCTCCCGCAGGATGTGCAGGGCTGGACCTATGATTATCCTATCAGTTTCTTTGACAAGCGGGTGTATCGCATTCGCTCGCAAGCCCCAGATGTGGCTGAGGTTGCTGATGCGATTGCTTTGCTTAAGTCCGCCAAACGCCCGATGATTATCGCGGGTGGCGGTGTACAATATGGGGATGCGGTTGCGGAACTGACAGCGTTTGCCGAAGCCACGGGTATTCCGGTGGTCGAGACGATTGCAGGCCGCGCAAATCTGCTCGACACCCATTCGTTGAACATTGGGCCGCTTGGGGTGACTGGATCAGACAGCGCAAACACCATCGCGAAAGAGGCCGACGTGATTTTAGCGGTTGGCACCCGCTTGCAGGATTTCACCACTGGATCGTGGACCGCGTTTAGCCATGACGCCAAGATTATTGGCATGAACGTCGGTCGCCACGACGCGGCCAAACATATGTCGTTGACCGTTGTGGGTGACGCGAAATTGTCGCTACCTGCGATGGGGACTGATTACAAATCCCCCGCCGAATGGACAACGCGCGCCCAATCCGAGCGGGCAAAGTGGTCGGCTTATGTCGCGGAAAACGTGAAGCCAGGCAATCGCCCTAATTCTTATGCGCAAGCGATTGGCGTCGTGAACGCGCTTTGTGATCCGCGCGACCGTGTGGTCGCTGCTGCGGGTGGTTTACCTGCTGAGGTCACTGCAAACTGGCGCACGCTGGACATCGGCACTGTGGACGTCGAATTTGGTTTTTCTTGCATGGGCTACGAGATCGCTGGCGGCTGGGGTGCGCGTATCGCACAGGCCGAGGGCGAGCCGGACAGTGACACCATCGTCTTCACCGGCGACGGGTCTTATATGCTGATGAACTCGGATGTTTATTCGTCCGTATTGACTGGCAAAAAGATGATTATTTGCGTGCTTGATAACGGTGGATTTGCGGTCATCAACAAGCTGCAGAATAACACTGGCAACGAAAGCTTTAACAATCTGATCGCGGATACGCCAACGGCTGTGAACCAAGTGAGGGTCGATTTCGAAGCCCACGCGCGGTCGATGGGTGCGAACGCAGAAACCGTGTCAAACCCTGCCGAGATGGCCGAGGCGTTTAAGCGTGCCAAGGTCGCCGATACCACATCGGTTATCGTCATGAACGTCGATCCTTATGAGGGCTGGACGACTGAAGGCCACACATGGTGGGAAGTCGGCACGCCGCATATTACTGACAATAAAAAGGTCCGCGATGCTCATGAAGACTGGGAATCGACCCGCCCGCAACAACGTAAGGGGGTCTGATCATGGATGTGATCAAAGGCATCGCCGGTAATAATTTTGTCGTGGTCGGGCGGGTCGGTATGGACTTGTATCCATCCGCTGGCGTCTCGATTGAGGACGTGGATAACCTGACTGCTGATATGGGTGGATCGTCCGCAAATATCGCGGCAGGCATCGTGAAATTGGGCGGCAAGTCGGCCCTTGTGACCAGCGTTTCCGATGATGCAGTTGGCCGGTTTTGTTTGAAAAAGCTTGCCCAATACGGCGTTGATTCCAGTCATGTGACGACGGTGGGCGGCGAGGCCCGTAATTCATTGGCGCTGTATGAATCCCGTGTGCAGGATCATCAATCGGTGATTTACCGCAACGGGGCCGCCGACTTTGAAATGACCATAGCAGACGTCGAAGCGGTTGATTATACGCGGTTTACCGCGTTTGTAACCGCAGGCACTGTGTTCGCCGCAGAGCCATCACGCAGCGCTGCATTCCGCGCATTTGAATTGGCTCGCGCTGCTGGTTTACCGATTATTTTCGATGTCGATTACCGCCCCTATTCATGGCCAAGCGTAGAAGTCGCTGCCGATGTGTTGTCCCGTGCTGGCGCGTTGTCAGACGTGATTGTCGGCAACGATGACGAGTTTGGCTTTATGGCAGGGTCCAAGGACGCAGGCCTGCAAAAAGCCCGCGATTTGGCCAATACCACTGCTGCGATCGTTGTCTATAAGATGGGTGAACATGGCGCGGTGACATTTGCAAACGGCGAAGAAACCCGCACTGGAATTTACCGTGTCACGGCATTAAAACCCACCGGAGCTGGAGACAGTTTCATGGCGGGCATGTTGTCGTCGATCGCCGCAGGGCACGATCTGAAATCCGCCGTTATGCGCGGATCAGCCTGTGCCGCCATCGTGGTCGCCAAACCCGGCTGCGCACCTGCCATGCCCATTACATCTGAACTCGACGCATTTTTGGCCAGCCACGCTGGCCCCACGACGACCTGAAAGGACGCACCATGCATATCGCCCCTCATGACAATCGTAACATCCCTATCGTGGACGCTGACGATGCGTCGGTGCCGCTGAACTACTTCAACATCGTTAAGCTGAAGAAGGGTGAGGCGTTCACCTATCAAGTACCCGGATACGAAACCTGCATCGCACCCGCGACTGGCACCGTAGACGTCGAAATTGAAGGCGTTGAGTACAAGGCCATTGGCAATCGCGGCACGGATGTTTGGGACGGCGAACCCGAAGGCGTCTATGTGCCCGTCGGCGCAAAGGCCACAATTGTCTGCACATCAGATGCGACTGAGACGTTCATTGCAGGTGCCCGTTACGACAAGGTTCTCGATCCATTTGACGTGCGCGTGGCCGAGTTGGACACCGTGCAATACGGGTCTGACGACACGAAGACACACCGCAAGATCAAGCATATCCTTGGCACAAAATACCACGACAAGGTCGGCCGTTTGCTTGTGTCGGAATTATTCACCGTTGGCCAAGGCGGCTGGTCCGGTTTCCCTGCACACAAGCATGACACCGACCGCCAAGACGCGGATGGCAACATCATTGAGACCCGCCATGACGAGACTTACAACTTCCGTTTCCGCCCCAATTACGGTTCGGGCGTGCAGATCATCCAACGTGAAGAGGGCAAGCCCGGCGAGGCTCATCAACTGATGGATGGATCGACGATCATGCTCGACAGCGGCTACCACCCCTGCGCCGTGATGCCCGGCTACGAGATGTATTATTTCACTATCCTCGGTGGGTTGTCCCAGCGCAGCCTCGTGCAGTTCTTCCAACCAACGCACGCCGCACAGATTGAGACAATTCCGGGCATCAAAGACATGATCGCCAAGTTCAAATAACCGCCTCTTTGGTTTTCAAATATCACCGCCGGAGGCTCCGCCAATGGCCAAAAGGACATACATAACATGCCGCTCGTCACCCTTGCAGACGTCCTACAACCTGCGCTCAAAAATGGTTACGCCGTTGGTGGGCTTGTTACCCTTGGCTGGGAAGATATGCGCGCCTATATCGCTGCAGCGGAAACGCTTGGCTGCCCAGTGATCCTGCAAGCAGGGCCAGGGTGTCGCGACCACACACCACTGCCGATCTTGGGAAAAATTTTCCAGCATTTGGCCGAAGGCGCATCTGTGCCTGTCGTCGCCCATCTTGACCACGGGTATACGTTTGAAGATTGCCAAGCCGCACTTGATGCGGGCTTTACGTCGCTCATGTTTGACGGGTCGCGCAAACCGTTGGCGCAAAATATTGACGAGACAGCCCGCGTGGCCGAGCTTGCTCATAGCGCCAGCATTTCTTGCGAAGGCGAGATTGGCTTTGTCGGCTACGCGGACGGCGAAAACTCTGCCGGTACAGACCCAGCCGAGGCCGCGATATTTGCGCGCGACAGCGGCGTGGATGCGATGGCGATTTCCGTGGGCAACGTGCATTTGCAACAAGATAAAGAAGGCGGGCTGGATATGGACCGCATTCGCGCGATTGAGGCTGTGACGCAGGTGCCATTGGTCATTCACGGCGGCTCTGGTGTGCCTGTGGATCAGCGGCGCGATTTGGCGGCCAACTCAAAGGTTTGTAAATTTAACATCGGGACCGAATTGCGCATGGCGTTTGGCACGGCGATGCGGACGGCGGTGAACAGTGACCCAAGCCGATTTGACCGCAATACCATTCTTAAAGAAACACACGACCCCGTCGTTGCCGCAGCCATACATGTGCTGCAGGCGTTTGGCGGCGCAAAAGGATAACCTATGCTGAATATTGCAATTCTTGGCTGCGGGCGGATTGGTCAAGTCCACGCCCGCACGATCAAATCCATGTCGGGGGCCCGCGTGACGGCTGTGGCCGATGCCTATCCAGACCCTGCGCAAATCCTTGCTGATGATCTGGGCGCGGATGTGCGCACGATTGATGCTATCATGGCGAGCGACGATGTTGACGCGGTTGTTATCGGCACACCAACAACAACGCATTATGACCTGATCCACGCGGCTGCAAAAGCTGGCAAAGCGATCTTTTGCGAAAAGCCCGTTGATATGTCTGCCGACCGGATCCGCGATTGTTTGGCAATCGTAGCGCAACACGGTGTCCCGTTCCTGACAGCGTTCAATCGGCGGTTTGATCCCAGCTTTGCAAATGTGCAGGCCCGCATCGCTGACGGTGAAATCGGCAATGTTGAATTGGTGACGATCATGTCGCGCGATCCATCCCCGCCCCCAGTTAGCTACATCGCCACATCCGGCGGTTTGTTTCGCGACATGATGATTCACGATCTGGACATGGCGCGTTTCTTGCTGGGTGAAGAACCGGTGTCTGTCATGGCGATGGGTGCGGCCCTTGTGGACCCTGCCATCGGCGAGGCTGGTGACGTGGACACAGCAGGCGTCATGCTGCGCACCGCATCAGGTAAAATCTGCCAGATCAGCAATTCGCGCCGTGCATCATACGGCTATGATCAACGGATCGAAGTACACGGGTCAAAGGGCATGCTACGGGCCGAAAACCATCTGGAAAACAGTGTGGAGATCGCGACCGAGGCAGGCTTTAGGCGCGCCCCTGCGCAGCATTTTTTCCTTGAACGCTATGAGGCCGCTTACCGCGCTGAAATGATCCACTTCGTAGATGCAGTCACCAATAACACGGCCCCATCCCCGTCGGGCGATGACGGTCTGCGGGCGCAAATGCTGGCCGACGCAGCAACGCTTAGCTGGGAAACGGGTGTGCCAGTCGCCATCTGATCTGTAGGGTGTAGGTTGGATTTTAACCCATCTGCCTTACCTGACAGGCAATGCCGTGGTCTGACGCACTGTGCGAAGGGCAAAGGATGATTGCATCTGCGCCACACCCGGCAACGTCGCCAAATGACGGCGGTGGATGCGCGCGAAATCTTCGGTATCGCCTGCGACCACCTTAAGCAGATAATCTGCCGTGCCGGCCATCAAATGGCATTCAAGCACATCAGGCACCTTAGCGACCGCTTTCTCAAATGCGTCAAGCACCTCGTCTGCTTGGCCAGACAACGTGATCTCGACGAACACCGTTGTCGGTCGTCCAACCTTGCGCGAATTTAACAACGCCACATAGTCGCGGATGTACCCGTCTTTTTCCAACCGCTGTACACGTCTATGGCAGGCCGATGCCGACAGATTGACCCGTTCTGACAACTCCGCGTTTGACATGCGGCCCGTCACTTGCAGGACTTCTAGGATTCGGCGGTCTATGCTGTCTAGTTCCATTTGGCGCACGATCCTTGCTGAAAATTATATATATACACACATTATTACCATAGATAACGCTAACAACCAAGTATTTCATCGCAGACATTGCGCGCGCACAGGCCGATAGTCCCCCTATCAATCAGGGAGGGAGACCCAAATGCACATCGGATGTCCAAAAGAGATCAAGCCACAGGAATTTCGCGTTGGTCTTACGCCAAATGCAGCGCGCGAGGCCGTGAATGCAGGCCACAGTGTGACGACGGAAACCGCCGCAGGTATCGGCGCTGGGTTCACAGACGAAGATTATATCGCTGCGGGTGCCACAATCGTCGGCACCGCCGCAGAGGTTTTTGCAGCCACTGACATGATCGTAAAGGTCAAAGAACCGCAGCCCGTTGAGCGCAAGATGCTTCGCGAGGGGCAGATCTTGTTTACCTATCTGCACCTTGCCCCAGACCCCGATCAGACACGCGATCTGATGGCGTCCGGTGCGACCTGCATCGCCTATGAAACGGTGACGGATGACCGTGGCGGCCTGCCTTTGCTGGCCCCTATGTCCGAAGTCGCGGGTCGTCTTGCCCCACAGGTTGGCGCATGGACGTTGCAAAAGGCGAACGGCGGCCGCGGCGTTCTGATGGGCGGTGTTCCGGGTGTTGGTCCTGCAAGGGTGCTTGTCATCGGCGGCGGCGTTGTTGGCACACACGCAGCCAAGATCGCGGCTGGAATGGGTGCGGATGTGACCGTCCTTGATCGGTCTTTGCCCCGCCTGCGCTTTCTTGACGATGTGTTTGGTGGCCAGTTCAAGAACAGCTATGCCTCTGCGGGCAACACGATTGAATTGGCCGTGCAAGCGGACCTGATCATCGGTGCAGTTCTGATCCCCGGTGCCGAGGCGCCAAAGCTGATCAGCCGCGCGCAGCTGTCCGAGCTAAAGCCGGGTGCTGCCCTTGTGGATGTCGCGATTGACCAAGGCGGTTGCTTTGAGACATCAAAGGCCACCACCCACCAAGATCCGATCTACGACGTCGACGGGATCATGCATTACTGCGTGGCAAACATGCCGGGTGCAGTGGCGCGGACGTCAACAATCGCGCTCGGCAATGCGACGATGCCATTCATGCTTGCACTGGCAAACAAGGGCTGGAAGCAGGCCTGTGAAGACGACGCACATCTGTTGAACGGGTTGAACGTACATGCGGGCCATCTGACGTATTACGCGGTTGGCAAGGCGCTTGGCATTGACGTCATGTCACCTGCGTTGGCGCTGCGGGTTTAACCCAAAAACGACAAAAGGCCCGCGATTATTGCGGGCCTTTTGCATTTCACGAAACGTGAAATTTACTTTATTTTCAGCCCCTTCAGGATGTCTGCAAGCAGCTCTTCCTGTGTTGGGCCGGCTGGTGCAGCAGGTGCTTCGGCTTTCTTCATTTTGTTCACCTGACGCACAAGCATGAACACAAAAAACGCGATGATCAGGAAGTTGGTGATCGCCATGATGAAGTTACTGTATGTAAATGTCGCCTCGCCCACGGATGCAGACAGGTACGCAAAATCAACGCCGCCCATAAACAAACCAATCAACGGGTTGACCATGTCAGCAACTAGCGAGCCTACGATCGCTGTGAACGCAGCACCGATGATGATACCAACGGCCATATCCATGACGTTGCCTTTGGCGATGAAATCTTTGAATTCTTTGCGAATTGTAGTCCACTTACAGTGTTAAACGCCTACCCGATCTAACGCCGGCTGCGCGTATGCGCACACGCATACCCTAGAATTGGCACAGCTCAATGGGTTTTATTGGCCTGAGTCCCCCCCCCAAACCAGTTTGACGAAACCCTAGCTAGGTAACTGCCCGTCTAGGACATAGCGCAAAATTTGCACAACTTGCTGCGGCTCTTGCACAACAGCGAGGGCGGCTGCATCCACTTCTTTTAATGCATGCGCGTGGTCTGCCTGATGCATCACGATCAGTGATTTACCCAAGGCTGCCGCCATGCCTGCGTCAAATGCCGCGTTCCACTGCTTGTATTTCTCGCCAAAGCGGACAACCACAATATCGGCGGTTTCAATGCCGCGGCGCGTGCGGATCGCATTCAGTTTGGCGCCTTTGTTGTCATGCCAAAACTTGCTGTCCTCAACGCCCATTATCGCCACACCGCAATCGTCCGATGCCGCATGATCGGTGACTGGGGCTGAAAATGTTACGTCCAAATCCTTGGCCGCATCAATGATTTGATCACGCCAGTCGGTATGAATTTCGCCAGAAAGATAGATGCTGAGCGTCATGGAATTTCCTTTAGTATAAATCGAGCGCAAAGGTGACTTTGTCTCCGTCGCGCCCTGTTTCGACCCAACCCAATCGCGCATAGAACGCTTGGGTTTTGGTCATATCCTTGTGGGTCGTCAGGTCGGTTTGCGTACAGCCCGCAGTAAGGGCCGCGGCGTTGGCCGTGTCAATTAACCGGCACCCAAGCCCCTGCCCTTCACCCATCGGATGCACGGCGAGATTTGCGATATGCGCCTGCTTGCCATTCATCACAAGCACGATGCCACCAAGGATGAGCCCGCGATCTTCCGCGACCCAAACGTGGTGGTCGCGGATGTCATCATCCAGCCCATCAGCGACAGGCGGCAGGCCAATCCCTTTTGCCACAAAGGGCGCGTAGGCGGCAATAACTGCCGCCCGCAGGCCAACAGCGTCATCGAGCGTCGCCGGTCTAATCATCCGCGCAGCACACCACCCGTTGCCTTGGTGACTTTTTCAACAATTTTGGCTGCGACGGCCTCGATGTCCGCGTCTTTCAACGTGGCCACTGTTGGCTGCAGACGCACAGTAATCGCGAGTGATTTTTTGCCTTCGCCCAAACTGCCGTCGATAAATTCATCAAAGACACGCACGTTTGTGATCAGCGCCTTATCGGCACCAGACGCCGCATTAACCAAGGTCAATGCCTCGACGTCTGCATCCACGACAAAGGCAAAATCACGGTCCACTGCTTGCAAATCTGTGGTTTGCAATGCGGGGCGGGCTGTTAATTTCTTTTTTGGCAGCGGCACGTCTTCTGGGTACAAGACAAAGGCCACGGCAGGCCCTTTGATATCCATTTCGCGTAGCACTTTGGGGTGCAATTCGCCAAATACGCCAAGTACCTTTTTGGGGCCAAGGCAGATTTTGCCGTGCCGACCAGGGTGCCACCACGCATCCGCACCGCGCATGATTTGCACTTTTGCGGGCGCGCCGATGGCGGATAAAACAGCCTCGGCGTCGGCCTTGGCATCATAGATGTCGACCGCGCGGGCCTCGCCGTGCACGTCTTTTGGACCAGTGCGCCCGATCAGGATACCGGCGACCTGCACATATTGTTCACCCGGCTCTCCGCCGTGGAACGCGTGGCCAACCTCGAACAAGCCCATGTCGGCAAAGCCACGAGCTTGGTTGCGCGCCGCAGCCCGCAGCAATCCGGGCAAGAGGCTGGGGCGCATGTGCGACATGTCTGCCGAGATCGGGTTTTGCAACATCGTGGCATCATCACCGCCGCCAAACAACGCCGCTGCGTCGCGGTCGATGAACGAATAGGTGACGCATTCGTTATATCCCAGCGCCGCCGCCGTCCGTTTTGCAGCCTGTTGGCGCAATTGCAGCGGGGTCAAAACTGGCCTTGCGACACCAGCCATACGTGGCAGGGGTTTGCCGACAAGTTTGGTCAAGGACGCAATGCGCGCAACTTCTTCGACGAGGTCAGCCTCGCCTTGAACGTCGGGCCGCCAGCTTGGCACATGCGCCATGTCGCCTTGCAAACGAAAGCCGAGTGCGGTCAGTGTTTGGCGTTGCGTGCTTTCGGAAATATCCATGCCTACAAGCGAAATGACCCGTTTAGCGTCAAGTTTATAGGCGCGCGATACGTCCGGCACCTTGCCCGCAACGATCAAATTGGACGCCTCGCCGCCCGCATGATCAACGATCATCCGCACCGCATGTTCCAGCCCATCAGGCGTGAACGCGGGATCAACGCCGCGTTCGAAACGGTAGCGCGCGTCGGAATGAATTTTCAGC
>CAJJCJ010000011.1 GCA_905182645.1 uncultured Sulfitobacter sp.
GCTCTCAGTCTGTTACACGGCTTCCTCCATGCCAAGCACTGAAAGTATCAATTAATAGTCGGTATATTTATGTTGGGAAGACCAAGAGAGGGTATAATTTGATTAATCATGCGATTCCAGTTTGTGATGGGCTGCGTTCCCACGAAGACAACGTCCTTGGGCCTTAGTTCAAGGCGTGTCGCAAGAAGGAAGTTGGCCGCATTTTTAGCATCGAGGTGCAGGGCCGTAATCGGTGCAAAGTTTTCTAGGTCGCCCCCCCCCCTTAGAACATAAATCTGTTGAGGATTTCCCGTCAAAGATGACACCCCACCGCTACTCTCTAATAATGCATCTGCAAGGACTGCCTTATGCTCGAAGGGTAATGTATAACGCGACTGCTGAAGTACTTCACCAATGATGTAAACATATTCCCTGGCAATGCTTCCATTATTCATCCTGGAAAGGAGGCTGCTAGCATATTTGCTTGGTCCTAGTTTGTGATTCAAGCTCTCCCAATCTTTTTGCCCTAGCCTCCTGACGGAGACCTAAAATTCTGTCATATTCAACGCTAGCATTCACAACAATAGTGTCACCATCTTTAAGCAATATTCTGTTAGTATCACTCTGGTTATATATTTCAGGACCAAAAATTTGGTAGATTGAGCCGTTTCGATAAAGCCTAACGATAATAAAGGATGCATCGCTAATCGCGAAACCACCGCTGTCGTATATAGCATCATCCAAGTATAGAGGTTGCAAAGTAAGTGGCAATATTCCTGGTGATATTACGTTACCACTGATAGAAATTTTTTGAGAGTTAAATTCAGTAATTTCAATGCTGAACGATGGAGCCACACCCGCTGCAAGAAGTCGTTGATAGACAGCGGATTCAGCTTCCTGAAGTGTTAAACCGCCGATAACAACGCGACCAATGTCAGGAATTGAGACAGATCCGTCATCCTGAACCCTGTATCCCCGTTGACTGTTTTGTGATGCAATAAGGCCATTCAACACATCACCGAGGCTCTCCTTCAGCTGCATGTTCAGAGTTAAAACATCACCAACACCAATCATATAGGTCATAGGTTCCAGCTCAGGCATACGCCACTCCATAACGCCATCGAGCCTTTGGGGGGCAAAAAGTGAATCCTGAAGTTTATAATTATTTTCTTCCAAGTCATCAGTAGATGCAAAAGCACCTGGCCAACTCAGAGGTGTATAAGGCGAGCTATTCGCCTCCAGAACTGTCTCCGGTGTCAGGTGAACGACACGAATATTCGCGCTAGCGTCGTCGCGCACGGAGGTGGGCTGATACGCAATACCGCATCCAGTCAGTATGAGTGCAATACAGACTAATATTGCGCGTTTCATAGACCTTCCAACTAAATTCTGTGTTGATCCGTTATCCACGTATTTGTGTCTGTTGAAATCTACCACGACAGCGCCAAGCGCCACCCAACGGTTTTTCTGGCTGTATTCAGCTTTCATAATATTCAGATCTGTATGCGCCGTATCCATATGAGCCTGTATAACCATAAGTCTTTGTCTTGCGTGAGTCGATTTGGTTCAAAACCAGCCCGATTGTGTTGACGCCGATGCTTGAAAGCATATCAAGGCCTTGATCCACCTGCGCGCAGCTGGTTTTGTTCCACTCAACAACGTAAATATTGGCGTCACTAATGGCACCGATCAAGCGAGCATCTGGAACCGCCAGAACAGGGGGGGAGTCTATTATTATATAATCATAATATTCACGGAGTTCAGTAAGAAGTTCGGAGAAGCGTTGAGACGCGAAGATGTCAGCGGCGTTCTTATCGCTTCTAGAGGCAGTGAGAATATCAAATCCAAACTCTTCAACATAGAGGCTCACTTCTTTCCACTTCTTATCACCCGCCACAAGATCGAGGAGGGCAACTGTATTGTTCCTATCAATTTCGACTGAGTGAACACGTCTCCTGATATCAGCTTCGATTAAAAGAATGCGTTTACCAAGGCCAACCATGTTCTGAGCGAGGGCAAAAGAGAGTATTGTCTTGCCCTCTTTCGGAACCGAAGACGTCAACATGATGACTTGTTTAACTTGATTTAGGTTAGACATGATAATGGATGTGCGGAGATTGCGAACGGCCTCCGAAACCAATGATTCGGGCTTAGTCTTGAGGTAGGAAATGACATTCTTTCTTTCCCTAACAGGAATGAGGGGCACGGCCGCCAGAACGCTGTAGCCGCTTTGGTCACGCAACTCGTTTACCGATCGATAGCCTGAAAAGCGCAATTCCCAAAAGAGCACAAGACTGGCACCCATCATCAACCCAATAGCGCCACCATAAGATAGAATTTGGCTTTTTATTGGACTGGACGGACCGCTTTGGATTGCGGTGGAAAGAAGGCGCCCGTCGGCAGCTTCGAGTCCCAGTTGAACATTCATCTCGAGTAGACGCGTGAAAAAGCTTTCATAGAGGAGGCGAGCAGCATCTGTCTCACGCTCAAGCTGCTGAAGGACAATCAGTTCTTGGGACTGCCGCTCGATCTGTTTCGCAAGGAGAGACTCAGATGCTTCAAGAGCTGACAACTGCGCCTGTTCTCGCTCTGCCTCCACCTCGTTGTCGAGCATAAAAAGCTCTACTTGCAAATTGAGGCCGTCTAGAGATATCTGATTATTGCGATACTCAGAAATCGCACGGTTTAGGCGAAAGTCATCTGCATGATTGATGAGGGCTTCCAGATTACCGGCTTCTCTAAATGATAGGAGAACTGTCTGGGTTTCCGCTTTCTCTACAAAAGTCTCAGCTTTCTCCCACAGGCGCGTGCGCAGATCACGAAGTTGAATTTCTTGTGACTTAAGAACATCGGGATTGACAAGTTCTGACTGACTGGAAAAATTAGCCAGTTCTGTCTTCAATTCCTCGAAGTCGTGCTTCAATTCAGATGTACGCCTGGAGAGAAACTCTGTGGCGCTTGCGAGTGCATCCAATTTAATTTGGATCTGGTTTTCAATGTACAGCGTCGCCATTTTGTTAGCAATGAGAGCAGACAGAGCAGCTTCAGTCGTCGTGACTGAAATATTGATTACCCGCGTGTTCTTAGTATTTGAGAATGCCATAGTATTGAGCACAGAATTGATCACAATTAAACGGACTTCCTCAGGAGATCGAGGTGTTTTTGGTTTTTCTGACGCCACACCAAAGAGTGTGGAGAGTTGCGTTCTAATTTGACTGGACAGTCGAGGCTCTCGCAAGAGTGGACTGAAGGCGGGTTGGTTAATGAGGTCAAGCGAATCCACGAGTTTTCCAACAAGTTCGCGCGACCGTAAAACCTCGAGCTCAGTGTTGATACCCGAGTCTGTTATTGGTCCATTCGACATGAGGCTTTCGATGTCAGTGAGTATTTTTTCGGGCTGGTGCTCTTTTAGTGCAATCTTTGCGGTCGCAGGATATAAAGGAACGGCAACGTGCCTGACATAAAAATCTGCAACGCATACACCAAAAAGAACAAATGCCAGTACTGTCCATTTACCCCGCCACAGTGAGGCGGCGAGTTTCACTAAGTCAATTTCTCGATCAGAAATTCTTTGAGTTGGAGTGTGGTTGGGGTTGTAGGAATTCAACTGGAATTAGCCTTGACCATTTCTTCTATGAAACCTGCAACGCGACCAGATTTGCGTGCCTCATCGGTTTTTTGAAAGCTCAGAATCAAGCCCGTCTGATCTTTATCTTTATCCAAACAGTTTGATATTAAATTGTTTGGAGTTAAGCCGCCAAGGTCCATCTCTGCATAGCTGTCAGATATGTTTTCAGCATTGGTTACATTACCACGGGGCTTTGAAAGCTGTAACGCTGCTGGACGTTCAACAAGATTTTTTTTCTTGGCGAAGTTCTTTTGATTAGTTTCACCGAGCCAGCCCATATCGAGAGCCACCCTGCCTGGAGATCCCACCGGTACGCCCTGCCGTTCTGTGAGTGTTCGTACAAAATTTCCTGCGTCAAGCAAGCTGTCATGGGTGCCAGCGTCCATCCAAGCAAAGTCACTGCCCATCCTCTGTACGCTAAGCGCGCCATCGCACAGATAGCTTTCCAATAGGCTGGTGATCTCCAGCTCACCGCGGGCCGAAGGCCACACATTCTTGGCGCGTTCGGGTGCTGTCTCATCCACGAAATACAGCCCGGTCACCGCATGGTTTGAAGGCGGCACGGACGGTTTTTCAACGATGTGCTGCACCACACCATCACTGTCGAAATCAACTACGCCATAGCGCTCAGGATCGGCCACTTGGTAGGTGAAAATAGTGGAACCACGCGAAGTCCTATCCGCTTCTAGCAGGAGGTTGGGGAGGCCGCAGCCACAGAAGATATTATCTCCCAGCACCATTGCCGCTGGGGCACCGGCCAGAAACTGCTCGGCCAGGATAAAGGCCTGTGCCAGACCGTCGGGGCTGGGTTGCACTTTATACTGCAGCGAGATGCCCCACTGGCTACCATCGCCCAAGACGCGTTGAAACTGATCTGCATCATTGGGAGTTGTGATAACCATGACCTCGCGGATACCAGCCATCATCAGCACGGTCAGAGGGTAATAGACCATCGGCTTGTCGTAGATCGGCAGCAGTTGTTTCGACACACCCTTTGTAACGGGATGAAGCCGTGTGCCAGAGCCGCCGGCAAGAATGATGCCCTTTCTTTGTGTCACTCACAACGATCCAGCAAATTTTGTGTTAAGTTTGCCATATCGTTTTACTTTTCCCGGGCACCCACAAGCTGAACTGCTTTTACAATACAATTCCACTCGTAATCTTTGTAATCTACGGTCCGGTCAGGTAGCCAACGACAAAAAAGAAGACGATCACTATATCAGAAAGGATAGGCCTTACTACCAAAGCGTATTTATTTTACGATCATTGGGTGAAATCGAAAAACGCAGCTTTTGACTGCTGGGCAACATCCCGAAGGCTTTGAATGCTAATAGTCAAATCTGTCATGTCGCCTTCAAGAGTATGGCATTCCAGTTGATCGAGTGGCGTTTCCAGCAAGTTTTGCCCCAACAACAGAGCGGCTCCTTTAATTTTGTGAGTGGCCTCCACTAGTGCGACATGATCCATGGTAAACACACCGTCGATGGACTGTTGGATAAATACGTCCAATTCTTCAAAAAAAACTTCACCAATGCGCAAAACTTTCTCACGGCCAAGGGTTTTTAATAAATCAGTTAGCACCCCTGAAAACTCATCAATAACTTCACATTGGTTATTAGGAAAAATATCAGAAATAATTTGTCGCAAAGTCTCAGCGCGAATTGGTTTGGTGAAAAAACAATTCATACCAGAATTTTTTGCTTTTTCACCGAAATTGTCACTGCTGTGCGCTGTTAGCCCAACAATACATGACTTTGAATTCAGCCTACTATCAGTACGAATTCTGTGGGTTGCTTCAATGCCACCCATAAATGGCATGTTAATATCCATGAAGATGATATCAAATAATTGAATGTCAGCGCGGTCTATGGCTTCTAAACCGTTATTGGCTCTCAAAACAGAATGCCCCATGTTTTCAAGCATATCAGTAAGAACTTCGCCATTAATATCGTTATCTTCAACCACCAAAGCATTCAAGGCTGGATGTTTTTTCTTTGGAATTTCAGATTCTTCCGGAATCGGAATGTTAGTTTTTCTCACTCTTTTCAATGGTAAATTTAGTGTAAACTGCGCCCCTTTTCCAATATCACTTTTTACCTTAATGTCGCCTCCCATAAGACGAGCAATTTTACGAGAAATAGGAAGACCCATTCCATCGCTCCGAGTTTGGCGTTGGTCGCTATGAGGAATGGCTAAATAATCGTCAAAAATCTTTTCCTGATTTTCAAGAGCTATACCCAAGCCCGTGTCAGTGATTATAAAGTTCACAAATGAAGATTCAGGGTCATCACTTTCAGTAATTGATAGGCTGATATTACCTTGATCCGTAAATTTAATGGCATTGCCCAATAGGTTGGTCAATATTTGTCTAATTCTAGCGCCGTCACCCAAAAAATTTGAGTTTATACTATTTCCAAATTGCAGCCTCAGTTCTAAATTTTTCTCGCAGGCAAGTAGTTTGAGCACCTCAATCAAAGTTTTAGCTAAGTCATGCAAATCAAATTCTTCAGAAGATAATTCTAATTTACCAACATCGATACGTGTGATGTCTAGCGCTTCATTTATGTGGTCGAGCAAAACTTTACTCGAAGATGTTGCCAACTTAAGATAATGGCTTTGTTTTTCCGTAAGATTAGTTGTCTTGAGCAAATCCATGACACCAACTATGCCAGCCAGAGGGGTACGCATTTCATGGCTCATTACCGCCAGAAATTGAGACTTAGCCTTGTCTGCACTCTCGGCACGATCACGCGCTGCAATTAATTCTTTCTCAGCTATTTTACGATCACTGATATCACGAATATAGACCATAAATATTGCATCATCATTACGTTTGACAAAAGTCATATTCAATTCAACTGGAAATTCTTCACCATTTTTTCGCTGCCCAGACAATTCAACACGGGTGGGGTAGAGAACCTCTGAACTATCTTGCTCCAAGGCTTGGTCCATCGTATTTTTATACGCGTTACCAAGACCTTCTCGGAAGAAAATTTCCTCCATAGTTTTCCCAATAATTTCTTCGCGATTCCACCCAAATACACCTTCCGCTGAACTATTGAATTCGATAATTTTACTGAAACCATCCGCTATCACGATTGCATCCATGGAACCGGCTACAGTTGCCTCTAGTTGCCTAGAGGAGGTCGCAAGCGCAGCGGTACGCCCCATAGCAGACACCAGCATACGATCCATTACAAGCAACAAGCAGGCCAACATAATTAAAAAAGAAATAGCAAAACCACCAGTCCATGTAAGCTGTCTGGAAAATTTCATCCGGCGGTCCAGCGATTGGTTTGCCGATAGTCTTTCGTCGATAAGTACAATTTGATCTAATACAAGCCGCGCTTTTTTAAGCGAAACTCGCAAGTTTTTGAGATCATAAACTGTTATTTGATCAGGCTTTTCTGCAATGGCTAATGCAAGTGTCTCAAACTGAAGTAATGGACTTAATAAAGCCTGCCATTCTTCGCTGTCACTTAAATACGCTCTGCTATCATCATTTTTTATAACAAAAACCTTGCTAAGCGCAATGTTGAGGCTTTGTTGAACCCTATTTGTAGAAAAATCCTCATTTGCTATTTGTTCGGTCAAAATCGAATCTAAATCCGCCAAGTGAGATTTAGTTTGATAGCTATGCCAAACCTTAAAAGTGGCGCCATCAGAAACTGATAAATCTTGCAACTCCGAAAATAATTTATTTGCCATGAGCGCGAGCAAGATGGTTAGCAAACAAAGACATAAAAAAACTAGGAAACGATACCCGCTTAAATCATTGCCTCTCGATACGGTTCTACGTTCCTCATTCATGTTGATACATTATGTCGTATTACAGCGTAAGACCAACTCATATCAATCCACCACTCTTATATGCGTCAATTGCCAAATGCTGCGGGGGAAGTTAATTTCAGTTTGGTATTTTGGATCACTGTCATAGGGGAAGACTAACCAATAGGGCCCATTTTTACGGATAGGTATTATTTCACCATTTATACGTGTAGAAATTATTGGTGCATTATCTTCAAGATCGACTATCGGCCTAGAGACCACGTAACCATCAAGGGCTACCATCTCAACGTTGCTTCCCATAATTGCAAAATGCCTCAGTAGAGCTTTGAGTGAAACTCCTGAGAAATGTGATTCACCACTCAACCAAATAGTTCTTGTCGTAAATTCTGTTTGAGCTAAGGCGTCCAGTTCTTCTAAATTTAAGTAAATACTCTCCGACTGCAAAGCAGTCACTTGCAACGCATTTCCGTCCTGACCAAACGCCGGACCGATCGAGATAATAAGAAGTCCAAAAAATGTTGGGAACAAACGAATTTTAAACAACGATACTCTCTCCAAAATCCATCAAATAAGTAAACTAAAAATAAATACACTGGATAAGGCATAAGAATAGTAACATATCTATAAGTATATATTATTGGATAATTTGATAAAATTTGTATTTCAATCAGGGTACAAGTTTGCCAACATACATGCTATGAAGAACATATTAATAGCCGACGATCATTTTTTAGTTCGCGACACCATAGCGGCTTATTTAAACACGATAGATGACTTTAAAGTATTCACAGCACACGATTTAGTCACCGCATTTGAAGTGATGGACGGACTGCAGTCTATTGATCTTTTGATACTTGATTATAGCATGCCTGGTATGAATGGGCTTAAAGGGCTAGAACGAGCATGCAATTCGTATCCGGCCTGCAAAGTTGCGCTCATGTCTGGTGTTGCTAACCTTGACGTGGCAAATGAGGCCATGAAAAAAAATGCGCGAGGATTTATCCCCAAATCCTTGCCTGCCACCTCCTTCATTAATGCAATTAGGTTCATTTTATCGGGAGAGATATACTTTCCTTTTGACTATGGAACATCTAACTCAGGAGGGAGGGGTAATGGTCATTTTGCCAACCTCTCCGCACGTGAGATGCAAACACTCGAACAACTATGTTTGGGTCTGTCAAACAAAGAAATAGCACGGAACCTTGATATAAAAGAGGTCACGGTGAAACTTCACGTTAAGAACTTGTTTTCTAAGTTGGAGGTGTCAAATAGAACTCAAGCAGCATTATTGGCGAAAGAGCGACACCTCTTTTGACTGTCTGACGTCAGCACTCATGGGTCCAAATGGCAGTATTGATAAGTGGACCTGTCCCGCTTTAGTGCCGCCCCAATCTTGGAGAGCTGGCCCACGACCTCCTCAGGCCGCATCGGTTTGGCATGCACATACCCTTGCTGAGTGACGATATGATGATGCATCAGTGCCTGCGCCTGCTGAGTTGTCTCAACACCTTCAACAATCACTTTTATATTCAAACTTCTGACAATCATCGCAATGCCGCTCACAATCGAACGCACCCTTTCCGAAGTGGTCAAGTCATCGATAAGGGTCTTATCCAGCTTTACCACATGAATGGGTAATTCTTGCAGACGGTTGAGGTTACTCGACTCAACGCCAAAGTCATCGAGCGCGATAAGATAGCCGTTCTCACCTAGGGTCTTAAGTTCCGTCCGGAGCACATCGAGGTTTCCACGCTGCGAGAAAGCCATTTCGGAGAGCTCAATCATGATGACGCGACCTGGAAAATCCTTCGCACTCCCATAAATGCCCATCAACTCTTTAGAGGCCCCCACATAAGACAACCGCTCGAGCGTGTAGTTAAAGCTGACATAAGCGTCCGGGAAATCCGAAAGCTTTGCGAGGACATCCTTACGCATAGCGGTATTTAACGCAGCAAAGGCAGGCTCACGCGTCACTTCGTCAAACACACTCACAAATTGAAGCGGCGACAAGACCGTTCCATCTGCTTTTTGCCAACGAATGAGCGCCTCAAACCCTACGATGCGCCGAGCCTCAACATCCCAAAACGGCTGGACTGCATAATAAAACTCACCTGCCTCCAAGCCTAGCTGTATCTCTTCCGCGGTAATGAAAGTCCCGCGCAGCTCCAAGGCTCGCAACTCTTCCTCCTCGCCGGCACACACCATATTGCGTCCACGCAGCTTCGCTTCACGGGCGAAATCGTCAGCCAGACGCATCGCATCTGATAAGACCTCAGATGTGCCCAGCTTAGCGATGCCGATGCTCGCAGTGCGGCTGATAGTGCGCGCGCTATCAATGACGACCGTCTGCTCTAAGGCCAAGCGGAGTGCTTCACCAAATTCCTTCGCCTCGTCCCACCCCTGCCAAGGGCGAATGATTGCAAACTCCTCCCCACCAAGACGGGCCGCGCAACCGCCTGTTTCCGTCAAGCGCATCATGGTTTGCCCCATAGCGCTCAACAGCGCATCACCAGCCTCGTGGCCGTAGCTGTCGTTCACAGACTTAAAATGGTCGAGGTCGAAGATGTAAACGCCAGCAGTCTTTTTACGCATTCCATCGCTAAACCTCTCTTTCAGGCCACGCCGTGAATAAAGACCTGTCAGTTCGTCTTGCTCTACAAGCATCTGAAGCTGATTTTGGGTACGCATCATGTCTGTGACGTCCACAAGCGTTATGATATTGAGAAAGTCTCCTTCGAGCTCTGCGACGACGGATTGCAGCTCAATTTGACGCAGTTCCCCGGCTTTGGTCCTGAAGCGCAGGGTATTGCGGAGCACATTTTTGGAATCTTTCTGTGACTTTAAAGTTTCGCGAAACTCCTTGCTGATCACCGCGTCTTCCGGCTCCATGAACTCCGTCAGGTCATGTCCAACAGTTTCCTCACGGGTATAGCCCAATTGGTTTGTCCAGGCGTCCGAGCACGTTTGGATCTTCCAGTCGTCCGATTGAGAAATGACCATCGCTGCATTGCGGTTCAAAAGCGTGTCGGCCAAGGCCTTCTGCGTCGCAAGGTCCGTGATATTCGTAACGGACAAAACAACCATGTCCTCCTGTGCAGTTGGCCCTGCAACTGCATTGCCCATAATGGTCACTTGCAACTTGGCGCCGGAGTTGGTTCGTAGTGTCCACACATTGACTGCTGCATCGCGTCCTGTTTGTATTGCTTTCTGCGCTTCCTGCCGGGCGTCCTGGGCCCGGTCTTGTTCCTCTTCAACCAAAAAGGACGGGAAGTCCCTGCCGATCGTCTCATCACGGCTAAAGCCTGTCAGCTGCGTCCAGCCATGAGATGCGTTCCGGATAATAAAGCTACTGTCTCGCAGCAAAGTTGCGGAAGGGCTGCGTTCCAGAACCTGAAGCCAGGCTTCAGCTTCAGCACGGGCATCTTCGGCCTCAATGTTCTTCGCTTCTAGCGCTCTAAGGCTACTCTCGAGCTCTGTCACATCTGTTTGAACGCTTATAAAGCCTCCATCAGGAAGTAATCTATCTGTTGTTTTGATAAAACGGCCATCTTCTAATTGCACGGTAAAAGATCCAGTCAAATCGCTTCTATATTTAGCCTTTATTGCTAAATACTCTTTTTTCGCTTCTGAATATTCAGTTGTTACAACATTACCATTTTGTAAATCTATTTTCCCTAATTCTGAAAAATGCACGCCTAACTCTAAATCACTGTCGGTATAAGAATAGAGACACTTAAATTTATCATTATAATATTGTAAACAACCATCACTATCATACTTCACGACAGCTTCTTCAACATAGTCCAGGTATGTATGTTCTTCATTTTTATTTTTTTGCATGACCAGATTTCATTAAAAAAGAATAAATAATTATTACAGTTAATTGCGTCAAAAATCTATATGGTATCGTCAAGTTACGGGGCATTCACATATATCGGCGTTGTCAGACAAAGTCTAACACGTCTCAAAGGACCACGATCACACAAATCTATGGAGTGCAGATTTGAAACCACTCAATGAGAGCGGCACTGCGTTTTTGCTTATACTTCTGTCTGCTTTCTAGATGTCTTTCATGATTGAAGTGGTTGTATATCTGGGCGTGATAGCTAGTAAATTTCTGGAGCATTGCACAACTTTTAAACTTCTGCATCGCTCGTTCTTGTCGTCGAAATGGCAGGTGCGAATTTTCACACCGATTGTTTGCCCGGCCGCCACATAATTGACGATCTACAACTCCAATCTCACGAAAAGCCGCGCCATAGGACGCCAGCTTGTCTGTCGTGATAATCTTGGGTGATCCGTGTTTTCGCACAGTTTTTATGAGGAACTTCTTCGCTGCAGCCTTATTGCGTCGTTTTGCAACAAAGCATTCAAGAACTTCGCCTTCGTGATCAACGGCGCGCCAAAGGTAAAAGCGTTCACCGTTGATCTTCACAAAGACTTCATCTAGGTGCCATTGCCAGTTCGAGTGTTGCCCTGCCCTATTCTTACGGATTTCTCCCGCGAACTTTGACCCAAAACGTTCAACCAAAACCGAACTGTTTCGTGACAGATATCGACGCCGCGTTCATGCAAGATGTCTTCCACCTGACGAAAACTGAATGGATAACGTATGTAATACATAACCGCCAATCGGATGATTTCAGGTGAAGTCTTGAAGTACTTAAATAGGTTTTGTGTTGTCATTCATAAAAATTAGGTACCAACCAATGGGACGTCAAATTTGTCTGACAACACCCAGGTGCATCACAAATCCCGATGGCTACTACCGCAAGCCAGATGGGCGGGCACGTTCGTGTGGGACTTGAAGACAGCCTATTCATTTCGCGCGGGGAGTTAGCCGAAAGCAACGCCCAACAAGTTGCAAAAGTCAGACGTGTTGTAGAAGAGCTAGGGTGTCAGGTCGCATCCCCAAACGAGGCCCGCGCGATACTTGATTTAAAGGGTGGTGATAGAGTGAATTTTTAAGGGACGTGCCGTTATTGGTCGAAGTCTCTGATCAACCTTCAGGTCCAGAAATTCGGAAACGGCCTTTTGTTTCCCAAGAATTCTGGACCTATGAAAGGTCCCAATTGCACTTTAGATTTCGAACAAGGCACTGACAGAGTCCGGCTTTCGTCAACTTATGTCGCCCCGATTGCAGACATTCGTGCAAAGTGCAGCACTGGTCAATGTGGGCTCAAACCTGCCGTTGGCTGAGGCCTGTTCGAAGGCCCGCTTAGGGCCGAAATACGACGTCGTTAGACTGTATCCATTTTCCGCGCCAGAAAGCCGCCTGATTGTCGGGCCCAGAGGCGGGCGTAGAGACCATCTTGTGCCAACAGGGTATCGTGCGTGCCTTGCTCGACGATGTGCCCCACATCCATGACCACTATACGATCCATAGCTGCGATGGTGGACAGGCGGTGCGCGATGGCCAGGGTTGTTTTTCCAGCCATCAGCCGGTCCAGATTTTCTTGGATTACTGCCTCCGCCTCACTATCAAGCGCGCTTGTGGCTTCGTCCAACACAAGGATCGGAGCGTCCTTGAGGAGTGCTCGTGCTATGGTCACCCTTTGGCGTTGACCACCCGAGAGTTTAACGCCCCGATCACCGACGAATGCGTCAAGGCCCACGCGGCCCTTGTCATCACGCAGATCGTGAATGAAACCCATGGCTTGTGCTGCTTCGGCAGCGGCCTCGACCTCGGCGTCCGTCGCGTCGGGGCGGCCATAGCGGATATTGTCACGGATCGACCGATGCAGCAGACCGACATCCTGTGTCACCACACCAATCTGCCCTCGCAAGGACGTCTGCGTGACATCGCGGACATCCTGGCCGTCAACGGTAACACTGCCAGCATCAACATCGCGCAACCGCATCAAGAGGGATACGAGGGTTGATTTCCCTGCACCGGACAAACCGACCAAGGCGACTCTCTCGCCGGCAGCAATGGTGAGCGATAGGTCACGAACGACTGCGTTTGCTTCTCCATATCGAAAGGTCACGTGATCGAACAAGATCTGCCCAGTGGTCAAGTTCAGGTTGGGTGCATTCGGCGCGTCAATCAGAGTTGGTGGTGTGGTCATAATTGGCATTGCGTCTGCGATCGTTCCGTATGCGCGGCTGACCGACTGGCCCAACCCAATAAACATTCCCGATGACGCCGACAGGGTACGCGCGATAGTGGCCCCCGCAACAAAATCACCCAAACTGACAAAACCGGAGACCAAACCCCACAGACCCACTGCGAAGATAGACACAACCAGCGCCACATTTAACAGATGCACCAAGGCATCTGTTGAGACATATGCGCGGTTCTCACGATGTTGGGTGTCGATGGTCTCACTTATCACCTTTTGGATTGCTCCTGCCTCGCTGTCCTCGGCGGCAAAAAGTTTTACCATCGCAATATTGGAATAAACATCTGTCATGGCACCTGTGGCTCGGCTGGTGGCCGCCGCCACTTTGCGGGACCGCGCCGCGTAGACCGGAACCGCAAACCATGCCAAAATAATGTTAAGCGCAATCCAGACCACAACCGGCAAGGCCATCATTGGCGACAATGCCGCCAGTAACACTGCAGCGCCGCCAAAGGAAATAACGACGCGCGGCACCATCTGCATGGCTATCATCATGGACCGCTGCACAGCACCAGTGACCTGCCCGATGCGGCTGGCAACCTGACCTGCAAACACGTCTTCAAAGAAAGCAACGTCCTGGCCTTCAACAGCTTTGTGGGCCTGCCACCGCATCGCTGCTGGTAACAAAACCTGCACCGTTTGGGCCATGAAGGCCCCGCGCACAAAGGTCACGATGGGGTCAACAAAAGCAAAGAGAAAGACCAAAGCGGCCAGTGTCCATGATTCGGTTGCGACAAATGACGCGGCACCCTGAGCCGTGACTCCGTCGACCACAAAGGCCAGTGCCCAGACCATCGCCAGTCCGATCCCCGCCGAGATTGCTGACAAACCCGCAACCGCAACCAAAACGCCACGGAAAAGCTGCGCAAAATGCCAGACTAAACTCCAGACTCCTGTTGCGGGCAAGACGTGCAGAGGAAGGTCGAAAGGTCGGACAAGGTTCTCAAATGGGCGAAAGATGCGGTTTGATATGCTCATAGGCTACCACATAGTGCCAGAGCCTCTGATCGACAACGTAGTCTGAGTGGTCGAGGTTATGCACAACGCTGAATTCAGCAAATAACTTTAATATTCAAACGGCTCAACGCACGGAATTTTTATTCTGTCCCAAGGACGGTTCTTCATCGGGTATGCGTCCGCTTTGGACAAGCTACACTGCAGTAGCAAACGATCCAACAAAGGTCAGGTTAAGGCCGGTTTTCTGCAAGTGATCTTAAGGTTCCCTGAAAGCGGACTTTAGCTGCAGCACAGAAAATCGGTAAAGAGGGCTCAAAGCAGTTGTTCGCTGCGACCTGAACGAAGGTCCGGTATTCAACTTTTGTTCAGCTATCGATGCGGTTCGCTATCTCACCACATGCTACTTCCATTGAGGGTCGCAGCGCATCCAAGGACGGTCGTGTATATCTCTGCCCGGTGATCGATAGCGGCGTTTGATTCAGCAACCTTCCAACAATCTCTTCCAATACCCCGGCTTCCATTGCAACGGTCGCAAATGTTCAACGATGTATATGTGGATTGTACTTGAGCCTCTCCGGCTTTGTGATGTGACCCGTCTCTGATTTTGGCGATGGAAACACCCACTCCTTGCTGAGGGGGCGAAGTGGTGCCAGGATCTCATGGTGCAACTGCAGGATCGGAAAATCGAAACTCCGGCCGTTCTTTGTTATTGGCAGGTGGATCGGGTTGAGCAGACCGTCAATTGTCTGCCGCCAATCTTTCAGGTCATCGATAATCCGCCCGTCCGGTTTATCTTCAAACCATTCGATCGCCATGGTCGGACATTCTGCCAGATCACACGTCTGGCGGGCGTGGTTGTAGATTGCTCGAAAGTTACGAAGCACATGATTGGCAGCCGACGGCGATCTGGACATTTCTTGATGGCGACGCACCACCATCGCCTTGCTGATCTCATCAAGCGGCAGGCGCATCCAGTCTTTGAGATGGAGTTCAAGTTGCGCACGCGTCCCAGTCTTGTGGTTCTCAGAACGCAACTTCGGACGTGCCAAGTATACCTCCATTGCGGCACGAAAGGGGGACAGGACAACACTGATTGGTGCGTATTCGCTTTTCTGCAATCTAAACCTTGATCTGGTCGCATTCCTTTGACAAACGGTCTTCTACATCTTTCTAAGGGCGATCGAGCTGGTTGCCTCTTTCATTTAACGAGCCGTAGGAACCCGCCAATGATCATCAAGCATCTTGTCACTCATTCTGGCGGCTTTCATGCCGACGAGCTGTTGTCATCCGTGGTGCTCACGCGTCTGTTCCCACAGGCAGAGTTGCTACGCAGTCGAGAGCGGCAATGGGTCACCCCAGCAATTGATAAGATCATTTACGATGTCGGAGGTGCCTATGATACGGAGCAGCAGATTTTTGACCACCACCAACATCCCAGCCCGCTGCGCGAAGATGGCCAACCGTTCAGCTCCTTTGGTCTGATCTGGGCGCACTATGGGCGCACGTATCTGACGGACATCGACGTGCCTGCGGGTGACGTCGAGGCCATCCATACCCAGTTTGACACCAGATTTGTGCTGCCGATTGACCTGCTGGACAACGGCGCAATGGAACCGTCCGTTGCGGGACCACTGTCGATACTGACCTTGCCCTCGCTTTTGGGGAGCTTGAAGCCGGTATTTGACGATATGTCGCCAACAGCTGACGATGATGCATTCATGAAAGCCTTACCCATCGCGCGGAGCTTTGTTGAAGCCCAAATCCACAATTTTGCAGCAAAATTCCGGGCACAGAGCATCGTTATCGATGCAATCGCAAAAGCAGGAACATCGCCGATACTCGAGCTTCCCATGGGTATGCCTTACCGTTCCGCGCTTGAATTGGCAGAGGCCGACCACATGCTATTCGTGATCCATCCGCGCGGCGCTGACTGGACCTTAAATGGCATCAAGTTGTCAAATGATACCTTCGACCAACGCGCCGATCTGCCAGCCGCTTGGGCCGGTCTTACGGACAACGCTCTCGAGGATGCGAGCGGAGTAAAAGGCGCCAAATTCTGCCACAACGGACGCTTTATTGCTGTTGCCAGCACACGCAAGGCAATTTTAAAAATGGCTGAAGTTGCGGTGCAAGACGTTCAATAAGGGCAGAAAGCATTCGTAATTGGGCAGCCTTTCGCTTTTAGGCCAAGCTCCCATTAAGATCACAGAATAGCTGTGAACAAGGGAGATAGATGATGGAATGTTATGTCAGACTAGATGTGTTGTTGCGATTCTGTGCTCTTTACACTGTGGATGGCAAGGGAACGGTGCTGTTCGAGCGAGAAGTGCCTTGCATAGTCAGTGATATCGCTGAATGCCTTGTGGAATTTCCACATCCGATTGAACGTGTTGGTTTTGAAGCGGGTGCGATGAGCCAGCACCTTTTCTTTGGCCTGACCATTGAAGGTTTTGATGTTGTCTGCATGAAGGCACGACAAGTGAATGCCGCTCTGTCAACAATGAGGAACACAAATCGATCAAAATACTGCGCTCCATTGCCAACGTCCGGTTTGGGGAAGCTGCACTGCAGCGTCAATAAGCCCGACGAACGGCAGATTTGGGCCGTGTCTGACGCTCATCATATTGTTGATAATGGCGACGCTGCGGAGCGGCAAAGGTCAGCAAAGAATAAAATCAGTTCAATTTGATCTAGAGCAATGCTGCACAACCTTAAGATTTAAAAGGTGGTGACAAGTTCGTATATTTTCTTAGAAATGAGCACCATTCGCTCAGGTATTGAAAAGGAACAGCTATGGAATTTCTCATTCTATTCGAGACTGTCGAAGGACAGACCGGCAAGATCGTTTAGCGCGTGGATCAGCAGATAAGAGCAGCAGGCCATAGCGTTCGGTCGTTCAACACCGAAAACCGTTTGGCGCCTCTGTCTTTTGATAAAATCGACACAGTAATTTTGGCGGCACCAGTGCGTGAAGGACGGCACCCGAAGAATTTTGAAGTCTTGAGTGCTGCAGGCCTTCACGAATTGAAATCTCGTCAGACACTGCTCATCTCGGTCAGCCTCAAGGCAGCTTTTCCTGAAGGTATGGCAGAAGCTCAGGAATACTTGAAGGAGATGGAGATGCGAACCAAATTTGAACTGGACTTTAGGGCGTTGACCGCAGGTGCTGTCCGGACAAGTAGCTATGGTTACTTTGAGAACCAAGTCGTCCATCATGTTGCGCTAGATGGACGCAATGTGGACCTTGTCGACGGTGTGCGCGAGTTCACAGATTGGGACAAACTCCAAACCGATGTGGCGGAGTTCATGTACGCTGCACCTACGCCAATAGCTTGAGCTCAATTCGATCAAAGTTATAGAAAGTTCATTTTGTCTGCCGAACTTCAGGTTTGTCAGCACACCGAAGTTTCAGGCCGATAAAATGCCGCGGCATGCACGAAAGGCCGCTTTGCGGCCGCTGCGCTTGCTGACATAGCTTTCAAGCACCTCACCTTCGTGATCAATAGCCCGCCAAAAATAATGCGTCTCGCCGTTGATCTTCGCGAACATTTCGTCCCGATGCCACTGCCAATTTGAGTACGACCGCATCTGCTGCACCCGTTTTAGGCTGATTTCTGCAGTGAACATCGGGCCAAAACGGTTCCACCAATATCGAGCCGTTTCGTGGCTGATGTCGATGCCGCGTTCGTGCAAAAGATCCTCCACGTTCCAAAGCTAAAGCGGAAAGCGAACATACATCATCACCGGTAAACGGACGACCTCAGGGCTCGTCTTGAAGTAACAAACAGGTCCATATTTTGTCATCCCACGACGCAAATTGCTCACCCTGCCCGTCTCAACGGTTTTGCTCTGAGCGTGCCTATACAGCAGCACCTCCCTAGAATTACAGAAAAAATGAGTAGCCCAATGGCAGTTTTCGCGGCTAAGCTGGCGTATGAGTTTCTAGGGAGGAAAACATGATGACGACAGTTACCATGACAGTAAACGGAAAATCCGTTTCCGAGACCGTGGAGGGTCGCACGTTGCTGTCGACGCTTTTGCGTGACGATCTGCGACTGACTGGCACACATATAGGTTGTGACACGTCGCAATGCGGGGCTTGTGTTGTGCATGTGAACGGCAAGGCCGTGAAGTCCTGCACAATGTTCGCAATTGAGGCTCAAGGCGCCGAGGTGTCCACCATCGAAGGCCAAGCAAACGCCGACGGCTCGCTGAATGTGATCCAACAAGCCTTCCAAGACCACCATGGATTGCAGTGCGGATTTTGCACGCCCGGTATGGTGATGACGACAGCAAGCCTGTTGAAAGAAAACCCCAAGCCAACCGAGGCCGAGGTACGCACCTACCTGGAAGGCAACATTTGCCGCTGCACCGGCTACCACAACATCGTGAAAGCGATCATGGCTGCGTCCGGTCAAGATGTGTCTTCGATTGCTGCTGAACAATTGATTTCATAGAAATCAACTGCCCCTTAGGGAGGAATAACAATGCCTAAAGATGATGGAATTGGCGCCGCAACAGTGCGCCGCGAAGATGTACGTTTTTTAACTGGTCGTGGTCGTTATAGCGACGATATCAAAGCCTACGGCGAGTGTGCGGCTGTGTTTGCCCGCTCGAACGTGGCCAATGGTACGATCAAATCGATCAACACTGACGTCGCCGCCACCATGCCCGGTGTGCTTGCGATTTTTACTGGCGAAGATTTTGTCGAGGTCGGCGGTAACCCTGCGGGCTGGCTGATAAACAGCCGCGACGGTGAGCCGATGAAAGAGCCAAAGCGCCCCGTTTTGGCTCATGGTAAGGTCCGCCATGTCGGCGATGCTTATGCTGCCGTGATTGCCGAAACAGCGGCGCAAGGTCGCGATGCGGTCGAAGCGCTCGAGGTCGAAATCGAAGAACATGCCGCCGTCATCAATATGAAAGACGCACTTGCGGGCACCAACTATGTGCATGACGAGATTGGCACCAACCAATGTTTTGACTGGGGCTGGATCGAAGATAACCGCGCCGCCACTGACGCCGCCATCAAAGGCGCGCATCACGTCACCACGCTTGAATTGGTGAACAACCGTCTGGTGCCAAACGCAATAGAGCCACGCTGTTCTATCGGTGATTACAACCCAGGTACCGGCGATTACACCCTACAAACCACAAGCCAGAACCCGCACATGACGCGGCTTTTGATTAGCGCGTTTGTGTTGGGTATTCCTGAAAATAAGTTGACCGTGATTGCCCCCGATGTGGGTGGTGGTTTTGGGTCCAAGATCTATCACTACGGTGAAGAGGCGCTGGTGCTGGCTGCGGCCAAAAAGCTGGGTCGCACTGTTAAATGGACGTCTGATCGTAGCGAGGCGTTTTTAACCGATGCCCATGGTCGTGATCACGTGACCAAGATCGAGTTGGCGCTAGACGATAAGGGCAATTTCCTTGCGTTCCGCACCGAAACCCTTGCCAACGTTGGCGCGTATTTGTCGAACTTTTCCACAGTCACGCCGACGTTCCTGCACGGCACATTGATGGCGGGCAACTACACCGTGCCGCTTGTCTATGTGAACATGAAAACTGTGTTCACGAACACAGCCCCTGTTGACGCATACCGTGGCGCAGGCAGGCCAGAGGCCACGTTTTCGCTGGAACGTGTCATCGATATGGCCGCGCGTGAAATTGGACGCGATCCGATTGAATTGCGTCGTCAAAACTTTATCAAGCCGGACCAGTACCCGTTCGCATCCGCCGCAGGGCTGGAATACGACAGCGGCAACTATGACGCGCTGATGGACCAGATGGAAAAAGTGTCTGACAAAACGGGCTTTGCGGCGCGTCGTGCTGAATCTGAGGCCAAGGGCCTGCTACGTGGTTTTGGGGTGAACGCCTATGTAGAGGCATGCGGCATCGCACCGTCAAACCTTGTGGGCATTCTGGGCGCGCGTGTCGGCCTGTATGACGCGGCCACAGTGCGTGTGAACGCAACGGGCAACTTATCGGTGATGGTCGGTGCACACAGCCACGGCCAAGGCCATGAAACTGTGTTCCCGCAGATCGTCGCCGATATGCTTGGTATTGATGCAGCTAGCATTGATATCGTGCATGGCGACACGTCGAAAATCCCATTTGGGATGGGGACCTATGGATCGCGCTCGCTAGCAGTTTGCGGGTCTGCTGTTGTCCGTGCCACAGAAAAGATCATCGCCAAAGCTATAAAGATTGCGGCCCATATGCTTGAGGCTGAAGCGAGTGACGTCGATTTTAGTGACGGCACATTTAGCGTCAAAGGCACCAATAAATCGGTTAGCTTTGGTGAAGTAGCGCTTAAGGCCTATATTCCGCACGACTATCCGATCGACATGATCGAACCGGGGCTAGAGGAAACGGCATTCTATGATCCGGCCAACTTTACCTATCCATCAGGGGCATATTGCTGCGAGGTCGAGGTGGACCCCGAAACAGGCAAAGTCCGTGTGGACCGGATGACCGCAGTCGATGATTTCGGCAATGTGATCAACCCGATGATTGTCACGGGTCAAGTCCACGGCGGCTTGGGTCAAGGGATCGGTCAAGCGTTGGTCGAACAAACCACTTATGACGATGACGGACAACTTTTGTCAGCCAGCTACATGGATTATGCCATGCCGCGCGCCGATGATTTGCCGTTCTATGTGGTCGATCACAGCCAAAGCACAATCTGCACACATAACCCATTGGGCGCGAAAGGTTGCGGCGAAGCCGGCGCAATCGGATCACCACCCACGGTCGTGAATGCGGTTATCGACGCCATGCAATCTGGCGGCAAAAACATCACACATATTGACATGCCCATGACACCGCACCGCGTGTGGACGGCCATGAACAATGCGCAATAAGGAGAGCAGCAATGTATGCATTTGACATCGAACGACCCACTTCCGTGGCCGACGCGGTCGCTGCACTTAAGGATCAAGACGCGCAGGCGCTAGGCGGCGGGCAAACCCTAATCCCGACGCTTAAGCAACGGCTGGCAGCGCCGTCCAAACTGGTATCGCTAACCAATATCGCCGACCTGCAAGGCATCGCCAATGACGGCGACACCCTGCGCATTGGTGGCGCTGTGACGCATGCGACTGTGGCGGCTGAAGTCAGGTTGACCTATCCGGCGTTGGCTGACCTTGCGTCCCACATCGGTGATCCGGCGGTCCGCAATCGCGGCACAATCAGTGGTTCATTGGCCAATAATGATCCGTCTGCGTGTTATCCGGCGGTGGCGTTGGCATCGGGTGCGACCATCATCACGAACACGCGCGCGATCGCGGCGGATGATTATTTCCAAGGCATGTTCACAACCGCATTGGACGACGGCGAGATCGTCACGGCAGTGTCGATGCCAATTCCTGAAAAGGCCAACTATCAAAAGTTCGTACAACCCGCATCGCGCTTCGCGCTTGTGGGCGTGTTTGTGGCGAAGTTCGCAGGCGGTGTTCGTGTTGCGGTCACGGGTGCGTCAAACGAGGGTGTGCACCGCTGGGCAGAAGCCGAGGCCGCGCTGACTGCTGATTTCTCTGCTGTCGCAATCGCAGGTCTGACTGTCAGCGCGGATAACTTGATCGCTGACCTGCATGGCAGCCCAGAGTACCGCGCGCATTTGGTTAAGGTGATGACAGGTCGCGCTGTCGCAGCCGCGTCTTAATCCAAACAATACGATAAGGGCGCCACGTAAAACCGGCGCCCTTTTGGGGTTAGTTTTCGGTTTCAACGATCTCGAGATCTGCAGGTTCAACTCCAGTTTGCAGTAGCATCCGATGCACGCGTTTGTGGTTCCAGCGCCGCCAATGTCTCTCGGACCATTGGCGCTCTATTGGCTTGCCCCTGCACGTTGCGCAGATATAAAAACATGAACCAAAGCCGCACGTGCGCTTGTTCTCAGTCAAGCGTTCCAGACAATCTGCAATCTTCTCGTTCTCGTCACTCAAGATTGGGCTGTACCGATAGCAGGTCTCGCTAATTTGGAAGGTGCGGCAGGCAAGCGCGATACTTGTACCCCGCTGCATGACTGCATTCACCGCCATCCACTGACCGGCAGGTGAATGGGACATTCACCGAGAGGAACTCGGCGGCGAGACGGCCCTATCGCTTTTTTCCGAGCGCCTCCTTCAGCAGATCGTCTCAGGCATGCCTATCTCAGCATACATCCTCTTGAGACGCCAGTTTTGTTCAGCCATGTCCTTCATCTCAGCAATCAAAAATGCGTCCGTTCCACCAAACTTGGCCCCCCATTTGTAAAAATGGGCGCTGCTCATCGCAATCACTGAGGAGTGGATAGAAAACAGACAACTGGAACACGCAAAAGCCCCGGCGAGAGCTGGTCAATTGAGATATCAACTTCGCCTCGCCATACGACTATCGAGTGCAGTGGTGGGTCCCGTTGTCGGATCTCATATTTTTGAGATGCGCCCTGTTGCGACAGGTGGTGCTTGGAATGCTCAACCAAACGCAGGTTGCCGCCTTCTAGGGCTGTCTCTACAAAAGACCAACTTTAAGGCCAACCGCGCCGCCGCTTTCGCCGAATGGCGTTCGGCGGCGATCTAAGGCTGGAACGCGTTATGGTAAATCTTTACGCGCCGGCCCGAGCGTCTCTCGAAACACCAGTCTCGCTTTTAGCTCCACCGCTTTGATTGGCGTGCCTTCTTTCACATAATTTGCCAAAGCAATCGCAGCACGTCGCCCCATCTCTCGATGAGGTACGTGAACAGTCGTCAATGCGGGATAGGCAACCTGCGCGAGTTCAATGTCGTCAAAACCGATGATGGACACGTCATCGGGCACCGAGATTTTCATCTCTCTTGCACATCGCAGCGCACCAACAGCCAGCACGTCATTGCCGCAAAAAACAGCCGTTGGTCGAGTATCTGATTTCATAAGTTTTTCAAAAGCATTGGCGCCGTCTTCAATATTGTAAGTTGTCTCAATGAATTGCAGCGAACTTGGCTTCAGACCCGCATCAGTCATCGCGTTTTGAATCCCGACATGGCGCGCCTTGGCGCGATCATTCATCGCCGTTTCTGCCGAAATAAGCGCCAGTTTGGTATGGCCAAGCTTGATCACTTCGGTCGCCATTTCATAGATTGCGGCCCTGTTGTTGAAGCCAATCGACGGCCGCACTGATCCTGGTGTAAACGCCCACGTCACAAGGGCAGGAACGCCCTGCGTTTGAAGGAAACGGTAAATTTCAGGATCGCGTTCGTGTCCAATCAGCAACAGGGCATCCGCTCCGCGCGCAACCAAAGACCTAATTTGTTCTTCTTCAATGTTTGGGCAGTAGGACGTGCTTGCCACCAACATAGTGAACCCGTGCAGCCGCAGTTCTTCTTGGAATGCTTGTAAGCCACGCGCGAAAATTGCGTTTTCCATTGTTGGAATAATGGCACCGATAGTATTGGTCCGGCGCGCGGCCATGGCCTTGGCTCCGAAGTTCGGTGAATACCCTAAGTCATTAATTATACAAATGACATTGATGCGCGTGCTTTCCGAAACCTGATCAGGAAAGTTTAGGCAGCGCGACACTGTAGCCGTGGAAACGCCTGCGGCAGCTGCCACATCATGGAGCGTCGGGGTATGGGGTTTCAATGACATGCGGGTCCTTGGTCAAACTTTCTGCCACACTATCGATTAGGGCTGGCAGTACATAGTCCAAAATTGAAGACATGTATGTAAAGGCTTGCATTTTGGAAATGTAACGGCTTACATTATATCAGAATCGGATGAGCGACTGGGAGGATACGCGACATGCCGCTAATCGGAGTGATTGTATTACTGGCGATTTTTGCTGTGAACGTGGGCCTTGGGTCTACGTCGAATTCGGCATTTCTGAACGATGTGGGCGAGATGCTGTTGCTGACCAGCGTCGCAGTCTTGTTTGTCATCGCAATTCTTAAAAAAGAAGCTGACGCGAAAAAGTAGCGCAGCATGAAACCGTCCAGGGAGGACAACACATTGACCACTGATAATCTTAAATCGGCAGAGCGCCGTAATTTTCTAAAACTCGCAGGCAAAGGCAGCTTTACCGCAGCTATGGTTGCTGGTGGTGCAGGGACGCTTTGGTCCAGCGCTGCAACGGCACAGACAGCCAATGAAGAGCGGGATCGCGAAGCAGCGGCAGAGCACGTTATGGTCGTCGCCACAGCGTATGTGCTTGGCGCGTCCCGTGGATATCCAATCATGCAGTTGGACCTTAAAGAAAACATCCAGAACGCAACCAATGGTAAAGTTTATGTCAAATTGGCCCCCGGCGGTCAGCTTGGCGCAGGTGGCGCACTTGTGCAAAAAGTTCAGGGTGGCACAATTCAAGCTGCACAACATTCGTTGTCGAATTTTGCACCGTTTGCATCGGTCGTTGACTTGATCAACATGCCATATTTGTGTGGCTCCAACCAACGCTTTACCAACCTAGTCCATTCAGACGTTTGGGCGCAGGAAGTAAACCCGAAGGTCGAAGCAGCTGGCTTTAAGCCACTATTTTACGTCAACATCGACCCACGTGTTGTGGCTGTTCGTGCTGGCGGGTCTGGTCCGGTTCTGGTTCCAAGTGATCTGGAAGGCGTCAAATTCCGTGTCCCAGGTTCTGCGATGTTGCAGCAATACTACCGTATGGTAGGTGCGAACCCGACGCCGGTTGCTTGGGGTGAAACACCTTCCGCGATTAAGCAGGGTGTTGCTGACGCGCTTGACCCATCTGTTGGTGCCCTAGAAGTGTTCGGCTTCAAAGACATCCTGAGCCACGTAACGTTCACGCAGGCTGTGCCAGATAGCCAAGTCTATTCGTGTAACCTCGAGTGGTTTAACTCGATGCCTGCCGATATTCAGGATGGCATCATGGAAGCGTCTGAAATCACCCGTCACCAGAACCTTGCCAAAGTTCCATCAGCGCGTAACTACGCGATGTCAGAGCTGCGTAAAGCCGGTGTTGAGTTCCATTCGCTGAGCGATGATCAACTGGCTGAGTGGAAGTCTGTTGGTGGTTATGAGAACGCCGAATGGGATAGCTTCAAGCTTGAGCTAGCCGGTTCCATGGACACATTTGCGAAACTGGAAGAAGCAGCTGGCACGATGGGCCGCTACTACGTCCACGACGCTTAATTGGCTTAGACAGGCGCCCATATCTCTGGGCGCCTGTTACTCTCATATATCTACCGAGGTCTTTGCGGTTGGACGCTGATTTGCGTCACCGAAAGAGAGGCGAACCATGAAATTTTTGCGCAATCTTGATCAAAACGCCGAGCGTTGGCTACTTTTGGTCTTTTACGTCATGCTCGTTTTGACAATGGCGATCGAGGTCCTGAGGCGTGAGGTCTTTTCTTATTCCTCAATCTGGGGCGAAGAGGTTGTACGTTATTCGTTCATTTACCTCGCTTGGGTCGGTGCGGCGGTTGCCGTCAAGGAACGGGTACATATCCGGATCGACGTCATCATGCATTACCTGGGGCCACGACCTAAAGCGCTGCTGTATATATTTGGCGATCTCGTGATGTTTGTTGTCGCAATTATTGCATTTTATTGGTCATTTGAAGCGGTACATGTTTCAGCAAAATTTGGATCTGTGACTGACGGTTTACGCGTGTCCCGTGTTTGGGCGCTGATGGCTGTTCCTTTGGGGTTCAGTCTGCTGATGCTGCGGCTTGTGCAGTCTTTCATACGTGACGTGCGTTATATTCGCGACGGCAAGCCCGTTTTCGAAGGCAGCACACTGTTTGACTAAGGAAATACCTGATGCTTTTTAATACAGTTAGCCAAACAGTTGATTTGGGTTGGGATTTCTTCGTTCCCGTGATCTTGTTCGTTGTTTTGATTGCATTAGCCGTGCCTGTCTGGGCCTCGATTGGTTCTGCTGCCATCATCATGCTGATGATGTCCGGCGACCTGCCGCTTAGTGCGGTCGGTGAGAGCCTGTTTACGGGAATTGATGCTTTCGCACTGACGGCTGTGCCGCTCTTTATCCTTACGGGTGACGTTTTGGTGCGAACCGGACTTAGTCGAAAATTCCTTGATGTGGCCGAAGCGTTGACGCAATTCGCCAAAGGCGGTTTCGGTTCTGCAACGGTGCTTGTTTGTGGTATGTTCGCGGCGATCTCAGGTTCAGACGCGGCGGGTGCTGCGGCTGTTGGTCGGATGACGATCGATCGTTTGGTCGAAAGCGGCTATCCCCGCCCTTATGCTTGTGCACTGGTGGCCGCTGGTGCCTGTACTGGCATCCTAATCCCGCCATCCATCGCCTACATCATCATTGGTTTGGTATTGGGTATATCGGCCTCGACCTTGTTCTTGGCGGCACTGATCCCCGGCTTGGCTATTCTGACCTCTATACTTATCACCAACCTCATCGTTAACCGGATTCACGGTTACGAGGGCGGCGGAAATGTTACGATGGCCGAGTATTTCAGCAACCTTTTTGTCTCGCTGAAGTCCGGGTGGTACGCATTTATTGTTCCCGGTATCATCTTTTACGGTATCTTCTCGGGACGTTTAACGCCGACTGAAGCGGGTGCAACGGCGGTGGTTGTGACAATCATTATGGGCTTTATCCTTGGAACGCTCAGGTTGGCGGATTTCCCTGCGATGTTTATCAGCTCTGCGAAAGTGAACGGCATCATCCTACCGATTATCGCTTTTTCTGCCCCATTGGCCGAAGCTTTGGCAATCATGGGTGTCCCGCAAGGTTTTGTGACGTCGATGACTGCGCTGACAGATGAGCCGTGGATTCTAATCCTGATTATGATCGGAATTTTGATTGCTGCAGGTTGCGTGATGGAAACGACGCCCAACATCGTGATCCTTGCGCCGATCTTACTGCCATTGGCAGAAAACATCGGTATGAACGAAATTCAGTTCTGCATCATGATGATCACTGCTTTGGGCGTTGGCTTTATTACACCACCGTTAGGGCTAAACCTCTTTGTGGTTGCGGGTATCAGTGGAGAGTCAATTTTAAAAATCGCAGCAAGGGCTGTTCCGTTTGTCCTTTGCATGCTCGTCGTCGTATTGATGATCGCTTACATTCCAGCGATTTCGACTGCGATGCTTCCTGATATCTATAAATAAGGCTGACCTAACATGGCACGTGACTATCTGAAAAAAGCGACCCTGACTGCGCAATCTGGCGCGTCCGATGTTCATGACCTTGTGCAGGGAATCCTGTCAGACATCGAGGAAGGCGGCGACGACAAGGCCCGCGAATATGCTGCAAAATTCGACAAATATGATGGTAACATCATCCTGACGGACGCAGAAATTGCGGCAGCTCGTGACTTGGTCCCTGAAAAGCTGAAGGCTGATATCCAGTTTGCCCATGACAACGTGCGACGTTTTGCAGAAGCTCAAAAGGCAACGGTCAGCGATTTTGAATATGAAATCGTGCCGGGGCTTATCGCAGGTCAAAAGTCGATCCCAGTGGATGCGGCGGGCTGCTATGTACCTGGTGGGCGTTATAGCCACATCGCGTCTGCGATCATGACCGTAACAACGGCCAAAGTCGCTGGCTGTAGCCATATCACTGCAACATCGCCCCCTCGTCCAGGTGTCGGGGTTCCGCCTGCAATCGTCTATGCTGCCCATATCAGTGGTGCGGATACGATTATGGCGCTGGGTGGCGTACAGGGCGTTGCCGCAATGACGTTTGGCCTGTTTGGTTTGCCAAAGGCTAATATTCTTGTGGGTCCGGGCAACCAGTTTGTTGCCGAGGCCAAGCGCATCCTGTTTGGTCGCGTCGGCATCGATATGATCGCGGGTCCAACCGATAGCTTGGTTTTGGCAGATAAAACCGCTGATCCGCATATCGTGGCGACTGATCTCGTGTCACAGGCCGAGCATGGCTATAACTCTCCGGTTTGGCTGGTCACCGATGACCGCGCCTTGGCCGAAGATGTCATGTCGCGTATTCCCGCGCTGATCGACGACTTGCCGGAAACGAACCGTGACAACGCCTTTGCCGCATGGCGCGATTATGCCGAAGTGATCGTTTGCGCCGACCGCGAAGACATGGCTGCATGTTCCGACGAATATGCACCAGAGCATTTGACCGTACAGGCCCAAGATTTGCCTTGGTGGTTGGATCGTTTGTCTTGCTATGGGTCGCTGTTCTTGGGCGAAGAAACCACAGTGTCTTATGGCGACAAAGCGTCGGGTACGAACCATGTTCTGCCGACGTCGGGCGCTGCTGGTTACACGGGCGGCTTGTCCGTGCACAAATACATGAAAATCGTGACATGGCAGCAAGCAACCCGCAAGGGGTCCAAACGCGTCGCCGAAGCAACCGCACGGATTTCGCGGCTTGAAGGTATGGAAGGTCACGCACGCGCTGCTGACGTCCGCTTGGCAAAATACTTCCCTGGCGAAAATTTCGACCTTTCCGCAGATGAGTAATTCGGCGGCTATGTTTGATCTAACCGGTCGTGTTGCTTGTGTCACCGGCGCCAGCGCGGGCTTGGGGCAACGTGCCGCAATCGCGCTGGCTGCTGCAGGCGCCAAAGTTGTCGGCGTCGCGCGCCGTGCAGATGCGTTATCTGAGTGGGCTGGCGCAATGGGTGATCACGCGGCCATTGTGGCTGCTGATTTGTCGCAACGTGATCAGATTGCCGATATTGCTGCCCGTATTGCAGAACCATTTGGCATGCCAGATATCGTGGTGCACGCCGCTGGGATCAACACCCGCGAGGCCGCCGATGATGTGACGCAAGGCGGTTGGGACATGACGATGAACCTGAATCTTGCGGCGCCATTTTTCCTGACCCAAGCCTTTGTGCCAGCAATGAGGGCAAAAGGCTGGGGCCGCGTCGTAAATTTTGCGTCGCTGCAAACGACCCGCGCCTTTCCGGCTGGCGTTAGCTATGGCGCATCCAAAGCGGGCATCGGTCAGCTAACACGTGCAATGGCCGAGGCATGGTCAATCGATGGGATCAACGCAAACGCGATTGGACCGGGGTTCTTTCCAACCGAACTGACAGGTCCGGTGTTTGCAGACCCCGAACGCGCCGCCCGAAATGCGGCACAAACCTGCATCGGACGCAATGGCGCCTTGACTGATATCGACGGGCCACTTCTATTCCTTTGCTCTAACGCATCTGCCTTTGTGACCGGCCAAATCCTGATGGTCGATGGAGGATATACCGCAAAATGAAAGCACTTGTTTATGATGGCCCTGAAATGCTGGCATTTCGCGATGTGGCCGACCCAGTGCCACAAGTTGGCCAACAGCTTATCAAGGTTCTTTCTGTCGGCATCTGTGGGTCAGATATGCACGCCTTTCTTGGGCATGATGAGAGGCGCCCTGCGCCACTGATCCTTGGCCACGAGGCTGCGGGCGAAATCGTTGGTGGCCCACGAGACGGGGAACGAGTCACTGTTAATCCGCTGGTGACATGCGGAATTTGTCAGGCCTGCGTGTCGGGACACGATAACCTTTGCCCTGAGCGTTTGATCATCTCTATGCCGCCGCGCGAAGGCGCATTTTCGCAATACTTGGTCATGAAAGACGACAACCTTGTGACCGTTCCCGATCATGTGTCCTCGGATGCAGCATCTTTGGCTGAACCGGTCGCGTGCGGCTGGCATACGGTCCGTTTGGCGAAGGCGGCTTTGAGCGGTGATGCTAAAACTGCGCTTGTCATTGGCGGTGGCGCGATCGGCTTGGGCGCAGCTTTATCGCTGTCTGCACAAGGCGTGGCTGATGTGACAATCGTTGAACCCAACGCATTGCGCCGCGATGTTTTGAACACCAAATGTCAGCAAACTGCTATTTCACCTGATGATCTGCCGAACGACGCACAGTTTGATCTTGTGATTGATGGCGTCGGCTATGCCGCGACGCGCGCGACCGCTTCTGCGCATGCCTGCCCCGGTGGCGTGATTGGGCATATCGGGCTAGGTGAAGGCACTGGTGGCCTTGATGTGCGGCGCATGACGCTGCAGGAAATTACGTTTATCGGCACCTATACATATACCGCACAAGATTTCCGCGACACGGCTGCGGCGATTTTCGATGGCCGTTTAGGTGCGCTGGACTGGACCGAAGAACGTCCACTTTCCGAAGGCGGGCAGGCGTTTGCAGATATCCGCGCGGGCCGCACCGCCGCGCCCAAGATTATTTTGCGGCCTTAGGTCAACTAGAACACCAAAGAGGTTTTATATGTATAAGAATATTCTCGTCCCAATGGCGCTTGACCACGGCGTTGGTGAGACCAGCCTGGAAGTAGCGCGCATGTTGCTAGCCGATGGTGGAAAGATTACGGTGCTTCATGTTTATGAGACCCCGCAAGGATCAGTGGGCGCCTATATTGATGCAAGCGTCGTTCAAAGCGCCTTTGATCGCGCTGAGGCAAGGCTGAAGGAGCGTGTTGCTTCGATGCCCAACGTGACCGCAATGATCGTCAAAGGCCACAGTGGGCGTGCGGTCATCGATACGGCGACCAGCATGAAATCAGATTGCATCGTGCTTGGGTCACATAAACCTGGCCTGATCGACTATCTTCTTGGATCAACTGCGGCCCGCGTCGTGCAGCACGCCCCATGTGCTGTGCATGTCACCCGCCACCCTGCTTAACCCTTTCAATTCAACACTCACGCCCTTCTCTTTCTGCGGCGCAACCAGGAGACCTAAGACATTGGACATTAGCAAGAAAATCGTGGACGACCTTGTCGCCAACGATGTGTCATTCATCACCACGGTGCCGTGCAAGCAGCTGGCAGGCGTTATCGAAGAAGTCGAAGCACGCCCCGAGATTTTCCACATCCCATCCAACAAAGAAGACGAGGGCATGGGTCTTTGCGCTGGTGCGTTTATGGGCGGCAAACGTCCTGCGATCATCATGCAAAACACCGCCATCGGGGTCACAATCAACACCCTCGCGACGCTGACCCAATATTACCGGATGCCGTTGCCGATGCTGATTTCGTACCGCGGAGAGCTGCGCGAACCTGTGGCTTGTCAGGTCGAAATGGCCGTACACACCAAAGCATTGCTGAACCAGCTCAACATCCCGACATATCATTTTCATAAGGAAAGCGATGTGGACGAGCTCGACGCGATCCTGAAATACACATTCATGTGCAACAAACCTGTGGCGATCCTGACGGATGCGTCGTTCTGGGGAGGCTACGGCGACCAATGATCAGATCAGAAATCCTGCGCGAAATCGCGCCAATCCTGCGTGACCAATTGGTCGTTTGTAACATCGGTTTGCCCAGCCAAGAGCTGCATATGATCGACGATCAGCCATCCAACTTTTACATGTTGGGCACGATGGGCCTGTCATCGTCCATCGGTCTTGGACTTGCTTTGTCACAGCCAAAAACCGTCATTTCTATTGATGGCGACGGCTCTGTTTTGACGAACCTTGGCACCTTGCCAACGATCGCGAACAACGTGGCTGACAACTATATTTTGTTGATCATCGACAACGGATCTTACGGATCCACTGGCGATCAGCCGACATATGCTGGCAAGAAAACCAAGCTTGAAGCCGTCGCCACCGCCTGCGGTTGCGAAAACGTTGTGACGTGCCAAGACGTGGACACAGGTCGCGTCCTGCAAGCCGCGATCGACAGCAAACAGATGACTGTGATCGTATCCAAATGCGACAGCGGCAACATCAAACTGCCCGTCATCACGATGGACCCAGTCGTCATCCGCGACCGATTCATGAACGCAGTGGCCAGTTAAATGGCATTGAACATGCATTCAAGCGACGACGCTCGCCGTCTGGCGCAGCGCCGTTTGCCATGGATGGTGTTCGACTATATCGACGGGTCCGCAGGGCGTGAAGTTGGGGCAGCGCGCAATCGCGATGCTTTTGACGCGCTGACCTTGCGGTCCCGAATTTTACGCGATGTCAGTAAACGCAACCTGTCGTCACAGGTTTTTGGCCAAATGACCAAGGCACCGTTCGGCATTAGCCCGATGGGTATGTGCAATCTGTCTGGTCCCAGCGCCGACATGATGTTGGCCAGACTTGCGGCCCGCGAAAATGTTCCACTAGGTGTTTCAACCGTTGCATCCACCGCGATGGAGCCGTTGATCGAGGCTGCAGAAGGGCACGCATGGTTCCAGCTATATTTCAGCGGCGACGGCGTTGGTACGTTTAAGCTTGTGGAGCGCGCAAAGGCCGCTGGTTACAAAACAATTGTTCTGACTGTCGACGTCGCCGAGGTCGGCCGCCGTCCACGTGAGCTGCGCCATGGTTTTACAATGCCATTTCGGATCGGTCCCAAGCAATTCGTCGACTTTGCATTACACCCGCGCTGGTCGATCACGTCACTGCTTGCAGGCAAGCCCGACATGGCGAATTTCCAAATGCCCGGCTACACTTTTGACCGCACGGAAAGCCGTGCGGCTGCGAATTGGGACACGCTTGCGAAACTGCGCGACATGTGGCCCGGTAACCTTGTGGTGAAAGGCGTTCTTGATACCGATGATGCGGTCATGCTGCGCGACGCAGGCGTCGACGCGATCCAAGTGTCCAGTCATGGCGCCCGCCAACTAGACAGCGCACCTGCGCCGATCCTTGCGCTTAAAGAAATTCGCGCCGCTGTTGGCCCAGACATGCCACTGTTTTTTGACACCGGTCTGCGTAGCGGTGAAGACGTTGTAAAAGCGTATTCCCAAGGCGCAAACTTTGCATTCCTTGGGCGCATTTTGCAGTTCGCGATTGCTGCTGGCGGCGAAGAAGGGCTTGCGCAGCTTTGGGAAATTTTGCGCGACGAAACCAGCATTACGCTGGCACAAATTGGTGCCACAGATATGCCGATGGACGGCTAAGACCGGCGTACCGCGTCTTCAACGGCGACAATGGCTTCGCGAATATCGCCTGACGTGGTGCGGTGATTAACCATCCCGGCACGCAGACATGGCTTTCCATGAATGATCGGGGACGCCATCAATCGCACGCAATACATGATCAACTGGGACATGACCGTCTATCGGAAAATCATAGAACAGAGCGGATTGTGCTTCCTGACGTGGTCCCATCATTGCGATCAATCTCCCTTACCAACAAGGAAATTTAATCAATAACTAAGGCTCAGATCAATAAGGGTTTTTCAACAGAAAAGTAGGCATTCGCAAAAAAGCCCCCGCCGCTGGTATGCGACGGGGGCTTTTGTTTGTTCAATTGTCAGTGATTACTTAATTGTAATCCGACCGTCTGTGTATGGCGCGTAATCCCCTTGGGCCGCCATGTAGTCGGCCATCACTTCAGCCAAGTCTGGGCCGAAGTCATAGGCGTTGGCTGCGTCGCGGAACATTTTGTAGCCATCGCCGCCGCCGCGCACATAGTTGTTGGACACAACGCCGTAGGTGGCTGCCAGATCGATAGCCGCGCCGCCGATCATCACGTCGGAAACCCGTGCGCCGACTTCGGCAGCTGGATCAACAGTGAACGTCATGCCTGCAACTTGTGGGAACCGACCTGCGACTTCTTCATATTGCGACACGCCGTTTTCGAGCGCGGCCATAAGCATTTCGCCGGAGGCTTCAAATGTTGACAGCGTATTTTGGAACGGAAGCACGGTGTAGACTTCGCCCATTGTCACGTCGCCTGCATCGATGGATGCGCGCACACCACCAGAGTTTGCGATCGCGATCACAACACCTTGGTTTGCCACACGGTCAAGCATCGCGTCAGCCACAAGGTTGCCCATTTCGCATTCCATCACGCGGCAGACCGACCGGTCGCCTTCAATAACTGCGGCGGAAGACGCCACGACCTTAGTGCGGATTTCTTCCAGTGGGATCGCCATTTCAGCGATGCGTGCGACTGTTTCAGCGTCCTCAGTCACGGTGCCGTCAATGCTGATCGGCTCGCCCACCGCTGTGATAATCTCGCCAGCATCGTTGAACGTCACGTTCAATTCACCCAGATATTTACCGTAGGCGTAGGCCTGCACGATGGCTGTGTCCCCAACCATTGTTGGGTACGGACCAGAGGCCCGTTCGTTGGTGTTGGACAGCAGGGTGTTTGAATGCCCGCCGACGATAACATCAACACCAGTGGTATTGGCCGCGACTTGCTGGTCGATCAAATAGCTGGAGTGGGACAGCACGATGATTTTGTTCACACCCATTGCGGTCAGTTTGTCGACCTCGCCCTGCACTGCTACGACGGGGTCGCTAAACGTCACGTTGTCGCCCGGGCTGGCCAGATCGTCAGTGTCTTCTGGTGTCAGGCCGATCATGCCGATTTTTTCGCCACCTCGTTCGATCACGGTGGATTTCGCCAGTTTACCCGCAAGCAATGGTTCGCCAGACACGTCCGCGTTGGACATCAGGATCGGGAAGTTAATCGCATCCATGAAGCCAGCCAGCACTTCTGGTCCGTCGTCAAATTCGTGGTTGCCGACGGTCATGCCGTCATAGCCCAGCTTGTTCATCATCTCGGCGGCAAGTTTGCCTTTGTAGTATGTGTAGAACAGCGTGCCTTGGAACTGATCGCCGCCATCCACGAGGATGGAATTGTTGGTCCGTGCGCGCGCATCGTTGATCGCTGTCACAAGCCGCGCTGAGCCGCCAAAGCATTTGCCCTCCGCGTTGTCCTCGGACCCGCAGCCGCTGTCATATTTGCTGACTGGTTCAAACCGCGCGTGGAAATCATTGGTGTGCAGAATGGTCAGCGAATAATCCGCTGCAGCCATGCCAGCGGTCATCGCCAGCGCACAAGTGGATGTCAGAATACGTGAAAGCATGTTTTGGGTCCCCCAAGGTTGGATATACATTACAGTGGCCCGTCTGCGCGGTAGGAGTCAAATGCAGATTCGCTGACCCTTCGGCAGGTGATGTCATTTCACCCGCTTGACCAATCTGCGTGTAGCGTCCAAACCGACGCCCATGTTGATATTCAAAATTTTCCGCGCCACTGAGTGGACCGATCTGCAAGCCAAGGGCACAACCAAAGGTTCCCCCATTGATTTGGCTGATGGCTATGTGCATTTTTCCGGCGCCGACACTGTGGTCAAAACCGCTGCGTTGTATTTCACAGATATGCTTGATCTGATGCTGATTGCGGTTGAGGCAGATAGTTTGGCCGGCTTGGTATGGGAAACATCGCGCGGCGGTGCGTCTTTCCCCCATCTTTACCGCGAATTAACCATGGGTGATGTGATCTGGGCCAAGCCTTTGCCCATTGCCTACGGCACCCACCAATTTCCGGAGCTATCATGAGACTGATTGAAAACGCAGGTCTGCGCGCAATGCGCATGATGGACCCCGAGCGCGCCCACGGCATTGCGATCAAGGCATTGCAAATGGGGCTTGGCCCAAAGCGCGGCCCGTTCACGTCGGATCGTTTGCGCACCACTCTCGCAGGATTGGACCTGCCGAACCCCATTGGTTTGGCCGCTGGATTTGACAAGAACGCCACGGCGCTGCGCCCCTTGTCGCGCTGCGGCTTCGGGTTTTTGGAGGTTGGTGCGATCACACCCCGCGCCCAAGCTGGCAACCCGCAGCCCCGTCTGTTTCGTCTCAAACGGGACCGCGCTGCGATCAACCGGTTTGGGTTCAACAATAAGGGTATGGAATTGGCGCTGGCCCGTCTGACGGTGCGCCCAAAGGGGGTCATTGGCCTGAACCTTGGTGCCAATAAGAACAGCGAAGATCGCTCTGCCGACTTTTCCAAAGTTCTTGCGTATTGTGGTGAATTCCTGGATTTCGCGACGGTGAATGTATCGTCGCCAAACACAGAAAGCCTGCGTGATTTGCAAGGTAAGGCAGCACTTGCCGCGTTGCTGGATAGTGTCATGCAGACCAATGCTGGGCTTGATCGTCCGGTGTCAATTTTCCTAAAAATCGCCCCTGATCTGGATGAAGCCGAACTGGATGACGTGGCAGCTGTCGCCGATGCATCGGGTATTTCGGGCATCATCACGACGAACACGACGCTGGACCGTGTGGGCTTGCATGGTCAGTATTCGCGCGAGCCTGGTGGTTTATCTGGTCAGCCGTTGTTTGAAAAATCTACCCGCGTATTGGCCCAGATGTCGCAGCGTACCAATCTGCCGTTGATCGGTGTTGGTGGTGTTGCATCAGCCGCCCAAGCCTATGCCAAAATCCGTGCCGGTGCGTCGACTGTGCAGCTTTATACGGCATTGGTTTACGGTGGTATTTCACTGGTTGATGATATTGCCCGTGGTCTCGATACGCTGCTGGAAAAAGACGGGTTTGCAAATGTTTCGGACGCAGTTGGCACGGGCCGCGCGGATTATTTGTAAGCTGCTGCCTCTAGCCCCAGATATTTCCAAGCAAGCGTTGCGCCGCGCACGATGAAGCTGAACAATAGTCCTATCCACAGCCCGTGATTGCCGAATAATGCCATCAACGGGATAACGGCTGCGAAATACGCGATCGCCGAGATGATCATCATGTTGCGCATGTCGCGCGACCGTGTGGCTCCTATAAAGATGCCGTCAAACATCCACGCGGCGACCCCAACGACGGGCGCCGCGATCATGTAGGGCAGGTAGCTGCGCGCGGTTGATTGCACGTCTGGTGCGGTGGTCATGATGTCGATGATCGCCGGGCCTACCAATGCAAACGCAAGCGCAAGCATCGCGCAAATGGCCATCCCCCAGCCGCTTGTCAGCAATGCCCCCCGCCGCAGGCGGCTTGCATTTTTTGCGCCCAGCGCTTGGCCAACGAGACTTTCTGCGGCGGCGGCAAACCCGTCGAGCGCATAGGCGGTGACGTGCAGAAATTGCAGCAATATTTGGTTGGCCGCGAGGTTCACATCGCCGAAATCTGCCCCCCAGAACAGGAAGCTGACGAAGATCGCTTGCAATAAGACCGACCGGATCAAGATGTCAGAGTTCACGACCCCCATGTTGATCAGGCGCGCGCGGTCAAACACCCGCGCCGTGTCGCGCCAAGCGGTCCCTGCAAATGCGTCCCGACACAGCCAGAGGCCCAGCGCCAATCCGCCCCATTCTGCGATAAATGTCGCCCAGCCTACGCCTGCAACCCCCCAATCGAAATGCAACACAAACAGCAAGTCAAGCCCAATGTTGAGGCCGTTCATTACGACTTGGATCGCGAATACCCCTGCGGTACGTTCTTGCGCAATCAGCCAGCCGATGATGCCGTAAAGCGCGATGGTTGCGGGGGCCGACCAGACCCGAATGCTCATGTATTGCCGCGCGAGGTTTTCGACCTCTGAGCTGGCAGGTGACACTTTGAATGCGAGCCAGAACAATGGGATTTGTGCGAGGATCATGACGGCCCCTGCCCCGAGCCCGATCAAGAGTGACCGTGACAATAGGGCCGCGATTTCGGCGTCGTCATTTGCGCCTGCCGCTTGGGCCGTCAGCCCCGCCGTGCCCATGCGCAGGAACCCGAAAATCCAATAAAATGCAGTCAGGATCACGGCGCCAATGCCTACAGCACCGATGGGCGCTGCTAGTCCAAGTTGCCCGACAACGCCGGTATCCACGACCCCAAGGATCGGCACGGTCGCGTTGGACAACACGATTGGCAGCGCTATGTGCAGAACTCGTCTGTGCGTGAGCGTGGTATCAGCCATCGCGTGTGGGCATCAGGAAATGCCCTGTTGCTTGGGCAAACATACGGGTCCGGTTGTCTTGCCAGCCTTCAACATGCACCGATGCATAGCGTCTGCCAGATCGGTTCACCCGCGCGCGCGCATAGGCATCGCGCGGAAGACCAGAGCGCAGGTAGTCAACGCTAAAATCGATGGTCTTGGGCAGCAGGATACGCGGGCTATCTTCGGTGATTTTACCCGCTTCCATGTCTTCCCATGTCATCGCCCATGACAATTCAATGATCGCCGCAGTTTCAAGGAAGGCTGCCGTGACGCCGCCGTGCAGCGCAGGGATCATCGGATTGCCGATGTTGCGTTCATTGTAGGGGAGGATCGCAGTTAGTTCATCGCCGTGACGCTCAAAGCTGATCCCGAGGAATTGTATGTACGGCACGCCAGCAACCAGATTTTGCAGCATTGCATCGCGGCGCTGTTTGATGACTTGTACGGGTTCAGGGCGCTTCATTTTGATTTCCCTTTTCCTGACTCGACGGTGAACGCGCCCGTGGCAGCGGCGACGGGTCGGTCGATGTCGGCGTCCATCGCGGTGGCGCGTACGAAGGCCACAGAGCGGGTCACATGATAACATTCAGCGATGGCCGTAATCATGTCGCCCGGACTGGCGGCGCGCATATAGTCGATGCGCAAGTCGATCGTGGCCGTTCCCATCGGCGAAGACGGATGCGACATCACAGCCGCCCCACCGCAAGTGTCCATCAACGCGGACACAGCCCCGCCGTGGATCACGCCCGTTTCGGGATCACCGATCAGGCGTTCATCATACGGCATCGTGATCACGGCCCGCCCTGTCCCAATCTCGACCACTTTCATGCCGAGCGCTTGCGCGTGCGGGATCGCTTCGATGAATTGTCGCGCCAAAAGCTGTTGGCGGGCTTGTTGTTTGTCAGACACGTTTTGGCTCCAGTGATATTACGGCCAACTTCGCACTTGCCGAACTGGTTGCAAGTGCTATATCTGCAATTGAGAATTATTCGCAACACGGAATTTATGTAATGCACGTCACTACAGTTATGCCCAGTGCAACGCAATTGCGCCGCATTGGACCGTTTAAGCCCAAGCGGTTGATTGTTGCGTTGATACTGTTGGCGCTGGCGGTTGCTCCTGGCTTGTTGGGTGAATTGACCCGTGGGCTGATGGTCGATGCCTATACGCAAGTGTCCGCATTTGTTGCCACGACGTTATTGATATTTTATGGCGCTGAGCGGCTGTTCCGGTTCAACATTGGCGAAGCCCTAAAGGGCGCAAAGGGGTTTCAAGTCCCACTGGCCGCTTTGCTGGGTGCCACACCTGGTTGTGGTGGAGCGGTTGTTGTTGTGGCGGCCTATTCATCAGGCAACGTGGGCTTTGGTGCTGTGGTTGCAACGCTGACCGCCACGATGGGTGACGCCGCGTTCCTGCTGATTGCGACCCGCCCTGATGTGGCGATCGTTGTTTTGCCACTGTCATTTGCGATCGGCATTGCATCTGGCTGGATCGTTGATGCGTTTTCGCGTGAAGACATGACTGCGAACACCACCGCACATTGCGAGCTTGCCCCGCTTATTGGGAAGGTTCGGTATCGCGACTATGCGTTTTTTGCGGCTGTTGCACCGGGTTTGCTGATTGGCGCCACGCAGCTGTCTGGCGCGGATGTCTATGAATTTTACGGATCATTTGTGACTGTCGTGGGTCTGATCGGGACGGCAATTGGCCTGCTTATTTGGGCGTCATCAATCGTGTCTGCAATGACAAACGAAAAAGATAGTCCGTTGACGCGCATGGCTGAGGAAACGGCGTTTATCTCGGTTTGGGTGATCGGGGCCTATCTGGCCTATGATTATATCGTTGCCTTCACGGGCTTGGACCTTGAATTAATGTTTACCACGGTGGCCCCGTTGCTGCCACTTATCGGTGTTGTCATTGGCCTTATCCCCGGATGTGGGCCACAGGTTTTGGTGACAACGCTGTACATCAACGGGCTGATCCCGTTTTCCGCGCTGATGGGAAATGCAATTTCTAATGACGGTGATGCACTGTTCCCTGCGATTGCTTTGAACCCACGCGCCGCAATTTGGGCCACGGTTTATTCGACGATCCCCGCGATGATGGCCGCTTATGGGTTCCATTTCTTTGCGCCTAATTTCTTGAATTAATCCGTCTGTTGCCCCAAGCCTGTGCAACCGCTAGGTTTACGCAAACGGAGGATCAAAATGTCGACACGCCTAACATTTAAAGAAATGTGCGCCAATTTTGACGTGACCCCTCGGACGTTGCGATACTATGAATATATCGAATTGCTGACCCCTGACAAAGAAGGCCGGTCGCGGTTCTATGGCACCCGCGAAGTGGCGCGCATGACGTTGATTTTGCGCGGACGCAGATTTGGGTTCTCGCTTGAAGAGATCCGGCAATGGCTGATGATCCGCGAAAATGAGGGCACCACTGCGCAAATGCAGCACTGGGTGAGCCTTGCAGATGGCCAGATTGTCGCGTTGATAGAGCAGCAAAAGCAGTTGCAAGAAACATTGGACGAGTTGCAAAAGCTGCGCGACCTCACGGCAAAAACTCTCGGGTGATCGGCTGAATCCCCTGATTTATGGGCAACCGCTCGTTTTTTTCATCATCTTTCCGTTTGCATAAGTTGCGCATTACCTAGCGTCATCTTTTCTCTTACCTTTCGTCAAGTCAGAAATGACGTAGCGTTCCGTTTACGTTAACGTCAATTTGTCTTGTATGCTCATTCATGAATTCGCAGGTGTAAGGCATCAAGCCACGCATGAATGGGACCGCAACCATGACGACCGATACAATGAGCATCCGCGATATGTGCCTCACATTTGATGTAACGCCGCGCACATTGCGATTTTACGAGAGCAAGGAACTGCTGTTCCCAGTGCGCGACGGCCAACGCCGTTTGTTCACCAAGCGCGACCGCGCCCGCCTTAAACTGATCCTGCGCGGCAAGCGCTTCGGCTTTAGCCTTGAGGAAATCCGCCAGCTTTTGGATTTGTACCACATGAACGACAGCCAAGAGACGCAGCTGTCCAAGACCTATGAATTTGCCGAGCACCACTTGGCTGCGATGGAATCCCAAAAGGCCGAGCTGGACGAGGCTATTGGCGAGCTGAAAACACAAATGGAATGGGGTGCCAAAAAACTGGCCGCTATTTCAAAGGACCACTCGGCGGCCTAACCGCCACCCCACCTTAACAGAGAGACATCTGACATGCCGATCTACAACGCCCCCGTCAAAGACTTGCAATTTGTTCTGCACGACCTGCTGAAGGTATCAGAGCAAGACATTCCAGGGTTTGAGGATCTCGACCGTGACTTCACTGGCGCTGTGATCGAAGAGGCCGGCAAGGTCGCGTCAGAGGTGTTGGCCCCGCTAAATATGGTCGGTGATGTCGAAGGCTGTGTGTTGGAAAACGGCGTTGTGCGCACGCCCAAGGGTTTCAAAGACGCGTTTATGGTCATGAAAGACGGTGGTTGGACGGCGATGGATTGTGATCCAGAATATGGTGGCCAAGGCCTGCCGTATGTGATGCACACCGCCGCCCAAGAATTAATGGTGTCTGCCAATATGGCGTTCCAGATGTATCAGGGCCTGACCCACGGCGCGTATTCCGCGATCCATGTGCATGGGTCGGACGCGCAAAAGCAAAAATTCCTGCCCAAAATGGTCACATGCGAATGGACCGGCACGATGAACCTGACAGAACCGCATTGCGGCACCGATCTGGGGTTGATGCGCACTAAGGCGGTTCCGCAAGACGACGGATCTTATAAAATCACTGGCCAGAAGATTTTCATCTCGGCGGGTGACCACGATATGGCGGATAACATCATTCACCTTGTATTGGCCCGCATACCCGGCGGTCCCGATGGCATTAAGGGCGTGTCCTTGTTCATCGTCCCGAAGATCATCGTAAACGACGATGGGTCCTTGGGTGATCACAACGGCGTATCGGTTGGCAAGATCGAAGAGAAAATGGGCATCCACGGCAATGCAACTTGCATCATGAATTATGACGGCGCCGAGGGCTATATGATCGGCGAGATGCACAAAGGCATGCGTGCGATGTTTGTTATGATGAACGAAGCCCGTTTGGGTGTGGGCCTGCAAGGTTACGCCCAAGCAGAGGTCGCGTATCAAAACGCAGTCACTTATGCGAATGACCGCCTGCAGGGCCGCGCCGTCACCGGCGCTGAAAATCCAGAGGCCCCTGCTGATCCGCTGATCGTGCATCCTGATATTCGCCGTAATTTGATGGATCAAAAATCGTTTGTGGAAGGTGCGCGTGCGCTGACCCTTTGGGGTACGTATCTGATCGACCGCGCGCACAAGAACGATGATGCCGACGCCGATGGTCTGATTTCCCTGCTCACCCCAGTGATGAAAGGTTTCCTGACCGACAAGGGATTTGAATACGCGACTGCGGCCCAGCAAGTTTACGGCGGTCACGGATATATTGAAGAATCCGGCATGTCCCAATTCGCCCGCGATGCCCGTATTGCGATGATCTATGAGGGTGCGAATGGCGTTCAAGCCTTGGACCTTGTTGGTCGCAAGCTGGCCCAAGATGGCGGCAAGCACGTCATGGCGTTTTTCGACATGGTCAAGACGTTCATCAAAGACAACGAAGGCAACGCCGCCCTGAAGGCGGATTTCCTAGATCCGTTAAAAGCCGCGTCAAAGGATATGCAGGCGGCTGGTATGTATTTCATGCAAAACGGTGTGAAAAACCCGAACCATGCGTTGGCTGGATCATATGATTTCATGCACATGATGGGTCACGTCTGCTTTGGCTTGATGTGGGCCCGCATGGGCAAAGCTGCGATGGACGCGCTAGAGGCTGGTGCGTCTGACAAGGAGTTCTACGAGACAAAAATCGCCACCGGTCGCTATTACATGGCCCGTCAGTTGCCTGCGACGGCGATGCATTTGGCGCGCATCAACACAGGTGCCGATACCGTCATGGCGCTGGAGGCGTCGCAGTTTTAAAGACATGATGGGTTAAAACCCATCCTACTTAATAAAGGACCGCCCCATATGCCCAAACGTCTGCGATTAACCCGCCGTTCCCCCGTTGCAATGACAGAGGACGGGTATCGCAGGCTCAAGCGGTTTGCATCGGACAGTCAGTTAGAAGAAGGCGAGGCGCTGTCGTTTTTGTTCGAGAATTTTAATTCGGTGATCAATGAGGACACGTTTGGCCAGCGATTGAAAATGTTTCAGAACGAGCCATTGGATCGCACGCGTTGAAAGGATGAGTATTTGGGACAAAGCGAGGGCAAAGGCCCAACACTCAGAGATCTCTCCGTGAGTTTTGGAGGCGCAACAAAGACTGTCGGGGCCTCGCTTAGTACGGTCATCGGCTCTCCAACCTGTACCGCCCTGTTAGTTTTCAACATCGTGCTTAAGTATGAGTTAATCGCGGGCATCTTTGTCTCGCTTTGTTCTAAATACTCAAAATACCGCGTCCACCATGTGGCGCACCATCTGGGAGGATATTCGACATGACCATGAAGTTGCATTGCTTTGGCGAAAGCGGGAACGCCTATAAAGCCGCATTGACGCTTACGCTTGCCGACCAGTCTTGGGAGCCAGTGTTTGTTGATTTTTTCAACGGCGCCACCCGCTCCGACGAATTCCGTGACCTTAACGTTATGGGAGAAGTCCCTGTGCTCGAAGACGGCGACATGGTGCTGACCCAATCAGCCGTCATTCAAGATTATATCAGTTCCAAATCTGGCAAGCTGGGTGGCAAGTCTGCGGCTGAGCGTCGTGAGGTTTTGCGCTGGATGTTTTTTGACAACCACAAGGTGAGCGGCATTGCCGGTATGTTGCGGTTTCAGATGAATTTTCTGCCCGAAGCAAAACGTAACGCCGATGTCATTGGATTTATGTCGATGCGTCTTGCCGCCGCGTTGAAGGTCATGGAAGCCCATCTATCTGATCGTGACTGGCTAGCAGCTGAGGCCATAACCATCGCTGATATCGCATGCGCCGGATACTTGTTTTACCCAGAGCCGTTCACGTTTGACCGTGCCGATTACCCTCATATCAACCGCTGGCTCGACGCGATTGCCGCCACGCCTGGTTGGAAACACCCTTATGATTTGATGCCTGGCTCGCCTGCTGACCGCGCCTAAAGGAGACCCCAAATGACCGAAGCTTATATCTATGACGCCGTGCGTACCCCGCGCGGCAAGGGCCGCAAAGACGGCAGCTTGCACGAGGTCACATCGGCCCGCTTGTCCGCTGGCATCATGAACGCCCTCAAGGACCGCAATGACCTGCAAGGTCATGCTGTTGAGGATGTGATTTGGGGCAATGTCACCCAAGTTGGTGAACAGGGTGGCTGTTTGGCCCGTACGGCTGTTTTGGCGTCTGAGCTGGATCAATCGATCCCCGGTCTTTCGATTAACCGCTTTTGTGCATCTGGGATGGAGGCCGTTAATTTGGCCGCCAACCAGATCAAAGGTGGCGCTGGTGGCGCATATATCGCCGGTGGCGTTGAGATGATGGGCCGTGTTGCCATGGGGTCTGACGGTGCTGCGATTGCCGTTGATCCGTCGATTGCGATGGATACATATTTTGTCCCGCAGGGCATTTCAGCGGACATTATCGCGACTGAATATGGCTTTAGCCGTGACGACGCCGATCAGCTGGCTGTTAAAAGCCAGAACCGTGCGGCAGCCGCGTGGGCTGACAACCGGTTTAACCGGTCAATCGTGCCTGTCACAGATATGAACGGCCTGACCATTTTGGGCCGCGACGAATACATGCGTCCAGGAACAGATATGCAAGCATTAGGGTCATTGAACCCCGCGTTTCAGATGATGGGCGAACAGATGCCCGGCTTTGATAAAGTGGCGTTGATGAAGTACCCACATCTGGAAAAAATCAACCACATCCACCACGCAGGCAACTCGTCTGGTATTGTTGACGGTGCGGCTGGTGTGTTGGTCGGGTCTAAGGAATGGGGCGACTCGATGGGTTTGAAACCCCGCGCGGTCATTCGTGCCACTGCCAAGATCGGCACTGATCCGACCATCATGTTGACCGGTCCGGTCCCTGTCACTGAGAAAATTTTGGCCGATAGCGGCATGTCGATTTCCGACATTGATCTGTTTGAAGTCAACGAGGCGTTTGCGTCCGTGGTTCTGCGGTTCATGCAGCGATTTAACGTCGATCATAGCCGCGTCAACGTCAACGGCGGGTCGATTGCGATGGGTCATCCGTTGGGGGCCACAGGTGCGATCATCATTGGCACGCTGCTCGACGAGCTAGAGCGGACGGGTAAATCCACGGGGCTTGCCACGCTTTGCATCGCATCGGGCATGGGTGCCGCCACAATCATTGAACGCGTTTAAGGAGCATCTGACATGACTGACTTTATTATGAAAACCGATGCTGACGGCGTGGCCACGATTGTGTGGGACACCATTGGCAAATCCATGAATGTGATGAGCCGCGATAGCATGCAGGTTCTGAACGCCTTGATTGACGACGCACTGGTCGATGATGCCGTCAAAGGCGTGATCATCACGTCTGGCAAGGCAGGTAGCTTCGCTGGCGGCATGGACCTGAATGTGCTTGCGTCAATCCGTGATGAGGCAGGCGAAAGCCCTGCCCAAGCCCTGTTTGATTTCACGATGGCTGGCCATACTATGCTGCGCAAGATTGAGCGTGCAGGCATGAATCCAAAGACCAACAAAGGCGGCAAGCCGATTGCGGCTGCCCTGCCAGGCACAGCGCTTGGCATTGGGCTTGAGCTTCCATTGGCCTGTCACCGCATTTTTGCTGCCGACAATGCAAAGGCCAAAATCGGCCTGCCAGAGATCATGGTTGGTATCTTTCCCGGTGCTGGCGGCACGACCCGTCTGGTCCGCAAGATGGGTGCGATGGCCGCAAGTCCGCTGTTGTTAGAAGGTAAGATGAACAGCCCGCAGGCCGCGTTGCGTGCGGGCGTTATCGACGAGGTTGTTCCAGCAGGTGAATTGCTGATGGCTGCCAAGGCTTGGGTTCTGTCCGAACCCAAAATCGTCAAACCTTGGGATGAAAAAGGTTATAAAATGCCCGGCGGTGCGCCGTATCATCCGGCTGGCTTCATGACGTTTGTTGGTGCCTCTGCGATGGTCAACGGCAAGACCCAAGGCGCATATCCTGCCGCCAAGGCATTGTTGTCTGCCGTGTATGAAGGTGCGTTGGTGCCGTTTGATACGGCGTTGAAAATCGAGGCGCGATATTTCACCCAAGTCCTGATGAACCCGTCATCAAGCGCGATGATCCGGTCTTTGTTCATCAACAAAGAGGCGCTTGAGAAGGGTGCCAATCGCCCTGATGTGGCTGACCAAAAGGTGACCCAAGTTGGCATCATCGGTGCTGGCATGATGGGAGCAGGCATTGCGCTTGTGTCCGCGTTGGCTGGTATCAAGGTTGTGCTTATCGACGCCAAGCAAGACGCGGCTGATCGCGGTAAAGATTACACTGCGACCTATATGGACAAGGGAATTTCCCGCAAAAAGGTGACCATTAAGAAGAAGGACGCGGTGCTTAGTCTGATCACTGCGACAACTGATTACGCAGCCCTTAAGGGCTGTGATCTGGTGGTCGAGGCGGTGTTCGAGGATGTGGCTGTTAAGGCCGAGGTCACGCGCAAGGTACAAGCCGTCACTGGCCGTGATTGCGTGTTTGCGACCAACACATCGACCCTGCCAATCACCGAGTTGGCTAAGGCGGCAGTTGATACTGAGAACTTTATCGGCATCCATTTCTTTAGCCCTGTCGACAAAATGTTATTGGTTGAGATTATCAAGGGTAAGCAAACCGGCGATGTGGCCGTGGCCAAGGCACTCGACTTTGTGCGCCAAATTCGCAAGACGCCGATTGTTGTGAATGACGAGCGGTTTTTTTACGCCAACCGCTGTATCCTGCCTTACGGTAAAGAAGGCATTCGGATGGTCAGCGAAGGTGTGGCACCTGCGCTTATTGAAAACGCTGCTAAGCTTTTGGGCTTTCCGGTTGGTACGCTTCAGCTAACAGACGATACAACGATCACGCTAAATGCTGCGATTGCACGCGCGACGAAAGCGGCCATGGGCGACGCCTATCTTGATACGGTCACTGACGAGGTTCTGTTTTTCCTTGAAGATGCAGGGCGCCTTGGTCGAAAGGCTTGCGCTGGTTTCTACAATTACGATGCTAAGGGCAAACGCGATGGTTTCTGGGAAGGTCTTGGCGAGAGATACCCGCTATTGGAAACCCAGCCTGATCTGATCGACGTCCAGCACCGCCTGATGTTTTCCCAAGTTCTGGAGGCTGTTCGCGCGTTGGAAGAAGGCGTGCTGGAAGACATCCGCGAAGGCGATGTTGGTTCGATCCTTGGCTGGGGCTTTGCGCCTTGGTCGGGCGGTCCGTTTAGCTGGCTTGATATTATCGGCACGCCTTATGCCGCCGAGCGGTGTGACGAATTGACTGAACAGTTTGGCGACCGCTTTGCCACGCCCGCTTTGCTGCGCGAAATGGCTGATAAAGGTCAGTCATTTTATGGCCGTTTTGATAAAAGTGCTAAGGCTGCATAAGCGAAATTGGACGACGGGAAAGGGCGTGGACTGCAAGGTCTGCGCCCTTTTTTCATGCGGAGTCAAATGTGTAATTTGACCGTTTGATGTCATCTGCGCAGATCGTATTTATCAGCGTTGCATCCGCGTCATTGTAGTAAGGCCGCCAATCACGCGGGCGGGCGGATTGATTGATGTGTTCAATAGTTAGCTCAAAACCTAAGTGTCTCTAAAGCGGTTGTAGATCGTCCGCTAATTGTATGATTCAAAAGAATAAAGCTGTTTCGTTGAGGTAGGACGCATAGGGGTTTTGCAGCACGCTTGCGCGGGTTTGGTCCGCATTCAGGAACGTGCTGAAACCCGTCGATTGCGCCAAGGTAACCGCCAGATGTGTGAATGACTGCGCCTTTCGCCATGCGTAATAGCTCACCATGCGGTCCCACGGATTGCGCACCAATGTGAAGGTAAACATGCCCGTCGGATCGACCGCGCCTTACATGTCCGCCAGCGTGCTGTGCTTCCAAATACGCCCCTTAGCGCTGAGCGATTTCAGGCGGGCATTGCGCCGTTTCGCCTTGGGTGTGTCACCGATCAAAATGTCGTCGCGCATGGCCCGCTGTTCAAGTGCGGTCGCCAGCGCGGTGCCCCCTGTTTTGGGGATATGTACAAAAATATAATTGTGCCCCAGCGAGATGATCATGGATCAGACCGCAACGTGATGATGACCCCAGCCCCAACGATCAACCCCATGCCGATCAGACCGAGCAGCGGAACCGTTTCGGCCCACAACGTCCATGCCCAAAAGCTTGCGAAAATCAGCAGCGAGTATTCAAATATGGCGACGCTTGATGCCTCGCCAACTTGATAGCCACGAAAGACGAACCCGATTCCAATGAGTGCGCCGACAGCGAGCACCGCGTACCAACCGAGCATTATCCCAGTGACAGGCATCCAGCCGCGCAGCGGGAACCCTTCGGCACCAAGTGCCCCGCCACCTGGCAGAACCAATATGCCGATGCCGCCGAAAATCAGGAGCATCACAAAGAACCATGCGGTCAATGTCAGGGTGTGTTCGCCTTCGCACCATGCCCGTGTCGCGATGGCACCAATGGCGTACAACAGGCCTGCAAAAATCGGCAAAAATGAAATGGGATCAAGCGCGCTTGGGTCAGGCCGGATCACCAAGAGCGCGCCTAAAAAACCGATGCCAACCGCGAGCCAGCGTATTGGTCCTACGGATTTGCCTTGGAAGATGACCGAGATGATCAGCACAAATAGCGGGGCGGTGAACAGCCCCGCTATTACCACCCCGATGGGCATAATCGCGATGCAGCCAAAGTAGATCAGCAAAGCGCCTGCTTGGAACAAACTACGCCCAATGACCGCAAGCGGTTTGCGCGGCCACAGCGCCCCTGCCCCCAAGGCCGATGCGACGATCAGCGCACTTAGGACTAAACTGCTCCGGATAAAGTGGAACTGCCAAAGCGAGCTGTCGGAGGATATGTACGGCAACAGATTATCGGTAAACCCAAGCATCATCATGCCCGCGAGGATCAGAAAGGCTGCTTGCCGTGGTTGCACCGTTGCTGTCATCTGTTTCATCCCGATGAAATCGCCCATTGATTTAAATGTCTTACATATCCTAATGTCGCGGAAATAGCGCGTTGGGAGGATACACCTATGGGATGGATGGCTGATGAAACCGGCTTGGGCAAGTGTGAAGCGAACTATGTTCCGCTGACGCCCCTTTCACACCTCAACCGCGCGGCGATTGTTTTTGCTGACCGCGAGGCGCTTATCTATGGCGATATCCGCCTCACGTATGCGCAGTATCATGGCCGTGTGACGCGGCTGGCGTCTGCCTTGACCAAGGCGGGCATCCTATCTGGTGATGTTGTCGCGACGTTGTTGCCGAATATTCCAGCCCAGTCCGAGGCCGCATTTGGTGTGCCAGCTTGTGGGGCTGTCCTAAACACGATCAACACCCGTTTGGACGTCGACACGGTCGCATATATTTTCGACCACGGTGGGGCCAAGGCTGCGCTGGTCGACAGTCAGTTCCTGCCGATGGTTATGCAAGCGGTCGCGCTGATGGATGGCCCTGCCCCGTTGATTATCGAAGTTCCTGATCCGGTTGCTGGCATCCCCACAATTGGCGAACAGACCAATTACGAAGATTTTCTTGCAACGGGTGATCCTGATTTTTCTTGGGTCATGCCAACTGACGAGTGGGAAAGCCTTGCGCTGAATTACACGTCCGGCACCACGGGCCGCCCCAAGGGGGTCGTGTACCACCACCGCGGCGCATATATGATGACGATGGGCACGCCAATTTCTTGGCAGCTGCCGTTGTTCATCAAGTACCTGCAGATCGTGCCGTTATTTCATTGCAACGGTTGGAACCACACGTGGATGATGCCTGCGCTTGGCGGCACAGTTGTGTGCTGTCGCGATGTATCGGCTAAGGCGGTGTACGGCGCGATCGGCGATCACGGGGTCACGCATTTTGGCGGCGCACCGATTGTTCTGAACCTGATCGTAAATGCAAAAGACGAAGAGCGCCGCAATTTTGATCACACCGTTGAAGTGTTCACCGCTGGTGCGCCGCCTGCCCCCGCAACCTTGGCTGCCGTGGGCAAGCTGGGATTTAACATCACCCAAGTTTACGGGCTGACCGAAACCTATGGCCATGTGACCGAATGCATTTGGGACGACGCATGGGGCGCGTTGCCCGAGGACCAGCAGGCCAGCATAAAAGCCCAGCAAGGTGTCGCGTTTCCTGTGATGGAAGACATCACCGTGATGGACGACAAAATGGTCCAAGTCACGATGGATGGTGCCACCCAAGGCGAGATTGTCATGCGTGGGAATTCCGTGATGAAGGGGTATTACAAGAACCCTGAAGCAACCAAAAAGGCATTTTCCGGCGGGTATTTCCATTCCGAGGATTTGGCGATTCAGCATCCAAATGGCTATATGCAGATTGCCGACCGCGCCAAGGACATCATCATTTCTGGCGGCGAGAACATCAGCTCTGTCGAAGTCGAGGGCGCGATCATGCACCACCCCGCGGTGAACCTTTGTGCTGTTGTGGCCAAGCCAGACGACAAATGGGGCGAAGTGCCTTGTGCCTTTGTCGAGCTAAAAGAAGGCGCTGTCGCCGATGAGGCCGATATTATCGCGCATACACGCAGCCGTATTGCAGGGTTCAAATGCCCAAAGCGGGTTGTGTTTTTTGAGTTGCCGAAAACCTCGACGGGTAAGATCCAGAAATTTGAGCTGCGCGTGATCGCAAAAGACATCTAACTCGTCTACCCAAATGTTGCTTGGCCAGTTAAGCTACGGGTCAAGCAACAAAAAGCAGGCACATGACGGCACTCCATGAATATGAACGGCTGGAAAGCACCGGGATTTGGCGCGCCGATATGGATGCGCAACGCCGTGATGTGGTCGTGTCGTTTGGCAATGCAACGCTGGTGATTGCAGATGGTGCGGGCCGACCGCTGACCCATTGGTCCCTGCCTGCTGTTATTCGTCAAAACCCTGGCAAACGCCCTGCGGTTTTCACCCCCGATGAGAGACGCCGTTGAGACGTTGGAAATCGACGATGACCTGATGATTGGCGCGATTGAAAAGGTCCTTAAGACGCTGGCGAAATCACGCCCGGAGCGCGGCAAGCTACGCCATTTCATCACGCTCGGGTTTGTGGCGGGTATCGCCGCCTTGGCGGTTTTCTGGCTGCCTGATGCGCTTACCCGTCAGACCGTATCTGTTGTCCCGCAATCAAAGCGTGCCGAGATTGGCGCCGTCATTCTGGGCCATGTGCAAAAGCTAATGGGGCCGCGGTGCCGTGATGCGGACGGGGTTGCTGCACTTGCGCTGTTGCATACCCGTTTGCTTGGCGCTGATGCTCAAGGGCAAATTGTTATCTTGCCGCAGTTGGTCCAAGATGCTGTGGCAATGACTGGCGGCATTATCGCGCTTGATCGCCGCATTGTTGAAAACGCCGATGACCCTGCGGTGCCTGCCGGATATGTCATTGCTGCGGCCGCGGCGCGGCGCGGCACAGACCCGCTTGCGTCCGTCCTAAAAGCCGTCGGATTGCGCCAGACGATGGGTCTTTTGACGACTGGGAACCTGCCGTCAGACGTGTTGGCCGACTACGCCCGCAGCCTGACAGAGGCCGATCCAACGTTTGCAAATGAAGATGATCTGATTGCGGCGTTTGCAGCGGCCCAAATTCCAACAACACCTTTTGCTTTTGCCCGCGATGGGTCTGATGCACAGGCGGTCAAATTGATCGAAAATGACACGTTCGCGGAACGCGACGAGCCGGAAATCCTGTCAGATGCCAACTGGGTCCGCCTGCAGGGTATTTGCAATATTTAGGCATCGCACAAGAAAAAGCCTCGCATAAAGAACCGCGAGGCCTTTTCCCGGGAGACTGGTTAGTTCCGTGTGTATGCGTCGCTGAAACCAGCGCCACGTGCGGCTGTCAGCCCACGGTTCAATGCATTTGCGCTGGCGAATGGCCCCAGCACGACGACTTTGCCACGTGATGAATTGGCCAAGCCAACCGGCAAGCCCATTCCCATGAAACGCTGACCCAAGGCTTGGGCGTTGCCCGCGTTTGCAAAAACGCCGACCCGCACATAGCGGTGCGTGGGGGCAACGGGTGCTGTGCGCGTCGATACACGGGCTTCAAATATTGATGCTGCAATCGTGGTGGTCTGCGGCAGGCCACGGTTCGGATTATGACGGTCATCGCTCCAAACGCGCGTGTAGCCCTCTGGCACTGACAGAACCGCGCGCTGGGATGCACCGCGCGGGTTGGATGCCGGAATTGGTTTTGGGCCAAACAGCGGTGCTGTCGCCACGCTAACCGTGCTGCGCGTTACTTGGGCGTTTGCATCAAATGTTGTGGAGCGCGTCGTGATTGGTTGTGTCTGTGGTCCGCAACGCACACTTTGCCCAGCGACAGATAACATCGTCGCGGGGCAGTTCGCCGCCGCCAAAGTCCACGGCGTCGCAGTTGGCGCGTTTGGTGTCGCCGGACCCGTCGGAGCCATTGCTGTCAACGATTGGGTTTGCGGGCCACACCGCACGGCAGCACCGGTTTGCGCGTTTACAAACCTTCGGCCTGTTGCAAGCATATCGCCGCAGATTTGCGCCATCGTCATGCGCAATGGCGCAGCCGCGGCTGCTGCAGGCACGGGCGCAGCCCCGCCGCAATCAATCGTCTTACCTGTTGTTGAGCTGACGAAACCTTGCTGCAGACCCGTTTTGTCGACGCAAAGTTCTGCAAGAGTTAGCATGGGCGCAGGTGCGGCTTGCGGAATGGGCGCCACAACAGGCGCTGCGGCCAAGACCGGCGCATTGCGCACAATCTGTGGTGACCGTGCTGTCGCCGTGGTTGCCGTTGGAATTTGTACCAATTTGGGGGCTGTCGTAATCGACGCTACTGTCTGTATAGGCGCAGCTACATCACTTACTGGTGCTGCGACCATTGGCGCGCTCGCCACTTGAGCAAAGGTAGATTGGAAACTGCACAACTGATTGCGGCGGCGATCAACGCGCGGCACCCATGTGACGATACCTCCAACACCAGCGCGGATAAACGCACAGCCATTGCTATCGACATATTGGTTTCCCGAAAAACTAGTCGGAGGAAATTCGGCAGGCACGCCGCTTGATTGTGCCTGAGCCGCCTGTCCTGAAAAAATGAGCCCCAGCGCCGCTACGCCTAAAATACCGCGATAGTTCATGCGTGTCCCCACAAGATATTGTGGTAGAATGCCGAACAATCCTAATTTTGAAAAGCAATTGTTCCCGTTTTAGTGTCAATTTTAAGCTTATTTGGTGCCAAACATGCGGTCACCCGCATCCCCTAGTCCCGGGACAATATATCCATGGTCATTGAGGTGGCTGTCCACTGCTGCTGTGACGATCTGCACGTCTGGGTGGGCTTCTTTCATCCGCGCAATCCCTTCGGGGGATGCCAGTAAGCACAAGAATCGAATATTCACAGCACCCGCCTGTTTGAGCCGATCAATCGCGGCGACGGATGAATTACCGGTGGCCAACATCGGGTCAACGGCGATGACCAATCTGTCCTCGAGCGCTGTTGGTACCTTGAAATAATACTCGACCGGCTTGAGCGTTTTCTCGTCGCGGTACAATCCGACAAAACCGACGCGGGCCGATGGGATCAATTCCAAAACACCATCAAGCAACCCGTTGCCCGCCCGCAAAATCGACACCAGCGCAAGTTTTTTGCCGTCAAGAACCGGTGCGTCCATTGTCTGCATCGGTGTCTCGATGGAACGCGTGGTCATCGGCAGATTGCGCGTTATTTCATAGGCCAATAGCTGGCTGATTTCGCGCAAAAGCTGGCGGAACTGCGCCGTCGACGTGGCCTTATCGCGCATGATCGACAGTTTGTGCTGCACTAGCGGATGCTGGACGTGGATCAGGTGCTCGGTCATGTTACTTTTCCTAATTTTTTAGCAATTTTGGCGCGCGTTTCATCGTCACAGTATGCTGCTTCTAATGCAGTTTGGTTCAGCGAGTCAAAGTCAGCTTTGTCCCAGCCGAACGTTTTGTTCAGCATAGTGAATTCATTGGTCATAGTGGTGTGGAAAAACGGCGGATCATCAGTTGATACAGTTACCTTAAGCCCCGCATCACGCATCGCCACAATCGGGTGTGCCTCCCATCCGGTCACAGCGCCAAGCGATACGTTTGATCCCGGGCACACCTCGAATACGACGCCCTTTTCGACAGCTTCGGCCACCAATTTGGGGTCTTGCATGACGTGGATACCGTGGCCAATCCGGTTGACCCCAAGATCGTGAATTGTTTCAGCAACCATCTCTGATCCGCCCCATTCACCTGCGTGACAAGTCAACTGCAATCCGGCCTCGCGGGCCATGTCATAGGCATAGGCAAAATCGCGTGGGCGCAGGTGGGTTTCTGCCCCGCCCATACCAAAACCTGTGATGAAATCGCCCTTGGTTTCCGCTGCACAGCGCGCGGATGCTTTGGCATTGTCAGGGCCAAAATGGCGCACCGCAGTTACGATCCCACGCAGGGTAATACCCGCGTCACGCTCTGCCTCGGTCGCGGCTTGTTCGATTGCGGCGACATAATCGCGCCAAGCGGATACGTCGCCGCCACCGCAGAAATCAGGTGAAATAAAGGTCTCGAGGTAGACGACGCCGTGTTCAGCGGCCTCTTCCAAGATCGCCTTGGTTAACCGGTAGAATTCTTGTGGGCCTGTCAGTGGTTCGCAAGCGGCCTCATAGGTGCTTAGGAATTCGGCGAATCCAGCATAGGCATAGTTGCCATCGGCATCAAAAATTTTTGAGATATCGATGTTCTTTTCGCGGGCTAAGCTCGCGATGAATTTGGGCGGTGCCGCGCCTTCGATGTGGTGATGAATTTCCACTTTTGGCATCGATTGATAAATCATAAAAAACTGCGTCCTTCCCCAGTAAATGGGATGTTCAGGTGGTGTGCGACGGATGCGCCGACGTCCACAAAGGCCACTTGGCCCAGTTGTTTGCTGCCGATCCCATACACTAGCACAGGGACCCGTTCGCGTGTGTGATCAGTGCCGATCCACGTCGGATCATTGCCGTGATCCGCCGTCACAATCAGCAGGTCATCGCCGCGCATGCGTGGCAAGATGCGCGATAGTTCAGCGTTAAACCATTCCAGATGTGCGGCGTAACCAGCGACGTCACGTCGGTGCCCATATAGGCTGTCAAATTCCACGAAATTGGCAAAAACGAATGTCCCGTCGGGGGCTGAATCGACCCGATCATTCAAGTGACCCATCAGTGCTGCATCATGGCCTTTATAGACTTCATCGATCCCGCACATGGAAAATATGTCGCCAATTTTCCCAATTGCTTCAACGCGGTGTCCCGCAGCGTGGGCCATATCGCAAAGCGTATCTGACGGCGGCGCAATCGCGAAATCACGGCGGTATTCGGTGCGTTCAAACCCGTTTTTCGCATCCCCAACGAATGGTCGCGCAATCACGCGACCAAGTTTTAGTTTATGCAACATCGGCGCGATGTCTTTGCAAAGTTTAATCAATCGATCACGCCCGAACGTGTCTTCGTGGGCTGCAATCTGTAAAACAGAATCCACTGATGTATAACAAATCGGCCAGCCCGACGTCATATGTGCGGGGCCTTCATCGTCCAGCACTTGCGTGCCTGACGCATAGCAATTGCCCAAGATACCATCGGTTCCAGCCGCAGCGCAGATCGCTTTTGTGATGTCAGGCGGGAAGGCAGGATTGGTGTTTGGGAACACGTGCCATTCCCACGGCACCGGCACGCCCGCCAATTCCCAGTGGCCAGACGGCGTGTCTTTGCCGTTGGATTTTTCCGTCGCGGCGCCCCACGCGCCTGTCGGGTTCTCGTTTAATCCGGGTATCTTCATGCCGGATGCGAGTTCAACCGCAGCCCCAAGGCCCAGCGCATCAAGCGCGCCAACCTTCAGCGGTATCCCCGCCTCGGCCCGCGCCTGTGCAATATGGCCAAAAGTGTTGGCACCCGTGTCTGGTACGTCCCCGTTAAAGTATTGGTCCGCGTCCGGCGCGCCGCCAATTCCCACACTGTCGATCACGATCAGAAATGCGCGTCCCATTTACGATATCCTTGCACGGACGAGCGGCTGCACGTCGGGTTTTTCACCGATTGTAATCGCGGCCAGAACTGTGGCAGCAGTGGCCTGTGCCGCATCCTCGGTCGCGGCATGAACTGTACACATCGGTTGGTTTTGTCCTACTTTAGCGCCCAATCTGATCACATCAGTCAGCCCCACAGCAGGATTTATCCTATCGGTTTCAACGCGGCGTCCGCCGCCAAGACCAACAACTGCGAGGCCAAGCGCCTCTCCGTCGATCGCGGTGATGTACCCGTTTGTCGGGGCCATGACGTCACCGACAACGGGGGCCACTGGCAAATGTGTCCGCCAGTCTTCGGCCATGTCTGGTGGTCCACCCATTTCAGCAATCAAACCTGCGAAATGCGTCATGGCGCGGCCAGATGAGATCGCGTCTTTCAGCTTTTCTTCGGCCTCGCCCTCGGCTTCGCCATGCAGGGCCAAGACCCGCGCGCCAAGTGCGATGGTCAAATCGTGCAGGCGCGGTGCGGCGAGCCTGTTGCCTGACAGCACGTCCATACAGACCGCGACTTCGACCGCATTGCCGAGCGCTGGCGCAAGCGGTTCGTCCATATCAGTCACAAGGGCTGCCGTCGGGCAGCCTGCGTTATTGGCCACGTCAACCAACGCACGCGCCAATGTTTCCGCCTCTGCTTGCGTTTTCATGAATGCGCCCGAGCCGGTTTTGACGTCCAAAACGAGTCCCTCAAGCCCAGCAGCGAGCTTTTTCGATAGGATCGAGGCTGTGATCAAGTCGATGCTATCGACGGTCGCGGTCACATCACGGATCGCGTAAAGCCGTTTATCCGCAGGCGCGATGGCCCCCGTCGCGCCCACAATTGCACACCCTGTTTTACGTAAAATGCGCCGCAACTGCGCCTCTGATACGTCTGTTTTGACACCAGGAATTGCTTCAAGTTTATCGAGCGTGCCGCCCGTATGCCCAAGCCCACGGCCCGAGATCATGGGCACAAACACACCGCAAGCGGCCAACATCGGCGCCAGCAAAAGCGACACAGGATCGCCGACGCCGCCCGTTGAATGTTTGTCCAAAACCGGCCCGTCGAGATCCCATTTCAGCACATCACCGCTGTCGCGCATGCCCTTGGTTAGCGCCACGCGGCCCGCGTCAGATAGCCCATTTAGGCAAACCGCCATTGCAAACGCACCGGCTTGGGCGTCAGACACAGCGCCAGTAGATAACCCGTTGGTGAACCAACGTAATTCATCGTCTGTCGGGGCGATTTCCATCTTAATTTTGGCGATGATTGCGCGGGCATCCATCATCTAGGCGCGGCTCATATAGGCGGCGTCAAAGCTGCCAGGAAGAAGTTTCCCAACTGTTGTTTCCAACACGGTTCCGTCGGTCGTCGCGAGCGTGACAACCACATCGCCATCCGCGAATTCTGCGATCTTCTGGCGGCACCCGCCGCAAGGTGATACCGGTTGAGGGCTGTCGGCAATAACGGCAATTGCGGCAATTCTTGTGTCGCCACCAGCGATCATCGCCGCGATCGCGCCCCCCTCAGCGCAGGTCCCTTCGGGGTAGGCCACGTTTTCGACGTTGCACCCAACATAGACCGTGCCAGAGGCCGCCTGCACCGCAGCGCCTACCTTGAATTTCGAATAGGGTGCGTGGGCGTTTTCACGTACTGCGCGGGCGGTTTCGATTAAAGACATATTTTGGCTCCTGCTATGGCTTTACTTTTTACCATTCGGTCAATATTTTACAAGGCGGCTGTTGAGCCTGAATACGCCGGGCAACGACACCTCTAGCAATTTCAGATCCGCCGATGGGTCGCCGTAGTGCGTCGGCATATCGGGCGGAATGACAAAAGCATCTCCTGCGGAAAGCCGGAAAGGGTCTTTGCCTTCGCCCTCGAGCGTCATCTGACCTTCAAGGACAAACGTGAAATGGATGTCGGCATCATGGGCGGACCATTCTGGCGTTCCAGTCCCGCGCCGCAGCACCTGCACCCCCGCAACATTTTGCGTGTTATGTGCGATGGTGGTGTCGCGGGCTTCAAAACCTGCGCGGTTGGGCGTCCAAGCCGCATCGGCCCCAATGTTGTGCACAAAACGTTGTCCCTGCCAGTCCCGATCACGGCGCAAAATTGTGGTTGGCAGCGTCATGTCGTGGTCAATTTCGGTGATGTGTTCGGCGGGCACACCAATTTCGATCACTTCAATTCCGTCCGATGCCTCGAGCACGCGGTGGCGAATTTCAGGGGGTTGAATGAAACAATCGCCCGCATGTAGCCGGATCGGACCGCCTTGGTCTTCGTACACCACATCAACCCAGCCGCGGTAACAATAGATCAGTTGAAACCCGACGCGGTGGAAATGCACCATGTCAGGCACGGGGCCGCCGTCAGGAATACGGATATGGCTGGCAATAATTGACCCGCCAAGACGCGACGGGATCAGATCGCGATATTGCATGCCCGCGCGGCCAATTACCCAAGGGGCTTGGTCTGCAAGGCGACGCACAACAAAAGCATGGTCCGTTGTCGGCAATTCCAGCGGGGGGGTCAACGGCGCGATCTCGATTTGCGTGCCACCCGGTGCGGTCAAGGTTTTGACCCCATCCGCAAAACCCACGTCATCGGTCATAATGCGCAAATGCGCTGCCCGATCATCGCTCACCTCAAGCCGCACGCGCAGCCCGTGGCCGGAATAGACCGCAACAGCCGGATCATCTGCAGGATAGATCGAATCCAACCGCATCCGCATCGTTTTGTCGAAAAACCCAAGGTCAGCACGTAGGTTGGTGGACGGCAGGCGCACTTCGGCGCGTATTTCATGGTTATCTGTCATGAAACAAGCCTGATCCGGTCGATCAAAATTTGCAAGACCGCGCGGGCTTTTGTGTGTACATTGCATCAAGCTTGCCCTTCGGGGATAAAAGTAGTTTAACATTAAACTATACCGCAGGGGGACCATATGACAGACAAGACAGATGACCGCGCCCGTCAGGCCGCATTGGACTATCACCAGTTTCCCAAACCCGGAAAACTAGAGATCCGCGCCACCAAGCCAATGGCCAATAGCCGCGACCTTGCCCGTGCCTATTCCCCTGGTGTTGCAGAGGCCTGTATTGAGATTGCCAAAAACCCTGATACCGCCCGCGATTACACAGCGCGCGGCAATCTTGTGGCGGTTGTCACCAACGGCACGGCGGTGCTTGGACTTGGTAATATCGGCGGCCTTGCGTCCAAACCCGTGATGGAAGGCAAAGCTGTCCTGTTCAAGAAATTCGCCAACATCGACTGTTTTGACATTGAGCTAAGCGAGGCCGACCCTGAAAAGTTGGCCGACATTGTTTGTGCGTTGGAGCCTACGTTTGGCGCGATCAACCTTGAAGACATCAAAGCCCCTGAGTGTTTCATCGTTGAAAAATTGTGCCGCGAACGCATGAACATCCCCGTGTTCCATGACGATCAGCACGGCACCGCGATTGTGGTCAGTGCGGCGGCGACCAACGCCCTGCGGCTTGCGGAAAAGAATTTCGTGGACATCAAAGTCGTCAGCACAGGCGGCGGTGCGGCAGGCATTGCTTGTCTGAATATGTTGCTTAAGCTCGGCGTTAAGCGTGAAAACGTGTGGTTATGTGATATTGAAGGCCTTGTTTACAATGGCCGAACCAAGGATATGACCCCGCAAAAAGCCGACTATGCCCAAGGCACCACCGCTGCAACGCTTGGTGATGTGATTGACGGCGCTGATCTGTTTCTTGGCCTTTCTGGCCCCGGTATTCTGAAGCCCGAAATGGTCGCCAAAATGGCAGACACGCCGATCATCTTTGCGCTTGCCAACCCGAACCCCGAAATTGACCCCGCAGCCGCCCGTGCGGTGAACCCAAAAGCGATTATCGCGACGGGGCGGTCGGACTTTCCCAACCAAGTGAACAACGTGCTTTGCTTCCCGTTCATTTTCAGAGGTGCATTGGATGTGGGCGCCACAGACATCAACGACGAGATGAAAATCGCTTGTGTTGAAGGCATCGCCAAACTTGCGCGCATGACCACCAGCGCCGAAACCGCCGCCGTATATCACGGTGAAAAGCTGACGTTTGGCGTAGATTACCTGATCCCCAAACCGTTTGATCCGCGCTTGATGGGCGTTGTCGCAGGCGCGGTGGCGGCAGCCGCGATTGCAACTGGCGTCGCCACCCGCCCCATCGCAGATATGGAGACATATAAGGCGAACCTTGACGCCTCTGTTTTCAAATCATCGATGATCATGCGTCCTGTTTTTGAGGCCGCCCGCACCGCAGAACGCAATATCGTCTTTGCCGAGGGCGAAGATGACCGTGTGTTGCGCGCCGCCCAAGCGATCATAGAAGAAACCACCGACAAGCCGATCCTGATTGGCCGCCCAGAGGTGATTGAACGACGCTGCGAGCGTGCGGGCCTGAAGATCCGGCCTCAGGTTGATTTTGAAATCGTGAACCCCGAAAACGACCCGCGGTATTATGATTATTGGAATACCTACCACGACATCATGGCCCGCAAAGGTGTGACCCCTGATCTGGCCAAGGCAATCATGCGCACAAACACCACTGCAATTGGCGCAGTTATGGTGCAGCGCGGCGAGGCGGACAGTCTGATCTGCGGCACATTTGGTCAGTTCCTTTGGCATCTGAATTACGTGCGTCAGATCCTTGGGACTGAGGACCTCCACCCTGTGGCTGCGATGTCGTTGATGATCTTGGAAGACGGTCCATTGTTTGTGGCTGATACTCAGGTTCACCCGCAGCCAACCCCAGAACAGATCGCGGAAACAGTGATCAGTGCAGCCCGCCACGTCCGCAGATTTGGCGTCACCCCAAAAATTGCGCTGTGTTCGCACAGCCAGTTTGGCAACCTTGATTGCGACACGGGCCGCCGGATGCGTGGTGCTATGGAAATTCTTGACAGCGTACCGCGTGACTTTGATTACGAGGGCGAGATGCAGCTTGATGCCGCGCTCGACGTGGAATTACGCAACCGGATTTTCCCCAATGCCCACCTGCCAGGTGCTGCAAACTGCGTCGTGTTCGCGAATACTGATGCGGCATCAGGCGTGCGCAATATCCTGAAAATGAAGGGGGGCGGCCTTGAGGTTGGCCCCATCCTGATGGGCATGGGCAACCGCGCACATATCGTCACGCCGTCGATCACTGCACGCGGTCTTTTGAATATGTCTGCGATTGCAGGCACACCTGTTGATCACTACGGCTAATGCCGCCTGTGTAAATTAATTAACCCCAGTTTCCTGTTAGCGCCGCAACCTTGCTTGCGGCGCACAAATCTCCTGCGTACACATATGTCAGACATTTAAGGGAGGACGCGCGATGGGTTATTCAGAGGTTTACAAAAGCTGGCAGGACGATCCAGAGGCATTCTGGATGGACCAAGCAAACGCCATTGACTGGGTAAAGCCACCAAGCCGTGCGTTAAACGCCGACAACGCCCCCTTATACGAATGGTTCACCGACGCGCAGGTCAACGCCTGTTACAATGCCGTTGACCGCCACGTTGAAAACGGGCGCGCTGACCAGACCGCTATAATCTATGACAGCCCGATCACCGGCAAAAAGGGCACGACGTCGTTTGCTGAATTGCAAACACAGACCGCGTCGCTCGCGGGTGCGTTGCGCGATCAAGGCATCGTGTCCGGCGACCGCGTCATCATCTATATGCCGATGGTCCCCGAGGCACTTGTGGCCATGCTCGCATGTGCGCGTATCGGTGCGGTGCATTCAGTGGTGTTTGGCGGGTTTGCTGCCAATGAACTTGCCGTACGGATCGACGATGCGACGCCCAAGGCGATTATTGCCGCGTCTTGTGGTGTAGAACCGGGGCGCGTTGTCGCCTATAAACCCCTGCTTGATGGCGCGATTGATCTGGCAACGCACAAGCCTCATTTCACGGTTATTCTGCAACGCAACGAAGGTCCCTGTGACCTAATCGCAGGCCGTGACCATGATTGGCACGATGTGCAAGACGGTGTCACCCCAGCCGATTGCGTTCCAGTGTCCGGCGATCATCCCGCCTATATCCTTTATACGTCCGGCACGACCGGCGCGCCCAAGGGCGTTGTCCGCCCGACCGCTGGCCATCTTGTGGCCCTGCAATGGACGATGAAATCAATCTATAACGTCGACCCCGGTGACGTGTTTTGGGCGGCGTCTGATGTTGGCTGGGTCGTTGGGCATTCGTATATCTGTTACGGCCCGCTGATCACCGGCAACACTACCGTGGTGTTTGAAGGCAAGCCAGTTGGCACCCCAGACGCAGGCACATTCTGGCGCGTGATTGAAGAACACAACGTCCGGTCATTCTTTACCGCACCCACCGCTTTTCGCGCGATTAAGCGTGAAGACCCAAAGGGCAAGCTGATCAAAAACTACGATATCTCTTGTTTGCGTGCGCTGTACCTTGCGGGTGAACGCGCTGATCCTGACACGATTGAGTGGGCACAAAAGATCATGGGCGTGCCTGTTTATGACCATTGGTGGCAAACCGAAACTGGGTACACGATTGCGGGCAACCCTGCGGGGATTGAGGCGCTTCCGGTTAAAATTGGCAGCCCGACCGTGGCGATGCCCGGTTATGACGTACAAATCCTAGATGACGGCGGCCACCAAATGCCTGCGGGTGAATTGGGGGCGATTGCGATCAAACTGCCCCTGCCACCGGGTACATTGCCGACGCTTTGGAATGCTGAAGAGCGGTTCAAGAAATCCTATCTCAACACCTTCCCCGGATATTACGAGACCGGCGATGCGGGCATGATCGACGAAGACGGATACCTGTATATCATGGCGCGCACCGATGACGTGATCAACGTGGCGGGGCATCGATTGTCGACTGGCGCTATGGAAGAGGTCCTTGCAGGCCATCCAGATGTCGCCGAATGCGCGGTGATCGGGGTTGGTGATACGCTGAAAGGACAACTGCCGCTTGGGTTGGTTTGTACAAACAACGGCACACAAAAGTCCGACGCCGATATTGAGGCTGAATGCATCAAGCTGGTGCGTGAAAAGATCGGCCCAGTGGCCGCGTTCAAACTGGTCACAGTCGTGAACCGCTTGCCCAAAACGCGGTCAGGTAAAATCCTGCGCGGCACAATGGTCAATATAGCCGACAGCAAGCCCTACAAAATGCCTGCAACGATTGATGATCCAGTGATTTTGGATGAAATTAAAGCGGCGTTGGTGCCGATGGGCTATGCGAAAGAATGACAACAGTGGCTCGCTCTGGGCCCTTCTATGACATTTGCGCAGGACGCGGCATTCAGCTTTTTCTGCAGCAGTTTGTCGTGTTCAAATTTTGTGCTGTATCCTGACGCGGCAATGGGTCGTTAAAAAAGAGTCAGATTAGAAAATGCATTTTGTTGTCGTCGCTGATTTAGTAGTTGCTGGATTTTTAGTGGGCGCAAACGCGTGGTTTTTCTTTATACAATCTCCAGCACTAATTGCTATAATGGGTCGAGACAAGTTTGTGCCGCTCCAAATGCGGCTAACCAAATTACTTTTCCAAAACCTTAGTACAGCAGCCCTCTTGAGGTTGTATTTGCTTGGCTAGCCGGTCCTAGCGGCGCTATACTCGGGGCAGCGATTGCCGCAATTGCGGCATTGATCGCGCAATTCGCCATCATTTCGCGTGCACTCAAAGCGGGCGGCAAGGGCCGTATTGAGACGATGGCAGAAGGTGGCGACAATTCGGTGGGAAAGTTCGCGAGCGAAGGCAGCGGCCCATCGGCGAAATTTTGGCATCGCACCGTCGTGGTATTTGTTGGTTTGGTCTTGATTGGGGCCGTTATTAACATTGACGGTATCGTTCGCTAACTACAGAGATCCTTTTCAGGTCACAGTATACAGTTGCGTTCGACGACACAGGCAATATTTATTAGATTATGCGAATTGCTCGCGGATTAGCCGTTCTTCCAACCCATGCCCCGGATCAAACAATATCCGGTGGTGCACGCTTGGATCGGACCGGATTTCTACGCTCGCCACATCTCGCACTGATTTACCGTCTGCATCGGCCATCACGGGGCGCTTGTCGGGTTCGATCACGTCAAACCGAACCATGGCCAGTTTGGGCAGCAACGCGCCGCGCCAACGGCGGGGCCGGAACGCGGACATGGCTGTCAGGGCAAGTACATCAGACCCAATCGGTAGAATCGGACCATGCGCGGAGTAGTTATAGGCGGTCGATCCCGCAGGTGTCGCCACCAACGCACCGTCACAGACCAATTCGTTCATGCGCAACTTGCCATCCACGGTGATGCGCAGCTTGGCGGCTTGCGGACCCGCACGCAGCAGGCTGACCTCGTTGATCGCAAGCGCTTCGTGCATGGACCCGTCTACGCAAAGCGCTGTCATCGATAGCGGGTTGATCACTTCTTCGACCGCCACATCTAGTCGGGCGGGCAGATCGGTCGCGTCAAATTCGTTCATCAAAAACCCAACAGTGCCACGGTTCATCCCGTAGACAGGCACCGCCAAATGCTGGGTCGCGTGTAAGGTTTGCAGCATAAATCCATCGCCCCCCAAGGCCACGATCACATCGGCGGTGTCCAATGCGACATTGCCATGGGCTGTCGACAAATCGGCAAGCGCGCGCTGCGCAAGCGGTGCCGGACTGGCCACAAAGGCGATTTTAGGGCGAGGCATGGCGTAGTCCTTGTCATGTGGTTCCCAACTTGTCCCAAGATCAGGGGCGAAACACAAGCCATCCATCGGAAACGGTAAGTGCCGCGACAGACAGACACGGGGTCGCTTTGGCGCTTTTGACGACTGCTGTGTTGCGCTATCAAACTGCAACGCAACCTGTCTATGCCCTAAGGGACCACTGAAATGACCAATACTGTCCGCGATTCTGGCTTTTTCACCGAAACACTCGCGACCCGCGACCCTGATCTGCATGCCGCAATGCAGGCCGAGCTTGGCCGCCAACGCGGCGAGATCGAATTGATCGCGTCCGAGAACATCGTATCCGCTGCCGTCATGGAGGCCCAAGGCGGCGTCATGACGAACAAATACGCCGAAGGCTATCCGGGTCGCCGGTATTATGGCGGTTGTCAACACGTTGATGTGGCCGAGAATTTGGCCATAGATCGCGCCAAGCAGCTGTTTGGCTGTGATTTTGCCAACGTGCAGCCAAACTCTGGTTCGCAGGCGAACCAAGGTGTGTTTCAGGCGCTTTTGCAGCCGGGCGATACAATCCTTGGCATGTCTTTGGACGCGGGCGGTCACCTGACCCACGGCGCAAAGCCAAACCAATCGGGTAAATGGTTCAACGCCATTCAATACGGCGTAAAGCGCGAAGACAACTTGCTGGACTACGACGAGGTTCAGCGCCTTGCGACCGAACATCAACCTAAAATGATCATCGCTGGCGGGTCCGCCATTCCGCGCATCATCGATTTCGCCCGTATGCGCGAGATAGCCGATAGCGTTGGCGCTTATCTGTTCGTTGATATGGCTCATTTTGCTGGTTTGGTCGCTGCTGGTATCTATCCATCGCCGTTCCCACACGCACATGTCGCCACCTCAACCACGCATAAAACCCTGCGCGGTCCACGCGGTGGTCTCATCGTCACCAACGACGAAGCGATTGCCAAGAAATGTAACTCTGCCATCTTCCCCGGCATCCAAGGTGGTCCGCTGATGCATGTCATCGCGGGTAAGGCTGTGGCATTCGGCGAGGCGCTGCGCCCTGAGTTCAAAGCTTATCAAGAACAGGTTGTCAAAAACGCCCAAGCGCTTGCCGATCAGCTGATCAAGGGTGGTTTGGACATCGTCACAGGCGGCACTGACACGCATCTGATGCTGGTTGATCTGCGCCCTAAAGGTGTGACTGGCAACATCACTGACGCCGCCCTTGGCCGTGCGCATATCACCACAAACAAAAACGGCATCCCGTTTGATCCTGAAAAGCCAACGGTCACATCAGGTATCCGTTTGGGCACGCCCGCTGGTACTACCCGTGGGTTTGGTGAAGCCGAATTCCGTCAGATTGCCGATTGGATTGTCGAGGTTGTCGACGGTATCGCCGCAAACGGCGCAGATGGTAACGAGGCCGTCGAGGCCAAAGTGCGCGCTGAGATCGAAGTGATGTGCAACAAGTTCCCGCTGTATCCGAACCTGTAAGCATGATGCGTTAAAACGCATCCTACTCAAATTTGGGCCGTCACACATGTTGTGGCGGCCTTTTGCGTGGTCAGACGATCCCGCGTTGCACCAACACGATAACGACCAATACAAAGACAACAATAAACCCAAACGCGAGCAACCCAAGCCATCCAAGAAATTTGCCTCGTGCGCGATCCTTGGGGTCAACGGATCGCAGGAATTGGGTCAATCAGGCATGTGCTTTGGCGGCTTTGCTTGCATCGACCATGCGGCTGAGTTTTGGATGAGCCAGTACGGTTGCGGCCTGCGCCAAATACATCGCCTCGCGCTGCTCCGCCCGTGGTAGTAACCGTCCCGCCCTACGCACCTGCTGCCCAAGCGTTTTACCCCGCACCCATAGTTGCGTTTCCATCAAGTTGCGGACTTCGTCCACTTGGGTTTGTAGCGTATTGGCAGAAATAAATTAGGTTTGGCATGGCGCGCTGATTGGCTCAATCCCTCTGGTGTTTCTGATCTGCCGCGCGTTAGATTAGATGTATGTTAAACACGGTTCATTATGATGGCCCCGACGCCACCCCCCTGCTGATTGCCCATGGATTATTTGGATCTGCACGCAATTGGAATGTGATTGCCAAGCGGCTATCTGCGACCCGCCATGTGGTGGTTGTCGACATGCGCAATCATGGGGCAAGCCCTTGGTTTGATGCGCATTCTTATGGCGAATTGGCCGCGGACTTGGCCGAGGTTATCGACCAACCGATGGACGTGCTGGGCCATTCGATGGGCGGCAAGGCCGCTATGGTCCTTGCATTGAAATACCCGAATAAAGTCAACCGCTTGGTCGTGGCGGATATTGCGCCAGTTGCTTATTCGCACACCCAAATGGGGCCGCTTGAGGCGATGCGGGGGGTGGACTTGAGTGTAGTGAAAAACCGCGCAGAGGCGCTTGCACAGCTTGTAGGGTTACAGGATGGCGTCGCTGATTTTTTGCTGCAATCGCTTGATTTCAAGAACAAACGATGGAAATTGAACTTGGATGTTTTGGCCGCTGAAATGGATAAAATCATCGGATTTCCTGAGGTTTCAGGGACATTCGACGGACCTACGTTGTTTTTGTCAGGGGCCAATTCTGACTATGTGCAGCACGCGCACCGCGGTACGATCAAGGCGTTGTTTCCCCAGTCACATTTCGCGAAAATTAGCGGCGTGGGGCATTGGTTGCATGCTGAAAAACCGCGCGAGTTTGAGGCGTCTGTTACCGCGTTTTGCGCCATATGATTTGCATAAGTATTGCATAAGTTTCGCATATGCCGCGCGGTGGGGTGACGGGTTGGTGATTTGGGCGCGCTAGATTGCGGTGACCTTATCAGAAAGAAACGCCATGCCCTCCCAAATGCCCGCCAAAATGACCACCAAACAGCAGCAGTCCTATACCGACTTTGTCGAACAGATGTATATGTCGCTTGGCATGTTCCGCCATCCTGATCTTGCGCAATCGTTGATGCCCAAGGAATGGCGCAATCTGGCCAGCAAAGAGGTGCCCAAAAAGCAGCCAGTCACGCTTAGGATCGACGCCGATGTGTTGCGGTTTTCCGCAAAATCGGGGCTGGCTATCAGGCCGAGATAAACAGTGTGCTGCGCGCCTTTATGCTCGCGCGGTTGGCCGAAATTCTGGGCCCGCGCGACGAAACCCAGATTGAGACGCCGGATGAGGTGACCAGCGGCACCATCGAGATCGAAGCCAACATGGTCCGTGACCTAGAGAATTTCCGCAAAATGCGATTGGGGCTATAGGCGAACGACATCGCGCTTGGGCCTGACTTGCCCCGTGGTGAATTGCCGATTAGATGTGGGCTAACTGAATTTGGCAAACGAGGCCCCGATATGATCCGCATCTTTATGCTGCTGTCCCTGCTTGGGCTAAGCGCCTGTGAGACCGTCAAAGGCGTGGGCCGCGATATCACGCGCGCCGCCGAGACTGTGGATCGCCTGTAGCCCAGCGCTGGGTGTTTCAGGCGCAACCATAATTATATAACCGCCCCCGAGCCGTGTGTGGGGGGTGAGGCCCGTTAAAGAAACTGTCGAGGACAGTTTCTAGGTCCGGACGCACGCAGCGCCGGACACGGGCGCTGCCAAATTGAAAATTTGGCAGGATTATCTATGCACCAACAGACTGAATACAAACGATTCCTCGATCACTTAACCTTGCGCCAAGCAATATTTGATAACCAGGGTCAAAATACGGCGGAGGGAAAATGGATCGTACCAAATGCAGTTGTCCTTCGCCCAACCATGAAATTGCATTGGATAAATCGAAGCGAATAATCCCACAAATGTGAGACGAATAATCTGGCTTTCTGCTTGCCTGACCTGTTTCTCGTTGCCCTACACCGCACTCCCGAAACAAGAGACCGTGCTGGGCATGCGGCCTAAGAAAAACGGAAGGGGTGGCTTCTCTTAAATCAACAGTTTCCGTCTTAGTGCCTAAAATGAAGCCTTTCTTCTTCGATCTTTTGTCGGAGGCATCGGTCCTGATCAAGATTATGTACCCAAAGCTCTCTGCACCACTTAACTCTCTCCGGTCAAAATGAATAAACTTATTGTTTGGACCCGCAGTATTTGCGGTGTGTAAGGCAAACCAAAGTGCAATCCATGCGTTGTCAACAACATCGATCCAAGTGGTGCTGATTCCATAGTGCTGCAACAGCGGTTCAAGCGCGTCCTTATTGATTTGCTCTGTTATTGGGCAGGACGTCATGAATTCAGAGACAGTTTCGGCTACTTTTGCATTTTTCTTATCTAGGCTTTTAACAGTAGGAGGAACATCTCGGTAGAGACTAGGGCAAAGAGTGGAGTAGATCGCTTTCTGACAACGAATTAGAACTCGCTACCAAGGTTCGGAAGAATACTTTGCGTACCCGATTGCCTGCATCATCGCATGTTGCGAGCGAACATGAAGAACCGAAATATTGGTTCCAGAAGTTTCGTCATCGACCAATGACCAGTGACGGTTTGTTTGTTTGTAGAACTTCTCATCATCAAGGTGCTGCAAAAGCGATAATCCCCAATAGCTTAGCCCTCAACTAAGCAACATTGGTTACGAAGTGCAATCTTTGATTGTGTACTGCGGCACCATTGGCAAATTATTCACTTTCGCGCGCACTCTTAAAATGGCCAGCTTTTAGCTATCCATTTTAAGAGCGGAAATAAACGCTTCCTGCGGGATGTTCACTGACCCGAACTGACGCATCTTCTTCTTACCCGCCTTTTGCTTATCCAACAGCTTGCGTTTGCGTGTCGCGTCGCCGCCATAGCACTTGGCCGTCACGTCTTTGCGCATGGCCGATAGGGTTTCGCGGGCGATGACTTTGCCGCCGATCGCCGCTTGAATCGGGATTTTGAACATGTGGCGCGGGATCAGTTCTTTGAGCTTTTCAACCATCGCACGCCCACGCGCGTCGGCACGGTCGCGGTGCACCATCATCGACAGCGCATCGACGGGTTCATCGTTGACCAGCAGCGACATCTTCACGAGGTTGTCGGTTTGGTAACCCCACAGCGTGTAATCGAATGACGCGTAACCTTTTGTTACGGATTTCAGGCGATCATAAAAGTCGAACACGACTTCGTTGAGCGGCAGGTCATAGACGACCATGGCCCGCGTCCCTGCGTAGGTCAGGTCAAGCTGGACGCCGCGCCTGTCTTGGCAAAGTTTCAGCACGTCACCAAGGTATTCGTCGGGCACAAGGATGGTCGCCTTGATCCGCGGTTCTTCTAGGTGGTCGACGTGGGTCATGTCGGGCATGTCAGCGGGGTTGTGCAGTTCTGTCATCGACCCGTCGCGCATGTAGACGTGGTAAACCACGCTTGGCGCGGTGGTGATCAATTCGATATCGTATTCACGCTCAATCCGGTCGCGGATGACTTCGAGGTGCAAAAGCCCCAAGAACCCGCAGCGAAAGCCAAAGCCGAGGGCCGCAGATGTTTCCATCTCGTGGCTGAATGATGCGTCGTTGAGGGCCAGTTTGTCGATGCTGTCGCGCAGGTCTTCGAACTGGCTGCTGTCCACGGGGAACAACCCACAAAACACGACAGGTTGCGCAGGTTTGAAGCCCGGCAGTGCGACTTCGCAGCCCTTTTTCTCCGACGTGATCGTGTCGCCAACGCGGGTGTCACGGACCTGCTTGATCGACGCTGTGATAAACCCGATTTCGCCAGGGCCAAGCCTGTCAACGTTTTCCATCTGGGGCCGGAACACGCCAATTTTGTCGATCTGGTGTACGGTGTCATTGGACATAAACCGCAGCCGGTCGTTGCGTTTCATCTGTCCGTCGATGATCCGCACAAGCACGATTACGCCCAGATAGCTGTCGTACCATGAATCCACCAGCATCGCCTTAAGCGGCGCGTTGATGTCGCCCTTGGGGGCAGGTAAGCGGTGCACGATGGCCTCTAGGGTTTCTTTGATCCCAACGCCGGATTTGGCGGATACGCGCATCGCGTCAGATGCATCAATGCCGATCACGTCTTCGATCTGGGCCGCGACTGCATCACAGTCGGTGGCAGGCAGGTCAATTTTATTTAAGACGGGCACGATTTCGTGGTCCGCATCAAGCGCGTGATAAACGTTTGCAAGCGTCTGCGCCTCAACCCCTTGGGTGCTGTCGACAACCAGCAGCGATCCTTCGACGGCGCGCATGGAGCGCGATACTTCATAGGCGAAATCGACGTGACCGGGGGTGTCGATCAGGTTAAGCACATATGTCTCGCCGTCTTGCGCCACATAATCAATGCGCACAGTGTTGGCCTTAATAGTGATGCCGCGCTCGCGCTCGATATCCATGCTATCCAGCATTTGCGCCTTCATGTCCCGTTCGGCGACGGTGTTTGTCTCTTGGATCAAACGGTCAGCAAGGGTGGATTTACCGTGGTCAATATGGGCCACGATCGAGAAATTGCGGATGTTTTTCAGGTCGGTCATTGGGGTCAAAACGCCTATAGAATTGGGTTAATTGTCAATGGCGCGTGATTACGGGATTTGCAAGGGGTGGCGATACCTGCGGGCCAACCGCGCAGTCCAGTTTTCAATGACGCACGATGCGCTCAGTCTGCAGCTATGTAGGGTCAGTGTGCGCCCACAGTAGATTGAAAATCCTTGGACCGCTGCATAAATGGCCTGTATCGGGGCGATGATGCCCTGCGAGAAAGGATGAAGCCCGTGACCAAAATTGACCACCCAGCATATCCGACACAGCATGGTTATATGACCGAAAACATCCAGCGCGCCTATATTGAGGCCGCGGTGTCCAAGGACCTGTTGCCCACAGACGCGCACCGGATGGCCGATGTTGTGTCGCTTACGGCGTCAATCGACGTTGATAAGCCTATTCAATTTTGGCAATTGTATTCTGTTCTTGGTCAAGACCCGATTGTGCGCCTTATTCAGCGGTTCTACGAGCGCGTTTTTGCGGATGAGCCTTGGTTCACAGACGTATTTGCGCGCGTCGGCGGGATTGGTCACCACATCAATACCCAAGCGGCGATGTGGATCGACGTCATGGGCGGCGGTCCCTACTATCATGGTGCCGAATTCCGGTTGAATTTTCACCATACCCACAATGCCATGGAACTGATGAACGACAAAGGCGCGCAGCGTTGGTCAAAGCTGATGCTGGATACGCTTGACGCGTCAGCGGACCTGATGACAGATGATCCGCGCGTTCGAGTGTCTATCAACACGTTCCTGTCGCATTTTATGAAGAAATACGCCGACGATTTCGCCTTTGAGAACCGCAGTTTCTTTGGCGCAACAAATCCAGCTTTAAAACGTAAGATAAACTTCATGCGCATGACCGCCACCGAGATTTCAGCCCTCACCGAGGCTGAGATTTCTGACGCGTTAACGGGCCTTGGCGTCGACGTGTCACAATATAACGGCAAAGCCAATCTTATTGAAAAGGCGCTGATGATCTAAAAAGTGCCTGAGTGTTTAGCGCAGGCACCATTCCCCACCCCACGCGCATTTGAATTGCATCCCGCGCCCGCCCCTTGCATAATCTCTTTAACAGCAGGCTAAGGCTGACACGCGGGAACCGCGGCGCTTTGGCATAAATTACGGGTGATATGATGCACAGAATGGTTTTACTTGGGGCTTTGGTGTTGTTGGCAGCTTGCGGTGGTGGCCGTGTGTCTGGCGATGTTGGCGAAGCCTGTATGGCTGCCGACCGCAAAGCAGCATCAACCCAGTTGTGTTCATGCGTCCAACAAGCCGCCAGCCTGACATTAAATGCATCCGATCAGCGCCGCGCCGCCACGTTCTTTGAGGACCCGCAATTGGCGCAGGACACCCGCCAGGCGGGCAATTCCAGCAGCGCACGGTTCTGGAAGCGCTATGAGGACTTTAGCGCGACCTCTAAGGCGATGTGCGGTTAATACCCACGTCTTTGCAAATCTCAACAACCGCCATTTGCATCATTGCGCGGTGCGACCTGCGCCCCTAAAACCTTATCTATGACGTATGACATTTCCGATCTTGCCCGCCGTGTGGCCGCTGGTGACCGCCGTGCTTTGGCCCGCGCCATTACGCTGGTCGAAAGCGGGCGTGCCGATCACCGCGTTGATGCGATGGGTTTGCTTGATGTGCTGGCCACGGGTGGCAAACAAGCGATCCGCATCGGCCTTTCCGGCACCCCAGGCGTTGGGAAATCCACCTTTATTGAGGGCTTTGGCCTGATGCTCACGGCGGCAGGTCACCGTGTTGCGGTGCTGGCTGTTGATCCGTCATCTGCCAGATCTGGCGGGTCGATATTGGGTGATAAAACCCGCATGGATTTGCTTGCCCGCGATCCAAATGCGTTTATCCGCCCGTCCCCAAGCCAGACCCAGCTTGGTGGCGTTGCGCGGCGCACCCGCGAGGCCGTCGCGCTATGCGAGGCTGCTGGCTATGACATAGTGCTGATCGAAACCGTCGGCGTAGGTCAATCTGAAACCGTCGTCGCCCAGATGTCAGATTTGTTCCTGCTGCTGCTCGCCCCTGCGGGTGGCGACGAATTGCAGGGCGTCAAACGCGGCATCATGGAAATCGCCGATATGATTTTGGTCAATAAGGCTGATGGTGATCTGAAACCGCAAGCGATGCGCACCTGTGCTGATTACGCTGGTGCGTTGCGATTGCTGCGCAAGCGGTCGCAAGACCCCGAAGGCTTTCCCAAAGCGATGATTGTATCTGCATTGGAAACAATCGGCATCGCGGACGCATGGGACGAGATGCAGGCGCTGATCACTTGGCGTCGCGAAACAAATATTTGGGAACGGTCTCGGGCTGCCCAAGCACGGTATTGGTTCGCGGAAGAAGTCCGCTTGCAACTGCTCGCTCGTATTGCCCGCGATCCTGATCTTGGGGCGCGCATGGCGATGTTGGAAAAAGAGGTGGCCGCTGGCCGTATGTCCCCCGCCGCTGCCGCTGCCGAAGTGGTCGCGCAAACATGACCGACACAGGCGATCTGGTTTACAGTGGCGACCACTTGCGCGCCACGTTGTTCAACGGCGTGTCGGACCGCTTGGCCATCACATTTAGCTTTCGCGAAAAGGGCCGCACCGCATTCGCCCCTGTGACCCCTATTAAGCAGATGGTGGCCCAAGGATTCGCCCAATTGGCGATCACATCATGCGCCAATGATTAGTTCATCAATCCCGATACCGCGCGTATCGAGGCCATACTGGAAAAACTGACCTCACACTACAAAGCCGCGCATATGCAGGGGTTTTCGATGGGTGGTTACGGTGCATTTCGCTTTGCGCGCGCCACAAATGCGACCTATGTCACCGCGATTTCGCCGCAGTTTTCGATCCATCCTGACGTGGTACCATTTGATAAACGATACGGCGCAGATGCAGCTGGGTTTGAGCGCGATTTAAGCGATCTGACACGCGTACCGCGCCCCGATTAGCAGGGCATCATCATCACCAACCCGTTCCGGCCGCTGGATCTGGTGCATGCCAATATGATCACCGAAGCTTTCCGCGCGTCCGCATCGCGCGCCTGCCGTTTGGCGGACATCCAGCAACATCGTTAATTGCCCGTGCCAGCAACCCTGGTGTCATTCAGCGCACGGCGCTC
>CAJJCJ010000012.1 GCA_905182645.1 uncultured Sulfitobacter sp.
TGAACCTAACCTAAGCAGTTTTGGCGGGCCCAAAACTACCCGACCTCTACATTTAGTGCCACCAAAAGCCATACCACTAGAGGCCTGAGTCTTTCGTGCAACGCAGCGCGCCAATGCGCCTATTCAGCGCACTTAGGACGTGCGCCAATAACTTTATCCTTGCTTAATCAGCCTTGCCCCCAACCGTGCGGAAAAAACCGCAATTAAGTCAAAGAGGGGCCGCAGTTCACTGGCAGATAGAACTGATGATATTGAGGAGACGCAGGTTTGACCAAGGTAAAAATGCCGGTTGAAATCCGGCCTATTCGCCCCGCTGATATTGCGGCGTGGCGTAGGCTCTGGGGCGTCTATTTAGAATTTTACGGCACATCTGTGCCGGATGCAGTTTATGTATCTACGTTTGCACGCCTTTTAGGTGACGACGACCGCGACTTTTGCGCGCTGGTTGCGGTGCAAGACGGTGTTGTTGTCGGGCTGGTTCACTACCTATTTCACCGGCATTGCTGGTGCATTGAGAACGTTTGTTACCTTCAAGACCTTTTCGTGGCCCCATCCTTGCGCGGCACCGGTGCTGGACGAAAATTGATAGAAGCCGTCTATACGGCTGCCGATGCAGCGGGCACACCATCCGTCTATTGGATGACCCAAGACGATAACGCTGCGGGAAGGCAATTGTACAACCGCGTCGGCGATCTGACAAATTTCATTAAATATCAAAGGCCTGCAGCATGAACCGGATTGTCGCCTTTGCCCTTGGTTTTATGGTATCGTGCGCGCCCGTTCGGCAAGACCCACCTCCAAGCCACGCCGTAGCCTTATCAAGCGTGATGCCACCAATGCGGGTCTTCAACACATCATATATTGCACCCGCGGCACGTTCGAACATGGAGATCGCCCAAGATTTCCTCGACCTGTCTTTCCGCATGGAAAGCGGGCGCGCGGTGCCACGGTTGACGCAATTTGAAGGACCAATCACGGTACGCGCCACAGGGCGAACCAACCCTACAATGATCCGCGATCTTTCAGATTTGTTGGTCCACATGCGCAATGAAACCGGCATCGACATCACGCTTGTGCCAGCAAACCAACCTACTGCGATCACAGTACAGGCGGTGCCACGCGCCACCATGCAAGCCGCCGTTCCGCGTGCCGCATGTTTCGTCGTCCCTCGCCTGACATCATGGGACGACTTCAAGATCGCACGTCACACGCCGCAGGTGGATTGGACAACGCTGACACGCCGCAACCGTGCCGCAATCTTCATACCCTCTGACGTCGCACCCCAAGAAATCCGCGACTGCCTGCACGAAGAACTGGCCCAAGCACTTGGCCCACTCAACGACCTATACCGTTTGCCAGACAGCGTATTTAACGATGACAACATCCACACTGTCCTGACCAGTTTTGACATGCTTGTTCTGCGGGTGTTTTATGCGCCAGAGCTTAGAAACGGCATGTCGCGTGGCGAAGCCGCGATCCGCCTGCCCGCAATTTTGGCGCGCCTGAACCCAGCAGGGCAACGCGTGCCCGGCCAGCCGTTAAACGACACGTCGCGCGACTGGATCGAGGCCATTGAAACCGCCCTGGCGAGCGGGGCCGCCCCGTCACGGCGCAGACGAGCCGCGCAACAAGCCATCGCATTGGGCCGCGCATTCGGATAGACAGGCGCGCGCGAAGGGTTTGCACACTACGCCTTTGGCCGTCTTCAGGTCCGGAACAATCCCGCCGCCGCCTTAGCCGCATTCAACGCCGCCGACGCCGCCTATGGCGCCAGCAGCAGCACACAAATTCATGCAGCCCACATCGCGGTTCAACAATCAGCCTTTGCGCTTGCAGCCGGCGACGCCGAGACGACGATCCGCCTGACAAACGCCACCATGAACGTCGCTGAGCAACACCAGAACGCGGCTCTGCTGTCGACATTGATGATGTTCAAGGCTGCAGCGCTGGAAATGCGCGGCGATATAGCACAGGCAGAAAGCCTGCGTCTGGACAGTTTGGGTTGGGCGCGGTACGGCTTTGGCTCTGATGCAAATGTGCAGGCCCGTCTGGATGAGATTGCGGCGCTGCGCCCATTCTAAGGGACCGCCACATGATTTTTCCACTTTTGGGTATGCTTATTGGGGCCATTTTCGGCGTAGTCATGGCGAAACGACGTGGCGGCGTGACATTGGACGTCGTGCAATGGGGCGTCGTGAACGCGATCATCTTTGGTGTGATTGGCATGCTGATCTTGGTTATCATTGAACGCGCGGCGATGTAAATGTTCCTGCCGTTCTTTGATAACTTGCGCAACGCGGGCGTGCCTGTGTCTTTACGCGAATTTCTGGCGTTTCTTGAAGCCATGAAAAAGGGGCTGGCGACCTATGACATCGAGGCGTTTTATTACCTCGCGCGCGCCATTATGGTCAAAGACGAACGGCACTTAGATAAATTCGACCGCGCATTTTCCGCGACGTTCTCAGGCCTTGATGCGATCCCACCGCAGGCCGTGATGGACGCCGTCGACATCCCCAAAGAATGGCTTGAAAAGCTGGCAGAAAAGCACCTTTCCGAAGAAGAAAAAGCCGAAATAAAAGCCCTTGGCGGTTTTGATAAACTGATGGAAACGCTTAAAAAACGGCTCGAAGAACAAAAAGGCCGCCACCAAGGCGGGTCCAAATGGATGGGCACTGCAGGCACATCACCGTTCGGTGCCTACGGCTATAACCCCGAAGGCATCCGCGCAGGCCAATCAGAATCCCGCCACCAACGCGCTGTTAAAGTCTGGGACAAACGCGAGTTTCGCAACCTCGACGACACAGTCGAACTTGGCACCCGCAACATTAAGGTCGCGCTAAAACGCCTGCGCCGCTGGGCGCGTGACGGTGCGTCCGAAGAGCTGGATCTCGACGGCACAATTCGGGCAACGGCGGAAAACGGATACTTGGACGTTAAAACAAGGCCAGAGCGGCGCAATGCCGTGAAGGTATTATTGTTTTTGGACGTCGGAGGCTCAATGGACCCGCATATCAAAGTCGTTGAAGAACTGTTTTCAGCCGCCAAAACCGAATTCAAACACCTCGAACATTTCTACTTTCACAATTGCCTTTACGAAGGTGTTTGGCGCGACAACCGACGCCGGCACAACGCCCAGGTCCCGACCCATGAAATCCTACGAACTTACGGCTCCGACTACAAATGCATCTTTGTCGGCGACGCCTCCATGTCGCCCTATGAAGTCGCGTTTGCCGGTGGCGCCAATGAACATTGGAACGCGGAAAGCGGCGAAACATGGCTGACCCGCGCGCGCGAACACTGGCCCAATCACGTTTGGATCAACCCTCTTGCCGAACAGTATTGGCCCTACACTCAGTCGATCCAAATGATCCAAAGCATCTTTGGGCCCGACCGCATGGTCCCCATGACCTTGTCAGGCATTGAGCGCGGCATGAAAGTCCTGACATGAAACACCTTTGGCAAAACCACCGGATCGCTCTGTCCACATTTGTATTGGCACTGGGGCTGCTCGGCTATTTCGCAGTCCAGACAATTTCATCGACAATCTACTGGATGGACCCCGCTCACCAAGACCAAGCCCTCGCAGGTTGGATGACCCCGCGCTATGTTCAACAATCCTATAAACTGCCGCCAGATTTGCTTGGTGCCGCGTTGTTCATGATCAAAGGCGAAACGCCAAGGCGTCAATCGCTTGATACAATCGCCGCCAACAACGGGCTCACGATGGACGAACTTCAGGTCCGCATCGACACAGCCACCGCCGCTTGGCGCGCGCAGCGGGATGCAACGGAATGACCGATATAGCCCTGACGCTTATCGCGGATTACGGCGTTATCGTGCTGTTTTGCGTGACTTTCCTCAGCTGCCTCGCCCTGCCCGTTCCATCGTCACTATTAATGCTGGCGTCCAGCAGTTTTGCGGCAACCGGTGATTTGGCGCTTGGGTCCGTGGCACTCGCGGCATTCTGCGGCGCTGTTTTGGGTGACAACATGGGCTATCTGATTGCACGTCTATCAGGTGACCGCATGACCGACTGGCTGGCGCGCAACCCCAAACGGGCTGCACTGCGTACCAAGGGGCAAATCTTCATGATCAAATGGGGCGGATCGTCTGTGTTTTTTCTTGCTGGCTTGTGGCCCCACTGGGCCCCTACATTAACTATGTCAGTGGCCTGACCAAGTTTACATGGATGCGCTTTGCAATCTGGGGCATCGCAGGCGAAATCGTCTGGGTCTCGGTTTATGTCGGTCTCGGTTACACATTTGGCGACAACTTCACTGCAATCGCAAGCCTTTTGGGCAACGCCAGCGGGCTTGTCACGGCATTTGCTGTCACAATTGGCCTCGGTGTTTGGCTGGTCCGCGCCAGCCGCGCCAAAAACGACAAAGCCGCGTCGGCCTAAGCCCTTGACCCAAATTGTCATGACCGCAACGATACGGCCATGACACAGCATTTTGACGCACCCGAATACGCGCTGCGAAAGTCCCGCGCCATCGCTGCAATTAGGTCCGAAGGGCTTGATGCGCTGCTGATGTTCGCACCCGAAAGCCAATATTGGATCTGCGGTTACGACACGTTTGGGTTTGCGCTGTTTCAATGCCTCGTGTTGACAGCAAAAGGCGATCTACACCTGCTGACCCGCAACCCCGACCTGCGCCAAGCCCGCCTGACATCCACCCTGCCGGACGCAGAAATTCACATCTGGGACGACGTTGAAGGCATGAACCCCGCCGCAGATTTGGCGCGCTTGCTGTCTGACCTCGGCGTTTCTGGGCGGATCGGATACGAGGGCCAAACCGCAGGGCTTATGGATTATAACGGCCAACAAGTCCGCGCCCTGATCCCTGATCTGGTTGAGAGCACTGAAATCATCCGCGCACAAAGACGCATCAAATCAAACGCTGAGGTCGACATGCATCGGCGCGCGGCGGCCCTGTCTGACGACGCGCTTGATGCCGGTATCGCAGCCACCCGCGCAGGCGCATTCGAGGGCGACATTCTGGCCGCCATGCAAGGCGCCGTATTCAAAGGCGGCGGTGATTACGCGGGCAACGAATTCATCATCGGATCAGGCGAAGGCGCGCTGCTGTGCCGATACTTCTCGGGCCGCAGGCACCTTGATCCGTCTGACCAACTCACGCTTGAATGGTCCGGTGCATACGCGCGCTATCACGCCGCCATGATGCGCACGGTCATCGTTGGTGAACCGTCCGACAGCCATAAACGCATGCACGCGGCCTGCGCCGAGGCATTGCAGGCTTGCGAGGCCGCTATTCAGCCTGGCAAGCCGATGGGCGACGTATTCGTGGCCCACGCCAAAGTATTCGACAAACACGGGTTCAGCCACGCGCGACTTAAGGCGTGCGGCTACGGCATGGGCGCGATCTACAACCCAATCTGGGTCGATTTCCCGATGTTTTACGAAGGGAACCCGCTGCTTATGCAGGCAAACCAAGTGTTTTTCCTGCACATGATCCTGATGGATAGCGACAGCGGTGACGCCATGACGCTTGGCCATTCGGTACTGGTTAAACCAGACGGAATTGAACGGCTATCGCGTCACGGACTAGGCCTTATCACCTGCTAACCACGCCTCTGCGGCATCTGCTTTCTCGGGTTTGAACGTTTTGATTTTCATCTTTGGGATCACCGCACCTTCGATTGCAGCAGCCCTGCGAACCCATGCTTTGTCAGATATCACAGCAATCTTTCCGAAACGCTTCAGCAGGCCGAACAGCTTGGGAATTCGCATAGCTTCGGTCATAAGCGCATTAAACGTCGGCCATTTGAACCCTTCAATCCGGTACAGCATCACGCCATTTTCAAAATCGTCGGACAAGGCCAAAAGTTCGGTCAAACCAGATGCCATTTCAGGGCCGGTAATTTTGCCCTGAATATTAAGGTCAATGCGGTTGTCAGATACGCGTGTGACGGTAAACATGTGCAGTTCTCCTATTTTGCTTTCTGAAACTTTGGACCCACATCATGAGAATTGCTTTGATGTAGATCAATTGGCTTGTCTGGCCGGTGTCGGTGCACCATATCATAAATATGCTTCGCTTTGTCCCCATCCTCCTCGCCCTGCTTTACGGGATTGCCATGTACCGATTTTCGGTCTGGCGGACTTCCAAGGAATTGGATGCCAAATCCACTGAATTGGCCGACCCAATCCTGAAATCCTTGAACCAAGACTTGGCGCGCGCGCTGGATTTGCCACGGATCAAGGTGCATATCTATGAAATCGAACCGGTCAACGGGCTTGCCGCACCCGACGGGCGCATCTTTATCACGCGCGGATTTTTCAACAAATACCGTGCAGGCGACGTCACTGCAGCCGAACTTGCCAGCGTCATCGCCCACGAGCTGGGGCATGTCGCCTTGGGCCACTCACGCCGCCGGATGATTGATTTCTCAGGCCAAAATGCGATGCGCACAGCGCTTGCGATGGTCCTTGGCCGCTTTATCCCCGGCGTTGGGCCACTGCTTGCTGGCGCACTCATGTCCCTATTAGCGGCCAAACTATCACGCAAAGACGAATACGAGGCCGACGCCTATGCGTCAGCGCTGTTGACCAAGGCAGGGATCGGGACCGCCCCGCAAATATCACTGTTTAAAAAGTTGGAAACGCTTACGGGCGCGCGCGGCGCAAGCACACCCGCATGGACCATGAGCCACCCAAAAACCGAAATGCGGATCAAGGCGATCGAATCCAACACACATAAGTGGAAAATCGACTAAACCAGCGCCTTGCCAAAGCGCGGCAACCGCGCCTTTTTCATCAACGCACGCATTTCCCAGCTTTCGCCACCCATGGCATGGGCTTGGGCCAGAATGGCATCCGCGACGCCACGCATACCAATTGGATCTTCGGCCAACATACGGCAGCAGAACTCGTCAGGTCCAAAGCGGATTAGCCCTTCATCCGTAAGAATGTCGCGTGGGAAAGTCTTTGTTATTCATCGTCATTATACCATCGCACGACCCCGATATCGCCGCGGCCAGCACATGCACATCATCCGCGTCAGGCAGCCAAAGCCGTTGCTCTAGCCCGCCCTTCACAGAAATAATTGCGCGTGGAAAAGCCGTGTTCAACATCACGATCTCGCCGCGTGCGAACACCTCGGCAGCATCATCAATCTTGCGAGTTGCTCGCGCCCATTCTTCCAGAATGCGGTCCGACCAGCGGGGTTCAAACAACCCCAACTTGGCCGCACCAACAACGACCTCACGCATGACCGTTGGGTACAATACGCAAGCGTCGATCAGCACTCTCATAGGCGGAAGAACACGGCTTTCAGGTATCCGCTTTCGGCCAAATGCGGCAATATCGGATGATCAGGTCCAGCGAAACCAGTGTAGATCACTTGGCTACGACGGCCTGCGCGTCCAATACCGCGTGAAGATGCATTGCGGAATTTGGTCAGATCAGCGGCATGCGAACATGAACAAACGCCCAAATAGCCACCATCTTTAACCAATGCAGCCGCCAAACGGGCCACACGCTCGTATGCGCGCAAACCAGCGTCCAATGATTTACGACCCGGCGCAAACGCAGGCGGATCACAAATCACGACGTCAAACTGAGCGCCTTCTTCTGCCAATGCTTCAAGCACTGCAAACGCATCGCCGCGACGTGTTTCAAACTTATCCGAAACAGCCATTGCAGCCGCACCAGCATTCGCCAACTCCAGCGCGGGGGCAGAGCCATCAACAGCCAGCACAGATTTCGCACCATTGGCTAAAGCCGCAAGGCCAAAGCCGCCAACATGGCTAAACATATCCAAAACATCGCCACCTTTGGCCAAATTAGCCGCAAACGCGTGATTAGGGCGCTGGTCAAAGAACAAGCCAGTCTTTTGTCCGCCCATCACATCAGCCATATATGTAGCACCGTTCATCGTTGCTTCAATCGGGCCAGTCGGGGCCGTTCCGCGCATAACGATGGTTTTTTCTTCCAAACCCTCCAGCGTTCGCGCACGGCCAGTGCCGTTCATGATAACGGTCGTAACGCCCGTGACTTTCATCAACGCATCAACAAGTGTCTCAATCAGCACATCGGCCCAAGCAGCGTTTGGCTGCACAACAGCCACATCGCCAAACCGGTCCACGATGACACCCGGAAGGCCATCAGCCTCGGCATGTACAAGGCGGTAGAACGGATCAGGGTACATCAAGGCGCGATGTTTTAAAGCACGTGCAAACTTGGCTTCAAACCAAGCGGCATCAATCACGACATCAACGTCACGTTCTAGCATACGGCAGAAAATCTTGCTGGCAGTATTCACAGCGACAAGGCCCATCGGGCGGCGCTCTGCGTCTTCAAGAATGGCGATTGTTCCGGCAGTCATCGCCTTAGTGCGGCGATCAGTGACGACTTCGTTGGCGTAAACCCAAGGGAAGCCGTGCCGAATGGCACGGGCATCGCCCTTAGGGTTTAGGCGTACAACGGAAAAAGAGGGCTGGTCCATGACCGCCCTCTTAGTCGCAAACAATAACGTTTGAAAGTCTTAGATGTTATACGTGCCCGACAATTCGTCTTTGAACACCTGGGTTAGGGAATCCGTGACACGCACCTTCTCAGTTTGACCGCGTTGTTCTTGCATTAATGCAGCAACGCCGCCCGGTGCAGAAAGGTCAGCCTTGATCAGACGTGCCTCTTCGATAATCTCACCAGTAACAGCGTTACGAACAGACATCGTAAACACGATGTTATATACACCACCGATCGAGAAACGGGTACGCTCGGTTACACCGTGGAACCGGACCAGTTCAAAATCGACAACAATTGGAATGTTACCTTCAAGACGGTCTTGGTTGCGCACCGTCGCCGTTTCGAAAATAGTTCCGATCTGCTGGATACGGTCACCGATGGGGTCGCCGCGCCAAACAACATCCGCGTTTGGGTAATATGAATTGGATTCAGACACGCTCAGGTCGCTGGACGCTGCAAATGTCATGTCTTCAATGACGTACGATCGCGCGATGATGCCGCCTTCAACACCAAATGCAGGTACATCAAGTGGGGCATTCCGCGATACAGTATCAACACTGGCACAGCCAGCAATACTAAGAACAAGGGCCGCAACAGACGTGATTTTAAACAGTTTCATTGTTTTACCTCCGGGCTTTGGCCCAATGTCGTCTGGTCCCGTTATTTTGCAGGGTTAAGACCTGATTAACCGAGATACTGGGGCGGAAATGTGTTCAAATTGGGCAATTACGGGGTCAAATCATGATATTGTTGGTTTGACGGCCAAAGCGTTGTCAAAAAAACTCACATTTCGGCCGTAAAGGTTGTTAGCGCTAACAACCTATGATACCGCCACACAAAAGCGAAGCAGGAGCGATCATGACACTTCATAAGACAATTCAAGCGGTCACCGACCGTATCCGCGCACGGTCCGAGGCCACCCGCGGCGATTACCTCGACCGTATGGCAGCTGCTGCCGCCGAAGGACCGCGTCGCGCTCATCTTACTTGCGGCAACCAAGCCCACGCTTACGCGCCCATGGGCGAAGATAAAGGTACACTCGCAGCCACGCAGGCCGCAAACATCGGCATAATCACCGCCTATAACGATATGCTATCGGCGCACCAGCCGTTTGAACATTACCCTGACTTGATCCGTAAAACTGCCCGCAAAAACGGCGGCACAGCCCAAGTCGCAGGCGGTGTGCCTGCTATGTGTGACGGCGTGACCCAAGGCCAAACGGGCATGGAACTGTCGCTGTTTTCGCGCGATGTGATCGCCATGGCCGCAGGCATCGGCCTGTCCCACAACGTCTTTGACAGTGCTATTTATCTTGGGGTTTGCGATAAAATCGTCCCCGGCTTGGTCATTTCTGCCGCCACATTTGGCTATATCCCCGGTATTTTCATCCCCGCAGGACCTATGGAATCCGGCCTGCCCAACGACGAAAAAGCCCGCGTGCGCCAGCAATTCGCAATCGGCGAAGTGGGCCGCGACGAATTAATGGCCGCCGAAATGGCCAGCTACCACGGCGCAGGCACCTGCACGTTCTACGGAACTGCGAACACCAACCAAATGCTGATGGAATTCATGGGGCTGCACCTGCCCGGCGCATCGTTCGTCAACCCAGGTGAAGGGCTGCGCGCAGCACTGACCGTGGCAGGAACCGAAGCCGCGTTAAACAACACAGCACTTGGCGACACCTACCGCCCCGTCAGCCAGATCTTGGATGAAAAGGCGTTTGTGAACGGTCTCGTTGGTCTCATGGCCACTGGTGGATCAACAAACCTCGTGCTGCACCTGCCTGCAATGGCGCGCGCCGCCGGCGTCATCCTTGATCTGCAAGATTTTTCTGACCTGTCAGAAGCCGTGCCCCTTATGGCCAAGGTTTACCCCAACGGCCTCGCGGACGTGAACCACTTCCACGCAGCTGGCGGTTTGGGCTTTATGATCGGCGAGCTGCTTGACGCGGGGCTGTTGCACGACGACACGCAAACTGTCGTGGGCACTGGCTTGCGCGCCTATACCCAAGAACCACAGCTACAAGACGGGCGCGCCGTTTGGGTGCCCGGCACCGCTGTGTCGCTCAACGAAAAGATTATCCGCCCCGCGTCCAACCCGTTTAACCAGCACGGCGGCCTGACACAGCTTGCAGGCAACCTTGGGCGCGGCGTGATCAAAACATCTGCAGTCGCGCAAGAACGGCACATCATCGAGGCACCCGCCCGCGTGTTCCACACCCAAGACAGCGTCAAAGCCGCATTCAAAGCAGGCGAGCTGACCACAGACACAGTGATCGTCGTGCGTTTCCAAGGGCCAAAATCCAACGGAATGCCAGAGCTGCACGGGCTGACCCCAACATTGGCCGTGATGCAAGACCGCGGCCTGAAGGTGGCGCTGGTCACCGACGGGCGGATGTCTGGCGCATCAGGTAAAGTCCCTTCCGCGATCCACGTCAGCCCAGAAGCCGCTGACGGCGGGCCGTTGGCATTGATCCAAGACGGCGACATTGTCCGACTCGACGCGACCAAAGGCACCATCGACGTGTTGAATGTCGACTTGTCGACACGGACACCCGCCGCACCCAATCTATCGGGCAACGGTAACGGCGTTGGGCGCGAATTATTCGACGTGTTCCGCAAAAACGTAGGCCACGCTGCCGACGGCGCTGGCGTCTGCATCTAATCGCGCCTTTCAGCGCATCTGACGACCATAAGGAACCAAAGTTATGACACCCGAAACCGCATCCATCCGATCCCGCGAACTCTGCATGATGGCGCCCGTTATCCCCGTTCTCGTCGTGGATGACGCAGCCCACGCTGTGCCATTGGCGCGCGCCCTTGTGGCAGGAGGCCTGCCCGTTCTCGAAGTAACCTTGCGCACCGCGGCAGCCCTCGACGTGATCCGCGAAATGGCAACGGTCACTGGCGGCATCGTTGGTGCAGGCACGTTGCTGACACCCAAAGACGTCGAAGATGCAAAAGCAGCAGGCGCATTGTTCGGCGTGTCACCCGGTGCAACTGACCTGATATTGGACGCCTGCGAAGCCAACGATCTGCCACTTTTACCCGGTGTGGCCACAGCATCCGAAGCAATGCGTTTGCTAGAACGCGGCTACACCGTGCAAAAATTCTTCCCTGCCGAAGCAAACGGCGGCGCGCCCGCGCTCAAGGCCATCGGATCACCGATCCCACAAGTCAGCTTTTGCCCAACCGGCGGCGTGAGCCTCAAAAATGCAAACGACTACCTGTCACTGTCCAACACACTTTGCGTTGGCGGATCATGGGTCGCACCAAAGGACAAAGTCCTGTCTGGCGATTGGGACGGGATCACCGCACTCGCAGCGGTCGCATCACAATTAGCGCGTTAATAACCAAGACGCGCGGCGCGGCCACCACGCCTTGCAGCGGTTGGTGGTGTCTCCAATGCGGCACGCAACGTGACGTTCATCGGATGATCCGCAGGCTGATCCAAATAGCGGGCCAGTAGCGCTGCAAGTGCGTCGTCATAAGGCGCGCCATGCCCAAGGGCCCAGTCCAAAAACACGGTGCGGCACTGGCCAAGATCAATCCCATCAATGCGAAACGATTCTTGGATCAATCCGCGTGGATCGTTGGGATCATCTGATCTGGGCATCGTGTTCGTCCTTTTGTGTCAGCCGCGCGGTGATCACCGCATCAGCCCTAGCTGCCACATCCGTAAGGGCGGCAGCCAAATCATCCATCGTTTCAAACCCTGCCTCGCGCAAGATCAAGCCAGTGCCACCCGCGCCCAACGCGTCAGGGTCCAACGCCCCGCCCGTCAGCAAACGCGATGCGGCCTGCATGCGCCAGAAAAGCCCTGCGGCAGCGGCAATTGCGCCTGCATCTGCGGCGCTTAACCAGCCATGCGCGACACCTGCCGCCAATTGTGACGCCGCATCGCGCGCAGGGCTGCCAGCACGCAGGGCGGCCGCCTGACTGATCAGTTCAGTATCTTGCAAACGACCCGCACCAATCTTCGCGTCCCAAACACCAAGCGAGGGTTTTGCCTCTGCAATCCGCGCCCGCATTTCGGCCAAGTCAGACAAAACATCAGGCCCCTGCCCCTTTGCAGTCAGCAATTCACGGCGAAAGGTTTCGACATCTTGGGCCAGCGCATCTGATCCAGCAACAGGGCGCGCACGGGTCAATGCCAAATGCTCCCATGTCCATGCCTCCTCAAGCTGATAGGTTTGGAATGCCTGCAGCGACGTGGCCACTGGGCCCGAACGACCAGACGGGCGCAAACGCATATCAACCTCGTACAAACGCCCCTCAGCCATCGGGGCAGACAGAGCAGTCACCAACGCTTGGGTCAGGCGGGCATAAAAGGGACGTGTGGACAAAGGACGCGGACCATCTGACGCATCCACGCCGTCCGCATCATAGATCATGATCAGATCCAGATCAGAGCTAGCATTCAACCGCGCAGCCCCCAGACTGCCCATCCCCAAGATCACCGCACCACGGCCGGGTTGCGGGCCATGTTTGCGGGCGAACTCGCCCACAACCACAGGCCACAGGGCGGCCAACACGGCCCCCGCAAGGTCGCCGTATTGCGCGCCAGACGTATCAGCATCCGTCAAGCCGCGTAGGTAATGCACCCCAACGCGGAACCGCCACTCCTTGGCCCAAACACGGGCGGCGAGCAACTTTGCCTCATAATCGGGTGCGGCATCCAACACCGCGTTCAGCGTATCCGTCAGGGCCAAGCTCCCCGGCCAATCTGCAAAGAACGTACCACCAAGAACGGCGTCCAACACACTGGAATTGCGCGATAAATACTGTGATAACGCCGGCGACGTGGCTGCGATATCAACGATCAATTGGGTCAATTGTGGGTTCGCCTCAAATAGCGAAAACAACTGCACGCCCGCAGGCAAACCGCGCAAAAACCCGTCAAACTGCAACAACGCCTCTTCGGGCTTGGCGGCCTCCTGCAGACGGGTCAGAATTTCAGGGCGCAACCGCTTGAAAATTTCCTCAGCGCGATCAGACCGCAACGCAGGATATGTCTTCCAACGCGATGTAATCTCAATCCCCCATTTGTCATCAACCAGCTTGGCAGGCTCTGGGGCAAAGAACCCTTCGGTCGTGGTATGCACTTCCTCCAACCGATCTTTCAACTCAGCCCGCAACCCGCCTAAATCGCGGCCCATCAAACATGACAGGCGATCAAAACCATCCACATCACGGGGCAAACTATGGGTTTGGGCGTCATTGATCATCTGTAAACGATGCTCCACTTCACGATGAAATGAGTAATGATCATAAAGGCTTGTAGCTGTTTCTTTAGGTATCCAGTCGGCAGCCGCCAATGCATTCAACCCATCCTCAGTCCGGCGCACCCGCAATGATGCATCACGCCCCCCCGCGATCAACTGACGGGTCTGGGTGAAAAACTCGATCTCGCGAATACCGCCGCGCCCCAGCTTCATATTGTGGCCTTCAAGAACCAGCTTGCCGCCCAATCCCTTATGGTCCCGAATACGCAAACGCATGTCATGAGCATCCTGAATGGCTGCAAAATCCAGATGCTTGCGCCACACAAACGGGCGCAACGTATCCAAGAACCGCTGCCCTGCTTTTAGATTACCAGCACAGGCGCGCGCCTTGATAAATGCAGCCCGTTCCCACGTCCGACCAATACTTTCATAGTACCGCTCGGCCACCTCCGTGCTGATACAAACAGGGGTCGATGACGCATCAGGGCGCAAACGCAAATCAGTGCGAAAAACATAGCCACCTGCGGTCACATCAGCCATGATAGCGGTCATTTTGCGGGTCACACGGATAAACGCGGCGCGGGCATCATGATAATCGTCAGGATCAAAGCGAGTTTCATCAAACAGGCAAATCAGGTCAATATCCGACGAATAATTCAGCTCGCCCGCGCCCATTTTGCCCATCGCCAGCGCGATCATACCGCCCGCGTCGGCAACATCATCACGGCCCATTCCCGGCAGCTTCCCGCGGCGTATTTCCGCCGCAACCAATGCCTTGATCGACACATCCACCGCCAAATCGCCAAAATCCGTCAACGTCTGTGTGACTTTGCTCAGCCCCCAAACACCGCCCAAATCAGCCAAACCTGTGACCAACGCAATCCTGCGCTTGGCAGCACGCAACGCCAATGGAAGATCATCCAACGCGACATCGGGCAAACTGACAAACAACTGGTCCACCGCCGCCTCTGGATCAGCCAGCGCAGGCAGCAACCAAGCCGCCTCTTTTTGCATCAAGCTCGATAAATATGGACTCGACCCGCCTGCCCCCGCAATCAGCTTGGTCAGCGCGGGATCAAGCCCCTCAAGGGCAGCAACGGCATCAGCACCCCGTTCAATATCGTAAGGGCGCGGCGTGCGGGTCAATCGTTTGGTAAAGGTCATGTCTATATAGTGATAGGCAGACATGGGCTGGTCAACGGGGCACAGCCCGTTAAAATTACCAATTCACACCAAAAGGGACACAACATGAGCCAAAGTCTTAACCGCGTCATGGACGCACTGACCGCCGCAGGCCTTGGGATAGTCACGATCGAAATGCCCTCCGACACGCGCACCGCCCAACAAGCTGCTGATGCCGCAGGCTGCGATCTGGATCAAATCGCCAAATCGATCATTTTCGCAGGTGCAGACAGCGGAAAGCTTTATCTCTTCATAACAGCGGGCGGCAATCAGGTTGAACGCAGGCAAAGCATCCAACCTCGCAGGCGAACCCTTGGGGCGCGCCGACGCGCATATGGTGCGGGCGACGACAGGCTTTGCCATTGGCGGCGTTTCACCTGTCGGGCACGTGACCCCAATTCGCGCATTTATTGACCCAAGACTGCATGATTTCAGCCTCATTTACGCGGCTGCGGCCACACCACGGCACATCTTTGCCATTGATACCACAGAATTATCCATAATAACAAAATCTTAACTTTCTGATTTTAATACATAATAAATGTTAATGTAAAATACATTTACATTAAGAGTTGCACCATCGCTCCTGTGCTCCGATATGGGTAATGTGAAAGACATTCACATCGACTTAACCTCTTAAAGGAGCCACACTATGACAACCGCCACCGCAACATCCACTGCACCGATTGGCCTGCCAATGACACGTCCCGGCTTTTTCGCTCGCTGCGAAAACTGGCTGGATGAGCGCGGTAAAGGCGCTTGGATTGGCGCGATGGTCCTTGGATTCATCTTTTTCTGGCCCGTTGGCCTCGCCCTTTTAGCTTACATGATCTGGAGCAAACGCATGTTTAAAAAATCCCACAACTGCAGCAGCCGTCGCAGCAATCGTCACGCCATGATGGCAACTTCCGGCAACTCCGCATTTGACGCCTATAAGGCCGACACATTGCGCCGCTTGGAAGAAGAGCAAACCAACTTTGAATCCTTCTTGACCCGCCTGCGTGACGCCAAAGACAAGGCCGAGTTCGACCAATTCATGGACGACCGCGCAACCAAAGCGGCACTATCCAAAGACGACGACGCAGCAAACGAGCCTGCATAAACCCTCCCCCCCGATGTGGTGGCCCCAAACCTTGGGGCCGCCAGACAGTATTTTCAGATAGAAAGCCACACACTATGTCCGCCCACCCTATGCACCTTGGCCTGCCAGACCCTTCCACAAAGCCCCAGTTCTATGAAGGCATCTTTATCAAACGTGCGCTCGCGTGGGTCATCGACGTGGTGCTGATAGCGCTGCTCTGCCTGCTTGTCCTGCCGTTCACGGCATTTCTAGCGATCTTTATCTTCCCACTGTTGATGCTCGTCACAGGGTTTGTTTATCGGTGGTTCACTATTGCGGGCAAATCTTCAACATGGGGCATGCGCGTGATGGGCATTGAACTACGCGACGCGGACGGGCTCCGCCTGCAATCTGGCACAGCGCTTGCACATACGTTTGGCTATACCGTTAGCGTTGCGATCGCGCCGTTGCTGCTTATTTCGATCCTGATGATGCTGATGACTGACTGCAAACAAGGCCTAACAGACCACATACTTGGCACCGCCGCGCTCAACCGACCAGCGCTCTAAGGCCCCCTAACAAAAGAGGGTCTTGCGATTTTAAAGCGGTAAGTTAGAATTTGCTAACTCATTGGAAGCCTTGCATGCGTCACACGCTCCCCATTGCACCACAATTTTATGTCACGTCCCCACAACCCTGTCCGTATCTGGACGGTCGGGTGGAACGTAAGCTGTTCACTGCGCTGCAAGGCGAAACCGCCGCCAAACTAAACGATAGCCTCTCAAAACAAGGCTTTCGACGCTCGCAAAACGTGCTGTACCGGCCATCGTGTACCGACTGCTCCGCCTGTATGTCGGCACGGATCAAAGTGGCTGACTTTACGCCCAGCAAAAGCCAAAAGCGGGTGCTAAAGCGCAACGCACATCTGTCGCGCCGCGCCCGCTCACCTTGGGCAACCGAAGAGCAATACAACCTTTTCCGCGACTACCTCGATAGCCGGCACGCAGCGGGCGGCATGGCCGATATGGACATGTTCGAATTCGCAGCCATGGTCGAAGAAACCCCGATCCGCACCCGTCTGATCGAATATACATCGGCCAGCGCGGCCACTGAACTGCAGGCCGTCGGTCTGACAGACATTCTAAATGATGGGGTGTCGATGGTCTATTCATTCTTCCAGCCTGGCTTGGACAAAGACAGCCTTGGGACCTTTATCATCCTTGATCACATCGCCATCGCGCGCGATCTAGGCCTGCCGTATGTCTACCTCGGCTACTGGGTGCCCGGCAGCAGTAAAATGGGATACAAGGCTAACTTTGCCGGTGTTGAAGTCCATTGTAAAGACGGCTGGGCACCGATTGGTTCGGTCGACGATTATGACGACGCTTTGCACCCCTTGTCCACAGATCCAATTGCCGAACAAGTCGCACGGATCAGCTTACCAGATGGGCAGCGTTGAGATGATTCACAAGTTTTGGAAAAACTAACTATCGCGTGCAGTCAGAACTTTATATCCGCTCAATTGGTTTTTTAGACTAGCGCAATTTAGGTTGGCAACCTTGTTGCTAAACACAACCAATTCGGAGTGAAAGATTTTATTCGTGCAGCAATCGGGATGAAAAAACCCAATGGACAATACTCATAAATAGAGCTCTGATAATCACGGTGTTGGCGTTGATGGGCTGCGTTGCTTGGTTTATCCAAACCTGCTAGAATCGACATACGTCGCGCGCACCAAGATGTTGGCCGTGAGGTTGAGAACTTAATGTCTGCACACATTCGGGTTTGAAGGATATCTAGACCAAATTGTTCTTCCCACTTAGCAAAGTATACGCTCCTCACCTAATCTATGTCCCACGCTGGTTCTCGTGATTACTCATAGTTTCATATGATTGGGCTGACTTATTTGACTGTAAATCAAAAGGGCTGTAGGTCCAAATTTTCAGCTTACAAAGCTGCAACAAAAAAGGGCGGCCCGCATTGCGGCCGCCCATTTGATACCAATGCGCTGTTGCGTTTAATTCAGCAGATTTGGCACGATCGTCACAAAACCCGGCACGAGTGCAAGTAACAGTAATCCTGCGACTTGGATGCCGATGAATGGCAACACGCCGCGGTAAATCTGTCCTGTCGTGATCGATTTTGGTGCAACCCCACGTAGGTAGAACAGCGCAAATCCAAATGGCGGTGTCAGGAACGATGTCTGCAAGTTCACCGCGATCATGATCGTCACCCATTTGGGGTCGAACGTACCGCCATAAATCACGGGGCCAACGATCGGGATCACGATGTAGATGATTTCAAGGAAATCGAGCACAAACCCCAGCACAAATAGAACCAGCATCACGAGTAGGAACACCTGCCATTCGTTATCAAATGACCGCAGAAATTGCTGGATATAATGCTCCCCACCGAATGAGATCAGCACAAGGTTCAACAGCTGCGATCCAATCAGAATGGTAAAGACCATCGACGTGACCTTGGCCGTTTCGCGCACAACAGGTGATAGAACCCCACCAGCAAACAGGACCCAGCATGACCAAATCAAGCCACCCATCGCGAACAGGAACGCGCCAAACGCCACGATGAACGCAAGCCGGTTTTCAAGCAGCACAACCTCTTGGCCCATGCGCATGTCAAAGTTCACGCCAGCGACCAACATGATCACAATGGCCGCTGCCGTCCAAAGCACACCACGCCCAGAGCGACGCTCATCCTGCAATTTGCGGTAGGTCGCCAGCAGTATTGCCCCGCCTGCTCCTAGTGCTGCCGCTGGCGTCGGGTTGGTAATACCGCCCAAGATCGACCCAAGGACCGCCACGATCAAAACCAGCGGTGGGAAGACCACGCGCAGAATTTCATTCTTGGACAAACGCCCAACGGCGATCTTTAGACCGCGGAAGGCAATGTAGAGTGGGATCAGGATCAACGCGAATGTCGTACCTGGCGTGGTGACAGCCGAGATTACGAAGGCGTCAACCACCAGCATAAGGATCACGCCTAAACCGCCAATTAACAACGGTGCGCTGTCTTTGCTTGGTGCGATGCCGCGAGCAAGAACCAATACTAGGCCCATAAGAAGTGCGAGGATCGAAAGGCCAATGCCAAGCTTGGGCGCATCGGCGATCTTTTCGATCACCAGCTGAGCACGCTCTTCGACGCCCAATTGGCGTGCTTGCTCGATACCACCAGCGTCCATGATTGAGGTTTGTTCGGCCACGGCAGTGTCCCAAGCGTCTTGGCCGTGCAGGTCTTGCATGGCCACAGCACATTCTTCACTAACGTTTGTGCGCAGGCTGGCCGCTTCGCCGGAATCGGTGAAGCTGTCGACGATGACAGACTGGCTGCCGACAACGCCGACTTGGCCTAAGGTGATGATCAACGCGATCAATGCGGCAGGTGCAACAAGGAGCCAATAAAGCGCGTCGTTGCGGGTGATGACCTCACCAGAATTTGTGGACCCCATGCGCACAGGCGGCGCTTTGGATGGGTTAAACAGCGCGTAGACAAAGGCGTAGGCCGCATAAAGGAACGCGAGCAGAACACCCGGCAACAAAGCCGCTTGGAACAATGTGCCCACCGACAAAACCGCAGGTTTGCCCAGATACGTCAATGCGTCGGTACACCCCGCTAGCTGCGCGCGGTCCTCTTGTGCTGCAGAATATAGATCGCCGGCCAAAGTGCCGAGCAAAACGATCACGATCGAAGGCGGAATGATTTGCCCGAGTGTACCCGATGCGGCGATAACCCCCGTTGAAAGTTCTGGCGAATAGCCGTTTTTCAACATGGTCGGAAGCGCCAACAGGCCCATGGTCACAACTGTAGCACCAACAATCCCTGTGGATGCAGCCAAGAATGCGCCAACAATAACAATGGACACAGCCAAACCGCCTGGCAACGGGCCAAACACTTTGGCCATTGTTGTCAGCAGTTCTTCGGCGATGCGCGACCGCTCCAAAACGATCCCCATCATCACAAACATCACCACGGCCAGCAGCGTTTCAATCGCTTGGCCTGCCAAGACGCGTTCGTTCATCCGGTTGACCAAGAACCCAACATTGCGGTCCATGGCCTGTTCCCAACCGTTTGGAAACAGCTCTGTCGCGTAACGTGGCAAGTCTGGATAGCGGAAAACCGACACGGCTTCAGGTCTGACCCCTTCCGCAAGCAGCGCGGCATATTCCGCCGTACTTTTGTCCACAGCAAAGTGGGTCAGTAACCCACCACCATCAAGGGCCGCAATAATAGCAAACGAAATCACAGCAGAGCCGGAAATCGCAAACGCCACGGGGAAGCCCGACAAAATCCCACCAAACAAGGTCAGGAAAACAATGATCAGGCCGACTTCAACGCCGTCTAGTCCGAAAAGCATAATGAACTCCGCCTGTCTTTAATGGATTTTTGCGACAAGTTCGGCGGTAGGATCGCCCAAACTGTCTTTATCAAGGTAGCGACCTTCACTGGCTGGGCCTTCGCGCAGTTCCAGATAAGATCGATAGAAAAACGCGATCGCCTGCAAGACCACCAGAATTGCAAACGACAGCAACAGGACCTTAAACAAGAAATAGCCGTTAAACCCGTTTGGCGAAAACCCGAGGGTTTCAACATTCCAACGCAGTGCGCGGGCCTTTGGTAACAATTGGTCCAGGTCTTTGAACGTGTCCGACGCCGACAGCTTTGGCGTGATCATGGTGCGCCAAAAGAAGAACCAACCGTAGAAATATGTGACGATCGCACCAGGGATCATAAAGATCATGCAGCCCACCATATCAATGATGCGTTTCACACGGTAGCTGACCACTGAATAGACCAGATCAACACGCACATGCCCGCCTTGGATGAAGGTATAGGCCACACAGAGACAGACGATTATCGCATTATAGAGCTTTAGTTCTTCGGCGTACCAACTGACGTCAAAGGTAAAAGATTTACCAAATCCGAACGATATTTGCGACACCGCAAACACACGCTGCATGAAGACGATCAAAATCTGCTGAAGAACCATGACCAATGCCGCCCAAGCAGCAATGCGTCCAATGGTATTCCCGATGGCTTCTAATGTGCGCACGCAGGCCCACATGAATTTATTGCTTATCACGCCGATCAGCGTGACAACCAAGAAGATAAACAAAAATGCGAAAAACAGCTGCCATGAGGCGCCGTAATAGATGAACCGAATCAGGCTTGCGCCGATCTCTGGATCTGTGATGCGGCCTTTTAACTCCATCTGCGGAAGCCAAGCCAGCCACGAAGATACGTTGAACAATGCAACAACAATATTGTAAGGCGCTTCAATCAGATGGGCAAAAAACCATCCTAAGGCGTTACCGCCCCATGCCTCGACCAATCCCATGTGGTCATCCCCCCTGATATCGCATTGAACGTATTTTTATGATCAAAGAGCCCCACATCTTTTGTGGGGCTCTTTTTTATCGTGTTGGTCCCAACAGGGACCAGGCGTTTAGCCGTTTGCCGCGTTGTAGCGTGCGCGCTGAGCTTGGAATTCACCGTCAGATATACTTGTCCAGCTGTATGTCGACGCAACGGATGCTTCTTGGCTTGCACGGATACGGGCGAACAGCTCGTCATCCATGTTTTCGTCAAGCGCTTCGGACGCAGCCTTACCAAATGCATCCCAAACATCGTCAGGGAATTGCAGAACTTTGGTGCCTTGGGCCTTAAGGCGTTCCAATGCAGCGCCGTTGTTGGCGTTGGACTGGGACAAGGACCAATGGTGTGTTGCCATCGCAGCAGTTTCGATGATCGCCTGCTGGGACGGTGTCAATGTTTCCCAAACTTCACGGTTCATCGCAGCTGTCAAAGCAGAGCCCGGCTCGTGCATACCGCCAGTGTAGTAGTAATCACAGACTTCCTGCAGACCAAGACGTTCATCAGCGAATGGACCAATCCACTCAGCGCCGTCGATTGCGCCTGATGCAAGTGCTTGATAAATTTCGCCGCCCGGTACGTTTTGTACCGATGCGCCAGTAAGGCCCAGCGCTTTGCCGCCAAGACCAGGCATACGGAACTTCAGACCCTGAAGATCAGCTGCAGAGTTGATTTCTTTGTTGAACCAACCACCAGGCTGGTGCCCAGTGTTACCCGCGATGAAGGACTTCAGACCAAAGATCTGGCCCAGCTCGTCGTGCAGTTCCTTACCGCCGCCATGCTGGTACCAGCTGATCATTTCGCCACCCGTTGCGCCAAATGGCACAGCGGTGAAGAAGTAATAGCCTGGGTGCTGGCTGCCACCAAAGTAGTAGTCAGCGGAGTGGTACATGTCTGCTTGGCCCGAGGACACAGCATCAAATACTTCAAACGCGCCAACCAACTGGCCAGCGGCTTTTTTCTCGATTGTCAGTTCGCCACCGGACATGGAATTCACCAAGTCAATGAACTTTACAGCTGCATCATCGAAGATTGCGAAGCCGTCCGGCACGGATGTGACCATAGTCAGCGTACGATTGCCCTGTGCAAACGCAGGTGCTGCCAAACCTGTTGCCGCCGCAGCGGTACCGCCAAGTGCGGAATTTTTTAGAAAAGAACGACGATCCATTTAGTATCCTCCCAATGGTGCTGATCCTTACAGCGCAAAGCTCTTCCCTTGCGCCATAGGTCAATCTGTTAGTGTCGTCACCCTAGCGCCAAGGTTTCAATTAGAAAACAGGAACATGGGGCCAAAAATGAAAAATAGCGCGTTTTTGTAAAAAAATATTACCAATTCACAACTTTAGTGCCGCAATTTCAAGCAAATCAACACCAACGCGCACACATTCCAGCCATCTGTCCCCAATCTGGGTAACCGATTCTGAATTTCAGCGGCTCTTTTTGAGCCCCAATCTGTTTCACATCCCCCTGAGGCCTTCATATTGAATTCCTGCCCTCCACTCTCTACCTCCTTGCATATCTTCATCAACAAGGACGGCCCACATGACCGATACATTTACCCCCCCCAAGGTTTGGACTTGGGATGCAGAGAATGGCGGCGAATGGGCCAAACTGAACCGCCCTATTGCGGGCGCCACCCATGACAAAGACCTGCCCATTGGCGAACATCCCCTGCAGCTTTACTCTCTTGCCACGCCAAACGGCGTCAAAGTGACAGTGATGCTCGAAGAACTGCTCGCAGCTGGGCACGGCGCTGAATACGACGCATGGTTAATCAACATCATGGAAGGCGACCAATTCGGCTCCGGCTTTGTCGACATTAACCCAAATTCCAAGATCCCTGCCCTGCGCGACCACGACACTGGTCAGCGGGTTTTTGAATCCGGTGCGATCTTGATGTATCTAGCCGAAAAATTTGGCGCCTTCCTACCAGCGTCTGGCCCTGCACGGACCGAGACCCTGAATTGGCTGTTCTGGCTGCAAGGCGCCGCACCCGTACCTTGGTGGCGGCTTTGGGCACTTCTACGCCTATGCACCCGAAAAATTCGAATACCCGATCAGCCGCTTCGCAATGGAAGCCAAAGCGCCAGCTTAGCGTTCTGGACATTCACCTCGCCGACAACAAATACCTTGCAGGCGATGACTACACGATCGCCGACATTGCAACCGCGCCTTGGTACGGTCGCCTCGTCGAGGGTGACGCCTATAACTCTGGCGAATTCCTGTCTGTGCACGAATACACCAACGTCATCCGCTGGAATAATGACGTCAGCAGCCGCCCCGCCTATATCCGCGGTGCAATGGTCAACAAAGCAATCGGCCCGCTTGAAGGACAACTACGCGAACGGCACAACGCGTCGGATTTCGACACACAGACCCAGGACAAATTGCAAAGCTAACCGGCCTTTTTCCTATAGGCGCCTCCGCCTTTAGAAATAAAGTTGCTAAAACAACCGCTCAAACGACATTTTCTGCGCTTGAGCGGTTGACCCCCTGAAACACCGCGCATAATATCATGCCAACACAAAGGACCTCGAACGATGAACCTACTAGTCGTCATTCTAAGACAACTGCGCATGGGCCGGTAACGGTTTAACCATAAGGTTCCCATGCGCCCTCGATACCCTCGGGGGCTTTTTTGTGTGTAAACGAATTGATAATCGCAAAGGACGCGAGTGATATGACAAAAGCCATGACAGGCGCAAAAATGGTCGTTCAAGCTTTGGTAGACCAAGGCGTGGACGTCGTGTTTGGATACCCTGGTGGTGCCGTCCTTCCGATCTACGACGAAATCTTTCAGCAAAACCACATTCAGCACGTTCTGGTGCGCCACGAGCAAGGTGCGGTTCACGCAGCCGAAGGCTATGCGCGCTCTACCGGTAAACTAGGTGTTGCATTGGTGACATCTGGCCCCGGTGCAACAAACGCCGTGACCGGCCTGACCGATGCACTGTTGGATAGTATCCCAATTCTGGTTCTGACGGGCCAAGTCCCGACATTCATGATCGGTTCTGACGCGTTCCAAGAGGCCGACACGGTTGGCATCACGCGGCCTTGCACCAAACACAACTGGCTAGTCAAAGACACCGACGATCTGGCGCGTACCATCCACGAGGCGTGCCATGTGGCAACTGCCGGTCGGCCCGGCCCTGTTCTTGTCGACATCCCCAAGGATGTGCAGTTCGCAACCGGCACCTATACGACGAAACAGGCGCGCAAGTCGCACTATAGCCCGCAAGTAAAAGGCGACATCACGTCCATCACAGATCTGGTGAAGGCGATGGAAACGGCAAAACGGCCACTGTTTTATACAGGCGGCGGTGTCGTCAACTCTGGCGACGCGGCGACGCAGCTATTGCGTGAACTCGTTGCGGCCACGAATTTCCCGATCACGTCCACGCTGATGGGCTTGGGCTGCTATCCTGCGTCCGGCGACAACTGGCTCGGTATGCTCGGCATGCACGGCCTATATGAAGCCAACATGGCGATGCACGACTGCGATCTTATGATCAACATCGGCGCACGCTTTGATGACCGGATCACCGGTGTGATTGAAAAGTTCAGCCCGCATTCGAAAAAGGCGCATATCGACATTGATCCATCGTCGATCAACAAAGTGATCCAAGTCGACATCCCCATCGTCGGCGATATCGCGCATGTGCTCGAAGACCTGTTAAAAGTTTGGAAATCACGCGGTCGCAAGACAAACGCCGAAGGTGTTTCAAAATGGTGGGACCAGATCAACACATGGCGCAGCATCGATTGCCTGAAGTTCACGCAAACAGGCAAAATCATCAAACCGCAATATGCGCTGTCACGGCTTGAAGAACTGACCAAGAAATACGACCGCTACATCACCACAGAAGTTGGCCAGCACCAAATGTGGGCCGCCCAGTACCTTGGCTTTGAAAATCCAAACCGCTGGATGACCTCCGGCGGGCTTGGCACCATGGGTTACGGTACCCCTGCGTCCATCGGCGTGCAAATGGCGCACCGCGAAAGTCTGGTCATCAACGTGGCTGGTGAAGCATCATGGCTGATGAACATGCAAGAAATGGGCACGGCCATGCAGTATAAACTGCCCGTCAAACAGTTCATCTTGAATAATGAACGGCTCGGTATGGTTCGCCAGTGGCAAGAATTGCTGCACGGCGAGCGCTATTCCTCCAGCTGGTCCGAAAGCCTGCCTGATTTTGTGAAATTGGCCGAAGCATTTGGCGCCAAGGGCATCATCTGTTCCGACCCCGACGATCTTGACGATGCTATCATGGAAATGATCACATACGACGGTCCGGTGATCTTTGACTGTTTGGTGGAAAAGCACGAAAACTGCTTCCCGATGATCCCCTCAGGCAAGGCGCACAATGACATGATCTTGGGCGAAAATGCCGACACAGCCAACGCCATTCAGGGCGCTGGCGGGGCATTGGTGTAGGCTTATGCAAAACTTATGCAAAACTTATGCAATAATTACCGCACGAAAGGGGCTGATCTGATGTCCGCACTGAATATCAAAAAAGGCTCAACCAGCCATTCCGCATATAACCTCAAAGCAGGTTATGAGGATACGGTTGAACGGCACACGCTGGCTATTCTGGTCGAAAACGAGCCGGGCACCCTCGCCCGCGTAATCGGGTTATTTGCTGGTCGTGGCTACAATATCGAAAGCCTGACCGTCGCTGAAACTGACCATCACGGGCACCTCAGCCGGATCACAATCGTGACCTCTGGCACACCGCAAGTGATTGAACAGATCAAGGCGCAACTTGGTCGGATAGTGCCTGTTCATAAGGTCAACGACCTCACCGTCGAAGGGCCGTCTGTGGAACGCGAATTGGCGTTGTTTAAGGTTGCAGGCAAAGGCGACGCCCGCATCGAGGCCGTGCGTCTTGCTGACATATTTCGCGCCAACGTGGTCGATAGCACGTTGGAATCATTCGTTTTTGAAGTTGTCGGCACATCCGAGAAAATCGATGCTTTCGGCGAATTGATGCGTCCTTTGGGCCTCACAGAAGTTGTGCGCACAGGTATCGCCGCCCTGTCACGCGGCACCTAAAAACCGCGCTGCGCCACAGCTTTAGGCGCGGCGCACACATGTCGCTGTGATGAAATTCTCTGTCGCGCTAAGACAAGGAATGCGACGCCATATTGCTGTAAATTGGGTCAACACAGCAAAGGATGGACCCCATGGCCAATGATCTAACCGCCGTTCGCCAACCCATTGAGCGCGCCCAAGGCCTGCCCAACGAGCATTACATCGACGAAGGCATCTTTGAAGAAGAGAAATACGCCGTGCTCTTTGCATCATGGGCCGGCCTCGCTGTTGCTGCTGACGTGCCAGAAATTGGTGACGCAAAACCCATAGAATTCCTCGGGATCCCATTATTATTAGTGCGCGACCGCGAAAACAAAGTCCGCGTTTTCCAAAACTCCTGCCGCCATCGCGGCATGATTCTCGTGTCCGAACCAAAGAAGATCGAAGGCGCAATTCGCTGCCCCTATCATTCATGGTGCTATTCCACCGCTGGTAAACTCGTCAGCACCCCGCACGTCGGCGGCCCCGGCCACAATACGCATGAAGCGATCAACAAAGACGACCTTGGCCTCACGGAGGTCCGCAGCCACATCTGGTTTGACACGGTGTTCATCAATGTCGACGGCGCGGCCGATCCGTTTGAAGTAGTTCACGCCGACCTGCTTGCGCGTTGGAAAGAATTCGACAAGCCGATGTATCACGGCGGCACCGAAAGCCACTTTGACCTAAACCTGACGACCAATTGGAAGCTCGCGATCGAAAACTACTGCGAAAGCTATCACTTGCCGTGGGTCCACCCCGGTTTGAACAGCTATTCACGGCTTGAGGATCACTATAACATCCAAGAACAAGGCAAATACTCAGGTCAAGGAACTCTTGTTTATCAGCAACTTAAAGGGCCTGATGACACCGTATTCCCTGACTTTGAAGGACTATCCGAACAAGTGGGATACCGGGGCAGAGTACATCGCCATCTATCCAAATGTCCTACTCGGCGCGCAGCGTGACCATTGTTTTTCCATCGTTTTACAGCCCAATACACTGTCGTCCACGACCGAACATATCCACCTGTATTACGCCCAGCCTGATACGTCCCAAGACATGCGCGGCCGCAATGCGCACCAATGGAAAGGCGTGTTTGAAGAAGACATCTTTGTCGTTGAAGGCATGCAAAAGGGCCGCCATTCACCGCTTTTTGACGGGGGTCGCTTCAGCCCTGCAATGGACGGGCCAACGCATAACTTCCACGATTGGGTCGCTGGTAAAGTGCAAGATCACCGTGTCAAGCAAAACGCATGAGTGGGCTTGATGCCCAGTTGCTCGACGCACATGCGCGCCATGACCACCCTGCGCTGGTGACGCTGTATGCGCACTGGCAGCTCAAACCGCGCACGACACCGACGCCGCCTGCTTTTACCTGACCCATGCCTATATTTTTGCGCTTGAGCTTGGGCATCCAGACACGGCTGCATTACATGCGCAGCTTGCGGCTCACGGGCGCGTCTGACCCCTTGCCCTACTGGGCTGACCAAGGCAGTGTGGCTTTTGACTATAAGGACAAAAGCCATGGCACCCCGCAAAATTATTATCGACACCGACCCCGGCCAAGACGACGCTGTGGCCATTCTTTTGGCGCTGGCTTCTCCTGACGAAATTGACGTTTTGGGCGTGACAGCAGTGGCAGGCAATGTGCCACTTCCCCTGACCCAAAAGAACGCAAGGATCGTATGCGAATTGGCGGGCAAGCCAGACACATTGGTGTTTGCAGGCTGCGATGCCCCGTTGGTGCGCAAGCTGGTCACTGCAGAGCATGTGCACGGCAAAACCGGTCTTGATGGTCCTCAGATGTCCGATCCGACCATGCCATTACAAGATCAACACGCGGTTGAGTACATCATCGAAACGTTGCGCGCCCACGACGCCGGAACGATCACGCTGTGCCCGCTTGGGCCGCTGACGAATATAGCAACGGCATTTAAAAGCGCCCCAGATATTATTGAAAAGGTGCAAGAAATTGTTCTGATGGGTGGGGCTTATTTTCAGGTCGGTAACATCACACCAGCAGCCGAGTTCAACATCTATGTCGACCCAGAGGCGGCCAAAATCGTGTTTGACAGCGGTGTGCCAATCGTCGTCATGCCGCTTGATGTGACCCATAAAGCGTTGACGACCCGCGCCCGCGTTGAAGCGTTCCGTGCTTTGGGCACAAAGGTCGGCGACATGGTCGCCGCCTGGACCGATTTCTTTGAGAGGTTCGACAAGGAAAAATACGGGTCAGAAGGCGCGCCGCTGCATGACCCTTGTGTTATCGCCTATTTGATCCAGCCCGACCTGTTTACGGGCCGCCACGTTAATGTCGAAATTGAAACTGTGTCCGAACTGACCCTTGGCATGACGGTAGCCGATTGGTGGCGCGTGACAGACCGTGCGCCCAATGCGATGTTCATGGGTGATTTGGATTCAGATGGGTTTTTCGCGCTTCTTGCGGATCGCTTGGCGCGCCTATGAGCACTGCCATCAACCTCGCGGGTCCAGCCGATGATGACCGCCTTTTGTCCCTTATGGGCCGCTACCACGAAGAAATTGGCTTACCCTATGATGACGCCCACCGTGCTGCTGTGACAGCACCCTTGTTGGAAGGCTCGCCCTTAGGCGCTGTCTGGCTGATTGGGCCAGCACGCGCGCCACTTGGCTATGTAATGGTCAGCTTCGGGTGGTCAGTGTCACTTGGCGGGATGATAGGCTGGGTAGAAGAGGTGTTTATTCGCCCCTCGGTGCGCAGCCGCGGAATCGGCACCGAAGTTCTGCATACCATTGCAGTTTCACTAGGCCAAGCTGGCCTGCGCGCATTGCAAGTGCGCGTCGACGACAATACCCGCCTTGCAGGGTTCTGCGCGCGCGTCGGATTCGGCAACACAGCAAATACACGCGTCATGACGGACCTGTTGTGATGATCCCGTTCAACAACTCTTATGTGCACCTGCCCGCGCAGATGTTTTCCCGCCAGTCGGCCAAACCTGTTTCTGATCCCACGCTGATCGTCGCCAACGCGCCCTTGGCAGCTACCCTTGGGATTGATCCAGATTGGATTACCACACCTTCGGCCCGTGACGTATTTGCAGGCAACGCGGTGGCAGACGGGTCAGAACCGCTTGCCGCGGCCTACGCAGGTCATCAATTTGGCAACTGGAACCCCCGATTGGGCGATGGTCGTGCGCTTTTGCTGGGCGAGGTTCTGGGAACCGACGGTCTGCGCCGCGATATTCAGCTAAAGGGGTCCGGCCCAACGCCGTATTCACGGTCTGGCGACGGGCGCGCCTGGCTAGGGCCAGTGCTGCGTGAATATCTGGTGTCAGAAGCGATGCACGCGATGGGTATACCCACAACACGTGCGCTTGCCGCAGTGACAACCGGTGAAACCGTACAACGCGAGAGGCCCCTGCCAGGTGCCATCATTACGCGTGTGGCCCAAAGCCATATCCGTATCGGCACATTCCAACTGATGGGAGCGCGCAGCGATATCGATGCGCTGTCGGCCCTATTTGATCACGTCGTTGACCGGCACTATCCAGATGCAGATAGTCCAGCTGCGTTACTGTTGGCCGTGACCAAAGCTCAAGCCACATTGATTGCGAAATGGATGTCGGTCGGGTTTGTGCACGGCGTGATGAACACCGACAATGTTTCAATTGCAGGCGAAACGATTGATTATGGACCTTGCGCGTTTATGGATGGTTACGACGCCGCAAGCGTATTCAGCGCGATTGATCGGCAAGGCCGGTATGCCTATCAAAATCAACCGCGTATTGCGGTTTGGAACCTTGCGCAATTTGCGACCTCGCTTATCCCTTTGATGCCAGATCAAGATGCCGCGATTGAAGAGTTCACAACAATTATCAATTCCTTTCCAACGCATTACGAGGCGGAATGGATTGCGGCCTTTGGTGCAAAGCTTGGGTTGGCGGACCCCTCCGAGGATGATCGTGACTTGATAACAGATTTGCTGGCGCTGATGCAGCAAGACGTTGCTGATTTCACCAATACATTTGCCAATTTGGCGAGCCCCAATGCCCAATACCAATTTACGGACAGGGATGTGTTTGGGGCGTGGTCAGCACGTTGGCAGGCGCGCGGGTATGACGCAGACATCATGGCGGCAGCCAATCCAGTGATCATTCCGCGCAATCATCAAGTGGAGGCAGCAATCGTTGCTGGCACGGATGGCGACTTTGCCCCGTTCCACGCGTTACTGGCTGCGGTGACCCAGCCATTTGCGCCGGTAACTGATGCAACTGCCGCGTTTGCCCGTGCGCCCGCGATGGACGAGCGGATCACGCAGACGTTTTGTGGGACCTAAGCGGGCGATTGATTAGCAAGATGCCTATGGCGACCAGCACGAGTGCGCCAATCAGATTTGGTCCCACCTCTTCGCCAAGCAAAAGCCACCCAAGGGCAACGCTCAGCACTGGTGAAAGAAAGCTAAATGATGCTACGCCGCTTGCCGGATAGATCGACAAAAGCCACAGCCAGAACACGAAACCCGCGCTGACCACGACGACGATTTGGAATGCGAGCCCCCAGAGGTGGATCGGGGCGAGGTCGCGGATCAGGTCGCCAAAGAACATTGACGCCACCAATAGAACGGGTGCAGAAACGCCAATCTGCCACATTAGTTGCATCTCTGGGCGGACTTTTGAGAGCGGCGATGCTTTAGCCAATAATGCGGTGATCGCCCACCCAAATGCCGCCCCAAGTGCCGCAAGATCGCCCCAGATATTTGCGGTGCCTTCGTCGCGCGCCAGAATGGCCCATGCGACCCCAGCCAGCGCAAATGCCAGCCCCACAGCTTTTTGGGGGGTGATCTTGTCACCGGCGACAAAGATATGCGCCAAGATTGCCATCCAAACTGGCATAGAATAGAAAATAACGCCTGACCTGCCAACGGTGGTAAGATCAAGAGCGATGAATAAACATAAAAATTCAAAAGCAAATACGGTACCAGTTATTGCACCCCAACGCTTAGTGCCCTTGATCCACTGCAATGGGATACCGCGCCAACGCATATAGGCATAGACGCATAACACCGCCCCTGCGGACCGCAATCCAGCAAAGAATACGGGCTGAATGCCGCCATTGGTGACCTTGATCACAACTTGATTGAAGGCGAGCAAAAACGCGAAGCCCGTGAGAGCAACCGCGCCAAATGCATCTATCTGAGTTTTGCGTTCCATGGCACCCACTTGGAGGGCCATAAAGCGTCAGTGTCAACTGCCGCCGAGCATCCATTTACCTTCGGGCCAGAACGCGTGAAACGCGAATGCGAACATTACGTCATGCGGTACGTCAGCGCCGTTCGCATCGCGCACCCGCACGTTGCCGACCTCTTTTCCGTCGCCAATGCGCTTGCTGTCCAGAGCAGAGGCTTGACCTGCCGCCCATGTGAGGGTCACACCGTTTTCTGTTACAGTACCTTCATCCGATAGGCGTGTTAGCGGCCATGCTTGGTCACCAACACGGACAACGCGGGCCAATGCCGGAATATCATGTGGTGGTCTTTCGCCCGAATACAGGAATGGCTGGAAAGAGCTGTCATACTGCACATATGGGTTCGCCCCGTAGTTGCGGTTGTAGTCGGGCATGTCCATCACAAGGCCGTCAGGATTGCGGGCTGCGAACACATCCCAGCTTTCCATCCATGATGGCAAGCTTGTCAGTTCAGTGCCGTTCAAATCGCCCACGATTGCCTCTCCAATGGCTTGTTGCCACCAGCTTTCGGTTTCGCGGTCAAACATCAGCATATCCGAGTTGCGCAGCTTGCCAGACACACCAAATGTCAGTGTGCCTGCGTCGGTGCGTCTATCAAATGTGATGTCGGAATTGCACAGAGGGCAGAATGTGACGGCCACAGGGATGCCCCCAACGGTATCATTTACGATTTCATGCCATGTCAAATAGCGGATCGGATAGGCGCGCGGCAAAGCCCCTTCGATTTCAACGGTGATAACGGGTTCGCGAGGGGCCAGGCGGTCTTCGTCCGTGACATTCCTGAAATCAGGGTCAGACAGCGCAGGAATGCCGTCCTTGGACGGCCCTCCAGACAGTATCTCCACCCAGTTTTCGACGCTCGTATTTTCAAAATCTGTGTTGGGCCATTCGTGCACCCAAAATTTGGGACTCGCAAGCGAAGTGTTGGCGATGGTGCAAAAGGCAGCGATTGTCGGGATCAGGCGCATGGTGTTTCCTCCGGTGTTAGCCGGGGTGTGCCTGCCTGTAGGCTGAGTGCATAGCCCCCTCGCAAAGAAGTGAGAGGGCTATGCGGTTTTCGTTACTGCGTGACGCGCACAGCCTGCATCATATCAGGCGTGCCAACCATGGCGCCATTGCCGCCAGTGCCACGTTTGATTTGATTTACAATATCCATGCCTTCAGTCACTTCTCCAACAACCGTGTATTGGTTGTTCAGGCTTGGGTATTCCGTAAACATAATAAAGAATTGGCTGTTCGCAGAGTTCGGGTTGCTTGACCGCGCCATGCCAACAATACCTGTAACAAACGGACGATCAGAGAATTCCGCCGGAATGTCAGGCAGATCAGATGCGCCAGTTCCAGCGCGGCGGATGTTTTCGCCTTTGCCGTATTGCACATCGCCAGTCTGCGCCATGAAACCATCAATCACACGGTGAAATACGACGCCATCATAGTCGCCAGCTTCGGCGATTGCCGTAATTTGGGCGACATGAAGCGGCGCTGTGTCCTCGAACAGGTCAATTTTGATGGTGCCGTTGGCCTCGCCAGCGATGTCGATCTCAAGACCAGAAGCGAACGCAGGTCCAGCGACGAGTGCCAGAATTGCGCCCAGCTTATACATCTGCGGCAACTTTCACACTGATCATGCGATCAGGGTTCACGGGTGGTTCGCCTTTTGCAATAGCGTCGACGTGCTCCATGCCCGACATAACGTTGCCGTATACAGTGTATTGACCGTTCAGGAAGTCGTTGTCTTTGAAGCTGATGAAGAACTGCGAGTTTGCAGAGTTCGGGCTAGATGACCGTGCTGCACCCAATGCGCCGCGCGCGTGTGGAATTTTGGAAAATTCAGCCGTTAGGTCAGGCATATCGGACCCACCAGTACCTGCGCGGCCTGGGTTATAGTTCTTTTCCATGTTCGCGTGCTCAACATCGCCAGTTTGGGCCATGAAGCCATCAATGACGCGGTGGAATGACACGTTGTCGTAATGACCAGCGCGTGCAAGTTCCTTCATCCGTGCGGTGTGAAGCGGTGCTACGTCTGGCAGCAAAGCGATGACCACTTCGCCACCGGTCAGTGTCATGATGATTGTGTTTTCTGGATCTTTAATATCGGCCATTTTGGGCTCCTGCAGGTTTTATAAATCGTTGCGCCATTACATATGGCCCAAAAGTCCATTGAACAAGGCATCCGGTTGACCCCAGCGCCATTGTGCCGCAATGAAAGGTCAAATTGATTAAACTTGGAGGCTGATATGGCTTGGAAGACGCTTGATGATATGGACCTAGACGGCAAACGCGTGCTGGTCCGCGTGGATATCAATGTGCCGATGGAAAATGGCAAAGTCACCGATATCACTCGCATCGCGCGCATTGCCCAAACGGTTTACGACATCCAAGACGCTGGCGGTAAGGTCATCTTGATGGCTCATTACGGTCGCCCCAAGGGCAAAGTTGTTGAAGAAATGTCCCTAATCCATATCGCCCCTGCTGTCGCTAACGAGCTGGGCGTGCCGATTACATTTGCAGACAGTGATTACCGCGATGCGGTCAAAGAAATGCAAAACGACGAAGTTTTGCTTTTGGAAAACCTGCGTTTCAACCCCGGTGAAGAAGCCAATGATATGGGCTTTGCCAAGCGGCTTGCGTCGCTTTGCGATGTCTACGTCAACGATGCGTTTTCCGCGGCCCACCGCGCTCATGCCAGCACACACGCGATTGCAACGCTGCGCCCGTCTTGCGCTGGTCGCTTGATGGCGCAGGAGCTATCGGCATTGGAGGCCGCGTTGGGCACCCCTAAGCGCCCTGTTGTGGCTGTGGTCGGTGGCGCGAAAGTATCCACTAAGCTGGACCTATTGGGCAATTTGGTTGGCAAGGTTGACCACTTGGTCATTGGTGGCGGCATGGCGAACACCTTTTTGGCCGCTCAAGGCATTAATGTAGGTCAATCGCTTTGCGAACATGATCTGGCTGACACCGCCCGCGAGATTTTGTCTAAGGCCGAAGCTGCGGGCTGCGAAATCATCCTGCCGCGCGACATCGTTGTAGCGCGTAAATTTAAGGCTGGTGCCGACAGTGAAACAGTTGCGCCTGATGCCTGTCCCGCCGACGCGATGATCTTGGATGCGGGGCCAGCAACGGTCGCCTATATCAAAGAAGTTCTAGAAAATGCCAAGACGTTGATCTGGAACGGCCCATTGGGCGCGTTTGAGATCGAACCGTTCAATGCGGCCACAAATGCGGCAGCAAAGGTAGCGGCCAAGTTGACCAATTCAGGCAAGTTGATTTCGGTTGCGGGTGGCGGTGATACTGTCGCGGCACTGAACCAAGCCGATGCTGCGGACAAGTTCACCTATATATCGACCGCTGGTGGTGCATTTCTAGAGTGGATGGAAGGCAAAGAATTGCCTGGAATTGCCGCACTGCAGAACTGATTGCGCTAACGGTAGCGTAATCAGAATTGCGCCCATGGGGCCAGCATTCTAAGCACTGGGTATCCAGTCATAAGAAAGCGGCCCCCATGATCAACCAAGCGCAACTTGAGCACGTACAATTCGGCAAAGGTTTCATCGCGGCACTTGATCAAAGCGGTGGATCTACTCCCAAAGCGTTGAGTCAATATGGCGTTACCGAAGATGCCTATAACAACGACGATGAAATGTACGCGTTGATCCACGAAATGCGGTCGCGCATTGTGCATGCGCCCGCGTTTACTGGCGACAAGGTTGTCGGTGCGATTTTGTTTGAGATGACCATGGATCGCCAGATCGGCGGTAAACCCGCTGCACAGGCGCTTTGGAACGAACAAGGCGTTGTGCCATTCCTGAAAGTCGATAAGGGTTTGATGGACGCACATGACGGCGTACAGTTGATGAAGCCAATGGACGGCTTGGACACCCTACTGGCACGCGCAGTTGACGCTGGCATGTTCGGAACTAAAATGAGGTCCGTTATCAGTGCCGCCAGCCCAACTGGTATCGATTCCATTGTTGCTCAGCAGTTTGAAATTGCAAAGCAGATCATTGCAGCAGGGCTTGTGCCAATTATTGAACCGGAAATCACAATTAGTATTGCTGACAAAGCCGAAGCCGAAGATCTGTTATTGGCCTCATTGCTTCACCATCTAGATGCCCTGCCCGCGGACCAAAATGTTATGCTCAAGCTGACATTGCCCGAGCAGCCCAACCAATATGCAAAATGCGTAAACCATAACCGCGTTATTCGCGTTGTCGCATTGTCTGGCGGATATGAGCGATCAGAAGCAAATGCGCGCCTCGCCAAGAATTCTGGCATTATTGGATCGTTTAGCCGTGCGTTGACCCAAGGTCTGTCTGCGCAACAATCCGACGGTGACTTCAACGCGATGATTTCGACGACAATTGACGGTATTTATTCGGCTTCTATCGCATAAGTTCCTATTTTTGCGTCAAAGGGGATTCCCAAGGCGAATCAAATGTGCGAATCTGTCTACATAGTCATCCATAAGAGATGACATTGAGGCAGAGCAATGAACCGACGTAGTCGCCCCGCGATGGGCACATTTATATTTTGTATTGGGGCAATTCTTCTTGGCCTCTATTTCACTTTTGCCGCTGTGCAGGGTGATTACGGCGTGTTCCGTCGCAGCGAAGTGCTGGCTGAAAAGCGGCGCCTCGACGCGGAGTTGGTCCTTGTGCAACAAGACGTTGCCGCAATGGAAAATCTGACCCACAGGTTGTCTGACAACTATCTTGACCTTGATTTACTGGACCAACAGGCACGCGATGTGTTGGGATTAATCCGTGCGGACGAGATCGTTATCCGCTAGGCGGATATCTCCATTTATCGCAGCGTTTTACTTGGCACCACATTGGCTCTGGGAATCTTTGATCGAATAATATAGAGATAGTTTAATGCTAAACTATTTTGTTTATACGATGGAGGACGCGTATGTCAGCTAAGAAAACCGCTGCCAAGTCAAATGTCTCAGCCGAAGAGTTGCTGGGTCACTACCGCGAAATGCTGATGATCCGGCGCTTTGAAGAGAAAGCCGGCCAGTTATATGGCATGGGCTTGATCGGTGGTTTTTGCCACCTGTACATCGGCCAAGAGGCCGTTGTTGTGGGCCTAGAAGCTGCGTCCAAAGAGGGCGATAAGCGCGTTACGTCTTATCGCGACCACGGCCACATGTTGGCGTGTGGCATGGACCCCAAAGGGATCATGGCCGAACTGACAGGCCGCGAGGGCGGTTTTTCAAAGGGCAAAGGCGGCTCCATGCATATGTTCTCTAAAGAGAAGCATTTCTATGGCGGCCACGGTATTGTTGCGGCTCAGGTGCCCCTAGGCGCTGGCCTTGCGTTTTCCGACAAATACAAAGGCAACGACAATGTCACGTTCGCTTACTTTGGTGATGGCGCGGCCAACCAAGGTCAGGTTTACGAGACATATAACATGGCCGAACTTTGGTCCCTGCCCGTCGTTTTTGTGATTGAAAACAATCAGTACGCAATGGGTACATCTGTAAAGCGGTCCACCAAATCCCCGTCCTTGTGGGAACGCGGCAAGGCCTACGGCATTGAAGGCGAAGCAGTTGACGGCATGAATGTGCTGGCAGTCAAAGAAGCGGGCGAGCGCGCAGTTGCGCATTGCCGTGCTGGCGAAGGACCGTATATTTTAGAGGTCAAAACATACCGTTACCGCGGCCATTCCATGTCGGATCCTGCGAAATATCGGACCCGCGAGGAAGTGCAGAAAATGCGCGAAGAGCGTGACCCGATTGAGCAGATCCGCAGTATGTTGCTGACTGGGAAACTTGCGTCCGAGGACGATTTGAAAGCCATCGACAAAGAGATCAAAGGCATCGTGAATGAGGCCGCTGAATTCTCCAAGGAAAGCCCTGAGCCCGCACTAGAAGAGCTTTGGACAGATATTTACGCAAAAGTGGAGGCATAAAACATGGCCACCGAAATTCTTATGCCCGCCCTGTCACCAACCATGGAAGAAGGCACGCTTGCCAAGTGGATGGTCAAAGAAGGCGATACCGTTTCAAGTGGTGACATTCTGGCCGAAATCGAAACTGACAAAGCCACGATGGAATTTGAAGCCACCGATGAAGGTATCGTTGGCAAGATTTTGATCGCTGAAGGCACTGAAGGTGTCAAAGTTAACACTGCCATCGCGATCATGGTCGACGAAGGCGAAGCTGTTCCAGACGCCAGCGCCGCCCCAGCGATCGCGGCTGCCCCACTGGTTGCATCTACGCCAGCCGTTGCGGCCGCACCTGTTGCACCAGTCATGGATGCAACCCCCGACTGGGCCGCCGATGTTGAGGTCAAGCAAACCACAGTGCGTGAAGCATTGCGCGACGCGATGGCCGAGGAAATGCGGCGCGACGAAGACGTGTTCTTGATGGGCGAAGAGGTTGGTGAATACCAAGGTGCCTATAAGATTTCGCAAGGCCTGTTGGATGAGTTTGGTGCCAAGCGTATCATCGACACGCCAATCACCGAACACGGTTTTGCTGGTATCGCCACGGGTGCTGCATTTGGTGGACTAAAGCCAATCGTTGAATTCATGACTTTTAACTTTGCCATGCAAGCCATTGATCATATTATTAACTCGGCCGCCAAGACACTGTATATGTCTGGTGGTCAGATGGGCGCACCGATGGTATTCCGTGGTCCAAACGGTGCCGCGGCCCGTGTTGGCGCGCAGCATTCGCAGTGTTATGCGGCTTGGTACATGCAAATTCCTGGCTTGAAGGTTGTGACGCCCTATTCAGCCGCTGACGCAAAAGGTCTGATGAAGACCGCGATCCGTGATCCGAACCCTGTTATCTTTCTTGAGAACGAAATCATGTATGGCAAGGCGTTTGACGTGCCCGTCATGGATGACTTCACCATTCCGTTTGGTAAGGCCAAAATCGAGCGTTCGGGTGACGATGTTACCATCGTGACCTTTGGGATTGGTGTGACATATGCTTTGAAAGCCGCTGAAAAGCTTGCAGAAGAAGGCATCGCTGCTGAGGTCGTTAACCTGCGTACGCTGCGTCCAATGGATACAGAAACTATCCTTGCATCTGTGCGCAAGACAAACCGCTGCGTGACCGTCGAAGAAGGTTGGCCGCAAGGGTCTGTTGGTGGCTACATCAGCAATGTCATTATGCAAGAGGCGTTTGATTATCTTGATGCCCCAGTCATCAACTGCACAGGCAAAGACGTCCCTATGCCTTATGCAGCTAATCTTGAAAAGCATGCACTTTTGACGGCTGACGACGTTGTCGATGCCTGCAAAAAAGTAACTTACCGTTAAGGAGACGAAGCGATGCCCACAGAAATTCTGATGCCCGCCCTGTCACCTACGATGGAAGAAGGCACATTGTCCAAATGGCACGTCAAAGAGGGCGACACAGTGTCGTCCGGTGACATTCTTGCTGAAATCGAGACCGACAAGGCGACGATGGAGTTTGAAGCCATTGACGAAGGCGTGATTGGCAAGATCATGATCGCCGAAGGAACTGAAGGCGTTAAAGTGAACGCCGTCATTGCAGTGCTATTGGAAGACGGCGAAACTGCGGCTGATATCGGCACGACCTCTGCTGCTGGCCCAGCGGCGCAGCCCGCTGCGGCCGCTGAGGCGGCTCCTACAGGGAGCCCCGAGACGGCCGCTCCTGCCCCAGCAGCTCCTGTCAAAGATGGAACGCGCGTCTTTGCGACGCCGCTTGCCCGCCGGATCGCTGCAGACAAAGGCTTAGACATAACAAGTGTTGCAGGCTCTGGCCCACATGGCCGGATCGTTAAGGCCGATATTGAAAATGCCCAAGCTGGTGCGGTTGCCGCACCAGTAGCAAGCGCTCCGGTTTCTGCCGCAGCTGCACCGACTGGTCCGTCGACTGACGCCGTGCTTAAGACCTATGCAAATCGTCCACATCAGGAAATCAAGCTTGATGGTATGCGCAAAATCATTGCCAGCCGCCTGACTGAAGCCAAGCAAACCGTGCCGCATTTCTATCTGCGTCGCGATATCCATCTCGATGCGTTGCTCGAGTTCCGCAGCCAATTGAATAAACAACTTGAGCCACGTGGCATCAAGCTGTCGGTCAATGATTTCATCATCAAGGCCTGCGCATTGGCGCTTCAACAGGTTCCAGAAGCGAACGCCGTTTGGGCGGGTGATCGTACACTTCAGTTTGAAAAGTCTGATGTCGCAGTGGCTGTGGCCATTGAAGGCGGATTGTTTACACCAGTCCTTCAGGATGCCGAAAGTAAGTCATTGTCTGCACTATCTGCCGAGATGAAAGACCTCGCGGCCCGTGCGCGTGATCGCAAGCTAGCACCGCATGAATACAATGGCGGCAGCTTTGCAATTTCAAACCTTGGGATGTTTGGCATCGACAACTTTGACGCCATCATCAATCCACCACATGCAGCGATCTTGGCTGTTGGCGCAGGTACGAAAAAACCGATTATTGGCGCTGATGGCGAATTGACCGTGGGGACTGTGATGTCCACCACTCTATCGGTTGATCACCGCGTTATCGACGGCGCACTTGGTGCGAACTTGCTGAATGCAATCAAGGGTAACTTGGAAAACCCAATGATGATGTTAGCTTAACAGGTATCATATAAACGAAATGAGGCCTGGTATTGCGCCCGGCCTTTTTCACTTCTGGGTGTCGTTGCAGCCATTCAGCAACTGATCCATGGTCAATGATGGTTGCGCACAACCTGCCTCACCAACGATACGCGCAGGTACGCCGGCGACAGTCTTCATCGGAGGTACCGCTTCAAGAACAACAGACCCGGCCGCAATCCGGCTACAATGTCCAACCGTAATATTGCCAAGCACTTTTGCACCAGCCCCGATCAAAACACCGTTTTCGATTTTCGGGTGACGGTCATCATCTTCTTTGCCAGTCCCACCAAGCGTGACCGAATGCAGCATCGATACATTGTCACCAACAACGGCTGTTTCACCAATTACAATAGAATGTGCGTGGTCAATCATCACACCGCGTCCAAGTTGGGCACCCGGATGAATATCAACGCCAAAAACTTCGCTGACACGCATTTGAATGAAATATGCGATATCGCGGCGGCCTTGCTGCCAAAGCCAATGGCCAAGCCGGTATGCCTGAATTGCCTGAAACCCTTTGAAGAACAACAGAGGTTGCAACAACCGGTGGCACGCTGGATCACGGTCAAGAATGGCCACGAGATCGGCACGCGCTGCAGCCGCAAGGTCAGGCTCTTGTTCCATTGCATCGTCGGCCAGCTCGCGCAAAATCTGCTCGGACATTTCCGCAGATGCCAGTTTCATCGCAATCCGGTGCGCAAGCGCGCTTTCCAAACTTTTGTGATGAAGGATGCCACTATGGATCAATCCGCCCATAAGCGGCTCAGCCGCGACGGCATCGATCGCTTCGGAATGGATACGGTGCCAAACAGGGTCAACTGATGTGACAGGCGACGGGGATGGAGATACGGCCATGGTTTATCCTTTTGATCTTACTCAACTCCTACATCAGATAGGTGTGATTGACCAAGAATAAACCCGTGATGAGAGTGATCACATTATTTCATACGCAGCACAGCCACGACTGTTGAAAGGCACGCTAGATAGTTCGCATCACACCCTGTTTGGGGCGGCGCTTGGATTTGCCCAATACAAGCGTCCGCTAGGCTCCCCACTCCCCATATTGGATGGGCTCGTCCCGTTTTCTTACGGTATTTGTCTGCGGCGTCCGCATTTTGGGTCAATTTTTCTGCCAGGTTGTTGATGATTTTCCATAGGCACCGCCATCAGTACACGCGTCGCAATATTGAGGTCGGTGAGATGGGCACGGCGCATCAGGCGTGATCAGCGATCGAAATCGAAGTTTCCGGACCTGCCCCATATCGGTCCGACACCTGTGCGACCGCTATCTGATAGGCACCCACCCCAAGATCAATTTGTTGGTTTGCACGTGAATAGGTCCACGTTGCTGCGCCGACCGATTTCTTGGCGAACGACACCGCCATTTTGACGAATAGTGACTTGATAGAATTCGGACACTTCGCTCAACGGGACGTCGGTCGCTCCCCAAAGGTCCCCATCAATACACGTGGCACGCACCCATTGAAAACTGTGAGCGGTCCCCCCCGACTGCCGCAAGTGAACGACAGGATACATCAATCGATGACGCAGAGGCTTGCATCGGCGAGAATCCATAGTGATCATCTTGCGGATGAAAGCTTTTGACGTGGCAAACCATCGTTTCATTGGGGGCCACGGCAAAGCGGTGCTTATGACCGTTCACACCGTACTCATATGCGACGAGCCAACCATCAGCGCCAGAAACAATGTTCATCCGGTCAGACCGCAAAACATGCAACTCAACAGGCAAGCCTTGGTCACCGACGCCCTCTAGATACCCGTTACCGGTCAAAAGCAGTTGACCATATAACGCCTCAATAATTTCAACGCGACCCTGTGGCGGGCCAGCGCTTGTTGGGTGGGTCTCGTAACGACGCTCTTGGTCTTGCACTACAACTGGCAACGCAGCCGCGGCTTCTGCGGTGATCTTTACGGCGCGAAAACCAACAGGATTGCCAATAAAACCGGTGCGGGTCAGCGATACAACATCACGTGGGCTCCAAGCGACGCGCCCTGCCCCCGGCCATGCAATCGCATGACCTGTCGCCGATGCTTTGCCCTCAGCAGGTGCCGCATCTGCAGTGTCAATCTTGGGGCGGTTCAGAAATTCAAACATCAATCACTCCTTGATCCGACACCCCTCAGTGGCTGCCGCTGATCCTTGAAATAGTTTTACGAGATAGGCGCTAAGAAGGTCCGACAGTTGCGCGCGGTGGAGCGCACAACAGCGACTGCTTACAAGTGCCGCATACGTGGATTGCGCCAGTGCTTTGCCGGTTCGATCATCAAATCATGAATTGCCCAAACAAGCGCATCGACACGGTCCGGCGATCCACGGCCCTCGTATCCACAAATGGTCATCTGACACATCCGATCTTCTGAGCTGGATAATCCGCGCAAATGTTTGACGCGCCCTTGCTCGTACAGTGAAGAAATCAGCTCAGCGCGCAGCACTTTGCCTTTGATCGCATTCACAGCGCGAAACGACACCAAAGAGGATTCCTGACGCAAAATGGTCTCGACCATCTCGCCGCCTTGATTGACCTCAGCGACCAAACGGTCGGCCCCGTGACGGTCCATCGCAGCAATCGCAGCCTTGGCCCACGCATTGGGTGAAGCAGCCGACATGGTCGCATCTTCCAATACGGTCACCTGCCAATCTTGCGGAGACCCCTTCATCGTGACCCCGCAAATGACCATGCCACAATCATCCGACCCTTTGCGCCCCGTAATAGGCGGATCAATGGCGACAACAATCCGGTCCGATGGAGGGGCAGCTTAGATTTGTAGCGCAGATAACTTCGAAAAAGACTAAAGCGAACCAGCAACATCCGTCAGCAGCGTCTCCATCCATTTCTTGGCGATCCAATCGCGTACCCGCATAACGGACCTCGATCTCCTCCAGAAAGTCGTCGGCCAAATTTGCACGATTTGCCGTTGTCAGGGCGTGTATTTTGACGGTGCTCGGGCGATTTAACAATGCACGCAATGCGGGATTATTACGCGGAGTTGTCGTGATACAGGCTTGCGGCTTGTCACCCAAACGCAAACAAAACTGGATCATATCCCAAGCATCCTCGGCTTTGCGCCACTTGGCAAACTCATCCACCCACACGGTGTCGAACTGCGGTCCGCGCAACGAATCGGGATCATGCGCCGAGAATATCTGTGCCGTCGCACCATTTGGCCATTCCAACATACGACGGCCTGCAATCCACTTTGGGCGCTGCTCAGGCGGGGACACCGCAAGAATGCCGCTTTCGCCAAACACCATGATCTCGCGGGCCTGCTCATATGTCTCGGCAATCAGCCCGATCCGACGCTTGGCCCCTGCAGCAGACGGGGTTGGACCCTCAACAATGCCACGAACCCATTCAGCACCCGCACGGGTTTTCCCCGCACCACGCCCCCCCCCAAGATCACCCAACTGCGCCAATCATCCGCAGGTGGAATCTGGTGCGGCATCGCCCAAAAATAAAAAAGATACAGCAATGCAGCCAAAGCCTCGTCATTCAGGATCTTCAGAAATGCCTTTTGACTTGAGCGCGGCGGGGATGCGATCAAGGTGGCGCCCGATATCATCGCGGATTTCGTCATAGTTGACGCCGCCTTGTGGGGTTGTGTCTTTGTATTTTTCATAGAAAGCTTCCTGCGCTTTAAGGGCGGTCGTATGGACAGTCTCAAGCTCCATGAGCTTGGACATGACGGCTTTGGGAGTTTGACCATTCGTGCGGCCAAAACCTGTGATCAACGTGCTCAAAGTTTCCGAGGATTTGTAGAAATGCGCTTCCAGAACAACGATACGCTTGCGCGCAGCCTGCTCGTCCGAAGGCGGGTGATCTTGCAATATCTTCATGTGATGATCTGCCTGTAGGAAAACTTCCGATACAGACGAGGAGCAATTTCTTGCCCTATAGCATAGATAAAAATATTCTATGGAATCCAAAAATTCAACGAAATAGGGACAAACCAAAGGCCGCCCCTGTTAACAAAACTCTAACTTTACAGCGTCTTAACCGCCGTCGTTGTTCGCCCGCTCGGCTTCGATTACGCGCCACGCTTGGACATTACGGTTGTGATCAGCAAGCGTTGTGGCAAAGGCATGGCCACCGGTGCCATCAGCAACAAAAAAGATAAACGGCGAACTATCAGGGTTCAGCGCCGCCTCAATGCTCGCGCGCCCCGGGTTAGCAATTGGGGTCGGTGGCAGCGCGGGGATCACATATGTGTTCCAAGGCGTTTCGCGCCGCAATTCGCTTTGGCGCAGACCGCGTCCGAGGATACCCTCTCCCTTAGTGATGCCATAAATCACCGTAGGGTCGGTTTGCAGCCGCATACCTTGGTTCAACCGGTTAACGAACACCGACGCTACTTGACGACGTTCTTCAGGCACGCCCGTTTCCTTTTCGACGATACTCGCAAGGATCAACGCCTCTTGCGGCGATGCAAGCGGCACGCCATCCGCGCGACCAACCCAAGCCTCGGTCAAAATCTGACTTTGTGCAGCCATCATTTGGTCTAAGATCGACGACACAGTTGTACCGGGTACAAATTCATAGCTATCGGGCGCCAATGACCCTTCTGCAGGCGTCTCCGCCACATCCATCTCAAGCAGATCAAGGTTGCGCAGCGCGTCCAACACCTGCCAGCTTGTAACACCTTCGGCCATTGCTACACGGTAGCGGGTGTCAGTTTCTGCTTTTACGGTCGCATATGCGCTGGGGACTTCGTCTTGCGCAGGGTTAAACGCCGCGATCTCGATGAAACGATTGCTTGCAGGATCAAGTTCACGCACCAAAACCTGCGTACGAGTCACACCGATGCGATAAACCACCTCGGTGCCGCAAGTATTGCGACCACCACGGGTCACAATATCAACGATCTCTTCCATTGACGCCGCCTGAGGCACCAGAAAACTACCGGCCTTTAGATTGTTTGCCTTTTTGGCGTAGTCGGCACCAATACGCATGACAGCCGCAGATTTAATTGCGCCCTCATCCGCAAGGTTCTGCGTAACGCGCCGCATATTGGATCCGGATTCTACCTGCAAACAGATCGCCTGCTCCAAAGGCCCAGCCTCACTGTATTGCTTAGATCCAAAGCTCACGATACCTGCGAGCAGAAACAGCGCAACGATGAAAAACGTCAATGCATTTGACGCTATATGACGCCACATCAGTCGATTTTCCCGAACAGAACACTAGCATTCGTGCCGCCAAACCCAAACGAATTGGACAAGGCCACGTCAATCTTGCGCGGACGTTTGGCGTTTGGCGCCAGATCAATTTTGGTTTCCACAGCGAGCGTATCAAGGTTGATCGTCGGTGGTGCAACTTGATCACGGATCGCAAGGATTGAGAAAATAGCCTCAATTGCACCAGCAGCGCCCAACAAGTGGCCCGTCGCAGATTTTGTCGATGACATGGTCACATCAGCGGCCGCATCGCCCATCATACGCTCTACCGCGCCCAATTCGATCGTATCGGCCATCGTAGATGTACCATGTGCGTTGATGTAATCGATGTCAGAAGGCGCGAGGCCCGCGTCATCCAAAGCCATGCGCATGGACCGCTCACCGCCTTCGCCATCCGATGATGGGGCTGTGATGTGATAGGCATCGCCAGACAGGCCATAGCCAATTACCTCGGCGTAAATCTTAGCACCACGTGCTTTTGCGTGCTCGTATTCTTCAAGCACCACAATCCCAGCGCCTTCGCCCATGACAAACCCATCACGATCCGCGTCATAAGGGCGCGAAGCGGTTTTCGGATCATCAGCACGCTTAGTGGACAGTGCTTTGCATGCGTTGAAACCAGCAATGCCAATTTCGCAAATCGCAGCTTCTGCGCCACCAGCAACCATAACATCGGCGTTGCCGTATTTGATCAAACGGGTTGCATCGCCAATGGCGTGTGCGCCTGTCGAACATGCTGTCACAACCGAATGGTTCGGGCCCTTAAAGCCGTATTTGATGCCAACTTGACCGGAAATCAGATTGATCAACGCACCTGGAATAAAGAACGGAGATACGCGACGTGGGCCCTTTTCTTTAATCATTATGGCGGTTTCAGCAATCGATTTCAATCCACCGATGCCCGAACCGATCAACACGCCAGTGCGGAATAAATCTTCATCCTCAGTCGGCAACCAGCCCGAATCTTCAACAGCCTGCTGGGCTGCGGCAATTCCGAACATGATAAAATCATCGACTTTACGTTGATCTTTGGGGGCCAAATACGTGTCGGGGTTAAACGTACCGTCGGTTCCGTCACCGCGCGGCACCTCACAGGCATATGTGGTCGCCAGGCCACTGGCATCAAAGCTCGTGATCGGCCCTGCGCCGGATTGTCCGTCAAGAATACGGCTCCAGCTATTTTCGACACCATCTGCCAATGGTGTCACCAATCCTAGTCCTGTTACGACAACGCGACGCATATTCTGCCCTCACCTTATTTCTTTGGCTTTCGCCCCAACGATACCCTAGCGGATAGGCGCGGGGCAAGAGCGAGCGAGCCAATCAATAGGCGGCAATCGGTCTACGCCGTCATAAGTTTGGAAAAAGTTACCAACCATCGAATTGGAATCAAAAACGGCGCCCAAATAGGACGCCGTTTTATTAATAAATCAGAGGAAAGCGCTTATTGAGCTTCGCTGATGAACTTTACCGCATCACCAAAGGACTGGATTGTTTCTGCAGCATCGTCAGGGATTTCGATCCCAAACTCTTCTTCAAACGCCATAACAAGCTCGACGGTATCAAGGCTGTCTGCACCCAGATCGTCAATAAAGGACGCGGATTCAACAACTTTGTCTTCTTCCACACCAAGGTGCTCTACTACGATCTTACGTACGCGGTCTGCAACGTCGCTCATGTCAATTTCCTCACGTGTTTTTAGGGCAATTGCCCAAAATTCTTTTCAGGCTTTAGCCCAGTTTACTTGCCCCGAAGGGCGGATCGAGCGCCCTATTGCTAGGGCATGTCCGGTACAGCACATGACGTAACTCACGCTACGTCAAAACCGTTAGCCGGCAATTCTGCGTGGCCTATAACAGGTATTTTGCTTTTGGCAAACGCTTTAGACGCTCACCATAGGCGACTGCTTAGTACATGGCCATACCGCCATTAACATGCAATGTCGCCCCTGTCATATATCCGGCCTCAGTGCTGGCAAGAAAAACCACGGCAGCAGCGATTTCATCGGCCTCGCCCATCCGACCCGCAGGTACTTGCGTCAAAATTCCAGACTTTTGATCGTCGTTCAATTTGTCCGTCATTGCCGTCGTAATAAAACCCGGAGCGACGCAGTTCACAGTGATGCCACGGCTCGCGACCTCATAGGCGATCGACTTTGACATGCCGACCACGCCAGCCTTGGACGCGGCATAGTTGGCCTGCCCTGGATTACCCGTCGAACCTACGATGGATGATATGTTGATAATGCGCCCCCAGCGGGCTTTCATCATGCCGCGAATGGCCCCTTTGCAAAGGCGCATCGTTGACGTCAGATTGACCTCAAGTACCGATGACCATTCGTCGTCAGACATGCGCATAAACAAGTTGTCGCGGGTAATTCCGGCGTTATTGACCAAAATATCAACCGATCCCATCGCCGCAATCGCCGCCTTTGGCAGTTCGGTGACCGCCTCCGCATCAGACAGATTGCACGGCAAAACATAGGCGCGTTCGCCTAACTCTGCGGCCAAAGCCTCCAGCGGTTCAACCCGCGTTCCAGACAAGCCAACAGTCGCACCTTGAGCGTGAAGCGATTTAGCGATTGCACCACCGATGCCGCCAGATGCGCCAGTTATAAGTGCATTTTTACCTGTAAGATCAAACATTTATATCTCCCTTTTAACCTTCCGCCAATGCAGCGACAGCTGCCGTAATATCATCAGGTGTCCCCACAGATTTTGTTGCGATCGACTTATCAACGCGCCGGATCATGCCAGACAATGCCTTGCCTGCGCCGATTTCCCAAATTTCGGTCACGCCTTGCGCGGCCATGTAACCCACGCTTTCGCGCCAGCGCACAGACCCCGTGACTTGTGCCACCAGCAGCGACCGAATTTCAGCCGGATCAGTGACCGCCGTTGCGGCGACATTGGCGACCAATGGAACATTCGGTGCAGTAATTTCGACACCTTCCAAGGCGCTGGCCATCACATCAGCGGCGGGCGCCATCAAACTACAGTGGAACGGCGCGCTGACTGGCAATAACATCGCCCGCTTAGCGCCCTTTTCCTTGGCAATAATCAGCGCGCGCTCAACGGCGGCCTTATGACCAGACACGACGACTTGGCTTGGGTCATTATCGTTAGCGGCTTGGCAAACCTCGCCTTGCGCGGCCTCTTGCGCCACGGCGCGAGCGGTTTCAAAATCTAGACCCAGGAGCGCCGCCATCGCACCAATACCAACAGGAACTGCCTCTTGCATTGCCGTACCGCGCACCCGTAATAAACGCGCTGTATCAGACAGTGAAAGCGCACCAGCGGCCGCAAGTGCGGTATATTCTCCCAGCGAATGACCGGCCACAAACGATGCTGCACTGATGTTGACGCCTTCAGAAGCAAGCGCACGCATAGCAGCAATTGACGTGGCCATAAGCGCGGGTTGCGCGTTACGGGTCAGCGTCAAATCAGCGATATCACCGTTCCAAATAAGGGCTGAGAGGTCCTCATTTAGGGCTTCGTTTACTTCGTCGAAAACGGCTTTGGCGGTTGGGTACGCATCAGCGAGCGCTTTGCCCATGCCTATTGTTTGGGCCCCTTGGCCTGGAAATACAAATGCACGCATTGCGGCGTCTCCGTCCCTGTTTGTTTATTTTGAATACGACTAGCCCGTGCAGCACCTTGTGACAAGGTTGCGCACAAACGCACAGGTGACGCGCACGGATAGGTCTATCGTTTGTACATCTGCGCCGTATGTTGATCCGATCAAAAACACAAAGGCAACTGATTATGACCACGACTGCTTACTCAAGCCAAACCAAAATTTTTCACTGGCTCACAGCGCTATTGATCATCGCTATTATCCCGCTTGGGGTTATTGCTGGACAATTACCGATAGATACAGATGCACAAGTCGCCACCAAAACGCTTTTGTTTTCATTGCATAAAACACTTGGAGTTACTGCTTTCCTGGTGGCACTTGCGCGGATTGGATATGCGTTAACGCAAAGTAAGCCAGCTGGTTTGCATCCGGAACGCAAATTAGAAACACTGCTGGCCGAGGTCGTGCATTGGCTGCTTTATATCTCGCTTGTTGCGGTGCCATTGTCGGGATGGATTCATCATTCTGCTGCCGCAATTGCAGCGCCGATCTGGATTCCTTTTGCGCAATCTCTGCCGTTTGCTCCGACGGACCCGACTGTTTCCGACTTTTTCCGCGGTCTACATTGGCTCTGGTCGAAGATTATGGTGGCATCAATTTTGCTGCATTTCGCTGGCGCGATGAAGCATCATTTTATCGACAAAGACGACACGCTGCGCCGGATGTGGTGGGTAAATAATGTATATGTTTCGCATAAGAAAAGCATAAGTCACTTTCCGCCAATCATCGCAGCGGGTATTTTCGTTGTCGTGGCCGCAATTGGCGCAGCGGCGGGCATACTGAGCCATGACAAATCTGGCGCCCCTGCCCTCGCCGCTGTTGTATCCGATTGGAGCGTTACAGACGGCACCATCGGGATCACGGTCAAACAATTGGGCAATGATGTATCGGGCCGTTTTGACGACTGGGTGTCGGTGATCAGCTTTGACGAGACTGCGGAAACGATTGCCGGATCAGTGGAGACGACGATCAATATTGCATCGCTTTCGCTGGGATCGGTGACATCGCAGGCTATGGGCACCGATTTCTTTGACCAAGGCCAGTTCCCCACTGCGGTGTTCGCCGCTGAGCTGATCCGCGATGGCGATGCCTATGTGGCCGACGGGGCGTTGTCGATCAAAGGGATTACAGTGCCTGTGTCGATGCCATTTGCGGTATCTGTGGACGGCAATAGCGCAACAATGACCGGAGCCATTCAGTTAGACCGCCGCAATTTTACTATCGGGGCAAGCATTACGCATGAGGGCAACCTTGGCTTTGCAGTCGATATGCTGATCGACCTTGCAGCCACGCGCGAATGAGAAAGGGCCACGCTGTTTGATCAGCGCGGCCCCAAAAATTGATCCGGTGAATGGCTTATTCGGCTTTCATTGCCTCGATTGAGATCATGATCTGGACTTCATCGCCAACGAAGGGTGCAAAGTTACCAACATTAAAATCAGACCGCAGCACCGATGTTGTGGCGTCAAAACCAGCCCATGGTTTTTCCGCCATTGGATGCGTGCCCGCTTGGTTCATGGTGGCGTCCAATACGACGGATTTTGTCACGCCATTCATTGTCAGGTCACCGGTGATCATCGCCGTGTTATCGCCAGTGACCGCGATGCCAGTTGATGCAAACGTGATCATATCACCCTCTGATGCACCAAAGAAATCACCTGACATGAGGTGAGCGAACCGTTGTTCCCAGCCAGTCAGCATGGACATTACGGGGAAGGAAATATTCACGGATGACGCTGCAGGGTCTTCTTGGTCAAAGGCAATTTCGCCGTCAAAACCAGAGAACATGCCGTGGGTCGTAGAATACCCTAAGTGATTGTAAGAAAATAATATTTGGCTATGGCTTGCATCTAATATATAGGCCTCTGGTGCGGCTGTTGCGGTGCTGGCGACTGCGGCCAAAAGGGCTGCGGCTGTGAGGTGTTTGATCATGTGTCGTCTCCTGGGTTTATCTATACACGTTAAGGTGGCATAGATTTAACTCAGGGCAATTGCGCAAAATCGAACACTGTCTGTGTGCGCCGATTCATTGCAGATCAAACATCAGCCGAACTGAGGCCGAACAGCCTGATGGCGGCGCCCTGCGTTCGCCCGCAGCAGATCACGGTCCAACCGCGCATAGAGCGTCCCAATTTGAGGCTCTGTTCCTTGCGTAATTACGAGCGCGTTTGCAGTGCCTGATTGCTTTAACACGAGAGCCACTTTTTCTGGCCCACATGGCGTGATTGCCATATCGTAAAAAGCGTCAAACCCATATTGTCCGATTAGCCGCGATGTTCCGCTTCGGTTGCGCACCACTTCGCGGATTTCGCCAAGGTTCGGATCAATCTGAAATTCAACAACTCGGCCATGATTTGCATAATTGATCAGCAAATACCCGATGACCGCAAACACGGCGCTGAGCCCGACACGCATACCAATCGTATCCGATTGGATAATTGAACTTGGCAACGCCCAAAGCCCGAAGACCGCGGCAAAAAAAGCGGCGCCGAAAAGGAATGCAATAAATTAAAGTAAAATGACCCAAGTTTGGACGTTTGCGGTATTACGGACCGTGAACCCCCAATAGGTTTCCGTCAAAACAGGTCCGGCGTTTGCTTGAAATACATCAATGTTCGGAATGCTTGCTGCTTGGAAGCTGGAAGTATCAGTCATGCCGTTTAACCCCTTTGATTTAACCTCATTGTAGGGACAAATCGGGCACAGAAGCGGCAACACAAAGGTTCTGTTAAGGTGCGGTTGGGACAATATGGCAAACAAGTCCGAAACCCTTGCAAAACAGGCAGTCAATGGTTGCACCTCACGCCCACTGCGCTGTATAAGACGGCAATCTTACTGTGAAGATTTGAACCGCGTAGTCTCTCGTGGGTGGGGTGCAGTAAGATCGTTTGCCCCTCCCTATGAAATGCGCTGAGAAAATGAATGGAGCACACATGCCGCTATATGAGCATGTTATGATTTCGCGTCAGGACTTGTCCAACACGCAGGCCGAAGGCCTAATCGAACATTTTGGAACTGTACTTACCGACAACGAAGGTAAGCTGGTTGATTCTGAGTATTGGGGCATCAAAACGATGGCCTATAAGATCAACAAAAACCGCAAGGGCCACTATGCATTTTTGCGCACTGACGCCCCTGCAGCTGCGATCCATGAAATGGAACGCCTGATGCGCCTGCATGACGATGTCATGCGTGTATTGACCATCAAGGTCGACGCACATGAAGAAGGCCCATCTGTTCAGATGCAGAAGCGCGAAGAGCGCAGCGACCGTGGCGAACGCCGCGAGCGCCGTTAATTAGATTAGGAAAGGACCTTAAATCATGGGTACAAAACCATTTTTCCGTCGTCGTAAGTCTGATCCGTTTGAGGGCGATAACGCCCCAAAGATCGACTATAAAGACACTCGCCTTTTGCAGCGCTACGTTTCTGAGCGCGGCAAAATCGTTCCCGCCCGTATTACTGCTGTTGGTGCTAAAAACCAGCGCGCTCTCGCCCGTGCGATTAAGCGTGCTCGTTTCCTCGCGCTGCTGCCGTACGCTGTAAGGTAAGGATCAGATCATGGATATCATTCTACTTGAACGCGTCGCAAAGCTCGGCCAAATGGGCGAAGTCGTAAAAGTAAAAGAGGGTTACGCACGTAACTTCCTTTTGCCACAGGGCAAAGCCTTGCGCGTCAACGCAGCAAACATTGCACGCTTTGAAGCTGAAAAAGCGACAATGGAAACTCGCAACCTTGAGACCAAGAAAGAAGCTGAAGTGTTGGCTGAAAAGCTGAACGGCGAAGTATTCGTCGTTATCCGCTCTGCTTCTGATTCTGGTGCGCTTTATGGCTCTGTCACAACACGCGACGCTGCTGATGCGGCGACTGCTGCTGGCTTTACGGTTGATAAGGGTCAGGTTGTTCTGGCTGCGACCATCAAAGATCTTGGCCTGCACGATGCAGAAGTTATTTTGCACCCAGAAGTTTCTGTCACAATCAGCATGAACGTTGCACGTTCCGCTGAAGAAGCAGAACTACAAGCTGCTGGTAAATCTGTTGCTGAATTGGCTGCAGAGGCTGAAGCCGAAGCTGAGTTCGAAATTCAGGAGCTGTTCGACGATATGGGCGGCGCTGCAATGGACGACTTTGGT
>CAJJCJ010000013.1 GCA_905182645.1 uncultured Sulfitobacter sp.
AAAAAAAGCGAGGCATGGGCGCGATGCCCTTGCTTTTTTCCGTTTAGCGCTAGATTTTAACCATGTTTGATATGTCACCTATTATCCTTTGGTTCCGCCGCGATTTGCGGTTGGCTGATCATCCGGCTTTGACGGCTGCTTGTGCGTCGGGTCGCCCTGTTATCCCGCTGTTTATTCACGATGAAGTTGTTGCTGGGCAGGGGGCCGCGCCGCGGTTTCGGTTTGGGATGTCTGTGGGGGCTTTGGCGGATGACCTCGCGGTTTTAGGGTCCAATTTGATTTTGCGCAAAGGCACCGCGCTGGATGTTTTGCGTGATGTGATCGCACAGACGGGCGCGGGGGCCGTATATTGGTCACGTCTGTATGATCCGGTGTCAAAGGACCGCGATGTGGGTGTTAAGGCTGCCTTGAAGGGTGACGGCATTGAGGTAGCGTCGTTTGCGGGGCATTTGCTGTTTGAGCCTTGGACAGTGGAGACCAAAACGGGGGGGGTCTACAAAGTATTCACGCCGATGTGGAAATCAGTTCGAGGCCGCGAGTTACCTGCGACATTGCCAGTTCCTGTGAGTATTATTGCACCTGATAACTGGCCTGTATCGGATGACTTGGCCGACTGGCAGATGGGGCGCGACATGCGCCGTGGCGCGGAAGTGCTGCGCCCATACTGCACGGTTGGCGAAGTGGCGGCTCTCGCGCGTCTAGAGGTTTTTATTTCCGAACGGGTGGTTAACTATCAGCTGAACCGTGATTTGCCGGGCGTGGATGGCACGTCGCGGTTGTCTGAGAATTTGACATATGGAGAGATTTCGCCGTTGACATGTTGGCATGCCGGATGGGCTGCGCTGCAGGGGGGTAAGGCCGATGCAGAGATATTCTTGAAAGAGCTGGTGTGGCGCGAGTTTGCCTATCATTTGGCGTATCATACACCGCGCATAATTGACCAGAATTGGAAACCGATTGGGATAATTTTCCGTGGAATACAGATGCGGATCATCCCGATGTGGTGGCGTGGAAACACGGGCGCACGGGCATTCCATTTGTTGATGCTGCAATGCGTGAAATGTATGTCACAGGGACCATGCACAACCGGGGCCGCATGATAGTTGCATCCTATTTAACCAAGCACTTGATGACAGATTGGAAGATCGGAAAAGCCTGGTTTGAAGATTGTTTAATTGATTGGGACCCTGCAAGCAACGCGATGGGCTGGCAATGGTCGGCTGGGTCTGGTCCAGATGCGACACCCTATTTTCGGGTTTTCAACCCGGTCACCCAACTGGAAAAGTTCGATAAAATAGGTGATTATACATTGCGTTGGGTCGCTGAAGGCCGCACCAAGCCGTCGACGACGGCGCGCGCGTATTTTGATGCAGTGCCGAAGGCATGGGGTTTATCCGCCTGCATGCCGTACCCAGACCCGATCGTTGATCCAGCAGAGGGCCGCCGTCGCGCGTTGGCCGCCTATCAACATCGCGGGTTTTAGATGTTGGAGTGACTTGGCCGCTTTGCACATTAGAAAAGATTGAGGCATTGTCGGAAAACCAAAAATCTCGGTGATAGGGCTATCGGCACGAGAACGTTCGCGCCAAATTGGATGACGCAATCGCAATGGACTTTGATGATCGGCCCCGTAGAGTACGGAACTTTCACCTGACCTCTTGCGCTGGCACGTTTCATAGCGGAAACTGCGGGGCAACGCAGATCACGATCATGCGCGCGCTAAGACGTGCGAGGTCTGCACCAATTTTAAGGGAGCAGACCCATGCCTACAGCCGCCAAACTTGTTGCTGGAGTTGTTTTTGCCGCACTTGGATACGCCATTTTTGTGTCTATGGTCACCGTCTACGCAGACGATAGGGTGCCGGAGTATCTGTTACCTTTGTGTCTTGTGGCCGGATTAATCGTCGGTTGGCAGATTTGCGGTAAAAACGCACTTGGTCTTATGTCGGGGGTTGGGAACGGGTATACTGCGATTGTCGCCCAAGTCTTTGTCATCCTGTTTGTGTTATCGTTTATTACGATGTTGCAAAGGTCTTTGCGCAGCCGATATGACGGGCCAACTGACGTGATGATCGATAGTTTTACACTTCTTGCTGAGTATGGGTTTAGGTTCGCCACACCTGAGATTGGGATGATCATGGCGGTTGGTGGCTTTGTTGGGGGTGCTTTGGCTGGTATTGCTGGCCGTCGGTTCCCCCACTAATGCAAATTTTCATCTACGGGACGTTGCAGTCGTCCGCGTTATGCCAAGCCGTCGCTGGTGGAGAGCCGCTCTTGCAGGTGCCCGCGACGTTGAACGGATATGCCGTATTGCCTGTTGCAAAGAATGTTGTTCCGCTCATCCGTGCCAAGGAGGGAGCGGTCACTGCGGGTGCTATTTTGTTGGACGTCACCCCAGAGCAGCTGCACCGTTTGGACACCTATGAGGGCGCGTTTGGTTATGCGTTGATTAATGTGACTGTTCAGACCGAAGCGGGGTCTGTACCCGTCAAGATGTATCTACCACCGGATGATATTGCGGTCGGTGGCGGTGATTGGTCATTGTCCCACTGGGTTGCCGAATATGAAGCGATGGCCGTGCTGGCCGTGACCGAATTGTTTGCCCATGTCCCGCCGTTGTCGCGTGACCAGATTGCCCGTAATTGGGCGATGATTGAAAAACGGGCGTGGGCCAAGCAGTCTGCACGCAGGCAGGGCGCGCCCGCGGTGTTGCGCCACCCCGCGGGCGTCGGCGATATCGTGGTGATCAGCAAAGCCCCGCCACAAGGTGACTTTTTTCGCATTCAGCAGATGACGGTGCAGCACCAAAAATTCGACGGTAGTCTAAGTGATGTGCTGCCCCGTGAAGTCTTTGTCGGCACGGATGCGGTGCTTGTACTGCCTTATGACCCCAAGCGAGACCGCATTTTGCTAGTCGAGCAAATGCGCATGGGGCCCGTTGTGCGCCAAGACCTAAACCCGTGGGTGTTAGAGCCGATCGCGGGCATGATTGATGCAACTGAAAGCCCTGAACAATCTGCATTGCGCGAAAGTGTTGAAGAGGCGGGTTTATCGCATTTGGACCTGCGGCATTTGTCATCGTTTTATCCGTCCCCTGGATCATCGACTGACTATTTTCATGCCTATTTGGGCCTGTGCGATTTACCGGATGATCACGCCAAGTTTGGCGGTCTAGAAACTGAGGCCGAAGATTTACGTCTGCACATCTTGCCGTTTGATCGCGCTATGGAGCTGGTGACCACTGGCGAGATCAATGCTGGCCCCTTGGTGATGATGCTTTGTATGCTTTCGATACAGCGGGATGCATTGCGCAGCGACTGTTGACGACTTACATATAATTCACATGCTACCAAAGGGCTTATGATGCTTATTAAATCTGACCTCGCTGCCGCTGTTGGCAATACCCCGTTGATCAAATTACGCGTTGCGTCCGAGGCAACTGGATGCACTATTTTGGGCAAAGCCGAATTTATGAACCCCGGTCAATCGGTCAAAGACCGTGCTGCATTGTATATTATCAATGATGCCATTGCGAAAGGGACGCTAAAGCCAGGTGGCACGATTGTCGAAGGCACTGCGGGCAATACAGGCATTGGTCTGGCGTTGGTTGGCGCGTCGATGGGGTTTAAAACCGTTATCGTCATTCCAGAGACCCAGACGCAGGAAAAGAAAGACATGCTCCGGCTTGCTGGGGCTAAGTTGATCGAGGTTCCCGCAGCGCCCTATCGCAACCCTAATAACTTTGTCCGCTATTCGGGCCGTTTGGCCGAGGCCATGGCGCGAGACACCAATAAAAGTGTCATTTGGGCCAACCAATTCGACAACATTGCCAACCGTCAGGCGCATATTGAAGGCACTGGCCCCGAGATTTGGGAACAGACTGTCGGCAAAGTTGATGGCTTTATTTGTGCTGTTGGGTCTGGTGGTACATTAGCTGGTGTCGGTATGGCGTTGCAGCCAAAAGGCGTGAAAATCGGGCTTGCTGACCCTGACGGTGCGGGGCTGCACAGCTTTTACACCACGGGCGAAATTGCAATGTCGGGCGGGTCGATTGCCGAAGGTATTGGTCAGGTGCGTATTACTGCCAACCTTGAAGGCTTTACCCCCGATTTTAGCTATAATATTCCTGACACCGAGGCGCTGCCAATTGTGTTTGACCTGTTAGATAATGAAGGTCTGTGCATGGGCGGATCAACTGGTGTGAACATCGCGGGTGCAATGCGCATGGCACGTGACATGGGACCAGGGCATACGATTGTCACCATCCTTTGCGATTACGGAACGCGGTATCAGTCCAAGTTGTATAACCCTGAATTTTTGCGCGAAAAGGGACTGCCTGTCCCTGCATGGATGGATACCAACGATAGTACGATTCCCGATGTCATGATCACCGAATGATGTCGGTTTGGGCTAGGATATGTGTTCTTGCGTTTTTACTTTTCGCTTGTTCAGTGCAGGCCCAGTCACTTGCTGAAAACGGAATTCAACAGGTTGTTCAAGCAGCGGACATAGAGAAACCCGCCCAGATTGCAGGCGTCGACCTGTCCGGTTGGGATACTTTGGCCACGCGCGCTGAAGGCATTGCAGAGACAGGGGCTGCGTCGCGGTTTGCCTTAGGCCGTATCCGCGCAGAACTGGTTGGATGGCGTGACCAGTTTTCGGACGCGCTTGGGACCAATGCCCACCGGTTAACCACTGTGCAAAGCCAGATTGGCGCCTTGGGATTGGCTGCGAACAGCGAAGACGTTGACCCTGTTATCGCTGCGCGTATGGCCGAGTTGATGGCATTGCAAGATCGGTTGTTACAACCGCAGTTATTGGCCCAAGAGGCCTTTGCTCGTGCTAACGGCCTCGTTACAGAAGTTGATCGACAACAGCGCGCACTTGATTCACAGCGATTGGCGACGCGTGGTATGTCACCTGCGAACCCAACTTACTGGCCTGCTGCATTTCGCGATGTTCAAACGGGCCTGTCCAATTTAGGCGTAGAGTTCTGGAGCATTTCAGCGGCACATAACAGCACAGATGGCCTTGTTGGTCGATTGTCTTTGGTGGTGGCCGCGTTGATAAGTGCAGCCGTCGTGTTGACCCGTGCCCGTGCATGGATCAAGTTGCTGGCCGCGCAGACACTACCGACGTCGGCCCTGGCCGCGTCGGCGTTGCAGTTTGTCATTTCATTGGCAAGCATTGTGATCCCTGTATTGGGGTTGGTTTTGGTTGTATTGATCCTCGACATGTCGGGGCTTTTTGGCCCAGCGGGCAAAAGGGTTATCGCAACACTACCGTTCGCGGGTGGAATGGTGTTTGTTGCCAAATGGTTGTCTGATTTCTATTTTCCGATCTCGCAAGATGATGATGGTATCCTTGGCTATCCTGCGGACGTGCGTGGACCCGCGCGGTGCTTGACGGTTGGCTTGGGCTGGGTGCTTGCAACTGCGATTGCGATTGACGGGCTATTGAGCACGGTTAGGGCAGAGGCCGTGTCGATTGATGTCGTTAACTTGCCGTTGCAGTTGATTGTAGGAGCGCTGCTGTGGCGCTTGGGGCAGTTGATCGAGCATCAGGCGAGTCCCAACACGACTGCAATATTTAATAGTAGCCGATTGAGGGTGTTTATTGGTCGTGCTGCACGTGCATTCGCGATTGCCGGTCCGTTGGCGTCATTGTTGGGCTATGGTGCTGTGGCGGCGGCAATTACGGTCTCCTGCCGTTGCATCCCTGGCCACAATTGCTGTGATTGTGGTGCTTCAAAGACTGAGCTACGCCGTGACAGCCCGCGACGGAGTTGCTGCCAGCGAAGACACATCAACCCCTGATCTACGGGGACTGTTGCCCGTATCTATCGACTTTGCGCTTTCATTAATTGCGGTCCCTGTTTTGGCGCTTATTTGGGGCGTCAGCTGGGCAGAATTGATCGAAATTTGGACACGTTTTCTGAGCGGATTTACGTTGGGTGAAACCCGTATTTCGCCATCAAATTTTCTAACGTTTATTTTGGTATTCATGGTTGGTGCTTTGTTGACGCGGTTTATTAAAACCACGCTAAAGACCACAGTGATGCCGCGCACTCGGTTTGATTTGGGCGGGAAAAACGCCGTTGTTGCAGGGTTTGGCTATGTTGGAATATTCCTGTCAGCATTGATTGCATTCGGCGTTGCGGGCATTGATCTGTCGTCGCTGGCGATTGTTGCTGGGGCGTTGTCTGTGGGTATCGGTTTTGGGTTGCAAAACATCGTATCAAATTTTGTATCCGGAATTATTTTGTTGATCGAGCGACCGGTGGTTGAAGGTGACATGATCGAGGTTGGCGGTCAGATGGGTTACGTGCGTGACATATCAGTGCGGTCAACGCGTATTGAGACGTTTGATCGGACGGATGTGATCATTCCCAACGCTGATCTTATCAGCAATCAGGTCACAAACTGGACGCGCGGCAATCTGGTGGGCCGTGCAATTGTGCCTGTTGGCGTCGCCTATGGCACGGACACGGCGCAAGTTACCCAAATCCTGCAAGAGGTCGCTGAGGCGCATCCTTTGGTTCTTTTGAACCCACCGCCCAGTGTTTTGCTGACTGGGTTTGGTGCTGATAGTATCGATTTTGAAATCCGTGCGATTATCCGCGATGTGAATTTCGTTTTGGTTGCCAAGTCAGAAATGTTCCATGGCATCGTCACCCGCTTTGATACCGCAGGTATCGAAATTCCATTCGCGCAGCGTGATCTCTGGCTCCGCAATCCTGAAGCCTTGCATCCAAAGAAAGAGAATTGATGACAACCCCACTTTCTCAGATCAGACGCCTACCTGAGAGAAGCTGCAGGCACAGTGACCCAGATTACGTCCGAGGGTGGCGTCGTGTTGGATCAGACGATCTTTTACCCGACGTCTGGCGGTCAGCCGGGTGATAGCGGCGTTTTGGTCTGGGATGGCGGCCGTATGGAGATCGCTACAGCGATTAAGGGAGAAGGCGAGCTGATTGTCCTTATTCCTGCTGAACCACTGGCGCTGCCTTCTGTTGGCACATCTGTAATGCAGTCCATCACTTGGGATCGCCGCCACAGATTAATGCGCGTACACACGGCATTACACTTGCTGTCTGTGGTCATTCCATTGCCTGTTTCAGGCGGATCTATCGCCGTTGAAAAGGGTCGGTTGGATTTTAATATGCCTGATGCGCCCGGGGACAAAGAAGCCTTGAGACGCGACGCTGAACGAATTGATTGCCTGTAATTTTGCGGTGACAGACGAATGGATATCTGAGGCTGAATTGGATGCCAATCCAGGCTTGGTGAAGACCATGTCGGTGCAGCCCCCACGAGGGCTGGGCCAGATCAGGCTAGTGCGCATCGGGCAGGGCGACGACACGGCAGACTTGCAGCCCTGTGGCGGCACCCATGTCGCCAATACGTCAGAGATCGGACGTGTCCGTATTGGCAAGATCGAAAAGAAGGGCAAGCAGAACCGTCGCGTTTACTTGCACCTTGAGGACTAGCTGATGTTTCGCAGTATCTCAGTTTTGACAGCGCTAATTTGCGCGGTGTTATTCGCACTGTTGCTGCTGTCACCTGCAAGCTATATCGCCACCTATGGCGTTGGTGCGGACGCAGGCAGTATGTTTATGGTGCGACGGGCGTCACCGATGTTTTTGGGCTTTGCTGTGATGCTCCGGTTGGCCCGCGATACAGGGCCGTCACCGGTTCGCAACGCGCTTTGCTGGGGGATTTGCTGCCGCGTTTGCGGGGATCGCTTTTACAGGTGTGTTTGAATGTATGCGCAGTGTGGCCAGCGCAGCGATTTTGATTGTAACTGCCGGTGAGTTGCTGATCGCGGTGTTGTTTACGCGCGCAGCGAAAACCTAGTTGAACATGTCCTTTTGCGTCGAGTGATCCAGCATTTTTTCGCTTTCGGGTAGCCCCTCGCGTGACAAGAGAATTGCGAGAGGGCGCAGGGCTGAAACGTGGCTGCACACTACTAAAAGCATCACCATAATGGGCACCGATAGGAACATGCCAGGGATTCCCCAGACAGCCCCCCAGAACGCGAGCGAAAGAATAATCCCAAAGGCCGAAAGGCGCAGCGCCCGGCCCATCAACAGCGGATCAATGATGCTGCCGTTTAAAAACTGAATGGACCCTGCAATCACGAAAATAATTGCTGTCATCCTGGCGTCGCCTGCCTGAGCCTCCGCCATTACCGTAATTTGTTATAATAATCATATAAATAAAGGGTTTTATGGCTGTGTTTTTGAGGGCTTACTCACACGTTTACCTACACACGCTTAACTCACACGTTCAGCACAGACCTGTTTTGATGAACTCAAAGACACTGCTTGAGAAGCTCATTGTTGTTCGCCCGATTCTTAGCTTCTTCGATAAGAGCCAAGCTCTCTCTTAGTTTAGGCCAACATTGGTGCCAACCGGCCCCTTTTTTGCTTTCGGATGTAGCGAAGTTTAGAACTGGTATGAAATTACTGTCTGACGTCAGCGCTTATGGGTCCAAATAGCGTTATTTGATAAGAGAGTGTTCTTGGCTCATCGTAACCACTGAGGAGTGGAACATGAGACAGACAACTGGAACACGCAAAAGCCCTGGCGAGAAGATCGTCAAAGATATCAAACGGGCGACCCGCAAGCATTATTCATCTGAAGAGAAGATCAGGATCGTCTTGGACGGCCTGCGTGGCGAAGACAGCATCGCTGAGTTGTGTCGCCGTGAAGGCATTTCCCAAGGCATCTACTACAAATGGTCGAAAGACTTCATGGAGGCTGGGAAGCGGCGTCTTGCTGGCGACACAGCCCGTGCTGCCACGACCGACGAAGTGAAGGATCTTCGCCGTGAAGCCCATGATCTGAAGGAGGTTGTGGCTGAACAAACGCTCGAACTCCGTTTGCTTAAAAAAAGCATGACAGACGATGGGGGCGGCCACGAATGAGATACCTTGCCTCTGAGAAACTGGAGATCATCAGACTGGTCGAAGGATCGCATCTGTCGGCACGCCTGACGTTGGCCAAACTGGGCATCCCCCGCACCACATTCTACCGCTGGTATGATCGGTATCTGCAGCGTGGTGAAGCTGGATTGCAAGATCAATCGCCTAAACCAAAACACGTTTGGAACCGCGTTCCTGACGAGGTGAAGCACAAGGTCGTCAATCTTGCCTTGAAAGAGACGGAGTTATCGCCGCGAGAACTGGCGGTGACGTTCACAGACCATGAACGCTACTTTGTATCTGAATCCACAGTCTATCGCACGCTCAAGGCACATGATCTGATCACCAGCCCTGCCTTCATCGTCATCAAGGCGGCCAATGAGTTCAAAGACAAGACCACGGCCATCAACCAGCTTTGGCAGACCGACTTCACCTACCTAAAGATCATCGGCTGGGGCTGGTTCTATCTCAGCACGATCCTGGACGATTACAGCCGGTACATCATCTCATGGAAACTCTGTACGAACATGAGAACCCAAGACGTGACGGACACGCTGGATTTGGCTTTGGAAGCATCCGGTTGCGATCAGGTTCACGTCGTCCACAAACCGCGCCTGCTTAGCGACAATGGGTCCAGTTATGTCTCTGGAGAACTGGCAGAATGGCTGCAAGACAAAGGCATGAAGCACTCGCGCGGAGCGCCCTATCATCCCCAAACCCAAGGCAAGATCGAACGCTGGCATCAGACATTGAAGAACCGCATCTTGCTGGAACACTACTTCCTGCCCGGTGATCTCGAAGCCCAGATTGAAGCCTTCGTCGATCACTACAACCACCAGCGCTATCACGAGAGCCTGAACAACTGAAGTGGTCCGGCAAATTCGGACAGCGTGCTAAGATGTATCCAACCCGAACGAATGGATACGAGAATGACAAAACGACGGAACTTTTCAGACCAGTTTAAGGCTGCTGTGGCGCTTGAGGCGCTGCGTGGTGACAAGACGGTGCAAGAGATCGCAGCCAAGCGACAACTCCACCCAACGCAGGTGAGCACGTGGAAACGGCAGGCTATTGAAGGCATGGCGGGGGTTTTCTCAGACAAGGTCAAAAAGGCCGAGAATAAAGACGGCGAGATCAAAGAGCTTCACGCCAAGATTGGCCAGCTTGCGGTGGAGAATGATTTTTTGTCACAAGGGCTAAAGCGATGAGCCCGTCTGAACGCCGCGAGATGATCCGTAAAGAGAACACAAAGCTAAGCCTGACGCGCCAGTGTAAACTGCTCAAGATCAGCCGTTCGTCGATCTATTACGCACCAGTTGGGGTGAATGCCGAGACACTTAAGCTGATGCATGAGATTGATAGGGTGTTCACAAAATACCCGTTCTTTGGCAGCCGCCAGATTGCTGCTTACCTTCCTCAGTCTGGCTTCTCAGCAGGGCGGCACCGTGTGCGTCGCCTGATGAACATCATGGGGTTGCAGGCCATCTACAAGGGGCCGAACACCAGCAAGAAGCACCCACAGCACCGTATTTATCCATACCTGCTGAGGAAGCTCGCAATCACGCGGCCCAATCAGGTTTGGTGCAGCGACATCACCTACATCCCTGTCAAGAACGGCTTTCTATATCTGGTGGCAATCATGGACTGGGCGACCCGTAAGGTTTTGAACTGGCGGCTTTCCAATACGTTGGATGCCAGCTTTTGCGTTGAGGCGTTGGAGGAGGCAATCGCCCGATATGGCAAGCCAGAGATAATGAATACGGACCAAGGCAGCCAATATACAGGCGCTGGTTGGATCACGACTTTGACCAAAGCTGACATAAAAATATCAATGGACGGTCGGGGGCGATACCTCGACAATATCTTCATCGAACGGTTGTGGCGGTCGCTGAAGCAGGAGGCCGTCTACCTGCATGAAATTACTGACGGATTCCAAGCAAAACGGATCATTGATAACTGGATTGAGTTCTACAACTCAGAACGACCTCACACCGCCCTTGATAAGCGAACACCGGACATCGCATACTTCGGCAAATCGGAGACACGAAAAGCGGCATGAACAGAAACAAGATGCACCTTAGCCAAGCCGCAAAACAGTCCGAATAAGTAGGACCACTTCAGTTACAGTTGCAATTTATACTGCGGCGGCGTTCATACCTAAATTATTTATGCGCGGATCTGGCTGGCGCCATGATGGTGAACACGACTAGGCGTGAATATTGCAGGTTAAAGCTTGGTGCATTTTTTTGCGTTCATAAGCATGGCTGAAAGCCACCAAAAGTCCAGACCGATAACATTGCCGACGCGTTACGCTATCAAAAAAGTGTTCATTGCCTCAGGTCATCTTTCAGCTTTTGGAAACGATCCACAAGGAGCATATGTGGGACAGTTAATGCCGCAATACCTATAAATACAATCTGCAAGATTGATTGTTCCATCATCGCAGCATCATGCCTTTGCAATATTATGAAACCGATAAATCCACCGAAAACTGTTATACAAGTTAATAATCCTGCGATGCTAAACGCGTGTCGTTGGTTTTCAAGTGAAGCCAATGCACTCGTGAAGTGCCGCACCGAGTGTAGGCTGCAAAAATAGATGACAAAATATACCAGAGGCGACAGACACACCGCTGCAATCCATATGATGGCGTGTTCAACAGTTGCTTTTGCCCGGACCTCAGGGCGTATAATTGTCAGGCTGACGAATGAAATGAGCGCTACTCCACCAGCAATTGCGAGGGATAGTGCGGCAAGGTTTGCTGCTGGTACTGGCGCAAGGTAGGCAAAAATAGTGGCCACGTCGTCTTGCCAAAATAATGCGGGTGCTCCGACCGTTGTGACACCACCTGTAATGCGTAAAAGATTGTCTTCACCGCCCCAATCGCTTGAAAAATGGAATGCGGAATAAATAAGGAATCCAAATAATGCAGGTCCAGGAAATAAGTTCCAAAGACCTATGACGAGTAAAGTTAGACCCATATACGCACTTATAAAACGGGCTTTGCCTTGCCATCCAATCAATGGCCAAAGCGCCTGCGCAATGGATAGGTCAAGCGCCCCATGCGGCAGCCCAAGAATTGCAATAGCTGGAACCAGTATAAACAGCTGGACCAAAAGATCAGGTTGAAAAAGCAAGTTTACAGAAATCGTGAAAATTACGGTCGCGGCAAAAATCCATGTTTGCCATGCTGGTGTGGTTATCATTTTGGAAACACCGCCGCTTGCAAAAATGGGCGTGGCGGCAAAGACATCATTACAGAAAGCCGATCAGCCGCACATGTTGACCCCGATAAAAATCGTTCAAGTCTGTCACGCGGTGTATTGCGAAACAGCTTTTCAAAAAGGGCGGGACCCTGAGCAGGGTTGCTAGTCAAAACTTGTAAAAATACGCGGTCCATGAAGCGCGTTACTTTTCCATCCAACACAATATTAGGATCACGTCCATGGATCAGCGCATCCGCAATATGATCTGCGTGATCTTGTATCCGCGAAAATGCGTATCCGGTGGAAGGTCTCGCGCCACCACCACCAAGCCCCATACGAATAATCCCGTCTGGGACGTGATCGGTAAAACTCACCTCCATGGGAAGCGCACCGGCCTCCTTGCGAACGATTTCTATTTGACCTGCGTCAAGTGCAAGTATCTCTGCGTTGAGCCATTCATTGAATACCTGATCACCGGGATTGTCAGGGGCAAATGAGGTGACTTCGATTAAGGCCTGATCAGCGGCAAACGGAAGGATATATACAAAGTCGACACCCATGCTGCGCGCTTTGCGGAAACTCATAAGCTGGACGACATCGGAATTAAAAATTGGCCGCTCAGTTTTGATCTCGCGACCCAAGAAGAATTGCCCATAGGTCGGTATGCGCTGTGGCGGTCGCGTATCAACAACGGTTGTGGCAGTGAAGGGACCTGAAGTCGTGTTTATCTGCCATCTATCTTTCATCTTTACGATGTCTTTTGCGGACACGCCAAGCGATAGCGAGGTTTTACTGCTAGCCGCAATTCGGTCTAGGGCATGTGTATAAAATGCTCCGGATTCGACCGTCTGATAGCGCAAGTGGGATGAGTCGCGTGTTGTTTGCCCATGCGAACCCACAATGGTCCATGACGTCCATTCTTTGCGAACGCATCCTTGGAAAGGGTCAGCGCGTGTCCGCCAAAAGCTCCAGGTGCGGTCATTTTCGTATGTGCTGCGGGGTTCAATTACGCGTACGGAAAGATTGCTTTGTGCTAATCGGACGGCAAGGCTTAACCCTGCACAACCGCCACCCAAAATTGCTACATCAACATTAGGCACTGGCATGATCGGGTCCATCAACAAATTTTCGTTTTTGTACAATCTCAGCGAGGACAGCGCTCATTGCCAAAATAATTTTTTGCCGCCTCGGGACAAAGGCGCGGCCTGCAAGTGGCTGGTAATTGCGGTGGCGCACCTGCGTGCCTATTCCTTCATACATCGCGACGGCAGATGCCACAGCGAGACGCAAACGAAACGGAAGTGCGCCAAGCGCTGATCGTCCCGATTCATAAAGATTCTCCGCTTGATTAAGAAGGTCAGCCATCGTGGCTTCAGCTGCCGCAATGGCGTCTAGATCTCCCGCAGCAATTTCTTTTGGCGAGTGTGGACATTGCGTCTGCGGCAAGTAACGACGACCAATGCGCGCGTCTTCTGCGACATCGCGGCATATATTGGTAAGCTGCATTGCCTTGCCAAGATCAGCTGCTTTGGCATGGTATGCTTCGCCTACATTAAAGATTGAGCAGATCATTACTCCGACCGTTCCTGCGACCCCCATGCAATAGGTATCGAGCGCAGCATTATCAACGATGCAAGTGTTTCCCGTATCAGCCGCAGCAGTGCGCACCAATTCGACCAAAGCTGCCAATCCAAGCGGCTGGTCTTTGAACAAGTCATGCGCCTCGATCGCAAGCGGATCACGCGGGTTGGGCCTTAACAAATCATCATGAACTTTTTGCAATCGGTATTTCCCGATAGGCCCGCCAATCTCGTCGGCAATATCGTCAATTGTGCGACACAAAACGTAGAGGCGGGCAACAAGCAGGCGGTCATGTTTGGCCAGAAGACGGGCTGCAGGCGCGAAACTACGGGCGTGATACGCCATGATTGCTTCGGGGGTCATGTGTCAAGTTCTGCAACGGGTACAAGCGTTTCTAACACTTTAGCTGACGACACAACGCCCGGCAATCCGGCGCCGGGATGGGTCCCGGACCCTACGAAATACAAGTCACGCACGCCTTCTCCACGATTATGAAACCTGAACCATGCCGATTGCGTAAAGAACGGTGACAACGAAAATCCAGCGCCGTCGACGGAGAGATAATCATTGCTGAAATCTTTGGGGGTCATCGCAAATTCGGCGGTGATATGGTCGTTCAATTGAGGCAGCATCGTATCTTCTAACGCTGCAACAATCCGATCGCGTAGTCTGGGGCCCTCAATAGCCCAATCCTGACCACCAGCCAAATTGGGCACAGGACAAAGCACATAAAAACTATCGCACCCGTCAGGCGCAAAGCTGGGGTCAGTCGCCGTGGGGCGGTGCACATACAATGAAAAGTCATCTGCGAGTTTCTTATTCTTGAAAATATCCCGCAGCAATTCTTTGTACCGTTCCCCGAACCAAACGGTGTGATGAGCGACATTTGGATAGGTTTTCGTCGTACCAAAATATAAGACATACAGACCCATCGATAATTTTGCAGTTTTTGTCCGGATCTTGGCCACTGGTGATATTTGCGACTGCGGTAGCATTTTCTTGTAGACATGCATCGGGTCCATATTGGACACGACCACATCAGCATCAATGTCTTCACCCGTTTCCAACGCAACGCCGGATGCACGGCCATCTTCAACTTTGATCTGTGTAATCGTGGTATTGAGCGAAATGATAATGCCTTCTTCACGCATCAACCTGTCAAACGCATCCACAAGCGCACCTGTCCCACCCATTGCGAACCAAACACCGTGTTCGCGTTCAAGGTGATTGATCATCCCGTAAATGGCAGTTGTCGAAAACGGGTTGCCCCCCAACAAAAGCGGCTGGATTGAAAATGCACGGCGCAGTTTGTCGTGCTTCAGGTGGCGCGAGACCATCGACCAGACACTTTCATAGGATCGCAGCCGTAGCAGATCAGGGATCTGTTTGATCATGAATGCAGGTTTGTGAAACGGCACAGCAGATAGCTTGGTAAAACCAATATCATAAATCCGCTTGGACCACGCCGCCATGCTTCGATATCCGGCCACATCATTTTGTGAAATACGTGCAATTTCGGCCTCTGTATCCGCATCAGTCGGTCCGTAATCGAATGTTTCACCATCATGGTATTGGAAACGGTACCAAGGATCAGGTTCGACCAAGGTCACGTAATCTGACAGCTTTTTACCGAACAACCCAAACAACTCCTCGAACAGATGGGGCGCAGTCAGGACTGTTGGTCCGGCATCATGACGGTAGCCGTCTTTTTCAAAAACTTGCCCACGACCACCAAGACGCGCGCACCGATCAATCAGATGCACATCGTATCCCTTGGCGCGCAGGCGAAGTGCTGCGGCGATACCTCCAAACCCTGCACCGGCAACAATGGCTGATTGCTTATCAGAACCGGTTTCATCGCGTGGCATTGTTCACGTCCTTCAATTTTGTTTCGAGGCGATCAGCAAGGGCTATAAACGGAGTGCCAACCCCGTCTTGCAGTTTCTGTGCCGCGTGCCGTGCAGTTTTCAGCGCTGCGCTTGCACGCGCAGTTGCAATAACTTGTGCGGCGACTTGAGAGTGCCCCAAGGCTTCCAGTGACAGACAAATGTTGGTCGCTTCATTCGCCAGATCAGCGCTGCGGTCATCAATGTCATCGAGGGTCTGGTAGGCAATAGCGAGAGCATGTCCAGCCTGCACGGATGTGTCTTGCCCGGGTATATTGGCGGCGATCAACGCAAGGCGGATCGGCAGCGCTAGAAGAGGCCCAGATTTGTTGGCTGCAATGATTTCATATCTTTCAGGACTTGGATTTTTAGTGCGGCAATCTTGAGTCTGACCGTCAATGGTAAACGCGATCGCTTCGTGCATCGCGCGCAAAGCAGCGGCTGGATGGGGATGCTGTGCCAAGGCAACGTAGGCAGCAGAAATCAAAAGATCACCGGTCGATATTGCGATGTCTTTGCCAAAGCGTGACCAGACAGCGGGTCGCGTGCGCCGCATTGTATCTCCATCTTGCAAATCGTCATGCACCAATGACGCATTGTGCAATAATTCAGGGGCCAAGGCACAAGCAAGCGATGCCTGTGGCGACAAGTTCAATGCTGCCGCCGCAGCAAGGCCTAGCTGCGCACGTATACGCGAGCCACCCGCAGAGAAATGATACCTTGCTGCATCTGCCACGAGCGATAGGTTGGGCAAAAGCAACTGATCAATCGCGGCATCAACATCGTGCAAGGTTAGGGGCAAATTGAGATGTGTATCACGCATCAAAAGCGTCCAGTATGTTCACAAAGAAAATGACCGCCCCAACAAAAACAGGGGCGGTCGTTGACGCCCTTAGCTAGGGACAGTCAAAGTTTTTTGGTCGGATGGATTTTCGCTTTTGCGCATCGCAATCATGACGATAAGCACACCAAATCCGGCCTTCGCAATGATGTCCGCGATGGTATAACCAACTTCGACGATCACTGTGGCTGTTGCGCCTTCGATGCCGATTGCACCCGCAAAGTAGACTACTGGATAAAAACACCAACTCGCTACGGTTACGTTACGCGCGGTGCTGACAAGACCACGTGCATTTTCTGGCTGGTTTGAAATTGCCTTGCTCAAACCGGCATACAATTGGTAAACGATCCACAAGAATGGGATCATTGACAACAGGCCAAATACCCAGCGCGTTCCGTTTGCATCCGAGACTTCACCTGGGTAACCCAAGGCCACCATCAGCAATGCCGCTAAACCAAGGCTGGTTGCGCGTGACACTGTTTCAGACCGGCTTAGGCTCATCACCAAGATCAGTTCGACCAGCAAAAGTGGCACAGTCAAAAGCCAGTCAACGTAGCGGTATGCAGAGTTGAAGACTTTTTCAGAAGCAACGTATACCCCATCAACCAGAACGTAAGCATCATTCCAGCTTTGGCCGATGCGAAAGTAGTGATAGGCTGCGATGAAGGTCACTAATCCAGTCACCACCAATGCGGTTTTGTATTGTGGCTTAACCTGCCCAATACTAAGCCAGAAAAATAACGTCGCAGCAGCAAGCGTCGCAAAGCCGAACGAAAAGGCATTAAAGATCAAGCTATATTGACCTATCGATAGAGTTTCCATTTTTTTCTCCCAAATGGCATTAACTTTATTTAGCGTAGCTCGATTGCGGACGTATTCAAGGCCGATCTGGGGATATTGGACAGGCTGTCGCGTGAATATCCGTTGGGGCGGATTGTGACCCCGCAAGAAGTTGCGAATGCGGTGTTGTTTTTAGCGTCGCCGCTGGCCAGCGGTACTACTGGCACGTCGATCACGGTGGACGCTGGTTTGACGGCCAGCAATCTGTCGTTTCTGGATGTTATTTCATCGGCTGATGGTTGACGGCTAGCCGCGCACATCAAGTTGCTGAAATTTGTTTTCTGGTTAAAATTTTGTATGGCAGAGTTGTTAGATTGCTTGTGCACAACCCTACGCTTTCAACGTTATAACTGGCCGCAGCTATTGGATCATACGCGTCTTTATGTGACACGGCGGCCTTTACAACAACAAGTGCTGCGTCTTCTGGGCTAATACCTTGGGAATGCAGCTGGCCTAGATCCATCGGTGGCGTTTTGCGGCTGGTCAGCAATATCGTCGCCTGTTCGTTTTCCAGCACGGCGCACAGCCCCATGTCGATGTGGGTGCCCATCATCGAGGCCAGATGGGACTGCTTGTTTTCAAGCTCAAACTTTCCGTCACTGAGATGGCGAATGCGCCCAGAAAACTCAATGGGTGAGCCGTGGTGTTTGTCTGTCTTCGCGCCGATCAAAAGTGTGACGGTGTCGCCCTTTGATATTGCATGACACATCGATGCGGCCTCTGCGTCGTTCAGGATGGCCACGATGTTCTTGCGACCTGTTTCAAGCAAGGGGGCAAGCAACCCGGTGCCGTCGCCAGGTGTGCCGCCGCCGATATTGTCAGCAGGTTCAACCAGTAAGACCGGCCCGTCGCCACGCGGTTCGGTGTCTATGCGGTCAAGAACCGTGTGCAGGGCGGCTTCGGTCGGATAGGCATTGGCCATGTTTGCCTCAAAAACCTTTAGCAGTGAGGTTAGGTAGCCAAGCGCCTTGTCAGGGTTGCCGCTTGTGCAGCAATTGATGCTGAACCCGCAATCTGCGATGTCTGCGTAGGAGTATCCACCCATCACGTTGATGCACAAAATGTCGCGATCCGCGGCCTCTATGGCGCGCGCTTTGGCTTGCACCGATTTCATCGGATCGGCCGATGTGGCAAGCCCGGTAGGGGGGATGACGTAACGGGTGGCAAGATGGTGTTGGGTAACCGCGCGCCCATCCATCAACTGCCCGAATAGCACACCGGTTTGCAATGCAGCCTCGCGCGCATCGCTGTGTGGGTTCATCCGGTAAGAATAAAGACACGTACTATAATTGGTCATGTCTTCGGACACATTGGCATGCAGGTCGATGACTGCGGCGACCGGAATGTTGATGCCCTTGGCATCCAATCGCTGGTGAATTGCCCGCAAAAACGCGCCTTCGACGTCGTCACAATTTTCGCTGACCATGGCCCCATGTAACACAAGGAAAATGCCGTCTACATGTGCGGACTCACGATCAAAGGCTTCGAAGAAATGTTTGTAAAAAATGTCAATTACGTCTTGGGTAACCATGCCAGATGGATTTGCAGCCATTTGAATTGCAGGGACAATTTCCCAGTCTTGCGACCCTGCATAGTCCAGAAATCCGTCTGTGGGTGAGCCGTTTCCGGCGTTCTTAGTTATGACCTCTTGGCCAATATTTAGCCCGCCAACCGCAAACGCGTCCAGCCCAGTTTTTTGATGTAGGAAGGAGTGGGTTTCGTGGAACAATCCCGCCAATAACACGCGCTTACCGCTCATCCCAAGCTCTCCAATTCGCCCGCCTATATTTTGTTGTCCGCCGACAGGTCCTTATCAAGCTTTGCCTGATAAGCTGCACGCGCTTCTTTGTCGACTTCGACGCTTTTGGCAAAATAGATAAACCCAAGGGCGCGGCGGGATCGGGTTTTTGATCGGTTCATTCCCGCCCAATGAATAGTCTTACAATCGTGCATCAAAAAGGTGCCCGCGTGGCCGGGTAAAGCAACGGTGTTTTCTTTGTCATAATCGGTGCCAAAATCGGTCATGCCTTGCGAAAATCCAAGTACATTCGAACGCGCGTGGGGGCGGAAACCTTCCGCCTTGTGCGATCCCTGAACATAATGGAGACAGCCGTTTTCATGGTCGACGTCTTCCAACGCTAGCCAACCCGTGACGGCCTTGGAAGGTTTGATATGGAAGAAATAACCGTCCTGATGGGCCGGCGTTGCCTTGCCGATGCCCGGCGGTTTATTGAAATATTCCACGTTCACGCCCTTGACCGCTTCGCCCAACGCGGTTTCGGCCATCGTGCGGATCACACTGTTTTGCAGCAGGTCATCAAAGTAGGGATCGTGATCATGCATATTCATCATTTGCTTGATGCTGGTGCTATCATCGATGTCTTCGTAATACACCTCTGAACTGCCCATCTCTGAAACACGTTCGCTAATGAAGCGATCCAGTTCGACATTGATCTCGGCCATTTTCGCGGCGTCAAATAACGGTTCAACTGTCAAATACCCGTCTTCGTCAAAACGGATTTTCGGGTCCGAAGCATCTGAGAGAGTGGCAGAGTGAAGCATGAGTTTCTTCCCTATTATGCTGTTTCCTGTTGCACAATCAAACCCCAAGTTGTTGAGTAAGTCACGTAGGCAGTCCGGTCTATTTATAGGAATACCGATAATCTGGGCGAATTTTAGGTTGAATTATTATGAATACCAGCATTCAGACGGACCAATTGATCCTTGGAAAGCACCAGTTTGGACGCATTGACCAGCGCATGAAAATTGGTCCGGTAACGTGGACCTTTCATGATCTATTTTGGGTTCATCAAGGTGAAGTCGTCGTGAAATTCCCCAATCTTGGTTGCCAGGAACATTTCGACGCGCCCGCCGGGGTATTGATCCGGCCCGGAACTGCATTTTCCGGGCACGCGATTGGTAGTTTCGCCACGGCATCGATCTGTCATTTCGAATACGCTGGAGCAGAGGTGTGTGACTTCGGCCGTCTGGGGTATGACGTTGTGCGCCAGGACGAGGCGCTGCATGTCCAAAGTCAGGTGCGCTTGGCGATGCAACTTGCCCAAAGGAACGATCCAGATCTGATGGTCCGACGCCAAAGGTTGCTGCACAGTATTCTGGATGGTTTTAACAGCCTGACCACGCGAGGGACTGTTGATAACACCCAGCCCGAAAACCGTCTAACCTATGTCTGGGCGCAGGCCACCGATAACTTGGAAGACATGCGCACACTTAGTGACGTGGCGCGGCTTGCAGGGGTAAGCGAAAGTGGGTTTCGCAAACAACATCGGATTTCATATGACACGTCGGCGGGGGATCATCTGCGCAACCTTCGTCTGACCAAGGGCGAAGAGTTACTGGCCACTACGGGATTTTCGGTTTCTGAAATCGCGGCACAGATCGGCTACCGGCACGGCGAGACATTTTGCACTGCCTTTAAGAAGTCACGCGGGTTATCACCGGGGCAATATCGCCGCTGGTCCAAGCCATTCGCATAGCAGAAAGTTTGATTCATGAAGCTTGTAAAAAAGGTCACGATTTATGCCAACCCGGACCCATTGTTGGTCAGTCGACAAGCGGTTTTTCCGGGCGTCGTGCAATTGGCCGATGACAGCCTTGTGGCGGTATTTTCAATCGGGCAGGCGTTTGACGCCGCAGATCACCGGGCGTTTGTCAGCAAAAGCACCGATTTGGGCCAAAGCTGGAGCCCGCCAAAGCGACTACATAACCATGAGTTTCAGCCGCACCCGATATCAGAGACATTGAAACCGTTGGTGCTGACGGATGGAAACCTGCTGGCCACGGGGTATGGTTTTGTGCGGCCTGACGACCTGACTGCGATTGTCGATGCGGATACATTTGCGGTGCTGCCGCTGCGCAATATGGTAAGCCGGTCCACAGATAATGGGCAAAGCTGGGACGCGCCGCGCGTGATTGATATTGGCGGTCAACCGCTTGAAATGTCTGGCCCCTGCATTAGTTTGAAGTCTGGTCGGATTATAGCAGCGGCCCCACCATTTCATCTAGGTGCGGATGGGCATTCTGGTTGGATTGTCTTTAGTGATGATGGCGGCGAAAGCTGGGCGAAGCTGTCCACTTTCTTTGAAAGCCCCGGTGGCAACGTGGCCGCGTGGGAATGTCGATTGTGCGAAACGAATCCGGGGTGGGTGGTGGTGCTTTTCTGGGCCTATGACAACCAAGAAAAATCCAACCTTAACAATCATATGGTCGTGTCAGAAGACGGCGGCCAGACATTTGGACCCGCGATTGATACTGGTGTGCATGGGCAGGCGTCAAATCTGATCGCGTTGGGGGATAACAAGGTTTTGACGATCCACGCCCACCGCGAAGATCCAGTTGGGCTTTGGGTGCGTCAGGTCGATATTGGTGCCAATGGATTTAGAATTGAACGCGAGCTTAACCTATTTTCAGGCAACGCCACGACCAATGGCATGGGCAGCGACGCCACTAACATCAAAAAACAATTTGGTAGTTTGAAATTTGGGCAACCATCGCTGTTGCCCCTGTCGAACGGGCAAGTTTTTGCAGCATGTTGGATGGTTGAAGACTGTCAGCACGTGATCAATGGGTTCATTCTGGATCTCTGAAAAGCCGAGTCAATTGCCTAAACTGACAGCCGCGCAAATTGCAGGCTCATGGCGTGGTTGTCGCCTGCGTAATAGGTCACCAACACATCGCCGTCGGGCAGGGTGGTGGCAAAGGGCAAACCGAACCCCCACATTTCCATCCCAGCCAGCAAATCCCCTGTGTCCTTGGATTTACTGTCTTTGGGTGAGGCGTGTGTGTAGATGACGACCTCGCTGGCTGGATCAAAATCACCGTCAATCGCGGGCGTAATTCGCGCACGAATACATTGATCACCAAACCGATCAACCCAGGCCAATACAACACGTCCATCTGGTAATATTGCCGGTGGCCCGGCCTGATCTGCAAATCCCAAATCTTGTGGGGCAGACCAGGTTTCCGCGTGGTCCACGCTTACGCGGCGAAACACGTTTTGATATTCTTCCGTGCGTCTGTCGTAGGTCCACGCAAAACTGGCCACCGTGCCATTTGGGTTAACGCCGCAACGTAAATCCCAGTTAAAGATGCGCCCGGTTTTGTCTTGGGCAACGGGCTTTGGCCCCGACCAGCTGACGCCATTATCGGTGGATCGCAGGAATACTGCACGTTGATGCCACGTCGAAGCGTCACTGTAATGTTTGTTGGTCTCGATACTCATCGCCAGTGACCCGTCGGCGAGACTCAGGATCGGGTTGGTCAAGCTGGGTGGGCCGATGTCATCTGGCATCGAAACCTTGCGCCAAGGGGACCAAGACGTTGCGCTATCATGGGACTCCGCCAGTAAAATAGCCATCGGAAGGCAACCTTCGGTATCGGCGTTGAACAGTGGCATTCCAGGGTAAGTGGTGCGGTCGACCCACATGGCGGCGGCCAATATATGGCCCGGTGACAATTGCGTCAGATAGCACAGCTTTAGCGTCCCAAATTTTCCGTCAACGATGGCTTTGGAAAAAGGCGTAGTCGGTTGGCCCCAGCTATGACCACCGTCACTGGACCGGTACATTTCGATTTGTTCGCGATCACTATCTTTGTCATCCCCGGCGCGCCCGGTGGCCAAAAGCGTGCCGTCTTGAAGCGGTGTGATTGTTCCAAACGTGATGCAAGCCCGCGCCGTTCCGGCATCACCTTGGGCGAGTGTTCCTGTGTCGACGATATGCATTATTAAAGCTCCCAGAGGTTTAATCAGCGGTGTCCTTGCCGGTCTTACCGGGCCATCCCATCAGCAATTTTGCTTGGCCTTCGGCCTCTTGCGCCAGTTTGACATCTTTGAAGACCCGCATGACGCATTGTGGTTTCTGGCGATCAATCACGTCATAAACAAGATGGTAGCCAAGCTTATCCATAATCGGCCCAATCCAGCCCGCGCAATGGTCGCAATACCGCGCCATCGGTTCGGCATCATTGTCCATGACTTTACCAAGGCTCGGACAGGCGTTCATCCGCAGTTCTAGCCGATCGTTGTTTAGGTCAAGGTCAAGATCGCAGTTTTCTTCTACGCGGATGTGATCCCAATATTGCCGCATACCCTCAAGACCCTTTTCGCGAAACAATTCTAACGTATGGCGTTCCTGGTTCTTGCTGATTTCCAGCCAATAAGCATGCAAAGCGTCGTCGCCTTGGGTCTCAAGGAACTTGAAAACTTCGTTATAAAATTTGGTGAAATGATCGCTGGGTATCATGGGCGTCTACGGATTATTTGGCGGCAAGATCCGGGGCCGGTAATTTCGGTGTCGATCGCAAATGGGGTGCCTTGCGCAAGGGCGTGGTTGGTCTTGATTGTCTGGTCGCAAAAATGATCCGAGACCTTGCCCGCGATCTTTTTGACATGGGCGTAGGCGGTGCAGTGGCTAACTGTCAGAATAACCTCATCCGTTTCGACATTTATGTGAAATTCGGCACCTTCGCGTTCGAAGAAATGGTGCCAGTGTTTAACAAGTTCACCCACGTTTCCAGCCAGCAAATGGCTGCGGATGTCTGCGTAGACGTCATGACCGACGCGGGCGAAGATCTGGTCCATGACGTCGATGCCGTAGTTCTTGATAATGAAATCAATGGTGGTGTCGGTCGCGCCGTGGAAATCCATGTGGACGTTGCCGCCTTCGTTATAGCGCAGGGGTTTGTCGTCCGGGGTCATCATACTGTGCGCTCAAATACGGCTTTGCCACCGACGTAAGTGGCATTCACGGCCAAAGTTTCGGGGTCCAGCACAGCGAAATCGGCCAGTTTTCCGGGCGTGATGCTGCCCAAGTCGGCTTCGCGCCCAATCACGCGGGCCGGGACAAGGGCGCTGGCGGTGGCAGCGCGCGTAAGGTCTTTTCCGCTGTACGATAGATAGTTCAACATCGCCTCATGCGAGGTAAGCGACGACCCGCACAGCCCGCCGTTGTCGTCACGCACAGCTTTGCCTTTGGCGCTGGTCAACCAATAGCCGGGATAAGCCTCGAACCGGGCGCCGTCGCCCCCGGCGTATTTGATGGAATCGGTTTCCAAAAATACCCGTTCCGGTGGCAGTTGCGACAAAAGTTTCACAAGTTTTGGGTGCACATGAATGCCGTCGCAGATTACCCCAAGTGCAAGATCAGGTTCTGCCATCAAGGCATCGGGCAATGAGAACGGGTGAACGCCGCTGTTATCGGGGGGCAGGGACTTTGTGACGTTATACATGTGGGTTACGGCATCAATACCCCAGGATACAAAGCGCGAGATGTCATCGGCCAAAGCGCAACTGTGCCCTAGGTGGACGGATACGCCAGCCTGTTTCATCAGCCGAATAAAGGCTTCAGCGCCTTCCAGTTCTGGCGCGACAGTGACAGCCAAAAGCTTACCGTCTGCGGCATCGATCAACTGGTGGCCCAGATCAAGCGTCGGCAGCAATAGGTTCTCTGGGTTATGGGCGCCAGGTGCGCCAAAGCATGGCCCTTCGCTATGGACACCTAATGCGCGTGCGCCAGTTGCTTGCGCACATTGCCCTGCCAAATCTGCCAATATGCCCGCGGTTTTAGACGGGGCAAGAGAGCCGATTGTCGGCAAGAACCCTGTCACACCGTGACTTGGTAAAAGGGTGGAACTGTCTGCAACGCATCCTGGTGTTGGTTCATGATAGAAATTGACGTCAAAGCCATGCTGCAAAACGTCAATCATGCCGGGGAACAGAATTTGACCACGACCGTCGATGGTTTTCACATCCGATCCGGTGGTTTCCGTCGGGGACAAAAGCGCCGAAATCCTTTCGCCTTCAATCAGTAAATCTTTGCGAACTGACCCGTCAGGCGTTATGATTACAACGTTCGTCCATTTTTGTTTGACTTGCATAAACTTGCCAATCCTAATATGTTATTATGTTAACGATGTAAGTAGCAATTTCAAGGTGCAAAAGAATGGTAAGGCCCTGCGTCTGCGTGACCGGCTCGACCCACGGAATTGGTTTTGCGATCGCTAAAGCGTTTGCAAAATCGGGCGCACGGATCGTGATAAATTCGCATGAGGCAGATACCACCGCTGCGCGTGAATTGGGGGCGTTGACGGAATGCCACTTTGTGCAGGCGGATTTATCAAATGTAGAAGGCGCAAATCATTTTATCGAACAGGCGCATCAAAGATTGGGGTCGCTCGACACATTGGTGAATAATGCGGGTACGTTTACCGATGGCGACTTTGGCACGCTTGATGCCCAGATGTTTGACCGCGCGTTTGACCTGAACGTCAAAGGATATTTGTTTGCCGCGCAGGCGTTTGCGGCCAAGGTATCAGGCGATCAACAGGGTGCGTCGATCATTTGCATCGGCTCTACCAATTCCTTAGCGGCCGAAAAGAACAGCGTTATTTATGATAGCACAAAGGGCGCAATATTGATGATGGTGCGGTCTTTGGCCGTATCGCTGGCCGAAAGGGGCATTCGGGTCAATGGGATTGGCCCCGGTATCGTGGAAACGCCGCTTACCCAGGCGGGGCTTGATCAGGGCGACACTCGCAAAGTTTTGCGACGCCAGATTCCATTGGGCAGGATCGGTCAACCCGATGATATAGGGCCGACTGCGGTGTTTTTAGCGTCTGAGGCTGCGGATTACATCACGGGGCAAATGCTTTATGTTGACGGTGGGATATCGGCCCAGCAAATGTCATGGGATGCGCCGGGATGAGCAAAGATCTGGGCCCACGTCATCTGCAATTGCGTTCGATCCTTTTTCGGCGTTGGAAAAAGCAAGGGCTGGGGCCGGGCGACAAAATTGAATCACAAAATGAGATCATCAAATTTTGTGATTTTTCTTTGATAACGGTCATGAAAACGCTCAAGGACCTAGAGGCAGAGGGCGTTATTCGTCGCCAAGTTGGCAAGGGGTCTTATCTGGTCAAAACGCCGTGGGCCGAAGCCCATTGGCGCATAGGGTTTTTCTACAACCGCGAGATCGTAGGCGGTGGAATATTTGACAATGCGTTTTACACACGAATGGTAAGCGCAATTGAAAAGGGCGTGGTATCAGACGGGCACGAATTTGTGCTTGGCAGCTTCACACATGACGCTATGCCAACGAACCTTTGGGACGCGCTGGATGCAGTTGTTCTGACAGGGATTACGGATCGCACGAACACCGATGGTTTGGCGGAAACGACAAGCCAGATCAGCCTGATTGATCTGTTCACGGACGCCTTGCCTTTTCACAGTTTTAGGCTGGATTTCGCATCTCCTTTTGTTGATATGTTTCAGAGGTTCAAGGGCAAGTCTTACAAATACCTGTATCTGGATTCAGAGATTTTATCACCCGAGCAAGCTGCGCGATTGAAAGGGTTTCATGATGCGCATCGGGGAGGGGACCCGGCGGCGGACGTATCCATAATATGCGTTAACCAAGAAGTTGGAGCAGAAGATACAGACGCCATGATGGCCAAGATCGCCGAATTTCAACCTGACGTGGTTTGCGGCTATGTGCATCGCAATTGGCGCGATATTATCGCAGCGCAGCATTCCGCAAAAACACGGATTTATGGGTTTGCGTTGGATTCTGAAAAGCCGGGATTTGTCGTCAAAACGTCCGAATGGATGGGGCAGGTTCTGCCAGAAATCTATGAACATCTCGCCAACCGACAATCGGCGACTGAACACCATGTTTACCCCGCAAAATTTGTTCCCTGAAACCGACCAAACAGAGAGAAACCATGCTGAAAATTATCAATGCGGGCGCAAAGTCCGATCTTCCGTTTAGCCCGGCAATCATTGCGGGTGACCTGATGTTTGTGTCTGGGCAAGCCTCTGTCGATCCTGACCGCGGGGTAATTATTTCTGGCACGTTTGAAGAAGAAATGCGCCGTTCAATTGAAAATTTAAGATCAATACTAGAGGCCGCGGGTCTGTCGTTGGACAACGTCATCAATGTGAAATCTTATGTGGCCAATCAAAGCGACCTGGCGGCCTATAACAAGATTTATGCAGAGTACTTCAGCGCACCTTTGCCCACACGCAGCACCATTATGGGCGTTCTTGGAACCTTGCTACAGTTTGAACTTGATTGCATTGCCTGTGTTTCAACCACACGCCAGAACGCGTCATAATCCGCGCATAAAGTCGAACAATTGGTCCAATGATTGCGGCAGTTTTTCATGCCCAAAATCAGGGTAGATCCGCATCGATTTTTCCGCCGTTATGTTGTTATACGCGGCAAATTGGGTTGAGGGCGGGCAGATTGTATCCATCAGCCCAATCCGCCACAGAACTTTGGCTTTGATGCGCGGTGCCAGGTGCTGAATGTCAATGTAGCCCAAGGCCTCAAAGACGTCGTCTTGGCGTTCGTGCAGTGGGTCATTGCGACGAAACCAATCCTGCAATTCGAAATAGGCGTCTTTGGCTTGATCAATTTCCCAGACCCGTTTGTAATCCGTCAGAAACGGGTAACACGGGGCGATCCGTGCGATGCGGGGTTCAAGTGCGGCACAAGCAACGCTAAGGCCGCCCCCTTGTGAACCACCCCAAGCGCCAACGCGGTTAGCGTCCACGTCTTCCATATTCATGGCGATCCGGGCGATCTGCACCGTGTCTAGGAAAATGTTGCGAAACAGCAGGTTTTCAGGTCGGCCATTTATGGCGTCATCCAGACCACGCACGATATGACCGCGCAGCGTGTTTCCTGAAACAACGCTGTTATCCTGCGAGCCTCCCCCCTGACCGCGGCAGTCCATGCCAAAGTAGCTGAACCCTTCGGCGGCCAGTGCCAGCATCGGGCCTTCTGCCCAATCGCCAATTTTGTCGGCGTAGCCATGAAATTGCAAAATTGCCGGGTGGGGGAGTGGCGCGGTTTTGGGCCGCACATATTTGGCATGAATTCGCGCGCCGCCGATGCCGGTAAAGTAAAGATCGAAGCATTGTGCGAAGGATGTTTCGAACTTTGACTGGACCAGTTCAATATCCGGTGCAACATCCGCGAGCTGTTCAAGACCCGCCCCCCAGAACGCATCAAAATCATCTGGTCGCGGGTTTGTTCCGCGGTATGATTTTAGGTGATCCATTGGTAGATCAAATGTCAGTGGCATGTGCGGATGCTCCGGTTGTTTTCTTCAGGCAGGCGGTTAAAAATAGGTCAACACGCCATCGGTTACATCATAATCATCGTTCACCACAGGAATGAACCGCCATTTGTCAAATGCGGTGCAGGGGTGCGAAATGCCTGAACAGATCATATCACCGACTTGCCAATCTGAATTCGGGAAAAATCGCACATAAGCGTGTTGATCGTTAGTGTTGAAGATCTCGCAATCGCCGATGTCCAGAAACCCGGTTCCCGGCCGGTAGCGTTTGAAAGGCACCGGTAGCCCTGCATCAAACGGTACATCACGCTTGCCCATGGTCAGAAACCCAAGCCCCGGTTCGGGCAGGGACTGCACGTAGGACCAGACCTCTAATGCAGGGCGAAACTGTGCGTTCCAAGGGCGGTTCGGGTCATGGCGCGCTTCTTCCTGGGCCGTGCGGTAAGCGCCATGATCGTTGGTTACGTAGCAGCCACTGCGCAACAGAACCCTTACTGGAATGTCCATTTTCAACGTGTTGAAACGTTCCGCGATTATGTCAAAATAGGATGAGCCCCCCCCCGTTAGGATGAATTCTTCCAGTCCCGCATAGGCCGATTTTGGAATGTTTTGGGCGATGTCGAGAATGAGATCAGAGAAAGCCGTAACGGGGGTCGCACTTTTGTCGAGACCCGGGATTGCCCCTTCAAATGCACCGATGCCACAGAATTTGAAGTGACTTGGGTGCCGCGCGATCTCTCCGATCAACGCAAGGGCGTGTTCCTTTTTGCGCAGCCCTGTGCGGCCACCAATCGCGCCGATTTCGACCAGCACGCCGATGGGGCGGCCTTGGGCCATGGGGATGAGGTGGCTTTGAATGTTTTTAAGCTGGGCGATAGAATCCACAAAGCAGAAGAATTCGAAATTTGGGTCGGCGTTCATATCTGCGACAACGGACAGCACGTTGGCTTTCCCCACCAATTGGTTCGCCAAGACGATGCGGGTGACACCATAGTGGCGCATCACCTGAACTTGGTTAACCGTTGCCGCCGTGACACCCCACGCGCCGTGTTGCAGCTGTTCGTCAAACAATTGCGGGCTCATCGTCGTCTTGCCATGGGGCGCCAAAGACAAGTCATTTTCGCCCAAATATTCCGCGAAAATCTTGCTGTTATGGTCAAGATTACTGCGTTTAAGAACCATCAAGGGCAGGGGCATATCCTCGGCAAGGACATTCCAGTTTTTGTCGGCGATGTCGGCCAGCGCAAATGGTGCGGTTGTGCCCGGAATGCCCTTGGTGCGCCCATCCAAAACGGTCTGGCGAACTGACGCTATGTCCATTGCCCTAGAGACCATCAAAAGCCGCAAGCATTTTATCTGCGTATTGCGTAACGGCCAAAACGTCCGCGCCAATGTTAAGGAAGTTATAGCCCATGCCCGCGTAGCTGGCGACATTTGTCGGGTCGCTGACTGTGGCGGCCACTTTGTTGTGTTTGCGGGCGGTTTTGGCGACGAGTTCGCGCATTTTTACGATCTCGGGATTATCTAATTGTCCGGGGATACCCATGGCAACCGACATGTCGCCGGGTCCGAAGAACAGGCCGTCGACGCCTTCAAGCGCTGCGATTTCGTCCAAATCATCCATAACTTCGGGGTCTTCGATTTGGTGCAGGACACAGCGGTCGCTATTGGCAGTTTCCAGATACTCTAGAAAAGGAACGCGGGTATAAAGTGCGTCGTTATTTCCGCCATCCACGGGCCGTCTGCCAACCGGTGAAAACTTGGTCATGTCGCGCACGTTTGTCGCGTCCGCGATGTTCATGACATGGGGGACGATCAGCCCCGTCGCGTCCATTTCTAACGGGCGGATATAGTCACTGTAACTGCCGCGAGACACACGGACGAAGGCATCTACGTCGTGGATTTTTGCAGCGCGTATCTGATGTTCCATCGTTTCAAAGCTGCCAGAGCAATGTTCAGAACACAGCCAGATTGCGTCGGGTTGGGCCATGGCGAAAATTTCCGCAATTTTGGCGTCATTTGTGTTGAGCTTAAGGACGCGGGCCACGCCGCCTGCGCGAATGGTGCGCATGACGCGGCTTTCGCGCATGTGATATCCGGTTGGTTTTCCAGCGGAATAAGATTTTTCAGACATAATTTCCCTCATTCAAAAATGTTATTTGGCGGTATATCCGCCGTCGACCGGAATGTTTGTTCCTGTCAGGTAGGCAGAGGCGTTTGAAGCCAAAAACACTATCGCGCCCTTTAGATCGGTGTCGTTTGCCATGCGCCCAAGCTGAGTTCTGGCAGAGTATTTTGCAATGAACGGCGCGGGTTGCCCAGCTTCGTAGCCGCCCGGGGATAGGCAATTGACCCGCACATTATCAGGCCCAAGGACGCTGGCGGCCCAGCGGGTAAAGTTGATCATGCCGCCCTTCTCAAAGAAATAGATAGGGGACGGATCTGGCATCATATCTGTGCCAGCGTAATTGTCCATTTCGATGCCGACAATGCCCATCATCGAGCCGATGTTGATGATCGAACCCGACTTTTGCGCCTTCATGTTTTGGGCGAACAGGTGAGTGATTTTGAACAGGGCCGAGGCGTTGACATGCAGGCTGATGTCGTAAGCTTCCAGATCATGGGCCCAACCATCGTGGGCCGAGCGTGTCACCGCGTTGTTCACCAAAATATCGCAGGTGCCGCATTGCGCAATTATATCAGCGTGGAGCTTTTCAATAGAGGCGTCTGACGCCAAATCAAGATGCATCGCCGTAACATCATACCCCCGGTCGCGCAGGCTTGTCGCAACGACTTCCAGTGCTTCAACACCGCGCGAGGCAATGAAAGTTTTCGCGCCGGCTTCGGCCAGCGCCTCTACAATTTGGCGTCCATAAAGCCCGGCACCACCGGTCACAAGGGCGACTTTTCCTTTAAGAGAAAAGGTGTCTAGTACCGACATTATGCGTGCTCCAGATCTTTTAAAAATATCAATTCACCGCCCTGATCGCGGCTTTGGATGCCCGCAATTACCAGCTGCATAAGCTCTTTGGTTTCGGACCATGGAACTGGGGGCGTGCCGGTGCGCAGATAATCCACAAAGGACATCAATTGTGCTTTGAACGCGCCGTAGCTGTCGGCCATTTTCAATTGCGCGCCGCCGTGGGTTCCCGCCAATGTCATCATCCCGGCACCACCCGCCAAGTCGTAGATATTCACCAGATTGATGTCGACGCCGTCGCGGTGGTGAAGATGCACAATGTTCCTGTCTGCGTCCCCGGTGTTCTGGACAGAAATAAAGCCCGGACCCACAATTGGATAAACCGCTTCTAGGGCGTGAATGCCGTAGGTTTCCCAGCTTTTGGCCATGGTGAAATTCACGTAGCGCAACCTGCCCAATTCATGGGTCGCGCGGTGATAGGGCGCGAATTCTTTGGCGAACCGCATGGCGGACGAGCTGATGAACGGTTTGCCCTGATCTGCCCAATCGGAAAACACCGCAAGGTCGTGGCGGTTGTTGCACAGTGGCTTGTCGACAAACACAGGGATGCCCGCGTCAATAAACGCACGGCACCGCGCGACGTGTTCTTCGCCCTTATCGGTCGCAACCAATACCGCATCGACGTGCCCAATAACGTCTTCGGCTTTCGCGGCGATATTGTCGATCATCGCGACTTTGGCGACCTGTTGTGCATCGGCCGGATCGTCTGTCCAGACATGGGTGACCTCTGCGCCGTCGATCCCAAGCGTGTCTGCCGGTTGTTTGGCCATATAGTTGCGAATTGCGGGGTAGGGGCATTTGGCCAATGCGTCGCTGTCGTAGCGCCCATTGATGATCATGCTCCACGAATAGGGATGACCATTGCCCTCTGTCATGCCCAGCATCGCCAATCTGATCGGTGTCTTCTTGATTGGAAAATTTGGCATTGCGTGATCCTTGCTTACCATGCGGTCCACCCGCCATCTATCGGTAGGGTGTGCCCGGTAATATAGCTTGCCGCGTCTGACAACAAAAAGGCAACCGGCCCTGCGGTTTCATGCGCGCGCCCTACGCGGCCCAGCATTGTATCTCGTTCAAGGTTTTCTATGAATTCTTCGGGCAAGTTCAACCTTTCAATGTTTGGAAACGGCCCCGGTGCAACTGCGTTCACCCGAATGTTTTGCGGGCCATAATGGGATGCCAAATAGCGTACCATCTGGATCATACCGGCCTTTCCGGCACCGTATTCAATTGGGTTGCGTGTGATGCCCGACGGGTAATTTGCCTGATTGGGTGAAACGAGGCCAAACATTGATGCGTACATCACGATACTGCCCGCGCCCTTCATGTGTTGTGCGGCTTGGCGCGCCATTAGGAAGGGGCCAGTCAGGTTGATCCGGTTTGCCGCATCAAAATCATCGCTGGTCAGATCATCAATAGGCTTGCCAGAGGCCCCCGAGGTTGCATTCACCAACCCGTGCAATCCGCCAAACCGTTCGGCGCAGGCTGCGACGCCGCTGATAATAGACGCCTCATTGCCAACATCAAGCTTTTGCCCCCAGACATCGCCCTTAGGGGCATCGGCGCGGATAAGCTGGATGGCTTGGTCTAATTGATCTTGGTTCGTGTCGCCAATGCAAACATTTGCACCCTGTGCGGCAAGCAATTGGCAAAGCGGCACGCCCAAGTATCCCGCACCACCGGCCACAAGGATTGTTTTGCCTTCAAGGTCGGTCAACACGCGCGCGCCATCTAATGTTCCAATTCAATTATTCTGCGTTCATCCCACGATTGCTTTGCTGCCAAAGCAAGGCGCAGGTTCACATACGCTTCTTCCAACGTTGCAAGATGACACGTCCCGCCTTCCAACGCGTCGAGCATATAGTTGGCCTGCATGGCAAAGCGCGCTTGGTGCGCCTCCATCGGGACCAAACCATCCATAAAGTCGCGGATTTCGGCAGGTTCGGCGGCGTCACTGTTGCGATAGATTAGTTTGGAATGATCCAGCATCAGATTGCCAGTTGTACCGATGAATTCTTGCTGATTGGTATTGGGTTTTTGAAACTGGTTTATCGTTACATTTGCCATTGCCCCGCTTTCAAAACGGATATTGATCAGGCAGGTGTCTTCGGTTTGGGTGCCTTGCAGAACCAGACGATCATACATGCAACTTACCTGTTTGGGCCTCCCCGCAATCCAGATGAGCATGTCAAACAGATGGCTTGCCGCGTCTAGAATCGCGCCGCCACCCATTTCAGGTTTCGCATAATAGGTAGACTGGAAATCGGGGCGGTATTTCGGAAATTCCTGCGAAGAGTTCATGTAGATGAGCTTTAGATCGCCAATCTTTCCAGCCTGAATTTGCGCGCGTAACTGTTGCAATTCATCGGCAACGCGCCGTGTGAACCCCACGCGCGCCAACAAGCCATTACTGCGGACTTGCGCAAGCGTTTCACGCACACCGTCCAGCGTTACCGCAAGTGGTTTTTCGACCATAAATGGCAAGTTGGCCGCAACACATGCGTTCATCAACGGGATATGCATATGCGCCGGGGCGCAGATGACGGCCAGATCAAAAGAGGTAAGATCCGCGTCGCCAATATCTGAATAGCTGTGTGAAATGTCAAAGTTTTGGATCGCATCCGCCCGTTTTTTAGGGTCGGGTTCAACGATGGACAAAGCGGCGCGCCCGGTTTGGGTGTAGCCCTTCAAATGCCGCAGCCCGATGCCTCCGGCGCCAATGATCAGGACCCTGCGAATGACACTTCCCCTTTGCAATTCGTGACGTCCCATAATGCGCAGTGGTGGTTTGACTCATCTGAATAACTGGTTATTATGTTAATATGATATCTTAGCATGTCAACTGATATGGTGCTCGAGCAAAAGTTCGGGATGGTGAATAAATTTGGGGGGGGAACGTGCCGGATAATGTTCGTAACGTTGACGTAATAAATCAATGCAAGTCGCAGCTGAATTCAGCGGCGATTGCAGATACTTTGGACGGTTTGGGATTTCACAATCAAGTTGTGCAACCCGGGATCGCCGCGTTGGACCCATCTTTGATATTGTGCGGATTCGCCCGTGTTGGCCTGTACATGCCGATCTATCATGACGACGAAAATATGCGCGTGTACGAACATGAGATTGCACTGGTAGATAGCCTGCTGCCCGGCGAAGTTGTGGTGTTGGTCTGTCATGGCAATCAACGCATCTCGCCTTGGGGTGAGCTGCTGTCTGAACGTTCGACCCATCTTGGGGCGGCGGGATGTCTGACCGATGGTTGCGTCAGAGATTCGGTTCAGATCAAGGAACTGGGGTTTCCTGTCTACACAAGTGGTACAAATCCGGCGGACACAAAATTTCGCGGCAAGATGATGATGGCGGATGTGCCCGGCGAAATCGGTGGCGTGTCTGTGTCGCGCGGGGATCTTGTTTTTGGTGACCCAGACGGAATTGTTATCGTTCCTGCAGAGGCAGTTGAGCAAGTCATTGAAAAGGCTCTTGAAAAAGTAAGTGCAGAAAATACGGTGCGCGACGAAATCCGATCGGGTGAAGCGTTGGGTGACATATTTGAACGCCACCAAATTCTTTAATGACAGAGGTGGGGTCTTGTCAGAAAACGCAAAATTCGCAAATACCGCGATTTTCTTCATCGCTGAAGGGCGGTAATTGATGCTTTTGGTCGACCAAAAATGAATTTGTTGACACCAAACATGGGCTGTGGTCCTCTGTATGGGCATCAGCCGGGGGGAATCGTTACTGTGCAGGGGGCAAGCTCAGCTTCAAACATCGCCAACAAACTGGCTGCTGACGTCCATGATGGGGCGCTGCAACCTGGCGATATGTTTCCGTCTGAACGTGACCTTTGTGAGCGTTTTGGCGTCGGGCGCAGCATAGTCAGAGACGGGATGACCATTTTGCAGGGCATGGGCCTTGCAGACCATTCCAAAGGCAGACGCCCGCGGGTGGCAGAACCAAAATTATCCCGCGTCATGCTGGCCGCGTCCGATGCGGCACATTTCTTTTTTAAGGATAACGAAGGGCGCGCGCATCTTCAGCAAGCACGATTGTTTCTAGAAACGAGCATGGTGCGGTTTGCTGTTGAGAACGCATCAAATGCCAAGATTGCCAAGATGGTCAGTGCAATTGAAGAATGCGAGGCAAATCTGGATGACATTGCTGCATTTCGCATTGCAGACGTCAAGTTTCACCGGGCTTTGGCCGAGGTGCCGGGCAATCCGATCTTTGTGGCCCTTCACGAAACATTCGTCGACCGGCTGATGAAGGGCGCGCCCATCCACGAAGATTCTGTGGCGCATAACCGGGCCAGCAATGCGGGACACAGAAATATATTGTCGGCCATTTTGGCCAAGGATTCAGAGGCAGCGGTGCAGGCCCTGACGTCGCACCTGATACGAAATTACGAATTCCATTTTCAGCAATCCCTAAACAACGAAGCAAAGGAATACTCTTAACGAAAATTCTAACTAGCCAAAACCAATGGAGGAACTAATGTTAAATCAAATTTCAGGAATCGCGCTTGCCGCTGGCCTGTTTATGTCCAGTGCGGGGCTCGTGTCCGCACAGGCTATAAACGACGAGCCATTGTCGGACCCTCGCGTGCGTCAGGCCATTGCCTACGCGATTGATATGGACACGATTGTCGACACCCTGCTTGAGGGCAAAGCAATTGCCGCTGACAGCATGTTGCCAAACGGCCCGCATAAACCGGCCGGTCTTAACGCATATGCCTATGACCCAGATAAAGCTCGTGAGCTTCTTGCAGCGGCCAACTGGGATTCTGACCGCGAGCTGGATATGGTTTACTACTACGGTGACCAGCTTACTGCCGATCTTATGGCAGCCGTTCAGGCATATCTTTCCGATGTTGGCGTCAAAATGACGTATCGCAAACTGGAAGGTGACGTTGGCGCACAGCTGACAACACGACCAACCAATCCAGTCGACGGTATATCCAATATTGACTGGGATCTGGGCTATGGCGCCGCGGCTGCGACCGCTTTGCAGGAATACTATAACCCCTACAAAACTGGTGGTACGTCCCACACACCAGGCAACGCTGAACTGGATGGTTTGATTGATGCGATCAATGCGACCGCTGATCCAGATGCGCAGCGCCCAGCCTATTTCGCAATCCAGGAATACTGGAACACCAATCTTGACGCGCTTCCACTGTATTATCAGCAGCTCTTTATCTACGAGAGTAACAAGCTGAACCGGAACGGTCATGGTTATGGTAACGAGCAATACAACTATGACTTTGGTATTGTCGATTGGACCATGGAGCCCGATGCGAACGGCAAGCAGATTATGTATACCAACACTGCACCGCCGCAATTTTTCGAACTTCCTTGGGCAAACCTAGGAATTTGGATCACCTCCAAGATAGTCTTTGATAAGCTATTGTCAGCAGACGGATCCCTTGCGGTGAATGGCAGCCAACTTGCCGAAAGCTATTCGGTTGGCGCAGACGGCATGTCCGTTAGCTTTACGCTAAAGGACGGGCTTACATGGCATGATGGGTCAGCTTTGACCGTTGCCGATGTAGAGTGGAGCGTTAAGACTGCGTTGCGTGTTCCAAATATTCACGCGGTCGTGGCCAACACCTTCACATCAATCGATGGTGGCCAAGCTTATCGTGATGGAACTTCCGACGAAATCGCGGGAATTGCGACTGATGGAAACACCATCACGTTTACCATGTCGAAACTTGATCCGAACATGTTGCTGACGTTCACTCAGTTTCCACCACTGCCAATGGAGCTTCTAAAAGGAACCGATCCTATTGAACTGCAACAGGCAGCCTATTGGCAGAATCCAATCGGGTCTGGTCCGTTCAGAATCGAAGAAGTTCAGATGAACGATTTTGTGCGCTACGTTCCGTTTGAAAACTATCACGGTGGTGTCGCCAAGATTGATGAAATTGTGGCATTCCCTAGCCTTGATGGTGACGGAAACCTGCTGAAGAACGCTGGTGCCGGTAAGATGGATTATGGCTTCACAAAGAACGTGGCCGACGTGGCGGCGCTTGAAGCGATGGATCACATGCGGGTTATCCCTGCGGATATTCCGTACACACGGATGATCTGGTTCAACAAATTCGCCCGTAAATAAGACTGGCGGCTTTATGAAAACCGGGGTCGCGGCCTATGTCGCGCCCCCAAAGAAACACTCTGATAAAGGGACGGGACACGGAAGATGCTCACCTATGTAATCCGCCGCATTCTGATCCTTATACCGATGCTGCTGACCATAAGTTTTTTGGTCTACACAGCACTGGAACTGACACCGGGCGATGCGGTGTCGGCACTTATCAACCCTGAAGTTGCCAGCCGCCTATCAGATGCCCAGTTTGCCGAGCTGCGCGAAGCATACGGCTTGAATAAGCCGTTTATTGTCCGATACGGAATTTGGCTGAGCAATGTCATGCAAGGAAATTTCGGCCACTCGCTGGCTGGGGGCGTTCCAATCTCGACAATCTTTCTTGATCGACTACCGGCAACGTTAGAGCTTTCGTTGGTGGCGCTTTTGTTTTCAACAGTGCTTGGATGTATTTTGGGCACCTATAGTGCGTTGAAACGAGGTTCTATAACCGACAGCAGCTTGACCGTGGTTGGTATGATAGGCGTGTCGATCCCTGAATTTTTCTTTGGGCTGGTCGCGCTTTTGATCTTTGCCTTAAATCTGGGGTGGCTGCCCGTGGGCGGGCGGCTATTGCCGGGGTACGAGACGATCTGGGACCGTGTTCCGCATATCATTATGCCGGCCATGGTTTTGTCATTGATGATGACCGCGGGCGTCATGCGGTATGCACGATCGTCTATGCTGGATGCGCTGACCAGAGAATTCATAACAACCGCCCGTTCCAAAGGGCTGCCCGAATGGCGGATCAACTTACTACACGGGTTTCGCGTGGCGCTAACGCCGGTCATCGTGTTGATCGGGTTTCGACTGCCGCTGCTTATTGGCGGGTCGGTGATTATTGAACAGGTCTTTCAATGGCCCGGAATTGGCAACGAATTCATCGGTGCAGTTCGGGGATCAGATTATCCGTTGGTCATGATGATCGCACTATTTTCGGTATTTGCGGTGCTGATGGCAAGTCTGATCATCGATGTGCTAACGGCGCTTATCGATCCACGCGTTAGATTGAGCTAGGGGACAAAACATGTCATCACGGTCTCTCAACAAAAAGTTTGATAAAATTCTGGCACGTGAAGAAGCGGGTGAACTTTCGTCAAATAGCGGCAGCCGTGCTTTGAAAAAACTGTTGAACAATCGACTGGCCTTAGTGGGACTAATCTTGTTCAGCATCATTATTTTCACCGCAGTTTTTGCACCGCTTTTCACCAGTGCAGATCCGATGAAAATTAATCTTCGCAATTTGTCACAACCGCCATCCGCTGATCATTGGTTTGGCACCGACAAGACTGGCCGCGATGTGTTTGCCCGCGTTCTTTACGGTGGACGCGTTTCTATCCTTGTTGGTCTTGGAAGCGGCATTATAGCTGCCATCATCGGGGTCTTGGTTGGCGCCTACACTGGCTACAAAGGGGGGTGGCTGGATGTCATCGCTTTGCGTGTGTCCGAACTTTTCATGTCCTTCCCGCAGATCATTTTGGTGTTGCTGTTGGTTTCAATCATCGGCCAGAGCCTGATCAACCTGATGATCATTTTCGTGCTGACAGGCTGGGGTGGGATGTACCGAATGGCGCGTGCGCGGATGTTGTCTTTGCGCGAAGAAGAATATGTGCAGGCTTTGCAAAGCTTTGGGCTGTCTACTGCCACGATTTGTTACAAACATATTTTGCCCAACGCGCTTGGCCCGATCATGGTGAACATCACTTTGTCGACAGCAGCGTTTATTTTGGCAGAAGCAGGGCTTAGCTTTTTGGGCCTAGGCGTTCCAGCAAGCATTCCGACCTGGGGCAATATCCTGAACGTTGCGCAGGAAATCCGAGTTCTTCAGAATTTCTGGTGGATGTGGTTGCCCGTCGGCGCGACAATCTCACTTTTCGTTCTTAGCGTTAACTTTATTGGCGATGGTTTGCGCGATGCTACTGACCCATCGCAGCAAGGATAAGAACGTGGCAGGAACCCAAGATGTTGCGCTTAGCGTAAAGGACTTAAAAACCTACTTTTATACCAACAATCGCTGCAACAAGGCAGTCAATGGTGTGTCTTTCGAAATTCGCAAAGGCAAAACCCTGTGTATCGTTGGTGAAAGCGGCTGCGGCAAAAGCGTAACCGCCTCCACGATTATGCAATTGCTGCCAAAACTTTCGCGGATAGAGCAGGGGCAGATCACATATCACAGTGACGACGGCGATGTGAATATTGAACAGTTAGACCGGGATGGCAAAGAAATGCGCGCCATTCGCGGCTCTGAAATCGCGATGATATTTCAAGATCCGATGACGGCACTGAACCCAGTCTACACCATTGGGTTCCAGATTGGTGAAAGCCTGAAATATCATACGGATTTGTCGCGAAGTGAAATTCGGGCGAAGACGATTGATCTGTTGCGCGACATGGGAATATCGCTGCCGGAAATGCGCGTAGATGATTACCCGCATTCCTATTCTGGCGGCATGCGGCAACGGGCCATGATTGCAATGGCGATGTCGTGCAATCCCAAGATTCTGATCGCGGATGAGCCGACAACAGCACTTGACGTCACGATACAGTCGCAGATTTTCGAATTGATGGAAAAACTTAAGACAGAGAACGAAACGGCGATCATGTTGATCACGCATGATATGGGCGTTGTGGCCGAATTGGCTGACGACGTTGCCGTTATGTATATGGGAAATATTGTAGAGGCTGGCACGGTTGATCAAGTTCTGCGCTACCCGGTTCATCCTTATACGCGGGCTTTGCTAGAATCTATACCGGTCCTCGGACGAGGGCGCGACCAAGATATTCAGCCCATCGCGGGTTCTACACCTGATCCCTATGATCGACCTAAAGGGTGCCAGTTTGCGCCGCGGTGCAAATTTCGGGTGGATGCCTGCGATGTGATGCCCGACGAGGTAACTTACAACGAAACCCATCGTGTCATGTGTTGGCGATATCAGGAGTTCTTGCCAGATGCAGAGTGATCGCAAAGCCATCCTGAGTTTGCGCGGGTTAAAGACCTATTTCCCGGTAAAGGCTGGCATTTTCAAACGCACGGTGGCGCACGTAAAGGCCGTTGATGGCGTCGATCTGGATGTCTACCGTGGCGAGGTTCTGGGCCTTGTTGGCGAAAGCGGCTGTGGCAAGACGACATTGGGAAAGTCGATATTGCGTCTGGTGGAAGCCACCGAAGGCGACATTGTGTATTCATCTGGGGATGAAGAAACCAATCTGGCCACGCTTAATAACGATGAAATGGTGCCATTTCGAAAGCGGCTTCAAATTGTGTTTCAGGATCCCCATTCGTCGCTAAACCCGGCGTTTACCATATTCGGCTCGCTGCAGGATCCTTTAAAAAAATACGGCATCAAAACCAGAAAAGAGCGCCGCAAGATCATTGGTGACTTGCTGGAAGCTGTGAACATGCGCCGAGAGTATATGGATCGCTACCCGCATGAGTTTTCAGGTGGGCAACGCCAGCGTATCGGCATTGCGCGTGCCCTAAGCGTGCAACCTGAGCTGATAGTATGCGATGAAGCGGTAAGCGCGTTGGATGTTTCTATTCAGGCGCAGGTTTTGCAACTTTTGATGAAGCTTAAGAACGAACGAAACCTCACCTACATCTTTATTACGCACGACCTAAGCGTTACCGAATATATCTGCGACCGGATCGCCGTGATGTATCTTGGGCGCATTGTTGAACTGTGTCGCGCCGAAGATCTGTATTCAAACACGCTGCATCCCTATACCGAGGCTTTGCTGTCGGCCATTCCTGTGGCCGATTTGGATAAACAGACCAAACGGATTGTCTTAGAGGGCGATGTGCCCAGCCCGGTGAACCCACCCAGCGGATGCCCCTTTCACCCTCGCTGCCCCAAGGCGACAGATATTTGCGTGTCTGACGTGCCGCCGCTTAAACGATATTCAATTGACGGACACGACCATTTTGCGTCCTGCCACCTAATCGAACTGAACGCAGCTGACTAGCCGCGTGTCATCACCCTTCCAAGGAGAAATAAATGCCCAAGTTTGATCTGAACGACCTTAAGGGCGTAATCCCGGCATTGGTCACCCCATTTGACGAAAATGAACGGTTTGACGAAGGCCGCATGCGCACCTGTGTCGATTTTCTAATCGCGCGCGGTGTGGGTGGCCTTTATACGACAGGCAGCACCGGGGAAACGTTCCTGATGTCGCCTGACGAACGCGCGCGGGTGGTAGAGGTTGTCGTCGATCAGGTTGCAGGCCGCGTGCCTGTTGTTGCACATGTGGGCGCGATCGGAACCCATCTTTCCGTTGATCTGGCGCAGCGCGCGCAGGCTGCAGGGGTCGATGCGCTGTCATCAGTACCACCGTTTTATTGGCCGTTCACGCCTGATCAGGTATTCAATTATTACAATGACTTAACCGGGGCAACTGATTTACCGATGGTCGTCTACAATATTACTTTGGCGGGGGCCTTGGGGTTCGATCAGATCAAAAGATTGACGAGCATTCCGGGCGTTGGCGGCATTAAATACACAGCACCGACGCTCTTTGAAATCCTTCGGATCAAAGATGAAATCAGCAGAGATTTTAAGGTCTATTCTGGCGCTGACGAAATGGCCATGTTGGGCCTGAGTTTTGGCGCGGACGGAATAATCGGGTCATTTTACAACATGATCCCCGAGGTGTTTATCGCCCTGAACGACGCGGTCGATAAAGGTGACATGAAACGTGCAAAAAGCCTGCAAGAAACCGGTAATGCGATTATTTTCTTTTCTTTGGGCTACACTGGGACAGCCGTCATCAAACGCTGCATGGCATGGCAGGGCGCAGATGCAGGATACTGCAGACGCCCCTTCGATAATTTCATGACAGAGGCAGAAGAAGACGACCTGAAGGCGGCCTTCCACAAGCTTAAGCAAGACAGAAACATCACTGGTGTTGAGTTTCTTGATTTGATCTGATCCGCCGGGAGGATTTGTGATGGAAAAGTTGGGCAAAGGGCAACGCCTTTGGAATAAGGCCAAAACACTGATCCCAGGGGGCAATATGTTGTTGTCCAAGCGGCCGGAAATGTTCCTGCCCGATCTGTGGCCCGCCTATTTCAGCCGCGCCAGTGGTGCGCGGATTTGGGATCTGGACGGGACAGAATACATCGACATGTCGATCATGGGCGTCGGGGCCAATGTTCTGGGGTACGCGCATCCCAAAGTGGACGAGGCGGTGCGTAACTCTATCGGCAACGGTAATCTGGCGACATTGAATGCGCCCGAAGAGGTGGAATTGGCCGAGAGGTTGGTTGACCTGCATCCGTGGGCCGATATGGCGCGGTTCGCGCGCACCGGTGGCGAGGCCAACGCCATTGCGATCCGCATTGCGCGTGCTGCAAGTGGTCGCGACGGCGTAGCAATATGTGGCTATCATGGTTGGCACGATTGGTATCTGGCCACAAACCTCACCGGTGGTGGTCAGTTGGACGAACATCTGTTGCCCGGGCTGGACCCGGCGGGCGTTCCCCAGCACCTGCGCGGCAGTGTTCACCCCTTTCGTTATAATGATTTCGCGGGGCTCGCGGCACTTGTTAGTGAACACGACATTGGCGTGATCAAGATGGAGGTGATGCGCAATCACCCGCCCAAAGATGACTTCCTGCAAAAGGTGCGCCAGCTTGCCACTGACCACAGTATCGTGTTGATATTTGACGAATGTACATCCGGGTTCCGCCAAAACTTTGGTGGTCTCCACCTACAGTTCGGCGTGGATCCTGATATGGCGGTGTTCGGCAAGGCGCTGGGTAATGGGTATGCAGTGACGGCCGTTCTTGGAACGCGCGACGTCATGCAAGCGGCGCAGGCGACCTTTATTTCCAGTACCTTTTGGACAGAACGCATCGGTTCTGTTGCCGCGTTGGCGACGCTTGACGTTATGCAAGAAGAAAGCCCCTGGGATGGTATAGTGGCGGCGGGTCAGGGCATCACGTCACGTTGGCAGGACATGGCGGCCACCTATGACCTGCAACTGACGACAAGCGGTATTGCGTCTTTGACGGGCTTTGCATTCAACAGCCCGCACAATCTGGCCTACAAAACGCTGATTACCCAACGGATGTTAGCCCAAGGGCTTCTTGCGGCAAACAGCGTCTACCTTTGCACTGCGCATACACCGGCGATCATCGACGCCTATTTTACGGCTTTGGAACCGTGTTTTGCGCTGATTCAAGAATGCGAGCAGGGCCGGGACGTCATGAAAGAACTTGAGGGCCCCGTCTGCCACGGTGGTTTTAGCAGGCTAAACTGATCACCGACGAGGTGAACAGATACTAATACAAAAGGGGATAAGATGGTAGAGCGGAAAGTTTACATTTCCGGCGAAATGATGCCGGAATCGCAAGCGCGCATATCGATTTTTGATAGTGCGGTGATGTTGGGCGACACGGCAACTGAATCTACACGCACATTTGGACATATTCCGTTCAAACTGGCTGAACACGTGGATCGCCTGTTCAAATCGCTTAAGGTTATGCGCATTGATCCCGGTTGTGACGCTGCCCAGATGCTGCGAATTACCCAAGATGTGCTTAAGGCCAATTTGCAGTGTTACACGCCAGACCAAGATTGCTGGATCGTTCACAACATCTCGCGTGGGTTGTCTATTGCTGGGTCGGACCCTACCAAAACTGCCAGCGGCGCGACGGTTATGATATTTACCCAACCGATGGACCTGCGCAGTTGGGCGGGTTTTTACACGTCTGGTTGCCACGCGGTCACCGCGATGAGCCGCGCGGTGCCCGCCCAATCGCTGGACGCCCGCATCAAGAACCGCAGCCGTCTTGCCTATACGCTGGCCGAAGCCGAGTTAAAGCTGGTTGATCCGGCAGCGCAGGGGGTGATCTTGGACATCTACGGAAACGTGTCGGAAAATAAGGGCGGCAATATTTTTGTGGTATCCGATGGTGTCTTGAAGACGCCCACGACCGCCAATTGCCTGGCCGGGATGAGTCGCGCGACAGCATTGGAATTGGCCGCAGACCTTGGCATCCCAACCGAAGAAACAATATTGCAACCTTATGACCTTGCAACTGCTGACGAGGTGTTTTTTACCAGCACGCCCTATTGCATTATGCCTACCACGCGGTTCAACGGTATGGATGTAGGTGACGGGCAAGTTGGTGGCGTGACCAAAAGATTGCTTGGCGCTTGGAGCGCGCGCGTTGGTGTTGATATCCAGAAACAGGGCGAGGATCAGTTGTGAGCGTCGCGGCGCGTCCGGTGGGCATTTGGGGAGCTGTTTTACTGCCCATTGACCAAGCGGGTGAGATTGATTGGGGTGCCCTTGCTGGCGAAGTAGAAATACTGTGCCGAAGCGATGTTGCGGGCATCTATACCAATGGGTCTGCTGGCGAATTTCATAACCAAACTGACGCGGAATTTGGGCGAATTGCAGAAACCGTTGCGGATATTGCGGGTAAGTTTGATATGCCGTTTCAGATTGGCGTCAGTTGTACCAATCCGCGTGTAGCGCGTACCCGGCTGGACATGGCGCGCAGCCTTGGACCCAGCGCTATTCAATTTACGTTGCCAGATTGGTGGCCGCCCTCTTGGGATGAAGTGCAACGCTTTGTCGGCGGACTGCAAGACGTGGCGCAAGACATGCCGTTGGTTATCTACAATCCACCCCACGCCAAAGTTCAAATCTCGCTGGAACAGCTTGGTGTTTTGCGGGGCATTGCGCCGGGATTGGTTGGCGCCAAGCTGGCAGGGGGTAATGAAGATTGGTACGCTCGGCGGCGTGAGTTGGGCGATGGTTTTGCGGTTTTTGTGCCCGGACATTCGGTTGCTTTTGGCCGACCTCTTGGGGCGAATGGGTCTTATTCCAATGTGGCGTGTCTGAGTCCAAACGGCGCAGTCAGGTTGTGGGATTTGATCGCGTCTGATCCTGCCGCCGCGATTTCATTGGAGACCTGTATTGTGCAATTCCTTAAGAAAAACGTGATGCCATTGGCGCAAGCGCGTGGCCTTTCGGACCCGGCATTGGACAAATTACTGGCCGCTGCTGGCGGTTGGGGACCTATTGGCCCGAGGTTGTTGTGGCCATATTCTTTTGCGACGACTGCCGAAGTTGACCAGATATCCAGGGCCGCACGGCGAGAATTACCCGAACTATTTTAGGAGCTGATATGTCAGGTTCAGTCGCAAAGTTTTCGCTGTTGGTTGGACCGGCTCGCGAGTGGTAGGTGTGGGTTTTTGAGTTTGAAAGCGAGCAGCCAACCGTGACTATTGATTTCAAAGGGAACCATTTCCCGAAGAGCGTGATCCTTTACGCTGTGTTTTTCTATGTCCGCTACGGTGTCTCGTATTGGGATCTTGAGGATATCATGGCCGAACGCGGCGTTGAAATCGATCATGCCACGCTGAACCGCTGGCTGGTGAAATTCTCGCCGCTGATCGCTGCAAGTGCGCAGGCCAGAAAGAAGCGGACAGCCGTCTCTTGGCGGATGGAAGCGACATATATCAAGGTTCGCGGCAAGTGGACCTATCTGTACCGTGCTGTAGATAGGGACGGGCAAACCCTTGATTTATGCTGTCAGATCCAAGAGAGTGTCCATTTTAACTTACCATTCTGTATAAGATAGTTGTCCACAAAATTTGCATTCTTAACCACTACAGTAATGTGATAATTAGCAGGCGCAATTAGGGCGTCCTCATGTGGCCCTGGCATCAGGTCGTGATGTTGTTGCTGTTGAACCCACTTGTTCAGCGTAGATAGCCCAACCCCCAAATCTGAGGAAAGCTGAGGCCGCGTTAGACCACTGGTCGTGGCTATCTTCACCGCATCACTGCAAAAATCATCTGTGTATCTCTTTGCCATTCGTTCTCTCCTTCATAGCAAACATTGCTCGAAAGAGACCGGAACGTAAGCGGGACAAGACCAATTACATCCACAACCAGTATCAAGCTCAGTAAAACTCAAAGCTCATAACAGAAATATCAGCGGTGAAGTCCTTACCATATGCAACTATACCGATAGTTTTGATCGTATCTTGGTTCATGGAGGTTCGCAGCAATGATGATGATTTTACAAAGGATTCAAATGGAAGTTTCACTTCCGTCCAAGAGCTATTTGCTTCGAAGCCCTGTTGGTAATAATGCCAAGGTAGGCGAGTGCTGGAATTTCTGATGTGCAAATAATACTGTTCTCCATTACCTTTAACCTTTAGCTTTATACCCGTTTTGCCCTCTGCCAACTCCCAAGGTCCAGATGACCTAACCTGTATAAAGCCTCCATTATTCGCAGTAGATACTTCACCTGTTAGCCGTATGGTTTTATCCACCCCACGACTTTCAAATACCGCAGTGCCTTCAGACACACCACCCATCACGGTGTCTGCGAAATAGGACCACTGGCCTGTTTGGATAATGTTTTCAGCCATTGCACCACCACTCGCAAACGCCAGAGCAAAGGAACTAACCAATAATGATTTTAATACTCTCTTGATGACCATCTTCACATTCCAATTATTACGTTCATATTAATCTTACGTTGCTAATCTCCGTTTAGATTGAACAAACGATTGGGCGGGGGGTAAAACGAAGAATTAGCCTGACCTAAGGGGCCAGACTGTGTTCGGTATTGATTTCCACGATTACCGCCACGAGACTGAACACCCAAGAGCCTCAGCATGTTGTACATAGCAGAACGACGATCTTTCTATTAACTCGGTGCATAAAACTGGAAATGGGACAATTGTCCCATTGACCTGCGCCCCTAAAACTCCTCCAAATTTGTGTAGAGTCCGCCCAACAAAAGGACGGACAAATGAAGGCACGATTTACGGACGAACAGATCATAGCAATTATCAAGGAACAGGAATCTGGTGAGAAGACCGCTGACGTTTGTCGGCGGCACGGGATCAGTTCTGCGACGTTCTACAAATACAAATCGAAGTATGGCGGAATGGAACCTTCTGACGCGAAGCGATTGCGCGCTTTGGAGGATGAGAATGGCAAGTTGAAGAAGTTGCTGGCCGAACAGATGTTGGACAATGCGATGTTGCGAGACATCAATTCAAAAAAGTGGTGACGCCCGTGGCAAAGCGGAATGCTGTGGTTCACCTGTGTGAGACGCACGGTGTGAGCCAGCGGCGGGCGTGTGATGTACTGCAGATTGATCGATCAACGGTGCGGTATCTGTCGCGTCGTGGCGATGACACTGATCTACGCGATGCGATCAAGCGGGTGTCCAGAGAACGGCGTCGGTTTGGTTGTCGCCGCATACACGTGATGATTGCGCGAGAGGGCTTCGAGGTGAACCACAAGAAGGTAAGGCGTATCTACCGTGAAGAGAAGCTGCAGGTACGCCGCAGAGGTGGCAGGAAACGTGCTTTGGGCACGCGAAAGCCAATGGTGCTGCCTGACGGCCCGAACCAACGCTGGAGCTTGGATTTTGTATCTGACGCCCTGACAGACGGTCGCAGGTTCCGCATTTTGGCAGTCGTTGATGACTTCAGTCGCGAGAACTTAGTTCTTGTTGCGGACACATCGTTGTCCGGTCAGCGGGTTGCGCGTGAGCTGGACAAGGTAATCGCTGAACGAGGCATGCCAAAGACAATAGTTTCAGACAACGGAACCGAGTTCACCAGCATGGCGATCCTTAAATGGGTTCAGGAGACTGACGTTGATTGGCACTATATCGCACCGGGAAAACCCCAACAGAACGGCTTCATTGAAAGCTTTAACGGCAAGCTGCGAGATGAATGCCTCAACGGCGAGATATTCTACTCACTACGCGAAGCTCAAATAATCATCGAACGCTGGAGGAACCACTACAACACGAAACGACCACACAGTGCATTGGGCTATCGCCCACCTGCGCCGGAAGCCACCATCCCGGTGGACCAAAGGCCAGTCATGCACTAACTTTCAAATTGGACCACTCAAGTGGGGCTGCTCACTACGTAACTGCGGCTCAATCATGTCGTTGGTTTGCGGGTCTGAGTTTCATATTCCTCGGTTTCGTTTTGGGCTGATTATACGGCGATGGCGTTATGCCTTGCTCAGAGTTTAATCGAACACCATCAACTTGATCTAAAAGACTGGGTCAACGCCAAAAAATATCAAATTTCGCGCCACCCAAGTCAGAATTAGATATTGTAATCTGACCGCCATGTGCCTCAACAATCTGTTTGCAGATATGCAGGCCAAGGCCAGAACTGTTTGGCTTGGCAGCCTCGCCAACACGTGATGAAAAAAAACGGGTAAATACAGCATCGCGCATTTCCTCACGCACACCCGGTCCGCTATCCTCAACAATTAGTGTTGGCCCTTTGCGCCAATGACTTTGGACCCGGATTCGAACAGTCCCCTTTGGCCGAACAAAACTAATTGCATTGTCCAACAAGTTAACAATCACCTGTCCAACCCGGTCCGGAAGGCCGTTCATCGGCGCCTTGCTTGGAAGATCAAGTTCAATGACTACTTGTGGGTAGGTAATCTCCCCATTTTTAACGGGGTGCGGCTGTAGAACTTACGCGGCCATTTTCAGTTTCATGGCGGGTGTAATGCCGCCGATGCCCATATTCGGGCGGTCATTGTTGTAAGTCCATAGCCATTGTGTGGCGAAGTCCTGTGCCTCCTCTATGTTTTCAATGATGTGTTGGTCCAACCATTCATGCCTGACCGTGCGGTTATAGCGCTCGATGTAAGCGTTCTGTTGCGGCTTTCCGGGTTGGATGTGCTGGATGGCAATACCTTGTTTCTCAGCCCATTCCAGCAGCTTGCCACTGATATATTCGGGGCCATTATCAACCCGAATAGTTTCTGGTTTTCCACGCCATTCGATGATCCGATTGAGGCTGCGAATAACCCGTTCGGCTGGCACAGAAAAATCGACCTCGATGCCCAAACCCTCGCGGTTAAAATCATCCAACACGTTCAAGAGCCGAAACGCCCGACCCTCCCCGAGGCGATCCGCCATGAACTCCAGCGACCAGGTCACGTTCGGCGCGTCCGGCACTGCCAGCGCATCGGGCTTGTCCCGCTTTAACCGTTTCCGAGGTTTGATCCGCAAGTTCAGTTCCAGTTCGCAGTAGATGCGGTAGACCCGTTTGTGGTTCCACGGATGGCCCTGCACATTGCGCAGATGCAGGAAACATAGCCCAAACCCCCAAGTCTTCCGTGCGGCCGTCAGCCCAACCAGCAGATCGGCGATCTCTTCGTTCTCGTCGCTCAAGAGCGGGCTGTAACGATAGCAGGTCTCACTCACGCCAAAGGTGCGGCAGGCCAGCGCAATGCTGACACCGTGTCGCGCCACCGCGTTCTCGGCCAGACCCCGGCGCAGGGCTGGCCGGATCACTTTTTCCCAAGGGCTTCCTTCAGTAACTCGGCTTGCATGCTCATCTCGGCATACATCTTCTTGAGACGCCGGTTCTCGTCTTCAAGGCCTTCATCTGGCTGATCATCGACGCGTCCATCCCGCCATACTTCGACCGCCATTTGTAGAACGACGCGTTGCTCATCCCGTGCTCGCGGCACAGCTCAGAGACAGGCACACCGCCTTCGGCTTGGCGCAGGATCGCAAGAATTTGGGGTTCGCTATATCTCGTCATCTTCATCAAAATCTCCTCAGATATCTTGCCGAGAAAATTCTACTTCCGCATCCCCTTAGTTTCGGGGGGGATTACCCAATCTTGGCGCAGGCTCTTCGGCACGCTGGCCGACGCCCGCCATACGCTGGAAGAATGGCAGGAGGACTACAACTGGCGCAGACCACACTCAGCATTGGGCAACCTGACACCGATGGAATTTTTGCAGAGAAAGGCGATGGACAAGATGGCGGCCTAACGCCAAAGATTTAACCCCAAGGACTCCGCGCAAAGCTGGAGGGAACTTGGGGCACAGGTCAAGTCCGCCAAGATTATAATTGAACCGGTTGAATTTCCTATGTGGACGAGTCGATCTGGCAGGTTTAAAAGTGGGCGTCTGGATATCAAATTAATACCGTCCCAAGAGCAACGCGGTCTGCGGTATGTCAGTTCCCTGTTTAAACATCATATGTGATTCATGCTCTTTCCGAGGGAGTTCTTTAGTTAAGAGCTACTGAGCCATCATGAGACTGCAAAATACGCGCAGTCGAGAAACTGGGCGTTGGTCTATATGCTAGATCTATAATACGCCCCCCCCTGGGGCTTGCCTCGGTCCCACGGGGGGGGCAATACCTGAGTAGCACAGGCAAGAAGGTCAACGAACGATGAGTTGTGCGATGTTTGAGATCAAAGGCAATCAAGTGGTATGCGTAATAATGGGTAAGTAAATGGGTAGACAAAAAAATACTAAATAAGTCATTGATATTAATATCTTGCTGGCGGAGACGCAGGGATTCGAACCCTGGGAACCCGTGAAGGCTCAACGGTTTTCGAGACCGCCCCGTTCGACCACTCCGGCACGTCTCCGCATTTGATGGCCGTCGTTTAGTCGTGGCCACGTGCGGACGCAAGGGCTTATGCGGACCGAGATGACAATTGCGTCACGCGACCTTGGCAAACGATCACGTCACACATAGGTTTCGTTTCAACGTATTTATGTTCAAGGACCCGTAATGATCCACCATACAATTGCAATCGCTTCTATTGTCACATCTAGCTTTATTTCATTGCCGGCCTTAACCCAGAATACACAAGCAGAGTTACTTTTTGATGCGCTAGGGCTGCCGGACATCGTCGATATTATGCGCGAAGAAGGTGTGGTATATGGCGCGCAGATCGGGACTGACTTGTTTCCCAATCAAGTATCGCCTGCATGGCGGGCCACAGTCGAAACGATTTATGATAGTGCTCTGAGTTGGTAGGTAGATTTGAATGACTGCCTGCGGCTTTATTGCACCTTCAAGAGAAGTGCCCGTAGAGGATGAAATGACTGAGAGGACTTTTGAGAATGGCGAATTGTACTGAGTGTGGGAAGAAGTTTGGTTTTATTGAGTCTGGCATCGATGGCCTGTGTACCGTCTGCACTTACCTAGCGACCGCCGAACCCGAGTCTATGGCTTAGATTAATGAGAACGTAGCAACCAAAACGCAAATCGAAGCCATCCTTCTGACTACAGAAACAGCTCCAAACCTACCCATCACTAAACGGATTGAGATCGTAACAGCTGAGGTTGCCTTTGGGATGAACATCTTCAAAGACTTGTTTGCTGGCATCAGAGACATCGTAGGTGGACGCTCTGAGGCTGTTCAAGTGACCATGATAGAGATTCACGCCGTACTGCCCTTTATGAGCTCAAGAAGGAAGCTCACGCTGTTGGTGCTAATGCAGTGGTAGCAGTGGACCTCGATTATGTGGAACTGAGCGGCGCAGGCAATATGGTCATGTTGGTGGCTTCTGGGACTGCAGTTGTGTTTGAGGAATGATGATAAGATTTATCTTATATTTGAGCCTGTTTGCCTTGCTGGTCGGTTGCGGTGAGCCACTTTCTGGATCATTTCGAGCCGTAGGATTTCACGACAATCAGAAATACAAAATAGATGTGAATATCGGGGGTATAGTTTCAGCACCAACACTAGCCATTTTTCTTAATGATGAGCAGGCTCTTTATGTTGAACGTCCTATGAGTATGATGTCAGATGCAAACTGCGAAAAATTATTGGCTTACGGTTGGAAATGTAGGTTCTCAGATACTTACAAAGGTTTGCAAGTAGCCGTGGTCGAAGAGATCAATGCAAGTCCATACTTCAACTACCGCCATTATGATGTCTATCTAGATGGGCAACTGTTGCAGCGTGTCATCGGGACATTTTAGACACATCAACTTCGGTTTAATAACTAAATAGATTGGCGTGATTACCAAATCGGTTTGCATCTCGAATAGTGCCCCACACCTGAATTTAGTAGAGAACGAGCAGCGATCTGCGCTGAGCTACCCAACCTAGGGGAGCACCGTACCCGCTCTAAATCCTACCAAAACAATCAAGCGAATTGCATTGACAACACCCTCATAAGAGCCTTCTAGATAGTAGATCGGGAGCGACTTAACTCGCTATCAATGGCAGTGGCACCTACTTGTTCCCACCCATTTTGAGGCATTTTGCAAACAATCCGCCTTAATCTGCCTTATTGATTCCAAAAAAGATCAATCAGGGCAGGACGGTTTGATTTTGCTTATATTTCGACCGTTCAACAGTTGCCATATTAGGCCACGTGTTGGGCCCACGCGATGATGCCGTTGACGGGAAAAATGTAGATTCCCGAATTGATTGGCTTAGCCTGCGTTTGCAGTTGGAAGAACCAGACAACAAAGGGCGATGCGCCTGTTTTTGCCTTTGTGTTTATGCTTGACTTGAACCCAATATGGACGGATAAGCCGCCATCTGAGCAAGTGACTTGCTTGGTTCTATGCAAAATAACGCCCAATCGGGCGCGCCGTCCAAAGGTACAAAACGCCTGTTAAATCAGGGGCCTCCATGACGCGGGACATTAAAGGAAAGACATATGTTTGCGGTTCTCAAAACCGGCGGCAAGCAGTACAAAGTTGCCTCAGGCGACGTATTGCGTGTTGAAAAGCTGGACGCTTCTGCCGGTGAAACAATTCAATTCAATGAAGTATTGATGGTGAATAACACTGTTGGCGCACCTTTCGTGGTAGACGCTGGCGTGCAAGCCGAAGTGATCGACCAGATCAAAGGCGAAAAGACCATTAACTTTGTTAAGCGTCGCCGGAAACACTCTTCCGCACGTAAAAAGGGCCACCGTCAGCAACTGACATTGGTTCGTATCGGCGATATCCTTGAAAAAGGCGCTGACAAGTCTGGTGTTAAGGCTGCAATGGGCGGCGCTGGCGTTTCTTACGCTGTCGCACTTGGCGCACCAACATCAATAAAGGCCGCAGCCGCAGCTGCTCGTGCTTCCCAGCCAAAAGCTGAGAAGAAAGCAGCCGTGCCAAAAGCTGAAAAGTCAGCTAAGGCCGCGCCAAAGGCGAAAGCAGCAGCTTCAGTTGGTGCCGACGATCTGACACGCATCAGCGGTGTTGGTCCGGTAATCGTGAAAAAGCTTCACGCATTAGATGTGACATCATTCGCGCAAATCGCAGCATGGACGCCAGAAGACGTGGCAGACATGGACGAGAAATTGTCTTTCAAAGGCCGCATCGACCGTGACGACTGGTTGGTTCAGGCTGCTGAATTCGCTAAAGGTTAAGGAGAGACACCATGGCACATAAAAAAGCAGGCGGTTCATCCCGTAACGGTCGCGACTCAGCTGGACGCCGTCTTGGCGTTAAGAAATTTGGCGGCGAAGCTGTCATCCCAGGTAACATCATCATGCGCCAACGTGGCACGAAGATGTGGCCAGGCATGAACGTCGGCATGGGCAAGGATCATACGATTTTTGCAACTGTTGTTGGCAACGTCCAATTCCACAAAGGCCTGAAAGGCCGCACCTTTATTTCGGTTCTTCCAGTAGCGGAGGCCGCTGAATAAACCGAACCTAAAGTAACACATTATTTAGGGGATCGGTGCAAACCGGTCCCCTTTGTCGTGTTAGCCCAGCAGCTTTTTTTGTTGGGCTTTCGCTTTCTTGAGGAGGAAAAAGCATGATGCATGAAACATTGAATACCCAACTGACCATTCCGGCAGACCGCTTTGTGATGCGCCCGATCCGAAAATCCGATTCTGGTCTGATTGAGATGTATGCATCCGACGTCCGTGTGGCCCGTGGCAGCCGTGCGATGCCGCACCCGATGCCGCCCGGCGCTGTTGAGGCAATGATCACCCGCGCAAATTCCGCAGACCGCGTAGAAGATGTATGGGTGATGGATGGCTCTGCTGACGGTCACGCCGAGGCGATTGGTGTCATAAGTTTAAACCGTATGGATCGCGATCAATCTGAAATATTTTTCTGGGTTGCGCCTGCGTTCTGGAACAGTGGTTTTGCATCCGAGGCTGTGCGGACCATGATTGCGGCCAATCCTCACGCTGCCAAGAGGTTCTTTGCAGAGATGTTTCAAGATAATCCAGGCTCAGCTCGCGTGCTGACAAACTGCGGGTTCGACTATCTTGGCGACGCAGAAGCGTTTTCCGTGGCCCGCGGCGCAACAGTGCCCACATGGACATATACCCTCAAGACAGGGCTATGACGGTTCTGGTGTTGCAGACGTCAGACCTGACGTTGCGGCCGCTGGAATTGACCGATGCATCTGCGTTCACGCTGGCCATTGCAAATTGGGATGTATCCCAGTGGCTGTCGGCTGTTCCGTATCCCTATACTATTGATGATGCGGAATATTTCATAACTCAGATTGCGCCAAAAGACACCATTTGGCAATTGATAATGGGACCGGCCTGATCGGCGTTATCGGTGTAAAGCCCGATTTGGGCTATTAGCTACCTGGTGACTTGCACGGCAAGGGGTATATGACCCACGCTGCAGCGGCTGCAATTGCATGGTATTTTTCGCAAACAAATGCTGATCTGCTATCGAAGCATTTTCCCAATAATACCGGATCTCGCGCCGTCCTGCTTAAGGTGGGTTTTGCCGACACCATGTTGGGCCACGTTCTGCAAGCGTCGACGGAGAAAAGGTACCTTTGCAACACATGGCGTTGTCCGCGACTGCGTGGCGGACAACGCCATACGATCAAATAACTAAGCAGACTGCGGTGCATAATCTGTCCTACCGTCCAATGTCATCTTCTGATGCATCTGCATTGCACAAGATTGCATCAGACTGGTCTGTCGTACGTCAATTGGGTGGTCGGCCTTGGCCGGCAAGCAAGGCATTCATCTTTGGGCGGTGCGTCCCGTATGCGGGTGATGGCGGCTTTTTCTGGGCTGTCTGTCGTGATGGAGCATTATGCGGATCTATTGCAGTCACCTCTGGTCATATAGGTTATATGCTTCACCCTGCCGCACAAGGCCAAGGCGTTATGACCCATGCTGCAACTGATGCTATTGAAGCTTATTTTGCGACAGGGGCCGCCTTTTGGATGCAACCGCTTGGCATGACAATACTGCGTCGCAACGGATTTTAGAAAAGCTGGGTTTTGTACATTGGACGACGCGGTACAAGCATGCCATGGCGCGCGGGCTTCCAACATTGTCCTATCATCTACGTCTTAGCCGCGATGCGTGGCATGGCTTGAGAACCTCTGCACAATAGACTAACCCCTGCGCAAGACAGCCCTGAAAGGCCACACCGATGAAGTTTCTTGATTTTGCGAAGGTTTATATCCGCTCTGGTGCGGGTGGTGCTGGCTGTATTTCGTTCCGACGGGAAAAGTTTATCGAATATGGTGGCCCCGATGGCGGTGATGGTGGTGCTGGTGGCTGTGTAGCTGTGGAGGTCGTTGACGGGTTGAACACTCTGATCGATTTCCGGTATCAGCAGCATTTCTTTGCCCAAAACGGCCAACATGGCATGGGTAGTCAATGCACAGGACGTGACGGCATCGACAAGGTGCTCCTTGTGCCTGTTGGTACTGAAATTTTGGACGAAGACCAAGAAACAGTCATCGCGGACATGACCGAGGTAGGCCAGCGCGTTGTGATTGCAAAAGGCGGCAATGGCGGCTGGGGCAACCTGCATTTCAAATCGGCGACAAACCAAGCCCCTCGTCGCGCTAATCCTGGTCAAGAAGCGGTTGAGCGCACGATTTGGCTACGGCTCAAGCTAATTGCGGATGTGGGACTATTGGGCATGCCCAATGCCGGTAAATCCACGTTCCTTGCCGCCACGTCTAACGCGCGCCCAAAGGTTGCTGACTATCCATTTACGACCCTTGTGCCAAACTTGGGTGTTGTTGGGATTGATAACGTTGAATTTGTTGTGGCCGATATTCCGGGCTTAATCGCTGGCGCCAGTGAAGGCCGTGGTTTGGGTGACTTGTTTCTTGCGCACGTCGAACGCTGTGCGGTTTTGCTGCATCTGGTGGATGGCGCATCCGGTGATCCGGTCGAGGATTACAAAACGATCATTCATGAACTCGAGGCGTATGGTGGCGATCTGGCTGACAAGCCGCGCGTCACTGTATTGAACAAGATCGACGCACTTGATGATGAAGAACGTGCATTCATCAAAGAAGAGCTAGAGGCAGTGACCGGAACACCTGTAATGCTGATGTCTGGTGTCAGTCGTGAAGGCGTGCCTGATGTGCTGCGTGCGCTGCGTGCCGAGATTGACGACAACCGCCTGCGCCACCGCGTAGCGGAGGAGGCGGAACTGGATCAGGAGGACGCCCCTTGGCAGCCTTAAAAGACGCAAAACGGCTGGTTGTTAAAATCGGATCGGCCCTTTTGGTCGATGCGGCGACAGGATCACTGCGCCGCGATTGGCTTGCGTCATTGGCCGAAGACGTTGCTGAAATTCGCGCCCGTGGCACTGATGTTATCTTGGTATCATCGGGGTCTATTGCGTTGGGGCGGATCGTTTTAGGCCTGCCTGCGACAACGTTGCCGTTGGAACAGTCCCAAGCTGCCGCTGCTGTTGGTCAAATTCAGTTGGCCCGCGCCTATGAAGAGGTGCTTGCGCCACACGGCATAACCACAGGGCAAATTCTTGTCACGTTAGAGGATTCCGCTGATCGCCGCCGATATCTGAATGCCCGCGCCACGATGCAAACGCTTTTGTCACTTGGCGTAACACCTATCGTGAACGAGAACGACACTATTGCAACAGACGAAATCCGGTTTGGTGACAATGACCGCTTGGCTGCCCAAGTTGCCGTTACAATTGGGGCGGATCAATTGGTTTTGCTGTCTGACGTGGATGGGCTTTATACCGCAAATCCCAACTTAAACAGTGACGCACAACATATTGAAACTGTTGACAGTATCACCAAAAAAATCGAAGAAATGGCGGGTGAAGCAGCATCTGTCATGTCCAAAGGCGGCATGAAAACGAAGGTTATCGCCGCCAAGATTGCGACCGAGGCAGGTTGTGCGATGGCTATTACTTTGGGATCACCGCATAACCCGCTTAAATTGCTAAATAATGGAGCAAAAGCAACGTGGTTTTCTGCCCAAACGGACCCACAGACAGCGCGCAAACGCTGGATCGCGACGATGAAGCCGCGTGGCACTGTAATTGTGGATGCCGGTGCTCACCACGCGCTTCTAGCAGGTAAAAGCTTGTTGCCTGCTGGCGTAATAGGCGTTCACGGTGATTTTGGGCGTGGTGATCCAGTTCAGATCCGCACACAATCAGGTGAAACGATTGCAACTGGCCTTATCCGGTACACAAGCATCGAGACGTCGCAAATTTTGGGCCACCAGTCGGATCAGATCGAACGCGTACTTGGGTACAAAGGGCGGGCAGCTTTGATCCACCGAGATGATATGATTTTATGAGGGATATCATGGTTATAGCAGACGTAATTCAAAATATCGGCGTAAATGCGCGGGCTGCCGCTCGTGTGCTTGCAACGGCGACATCGAAGGCGAAAGAGACCGCATTGGTTGCTGCTGCTGACGCGGTATGGGCGCAACGCGCTGATATCTTGACGGCCAATGTGAAGGATTTGGCTTTTGGCGCCAACAAAGGCCTGTCACCTGCAATGATGGACCGGTTGATGCTAGACGAGGCGCGGATACAGGGCATGGTTGATGGCTTGCGCGCTGTGGCCGCACAGGCCGATCCGATTGGCGAAGTCACCGAAAGCTGGACCCAACCAACGGGGCTGCATATTAGCCGCGTACGCACGCCGATCGGTGTGATCGGTGTCATCTACGAAAGCCGCCCGAACGTGACTGCCGACGCCGGCGCACTTTGCTTGAAATCCGGCAACGCCGTTATCTTGCGCGGCGGATCAGAGAGTTTTCATTCCAGTGCTGCCATTCATGCATGTCTTGAAGCGGGATTGGCGGCGGCTGGCCTGCCAAAACACGTCATTCAGCTTATTCCAACTCGCGACCGCGCCGCAGTAACTGCGATGCTGCAGGCCGTTGAGCACATTGATGTGATTGTCCCACGCGGCGGCAAAGGGCTCGTTGGTCTGGTCCAAAAAGAGGCCCGCGTGCCTGTGTTCGCGCATCTCGAAGGCATTTGTCATGTCTACGTCGATGGTGCGGCTGACGTCGAAAAGGCCCGCCGTGTGATTTTGAACGCTAAAACCCGCCGGACGGGAATTTGTGGGTCTGCTGAATGCCTGTTGGTTGACCGTGCGTTTTACGATGAACATGGTGATGTTCTGATCCGCGATCTGATTGCTGCTGGTGTCGAAGTTCGCGGTGATGTGTCCGTGGCCAAGACCGCCGGAACAGTCACGGCAAATGCAGATGATTTTGGCCATGAGTTTCTTGATATGATCATCGCGGCCAAGGTTGTTAACGGCGTTGACGAAGCGATCAATCATATTCGCAGCTTTGGTAGCAACCATACGGATGCTATTTTGACCGAAGACGACGCTGTTGCCGACAAATTTTTTCACCAGCTAGATAGCGCAATTCTGATGCGGAATGCATCGACGCAATTTGCTGATGGTGGCGAATTTGGCATGGGTGCGGAAATTGGAATTGCGACTGGCAAACTGCATGCCCGTGGTCCCGTTGGCGCCGTTCAACTGACAAGTTTTAAGTATCTTGTTGTTGGTGACGGAACAGTGCGCGCCTAAAAACGGACCATTATGGTGTCTGCTTCATGGTTAATAGTCAGCGCGCGCCCAGCGTCTGATATCACCGATGGAAAAGCGCGAATTGCACTTGCGATGCTTTATGGTCAAATTGAGATTTGGGGTTTGTCAATCCTTCCCAAAGCACCAGATCAACAGCTAGGGGCGGTCCTGAGCCAGATAAGGTATAGTTATCGCCGTCGTTCACAATTTGAATTTCACCACCTAGTGGAAGAGCCGTTTCAATGCACTTCAGCAAAAGGAACGCGATCCAAACCAATTGTCGAGATTGATCGGTATCGATTTTTCAGAAATAGGTAAACCTGCCGCCCTGCGCTGTCTCAGGCAGGACAGAAATCACCTCTTGGCGGCCGATAACGTTGTCCATGCTCGCGGCCCCATACGCGATTCGAAAAAATCGAATGCGTGCGTTGGTATTATGAACGCTATCGGCGATCAAATTGAGCTCGGGGCTGCTGCCAACAGAAGCGGACATGGTCAAAAACTCGACCCCATTGCCGATTGCCTCAATTGGGCTAATAAGGTCGAGACAAATACGTGACCCAATGAGTGCAGCTATATTATTGGTCATTGCATGCCTCTGAGTTTAAAGGGATTTTCGACTGTGGATATGACATCTATTCTGGAGCCAGGCATGTTGGTACGCCATCCAAGCCAATGCGATTGGGGAATCGGGCAGGTGCAGTCCAATATCAACGGAAAGGTAACCGTCAATTTTCGTGAAACAGGGAAAGTCGTCATCGATGGCGCGCGCGTGATGCTGATCCTTGTTCAAAATAGTGAATTAGCAACCTAAGGCAGAAAGGTCGCTCTGCCTGTCAATCATGGTTAAGGTAACGTCAGCCAAAAGCGTTGCCAATTCGTTAACAGAAACCTAAAACGCTATCACTGGTGACTTTGGAAAGGGCCATGATGCTACCTGCCAATTCGTCTTTTGTGGTCCGTCGTGCCAGCACCTCCGCTGATCTAAGCGCCGCCCAGCGGTTGCGCTATGCAGTGTTTGTGGATGAACTGGGTGGTGACGGCCCCGATGTGAACCATGAAACTAAGCACGAATGTGATCCGTTTGATGCCCATGCAACCCACCTGCTGCTAGAGGATACCGCCCGTCCTGCGGATGATCGCGTCGTCGGTGTTTATCGTTTGATGACAGCGGATCAGGCGCAGGCGGCCGGCGGGTTCTATTGTGCCACTGAATTTGATTTATCAGAGTTGATCGGGTCCGGCCGCCGCTTGTTAGAGCTTGGGCGGTCCTGTCTACATCCGGATTATCGGGGTGGGACCGCAATGTTGCATCTTTGGGCCGGCCTCGCCAGTTTCGCCAGCGATCTTGATACCGAAATTTTGTTTGGCGTTGCTTCGTTTCATGGCACCGACCTGACTGAATTGGCTGAACCATTGTCTAATCTTGCGGATAAACACCTTGCTGAGGGCGCGATGACAGCGACAGCGCGGGCTCCACATGCCGTGCCGATGACGATTATTCCTTTGGACCAAATCGATCGGAAGGCGGCCATGCGCGCCACGCCTGCACTGATAAAAGCATATCTGCGGCTTGGAGGCGTTGTCGGACAGGGTGCTTATGTCGATCATGCGTTTAACACGACGGATGTTTGCCTGATATTGGATACAGTCAAAATGAATGCAAGGGCTGCAGCATTATATGGTGCAGGGGACCATATATGACCGACAGCTGGCGCGAGGAACGCGAACCCGATCATATCACGATAACGCCCATGGGTTGGGTGCGTGTCGGCCTGCGTGGGGTGCCATTAGCGGTCGTAGTCTTTGGCTGCTTACTGGTGCTGCTGGCGGTGCGATTAATTGAATGGCCCTTATTTGGCCTGCGCCGACCATGGACGCCCTACATCACACAATTTGTATGTCGGTCTGCCTTTTTGATCCTCGGGATGGGCTATACGCGAGTGGGAACCCCAATGCGGGGTGCTGGCGCTGTTGTTTCAAACCATGCATCATGGCTCGATATTTTCGCGCTTAATACGGCGAAGCGAATTTATTTTGTGTCCAAATCTGAAGTCGCTGCATGGCCCGGTATTGGTTGGCTCGCGCGTGCAACTGGGACAGTGTTTATCAAGCGTGACCGCCGCGAGGTATCTTCGCAGATTGAAGTGTTCCGCTCTCGGCTAGTTGCCGGACACAAGTTGCTATTTTTCCCAGAAGGCACCAGTACGGATGGTCTACAGGTTCTGCCGTTTAAGCCCACTTTGTTTGCGGCATTCTTTGATCCTGCACTGGCCAAAACTATGCGTTTACAGCCAGTTACACTGCGGTATTCATCACCTATTGGCGGTGATCCGCGGTTCTACGGTTGGTGGGGTGATATGGATTTTGCGCCACATCTGCTGGCAACATTGGCCGCGCGCCAACAAGGTAGCGTGACCGTCATTTATCACCCCCCCGTTCAGTTGTCGGATTACGCAAACCGCAAGGTTTTGGCCAAAGCGCTAGAAGATCAGGTTCGCAGCGGGTTAACCCATCGCGTTGATCAAACCCTTTAACGCGGCAATGGGATCGTCGTTTTTCCAAACTTCGTCTGCAAAGGCAAAGAAATCCGTATGCGGCGTCAGCTTGCGGATAAGATCAATGGTCAGCGCGCCTTCGGCAACGACGGGGACTTCGATCATTTGTGACCACCATTCAAAAAGATCAATTGGGGCGGTTTCACCGTCGCCCAATATGCTGGTCCCAACGGGGCCAAAGCTAACGTAATCCGCGCTTAGCTCGCCAGCGGTCATGCCGTCATGGGTCGAGTTACCACAATAGCTGCCGATGATCGCGTCGTCACCCAATTCTTTGCGGGTCTTTTTGATTGACCGTGATCCATCAAGCAGATGAACCCCATCAAGCCCAAGCCGTTCAACCAGCTGAATGTGGCTGTCAATGACCAAAGCCACGTCGCGCGCATGGGTCACTTCGCGGAGAGCGTCGGCGGCTTTTGCAATGCGGTCTTCGTCACGGCTCGCGAGCGACAGGCGCACACATGCGACGTCGGCGGTGTCCAGACACGCGGCAAGCTGATCAGGGAATGACATGAGATCGACCTCATTGGGCGTAATGAGATAAAGTTGCGGCATTTCAACATTTTTAGACATAGGGGAAACTTTCGCGTGAATTTGATGGCAGTTGCGGCGTTCTAGCGGGGATTGGCTGGTTTGGCTACTTCGGAGGTAATGATTTTGCGTAATCGAGCGCCACAGACACGATTCTTTCAAGCCTGATGTCGTCACCCAGCACGTCTTCGGACACATCAACCATGCCGCCCATCTTGCGACCGGTGAATGATAGCGGGGCAATACCTTCGATCAGCAGCGCGTCTGGCTCTGCTAGTTTGCCGACACGCGCCATGCCGCCGTCTTTGTGCACCCCGCAGACCTTATGGCCGTTCAACATAAAGCAAAGCCCGCCAAACATCTTCTTCTCCGATATGTTTTAGGTGTCAACTAAGGCCTCTTGCATTAATTCTGCGTGTCCAGGGTCGTATGCCATTGTACTGCTCCTTGCGTCGAATTTGCTGTCAGCGTATCACGCGCCAAACCAATGAAGGAAGCCCCAATGCCGACGGACCGCGCGCAGCCCACATTCATCTTGATCCGCCCGCAGATGGGTGAAAACATTGGTGCTGCGGCTCGTGCAATGTGGAATTTTGGGCTCGACCGGATGCGCATTACTGCCCCACGTGATGGTTGGCCGAACCAGAAAGCGGTTGCCATGGCCAGCGGTGCAGGGCGTTTATTGGATGAGGCGCAATTGTTTGAAACGACGGATGATGCGATTTCCGATTGCACATATGTTTATGCCACGACTGCGCGTGACCGCGACCTGACCAAGCCAGTTTTAACGCCAGAGGCCGCGATGATCGAGGCCCGTGTCCGGATCGCAGCAGGTCAAAAGGTCGCCGTTCTGTTTGGACCTGAACGAGCAGGGTTAGAGAATGAAGATATAGCGCGCGCCAATGCGATTATCTCGGTGCCCGTGAACCCTGAATTTGCATCGCTGAACCTTGGGCAGTGTGTGCTGCTTACAGCTTACGAATTCCAGCGTGCTACCTCGGATGTTATTCTCGATACTGTCAGCCATGTGGGCGATTGGGCTAGCCAATCAGAAATGGCTGCCCTTGCATCCCATTACGAAGAACGGCTTGAAACAGCTGGGTTCTTTTTCCCTGAACACAAAGGCCCCAGCATGAAGACCAATCTGCGCAATTTGTGGAGCCGGATGCCGCTAACCCGTGCAGATGTGCAAATTCTGCATGGTATCTTGCGTCAAATGGTGCGGTGGAAAGAACGCGACTAGCTGTCGCGCTTGCCCCGATCAGCCCGCCGCCCTAGATTGCGCAATAAGATATAAGGGTCACCCAAATGGCAGATAAAAAACGCAGTATTTTCGAAGATGTTGGCGATGTACAAAAGCAGGTCGCGGCCCCCGGTGGGATTGACCGCGGCGGGCAGGGTGCCCGTGGTGCTGTGCGTGTCTGGCTTGGGATCATTTTCGGACTTGTTGGCCTGATGATTATCATCGGAGGCATGACCCGTCTAACGGACAGTGGCCTGTCGATCACGGAATGGGCGCCCTTGGCCGGCGCGAAGCCACCAACATCCGAGGCTGTTTGGCTCGAAGAGTTCGATAAATACAAAGCGATTGATGAATATCAGCTGCAAAATAAAGGCATGTCTCTCGCCGAATTTAAATCCATCTATTGGTGGGAATGGGGTCACCGTCAGCTCGGGCGCGTTATCGGGCTTGTCTGGGCGTTAGGCTTTGTCGGGTTCCTTGTGGCCCGTAAGATGCCAAGCGGATGGACTAGGCGACTACTGCTGTTAGGGGCCATGGGTGGTCTGCAAGGCGCGATTGGTTGGTGGATGGTGTCCAGCGGCCTGAAAGAAGGCATGACGGATGTTGCGTCTTACCGGCTTGCCACGCACCTTGGCCTCGCATTTGTCATTTTCGGATTTATCACTTGGTTTATGATGCAACTGTCGCGTCGCGATGCCGATTTATTGCAAGATCGCCGGATGGGTGATGCAGGCCTGACCCGATTGGCAAGTTGGTTGGTTGTTCTGGCTTTTGTTCAAATTTTGATAGGTGCGTTGGTGGCTGGCATTGATGCAGGCCGCAACTATCCTGATTGGCCGTTCATGGCGGGCGGGTTCTTTCCGCCTGATCCGTTTGGCCTAACCCCACTGTGGCGGAATTTCTTTGAAGATGACGGACTTGTGCAATTCATGCACCGGATGGCGGGATATGTTCTATTCGCCTTTGGTGTGTTGGTCTGGGCGCGCGCACGCAAATCAGGCAATGACCGCACGCGGTTTGCATTCCATTCAATGTTGGCTGCGATGGTTTTGCAGGTTGTACTGGGCATTGCGACGGTTATCTATTCTGCCCCATGGGAAATCGCGATTGTGCACCAATTGGGCGCCGTTGTTCTCTGGGTCGTGATTCTACGTGCGCGTTTCATTGCGCAATATCCGCATCCTCAATTCATTCAAGGAGTTTAATCCATGGCCGCATATGATGATTTGATGGCATTCCAGCGCAACACAGAAGCGCTATCCCAAGTTGCGGGTCGCCTTGGGTGGGATCAAGAAACCATGATGCCTGAAGGTGCCGCGCCACAGCGTGCAGAGGAACACGCCGCTATGGCAAATGTGATGCATGCGCGCCGCATTGATCCGCGTGTTGGCGACTGGTTGGCCAAAGCTGAGGCTGTCGATGATATAGCCGCAGCAAATTTGCGCCACATCCAGCGTAGCTATGACCGCACGTTGAAAGTGCCCGCAATGCTGGTCGCGGAGATTGCGAAGACGACATCGCTTGCACACCGCGTTTGGGCGACTTCGCGCTCCGACGAAGATGTTGCATCTTATCTGCCTATTTTGGAAAAAGTCGTGGATTTGCGCAAGCAAGAAGCTAATGCACTGGCGGCTGGTGGGGACCGCTATGATGCGTTGCTCAACGATTATGAACCTGGTGCGACAGGTGCCGAGATTGCTGCTATGTTTGCAGCCTTGCGCCCCGGTCTGGTTGATCTGCGGGCCGCAATTTTGGACAAGCCAAAGCCGCAAGCTCTGACGGGTACGTTCGACGAGGCCGCACAGCTAGCCTTGTCGACCAAGCTGGCGCTCGCGTTTGGCTATGACCTGAACAAAGGCCGTATCGACAAGGCTGTGCATCCGTTTTCAAGCGGGTCTGGGATCGATGTACGGATCACGACGCGCACTAATCCGACCGACCCGTTTAACTGTTTCTATTCAACAATTCATGAGGTTGGGCACGCCGCCTACGAGCAAAATATCAACAGCGACTACTTGCTGACCCCATTGGGCAACGGGATATCGATGGGCGTTCATGAAAGCCAAAGCCGGATTTATGAAAACCAAATCGGGCGCAGTCGTGCGTTTACAGGTTGGCTTTACGGTCAGATGCGCGATGCGTTTGGTGATTTCGGGATTGCTAATGAAGATGCGTTTTATGCCTGCGTGAACGCGGTTTCGGACAGATTTATCCGCACGGAGGCTGACGAGGTACAGTATAACCTTCACGTCCTGATGCGTTTTGATCTCGAACGGGCGTTGATTGCAGGTGATCTTGTCGTCACCGACCTAGAGGCGGCTTGGAATGACAGATTTAGGGCTGATTTCGGTTACGCTGTGGACAAGCCCTCCAATGGCATTTTGCAAGATGTACATTGGTCCGAAGGGCTGATGGGGTATTTTCCAACATATAGCTTGGGCAATGTTTATGCGGGCTGTTTGAACGAGGCAATGCGCCGTGATGTCCCCAATTTAGATGCGGACTTGTCGCGTGGTGATACTTTGGCAGCAACGACTTGGTTGCGCGACAATGTGCAAACGCATGGTGGGTTATTTGAACCGCGTGATGTGATTACCCGCGCCGCTGGAGCGGCCCCAACAGAGGCCCCGTTGCTTGCTTATCTGACTGAAAAATTCAGCAATATTTACCAGCTTTAGGTCCTGTCAGGATCGCGCTTTTCTAGGAACGCGTTGATCCCTTCGTTTGTGTCGGCGTTTGCCATGTTATCGACCATGACTTGGCCAGTGTAGTCATAGGCATCTGCCGTTGTCATCTGAACTTGGGCATAGAACGCGGATTTTCCAGTCGTGACCGCACTGGCAAGTTTGCCTGCTATCGTGTGGGCGAGGGAAAGTGTTTCGGCTGCAAGATCGACGGCAGGTACGGCGCGGTTGATCAGGCCTAGTGTCTTGGCCTCTGACGCCGGAATAAAACGACCCGTTGTCAGCATCTCAAACGCCGCCTTGCGCCCTATGTTACGCGTCAACGCGACCATGGGGGTTGAGCAAAACAAGCCGATGTTCACGCCGTTGACGCCAAATCTAGTGCCTTCATCCGCAACCGCCAAATCGCATGTCGCAACCAATTGGCAGCCGGCTGCAGTGGCTATCCCGTGGACTTGGGCTATAACTGGTTGGGGCAGAGATTGGATGCGCGCCATCATGGCAGCACATCTATCGAACAGGTCTTTGAACGCGGCGGATCCACCGTCTGGGGCGTCCCGTTTAGCTTGCATTTCTTTCAGGTCATGACCGGAACAGAATGCCTTGCCCCCACCAGCAATGATGACCACCTTGATCGTTGGGTCATTTGCGATGTCATCCAATACGGCATGAAGCGCCGCAATCATCGCGTCGCTAAGCGCATTCAAGCGGGCAGGGACATTAAGCGTAATCCGGCAAACACCGTCCAAGTTTTCGCGCGTGATCAATTCCATGGTCTTGCCCTTTGCTCTGTGATGAGCGCAGGTTAGCCAAAGACATCACAGGAGGAAAGCCGTGGATATCAAAATGAATGTGGACGCGTTGCAGGCGTTTCTAATCGAGGTTTTCCCGCAAGTACACGCGGATTTCCAAGTGTTGGTCGTCACGCCAACGGGTGTGCGCGTGAAACTGGTAACGGCAGATCGACATTTGCGCCCAGGTGGCACCATATCGGGGCCCACCATGTTTGCACTGGCGGATGTAGGTATGTATTTGGCTATTTTAAGCAGGATTGGGCCCGAGGCCTTGGCCGTAACGACCAATTGCAGCATCGACTTTATGCGCAAGCCCGCCGCTGGCGTGGATCTGATCTGTGAGGCGGTTATTCATAAGACGGGACGCATTCTGGCAGTTGGGGATTGCATGATTTATAGTGAAGGCTTGGACGCACCAGTGGCGCGCGCATCTTTGACCTATTCAATACCACCAAGCAGTGGGGTAAAATAATACCCAATTTGCAACGTATTGTTTTTGTTGTTTTTTTTCGACAAAAGAGCGCTTGACCCGTCACGAAGCATCTTTATAAACTAGTTATCGAACACTCGGGTCGCTTATGGCCCCTTAAGAATTGGTGATTTATGAAAACCTTCTCCGCTACTCCTGGAGATATCGACAAGAAATGGTTCATTATTGATGCTGAAGGCATCGTTTTGGGTCGTCTTGCTTCGGTTATCGCAATGCGCTTGCGCGGCAAGCACAAGCCTACTTTCACGCCGTCCATGGATATGGGCGACAACATTATCGTAATCAACTGCGAGAAAATCCAGATGACCGGTAACAAGCGTGATGAAAACTATTACTGGCACACTGGCCATCCCGGTGGGATCAAGGAAAAGACGAAAGCCGAGATCCTTGAAGGCAAGCACCCAGAGCGTATCATCATGAAAGCCGTTCAGCGCATGCTGCCCGGTGGCAAGTTGTCCCGCCAGCAAATGACGCACCTGCGCGTTTTCCCAGGCACTGAGCACGGTATGGAAGCTCAAAAGCCAGAAGTTCTGGATGTTGCATCCATGAACCCTAAGAACACGAGGACTTCATAATGGTCGATAAAGTGAACTCTCTTGAAGAGCTGGGCCAAGTCGCAGAGGGCGTTGAAGCGCCTGTTGCAGTGGACGCTCCTGTCATCACCCGCGAGTCTGTTAAAGACGCGCTGGGACGTTCCTACGCAACTGGTAAGCGTAAAGATGCGGTTGCCCGCGTTTGGATCAAGCCAGGCTCCGGTAAGGTCACCGTAAACGGTCAAGAAATGAATGTGTACTTTGCACGTCCAGTTCTGCAGATGATCCTTGCGCAGCCGTTCTCGATTGCTGGTGTGACTGGTCAGTTCGATGTTGTCGCAACTGTCAAGGGCGGCGGTCTGTCCGGTCAAGCTGGTGCGGTTAAGCACGGCGTTTCCAAAGCACTGCAGTTGTTTGACCCAACATTGCGTCCCGCGCTGAAAGCCGCTGGCTTCCTGACACGCGATAGTCGTGTTGTTGAGCGTAAAAAATACGGTAAAGCAAAAGCTCGTAAGAGCTTCCAGTTCTCCAAGCGTTAAGCTGGGATCTTTACCTAATTTAGCTAAAGTATTGAGAAAGCGCAGTTTTTACTGCGCTTTTTCTTTTGTGTAGTACATACAAAAGTTTAATACCGTGCTCTAACATAGACAAAATGCTGCGCTGAACTTACACTTCATTTACACGTTTTAGGGTGTTTTGGAGGCAGTTGGTTTGAGCAAGAGCTACTTGAACAAGGTGGAGATGAAAGAGGGGCAAATTTTGCTTTTTCATCGTGCTGCAAACAGCAAACGTCCAATCTATCACATGCGGATTCATGTACATGGAATGCGCGATATACACGGCAATAAAGTCACGTACTGGCAATCGACAACAAACGAGAGCGACTTGGAAGAAGCAAGACGGATTGCTTTGGATAAGTTTGACGAGCTGCGTTTGTTAACTAAGGACAACAGGCCAGTTGTTGAATTGTCATTTGCCGATGTTTACGCACTTTGGTGGTGTCCGTCGTCAGGGTTTTTGGCACCAAGAGCTGCGTAAACTAAGAGAGTGTCCGGCTCATCTGGTTGGTTTCATTATGCGGCGTGCTGTCTGTGATGCAAGCGTCGCGCTTCGAGTGTCTTTCGTTTGATCCTTTCTCGTTGTTGTAGAATGGTCTTATCGCGTCCGAAGTAGACGTCAGACGGTGTGACGTTGTTCAGGCTCTCGTGATAGCGCTGGTGGTTGTAGTGATCGACGAAGGCTTCAATCTGGGCTTCGAGATCACCGGGCAGGAAGTAGTGTTCCAGCAAGATGCGGTTCTTCAATGTCTGATGCCAGCGTTCGATCTTGCCTTGGGTTTGGGGATGATAGGGCGCTCCGCGCGAGTGCTTCATGCCTTTGTCTTGCAGCCATTCTGCCAGTTCTCCAGAGACATAACTGGACCCATTGTCGCTAAGCAGGCGCGGTTTGTGGACGACGTGAACCTGATCGCAACCGGATGCTTCCAAAGCCAAATCCAGCGTGTCCGTCACGTCTTGGGTTCTCATGTTCGTACAGAGTTTCCATGAGATGATGTACCGGCTGTAATCGTCCAGGATCGTGCTGAGATAGAACCAGCCCCAGCCGATGATCTTTAGGTAGGTGAAGTCGGTCTGCCAAAGCTGGTTGATGGCCGTGGTCTTGTCTTTGAACTCATTGGCCGCCTTGATGACGATGAAGGCAGGGCTGGTGATCAGATCATGTGCCTTGAGCGTGCGATAGACTGTGGATTCAGATACAAAGTAGCGTTCATGGTCTGTGAACGTCACCGCCAGTTCTCGCGGCGATAACTCCGTCTCTTTCAAGGCAAGATTGACGACCTTGTGCTTCACCTCGTCAGGAACGCGGTTCCAAACGTGTTTTGGTTTAGGCGATTGATCTTGCAATCCAGCTTCACCACGCTGCAGATACCGATCATACCAGCGGTAGAATGTGGTGCGGGGGATGCCCAGTTTGGCCAACGTCAGGCGTGCCGACAGATGCGATCCTTCGACCAGTCTGATGATCTCCAGTTTCTCAGAGGCAAGGTATCTCATTCGTGGCCGCCCCCATCGCCTGTCATGCTTTTTTTAAGCAAACGGAGTTCGAGCGTTTGTTCAGCCACAACCTCCTTCAGATCATGGGCTTCACGGCGAAGATCCTTCACTTCGTCGGTCGTGGCAGCACGGGCTGTGTCGCCAGCAAGACGCCGCTTCCCAGCCTCCATGAAGTCTTTCGACCATTTGTAGTAGATGCCTTGGGAAATGCCTTCACGGCGACACAACTCAGCGATGCTGTCTTCGCCACGCAGGCCGTCCAAGACGATCCTGATCTTCTCTTCAGATGAATAATGCTTGCGGGTCGCCCGTTTGATATCTTTGACGATCTTCTCGCCAGGGCTTTTGCGTGTTCCAGTTGTCTGTCTCATGTTCCACTCCTCAGTGGTTACGATGAGCCAAGAACACTCTCTTATCAAATAACGCTATTTGGACCCATAAGCGCTGATGTCAGACACTTGCTATTAGAAAATTATCGCCAGTGCTCTGTCCAAATCTATATCTTCTAGCGGTCGGGGGCAACGAGGCCCAATCCGCGTAAATATATGCCTATGCCTGTTTCCAAAAGGTCCTCCGGCGGAAACGGTGATTTTGTGCCGGGGCTACCGCGCGCAAACAGTTCAACAACGCCATGGCTCATCGCCCAGATATGCGCCGAAAACATTTGCGGTGGTGGGCGCATATGTTTGGGAATGTGCTGGCTAAGGGCAACCGCTGCCGTTTCAAGAACTCCCATTGCACGCGTTGCTGCGGCGTTCAATTCGGGCGTCCGTTGAATGGAAATTCCACTTTCAAACATCGCTACATAATGTCCCGGATATTTGCGCGCAAACGCAAGGTATGCCCGTCCTGTAGCCTCGAATGCAGCCAAATCAGATGGCTGCCCACCTGCATAGGCATGTTCCATCAAGTCAGCAAAAATTGCATAGCCTTGTAACGCGGCCTCTGCAATCAGGTCCTCGCGTCCCTCAAAGTGGCGGTAGACAGCAGCAGGAGTCACACCTGCTTCGCGCGCGGCCTCTGAAAGGCTGAAACCTGTTGGACCCTTCTTTTCAATAAGAGACAGACAGCCAGCGACCAATGTTTGGCGCAAATTCCCATGATGATACCCGCGTTTAACCATGCCAGAGATCGGGGCCACCCGCGACAAGCGGGTCGATGCCCCCAAGCCTTGTGTGGTCGCGGCCAGCATAGTCCAAGCTCGTCAACACTGATCTAATCACATTCAACCGCGCCCGTCGTTTGTCATCAGACCGCACGATGGTCCAAGGTGCGGCGGCCGTATAGGTCCGCGTTATCGTCTCGCCAATTGCCTTTGTGTAGGCATCCCAACGGTTCAACCCCTCAACATCGATCCATGACAGTTTCCACTGCTTGAGCAAATCTGCCTCACGGTCCAAAAACCGTTTCAATTGCGTGGCTTGCCCGACATTGAGCCAGATTTTGAACAGCTTTATGCCTTCATCCACCAGCATATTTTCAAAGGTACTTACCTGCCCAAACCACTTTTCACGGGCCTCCGGTGTGCAAAATTCGAACACACGTTCTACGACTCCGCTATTATACCAACTGCGATCAAACAGAACAATTTCACCTGCCGACGGCATGTGATCGATGTAGCGTTGAAAATACCATTGCCCTGTCTCGACTTCGGTCGGTTTTGACAAGGCAACAACGCTCGCATGGCGCGGGTTCAAGTTTTCACGGAACCTAGAGATGGTGCCGCCTTTGCCTGCCGCATCGCGGCCTTCAAAAACCACAACGATCCGTTTACCTGTCGTGCGAACCCAAGCCTGCAGCCGAACCAATTCGATCTGCAACGCGTCAAGTTCATCCTCGTACGCGTTTCGGCTCATCCGTTTTGCATATGGGTAGTCTGGGTTGAGGATTTGGTTCTTTTTCCCACCGTTAATCACATCACGCACCGCGTTTGGTGCGCTATCGGCAAAAAAGCAGCTAATACCGCCGTCAAATGGCAAATCCATCAGTTTATCCTTGGCCTGTTTTGCTCAGTATGGGCAATGGCACGTGCTAGCGCAATCCAGCGCGGGCTACGGCACGTGCTATAGCATCAACAGTTTCAGTTGGTGCCACATGGTGTGGCATATGGCCAACGCCTTCTAATTCACGCACCCGGACCGAAGCGACTATTTTTACAATTTCGCGGGCATGAATATTAATTGGCACAATCGTGTCAGCTGTCCCATGAAGAATTTCAATCGGCAAGGTTAGTTCTAAATAGCGCTCTTTTAGCATGACCACATTTGGATATAGCTTATTCACTTGCCGGACATTGGCGCGAAAACTATCAGGCCGAAGCGCCAACCGCGCCCCGAGGTGTTGTGAATATCCAGCAGGCACAGGCTGCGGCGTAAAAACGCCTACGATTGCGCTTTCAATTTGGCTGTCAGATGCAACGATTGATATCAACGGGATCATAATGGCCCCGCCGAGCACGCTGCCATTAACCGTATAATAGCTTCCCAAGCTGCCTGGCCACGGCATGGCGACGCCAGCAAATGACGTGAGTGCACGCGCGTTAAAGGGCGCATCTTCGTCCAAGCCGGCGACGGCCCACGCGATGGCGACGGTCCCGCCAAAGCTATGCCCCGCCACAATAGGGTCTTTGATCCCCAATTCACCAGCGGCCTCGCGCAGCATCTTGGCTTGGGCCTGCGGGCTGTCGCCGACAGTCGAAAAAGCGCCAGTGGAAATGCCGGGCACCCTGTCGGTATATCCCATGCCAGGCCGATCAAACGCGGTGACAGTGTAGTCAGCCGTCAGCCGGTCAAACAATCCTCCAAACGTCCAGTCCCGCAAATTCCCACCGGCGCCATGCAACAATATCAGCTCTGGCCCAGATCCGGCACGGATGTAATGTACTTTGCCGCCTGATACGTCGACGAACTGGCCGACTGGTGGATATGCCTGTTCCGTCTTGGCCACTTGGCGCACGGATGTGCGGCCTGTCAGGGTTGCCACCAAGGCAACTGAGACGGCCGCGTATGCAAGTATCTTAAGTCCCGATGTCATTGAGGTCATACTTTGTCGTTTGATAAATCTGGTTGATCCAGTTTCCATACAGAAGGTGCGCGTGGCTGCGCCATTTATTCATTGGTTGCTGACTCGGGTCATCGTCTGGATAATAATTCTGAGGAACATTAATTTCGGTTCCATCAGCTATATCGCGATCAAATTCTTGCTTGAGCGTGCCGCTGTCATATTCAAAATGGTTAAAGATATACAACGCGCGGTGCGCCGCATCCTCGACCAAACATGGGCCAGACGTGTCGCTGGTGATCAATGTCTTAAGATCGCTTGCCGCGGCGATGTCATCTTCGCGCATTTCGGTCCACCGGCTGACAGGAATCACACAATCGTCCGAGAACCCGCGTAAAAACGGCGAGGAGGGATCTGTGATATGGTGTCGGTAACAACCGAAAACCTTGGCCTCCGTCAGGTGCTTGGGGACCCCGTGGAAGTGGTTGATCATTGCCATGCCGCCCCAGCACACCCCAAAAGTGGAATGCACGTTTGTCTGGGTCCACTCAAAAACTTGGGTAATCTCATCCCAATAGGTCACATCGTTGAAATTCAGATGTTCAATCGGTGCGCCCGTGATGATAAGCCCATCAAATTTCTGATCGCGGACCTCGCTGAACGGCACATAGAATTCTTCCATATGATCGGCGGCGGTGTTTTTCGTTTTATGTAAGGACATCCGGATCAGTGTTAGCTCAATCTGCAATGGGGTCGCACCAATCAGACGTGCAAACTGGTTCTCGGTCTGGATTTTCTTTGGCATGAGGTTCAACAATGCAATCCGCAACGGGCGAATGTCTTGGCGGGCGGCGGCATCGTCATCAAGCACCATGACGCCTTCGTTACGCAAAACGTCAAAGGCGGGCAGGGCGGATGGCAGTTTAATCGGCATGTGATTGGTCCTTACGGGGAGAAGGCACAGATAGGCGGCTTAGCTGCGCATCTCAAGGGCGTCCGCAACCATGCGCTCAAACCCTTCAGTATCTTTGACCTGTGCCACGACATCCATTGGGATGGTCAGGCCCCAGCGGTCTGCCATCGCCTTATAGCGCGGCTGACGGTGCGCCAATGCCTTGGCAAATGCCCAGCGGATGAAATCATCTGGGTTCACCTTATCAGCGGCCACATTAAATTCAGCCAAATAGGCGGTCCACGTGTTCAGCAGGAACACCGGATCATAGGACATCGGTTTTGGTTCACGGTCAAACCGGCGCACAAGCTCGGCTGTGTGATCGTCCGACCCTTCGATCCAGATCATCAGCGTTTTGGACGCAAGATCGGTCATCAAGGGATCGTTTGGATCATCAACATCAACCCATTCACAAATCGACCCGCCTGTGTCGCAGATGAAATGCGGATATTGGTACAGCTCATATGACCGATCAATGAACTGGCCGGTGTCATGAAGGGCGGCAATCTCGGACTGCATAAACTGGTCTTGGCGGTAGGTGTAATCGTCCCACGCGAGCCCGCCCAAGTCAGGGTCACCTGGTTTGCCCAAATATGACGACATCGGCTTGAGATCATCAAAAGAGATGTTTGATCCGATATAGATGCTGTCAGACCGCAAAAGATCGCGCAAAAACGGCACCTTCATCGCCTCGCGCTTGGCATTATCGGCAATCAGCTCGCCCATATAACGGGTGCCGATGCGGTAATCGATTGAATAATGAAACCAATCACCCTGCGCGCGGACCAGATTAGACAGATAAGTCTTCCCCAAGCCCGACATCGCAAACAAAAGAACACGTTTATGCGGGGCGTTGCGCCAGTCGGATGCGGTTTTGTATATCATGATTGTATGGGTAATGCGGGACGGGCGCACGGTCTAGAGGGAATGGGCTGTCAAAGGTATTACATCGCCCTAAATGTCGGCTGTCGCACTCTAGACTGAATGCCTAAATGCTATTTCAGTTAGCGTTGCCAATGGAAAAATCTGCCTGCTCTCGCTGCTGGCTAGATGTAGGAGTGATCCAACAGTCTGATAAGTCTTTGATCGCTATTAACTAGTTTTTTCTAAAAATTCCACGAAGTCTTCAGTAAACTCATACCTTTCGACATCGTTATGGGTGACGTTCACGATAGCCCCATAGTTTTCACACATGGTCATATTTCCTTGCAGGTGCTCGTGGTCCTCAAACGAATACGAAAATATATGTTTGCCTGAGCCATTATATGTCCAGCGCTCAGACATAATGATGAATTCGCATGTAAAGGGGCTTTCCCTTATGTCTTCGCGCATTTCAGCCACAAGTTTAGGCATTTTGAGTTCTAGTTTAATTTAACTTCTGGATTGAACTACTTCCAAATTTCGCAACGCTAAATATGCTTGGATTTCTGTTAGTTTTTTCCACTCGTGTAAAAAGTCTGTCGAATGGCTGGTAACATCAACATCAATCAAACGACTGCAAGTTTGGCAAAGCCAAATGCCGTTGTTTATCGACGGTATCTCAGTTTCAGAGATATTAGGATCATACCTTGGACCACCAACTGATGCCACAGTGATATGAGCAGCCACACCGATGCTGGCGCTTCTTCCTTCGCCATCAGACCCTACAGTGGGTCTTCGACAAGTAGGGTTTGATCACTGAAACCCGCTTTGGCGTGCTAGTTAGTTTACATCTGCTTTTTTAAAATTGCCTCTCATATCTCAAATCAACCTAGCATTCGCAATAAAGTGGGTTAAGGCTAATAATTTTTCAATATCCCCGCCAAATCCAACCACCGCCTAGTACCCGACTACTGTCAGGATCATAAAACACACAAGCTTGCCCCGGTGACACGCCTTCTTCGGCTACGAGCAGTTCAACCTCGGCTTCGGTGTCAGAGATTGGCCGCAGGATCGCTTCAATTGGCGGTTTCGTGGACCTGACCTTGACCGCAATCTGACGTTCCCCGCCATCCATAAGCCCACCAGCGCCAATCCAGTTAATCTCGCGCAGCGGCACCATACGTGTGGCCAGCATCGTCTTAGGCCCAACAATCACGTGCCGTTTATCGACATCCAAGCGCACAACGTACAGCGGATCAGCAAGCCCACCGATGCCAAGCCCGCGCCGTTGCCCGATAGTATAATGGATGACGCCGTTGTGCTGCGCGAGGACCTTACCATCCACATCCACGATATCACCAGGTTCAGCGGCACCGGGGCGCAGTTTTTCTATTACCGCCGCGTAGTTGCCGTCAGGCACAAAGCAAATGTCTTGGCTGTCAGGCTTATCCGCCACGCTCAACCCGTATTTTTGCGCCAATGCGCGGGTTTTATCCTTGGATTTCAGATGCCCAAGTGGGAAACGCAGATAATCAAGCTGCTCTTGCTTGGTTGAAAACAGGAAATAGCTTTGGTCTTTGGTCGGATCAGCGGCAGAATGCAGCTCCGCACCCTCATCGCCCATCATGCGCTGAATATAGTGCCCAGTCGCCATGCAATCGGCATCCAGATTCTTGGCGGTTTCCAAGAGGTCCTTGAATTTCACCCGCTCGTTGCAGCGAATGCACGGCACAGGGGTCGCACCGGCCAAATAGCTGTCGGCGAATTCGTCCATCACGGCTTCTTTGAACGCATCCTCATAATCGAGCACGTAATGCGGAAAGCCCATTTTCTCAGCCACACGGCGCGCATCGTGAATATCTCGGCCAGCACAGCAAGCGCCTTTCTTGGCCAACGCAGCCCCATGATCATAGAGCTGCAAGGTCACACCAACCACATCATAGCCCTCTTCAGCGAGCTGAGCGGCCACAACAGAGCTGTCGACGCCGCCGGACATTGCCACAACTACGCGTGTCTCGGATGGCGGTTTGGCGAACCCGAGCGAGTTCAATTTTGTGTCCAATGGCATGACTATGTGTCCGATCAAGAAAGCTTTGTACAAGATATAGGAAAATCTGAAGCATGAACAAGGCCATGCTATACAGATCATTAAGCCCTTTTGCGCCATATCTTTATCGTGAAAACCTGAAAAGGGGTGAAATGTGTTTTTAAAGAAAATCGATGGGCCGCGGTCGGTCACGCTGCCAGATGGGTCAATTATGACACGCGCTGACCTTCCGCCCCATGATACGCGGTGCTGGGTGGCATCGAGAAAGGCAACTGTTGTGCGTGCGGTCATGTCGGGTCTCATATCTCACGAATCTGCCCAATCAACTTATGCGCTATCGGAAGACGAGTATCTGGAATGGGAACTAACGGTTCTACGACACGGGGAAGAAGCGTTAAAAACAACGACATTAAAACAATATAAACAATCTTGGGTTGAAGATCGAGGTTGTTTTTACCGTTAGGGTCAGATTAACTATTCGGCGTCTACAGTGAGTTGATCGTATGAGAGCGGAGAACCTGAATGCGCGTCCTATTGGTAGAAGACGACCCGACGACCTCGAAAAGCATCGAATTGATGCTGACCCATGCAAACTTAAACGTCTACGCGACGGATCTTGGGGAAGAGGGGATCGATTTGGCAAAATTATACGACTACGATTTGATTCTTCTCGACCTAACTTGCCAGCCATGAATGGCTATGAAGTTTTACGACAATTGCGGCTGAGCCGAATTGAAACCCCCATCCTGATCCTGTCAGGTGAAGATGACACCGACAGTAAGCTTAAAGGCTTTGGCTTTGGTTTTGGTGCTGACGATTATCTGACGAAACCGTTCCACCGTGAAGAGCTAGTTGCCCGCATTTAAGCGATTATTCGGCGATCTAAAGGCCACCCTCAGTCGATCATCAAAACAGGGATTATCGCCATCAATCTTGACGCCAAAACGGTTGAAGTCGAAGGATCTACTGTTCATTTGACTGGTAAAGAGTATCAAATGTTGGAATTGTTATCCTAGCGTAAAGGGACGACGCTGACCAAAGAGATGTTTCTGAACCATCTTTATGGCGGCATGGATGAACCAGAGCTTAAGATCATCGATGTGTTCATTTGTAAGCTTCGCAAAAAGTTAAGCGAGGCAACAAAAGGCGCCAACTATATCGAGACAGTTTGGGGCCGCGGCTACGTTTTGCGTGATCCTGAAACCGTGATGAACGCCGAAAAGATTGCCGTCGGGGCGTAAACCAAAACAATATCAATCCAGACCAGCACTTTACCTGCCGGTCTTCCCTGCTAGAAACGGTATAGTGGGGAAAATTGTATGCCCACTACTATTGGGGGCCGACAGTGAACGGATCAATAAATATCATTTCAATTGATGACCTAAATGTTGATCAGGCAGATCAGGAACTGGCGCGTTTGGCGGCTATCCTTGGTCAGGCCAATCACGATTATCATTCCGCAGACACCCCTGCATTGGATGATGCGACGTTTGATACGCTCAAGCGACGTAATGCTGCTATTGAAGTTCGCTTTCCAGATTTGAAACGTGATGATAGCCCCACCGAATTGGTTGGTGCCAAACCGTCCGATGGTTTTCAAAAAGTTACCCACTCCAAACGCATGCTCAGTCTTGGCAACGCGTTTATGGATGACGACGTGTTTGAATTTGATGCGCGCGTACGTAAATTCCTAGGGTTCAGCGATAGCGATGGTCTTGAATATACAGCAGAGCCAAAAATTGATGGGCTGTCATTGTCGCTACGTTACGAAAATGGAGAGTTGGTGCAAGCAGCAACGCGAGGCGATGGTGAGATCGGCGAGAACGTTACGTTGAATTCAAAAACGATCGCCGATATCCCACACCGCATCGAAAACGCGCCTACAATTTTTGAAGTGCGTGGCGAAGTTTATATGAGCACGCAAGATTTTACAGCCTTGAACAATAGGCAATTGGAAGCAGGTGCAAAGCCGTTCGCCAATCCGCGCAATGCGGCGGCGGGGTCATTGCGTCAACTAGATTCAGCAATCACTAAGTCGCGACCATTGCGGTTTTTTGCCTATGCTTGGGGTGAAATTTCATCTTCGTTTGCCCCGACCCAATCAGGAGCGATGGCTCAGCTTAAAAGCTTTGGCTTTCAGGTTAATGACCTAACCAAGATTCGCCAAAGCCCGACCGACCTCATTGCACACTACCAATTGATCAAAGAACTCAGGCCAACGCTTGGGTATGATATCGACGGTGTTGTATATAAAGTTGACGACCTTGAACTCCAAAAACGGTTGGGCTTTCGAAGCACGACCCCACGGTGGGCCATTGCGCATAAGTTTCCTGCGGAACTGGCGTGGACGCGTTTAAACGATATTGAAATCCAAGTCGGACGGACAGGGGCATTGTCGCCCGTCGCCCGCTTGGCACCAGTGACGGTGGGGGGGGTCGTTGTATCAAACGCTACTTTGCACAATGAAGATTACATTGCTGGGCGCAGAGGAGACGGCGCGTTTATCCGTGAAGGGCGCGATGTCCGCGTTGGGGACTGGGTGCAGGTGTATCGCGCGGGCGATGTTATCCCGAAAATTAAAGATGTCGACATCAGCAAACGGGACGCAAATACAGCTCCTTTTTCATTCCCCGAAGTCTGCCCAGAATGTGGGTCCACAGCGGTACGTGACGACGGCGATGTGGTGCGCCGCTGTACGGGGGGCTTAATCTGCCCTGCTCAGGCAACCGAAAGGTTAAAACACTTCGTTGGGCGCACTGCATTTGATATCGACGGATTAGGCGCAAAGCAGGTCGAACAGTTTTATGCTGATGGATGGATCAAAACGCCAGCGGATATTTTCACGTTGAAAGACCGTTACAGCACGGGGCTTCAGCAACTCAAAAACCGTGAAGGTTGGGGCGACAAGAGCGCTGATAAACTATTTTCTGCGATCGAATATAAGCGCAAAATTCCATTGCGGCGCCTTCTTTTTGCCCTCGGAATACGCCACGTAGGTGACGCAAGCGCTGGGTTAATTGCGGGTCATTACGGCAGTTGGGCGCTGTTAGAGCATGCGTTGACGTCTGCGAATATCGGTGACGGTCCAGAATGGGATGCATTGCTAAGTATCGACGGCGTTGGCTCCGTTATGGCAACATCGTTGATCGTAGCATTTCACAATGATGCAGAGCGGGCGTCTATTGACAGTCTGGTTGGACACTTAGATGTTCTAAATGCCGTGCAAATCGAAAATGTAGACAGTCCCGTTGTTGGGAAGGTTATTGTATTTACAGGAACAATGAACCGAATGAGCCGCGCCGAGGCAAAGGCCCGCGCGGAGGCTTTGGGAGCAAAAGTATCCGGATCCATCAGTGCCAAAACAGATTTGTTGATTGCTGGCCCTGGCGCCGGATCAAAGGCGACAAAAGCCATAAGTTTGGGCATTGAGACCATTGACGAAGATGCATGGCTCGCCTTGATTGACGGGCTATGACCGGCCGTCCGGAAAAGCTATTCCCGCTGTTTGCGACCATGACCAGCTTGGATGGAATTGGGCCCAAAACTGCACTAACTCTTGAATCTGTCGGTGTGACGAAGCCGAAAGACCTGTTGATGACGTTACCGCTTTCGGGTGTGGATCGCTGTCAACGCGCAACAATCCGTGATGTTGTCGCCCCCTCAGTTGTGACCGTGGAAGTCACGATCGGCGAGCACTATCCGCCACGGACCCGTGGTCGCCCATACCGCATTCACGTGACTGACGCAGAGATGACGTTTCAGCTCGTGTTTTTCCATGCGCGTGGAGATTATCTATCCAAACAGCTCCCTACTGGGCAACACCGCATCGTGTCTGGAAAAATTGAGGTGTTCGACAACGTTGTGCAGATGGTTCACCCCGACCATATACTGCGCGTTGAAGACGCCGGCCAAATTTCTGCGTTCGAACCGGTTTATCCGCTTCATGCCGGCATCACCCAAAAACTCATGTGGAAAGGGACCCGCGCCGCACTGGGTCTGGCACCTGATTTGGCGGAATGGATTGACCCGAACCTTGTGACGCAACACGGCTGGCCCACGTGGTTGCAAGCCATGCGCGATGCGCACACGCCCGAGGCCACATCAGATTTGTCGATGCATGCTGTTGCCCGCGAACGTCTTGCTTATGACGAACTATTTGCCCACCAAATGACATTGGCGCTCGCGCGCGCTGTTGCGCGCCGTTCCAAGGGGCGCAGCTCAGTACCAACAAATTTACTGCAAAATAGGGTCCTTGCAGGACTGCCATATAAATCCACGGGCGCACAAACGCGGGCGGTGTCCGAGATTTGCGCTGATCTTGCCGCGCCTATTCGCATGAACCGATTGCTTCAAGGAGACGTTGGTTCCGGTAAAACACTCGTGGCACTGATGGCTTTGCTGGCAGTGGTCGAAGCGGGCGGGCAAGGCGTCATGATGGCCCCAACCGAAATTTTAGCACGTCAACATTTGGAAGGTCTGCAGCCTTTAGCGGCCTCGGCTGGCGTCAATCTAGAAATCCTAACAGGGCGCGACAAGGGCGCTGAGCGCGCTTCAAAATTGGCGCGGCTTGCGGCGGGCGATATTCAGATACTTGTCGGCACCCATGCGGTTTTCCAAAAGGGCGTTGATTTTGCTGACCTGCGGCTCGCAATCATTGACGAACAGCACCGCTTTGGCGTCGCGCAACGAATGGAACTGGGGGCAAAAGGGCAGGCCGTCGACGTGCTCGTTATGACGGCGACCCCAATTCCGCGGTCATTGGCATTGGCGCAATATGGCGACATGGATGTATCGGTTCTGGATGAAAAACCACCTGGTCGCATGCCCGTTCAAACGGCACTGGTATCTACCAACCGCATGGACGAAGTCATCGACAAACTTCGACGTGCCGTGACTGATGGCAGGCAAGCATATTGGGTCTGCCCCTTGGTCGAAGAAAGCGAATTCTTAGACATGACCGCCGCCGAAGAACGGTTCAAACGGTTGCGCGCCGCATTGGGCGAGGGCGTTGTCGGCCTTGTTCACGGACAAATGCCACCAGCCGACAAAGACGCAGCCATGGCGCGATTTGTGTCGGGCGAAACCAAAGTTCTGGTGGCAACGACCGTGATCGAAGTAGGCGTCAACGTCCCAAACGCGTCAATTATGGTGATCGAGCGCGCCGAAACATTCGGCTTGGCACAATTGCACCAGTTGCGGGGTCGGGTCGGGCGCGGGTCCGCTGCATCAACGTGTCTTTTGTTGTTCCAAGATCCATTGACCGAAACAGGCCGGCGTCGACTCGAAGTTTTGCGTGAAACAGAAGACGGTTTTAAAATTTCCGAAGAAGACCTCGCAATGCGCGGCGCTGGGGATGTGATCGGAATGGCGCAATCCGGCGTACCAAGGTTCCGCATTGCCGATCTGGAACGTCAAGCAAACTTGATGCAAACAGCGCAGTCAGATGCACGAAAACTGCTGAATGACGATCAGAAACTGGAAACTCCTCGGGGTGAAGCAGTTCGAACCGCGCTTTGGTTGATGGAACAAGACAAATCTATTCGTTTAATATCAGTAGGTTAATATTTATGTTCACATTTGTTCTTACTTAGTTCTTTACAGAGCGTTAACCATATGGGAACAAAGGGGCAACAAAGAGAAGCAAGCATTGAGGGAGCAACAAATGGCCAATGACATTAAAACTGCGATAGTCCGTTCACGTGGTACGATTATTGCTGATGCCATTGGCGCTGCCGCCTTGCTTGTGATGCTTTTTGTCGGTCTGTCCTTGCCCGGGATGGTCTGACCTGTCTCGCGATTACAGCGTCCGGTCCGTCAAATTTCCTTGTCCCACCTATGCAATCTGATGACTTGCCTGTCCCATCCAAAAGCCGGGGATTTGCCTCTCCCCTTATGGAATTTTGGACTGGATGCTGAAATCGCAAACCTCACCGCCGCCATCCTGTCCCGGATGCGCGGCGGTTTTTTTATGCGCAGTCGGTTTGCGCAGATGCAATCGCAGCGAGCGTTGCATCAAATGCCAGCATGATGGACGCATGGCGATTTTTATACTCAGACGCTGGACGCAACACTTCTAGCCCATCAAAGGGGGCTGCTGGGACGGGGCCGTCATCTTTTAGCATCGCCATCATCTGATCACGCCCCGTTTGGACGTCATGTGGTGTCAAACCCACAATAGCCGCCCCAACAACCGACGCGGCTGCCTGCCCAAGTGCGCAGGCTTTGACGTCTTGGCCATAATCGCGGATGATCCCATCCGACAAGGTCACATCAACGGTCACGGTCGACCCACAAAGCGGCGCGCGTTTCTTGGCCGTGGCTGTTGGATTTACCAAACGGTCCGTACGTGGCATATCAGCTGCAAGCGCAAGAATGCGCTGCGAATAAAGCTTCATCAAATCGTTCTCAACTGACACCGCGTTTGCCCTTTCATGACGTTCGCTTTAGATAGTCCGCAAGTCTTCATTTGCAAAGGTTTTCCGCCAATGTCTTTCCACCCTCAAACACTAAAGTACAACGACGCAGGACTGATCCCCGCGATTGCACAAGATGTTGAAACTGGCGACGTGCTGATGATGGCATGGATGAACGCGACAAGTGTTCAACAAACGTTGGAAACTGGTGATGTGACGTACTGGTCGCGGTCCCGCCAAGAATTTTGGGTAAAAGGTGCTACATCCGGCAATACCCAAAAACTTGTGGCTTTCAAACTAGATTGTGATCGCGATTGTTTGCTTGTCACGGTCCGCCAAACCGGCCCTGCATGTCACACTGGACGGCAGACCTGTTTCTATACTGAAGTTCAAAACGGCGCCGAAGTTATACTTCAGGAAGCCCCACCAACCGTCTGATATCATTGGGTGTTGCACCTTCCGCACGATACTTTGACAAAGCGCGTGCATCGTCCCGTTTGGCCAGCCTTTTACCGTTTTCGTCACGTATCAATTTGTGGTGGTGGTACTTCGGGGTCGGCAATCCGAGTAGTATTTGCAGCAAGATGTGGACAGGTGTGGCATCCTCAAGGTCTTTGCCGCGCACAACGTCAGTCACGTCTTGTGCTGCGTCGTCAACGACCACAGAAAGGTGATATGACGTGCCCATGTCGCGTCGTGAAATCACAATGTCACCGGCTGTGTGCGCTAATTCTGAAGACACTCCTGCTAACGCACATGCTTTGGTCATATCCAGACGCAATGCCGCGGCGGTGGGGATGGGATCCGTTTGCGCCGTCCGCCCACGGCATGTCCCTGGATAGATAACGCCGTCCGGGCCGATCAATGGCGCGCTTTCTTGTGGTGCGCTTGTGGCTGCCAAAATGTCCTTTCGTCGACATGAACAAGGGTAGATAAGATGTTTGTTCCAAATCGTTTTAATATATTTTTGATATACTGAAATTCGATCAGATTGCCGCATAACGGGCGCGGGCCACCGCAACCCAAGCCAAGTCAGATCATCACATATCTGGTCTTCCCACTTCGGTCGTGCGCGGGTTTGATCGATGTCCTCGATCCGTAACAGGAACGTCCCGTTTTTCTCCACGGCCATGTCGTGCGCCACCATCGCCGAGTAGGCGTGCCCCAAATGAAGCGGGCCAGTTGGCGATGGGGCAAAACGCGTGATCATGCTGGTGGGGCGAGCCACTTTTGCCAGTCGACTTTGGCTCGGTCGGTATAGCCTTTGTAGCGGTCTTTGCGCCCGCGGCGGCCTGATTTCATACCTTCAAGCGGTGGAAACAGTCCAAAGTTTACATTCATCGGCTGGAATGTCTTTGCAGCAGCGCCACCAGTAATGTGCGATACCAGCGCGCCCATCGCCGTGGTTTCGGGAACCTGGGCAAGGGTTTCACCGCGCATTTCAGCAACAGCAAGTTTACCCGCGAGCAGGCCCATGGCAGCGCTTTCAACGTAGCCTTCAACGCCTGTGATCTGACCTACAAACCGGATATTGGGTTTGGATTTCAGACGCATTTCACTATCAAGCAACGTCGGCGAGTTGATAAAACTATTGCGGTGGATCCCCCCAAGCCGTGCGAATTCGGCGTCTTCGAGCGCAGGAATTGTTTTAAAAACAGCTTTTTGCGCGCCGTACTTCATCTTTGTTTGGAATCCGACGATGTTGTAAAGCGTCCCCAATGAATTGTCGCGACGCAGCTGTACAACGGCGTGGGCTTTGGTTTCGGGGTCGTGTTCATTGGTCAGGCCAACCGGCTTCATCGGACCCCAACGTAGAGTTTCGCGGCCGCGTTCGGCCATGACTTCAATGGGAAGGCAACCGTCGAAATAACCTGCGGTCTCGCCTTCTTTGAATTCAGTTTTTTCAGCGTCCAATAGGGCGTTAATAAAAGCCTCGTATTGATCTTTGGTCATCGGGCAGTTGAGGTAGGCTGTTTGCTCCTCAATCGTGTCGCCTTTGTCATATCGCGACTGCATCCATGCGATATCCATGTTGATGCTGTCGTGGTAAACAATGGGCGCAATTGCGTCGAAAAACGCGAGCGCTTCGGCGCCAGTTTCTGCGGCGATTGCTTCTGCTAGGGCGCCGGATGTTAGGGGGCCTGTCGCTATTATCCACGGGCCTTCATCAGGTAGTGAAGTGATTTCTTCGTATGAAATCGAGATGTTAGGGTGCGCCGTTAATGCGGCTGTGACGCTTTGCGCAAAGGGGTCGCGGTCAACAGCCAATGCTCCACCTGCGGGAATGCGGTGTTTCTCAGCGGTGGCCATAATCAGCCCGTTGGCTGCGCGCATTTCCCAGTGCAAAAGCCCTACAGCGTTTTGTTCATCGTCGTCTGATCGGAACGAATTGGAACAGACCATTTCGCCAAGAAATTCAGTGCGATGCGCGAAGGTTTTCACCTTTGGGCGCATCTCGTGAATGATGACTTTTATGCCAGCGTTAGCGGCCTGCCATGCGGCTTCGGAACCGGCCATGCCGCCACCGATTATGTTAAGAATATCTGTCATGTCACCCGATTTATAGCAAATGGCGGGGCCTGATAACCCCGCCAGTAGTGATGTATTTTACGCATAAGTTTCGTATAAGTTTTACATATGACGTTTATTCGACGATTTCAGCGTCCTCGATATCGTCGCCTTCGCCCTGATCGGCGATCCAAGCAACTGATACGACGACCTCTTTTTTGGCTGTGTCAAAGACCTTTACGCCGCCGGCACCGCGCGACCGGAAGCTGATTCCTTCGATAGGGACGCGGATGGATTGACCTGTGGATGTCACCAGCATGATCTGATCCGACAATTCCACTGGGAAGGAGGTGACCAATTGGCCGCCGCGCATTGCCTTGTCCATTGCGGCCACGCCCATGCCGCCGCGACCACGAAGTGGATAATCGTGTGAAGACGAAAGTTTGCCCGATCCTTTTTCCGTAATCGTGAGGATCAGGTTTTCGGTCGCAGACATTTCCGCATAACGTTCGGGGCTTATAGCACCGGCAACGGTGACTTCCTCATCGTCGTTTTCTGCCTCATCAGTCAGACCCGCCATTGCGCGGCGCATCTTAAGATAGGCTTGGCGTTCGGCTGATTCAGCCTCGAAGTGGCTGATGATCGACATGGAGACAACTTTATCGTCGCCTTGCAGTTTGATCCCGCGCACACCAACCGAATTTCGGCTGTGAAAGACGCGCACGTCAGTCGCACGGAAGCGGATAGCGCGGCCGGAGTTGGTGACCAGCATCACATCGTCGTCGTTTGATGCGATACGCGCGTTAATCAGCGTATAATCGGCGGTGTCGCCTTCAAACTTCATCGCAATTTTACCATTGCGCATCACATTGGTGAAATCAGACAGTTTGTTCCGGCGCACGGTGCCCGCAGAGGTGGCAAAGACAACTTGGAGATCGTCCCATTCCGCCTCGTCGCGGTCCACGGGCATGATCGCGGCGATCGACACACCAGGAGGGATCGGCAGGATATTAACAATCGCCTTACCTTTGGCGGTACGCGACCCAAGCGGCAGGCGCCAGGTCTTGAGCTTGTAAACCATACCGTCTGTTGTGAAGAACAGCAGTTGGGTGTGCGTGTTGGCGACGAAAAGGGTGGTGACCACGTCTTCTTCTTTTGTGGCCATTGATGATAGGCCTTTGCCGCCGCGACGCTGTGCGCGGAAATCGGCAAGCGCTGTGCGTTTGATGTAGCCGCCGGAGGTGACGGTGACGACCATGTCCTCTTTTTCGATAAGGTCTTCGTCTTCCATGTCGCCAGACCAATCTACGATCTCGGTGCGACGGGGGACGGCAAATAGATCGCGGACTTCTTTTAGCTCGTCGCGGATGATTTGCATAATCCGGTCACGTGATCCCAGAATTTCAAGGTATTCGCGGATTTTTCCAGCGAGTTCCCGAAGTTCGTCAGTGACGTCTTTGACGCCAATTTGGGTAAGGCGCTGAAGACGCAAATCTAGGATTGCACGGGCCTGTGTTTCTGACAAGTTATAGGTGCCATCATCGTTGGCGGTATGGGTCGGGTCGTCGATCAGCGCGATGTATTCAAGTATATCTTGCGCAGGCCAAGGCCGCGTCATCAGTTTTTCACGTGCCTCAGTCGCGTCGACGGATTGGCGGATCGTGGCGACGATTTCGTCGATGTTTGTGACGGCGACGGCGAGACCGCACAAGATATGCGACCGTTCGCGGGCTTTGCGCAGTTCAAACGCGGTGCGGCGGGCAACCACATCTTCGCGGAAATCCACGAAGTTTGTCAGGAACGCGCGCAGCGTTAACTGTTCAGGACGGCCGCCGTTAAGCGCGAGCATGTTGCAGCCGAAATAGGTCTGCATCGGCGTGAAACGGAACAGTTGGTTGAGCACGACTTCGGCAGTTGCGTCGCGCTTGAGTTCAATAACAACCCGCACGCCGTTGCGATCGGATTCGTCTTGAACGTGGCTGATGCCTTCGATCTTTTTGTCGCGGGCCGCTTCTGCAATCCGGTTGATCATTGACGATTTGTTCACCTGATACGGGATTTCGTCGATAATGATCGCATAGCGGTCTTTGCGGATTTCCTCGATGCGCGTTTTACAGCGCACAATGACGGAGCCGCGCCCTTCGGTATAGGCTTTGCGCGCACCTGTGCGGCCAAGAATGAGCCCGCCAGTTGGGAAATCGGGGGCCGGAATGAACGCGATCAGGTCTTCGGATGACATGTCAGGGCTGTCGATTAGCGCGAGGGTCGCGTCGATGACTTCGCCAAGGTTATGCGGCGGGATGTTTGTCGCCATGCCAACCGCAATACCGCCGGCGCCATTAACCAGCATGTTGGGATAACGGGCAGGCAGAACCGAGGGTTCGCGTTCCTTGCCGTCATAGTTGTCCATGAAGTCGACGGTGTCTTTAAGCAGGTCGTCGGTCAGGAATTTGGCGATTTTTTGCAGTCGGGATTCGGTGTAACGCATTGCCGCCGCGCCGTCGCCGTCCATTGAGCCAAAGTTACCTTGCCCGTCGATCAACGGCACTGACATTGAGAAACTTTGCGCCATACGCACCAACGCTTCGTAGATCGCGCTGTCGCCGTGTGGGTGATAGGAACCCATCACGTCACCCACGGATTTTGCGGACTTGCGGTAGGATTTATCGGCGGTGATGCCCTTCTCGTACATCGAGTAAATGATGCGCCGATGTACAGGTTTTAGACCGTCGCGCAGGTCTGGAATAGCGCGTGAAACGATGACGGACATCGCGTAATCGAGGTAGCTGGTTTTTAGCTCGTGTTCGATCGTGACAGATGGGCCGTCATAAACGTACCTCCCATCAGGGATTTCATCATTGTTTTCAGGTGTTTCCGGCGTATCGTTCACGTTGTTGCCCTGCTCGGTCTATTGCCTACATTTCGTAGGAATAAACCTAGCAGACACAAGGGGTGGCATCAACGCAAAACGGACATTTTAGCCTTTTGCGCGCAGCAACATGCCGAACAAATCGCGCGGATCGTCGGGGTCGGCGATCATGTCGAGTTGATCAAAGAAAGGTGTGCCTTTGATTGCGTTATGGACGTAGCGCAGCGCACTGAAGTCTTCGATCGCAAAACCGACGCCATCAAACAGGGTAACTTCGCCCGTTGATTGACGCCCTTTGGCTTTTCCGGCGATGACTTCCCAGAGTTCCACGACCGGATGATCGGGATCCATTTGCTGAATTTCGCCTTCACTGCGGGTTTGCGGAGGGTATTCTACGAAAACGGTGGAACGGGCCACGATATCCCGGTGCAATTCGGTTTTACCGGGGCAGTCGCCGCCGATCGCGTTGATGTGTACGCCCGCGCCGACCATGTTGTCGGTCAGGATGGTTTGCATGTCTTTGTCGGCCGTGGCGGTGGTTATGATATGCGCGCCCTCAATCGCCTCTTCGGGTGACTTGCAGGGCGTGACGTCAAGCCCGTGGCCCGTCAGATTGGCCAAGCATTTGGCGGTGGCCGCTGGATCAATGTCGTAAAGCCGAATGTGCGTGATGCCGTTGACAGCCTTTTGCGCAAGGCATTGGAATTCGGACTGTGCGCCGTTGCCGATCATAGCCATTGTTGTCGCGTTTGGTGCCGCGAGGTGCTTGGTTGCGACGGCAGACATGGCCGCCGTGCGCAGGGCGGTCAGCACGGTCATTTCCGACAACATGACCGGATAACCGGAATAGACATCAGCCAGCAAACCAAAGGCGGTGACGGTTTGCAGGCCTTCTGCCATGTTCTTTGGGTGGCCGTTGACGTATTTGAAGCCGTAGAGTTCACCGTCGGATGTTGGCATGAGTTCAATCACGCCGACGTCGGAATGCGACCCGACACGCGGGGTTTTGTCGAACAGTTCCCAACGGGCAAAGTCGGATTCGATTTCTGCAGCGACATCCTTGAGAAATGTTTCAAGGCCAATGCTATGCACAAGTTTCATCATGTTTGCGACCGATACAAACGGGACCATCGCAAGCTTTGAGGGGTTCATATTCATCCGTGGCTCCGTGTTGGGCGGTCAAAGACGCGACGCCCGAGTAATGATGCAGTGAGTTCGACCATGAGCGAGGCAGTTTTGCCCCGATCATCAAGGAACGGGTTGAGTTCAACCAGATCAAGCGAACAGACAACGCCGCTATCAGAGAGCATTTCCATGACAAGATGCGCCTCGCGGTCGGTTGCCCCACCGGGCACTGTCGTCCCAACGGCCGGTGCTACCGAAGGGTCGAGGAAATCGACGTCGAGCGATACGTGTAGAATACCGCCTGCTTCTTGGACCTTCTCAAGGAAGATCGCGAGAGGGGCCCGAATGCCGCCTTCATCGATGCGCCGCATATCAGCGAGGTCGACGTTCATTTCTGCCAAGGCGGCGTGTTCCTCAGGGTCCACGGACCGCAGGCCAATCATGCAGATGTTTTCGGTTTTCACAGGGGATTTGACGGGTGGGAACATATCGAACCCTTCGCGCCCGATGTAATAAGCGGTGGGCATGCCGTGGATATTGCCGCTGTCAGTACTGTCGAGAGTGTGAATGTCGGTGTGCGCATCAAGCCAAAGCACAAAGAACGGTTTGTTGATTGATGCTGCATGTGCCGCCATGCCTGACACTGTGCCCATCGCCAGTGCGTGGTCGCCGCCTAGGAAGATAGGCATGCCGCTTGGCGCGTTACTTTCGGCAGCGGATTGCAAGGTTTCACACCAGCCCACGTTTTCTTCGAGTTTATACAGTGCTTTGTTCGCATGTGCGATTGGCGTGACGGGCGCGGGCGCCAGATTGCCCACGTCGGCCACAGTGTGCCCAAGAGCGGTGATGGCTTCGGCAATACCGGCAGTGCGGTAGGCGTCAGGCCCCATAAGGCAGCCGCGACGGCGTTTACCGCAATCAACAGGGGCCCCAATTAAGATGCAATGTTTTTGTGTCATACCTACCGTATCGCCCATAATGGCGGTGGTCGCATGCATCAATATGTGCAATATGGTCGTCAGTTATACAAATTGGATGGTTTTAATGGACGTTTTGGATAGTCAGTTGATTGCGGCCCTGCGCCGTGATGGTCGCGCGTCATTGTCTGTGCTTGCTGCGGATTTGAAAATCACGCGCGCCACGGTGCGCGCCCGCATGGACCGCTTGCAGGCGGCGGGCGATATTGCCGGATTTACCGTGTTGACCCGTACAGATGTTGCAGCCCATCCGGTGCGGGGTTTGATGATGCTTGAGATAGCAGGACCCGGGACTGACCGGATCGTGTCACGGCTGCGCTCAATGGCGGCTGTCACGGCGGTGCATTCGACCAATGGCAATTGGGACGTGATTGCCGAGATTGGCACAGATAGCTTGGAAAGCTTTGACGCGGTCCTGAATGCGATCCGTCAAATTAGTGGTGTGACGCGGTCCGAGACGAGTTTACTTCTTTCGAGCCGCCGCTAGCCAGATTAGCATAAGCCCAAACGAGAACACGGCGTTCCAGCTGGCCATCGACAGGCTGAGAAACTCCCAAGATACTTGGTCACACATGATCAGTTTGTCGCCAGTCATGGACAACAGGTCGGCGCCGCTGGAGGCCTCTAACCCGCCCCCTGTGCAGCTGGTTGGGCCGGACCAATAGGCACGTTCAACGCCGGAATGGAAAATGCCGATGCCCGATGTAATGGCAGCCGCAAGGGCGCCGAGCCATTGCCAGACGCGCGCAGGGATAAAGAACGCCAATATCCCGATGCCGATGGCGGCCATATGTGGCCAGCGCTGCCAGAAACACATCTGGCACGGCGGATAGCCGATGGCTTGGAAAATATACGCGCCGCCGAGCAATGCAAATGACCCAAAGGCCGCGAGTGATGTCAGTTGTTGTTTGGTCATGTGAGCCCCACAAGTGCGAAGCCGCCAACGAGCAGGACGCAGAAAAGAATGAACATTAGCCCAAGCTGCTTTTCAATGAAATCGCGGATCGGTGCGCCGAATTTCCACAGCAATGCCGCCACGATAAAGAACCGGAGCGCGCGTGCGATAATGGCGGAGATGATGAAGACGGGCAGGGACAGTGATGTGACGCCCGACATGATCGTGATAACCTTGAACGGGAACGGCGTGACGCCTGCAACAAGCACCGCCCATGCGCCATACGCGTTGAAATTTTCTGAGAACGCCGCGACGGCGTCGGATTTGCCATAAAAGTCAAAGATCGGCTGGCCGACAACTTCGAATAGTACCGCGCCTATATAGTAGCCAAACAAACCGCCCAGTACGGATGCCACGGTGGCCACGCCTGCAATGAGGAATGCGCGGCGTGGTGCTGCGATGATCATTGGGATCATGATGATGTCTGGTGGGATCGGGAAAAACGAGGATTCCATGAAAGCTACGGCTGCCAACGCCCATAGGGCATATGGCGACTGCGCCAAGGAGAGAGTCCAATTGTATAGTCTGCGTAACACTGGATTGCCCTTGGTTTGCCTTTTGTCACTGCCTTAGGCCATGTGCTGCCTTTGGCGTCAACCGATTGATGAAACGAAAAAGCGCGACCTTGCCAATTGGCTGGTCGCGCTTTTTATGTTGGTAGCCGTGGCCGGACTCGAACCGGCACGCCCGTTAAAGCAAGGGATTTTGAATCCCTCGTGTCTACCATTCCACCACACGGCCAACGACCGCCTCGATAGCTAAGAGCGCAAAAAGACACAAGATATAAAAGAGCTTATTTGGGGTGATTTTTTTCGGTGGCATTGGTCAACCTAACCCGATTCCGCATCATAAAGCCGCAAGCCTCAAAAATTCATGAATTCGCCCCTTGCTCTGTCACGGATATGATCAATCAAGTGTAACTTTCTGACTTGTTGCGTATTGGGAAACAATAAACGGTCAAAAAACCAGACGTCGAACATTTTTTTGACGCAATGTTAAAGCCAAAGTGGAGCAAATTAATTGTTCCGTGATTTCTCCAAGTTTACGGCTTAAGTATTTAAAATCAAGAAAATGCGGCAAAAACTGCGCCTGACGGGAGGTAATTGTTCAGATATTGGAAACAATCATTTAAATGTTATGTCAGATTTTCGAGCGGATATCGTCCAGATTTGGCCTCAATTTGTTAATTGTGAGCAAAATGTGAAAAAAATTCCCTTTGGTGAACCAATCCATTTGGATAACTTACGATAGTCCAACTGGGGGCGTACCGATTTGTTGGGGAGATCGGGTCTAGGCCTTTCTAATTTAGACAATGTGTGAAGTCTGCGAACACTAAGGGTGCTCCCGAAGGTTCCAGAAATATTTATGAGTGGTTCTCTTGTTTGAGGGCTACGTTGTTTTGTAGTGATCCCTTTGGGGCCTCTCAGAGTGCCACAGGTTTCGACGCGGGCATTAACCGTGAGTTTAGGAGACACAGTATGACTGTAATAAATTTTAACGGCCCTTTCGGTGGAACGGTTGTCGATGATCAATATAGCGCCCTCGCTACCACAATCGCGACCGCAAAAGGCGAACGCTTGGTTGAGGAGCTGACGGTTGGTGACCGGATCATCACCCGCGACAACGGCATCCAAAAAGTTGCTTGGGTTGGTCACAAGCCGATGTCCGGCAAGCAGATGGTGCAGAACTCGCATCTTAAGCCGACCTTGATTAAAGCAGAGGCCTTGGGCAACGGTCTGCCAGAAAACGACATGATGGTCTCGCCAAACCGCCGCGTGCTGGTCGCATCTAATCTTACACAGCTGTACTTTGAAGAAAGCGAAGTGCTGGCTGCTGCCAAGCACATGGTTGGCGCCAAAGGTATTCACACAATCAACGTCATGCAGGCCACCTACGTGCACTTTATGTTTGAGCGCCACGAAGTTGTTCTGTCGAACGGTGCATGGACCGAAAGTTTCCAGCCAGGTGACTATTCGCTAAAGGGCATTGGTAATAGTCAGCGCAACGAGATCATGGAAATCTTCCCTGAGCTTGCGACGAAGACCGGCCTCAAGGGATATCAATCTGCACGTAAGACGCTGAAAAAGCACGAAGCGAAGCTTTTGCTGCACTAAGACGTTTTCAGTGAATCTAGTGATCCAACTGAGATTGCCAAGCAGACCAATCTTCGGGCGTGTCCAGATCATGGCGCGCCCGATTGTCGTTGAACCTGTGTAGATGGGTTTGGGACGCGAGCGGTTTGACGAGGCTTTCGCCGCCGCTATCGCCATGTAAATTGGTGAATGCTGGCCGTAAGGATGCGTCAAAGATGATCGGGTGGCCTGGCTTACCGTCAGGCGTGGCACCGCGCCAAATGAGGTTATCTTTGTGAGCATTTTTGGCGTTAAGAACGTCCATTAAATCGCTATTTGCAAGTGATATAAGATCGCCCAAAATAATCATAAACGCATCACAATCAGGCAGTTGGGCGACCGCGTCGCGCATTGTGGCACCGATGCCTTCGGATGCGTCAGGCACGATTAATGGGGTCACCACGGTGCCCTCTAATGCCACCAAACGCGGATGATTGTCGGCAGGCAGCGCCACATAAATCGGCCCGACCCCTGCGGCCATATCAATCTGATGCCGCAAAAGCGGCACACCATGCACATCGCACATCAGTTTATCGGTGCCGCGCATTCGCGATGATTGCCCCGCCGCAAGGATCAGGACGGGGATCATGACCGCATTTTGCTTCCTTGGCGGTCGAATGTCGGTTCAATTTGGACCGCGCTGCGTAGTTTCCCCATAATTTCAATTTCGACCTGTTTGCCGATATGCGCATGTTCGCGCGGAATTAGGGCCATAGCGATGGATTTGCCTGTGTGGTGCGAATAGCCGCCTGAAGTACAGAACCCTTGGACTGTGCCATCGATGAAAACGGGTTCATAGGCCACGACATCAGCGTCTTCTGCATCTACCTCAAAAACGACGAGGACGCGAGCAGGCGGCGTGGCGCGCTCTGCTTCAGCGACTGCGCGACCGATGAAATCTCCGTTCTTCTTGAAGCTGATGAACCTGTCCATGCCAGTTTCTGCAGCTGTGTAGTCGGGCGAAAACTCCGACAGCCATGACCCGAAGTGGCGATCAAGGCGCAGGGACATCATGGCGCGCATCCCAAACGGGGTGATACCCAGCGGTTGGCCCGCATTCCACAGAGTCCACCAAAGTTGTCGTTGGTCCATTGGGTCGCAGTAAATCTCATAGCCCAAATCGCCCGTGTAGCTGACCCGTTGCACGGTGCAGTCGACTTGGCCGACGGTCATCCGGCGCACGTCGAGGAATTTGATCGCGGCTACATCTTCACGGGTGCTAGCGGTCAACAGATCACGCGCGTTTGGCCCTGCAATTTGGAACCCTGTGCGCCGGTCTGACACGTTGCGCACGTGTACATCATGGCTCAAGTGCTGCATGAACCAGCGGTTATGCACCTCTTGCGCACCGTAGCTGGCGGTTAGTTGAAAGTTGTCTTCCACCAAGCAAGAAACTGTAAAATCACCCAGCAGGCGTCCCTTTTGCGATAACATTGGCGTCAATGACATGCGTCCAATTTGTGGGATCCGCCCTGCCATGATGTAGTCGAGCCACGCACGTGCGCCGCGCCCAGTTACGGCGAATTTGCCGAAGTTTTGAACCTCGTTGATGCCGACAGCGTTACGCACCGCGTGGACTTCACGCGCTGTGGCGTCAAATGCGTTGGACCGCCGGAACGTCGGCTGTTCGAATGTTGGCTCGTCGTCTTGTGCAAAGTAATTTACGACCTCAAGTCCGAATTGTTGCCCCCAAACCGCGCCGAGATCGCTAAAGATGTCGTACATCGGGGTGGTCCGGTGTGGACGGGCGGCGGGCAGTTCTTCGTTTGGATAGCTGACAGAAAAACGCCGTTGGTAGTTTTCAACAACCTTGGGCCGCGTGTAGCCAGGGGTGATCCATTTGCCAAAGCGTGCCACGTCCATCGCGGTGACATCGCGTTCGCATTCGCCCTCAATCATCCATTGCGCCAGCATGAGCCCAACGCCGCCGCCTTGGCTGAACCCAGCCATGACGCCGCAGGCCGACCAGTAATTGCGCAAGCCAGGAACTGGGCCAACAAGCGGGTTGCCGTCAGGCGCAAATGTGAACGGTCCGTGGATGACTGATTTGATGCCTGCGCGTTCAAGAACGGGAAACCGATTGAACGCGAAGGTGATGGAATCTTCAACCTTATCAAGGTTGTCAGGCAAAAGTTCATGGCCAAAGTCCCACGGTGTTCCGTCCACGGCCCAAGGCTTGCAGGGTTGTTCATAGAACCCGATGCACAAGCCACGGCCTTCTTGGCGCAAATAACTTTCGCCAGCAGGGTCCATAACATGCGGATGTTCCGTGTCGCGTCCGTAAATTTCGGGGACGTCTTCTGTAACGAGATACTGGTGTTCCATTGGATGCAAGGGCAGGTAAACGCCCGCCATTTTCGCAACTTCGCGTGCCCATAGTCCGCCTGCGTTAACAATGTGTTCGGCGTGGATCGTGCCCTTGTTGGTGACCACATCCCATGTGCCGTCGGGCCGCTGATTTGTCTCAGACACCATACAATGCGTCTCGATAGTGGCGCCGCCCATACGTGCCGCCTTGGCATAGGCATGTGTCGTGCCAGACGGATCAAGGTGCCCATCAAGCGGATCATAAAGCGCGCCTATGACTCCGTCGATGTTGGTAATAGGCGCGATTATTGCTATTTCTTCGGGGCCTACAATTTCGGTCTCAAGCCCCATATACCGGTGCTTTGCCCGCTCCGCGACGAGCATGTCAAACCGATCTTGGTTGTCCGCAAGGGTGATACCGCCGACGTGGTGCAACCCGCATGACATGCCTGTGATTTCCTCGAGCTCTTTATAGAGTTTAATCGTATAACCTTGCAGCGCCGCCATGTTCGTGTCTCCATTGAGCGTATGAAACCCACCCGCTGCGTGCCACGTTGACCCTGATGTCAGTTCGGACCTTTCCAACAACATCACGTCGGACCAGCCAAGTTTTGTCAGGTGGTAAAGGGCGGATGCGCCGACGACGCCTCCACCGATGACTGCTACGCGGGTTGTGGTTTTCATGACGTACTCCTGTGGTTTGTTGCCGTCAGCTTGGCAGAGCAATGCAAGCGGGCCAAGGCATCACCGACAAAATGTGTCGCAAACGTTGAATGTTGCTGTGCGACACGGTTTTGTCGCAGTGAGGCAAACTTGTTTTCGAATCCTCGGACAGATTAGACCCAATTGTTGTCGCCAAAGGAATGATCCCATGCGCACCCATGCCCAAGCCGTTGTCATCGGAGGCGGCGTTATCGGCTGCTCTATCTTGTATCATCTCGCCAAAATGGGCTGGACGGATAGCATTTTACTGGAGCGTGACGAGCTGACGTCTGGGTCAACTTGGCATGCGGCCGCCAACATTCACGGGCTGCATGACAGCACAAATATCAGCCGCATTCAGCACTATACGATGAATTTGTATAATGAACTGGAGGCCGAAACCGGTCAATCGTGTGGTGTGTTTCAGCCAGGGTCGCTTTATTTGGCGCAAACCGAGGCCCGCGAACATCAACTGCGATTGCAGGCTGCCAAGGCCAAGTTTTACGGGATGAATTTCCATGAGGTTAGCCGCGATGAGGCGGAGCGCCTGCATCCGCTGGTCGATTACGATGGCATCCGTTGCATTATGTTTGAGCCTGATGGCGGCAACGTTGACCCCAGCGGTGTGACCAATGCCTATGCTGCCGGTGCGCGCAAAATGGGTGCTGAAATTGAGCGGTTTTGTCCGGTGACGGCGACAGAACAGCAAGCCGACGGCAGTTGGATTGTCCGCACGCCCAAGGGCGACATTCATGCGCAATGGGTGGTCAATGCCGCAGGGCTTTGGGGCAGGGAGGTTGCTGCGCTAGCGGGTATTCAGCTGCCACTTTTGCCGACCGAGCATCAGTATTTCGTGACCGAGACCATCCCACAGATCGCCGCGATGGACCGCCGTTTACCGTCGGTTGCGGACCGTGATAGCGAATATTATTTGCGCCAAGAGGGGCAAGGATTGCTGGTTGGGGCCTATGAAAAAGACGTCCGGTTTTGGGCCGAGGATGGCACCCCACAAGGGTTTGGCCACGAGCTGTTTGCCGACGATCTGGAACGTATTGAGGACAACATGTTGCGCGCGATCGACCGTGTGCCTGTTATTGGTGAGGCGGGGATCAAGCGGGTGATCAATGGCCCGATGATTTGGTCGCCTGACAGTAATGTGCTGTATGGCCCGCATCCTGATTTGCGTAAATACTTCTGTTGTAACGGAATTATTCCGGGCTTTAGCCAATCTGGTGGTATGGGATTGATGGCTGCGCAGTGGATGGTTGAGGGCGAAAGCCTGTACGATATGTTTGCTTGGGACGTTGCTCGTTTTGGCAAATGGGCCGATAAGGCGTTCACCAAGACGCGCGTTGGCGATCAATATGCCAACCGTTTTGCGATTCATTTTCCAAATGAAGAACGCAGTGCCGGTCGTCCTGTGCGGGTCCGTCCAGTGCATGAGTTGCAAAAATCCATGGGGGCGGTGATGGGCCTGAACTATGGCTGGGAACATCCGCTTTGGTTTGCAGATGAGGTCGGGACCAAAGACACCAACGGGTTTACCCGTCAAAATTGGTTTGAACCGGTTGGAGTTGAGGCGCGGATGCTGCGCGATGCGGCTGGGATCATCGATATTTCGAATTTCGCAAAGTATTTTGTGCGCGGTGCTGGTGCTGCCAATTGGTTGAATGCCGTGTTTGCCAACAACATGCCAAAAATCATCGGGCGGTCTTGTTTGACGCCATTAATTGGGGTGCGTGGCGGGATTGCTGGTGATTTCACCGTCACAAAGCTCGCTGATGATGAATTTATGTTCATCGGGGGCGGCATGTCAGAGCGGTATCATTCGCGGTTCTGGAACATGGTTCCTTTGCCTGAGGGGACAACTTTTGAGTCGCAGACCGACGCGATGTGCGGATTCAATGTTGCGGGGCCAAAGTCGCGAGAATTGTTATCGCGGCTGACCAATGCCGATTTGTCGACTGAAGCGTTTCCATTCATGCGGTCGCAACAGATTGAAATTGCGGGTGTGCCTGTGATCGCGCTGCGGGTGTCGTTTACCGGTGATCTGGGTTGGGAATTGCACTGTGCTGAGGCCGATCAACTACGCCTGTATGAGGCATTGTTGGAGGCCGGAAAACCGCTTGGGGCTGGACCTGTTGGCAGCCGTGCGCTGATGTCATTGCGCGTTGAAAAGGGCTATGGATCTTGGAGCCGCGAGTATTCACCTGAGTATTGGCCGCAAGAGGTAGCCCTTGACAGATTGATAAAGTTGGATAAAGAATTTTTGAATAAATCCGGTTACTTGGCGGTCAAAAGTAATGCACCACGTGAAGTATTGTCATTGATCCATGTGCAAGATGTGAACAGTGCTGATGCCACGGGAGGCGAGCCAATTTTCTTGCCTGATGGTACACCCGTTGGGCGCGTCACGTCTGGCACATATGGCTATAGCGTGGAGATGTCGCTCGCACTTGGGTACCTAAAAGGTGTCGAAGCGGGTGCGCAGGTCGATGTAATGATCTTGGGCAAGCCGCACCGCGGTGTTGTGCTGTCGGAGCCACCGTTTGATCCGAAAGGCGAAAAGCTGCGGGCGTAAACCCGCCGCGATTTCAATATCTTATGGGATGATACGCGAGTATTTTGTGCCGTCAAGCGTTGCACCGATGCGCAAGCCTGCTTGGGCGAATACAACTGCAATCACCGGAGCGAGCGACGTTGTGGTTTCGGCCTGCAGCATTTCACCGGTGTCGTTGATTGCGTAGGTAATATCAGCGCCAGCTGCCCATCCTTGGCCGCTGCGGAAGTTCTGCAATGCGTCTTGCGTCATAAAGAACAACACGTGGCTGTATTGCTGCGCGCCGATCTGCAAACCTGCGGAGCCTGACGTGGTGGAATAGTAGTCCACCACGCTGCCACCAACTTGCAGTGCGCCGCGCCCAAACGCGCCGCCGAGGCCGAGGCCGACTTCGGTCACCACTGGCATGACGAGCATACCTGCTGATTTGTTTGCCAGCTCTCGGGTGCCGGGAAATTCGTCGTACATGAAATTCAATGTGCTAGCTGTGCGCGCATCAATTGTCGCAGCACCGTTGCTGCCAATACCGTTACCGCAGGCGGCCAGCGTCATGCCAGCTGCAACCCCGATAAGGGCGGTCCGTCGTGAAATATGGGTCATTATACTGCCTTTATGCCTTGTCTTGTGAAGCTGTTGCCGCTCCATTTGAGACCATACTATGCAATTTGCGCGAATCTGTCACCTGCTAGATAGTTGTTTGAGCAAGAAATGACCCAAGGAGCGCAGATTATGCATAAAGCATCATGTTTATGTGGGGCCGTATCGATTGATGTTGATGCGACGCTGACGGCCCCGAACGCATGTCATTGCAGCATGTGCCGCAAGCAATCGGGTCATTATTGGGCGTCGGTTGATGTGCCAAAAACCGCGATGACCACTCACGGCGCGGAGAACGTGACATGGTATAAGGCCAGTGAAAAAGTCCGGCGCGGGTTTTGCAAAACCTGTGGTAGTTATCTATTCTTTGATGCGCTGTTTCAAGATTGGACAGCCATTGCGATGGGTGCGTTTGATGGCCCGACGGGTGCCAAGCTCGCGATGCACATATTTACCGATGACAAGGGCGACTATTACGACATTGCCGATGGGTTGCCGCAGAACGGCCAGTGATCAGCCGTTCAGAAGTTTCGCCGCAGCAGGTGCAAAATAGGTTAAAATACCATCGCAGCCAGCGCGTTTAAAGCAGATCAGGCTTTCCATCATCACCTGATCGCCATCCAGCCAACCGTTGGCGGCGGCGGCTTGTAACATCGCGTATTCGCCGGATACTTGATAGGCGTAGGTGGGAACGCCAAACGTGTCTTTGACCTGCCTGCAGATATCGAGATACGGCATGCCCGGTTTTACCATGACCATGTCAGCGCCCTCCATCAGGTCACGCGCAACCAGTCGTAACGCCTCGTTGCCGTTCGCTGGGTCCATTTGATAGGTGTTTTTGTCGCCAGTCAGGGCCGATGAAGCGCCAACAGCATCGCGGAACGGGCCGTAAAAGCTGCTGGCGTATTTTGCCGAGTAGGACAGGATAGCGACGTTCTGAAAGCCTTCGGATTCGAGCGCAGATCGGATAGCACCGATGCGCCCGTCCATCATGTCAGACGGTCCCAAGATGTCCGCGCCAGCCTGCGCCTGTGCGATAGCCATTTTTACGAGTGCCTCAACCGTGCGGTCATTTACGATCTGCCCATTTTCGACAAAGCCGTCGTGGCCGTTGATATTATAGGGATCAAGCGCGATGTCCGTCATAATCGCGATATCTGGAACTGCATCTTTGATCGCACGGATCGCACAGTTGCTAATGTTTTCAGCAGACCATGCCAGCGCGCAATCTTCGGTCCGTTGTTCCATACCGGTATATGGAAAAATGCAGATTGCGGGAATGCCAAGGGCGTGTGCCTCGCGGGCTGCAATAACGGCGCGGTCAACTGTTTTGCGGGTGACGCCGGGCATGGATGCTATTGATTCTTCAGTGTCCGTGCCTTCCATAACAAAAATCGGCCAGATGAAATCGGATGGGGTCAGCACGTTTTGACGCGATAGCGCGCGCACAGCCGGGCTTTGGCGCATCCGGCGCAGACGTGTGGCGGGAAATGGGGCAACGGTGGGTTTCATCAGAGCGGGCCTTTCTGGTCATACACGTTTGGTCGCATGGATTTTGACGCTTAACAAGTCTGGGCAACCTGCTGTGGTAGCTGCTAGTGTCCGAAAAAATCGGTTCAACAATAATAGGCTGCCCCCAATTGGACTGGAGCAACGCAATCCTACACGTGATCGATTTGCGATCGTTTTCAAGCCTTTGGTATTGGGTTCTAGTCGCGATTCTATGGTCCACGGTCAGCAATTGGGTGATGGGCGTTCCTTCCGATATGATTTACCGCGCACGCAATAACGGCGGGCAAGCGGCTGAAGATCTGGCGGACTTGGTTCGTATCAGCATTAATCGCCAATTGAATGTAGCGGCGATGGCGGGACTTTGGTTGTTGGGGATCATGTGTTTCCTACTTACGTCGTTGGCGGCCCTTGGGTTTGGATACGACGTCGAGCTTGCGCAGGCGGTTTTTCTGCTGATGTTCCCTTTATCGCTTATTGGGTCAATGACATTATCGACCGGCCGTTTGATCGCGGCAACTAATCCGAAAGGTGACGATTTGTATCGCATTTTGCTGCGGCAGCGGCTTTGGACACAAATTATTGGGATGATTGCGATCTTTGTGACTGCTCTTTATGGCATATTCCAGAATTTGGCCGTTGTCCGCTGGCTCTGACCCATTGACACGGCGGCGGCGCACAGTAGGTCAGGTTTCATGACAACCCCAAAACACATTACTATCGCTGGCGCCCCCGAAGGGTTCGACGCCAACCTGATCCTCTCTGAGGTCGCAAAGTCTGGCCCCGTGATGCATGTCGCGCGCGACGATAAGCGGCTTGCCGCAATGCAGTCGGCCTTGGCGTTTTTTGCGCCCGATATGCCTGTGATCGTTTTTCCGGCGTGGGACTGCTTGCCCTATGACCGCGTGTCGCCAAATGCTGATGTGTCTGCCGCACGTATGGCGACGCTGGCGGGGCTGGCGCACGGGATGCCAGATAGGTTTGTTCTGCTGACATCATTGGCCGCCGCGACACAGCGGTTGCCTGCGCGGTCATTGTTGCGCGATGCGGCGTTTAAGGCCCGCGTTGGAGACCGGATTAATGAAAAGGCCCTGCGCGAATTTTTGGTCCGCATGGGGTTCACGCAAAGCCCGACAGTGATGGAGCCAGGTGATTATGCGGTGCGCGGCGGGATAATTGATATTTTTCCACCGGGGCAAAGCGGCCCTGTACGGTTGGACCTGTTTGGCGATGTTCTGGACGGCGCGCGTAGGTTTGATCCGGCGTCTCAGCGTACAACCGAACAGTTGAAGATGATCGAACTTGCACCTGTGTCAGAGGTGATACTGGACGAGCAAGCCATTACGCGGTTTAGGCAAAATTACCGGATCGCATTTGGCGCTGCCGGCACGGATGATCCGCTATATGAGGCCGTCAGTGCAGGTCGCAAACATGCAGGGATCGAACATTGGCTTGGATTTTTTCAGGACAATCTGGAAACGCTGTTTGATTATCTGCCCAATGTAACTGTGACGATTGACGATCAGGTTGGCCCTGCGCGGGTGTCGCGATGGGACAGCATTGACGATCAATACGGCACCCGCATGCACGCGCTTGAACAAAAAGGCCGCATGGATAGCGTCTATAAACCTGCAGAGCCTGCGTTGCTCTATTTGGATGATTCTGCTTGGGACGCCGCTATTGCGGATCGACGTGTGCTGCAGTTTGCCCCAAACAAGCAGGCCACGGGCGTTGGTGTGATTGATGCGGGCGCGCGGACGGGGCGTAACTTTTCGCCTGAACGACAACAGGAAAGTATCAGTCTTTTCGGTGCATTAGCGGATCATATTCGTATAAAATTGGATGTGGGTCCAGTTGTCATTGCGTCTTATTCCGAAGGTGCGCGCGAGCGCCTTATGGGGTTGATCGAAGACGAAGGTCTGGCCGAAACTATTCAAGTTACTGATTTTTCACGCATCGGAAAACGCGGGCTGCATCTGGCTGTTTGGCCGTTGGAGGCTGGTTTTGAGGCGGACGGCCTAACCGTGATTTCCGAGCAAGATGTGCTTGGTGACCGTCTTATTCGTCAGACCAAGCGTAAACGCCGCGCCGAGAACTTTCTGTCAGAAGCAAACAGCCTGAACCCCGGTGACATGGTTGTTCACGTTGACCACGGAGTTGGGCGGTTTGTCGGGCTTGAGGTGATCACGGCATTGGGTGCGGCGCATGAGTGTTTACTGCTGGAATACGCAGAAAATTCAAAGCTTTACCTGCCAGTTGAGAATATCGAACTGCTATCAAAATTCGGTCACGACACAGGGTTGTTGGACAAACTGGGCGGTGGCGCTTGGCAGGCGAAAAAGGCCAAACTCAAGGACCGCATTCGCCAGATTGCAGAGCGACTTATCCGCGTGGCAGCCGAACGTGCGCTACGCACGGCGCCCGCATTGGACCCGCCAGACGGGCTTTGGGATCAGTTTTTGACGCGTTTTCCATATGTCGAAACGGACGATCAGTTGAGCGCGATTGACGATGTATTGGCCGATCTTTCGAGCGGAAAACCAATGGACCGATTGATTTGCGGCGATGTTGGGTTTGGTAAAACCGAGGTCGCTATCCGTGCCGCATTTGTAGCCGCTATGTCCGGTGTGCAGGTCGCAATTATCGCGCCGACAACTTTGCTGGCCCGTCAGCATTATCAAAGCTTCGCAGAGCGTTTTCGTGGATTTCCGATTAATGTCAGACCCTTATCACGCTTTGTTGGCACGCGTGATGCCGCGCTTACGCGTGACGGGATCGCTGATGGTACGGCAGATATCGTGGTTGGCACACATGCGTTGATGGCCAAAGGCGTGAAGTTTAAGAACCTTGGTTTACTGGTCATTGATGAAGAGCAAAAATTTGGTGTGCAACACAAAGAACGCCTAAAACAATTGCGCACAGATGTACATGTTATGACATTAACTGCGACGCCTATCCCACGGACATTGCAGCTTTCTTTGTCGGGCGTGCGTGATCTTTCGATCATCGGAACACCGCCAATCGACCGGCTTGCGATCCGGACTTATGTGTCTGAGTTTGACACGATTACGGTGCGCGAGGCGCTGCTGCGCGAACATTACCGTGGCGGCCAGTCGTTCATCGTGGTGCCGCGTATTACGGACATGGCTGAAATGGAAGATTTCCTGAGACGCGAAGTTCCAGAGGTGTCGTATATTTCCGCAACAGGTCAGATGGCGGCGGGCGAGTTGGATAACCGTATGAACGCGTTTTACGACGGCAAATACGACGTGCTGTTGGCCACAACGATCGTTGAATCCGGTCTCGATATTCCGACAGCCAATACGATGATCGTGTGGCGTGCCGATATGTTTGGCCTGTCGCAGTTATACCAAATTCGTGGCCGTGTTGGGCGATCTAAGACGCGAGCCTATGCGTACTTGACCACAAAACCGCGCCAAAAGCTGACGGATACCGCGCAGAAGCGTCTGCGCGTTTTGGGCGCGATTGATACGCTTGGTGCTGGTTTCACGCTCGCATCCCAAGATTTGGATATTCGCGGTGCGGGCAATCTGTTGGGCGAAGAACAATCAGGGCAGATGCGCGAAGTTGGCTATGAACTTTACCAACAAATGCTGGAAGATCAGATTAACGCGATCCGGTCCGGTGCCGCTGAAGGTATTATCGACGATGGTCAGTGGGCGCCGCAGATCAACCTTGGTGTGCCTGTGCTGATCCCTGACACATATATCCCTGATCTGGATGTCCGGCTCGGTCTGTACCGTCGCCTGTCTGATCTGACGACGAAGGTTGAGCTTGAAGGATTTGCCGCCGAGCTGATTGACCGTTTTGGCACGCTACCGCGCGAGGTGAATACGCTTGTGCTCGTCGTTCGTATTAAGGCGATGTGCAAAAAGGCAGGCATTGCCAAGCTGGATGCGGGGCCAAAGGGCGCCACGATCCAGTTCCATAACGATAAGTTTGCATCGCCGTCGGGCCTTGTGGATTTCATCAATGATCAAAAGGGCAAGGCCAAGGTCAAAGACAATAAGATTGTAGTTATGCGCGATTGGGCCAAGGAACGCGACAAGATCCAAGGCGCGTTTAACATCGCCCGTGATCTTGCCGTGAAACTAAAAGAGGAAAAGGCGAAGGGTTAATCTTCGCCTGGTCGTTTGATTTTGGTGGTGAGCCATAGCCCAAGGATTACGCAAGCAAGCGTACCAATGGCCATTGGCAGTGGTGTCCCATTGAATGCCAAACCAATGGGCGCCGCGATGATCACGGCACCCACGGTCGATAAGGCTGCGATAATCGAGGCTGCGATCCCTGCAATGTGACCCACTGGTTCCATTGCCAGGGCGTTCAGGTTGCCGATGGTTAGGCCGGCCTGCATAAACACGCCAATTGTCCAGACCACGAACATGCCAAACGTGAGCCAATATGGACCGCCTGCCAGTGTAATTAAAATGAGCAGACTTGTCAGAGCAATTTGTCCGATGAACGTCATTCGGATAATCGCGCGCATGCCCAAGCGTCCTACATATTTCGCATTCAGAATGCTTGCGGAAGTTGCTATAATTGCGATCCCTCCGAACCACAGATGAAACACATCGCCTTGACCGTAAGTTACGTCAAACAGTTGTTGCGTTGATGATAGTGACGCAAACAGGCTCCCAAATGTAAGTGTTTGGATCATGATAGATAAGCGCGTCGTGCGGATCGAAAATACCTCTTTGGTGCCAGCGACCAATGATTTGAAGTCGAGTGGGCGCCGGTCCGCGACGGCCAAAGTTTCGGGTTGCCGCAGCATGAGCCAAACGGCTGTTGAAAGACTGAATACGATGAAGGCCACAAAAATGGCACGCCAGCCAAAGCCGATGATAATGTAGTGCCCCATCGTTGGCGCAAGTGCGGGCACAAGCGCGAAGACCATCATCACAAAGGACATGATCCGTGCCATGTCGCGCCCACCGTAGATGTCGCGCACCATGGCCATGGCAACGACCCTTGGTCCTGCGGCCCCAACGCCCATGAGAATGCGGCTGATCAGCATCATCTCCATTGTTGTCGACGCCCATGCCATTGTTGTCGCAAGGATATAGAGCACCGCACCACCAACCATCACGGGTTTGCGCCCAAATGCATCAGACAGTGGTCCGGTAAAGAACGTGCCGATCCCCATGCCAAGCACGAAGCTGGTGAGGATAAGCTGAGCGCGGTTCAAATTATTTGGCGATAGCTCCGCTGCAATTTCGGGCAGGGCGGGCAGCATCGCGTCGATGGAGAACGCGATTGTGGCTGCAAGCATTGCCATAAGCGCGATAAATTCGGCTTGTGGCAGCCGTTTTGTCACTGGTTTCATGCGTCTGCTGCAATCTGTTCTTGGATGTCAGAGATGACTTTGACCCACATTTCGGGTGGCTGTGCGCCAGGTACGGCATGTTGCTGTGCGACGATAAATGTCGGCACCGAAGATATCCCCATTTTACGGCTGTGCGCATCGCGCTCACGGATGCTGGTCAGGTCTTCATCGGTGTCCAAAAGGCGGGTGACCATGCCTGCGTCCATTTCGGCAGTGTCTGCAATATCCGCAAGGACTTCGGCGCTACCAATGTCGCGCCCGTCAACAAAGTAGGCCTTAAACAACAGGTCCACGACGTAGGTTTGCCGCTGCTCTATGCCTGCCCAATGGATCAAGCGATGCGCGTTTATCGTGTTGGGCGTGGTCTTAATTGCCTCAAAGTTGATCAGTGCGCCGGCCTTTTCAGAACTGCTAACAACGGGTGCGTAGGCTTTGATCGCGGCTTCCTTGCCGCCAAACTTGCCTTCGAGGTAAGCGCGCCGATCCATGCCTTCAGCCGGCATGTCGGGGTTCAGCTGAAACGGGTGCCATTCAATGGTAAATGGGTGGTCGGGGAACTGCGTCAGCGCCTTGTCCAGATTAGCCTTGCCGATATAGCACCACGGGCAGATTGGGTCAGAAATGATATCAAGTTTGACCATTTGCGGTCTCCCAGTTTTGGCGCAGTACACGGCGCAGTAATTTGTTGTTCGCACCGCGTGGTAACGTATCGCAGGCAATGAAAAGGCGTGGGCATTTGTAGCCCGCAAGTCGGTCCGCACACCATGCGGTCAGTTGTTCGTTATCTAACATATGTGCGCTTGTGTAGAAGGCCGCAATGACGGTGACGTCCTTTTTTACCTGAACCGCACATGCGGCGGATTCAGCGATGTTTTCATGAGCGCAAAGTACCGTTTCAACCTCTATAGGGCTGACCCTGTAGCCGCCTGCGTTCATCATGTCATCGTTACGTCCTGCGTAGCTGATCGCACCATCGTCGCCCATAATGCCCATGTCACCCGTCATGAACCAATCACCGTCAAATTTCGCGGCGGTGTCTGCGTCTGCATTAAGATAGCCAAGCATCAAGCCTGCGTCGTCTTTGTGAATAGCGATCGTGCCGACGGTGCCACGTGGCACAGGCTGGCCGTTGTCGATGATCGCGACTTGGCGTCCGTCCTGCGCAAAACCTGATGCATGGGGTGGTGCAGGGTTTGATGGGCTGCCGGATATAAATGTCGAGCATTCAGACATGCCAAATGCTTCGTGGACGGCTGTGCCGGTTTTTGTCTGCCAAGCGTTCCGCGTGTCATCAGGCAGTTTTTCACCAGCCGACAGGCCATGACGCAAGGCGGGCATTGCCGGCATGTCGCTGCGTAGCAGTCGTCGGTAGACCCCAGGGGCTGCGGCAAAAAGCGTGGCGTTATGTTGCGCCATCAAGGCGGGCAGGGCGGCGGCGTCTGTCCCATCTGCGGGGATCAACGCGGTGGCCCCAATTGTCCAAGGGTCCATCAGGCCTGTCCCCAGCGTATATGTCCAGTTGAACGCGCCTGCGTGCAGCATCCGGTCACAGCGCTGCAATCCATACCAGCCATTCCACATCATTTGACGTGCATAAATGGCGCGGTGCGCGTGCACGACGGCGCGCGGTTGACCTGATGTGCCGGACGTATGGATGATGTAGGCGGGCCGATTGGGGTCACCCATCGCAAAGGCAGCGGGTGTCAGGGCGTAGAACGTCCGCAATGTATTGGGTGTAATGATCCGGTCAGTGCCGACCGCGGTAGCGTCACTTTGGATGGTGGCCGCGGGGCAAATGTTGCCTGCGATTCGCTGGACTTCGGGTGGCGTCAATTGCGCGGAAAGCGGCACAGGGATCATGCCTGCAGCGATGCAACCAAGATAAGCGACCGGAAAATCCGCCAAATTCCCAAGCCGCAGTAAGATACGATCACCTGCGCACAGGCCCATATCCCAAAGCCCTTGGGCGGTACCGCGCACGGCTTGGCCAAGCATGGCGTAGGTCCAATCTTCGGTCCTGTCGTTGTGCAAGATAGAGAGGGCGACTTTATCACCAAGCTGGTCCACATGGCGCAGAACATGCGCCGCCATGTTAAACGAGACGGGGGCCGCTACGGGCGCGATTGGTGTGGTCAAAGAAAGCATGATCTATCGCTACGGCGCGGGGCGGATGGTTGCAAGCCCACGCCCTGCGTTCTATGACGCAACTATGTCAGACATTGATCCAAAAGATTTAATCCGTATCGCGCATGAAGACGGCACAGATGGGAAAGCCCAACCGCTTGACCTTGGTGCGCGCGTGCGTGAATTGCGGAAAGCCCAAGATTGGACGTTAGAGCAGGCGGCCAATCAAGCTGGGCTTGCGCGGTCCACGTTGTCGAAGATTGAAAACGGGCAGATGTCGCCAACCTATGAGGCTTTAAAAAAGCTGGCAGTAGGTTTGCAGATTTCGGTGCCGCAATTGTTTACCCCGCCTTCGCGCGATCAGTTGAATGGCCGGATGGTCACGACCCTTGCGGGTGACGGTGGTGAAAAGATCACGACGACCTATGAGCACAACATCCTTGCCAACACACTGACCGCCAAAAAGATGCTGCCATATCAGACCCGAGTGCGTGCCCGCAGTATGGATGATTTTGATGGATGGGTCCGCCATGACGGCGAAGAATTTTTGTACGTCCTGACCGGTAAAATTCAGTTGTTTACCGAATTTTACGAGCCAGTGACCCTAAGCCGCGGCGACAGCGCATATTACGATGCCTCGATGGGTCACAATGTCATTTCAATCAGTGCAGATGACGCGACCCTATTGTGGGTGACATCACTGGTCTGAATGGAACAAACGCGTCAGCACAAAATGTCCAACGACCAAGCCGACAATTTGCATGACAATGAACATCGCAATGTTGCTTGGCGCAATGCCTGCAAATGTGTCTGAAAACCCGCGCGCGATGGTGACCGCAGGGTTGGCAAAGCTTGTGGATGAAGTGAACCAATAAGCGCCCGTGATATACAGTGCGACAAGTGGCGGCACTGCGTCGACCTTGTGACGTAATCCACCAAAGATCACAAAAAGCAACCCAAACGTTGCGATGATTTCCGAAGACCATTGCGCAGTGCCTGTGCGCAATGTTGTGGAGGCTTGCATGATTGGCTGATCAAACATGAGATGCACCGCCCAAACCCCAAGGATCCCACCGATGATTTGCACCGCGATATAAGGGCCAACCATTTTCCACGCGTGTTCGCCACGAAAGGCAAAGGCCAGTGTGACGATTGGGTTGAAATGCGCACCCGACACGGGCCCAAGCGTTGTAATGATCACGTAAAGGATGCAGCCTGTAGCAATTGCGTTGGCAAGCAGGGCGATGGCGGTATTTCCGTCCGCCAAGCTTTCGCCCATGATCCCAGAGCCTACGACCCCGATCAATAGGAATGCGGTGCCAAGGCCTTCGGCGAATAGCTTTGTGGAATTAGAGGGTGCCAATTTGGGTCAATTCCTTGGTCAAAGTTGCTTGAGGCATATGCGCGATATCCAGCGTAAGAAACGCCATCGCACGTCTATGCAATTGGTCATAGGCCGTTGTAAATGCGGCGTCCCAATCGGGCTCCGCTGCTGCAGCGGGGTCTTCGACCCCCCAATGCACACGGATCGGCGCGCCGGGCCAATAGGGGCATTCCTGTGCTGCGGCGGACCCACAAACAGTTATGACCACATCCATTTTTGGGGCACCGTCAGCACCAAACTCGTCCCAACTTTTGGACCTTAGTTGATCGGTGGGATAATCATTGGCATCCAAAAGGCGCAAAGCCTGTGGATGGACCCTACCTGCGGGTTTTGACCCTGCTGAAAACGCAGTGACCCGCCCGCCGGAACGGTGGGTCATGATGCTTTCAAGCAGGATAGAGCGGGCGGAGTTACCAGTACATAAGACAAGGATGTTCATGATTGCTTTCGGTTTGTAATCTTTCGCCTGCCTAGATCAGCTTTGTAACAGCAGTATTACAAAACAACATCAACCGCGCCTAGAGCCAATCGCCCTGCGCCAACGGCTGCACCTCCTGCAACGCGCGCAACGGTGCAGGCTTGCAGTACGCCCAAAAGTGACGCCATCAAAATCAATTTTTTCATCTGTGTTCACTTTTCTTGATAAAAGGACCAGTGCTGTGGCCGGTCCATAATAGTTTATTGTTCATACCACCAAGCGTCCGGCTGCCAACCCGGCCAATCGCCAAAGATCGGCAGGTATTCTGGAAATTTCAGCTCCTTGCCTGAAGCGATCCGGCTAATGTTCCATTGATAGATTGGCAATACATACCGTCCAGCGGTGAGCACACGGTCAAGACCTGCGACGGCTGCGCGAAAATCATCTTGGCTGTCAGAATTCAACAACCGCCCAATCAACGCGTCTGCGGCCGCCGACTTCACGCCCATTAGGTTGCGCCCGCCAACTTCGTCTGCGCGTTCTGACCCGTAGTAGGCGTATTGTTCGTTGCCCGGAGACAGCGACACACTGCGCCGATAATACGTCATGTCAAAATCGTAGGCATCGGTGCGTTCTTTGAACTGCGCGCTGTCTGCTGATGACACCGATGGAGTTACGCCAATCCGCGATAGGGACTGGGTGAACATATCCATGATAGCGGCTTGTTCCGATACGCCGTTTTGCAAAAGGATCTCAAACGTGAACGGTTTGCCGCTTGCATTGGCAAGCACGCCGTCTTGCACTGTCCAGCCTGCGGATTCTAATTGTGCTAATGCCGCGCGGATACCAGCACGGTTTCGCTCTGATCCGTCAGATACGGGCAGGGCGTAGCCCTCGAGCGTACCCGGAAGCAGGTCGGCATTGAACGGCGCGAGGAATTCGGCAACGCGGCCCGTCGCTGGGCCAGACGTCATCGCCAGCGGTGAGTTGGACCAATAAGACGTGATGCGTGGTTGTTGGCTGCCGGTCATCGCCTCGTTGATGAATTCAAAGTTGAAGATTTGCAGCATCGCATCGCGGACCCGCCAATCAGAAAACACATCGCTGCGCGAATTCATCACATAACCCGTCATGCCTGATGGCCGTTCGTGGGGCAGGACCGCTTTGACTACCTCGCCGTTTTCTACACGCGGGAAGTTATACTGCCCTTCCCATTTGGCCACGTTGAATTCGCGCTGGGTATTGACCATGCCGACTTTAAACGCCTCGAATGCAGCGGTTTGGTCGCCAAAAAATTCAAGCCGGATTTCATCAAGGTTGCCCATGCCGACCTTAAATGGAATGTCTTTGGCCCAATAATCAGGGTCGCGCTGGAACGAGATAAACCGACCAGCCTCGAATTCGGCGATCCGGTATTCTCCCGATACAACAGGCACGATGCCGAGGCCGCTGTCGGCAAATTCCATGCCGTCCCATTGGGATTTTTTAAGGATCGGGCGCAAACCTGCGAGCAGCGCCAATTCCTTGTCTTTGATGTTAAAAGTAAAGCGGACCGAACGTGGGCCTGTGGCCTCAAGGGTTTCGACCTTGGCCCAGAAACCGCGATACCGACCGTGACCTTGCGTACCTAATGTTTCATACGACCAAATGACGTCTTCAACGGTGATCGGGCTGCCGTCGTTGAATTGAGCGCCCTCACGCAGTGTGAATTCGACCCACTCGCGATTCGGTCCAGTTTCAATCGATTCGGCGATAACACCGTAAAGAGAAAACGGTTCGTCCAATGAACGGCCCATTAAACTGTCACCTGTAAGATACCGCAACTGCCAGTGAACCGAGCCTTTTCGGATGTACGGATTAAGGCTGTCGAACGATCCGACATTCGCCGTCACCATTTTGCCGCCCGATGGCGCATCAGGGTTGGCATAAGGGAGATGCGCAAAATCTGGTGGTAGGGCCGGGTCACCATACATAGCTATGCCATGCTTTGGTTCAGCCAAGGCCACGGACCCCGCGATAATGATCGATGCCACGGCACCAAAACGCATCAACTGCGTGAAAAACTCTGGTTTCATTTTGGAAACAATCCCTTTGATCGCTGTAAAAGTTAGCTGTGACCGTAAAGAGGGTTTTATGACTTATCAAACTTTTAGCTTGGATGCAGGCGCGCAATTGCTTATAACAAGGGCACTGCTCGATAGGTTTCTTGCCTGTATGAAACCTGCCTCAATAACTTTACGCCCGCCTTGTGCGGGCGTTTTTTTTGGGTTTTTGCGCAGCTTTTGGATATTTTGGACGTTGCTGGGAGTCGGCTAAGAATCGGTTCTGCGCATAATGCGTTTATTGGTGTATTTTGCGGGTGCAGCAATTATATACGTCTCAACAATTTATCTCATCAAGGATAACCCCTCATGTCGTTTGCAGGAAAAACCGCTGTCATCACCGGATCAAATTCAGGCATCGGGCTGGGAATCGCGCGCGAAATGGCCAAGGCTGGTGTGAACGTCGTGCTTAATTCATTTTCTGACAGCGCTGACGACCACGCGCTGGCTTCTGGAATTGTAGCGGAATTCGGTGTTGAGGCTAAATACATCGCGGCTGATATGTCAAAATCTGACGATTGCCGCCGCCTGATAGTGGAGGCTGGTCGCTGTGATATCTTGGTGAATAATGTAGGTATTCAACACGTCGCCCCGATTGAGGATTTTCCGGCAGGCAAGTGGGACGCAATTATTGCGATCAACTTGTCATCCGCGTTTCATACAACGGCTGCTGCCTTGCCGGGCATGCGGATCAACGGCTGGGGCCGGATTGTGAATATTGCATCGGCGCATGGTTTGACCGCGTCACCGTATAAATCCGCATATGTTGCAGCCAAGCATGGCATTGTTGGCATGACCAAGGTTGTTGCTTTGGAAACCGCACAAGATCCAATCACTGCAAACGCCATTTGTCCGGGCTATGTGTTAACCCCATTGGTCGAAGCGCAAATCCCTGAGACCATGAAAGAATACGGCATGGACCGCGAGACGGTGATCAAAGATGTCATGCTCGCCCGCCAACCATCCAAAGAATTTGCGACTGTGGAACAATTGGGTGGCACGGTGAATTTCCTGTGCTCTGATGCTGCGGCGCAAATTACCGGCACGACTATTAGCGTTGATGGCGGCTGGACGGCCCTGTGATCAGCTGATCAGCTTGATCGCAAGCGCCCACATTAAGAGGCCGATCAAAACATCAAGGATACGCCACGCGCGCGTTGATTGCATCACCGGCGCGAGCAGTCGTGCGCCATAGCCGAGGCTAAAGAAGAACACGTAAGACGATAAAATTGCCCCAATACCAAACAGATAGCGGTCAATATTCATGTCGTATTGTGTGGAGATTGCGCCGATTAGCCCCAGAGTGTCGAGGTAAACATGCGGGTTCAACCAAGTGAACGCAGCCCCCGTCGCAAGCGTCGCCCACAGCCCTGCTGATTGCCCAGAAAGCTGGATATTGTAGTCTCCTTGATATGCAGCCCATAGCCGCATTGCCCCGTACACACTTAGGAATGCAGCGCCGCCCCAAGCCATAATGTGCGGTAACAGTGGTGCCTGTTCGACGATAATGCCAAAGCCAAACACACCTGCAGCGATTAGCAGCGCGTCAGACGTCGCGCACAGCAGGCACAGCCAGAATATATGTTGTCGTGCTAGTCCTTGACGTAGCACAAACGCATTTTGCGCCCCAATCGCGAGGATCAGCGCAAAGCCAGTTATAAAGCCTGTGCTGATCGGGCCGATCACGGGGCAGGTGGCTTGGTCGGGTCTTTGCCATTGGGATAAACCAGCCCTGCAGAGATCACGAGTTTGGCCGCGTCTTCGACGGTCATGTCCAATTCTTTGACGTCACTGCGCGGCAGGAACAACAAAAACCCAGATGTCGGGTTGGGCGTCGTGGGCAAAAACACCGTCGCGATATCTTCGCCGTTAGAGATTTTTGTGCGTACTTCGCCGCGCGCGTTGGTCGAGATGAACGCGATAGCCCAAATTCCTTTGCGCGGATATTCGATCAAGCAAGCCTTATCAAATGATGTGTCGCGCTGGGAAAACACGGTTTCGGCGATTTGTTTGACGCCGTTATAAATTGAGCGGACGACGGGCATCCGTTCGACCATGCTTTCGCCGAACCGCAACATGGATCGGCCCAAGATGCCTTTGCCGATCCAGCCGACCAGTATTGTGAACACCAAGAAAATGACGACCCCAATTCCGCGCACATTGACGCGGATCAGATCGCCGCCCTCGGAGCGGAAAAAGCGGTTAACAAGTTCCTCAGGTTGGTAATAATCGGGGATAAACGGCCAAACCCAGCTATCGATCCAGCCGACAACCGACCAAACCAAGTAAAGCGTGAGCCCAATCGGCGCAACAATGATGAGGCCCGCAAGAAAGTTGCCCCGCAGCCGCGTAATGATGCCGCGCCGTATCTTTTTGCCGTCGTCAGTGAAGTGATCCATCGTCATCCGCCAATTACGAAACCGTTAACTGCCATTTAGGCAAAGATGTCTGTCCCGACAAGGTTAACCGCTTTGTTTCACCATTTCACCAGCAATTTTGGTTGCCAGCACAGCGTTATTGCGCACCAATGCGATGTTTGCGACCAATGACCGTCCCTCTGTTAGTTCGAATATGCGCCCGAGCAGGAATGGCGTGACCAATTTCGCGCTGATCGATTGGGCGTCTGCTTCTGATAGGGCTTGTGCGATGACTGGTGCCAGCACGTCAGCGGGGATTTGTGCGTCGATTGGGATTGGATTGCAGATGAGTTGACCGCCGGACAGACCCATCGCGGTGCGGGTGATCTGTGCCGACGCGATCTGTGCAGCAGTATCCATGCGCAGTGGTGTGGCAATGTCTGATACAGCCGACCAAAACGCAGGCAACATGTCTTGCCCAACGGTGATGACAGGCACGCCAAGGGTCTCGAGGACTTCGTAGGTTTTTTCCAGATCCAAGATTGCTTTGGCCCCAGCGGCCACAACGGTCACAGGTGTTTGTGCCAATTCGTTGATGTCCGCGGAAATGTCAAAGCTGATTTCTGCGCCACGATGAACGCCGCCGATACCGCCAGTTGCAAATACGTGGATACCTGCCAGATGCGCGGCAATCATGGTGGCCGCAACTGTTGTTGCCCCAGTGCCGCCCATCGCAATGCAGGCCGCAATATCTGCCCGAGACAGCTTTGCCACGTCGGTTGCTTGGCCAAGCCCGTCAAGCTGATCGGCCTCAAGCCCAATGTGCAGCGCACCGTTCATCACTGCGATGGTGGCAGGTGTTGCCCCACCATCGCGCACATCTTGTTCAACGATCCGTGCCGTTTGAATGTTTTGCGGGAACGGCATGCCGTGGGTGATGATCGTGCTTTCAAGCGCCACAATAGGGGTTCCAGCGGCGCGCGCTGCCGCGACTTCTGCGCTGAATGTCATAGGGAAGGTCATAAAGGGGTTTCTCCGGATACGTAAATTGCGGCGGCGTTGCCTGCGCGGGTCAGTGCGGCCATGCGGTCCATGCCTTGGGCCTCTGACGCGATGTGGGCCGCCATGAATGTGTCGCCAGCACCTGTCACGCGCGTAACCAACACGGCGGGCGGTGTGTGGCTGATAATATCTTCTGCGGTTCCCTCAGAGGCCGCATTGCCCCCGTCGGTGACCAGCACCCGGTGCGCCCCACGTTTAAGCAGACCCGCTGCCCCGTCATGTGACATTGAAAATTCGGTTTGGCACAGCAGGCTGGCCTCTTCCAAGTTGACATAAAGCGTCGCGGTTGGGTGGTCCATAAGGGCCAAAAGTCGCGCAGCCTTACCTGGCGATGCGGGGGCGACACGCAGATCAGCGCGCTCAAACAGCGGCGATTTGGCGATTGTCTGGAGCAATTCTTCGGTCAGGTTGCCGTCCAATGCGACAGGTCCGGTAAAAGGCGCGTTTGCGGTTCCCAGCCGCCCATCGCCCATGGCGCGCAGGATTTTGTCGCCTGATGCCTCGAGCGAATGCGCGTCGGCGATCGCTGCAACCAAACCGTTGGCACTCTCAATGGCCATATAGACATCCGTGGGCAGGTCAGCGGACCGGTAAAGGTAATCGCAGATCAGTCCCATACGCTGTGCCTCGGCGACCAGCTCATTGCCTTCCGCGTCGCGGCCAATGGCAGATAACAGGGCAGGTTTCATGCCAAACCGGCGCAGGGTCATCGCAATGTTCATCGCGACGCCACCCGGCAGGCGTGTGATCCGGCCCGGCACGTCAGAGCCGACGCGCATATGGCTCGCTGCGCGACCAATCACGTCCCAAAGGACGGACCCGATGCAAATAATATCAGTGTTGTGTGTCATGCATCGCTTTTGACGAAACACACGGGCGGGCGCAAGTCAGGGTGCCATGAAAGTCAGGTTTGCCCAAAGCGTTTCCCATGCAGCCCCAGTGTCAGCGGCCAGTTGCACGGCTGGTTCGCGTAACACAACTGCATCAAGCATATACGAATACCCCGATTTGACCGGAACAGTCGCGATGCCTTGATCATCTGTACGCACCAAAAATATGTTGGCAACGTCGTCTTGGTTTTTTTCAAATACCTCGATCTGTTCGTTGGCGCGCACATCTGTCCGGTAGAACAACTGAACACGCACGCCAACAGATAAATCATCGATGTAAGGGTTGGTCAGTGCAACGATCTCGGTTTCTAATCCGACCCGTTTATCCGCACCTGCCGCGCTGCCAACACCGATTAAGGTTTTGGAATACCGCGAATAGACTTCTTTAAAGTTCTCAAGCGGGAAACCGCGCGCCTCGTGGGTTGCCAACTGATCACCAAGATCTTTGTGATCCAAAAAATTTTGGAACTTTTCCCAAGTCTCGTATGACACGTCAGAATTGCGCGCCTGATAGGCAACAATGTTCAACCCCTCGGACAGGGGCGCCTGATCAAGGGCAGGGCTATCGCCGATTCGGCTGGTGACTTGCTGACTATTGCCACCATTGAAAGTGATGAAATGGGTGAACCGCTGCGGCACAAAAGGAAGTTTGACACCTTTAAAGTCCTGCCCGTTGACAATATGAGCAGTCAGATTACCGTCTGCTTCAACCTGATACGCCAATGGCTCGAGCCAAAACTCGTGTGCTGCCGCTGGAGCCGCCATAAGACCAATAATGAAAGCAATTTTCCGCATGATGCCGTCCTTTTCTGTTAGCCCCAAACTGTTCTTTGCCCGCCTATTGTCAAGCGCGGTCCTGATTTGGATCACATCCTTGTCACCCGTGTCAGCACATGAGGTCCTGCCATCCATCGCGGATATGACCCAAGAGGGCGACAGCCTGACGTTTGATGTGCGGCTCAATTTAGAAAGCTTTATCGCGGGGATCGACCAAACAGAGGTTATTGATACCAATGCGGCCCCACAAGCAGAAACCTATGACGCGTTGCGCGCGCTTAACGCTGCTGATCTTAAGGCACGTTTTGCTGAATTTTGGCCCCAGATGGCGAGCAAAGTCATGGTTTTGGCTGACGGTGTTGTCGTGATCGCTGAAAACCCCACCCTAAGCGTTGACCCTATTGGCGACACAGAAGTTGTGCGCGCATCTAACCTGTCATTCACGGCCGTGCTTCCCGCTGGGGCACAATCAGTCCAAGTCGGCTGGGCGCCTGAATTTGGGGTATTGGTCTTGCGTCAAATGGGCGTCGATGCGCCATACGATGGCTATTTAGAAGCTGGCGCAATGTCAGATCCGATTGCCCTAGCAGGGGGCGATCAAGCCAGTGGGTGGCAAACGTTTGTGCGCTATATTCCTATCGGGCTTGACCATATCGTGCCAAAGGGGCTTGATCACATCCTATTTGTGCTTGGTCTGTTTTTCCTGTCAGCCCGTATGCGCCCGCTGCTGACCCAAGTATCGCTGTTCACATTGGCGCACACAATCACGCTGGCACTGGCTGCGCTTGGCTATGTGGTCGTACCAGGCAGCTTTGTTGAACCATTGATCGCGGCATCAATCGTTTATGTCGCCGTCGAAAACATCTTTATGAAAAACCTGAGCCCTTGGCGGCCTTTTGTCGTGTTTGGATTTGGCCTACTGCACGGCCTTGGTTTTGCGTCCGTGCTTGCTGAATTCGGATTACCTAAAAGCGCGTTTGTACCTGCGTTGATAGGGTTCAACATCGGCGTTGAAATTGGCCAACTTGCGGTGATCGCAGTGATGTTCCTGTGCGTCTGGCAAGTTTTGCGCGTGGACCGCGGCAGCAACGAGGCCTTTCAAGGCAAGGTGCTTTACGTCGTGTTGGGCGTTGCCGCCGCAGCACTTATCTGGCTGAACCCAAGTGTTACCAGCACAGCGATTGAAAACCCAACGTGGTTATTCGCGGCCCCGCTGCTTGCCATCTTCTTGTTGTGCTTTGGATCAATACAACTGCGCGACCAGGTCGATTCTTACCGCAAGATAGTTGCCGTTCCGGCATCCGTTGCGATCGCATTTGTAGGTGCATATTGGTTCATTGAACGGGTATTTCTATAAATTTCGCCTCGCTTTATTGAAAATACTCCCGCCAGAGGCTCGACCACTTGCAACCCCTACAGGCTTCGGCTAATTGAACCTCACTAAATCCCCAAGCGGGGGCGGGTAGATCGGGGAGAAATCCCGTTATGTCCACCGGTTGGCGCATTAGCGTCGATACCCCCGCCCAAGGTCAAACCGGAAAAGGATTACAAACATGGCTCTTCCCGAGTTCACCATGCGTCAGCTGCTTGAAGCTGGCGTTCACTTTGGCCACCAGACCGCGCGCTGGAACCCAAAGATGCAACATCACATTTATGGCAGCCGTAACGGCATCCACATCATGGACCTGACACAGACAGTTCCAATGCTTGACCAAGCGTTGAACGTGATCCGTGACACAGTCGCCAAGGGCGGCCGTATCTTGTTCGTCGGCACCAAGCGTCAGGCCGCAAAGCCAGTTGCAGATGCAGCTGAACGTTGCGCACAATACTACATGAACCACCGTTGGCTTGGGGGCACATTGACCAACTGGCAGACTGTTTCCAAGTCCATCCAGCGCCTGAAGGCGATTGATGCGGCGTCCGAGAACGGCTTTGACGGTTTGACCAAGAAAGAACGTCTTGGCATGGAACGTGAGCAGGGAAAACTGCAGGCGTCTTTGGGCGGCATCCGCGAAATGGGCGGTGTACCTGATCTGCTTTTCGTCATCGACGTGAACAAGGAAACATTGGCGATCGCAGAAGCTAAAAAGCTTGGCATCCCAGTTGTGGCGATTGTTGACACCAACTGTTCCCCAGATGGCATCGATTACGTCATTCCAGGCAACGACGATGCGGCACGTGCTATCGCACTTTACACCGACTTGGCTGCACGTGCAGCGCTTGACGGTATGTCCGCTCAACTCGGTGCAGCTGGCGTTGACATGGGTGCAATGGAAGAGTTCGCTGAAGAAGTTGTTGCTGACGAGGCTGCTGCTTCCTAAAGCGGCGCCATTTGGCAAAACTATCACGAGGCGGGGGTAACCTCGCCTCGATCCAATTTTGAATTTCCTCATACGGAGTAGAGACATGGCTATTACCGCTGCAATGGTAAAAGAACTGCGCGACAGCACAGGCGCAGGCATGATGGACGCTAAAAAAGCGTTGACTGAAAATGCTGGTGACATGGAAGCGTCTGTCGATTGGCTGCGCACCAAAGGTTTGGCAAAAGCTGCTAAGAAATCCGGCCGAACGGCTGCGGAAGGTCTTGTGGCTGTTGCTGTTAAAGGCGGAAAAGGTGTTGCTGTTGAAGTGAACTCCGAGACCGACTTTGTAGGCAAAAATGCTGACTTCCAGAAGATGGTTGCTGGCATTGCTGAAGTTGCGCTTAGCACATCCGACATCGACGGCCTAAAGGCTGCTGATCTGGACGGCAAAACTGTTGAACAGACTGTTATCGACGCAGTTGCGATCATCGGCGAAAACATGTCGGTCCGCCGCATGGCTGTCGTTGAAGGTGCATCTGTTGTGAACTATGTCCATAATGCTGCTGCACCTGGCATGGGCAACATCGGCGTTCTGGTTGCACTGTCTGGCGACAACGAAGCATTTGGCCGTCAGGTTGCAATGCACATCGCTGCTGCAAACCCAGTGTCCTTGTCCGAAGCTGATCTTGACGCATCTGTTGTCGAGAAAGAAAAGACTGTTCAGATGGACATCGCACGCGAGTCCGGCAAGCCAGAAGCTGTGATCGAAAAAATGATCGTTGGCCGCATGAAGAAATTCATGGCTGAAGTTACATTGCTCAACCAGCAGTTCGTTGTGAACCCTGACGTGACAGTTGCACAGGCTGCAACCGATGCCGGTGTCGAAATCACTGGCTTTGTGCGTCTTGAAGTTGGTGAAGGCATCGAAGTTGAAAAAGAAGACTTCGCTGCTGAAGTAGCAAAGATGAACAGCTAAGCCTGTTAATCTAAAACGAAATTGGGCCCGTCTGAGAAATCAGGCGGGCCTTTTTCTTGTCGTCAACACACCGTAAACCAAACACAATGTCCAACGACATTGCGCAACAGTTCGAGTTGATCACAATTTTAAGTTGATTTAACGAGGACGAATTTTAGATGCAAATTACAACTATTTACGACACTGGAAACCAGTTCAGCTGAGACCAAAAATCGACCAGCTATGACAATTTCGGTTTCATCGAACTTGTCGGTTACGTCTATGACAATGGCGCGTCGTCAATCCAGCTATATGAACTCGGAAATCTCTATTCATTACAGATCACAGATGCACGCCGATGGCGGCACAGCCACTGTCGGTGGTGTTTTCAATTGGACAAGCCGCGGCATTAGGTCTGATGAAAATGGCGCAATGAACAGTCGCGGAACGCTTTATGACAACGGTGTTATGTCTACTGATTTGTTCAATCCATACGGCTGGCTCGACAGAACAATAATGAGCGATGACCAAGACAAGAAAATTTGGTCATCAATCTTCACTGATTATGATTTTGGCGTTATTAAGCAACGCCTTGTAACCTACACAATGGTCTGCAGGTAAAAACCCGTTACCAAGACAGCAAAGTCGCGGCAGTGGATCGATTTGACTTAGGCGATGTCAAAAATTGAACAACACAAAGCGAAAGGTTCGACGCCAACGGTCAACGCGAGATGATCGTCACCGAATTCGATGCTGGCGCAGTTCATCTCACAATATTTGCCGATGGCGTTAAAACAAGAATGCTCGAGTCCGACGACGGTGACGTGTGTAATTGGGCCAATAAATCCCCGAGTTTCGATATATCTGGTGCGTTGACGGTCAAGTCGATCACGTAGAATGATGGTACAGTTCGTCACGAATTTTGGGCGGATGGGGCGAAAACGAGTATCGAACAACACGACACGCTTGATATCAAAGCTTGGTCCGAGATTGTGACTACTTACAGTGCGGCGGGTCTGCGCGACGTGAAAACCACCACTTTTGACAGTGGAATAGTAAGAGGTGAGCAATGGGTGGATGGGCAAAGTGTATCTATTGAAATCCAAGATACGTTGGACGTAAAAAATTGGTTCAGTAGTACCACCAACTATGATGCAACAGGTGCGATTTCTGAGCGTGTGACTGTCTTTGATAATGGCATAGAACGGGCTGAATCCTTTGGCTAAAGTGGTGTGCAGACAGCGATAATATCGGCGGATGTCGGCAACGCATTTGCATTGGATGCCAGAACGACCACAAACAATGCGGATGGTACAATTTCAACGCTTGGAACGGTTTTCGACAGCGGTGATCAGATCATTTTTGCATTTCAAACTGAGGACGGCCAACGCGATTGGCGACTCGAGGTTGACGGCGATAACAGCAGTGATTGGCTGTACCGCGTGACCGAATATGCCGTCGATGGAATCAACCCCATTGTGACAACATATGACACGGATGCGGCCCTGCCAGAGCTATACGTAGGCTATGCGCTCGTTGAATTGATTTAGCAAAGCTGCGGCATCGGTGGCATCGTTCGGTCTTGGGATTGACAGGAGAGTTACGATGCCGCCGTGCCGCGGATTGGCTAACCTGATAATTGTCAGGGATCCAACCCGCTATTTCCAAGCCTTAGGCCACCACTCACGGAACATGTTAATGGTGGCATTGATATGCAATTAGCAAAAATTGGGTATTCCATGCCTTTTTTCGAATTCCTTGTTCTCTTAGCTAAATATCAACAACAAACATCTGGTTGTAGAATGCAGCTTTCATCACCGCTTGGGCTGTCGTGTCTACATCCAGCGCTTCACGCGCTAAGCGCAGGTGCTTTTCAACTGTTGCCGCAGTCAGTTCCAATATCACCGCAATGTCTTGCGTGGTTTTGCCGTCGCCGACCCATTGCAGAACTTCGTTTTGGCGCTTGGTCAATCTGCGCAGACCTGAATTGGGCAGGGTCAACAGCTTGAGGTGCATTACGTTGTTTGCCACGATCAGCGCATTACCGTGGGCCGCCCAAATTTGTTCGACTTGGTCTTGATACATGCCCGGTTTGGCGGTCAGGGCAATCGCGGCCTTGGTTCGAACTGATACCGATTTAAAGCTGATCGTATAACCAGCAGTCACCATCATTTTCCGGTTAAAATCGACGACCTGCTGTTCGCGCGCAGATAGGTTCTCGGACAGTTCCATATCGTGCGGCCACCGCCAGCTACAAGCACCGTCGTTCGCCAACGCCCATTTCAACATAGGCGCATTTTGCAGCATGCCTTCGCCCAAAAACATCTTAATATACGCCGGATCGTGGTTGGTCAGTAAAACCCAGTCCTGCGGATCACCCAAAGACGTTGTCGTTTTATAACGGTTATAACCATAGATCAGCCGGTCAAAGCCAAAGGTCGCCATGTGATCCGTGTGCAATTTCCAAAGTTCTTCGACGGTCGCAGCACTTGTAAGCGCTGCTAGATGCGCGATGTTATGTCATAAATCCCCCGTGTGCCAAATCTGGCACGCCCCAATCCAAATACTTCCACCGTAAAATACAGGCTATCAGCATTCCGGGTTCAATGACAAAGCCTTTGCGCTGAGTGCTTGTTCTTTGCGGGTTTTACGCAGACAATATGCGGCGCGCGCAAAGGAACAGGCCAACCCGATGAATGACATCTTACAAGGGCTCTCGGCCGCCTTTTGGCTGGTCGTCAGCCTTGACTCAGAACTGATTGATATTAGCCTTCGGTCATTGCGTGTCACGCTGACTGCGCTGGTTATTTCTTGCATCATTGCCGTACCTCTTGGCGCGTATTTGGCGGTGCAGCGGTTTCGCTATCGTCGGTTGGTGATCGCTGGGATCAATGCGCTGATGGGCTTGCCGCCCGTTGTGGTTGGACTGGTCGTCTACTTACTGTTGTCGCGGTCCGGCCCGTTTGGCGTGTTTGGCTTGCTGTTCACCCCCACAGCGATGATCATCGCCCAAGTTATCATCATCACGCCACTAATTGCGTCGATCGCGCACCAAGCCATAAGAGAGCTGTGGGCCGAATACCACGATTTGTTGATTTCCTTGAACACAACCAAATGGCAACGGATCAAAACATTGATCTGGGATGGCCGCCGCAATCTGCTAACGGCCGCATTGGCCGGTTTCGGACGCGCCATCGGAGAGGTCGGCGCGATCATGATCGTCGGAGGCAACATCGACAACGTCACCCGCGTACTGACCACCGCGATTGCGCTTGAAACAGGGAAGGGTGATTTTGCACTGGCGCTTGGTTTGGGGTTCGTTTTGATTGGACTAAGCATGATTGTCAGCATCACAATTCACAGCCTGTCACGCACAGAGCGGGAGGGACGCTGGTGACCCAAATGCTGCCTTTAACGCTGACTGATGTAGTCGTGCGTCGCCGCGGCAAACGGATTATTGGCCCCGTGACACATAGATTAGAACAAGGCCCACCGACGATTGTTATTGGCCCAAACGGATCCGGCAAAACCACGCTGCTGCGCGTGATACACGGAATTGAACGTATCAGCACGGGGCAGGTCAATTGGACCCATGACGCCCCCGACCAACAAGCGTTTGTGTTTCAAAACCCGATTGTATTGCGGCGTACAGTCGCCGAAAATCTGGCGTATCCATTGCGATTGGCTGGTGTGGATAAGGCTGAAATAATATCGCGTGTTACAACTTGGCTGGCGCGTATCGGGTTGGACGCATTGGCCAATACGGCGGCAACTCGGCTGTCGGGGGGCGAACGGCAAAAGCTGGCGATTGCACGCGCATTGATCCGCACCCCGCAAGTGTTGTTCCTTGATGAACCCTGCGCGAATTTGGACGGCCACACCACACGTGAGATTGAGGCGCTTTTGTCTGAAACCGCCACCGCTGGCACGCGGTTGATAATGGCCACGCATAACATGGGCCAAGCCCGCCGTCTTGCGGGTGATGTCATCTTTATGCTGAACGGAAAAATACACGAAAGCGGCGCGGCAAATTACATCATGAACACGCCGCAAACATCTGAACTAAAATCATTTTTTCAAGGGGATATTGTTACATGACCCACTGTTTTTCGGTAATTTTTGCAATGATTATTGGCACCGTAGCAGCGGCTGAAGACATGCGCCTTGCCGTGACCACATCGTTTGATAATTCCGGTCTGGCAGATATTCTTATCCCCGAAATTAAGGCTGATACCGGACTTGATGTGCAACTTTTGGTCGTAGGGACTGGGCAGGCTTTGCGCCTTGGGGCCGCAGGTGATGTGGACGCTGTATTGGTGCATTCGCGCAGTGCTGAGGACGCTTTCTTGGCTAAAGGCCACGGCACCCACCGCAGAGAGATCATGTATAATGACTTCGTTTTGGTCGGCCCATCAGGTTTGGGTGTTGTCGCGACAATCACCGACGCGATGTCCGCGCTGGCCATGATCAAGGCCCCGTTTATTAGCCGCGGTGACGACAGTGGGACCCACAAAGCCGAGTTGCGTCTTTGGAAAGCTGCGAACCTAGACACGGATGAATTTGGAAACTGGTACCGATCCGTTGGGGCAGGGATGGGCGCTGCCTTGAACACGGCCAGCGCGATGGACGCCTATGTCATATCCGACCGTGCCAGTTGGCTGAATTTCGGGAACAAAGGCAACTTGGGGATCGTGTTTTCCGGTGATCCGGCGCTGTTCAATCAATATGCATATCTGCCTGCGAACCCCGAAAAAGGCGAAAACATACTTCATTCCAGCGCCTTACAGCTCGAAGTTTGGCTCACCAGCGACCGCGCCAAAGCACTGATCAACGGCTACCAAATCGACGGGCAACCGCTGTTCGTTTTTAACGCGACACCTTAGGCTCGCATATTGGCACCGTTGGCCTCATAGGCAGGTCCGTCCAAGACGCGCGCCGGATACATCACGCCCAAGATCTCTACGTCAAGCAGCGTGCCGGGCACAGCGCAGGCAGTATTGACGTATCCCATCGCCATCGATTTGCCGACGCGGTGCGCATAGCCGCCCGATGAAACATAGCCGACGGCGGTTCCGTCATGCAGGATAGCTTCGTCATTACTAACATCGATTCCGTCCACATCGATCGTCAATGTCACCAGTTTTTGTGCCACGCCAACATCACGAATTGCAAGCGTCGTGTCTTTGCCGACGAAGTCCTTTTTCCAGTTGATGAACGCATCCATCCCGCTTGATATCGCGTCAAAATCTGGCCGGAACTCAAGCGTCCAGACGCCCCAGCCTTTTTCCAACCGCATCGACATCAATGCGCGCGCGCCGTACCAGCGGTAACCCAAATCAGCGCCTGCATCTTCGATCGCTTCGGCCAATCGCAGCAGGTATTGTGGACGACAATAGATTTCATACCCCAGCTCGCCGCTAAAGCTGATCCTGTTTAAGATCACCGGCACACCAGCCACAAACGTCTGGCGCAGGTCGCGGAAATTAAACGCCTCGGCACCGATGTCTTCACGTATTATTTTCTGCAGCAAAGCCCGCGATTTTGGCCCAGATAGCGCGATCCCGTGCCAATCTTCAGAAACGTTTTGATAGCTTACATCTGTGGGCAGGGTGGTTTCAAACCAACGACTGTGTGCGTCCTGCATGGTGCCTGATCCGAACAGCATAAAGTGATCATCGGCCAAACAAGCCACGGTCAAATCGCCGTATAGCTTGCCTTTTGGCGTCAACATCGGTGTCAGCGTTAAACGGCCAGCCCTTGGCACATATCCCGCGAGGGTTTTGTCCAAATAGGCGCGCGCGCCTGCACCCTTGAACTCATGCTTTGCGAAATTCGCGATCTCGATCCCGCCGACGGCCTCTTGCACTGCTTTGACCTCGCGTGCGACATATAAATGGCTGCGGTTACGCTCAAACGTTGGTACCTCAAACGCATCATCGGGCCCGTCGGCAAACCACAGGGCATGTTCCAACCCAAAGCTTTGACCCATGCGCGCGCCTTTTGCGACCAAACGGTCATAAAGCGCGGTGGTTTTTTGCATGCGCCCCTTGGGCAAGGTTTCATTGGGGAACGTCATCACAAAACGCCGCTCGTAGTTTTCCGTCGATTTGATTGTCCCCCAATCGGGGGTTGCCCAATCACCAAAACGGGCGACATCCATCGCCCAGACGTCGATTGACGGTTCTCCATCGATCATCCATTCGGCCATCGTCAGGCCAACACCGCCGCCTTGGCAAAACCCCGCCATAACACCCACCGCGCACCAGTAATTGGTCATGCCAGGAACAGGGCCAATCATTGGATTACCGTCTGGTCCAAAGGTGAAGGGTCCGTTTATGGTCGTGCGAATACCTGCCTCGCCAATCGCCGGAATACGGTCAAATGACATCTCGAGCCGGTCCGCAATGCGGTCCAGATCGGGGTTTAGCAATTCATGGCCAAAGTCCCACGGCGTGCCCTCGACCTTCCAAGGCGTGCCGCGCGGCTCGTAGGTGCCAAGCAACATACCGTCGCGTTCTTGGCGAAAATAGATGTTTGCCTCGTAATCGATGCCACAGGGCAGGCGGGTTGGATGGTTTGCGACGGCTTCAATCCGGTCAGTTAGTAAGTAATGATGTTCCATCGGTTGCACTGGGATATTGATGCCTTGCATATGGCCAACTTCGCGCGCCCAAAGGCCACCGCAATTGACGATATGTTCGGCATTAATGATGCCCTTGGGCGTGGTCACATCCCATGATCCATCTGACCGCTGGGTCGTCGCGGTGGCTGGCGTATGGGTGAAATATTGGGCGCCAAGCACGCGGGCCGCTTTGGCAAACGCATAGGTTGCACCGGATGGGTCAAGATCACCGTCTTGGTCGTCCCAAAGGGCGGCATAGTAATGTTTAGGATCAATCAACGGATGCCGTTCAGCGACCTCGGCTGGACTGATGAACTCTTGGTCAAGGCCCATATACCGCGCCTTTGACCGCTCACGTTTCAGGTAATCATACCATGTTTTGTTTGACGCGAGATAAAAGCCGCCAGTCATGTTCAACCCAACAGAATGCCCCGACAGTTCTTCAATCTCTTTGTACAGATCAATTGTGTAACCTTGCAGACGACTGATATTCGGGTCCGAGCTGATCGTGTGGATTTGACCTGCCGCATGCCAGCTTGAGCCTGACGTCAACTCGTTGCGTTCCAGCAACACGACATCTTTCCATCCGAACTTGGCCAGATGGTATAGGATTGAACAGCCAACAACGCCGCCACCGATAATAACCACCTTAGCATGGCTTGGTAGCGTTTTTTGGAGTCCAGTCTCGGCGTGATGAATTTCAGGCATGTATCGTCCTTGATCAAGCTTCTGTATGGGGTGAGCATATTAGGCAACGGTCACATTTGTTGATCTGTGCGGAAACCGACATGTCCGGTCGCTTTATGGATTATTCGTGAATGCCTTTGTTTTAAATGTTGTTCAGGTCATTTTATATTACATAATACTGATTATACGACTTATGGACCACTTATCGAGGAGGCAGGCGCACAGCCCCGTCCAGTCGTATCACAGTCCCGTTTAAGTACGGATTTTCTACGATATCGCCAACAAGCCGCGCAAACTCTGATGATTGCCCAAGCCGTGCTGGAAACGGAATGTTCGCTGTTATCTGGTCTGTGACCTCTGCGGGCAATCCTTCCATCATCGGTGTCATAAATAATCCAGGCGCAATCGCCATCACGCGGATACCTGATTGGGCAAATTCACGCGCAGCTGGCAGGCTCATCGCCGCGATGCCGCCCTTGGACGCTGCATAGGCCGCCTGCCCCAATTGGCCGTCTTCATAAGCTGCGGACGACGTGTTGATGATCACGCCGCGCTCATTGTCGTTTAATGGGTCAAGGTCCATCATCGCTTGGGCGCCAAACGTCATGACGTTATACGACCCTATCAGATTGACTCTAATGACTTTTTCAAACATATCGACAGACGTTTTACCGCCGCGCCCCACTATACGCGCCGCATCCGCGACACCTGCGCAGTTTACGACGATACGCGGCGCGATCCCAAAATGGGCCGTCATCGTAGTGATCGCCGCAGCAACGGCTTGCGCGTCGCCCACATCAGCCTGAACCGCAAACCCGCCGACGTCATGCGCGACGGTACTTGCTCTCTCAATATCATAGTCAAGGATGCCAACTTTTGCGCCCAGATCTGATAGATAACGCACCGTGGCCGCGCCCAATCCACTGCCGCCACCCGATACACACGCAATTGCGCCATCAATCTTCATTATTTTTCCTATTCAACATGTTATGATACGAACCTTATCTATTCCGGTTCTGAAATCCGATGTGAAATTGGCGCTAACCCATCAATTTGGCCTGCAATGGCATCGCCAGAAACAACCGGTCCAACCCCTGCTGGTGTGCCTGTCATAATCAAATCACCGGCATTTAGATGATAGTATTGCGACAGATGGCTGATCAGCTCAGCAACGGCCCAGACCATATCTGACAGCAGCGCGTCTTGACGTGTTTCACCGTTGACCTGAAGCGCGATGCGCTGCGGCCCAAGGGGCGCCATGTCCAGCTTGGGCGTGATCGCACCAATAACAGCCCCATTTTCCACATCTTTACCAAGCGACCATGGCCTGCGCGCGTCTTTGCCATCTTGCTGGCGGTCGCGACGGGTCATATCAAGCCCGCAGGCATAGCCAAACACGGTATCCATTGCCCTGCCCCGTTCCACCTGAAATGCAGGCTTCCCAAGGGCGACAACAAGTTCCATTTCATGATGATAATTCGATGTACCGGCCGGATATGGCACTGTTTCGTCGCTTTGACACAAAGCCTGCGCCGACTTAGTAAAATACCATGGTGCCTCTCTGTCAACTTCACCGCCCATTTCTGCGGCATGCGCTACGTAGTTGCGCCCGACGCAAAATATCCGCGACACAGGGTACATGTCGACGTCTCCCACAATCGGTAAAAGTTGCAATTTTGGAGCCGGAAATTTCAATGTTGGCATGGGTAGTCCTTTAAGGCGGCAAACTTATCCTGACCTGACGGACAACTTTGGTCAATCGCCCTGTGAAACCCAAAACCGTTCGCCTATATAGTGAGCAACCCAACAGTATATAAGGCGCACCTATGACAAACGCAGACATTGGCCTGATTGGCCTTGGTACCATGGGCGCGGCCCTTGCGATGAACATTGCGGACAATGGGTTTGATGTTGCGGTCTGGAACAGGACCACAAGTGTGACACGTGAATTTGCGAACAATGCTGGTGACTTATCTAGCAAAGTTCATCCGACTGATACGCTCCAAGATCTCGTGGCGAGCCTTTCGAAACCGCGTGCTATCATTTTGATGGTCCCTGCTGGTGATCCCGTTGATCAACAAATCGCAGCCCTGCGCCCTCTTTTGGATGATGATGACATGATCATTGACGCAGGCAACGCCAATTTCCACGAAACCAACCGCCGTGCCCGTGACGCAGGCGATCTGCCGTTTTTGGGCATTGGTGTGTCTGGTGGTGAAGAGGGCGCGCGCTTTGGCCCGTCAATCATGGGGGGGGGCAAACGCGCGTATTGGGATCGCGTATCCCATATCCTTATCGCGATTTCAGCCAAATATGACGACACGCCCTGTGCCACATGGATGGGCAACGAGGGTGCAGGCCATTTTGTAAAAGCCGTTCATAACGGAATCGAATACGCTGATATGCAAATGATTGCAGAGGCTTACGGCGTGATGCGCGATGGCATGGGCATGGTTCCTGACGCCATTGGTGATACGTTCAGCGCATGGGACAACGGTACGCTCGACTCTTACCTGACCGAGATTTCAGCCAAAGTTGCCAAGGCAACGGACCCTAAAACAGGTCAACCAATGCTTGATGTAATTGTCGATGCGGCGGGTCAAAAAGGCACCGGTCGGTGGACTGTGATCGAAGCACAGCATCTGGCAACGCCCATTCCGGCGATTGATGCGGCTGTTGTCGCGCGCAATCTGTCGTCTCAGTTAGACAAGCGTGCGCAAGGCGAAGCACTATTTGGCGCGGCTCCGCTGCCAATTACGGATATTTCGCTCGATGATCTGGAAGGCGCATTGATAGCAGGTAAAATCATTTGCTACGCGCAAGGCTTTGAAATGATGCGAAAAGCATCCGATCAATTTGGATGGACCCTGCCCTTACCTGACATCGCACGGGTTTGGCGCGAGGGCTGTATCATTCGGTCAAAAATGTTGAACGATATGGCGGATGCACTGACAAATGATGCTGACCGGAACCTAATGTTTGCACCGTTCTTTGCGGGTTTACTTCGCGCTAACCATGACGCTCTGCGCCGCGTTGTCGCCGCGGCTGCCATTGGTGGCGTGGCGATGCCTGCGTTGTCGTCGGGGCTTGCGTATTTTGACGCGATGCGGACGGCGCGTGGCACCGCCAATATGATCCAAGGTCAGCGTGATTTCTTTGGCGCGCATGGGTTCACGCGTGTTGATGGCGGAACTGGACACCACGGACCTTGGGGCGCTTAACCCAACGCATATCCCGCGCCGCGCACAGTGCGGAGCGGGTCACTGCCACCTGCCTCGGTCAATGCCTTACGCAGGCGGCCGACATGCACGTCGACGGTGCGTGTGTCGACATAAACATCCCTGCCCCACACGCGGTCCAACAATATGTCGCGCGACCAAACGCGACCCGGTTTTTCCATGAATGTGGACAACAGCCGGAACTCTGTCGGTCCAAGTTTAAGGTCGACGCCAGCGCGGCTAACACGGTAAGTTTCAGCATTTAGCGAAATGTCATCATAGATCAAAATTTGCCCAACAGTGGCCGGACGCACACGGCGCAATTGGCCGCGCACACGTGCCATTAACTCCGACACCGAATAGGGTTTAACGACATAGTCATCTGCACCCGTTTCCAAGCCACGCACGCGGTCCACTTCTTCTGATTTAGCAGACAGCATGATGACCGGAATGGCACGGGTATCGGGGTTTGACTTAATCTGGCGGCAGACCTCGATCCCAGACAGATGCGGCATCATCCAATCCAACACGATAACGTCCGGCATATCTTCTGCTATGACCAACATGGCGTCGTCACCGTTATCTGCGCAGGTGACGCGGTAACCCTCGGCCTCGAGATTGTAGACCATCACCTCGCGTTGCGATGGTTCGTCTTCAACAACCAAAATATGCGCTGCGTGTTGCATTCTATCTAGTCCAACCCAACCATAAATGCGGTCGTGTCACCTTTTGGACGGGCTTCTTCGGGCATTTCGCCATTCACAAGATAAATGACCTGTTCAGCCATATTCGTCACAAGATCACCCATCCGTTCGACGTTTTTAGCCATAAAATGAAGGTGCATGCACGTTGTGATGTTGCGTGGGTCTTCCAACATAAAAGTCAGGAATTCGCGGAAAAGCGCGTTGTACATCTGGTCGACCTCGTGGTCGCGTTGGCGCACGTCTTCGGCCAAAAGAACGTCTAGACGCAGATAACTATCTAGCAAATCCTTGAGCATCGATTGCACCTCACGTGCCATCCGGCGCAGTGCAGCGTCAGACCCCGCAATGTGTGGCATGTCGAGCAATGTGCCGGTGCGTTTGGCAATGTTCTTTGCATAATCACCGATACGTTCCATGCTGGCCGCGATCCGCAACACAGTTAGGATAGCACGCAAATCTTTTGAAACTGGTGCGCGCAGGGCGATCACGCGGGCGGCTTCTTCGTTAATTTGCAGCTCTAATGCATCAATTTGTTTGTCAGCGGCACGGACCTTTTCAGCCAGCTCAATATCGCGGGTTTCCAGCGATTTGACCGCTGATCCGATGGCGTCTTCGACCAGGCCGCCCATCTTCATCACGAGGGTCTGGATCGCGTCCAAATCGCGGTCATAGGCGGATGAGATATGTTCAGTCATAATGTGTGCTCCTTACCCGATCCGACCGGAAATATAGCTTTCCGTGCGCGGATCTTCGGGGTTGGTAAAAATCTTATCAGTGTCACCGTATTCTACGAGGTTCCCAAGGTGGAAGAACGCGGTCTTTTGGCTGACACGCGCGGCCTGTTGCATCGAATGGGTCACAATAACCACGCTGAATGATTTTTGTAGCTCGTCGATCAGTTCTTCAACTTGCGCAGTGGCAATCGGATCCAACGCGGAACACGGCTCGTCCATCAGCAATATTTCGGGGGCAGTGGCGATGGCGCGTGCAATACATAAACGCTGTTGCTGCCCACCGGACAACCCAGTTCCAGGTGACAACAGCCGGTCCTTGGCTTCGTTCCACAGGGCGGCTTTGCGCAGGGATTTTTCGACGATCTCGTCCAGTTCGGCCTTATTGCGGGCAAGTCCATGAATTTTGGGGCCATATGCAACGTTATCATAAATCGATTTGGGGAACGGGTTGGGTTTTTGAAATACCATCCCGACCTTAGCACGGAGCTGCACCGGATCGACCTTGACGTCATAGATATCTTCGCCTTCGATCCGGATGTCGCCCGTTACGCGGCAGCTATCAATCGTGTCATTCATTCGGTTAATACATCGCAGAAACGTGGATTTCCCGCAGCCTGACGGACCAATGAATGCTGTCACGGTTTTATCTGCAATCTCGACGCTCACGTCTTTGATCGCGTGGGTATCTGCGTAATGCACCTGCACACCTTTGGTTGATATTTTCGCATTTGTCATTTGTGTATCTTTCATGGGTCTACCACCGGCGCTCGAATTTGCGACGCAGGAAAATGGCGATTGCGTTCATAATCAAAAGGAAGATCAGCAATGTGATGATGGCGCCCGATGCCCGTTCAACAAAGCCGGGATCGGCGCGTTGGGTCCAGTTAAACACCTGTACGGGCAGCGCGGTTGATGCCTCGCCGAACAGCCCCGCGTCGGCAGAATAGGCAGCTGGGTATTCACGAACAAATGCCACCATACCGATCAACAGCAAGGGTGCAGTTTCGCCAAGCGCTTGTGCCAATCCGATTATAGTTCCCGTTAAAATTCCTGGCGCTGCGAGAGGCAGAACGTGGTGGAACACTGATTGCATTTTGGACGCCCCAACCCCCAACGCCGCATCACGGATTGACGGCGGCACGGATTTTAACGCCGCACGGGTCGAGATAATGATCGTCGGCAGTGTCATCAACGTCAGGACCAAACCACCCACCATAGGCGACGACTGATTGAACTTCATAAAGTTGATGAAAATAGCAAGCCCAAGGATGCCGTATACAATGGAAGGTACCGCCGCGAGGTTCGAGATATTCACTTCAATCACGTCAGTCCAGCGGTTCTTTGGCGCGAATTCTTCAAGGTAGATGGATGCGGCGACCCCAATCGGTAACGCCAACACCAACACCACGATCATCATGTAAAGCGACCCAAGGATCGCGACGCCAAGGCCCGCTGCCTCTGGCCGTTGATCAGATGCGTCAGGGGCCGTCAGAAACGCCCAGTTGAACGTTGTCACAAACACACCTGCATCAGCCAATTGTTGGGCCAGCTGCAGTTCTTCTGGCGACGTATTGCCATCCAGCGCCGCGCTTTCCATCGTCACACGACCTTTGAAGTAGCCATCGATGCGGCCGTTTGTCAGCAACTTGAATTCAACCGATGTCCCGACAATCTCGGGGTTTGCAAGAACGCGGTTGCGGACAGTTGCGGCGGCTTCTTTGGACAACATCTTACCGATGTCTTTGGCGGACAACGTGGTTTCTAAGCCCAGTTCTTCTACTGCGGTGACGATGCCATCGCGCAACAACCTGGTGTAGCCGATTGTCGTGACTTTCTTCATTACAGCCAAATCGCGGGTACCGGACTTGTCTAGCTTTGCCTCGGTCAACGGTACCGAAATTGTTGCATAAGTCTGCTTGAACGCAGAGCTGCCAGTGGACACCACAGACGTCAGCAACAACGCAAGGGCAAGCATCGCGACCACGATCGCGCCCAAGCCGTAGGCTTTAAACCGAGCTTCTGCCGCGTTGCGTTTTTTGGTTCGCACGTCGGCTGTCAAAAGTGATTTATGGGTCATTCGTACTGCTCCCGATATTTACGCACGATCATCAGGGCCAGCACATTCAGGCACAGCGTGATTACGAACAACGTCATCCCAAGGGCAAATGCCACCAGTGTTTCTGGGCTCGCAAAATCGGTATCACCCGTCAGTTGGCTCACAATTTTCACGGTCACGGTTGTCATGGCTTCAAAAGGGTTCAGCGACAATCGGGCCGCAGCCCCTGCCCCAAGCACCACGATCATCGTCTCACCGATGGCACGCGATGCAGCCAACAAGATTGCGCCGACGATACCGGGCAACGCGGCTGGGATAACGACCTGACGGATCGTTTCCGATTTGGTGGCCCCAAGACCCAATGACCCGTCGCGCATCGTTTGCGGGACGGCGTTGATAATATCGTCAGACAGCGACGACACAAACGGGATCAGCATAACTCCCATCACCAAGCCCGCAGTCATCACGCTAGAGGCACTATCGCCAAACCCCATTGGGGCTGCAAAATAGTCGCGCAGGAACGGACCCACTGTGACGAGAGCAAAAAGACCATAAACGATTGTCGGGATACCCGCGAGAATTTCGATCGCAGGCTTAGCAATCGATCGCATCCGGCGGCTTGAGTATTCCGACAGATAAATCGCCGCAAAAAGCCCGATTGGAACCGCAAATATCAACGCAATAAAGCTGATATAAAGCGTTCCCCAAAGCAGCGGCAGGATACCAAGCGATGAATTGCCCCGAAAGTTTGGCGACCATTCAGCCGAGAGAAAGAAGTCTTTCCAGTCATATTGGGAAAAGAAATTTCGCGCTTCAAACACCATTGAAAAGACGATCCCGACGGTCGTCAAAATGGCGATAACAGAGGCCGCAATCAGTATCAGTTTGATCCAACTTTCGGCATGTGTGCGTGCGCGGTAATCTGGCGTGATATTGAAAAGTGAACCTGCAAACCCGATAAATGCAACGATTAGAATGGCCCAGCCTAGGTATAGACCTGCGCCGGCCAAAGATCCGGCAATCAAGATCGCAAAGCTTGGGACAAGAACCGCAAGCAGGGTATTGAGCCCGTATTGACGCGGAAGTGCGGCCAACTTGCGGGCGTCACCACCTGCAGCGGCCACTGCGCGGCGCGGCGCGATCACATAGCCAAGAACGCCAAGTCCGAGTGCGAGGATCAACGAAACTGACATAGGCAGCATAAGGATGTGTCTTTCAACTTAAGAGCATGGGGCGCCATATTGGGCGCCCCATGAGAATGAGATGCGCGATTACATATCGCCCATTTTGACGTCATTGGCGACGGTGTTCTGTACGTCCATCAGCTCTGGATCGGACACTAGACCGTATTCGGCCAATGGACCGTCTGGACCTGCGACATCATCAGATACGAAAAACTCTGCAAAGTCCTTCAGGCCCGGGATCACATCAAGATGTGCTGCTTTGATGTAGAAATACAAAGGACGGGACACAGGGTAATCACCGGCAGCGATGCTTTCGGTTGTTGGCACAACACCTGCCATTGTAGCGACCTGCAGCTTGTCTGTGTTGTTTTCATAGAAAGACAAACCAAACACGCCGATACCGTCTGTGTCTGCGGCGATACGCGCCAATGTTTCGGTGTAGTCGCCATCAACGTCCACGGAACGACCATCTTTGCGTATGTCCATACACTTGCCTTCAGCGGTGTCTTCATCGACGCCAGCAGCCAGCATTGCATCAAAGAAACCGCCTTCTTCGCAACCAGCGAGAATTACTTTTTCTTCAAACACTTCGCGTGTGCCGTGCTTTGTGCCCGGAATGAACGCTTGAATTGGCTGATCAGGAAAGTCAGTGTTGACTTGGTTCCATGATGTGAAAGTGTTTGGAACAAGCGCGCCATCGATGAAGTGCTCGGCGGCCAGTGCCTTGTACCAGTCTTCGGGTGTGAATGCGAAACCGTTGCCGTTGATGTCGGACGCAAATACGATGCCGTCATAGCCAATACGAACTTCAATGATGTCGGTCACACCTTGCGCCGCGCAGGCTTCAAGCTCTGATGATTTGATTGCCCGAGACGCATTTGCAATGTCGATTGTGTTTGCGTCAACGCCTTGGCAGAACCGCTTTAGACCCGCAGAGGATCCACCAGATTCAATGACTGGTGTTGGGAAATCAAAGTTCTCGCCAAACAGTTCGGCGACGATAGCCGCGTATGGCAGCACAGTGGACGATCCGGCAACTTGTACGTTGTCACGGGCATAAGCGGCAGTTGCAGTCACAGCAGCGATTGCAACGGTTGATACGGTCAGCTTCAGAATTGACATGGGATATCTCCAAAAAAGGTGTCGTTCTGTCGGGTCACACCCCTCGTGTGTCCCGTTGATGCCCGTCTAGGGGCCGCTGACTACGCTTTTGTGACACTTATGTAAAAGTTTTATGACAGTCCACAAATTAGCCTTTTGGCAGGGTCACCGTCACGATTGTGCCGGCGCCAAGCTCGCTTGTGACGGCCAGTCTGCCGCGGTGTCGGTTCACAATATGCTTAACAATCGCTAGGCCAAGACCGGTGCCCCCAACCTGACGTGATCTGTGACTATCCACACGGTAAAACCGTTCAGTCAGGCGAGTGATATGGTGCGATGCAATCCCATCACCAAAATCTTGCACCATGATCGTGGTGCCCTGTGCCCGAAGGCGTTTGATCAATCTGTGCGGTGCAACGGTGACCACCACTTTATTACCCTGCGCCCCATATTTGATCGCGTTCTCAATGAGATTGGTAAACACTTGCTGTAATTGTGCGGCGTCCCCAAAAACCGTCACGGGTAAGTCTGGTACATCAATTGTCAGGTCAACATCAGCCGCTTGAGCAATCGGTAACAGAGCTTGAGAAACAACGCGAAGAACATCACTCAATGCAACCTGATCAGTAGGGCGGCGGCGCTCGTTTTCTTCTAACCGGCTTAGGGTCATTAGCTCATCCACAAGCCGCGTCATGCGCCCCGCTTCTTGTTCCATGATCCCCAGGAAACGGTCGCGCGCGGCAGGATCCTCGCGCGCAGCACCACGCAATGTCTCAATAAAGCCTATCAGAGCGGTCAACGGCGTGCGCAATTCGTGGCTGACGTTGGCAATAAAATCGGTGCGCATACGTCCAGCATTTTCCGCGTCAGTCCGGTCAGCCAACGTAATAAGAACGGTGCTTCCTGCTTGTGCCACGTGCAATTCATATGTCGCATCGGCACCATTGCTACGCGTCAAGAAAGTAGCGTTCATCGCACCACCGTTGGCCAAAACGTGCTCAATCGCATCAATCAAACTGGGTTGGCGCAAAGCGGTAATATAGTGACGGCCGACAAAACCCGAACCCAAAAGAAGGTCAAATGCTTGATTTGTTGCCAAAATCCGTTCGTCTTCACCAATAACGGCGGCAGGCAACGGTATCGCATCAATAAATTCTGACACTGCTCGCCCATTTAGCAAAACCATTGCGATAGATCCTTGCGCGTAAACATCACATTAATGTGTCGGTACAGAATTACTATTTGAAGCGCATAAAATAAAACCATGGCTCTATGCATTTACGTATCATAATCGACATCAATTGGAACGGACGAAACAGCGAGGCGCATTCATGACAAAACATGACATGAATTGCGGTCCTTCGTCGTTCCATGCGTTTCCTTCCGTGCGCGCGCAGAAAATGCTTGTTGTCGGTGACATCCCTCATTGGAAAGCCCAAGGACGTTGCCTGCCAACGTTGGATGGTCTCCGTTTCATTGATCTGGACGCCTTGAATAAGACGGTCATCGACGATCACCTTCCCGATATTGTATTTTCACCGCTATTTAGCCCATACTTCGACGCCGTTGATGTCGCAGGTGTTCTCGATAAACTAGCTTACAATGGCCCATACCGCGCTGTTTCTAGCGAATTGCCTGATCCAGAACTCGTTCGCAAAGAAATTCGTGGATGTGCACCCAACCTCGACTTTGACCTCGTGTTGCTACCAGCGCTGGAGACGCAAAACTAGCTTACAGTCGCCTGAGCAGCAGCGGTCATTTCGCGAATAAGCAGGCCAACGTCCTCAATCCCAACCGACACGCGAAAGAAGCCTTCTGATATGCCCAAAGCGCCACGCGCCTGTGACGTCAAACCGCGGTGTGAGGACGATGCGGGATGTGACAGCGTCGTGCCAACATCGCCAAGCGTCGGCGCAAATGCGATTTCAGACGCTGCGCGGGTGAACGCATTTGCAGCCTCACGGCCGCCAGTCAATTCGAGCGAAAACATGTTGCCGCCGCGCCCATCTAACAACGATACAGCGCGGTTGTGATCAGGGTGATCAGGCCGTGTCGGATAAATCACCCGCTTTATGCCTTTGGTTTGTGCCAAGGCATCCGCAAGCTTCGCCGCATTATCTTGCGCGCGGTCAAAGCGCAGCTCAAACGAATGTAATCCGCGTTCGGCCAACCAGCAATCAAACGGGCTAGGCGTAAGACCCCACGTCACATTTGCATCATTAATCGCCGTACGCAGATCAGGGTCGCGCGCCGCAACATAGCCCAATGTTGCGTCAGAATGGCCCGCCAGCAATTTAGTCACCGAATGCACGATGATATCGGCACCATGATCAAATGGGCGATAGCTGCGCGGCGTGGTGAACGTATTATCCACGACCAGCAACGCGCCGATCTCCTTGGCGAGCGCCACAATCGCTGGCATGTCCGCCACGCGAATTGTTGGGTTTGATACAACCTCAACCACAATCATTTTGGTGTTGGGCCGCACAGCCGCACGCATCGCGCCCGCATCCGTGGGGTCGCCCAATGACGTCTCGATCCCAAACTTTGGTAGGTCCTGGGTCATCAGACGCAATGTGCGCCCATAAAGCTGATCGCCGCCCAACACGTGATCGCCAGCCTTTAAGCAGCCAAGAAACACTGCACCAATTGCGGACATGCCGGAGCCAGTGATGATCCCGCCAGTGGCCCCTTCGAGCATGTCGATCTTTTGCGCCAAAACGGCGGCGTTTGGGTGGCCCTCGCGGGCGTATGTAAACCCACTGGCATCGGCGTATTGCGCATCAAGCGCATCGGGATCAGGCGACGCATATACAACGGATGGCTGCAGGGGTGTGACCACTGGGCGAGATACTGATGTTGGCCACTGGGTGCGACGAACTAGGCTTTTTGGCGTTTCTGACATCTTAAACTTCTTTCAAATCGCGGCGAAAACGTGCTGCATTTTCGCAATAATGATTAGCGGATGCCTCCAGACCAGCAATAGCCACCGCATCTAATTCACGCACGACCTTGCCCGGAACGCCCATTACTAGGGTTCCATCGGGAATGACTTTACCCTCAGTAATCAAAGCCCCTGCCCCAATCAGACAGTTCTTGCCAATCACAGCACCGTTCAACACCGTGGCACCCATGCCAATCAGGGAATTTTCGCCGATGCTGCAGCCATGCAGCATCGCCTTATGACCAATCGTACAGCCCGCACCAATTGTCAGCGGGAAACCCATATCAGTGTGCAGCACGCAGTTTTCTTGGATATTGCTGCCAGCGCCGACCGCAATCACCTCATTGTCACCGCGCAGCGCCGCACCAAACCAAACAGAGGTACCCGCAGCCATTGTCACATCACCAATCACATGACAGCCCGGTGCAACCCACGCATCCGCATCAATCTGCGGCGTCTTATCACCGAGCGCATATAACATTAGCGGTCCTCAAATTGGGTTTGCAGATCACGCACGTGGTTCATCAAGTCAGGCTGTTGGCTGGCGCGCAACCGTTCGGCAGAAATGATGGTTTTCAAGCGGTCTTCGGTCTCATCAAGATTATCGTTGACCATCACATAGTCGTAACCATCCCAATGGCTAATCTCGTCCCAACTTTTTTGCATACGTTGTTCGATAATCTCAGGGTTATCTTGGGCGCGGCTGACCAAACGTCGGTGCAGTTCAGGGATGCTTGGGGGCAGAATAAAGATCGACAAAACATGATCGCGCAGTTCTGAATTGCTGATCTGCTGAGCGCCCTGCCAGTCGATGTCAAACAACACATCACGACCTTCATCAATTGCAGCCTGCACGGGGCCTTTGGGCGACCCATAGTAGTTTTCAAAAACGCGGGCATGTTCCAACATTTGACCGTCCGCAATCTGAGATTGAAAATCTTCTGTAGGAACAAAGAAGTAATCTTTGCCGTCAACTTCACCACTGCGTGGCGCACGAGTCGTAGCCGACACCGAGAACCGTAAACTGCCGTCCCATTTGCGCAGACGACCTGCCAATGTGGATTTTCCTGCCCCCGATGGGGATGACAAAATAATTAAAAGGCCACGTCGCGCCATAAGTCTACTCCACGTTTTAGATTTGTTCACGCATTTGATCAATCACAGCTTTGAGTTCAAGCCCAATCGCCGTCAAAGCAGCTGCACCCGCCTTGGAACACAAGGTGTTTGCCTCGCGGTTAAATTCTTGAGCCAGAAAGTCGAGCTTGCGACCTGCGGGTTTTGGATCAACGATCAGCGCACGCGCGGCAGCAACATGCGCCACTAAACGGTCAATCTCTTCAGTGATATCCGATTTGACGGCCAACATGGCCAGTTCTTGGGCAATACGGTCCGGATCAACGTCAGCCACGTTTTGCAAAACACGCTGCATAGCGGTGGTAAGTTGGTCTGCGACAAACGGCTTTCGGGCCTCCGCGGCCTCAGTCGCCTGCGACACGAGTGCGTCAATTTGATTAAGCTGATCGTTGATCACGTCGTGTAACGCAGCACCTTCGGCCTGACGCATCGCCATAAAATTACTCACTAGCGGCTCAATCTCAGCGATTAAGGCAACAGTTAGGTCTGAATTGGTATCATTGACCTTGCCCTGCACCATAACGCCGCGCTGCGCCAAAACGTCCGCCGCATTGGGTTGTGCGAGCGTCACGCCCATATCAAAAGCTCGTTCTTGGACTGCATCAAGCGCCTTGAGAACAGCATCAAGCTGCGTTGGGTCCAGCGTCATCAGGGCGGTCCCTTCTTGATGCGAAAGACGCAATTTCAAGGTGACATTGCCGCGATGAACATGCTTTTTCAACGCCGCACGGGCCGCGATCTCAAGCCCATCTAAACCGTCAGGAATCCGCACACGAGCATCCAGCCCACGCGCATTCACACCGCGCATTTCCCATATCCATGATGTCGCACCACGTGTACCAGTTTGGCTTGCGAATGCGGTCATCGAATGGATCATTTGGTGGCCCTTAGATTGGTGTTCTGCCTACGTCACTAGATCAAATCAGGGGTGTGAGGCAAGCATCGCAGAGGGTCCGCGTTAACCCGTTAACTCTTTGTTTACAAGATGTAATTAAAATCAGTGAGTTACGGGATATATAGGTTCCATTGGTCCAAGCTGAATAGGTTCCATTTGGGCAATAAAAAAGGGATACATCCTGATTGCAAATCGGCGCAGAAGCCCTGTAAGAGGCGCTGGGCGTATTAACCCCTCTGCCAGTAATCATCAACGACGCTGTACGGGGCTAATAGAGATCGTAGATCGACGGACTACTTCCTAATCGACTGTGAGACACCCTTATGTCGCCTCCCGATGCCCAATACACCAAGCGCATTATACACAAGCACCCCTGAGAGGCTCTGTAAGCTCCGCAAAGTGCATTAATCAATATTTACAGACCCCCCCAAGCTCAAGCCAGTTTCCTCTGACAGTGCCCTCACAACAAGTAGTCCAAAACGCTTTGCCACTTTGGGAACTGCGGACTGCCAAAATGAATATGCTCACCAGTAAATTGTCCAGCACCATTCGCCGTACGGTCATCAATCAAATAGTCGCCAATGTTTAAATGCTTGTTGTGCGAAAGTATCAACCGCTTGTATGCGCTTTTACCGAGATACCTCTTTACCCATTTATTCTTGTCACTCCACGCCGATGAGTTTTCCCAAGGAGCCGTTGAAAGAATATAGGTATCGAACTTGGTTGACAGTGTTTTATACGCCTCTAATGCGCCTTCAAGAGGTTCCATCAAAGAGAAGATGCCAGGAATTTCGTCAAACTGACCGTCGAATTTTCTTAACAAATCAGGTTCAATTTTATTAAACGCTGACTTAAAGTCAACAAGCACATTATCCATATCAAAATAAATAATTTTTTTATATAACAAACCCGTATCCTATAAATTCATCGTTACTAGACACGACAGTGTATAACTTAATAGCGTCCGGTATATGCTTCGGTCCACCAATCTAAAGCTGATTTGTAAAACCGTGTAACCTCTATCAAGTCTTCAATCCCTGATAAACGCTTAAACTGTATGAAAAAAATTTCCCATGTTTCCGCGTGCGGATCTTCTTGAAACATAAATCCCAATAATCGTCGAGCTAATACCTCATGATCATCCAAATCCTCTGAGTTAAAAAATTTGAAGTCATTATTTTTTATTGCAGTATCCACAATCTGATTCCAGTTCATACAACCTAGCCTTTAGCTGTGGTAATTATTCTGGTAGCAACAAGTTCGCTGTAGCTTTCAAGATGTTTTATTGATGCTAACACGTATGGATCATCGCTACTATTATTAACATGCGCTGCTACCTTTCCACAAATCAATATTGTCTCAGCAATCACCAAACGAGTTTCGGTATCAATTTCATCTCCCTTTGCTAATTGGTGCATGTCTAAAAGATGGATGAGTGAATGGAGATCATCCATCAAGTCTTTTACAATCTGCTGACACAGCTCTCGCAAAATTTGTCTGACCGCAAAAAGGACAATCGTGGCTGCGGTCACAACGTTCACCAGCGCATCAACAATTGCAAACCGTTCACCACTAAAAAATTTTGGTAAAATATCAGAAATAGGTTCTACAATAATGTAAACTAGAAGTGCAATAACGATAGCAAGACAGAAGTTTATAAACGCAAATACTCGTTGTCTAACTTCAAGTTTGGTAATTGCTTTTGGAGCTTCTTGTAGCATGAAAAAATGAAGTCGATCGATACGATTATGAAGATTACCCGTTTTGGGATATGAAGTTTTTTTTAATTTTTGTTTCAAATTTAATGTAGGTGCGTGATCCGTATCCGACACAATTCCGGTACGCCTAGCCAATTTTTTTAATTCTATTTTTTCAGTCTTGCCCAAATTAGAGATCTCCACGGCATTATCGAGTAATCGCAAATCATATAAGTGGTCTCAAACCAAGCGAAAAATATATCAACAATACGCAACTGATTAGAATTTAACTCCATATAAACAAATCAAAAGGGTCCTGTCCCACGAATGCGAACTCGTCTATACTAGGTTAACACACTTGCCCTTTATGCCACACTGAATTGCCGCCACTCAGCGAGAGCGGCAGCGCGGTTAAGCTTGAAATTTGATCGATTGTAGAGATGGCGCTCCGCGTTGAAATGGTTGTGAATAGAAGCGTGGACAGTAACGAATTTATGCAAGTTTCGCATGCGCCTGACGCGGATCATTGCCTGTTCTCTTCGTCGGAATGGCTGATGTGAATTATTGGCCCAATTGTTGAGCCAGCGACCAGTTTACGGTTTGTCCGCGTTGCCAATGACCTTCATTGCCGCACCGCAAGAACGTAGCTTGTCGGTGACGAAGATATGTACGCGACCATGGCGTTTCATGGTTTTGCTGAGGAATTTCTAGGCTGCATTGCGATCCCGGCGCTTTGTGAAAAAGCTTTCCAGGACTTCCCCTTTGTGATCTACAGCCCGCCAAAGATAGTGCTTCTCGCCGTTGATCTTCACGAACACCTCGTCCAAGTGCCACTGCCAATTTGAATATGCGCGCATCTGGCTGACCCTTTTCTTGCGGACCTCTGCGGCAAACAACGAACCAAAGCGGTTCCACCAAAACTCGCTCAGTCTCATGGCTGATGTCGATGCCGCGTTCGTGCAGTAGATCCTCCACATTTCGTAGTGAAAGTGCATAGCGCACATACATCATAACCGCTAGGCGGATGATCTGCGGTCTCGCCTTGAAGTAATTGAATATGTCGCATTTGGTCATAATTGGCCGCTACGAAACCACCCTGCCATGTATGAGCCTGTTTCCTTTCACAGCAACCAAAACACATAAACAATCGTTACAGCTCATCTCCCCAAAGTTCAGCACATTTTGTGCGCCCATGTGCCAAACTGTCGCCCTGTCTGGATCACCGCGTTCACGGCCTTAAGTATGGACTAGATTTAAACACTTGGAGAAGTAAAAATGCGTACACTTTTGTTGTCAGCCGCACTGCTTGTTGGATCTTCTGTCGCAGCTTTTGCTGAAACGATCGAAATTCAGATGCTGAATGAAAACGAAGCCGGTGAGAAAATGGTGTTTAGCCAAGAGTTAATCCGCGCCGAGGTCGGAGATGTGATCCGTTTTGTACCAACAGACCGATCGCACAACGCGCAATCCGCGAAGGGTGCGTTGCCAGAAGGGCAAGAAGCCTTCAAAGGCAGAATGAATCAAGAAATCGAATATGTGGTGACTGAAACTGGTCTGACAGCGGTTGTGTGTCAACCACACCAGACAATGGGAATGGTCGCATTAATCGTCGTCGGTAATGATGTAAGCAATGCAGACGAAATCTTGGATGCACGTCTGCGCGGCAAGGGCAAAGACAAGATCGAAGCACTGATTGAAGAGGCAATCGCTACACAATCATAGTTCAAAAATGAGGTCAGCTTCAGATATCTAAATTAAGTATAAGACCATGGCGGGGTGGCCAGATTGCTCCGCCATAATACCAAGAACTCTCCGCCCATATTGTGCCGATGTTTCAAGTCCAAACAGAAACTTTATCATCTACGGCTAAAATCTTTGGCTTAAAGCAATTAGGCATTAATTTTGTTTTACGCCATGACCTCCTTGTTCAGCGTCGACATTTCACACCTACATCATCAACCACCTGCTTGCGCGTCAGCCCACTGGTCAGTGCGATACGCAATGCATCCCTACGAAATTCGCCCGCCCGTTTCAGTCTCATAGTTCATCTCCTTTGTTCCAGTAAATGCTATCAAATGAGCGGCATTAAACAGCGACTGGCCCAGAACTTCCCAGAGCTATTCCTACAAGGAATACTACGCTAACATTATGATATTTCGACATTTTCAGCACCTCTAATCCGACAGCTTGGAGGTACTATCATAGACATACTGCAATTGGGCAACTCAAGGGACGTCTAGGCTTGGAATAGACGGCCTTGGGTGAACTAAAGGATAGCCGCACAGTCACTGTGCGCAGACGCTACTTACCTGAAGCATTACAAGAACCATTTATTGAAGTACGCAAAACAAAGGAGTGTGTAATGGCTGAATGTGGATGTGGGCGAAGCCCAACAGGTAAATGTGTAGGTTGGCATGATCTGACTGAAGAACAGTACGTTGAGAAGAAGGCTACTTACGAAGCAAAGCAAGCTGCTAAGTAAGAACGATCAGTGGGGCTGCTAGCGAATGCATTGTGGCCTCACACCCTCAAACAATCTTATACGTGTTGTTCCCCACAGCCTTACACTTCGGGCAGCTATGCCTTTGTCGAACATCATGTGCGGTAGCATCTTCACCAACGACCAGAAGTAGGTTTGCCACCTCATGGACAGCATTATGCTGACACACGGCACATGTGATGCTCAGGCTGCTATCTGTGATGGTGTTGAGTTTGGTCATCTTGGCAATCAGATGGACACGATCAAGAGGCTAATGGAGATATTCACCAAAGCTGCCAGTGTCAGAACAGTCCCCCCGACACGCAATGGCATATTGAACTCCATGAAGCCAAAGCAAATGCCATGCATCAACCTACCTACGAGCAATAACAGGCCTGTAATGTGTAACCGCATATCTGAGAGGTCACTGACCTCAGCCAGATACATCAACACCAATACCATCGGAACATACTCGACAAAGTTGCCATGCGCCCTGACAGACCGTTCTAAAGCCTTTTCACCGTAGTTGTTAAAGGCGAGCCACCGAAGGGGAGTTACGCCTCTAAGGGCTATCACACGGGCTGATAGCACACTGAAGAAAATTCCTAAAAGAGCGGCATAAAGTGCAGTTACCATTGCGTTAATCCCTTGGCTGTACACCTGAAGGCTATGCCTGATTCCGAGGCTGAGCAAACGAATTAATTAAGATGCCAATATCGCCATAGGCTCAACCTGAACAACATTACATCAACATGACATCAGGTTTTGTCTCAGCCACAGCTTTTTTAAATCTGCTCCAATAATAGTCAGAATACTCTCTGTCATAATTGAAGCTGCTGTAGGGGTCTTCAAATTCATCATATACCGCACGAATTTGATAAGGTTTCATCTTATTTATTATCAGTGCCAATCTAACTTCATCATCAATGGATGTGGCCGCATCATCTAAATAATCTAGTTTAGTCGGCTTATAGTACGTTGTTTGTTCTGTCATTTAGTCTCCATTTGGTTGGTTTAACTTAGCAAAAATGGTATCAGATACAATTGGTGAAGCGTTCCCTGATCTAGGCAGTCTGACCTCTGTATAATATAAAAATACTTATCAGCCCGTTGGCATGAATAGCCTTTGATCGACTGAGTAAATCGTTCAGTAAATATCAGCACGCTTTTGATCAGTTACATTAAACATGAACCATTCACTGTTTGCTTGAGCGATAAGCTTGTTCGCAGCTACAGTTAGACTTTCGATAAAGCGTGATTGGTCTTGGTGTATCACCTTCAACAGTGAATACTTTGATAGTTCAATATCACCCATCCATTCATCAGTATCCTCTTTGTACATGATGAGTGAGTTGTTGTCGTATTCTAGGACGTAATTGTAACCTTCAAGAAAGACAATTTCTCACAGATCAACGCTCCTCAAGAGGAGCTCAACAATACTGAGATTGCTGCTCATATGGGGATTAGTCGTATGAGTGTTTATCGGTCACTCAATAGTTAAAACTTTTAACTACTAGCATCCTTGTTCAGCTATTCTCCACAATGCTTGCACTGAATTAGTTAATGGACAAAACGTTCATAAACCCTGACCTGCGCCCCTAAAACTCCTCCAAATTTGTGTAGAGTCCGCCCAACAAAAGGACGGACAAATGAAGGCACGATTTACGGACGAACAGATCATAGCAATTATCAAGGAACAGGAATCTGGTGAGAAGACCGCTGACGTTTGTCGGCGGCACGGGATCAGTTCTGCGACGTTCTACAAATACAAATCGAAGTATGGCGGAATGGAACCTTCTGACGCGAAGCGATTGCGCGCTTTGGAGGATGAGAACGGCAAGTTGAAGAAGTTGCTGGCAGAGCAGATGTTGGACAACGCCATGTTGCGAGACATCAATTCAAAAAAATGGTGACGCCCGTGGCAAAGCGGAATGCTGTGGTTCATCTGTGTGAAACGCACGGTGTGAGCCAGCGGCGGGCGTGTGATGTACTGCAGATTGATCGATCAACGGTGCGGTATCTATCGCGTCGTGGCGATGATGTGGAACTACGAGATGCAATCAAACGCGTGTCTCGTGAACGGCGTCGGTTTGGTTGTCGCCGCATCCACGTGATGATTGCGCAAGAGGGCTTCGAGGTGAACCACAAGAAGGTAAGGCGTATCTACCTTGAAGAGAAGCTGCAGGTACGCCGCAGAGGTGGCAGGAAACGTGCTTTGGGCACGCGAAAGCCAATGGTGCTGCCTGACGTCATTTTGGATCATTTCTTTCACAAGTTGATCCACCTTAACTACTGGTCCGAATTCCTGCGACCACCTCTGTCGGAGGAGGTTCAGTGTTTTAAACCATAGTTGGCTCTTGCATTGCCTTACCAAATTGCTAGCTAACCTCACAAATAATGGAGGCAAACATGACCGCAAAAACTCACAATTTTGAAGCCGATACTGGCAAAATCCTAAACATTGTTATCAATTCACTCTATTCTGATCCGGATATTTTCCTTCGTGAGCTTTTATCAAACGCTTCCGATGCCATCCACAAGCGCAAGTTTTTAGGACAGACTGAGCCAAGTATTTTGAACTCTGGTGAGGACGAAATCTTTGTGCATGTCGATGAAAAGAAAAAAACAATCGAGCTTGTGGATACTGGAATTGGACTAAGCTCAGATGAGCTAATAGAAACATTGGGTACCATTGCCCGCTCAGGTACGTCTTCTTTCCTAGACAGTATCGATGAAGCAACTGACTCCAAGGATGCAGCCAAGGCACTCATTGGTAAATTTGGCGTAGGTTTCTATTCTGCTTTCATGGTCGCTGAAAAAGTGAGCGTAATAACCAGAAAAGCAGGTGAAACGGATGCAAATATTTGGGAAAGTGACGGCCAATCAGGGTACACTATTTACCAATCAGAAAACGAACACGAAGTAGGAACTTCAATAAAATTGCATCTACGAAAAAGTGCAAAAGAATATGCTGATTTGAATAAGATCAAATCTCTGATTAAAAAATACTCTGATCACATTTTAGTTCCAATTTTTGTTCAATCTAAGGATGTAGAAAAAGAGCAAGCTAATAGTGCGCAAGCTTTATGGACTAAGTCGCCTTCAGAAGTTTCCGAGGAGGAATATTTCGATTTTTACAAAAGCAGTTTAAATTCCTTCGACGACCCTTACATTACGCTGCACAATCGGACCGAAGGCTCGATAGATTTCACCAATCTATTATTCATTCCAAAGACAGCCCCTTTTGATCTGTTTGAGCCTGAGAGAAGAACAAAAGTCAGCTTGTACATTAACCGTGTGTTCATCAGTCAAGACGTAGATGGTATTATTCCTTCATGGCTTCGCTTTGTAAAAGGAATCCTGGACACAACGAGCTTGGACCTGAACGTCAGCAGAGAAATGGTTCAAAGCAGTCCAGTCATCAAAAAAATCTCAAAGTCTGTTACTAAGCGTATTCTTTCTGAGCTAAAAAAGAAGATGAAAAAGGATGATGTGAATTACGATGCCTTCTGGAGCCAATTCGGTAAAGTTCTAAAAGAAGGATTGTATGAGGACTTTGAAAATCGTGAAAAAATTGTAGAGATCACCCGTGTCTACTCGTTCAAACACGAGAAGTTGATCAATCTTAACTCCTACATTGAAGAAATGGCGGAGAAGCAAGATAAAATATATTATCTTGCAGCAGATACCTTGAAACAGGCAAAATCAAGCCCTCACCTAGAAGGGTTTAAGTCAAAAGGTATTGATGTCCTGCTTATGACAGACCCTATTGATGCCTTCTGGATGTCACAAATGGGAACGTACAAAGAGAAATTCTTCCTATCTATTTCCCGTGACAAATACGATCTGGCTGCACTGTCTGAGGAGCAAGCAGAGGACAAAGCAGACGATGAAGCGAAAAACACAATAACTACACTTATCAAAGATTGTCTTGGTGACCTAGTTGAGGATGTTAAATCAACCTCAGAACTGGTTGAAAGCCCCGTACGACTGGTTGCAGGTGAAGGTGGATTAGACTTCAATTTGGAGCGTATTATGAAAGCGCAAAATCCAGGATTCGACAAGTAGTACTAAAATCTTAGAAGTGAATTGCAATCACGAATTAGTTAAAAAGGTTCCAGACCTCTCAGTCGAATTACAAAAAGCTATAAGTAGAATGTTGTTTGAACAAGCGAGGGTACTGGATGGTGAAATGCCATCTGATCCACAGCAATTCTCAAAAGACTTAATTGCAATCGGAAGTTCTCTTTAATTTTTAAGGTGGGCTATGTGTTTAGTTTGCCCACCTTAACCAATTTGGTTGAGTTTCAGTTGCCGCCGTTAGGGTTTTGGGAAGCAATAGCCGTATAAACGGTGCTGTCAGACTAATGATTGCAAGCATCAGATTTATGGGATGGTGGGTGGGAGCAATTCATACACTATGCCCACAAAAATTGTTGCCACTCAATAAGAGCAGAATCACGGTTTAGCTTGAAATTAGTGCGTGAATAGAGATTGAGTTCCTGGTTGAAATGTTCAGTTTTTACGCACTCAAATTGCACCACAACCAAGTCGTTTAAGTAACTTTTCTTAACCATTCACTCAGCACACCCATGGGATAGCCTGAGCCATACCCCTGCCCCACGCCATCAGTCGTCCAACCACCTATTTGATCAGTAATATCTGAAGGACACTGAACTACCCTCAACCTGTCTCTCGTTGAGTGCCTGAAGCTATACATCATACATCCAACTGGGACGTACTGCTTAAGGCATTTATTAAGTGCTGCTGTAACAGCCGCCTGAATTCTACGGCTGGACCCCATTAAAAATGGGGGGATTACCGACCAGCCTAGTTTAGTTTACATTACAGAAAATGCCCTGCAGAATGCTAACTAACCATAAGCGTCGAGCTCTCTTTGAGTTTAAACCGTTCTTGTTGGCCAACCACCCATGAAGTTCGCCAGAGAGCCGTATGCAGGGGCTGTGGTGTCATAGGGGATAATAGCGATGTGATCGCTTAGATCAGCCTGTGCATGCCTCTGTGTGACCCTTGGCGGCACTACCGCTAGTGTAACGACCAATCTACGTGGTTGATTGCACGTTTAAGCTCTTCAAGTACCAATCCATCAGAATAATTTCCAAAGCTCTGGTTCTCTTGATTATGGCCCATGAGGCGTGCGACAACATTCAGGGGTTGTCCTGCGTTCTCTAGTTGCGTTGCAAAGCCTTTGCGTAGGGAGTGGAAGACATGGTCGGGACCGTAGCCAAGCCGCTTCTTCAGACGGCCAAACCTTTTGCCTATGGCGTTGGACCTGTCGCCAAACTTGTTAAATGTCAGCCCTGTCAGCAGGTAGCCATCCTTCGACGTATCTATCAGTCTCGCCACAAGTTGCTTGATATGGTCGTGGATTGGGATCGTTCTCCAGCCAGCTTCTGTCTTGGCATCCACCAGTTCAAATCGATCTGTTCTGACGTTAGCGAGCTTGAGGCCACACAGCTCCTCAATACGACAACCAGTATAAGCTCCTAGGGTGATAAGATCATACAACATCGGGTCGTCCTGACAGTTAGCTAACAGCTTGTGATAGTCTGAGATACGAAAGCCTTTCCGCTTGGCCTCTATCTCGGCCTTCGACCGCTTCTTTGGCTTTGGTGGCAGTACCTTGTGGAAGGGGGGCGGTAATTCCAGCTTCTTCTGTCGTTCCAGATAGTCCCAGTACCTACGACAGGCTGACAGCATGCGCCTTCTAGTGGCTAAAGCTAAGTTGGCTTCCTCTAAGTCGATATTAGCCCAGTCACGTACCGCCCTTTGAGTAGCATCATCAGCAAATCGGAACTTTGAAGTAAACCGAACGAGGTCACGCCTTATCATCTCTTTGGTTTTGAGTGTGACACTCGTTGTTTTGAGGTAGCTATCAATATGTTCCGACAGCAGAAGTCTCTTGCCTAGAGCTACGGATACTGCATCAAATAACTGACCACCGTCACCATGCTCACGAGTGTTGTCAGGTCCAAGTGCCTCACTAATGGCAACTTGCTCTTGGGTTTCTTCAATCCTCCATTCGGGAACCCCTTGGTTCCTCAATCGTTGCGCATCTTGTCGTGCCAGCCCCACATCATCCAGAAACTTGTCACCAGTTGATGTGCCTTTGGCGATCTCTATCTGGTTCTTCCACTCAGCTATGATGGGTAAGACACGAACTTGCGCCTGACTAATGGACTCCGTCTTCAGTGACTTGAGGAGCTTTCGTTTATTATTAAAGGCTGGCCGCACAGCAACGGGGATGTTTAGCATCGCATAATAGATACGACGACGCTTCTCAAAATGCTTGGCCATGGGAGGTTCCTTAAATCAACACTTACCCACACGTTTTATAAATAATATCCATATAAATAACAATATAAGTGATTATAGGTCAATTGACGTAGTAGGACTGCGTATCCGCTAATAAAACACGTTTCTTTATTGATTTTAAACGTTTAATATGTCCTCTGGACGTTTGGGGTATCTGTGCCTCCACCGCCATACCGCTCTCGCTCTCGCGGTCGTATTTGTATCAAAAAATTTGGTTTTTGAGTTAATGTTACCGACAGTGAGCTGACTGCGATTCCTAAGTACAATTCATGCATGTCCCGCGGACGACGTCAGTATCAGTACCCGCCGATTGCGCCCTTATCGCGCCAATACCAATTCAGCTTTTAGGCCACCAAGCCGGGCACTGTCGCCTAGCCGCAGCAATCCGCCGTGGTTGCGCGCAATATCGGCCACAATCGACAAACCAAGTCCCACGCCCGTTCCTTTGTCTTGATTGCGGGACGGATCAAGTCGGACAAACGGGCTCATCGCGGCCTCTCGGCTCGTCGCTGGAATACTGGGCCCGTCGTCTTCCACAGTGAACCGCACGGTGCGGTCGGTAATATCAAGGCAAACTTCGGCTTTTGTCCCATAGCGCAATGCATTTCCAATCAGGTTATCCAACGCACGGCGAACGGCCATCGGGCGCATCGTTACGTGCTGATCAGGTCCAGTAACCGGCCCCAAAGTCACTGATTGCCCTCCACGTGCCGCGTCGGACACTGCAGCGTCTAAAATTTCACGGGGTGTGCATGGTTCAAGACCATCAAGCGCATCATTTCGGGCGAAATCCAGAAACCCATCAAGCAATTCCTGCATGTCGTCGACATCACGCATTATTGCGTCTGTGTCCTCACCGTCTAACATCGACAGTCCCAAGCGTAGCCGTGTGAGCGGAGTTCGCAAATCATGACTGACCCCGGATAACATCATGGTGCGGCTTTGGGTTTGCAGTTCAATTTTGTTGCGCATATCAAGAAATGCCATACCTGCGGCACGGACTTCGAGCGCGCCCGTAGGCGAAAACGGCTTAATCCGGCCCTTGCCGTATTCGGTGGCCGCTGCAGCCAGACGCTTAATCGGACGCAATTGGTTGCGTAAAAAGAAGTAAGCAATGGTGGTCATAATGGCACCCATCACAACCATAATAACCAGCAATTGATGAGAGTTTGCGACCGACACACGGCCTCTTTGAAACGACAGATACGTTGTTCCGTGTCTGGTCTGCATCCATATTTGTACGCGCCTTCGGTCGGTAAGCGACACTACGGCCACTTCGGGTATGCCAATCCGCAAGGTATCAATTACGATCTTCCCTGTCAGGTCTACAAATAGGGTTTCATCAGAAGCAGGTGCTGTGTCCACAGGGAGACTGGCTGTAATTTCCAGCGCGGCGCCAGTGTTTTCTGCAATTTGGCCGGCGGCTTGGGCATCAGGTGCTGCGTCGATCGCATCGCGTAAAAACCGCAGCTCAATATTAATGGCACTTGTCATTGACCGCGTGACACCGTCAAAATGGCGTTGAATAAACACAACTGTCACAAGTAACTGCAAAGTCAGAATAGGCAAGATCAATATAAGAGCGGCGCGGCCATATAGACCGCGTGGCATATAATTTTTGATCCAAGCCCAAAACATAAGGTCGAGCCTATCGCTTGGGGCCGTCCGGCGAAAGGGTCGATCACCATGTCAGATCAGGAATTTAATCCGGTTGCAGGTCATCCCGTTCATCTGGCAGACGGATTACGGCTGATTTTGGCCCCCAATCCGTCGCCGATGACCTACCAGGGTACCAACACCTATCTGCTTGGACACAAATTAATTGCTGTGATCGATCCCGGCCCAGACAACGATGAACACCTCGCAGCAATACATGCCGCGGCGGGTGATGGTGACATCAGTTATATCATCGTAACACACGCTCACCTCGACCATTCACCGCTGGCAAGACGGCTGTCGACGCAGACAGGTGCGCCGATATACGGTTACGGCCCCGCTGTTGCAGGACGCAGCGCCATTATGCAACGGCTCGCGGGGCAAGGCCTCGCAGGCGGTGGCGAAGGCATCGATGTGGATTTTGGGCCCGATGTGGTCATCGCGTCCGGCGATTGCGTCATCACCGACGAGTGGACCCTAGAAGCCTTGCATACCCCTGGCCATATTGGCAACCACCTTTGTTTAATCTGGGGCGACACTGTCTTCACGGGTGATCATGTGATGGGATGGGCGTCGTCGCTGGTGTCGCCACCCGACGGTGATCTGACTGATTTCATGTCCTCTTGCGAAAAGTTGGCGCGGATCGACGCACGCATCTATTTTCCTGGACACGGGGCACCAGTGACCAATCCGAAAGATGCGGATCGCATGGCTTATCGCGCACCGTCGCCGGCGTGAAACGCAAATTTTGGGCACGCTTACATCTGTCGGGCAAACTGTAGATCAGATTACGCTGGCGGTTTATAAAGACGTAAGCCCTGCCCTTATCCCTGCTGCCAAACGCAATGTGTTCGCGCATCTCGTGGACCTGCAGCAGAGAGGTCAAATCACAGCGCACCCCGACCTTCAAAGTGATGCAGTTTTCACGGCAAAAAATTAAACCTCCAAACTGCAAAAAACCCTCTGGACGCCATCAATCCGCATTGCTATATCGGCCATATTGTTCCGGCGTAGCTCAGTGGTAGAGCAGTTGACTGTTAATCAATTTGTCGTAGGTTCGACCCCTACCGCCGGAGCCATTTTACCGTAAAAACCCTTTATAATGCAGTATTTGTTGACCTTTTGGGCTACTCGGTACACAAACTCGGTACTCATTCGGTACACAGGTTTCGTAAATGGCCCCCAAACTCAGTTATCTTTTCGAGTCACCTAGAGGCTATTTTGAGTACAGGCGTAGAGTGCCTAAGAAGCTCCAAGTTCACTTTCCCAGAACGGCAAAGGGTGAACTGATGACTGAATGGAAGCAATCTTTAGATACCAACAACAGTGCTGTCACTCACAGACTTTGGTAGCAGAGACTGAACGCTTTGAAGCGGCTAAAGCCTTAGCTGAGAAGCTGTATGGGCAACCTACTAGCAAATCAGACATGTTACAGTCTGCCGTTTTCTCAGCTAAACAGATGGCAGTGCATTACGGTGTTCATCCCGATCAAGCCCCTACCCTAAGTCACAACGCTACTGATGATGAAATCAATGCGTTCAAACAAGTTACTCGTGATTGGAATTACTCTGTCAAAGATCACAAAGACCTAATCCTTGATACGATGATCCACGAAGATGTTGATGAAGAACAACGAGCCAAGGACTATAAAGAAGGTCGCTGGGGGCAAGATGGCTATCAGATACCTCGTAAAGAATTAGATCAAAACCACCCATTAGTTGCTCAACTGGCAGTCCTGTCTGGCGATGTAGACACAACGATGTCCTCAACATGGGCCGATGCAACAGAGTTATACATCAAAACAAACAAACGACATAAGAAGCGGTTACCTGACAAAGAAGCAAAGTGGGAAGTTAAGACACGTGCGCTGCTTGATAGGTTTGCCTCTGCTATGAATGGTCCGAACACCAAGCTAGATGACTTAGACAGACAAGTCGTGTCCGACTGGATGTGGAATACTTATCCCAAGGCTGGAACCAGAAATCGTTACAACAATACGTTCTCTGCGGTAATCAACTGCTGGAATACAGAGATGAAGGGAAAGAACGTATTCAACCCTTTCGCTGGGCTGTCTAACAAAGTGTTAGAAAAGGAAGAAGCACTAGGTCGCAGGTCGTTCAAACCAGATGAGTGGTTCTCTTACTTATCGAACATAAACAATTGCTTGAATAATGAACTTAAAGTAATTGGACTGCTGATGCTGTTCACAGGATGCAGGACAAGTGAAGCTGCTGGACTTCAAGTTAAGGTTGTCTGACGTCAGCGCTTATGGGTCCAAATAGCGTTATTTGATAAGAGAGTGTTCTTGGCTCATCGTAACCACTGAGGAGTGGAACATGAGACAGACAACTGGAACACGCAAAAGCCCTGGCGAGAAGATCGTCAAAGATATCAAACGGGCGACCCGCAAGCATTATTCATCTGAAGAGAAGATCAGGATCGTCTTGGACGGCCTGCGCGGCGAAGACAGCATCGCTGAGTTGTGTCGCCGTGAAGGCATTTCCCAAGGCATCTACTACAAATGGTCGAAAGACTTCATGGAGGCTGGGAAGCGGCGTCTTGCTGGCGACACAGCCCGCGCTGCCACGACCGACGAAGTGAAGGATCTTCGCCGTGAAGCCCACGATCTGAAGGAGGTTGTGGCTGAACAAACGCTCGAACTCCGTTTGCTTAAAAAAAGCATGACAGGCGATGGGGGCGGCCACGAATGAGATACCCTGCCTCTGAGAAACTGGAGATCATCAGACTGGTCGAAGGATCGCATCTGTCGGCACGCCTGACGTTGGCCAAACTGGGCATCCCCCGCACCACATTCTACCGCTGGTATGATCGGTATCTGCAGCGTGGTGAAGCTGGATTGCAGGATCAATCGCCTATACCAAAACACGTTTGGAACCGCGTTCCTGACGAGGTGAAGCACAAGGTCGTCAATCTTGCCTTGAAAGAGACGGAGCTATCGCCGCGAGAACTGGCGGTGACGTTCACAGACCATGAACGCTACTTTGTATCTGAATCCACAGTCTATCGCACGCTCAAGGCACATGATCTGATCACCAGCCCTGCCTTCATCGTCATCAAGGCGGCCAATGAGTTCAAAGACAAGACCACGGCCATCAACCAGCTTTGGCAGACCGACTTCACCTACCTAAAGATCATCGGCTGGGGCTGGTTCTATCTCAGCACGATCCTGGACGATTACAGCCGGTACATCATCTCATGGAAACTCTGTACGAACATGAGAACCCAAGACGTGACGGACACGCTGGATTTGGCTTTGGAAGCATCCGGTTGCGATCAGGTTCACGTTGTCCACAAACCGCGCCTGCTTAGCGACAATGGGTCCAGTTATGTCTCTGGAGAACTGGCAGAATGGCTGCAAGACAAAGGCATGAAGCACTCGCGCGGAGCGCCCTATCATCCCCAAACCCAAGGCAAGATCGAACGCTGGCATCAGACATTGAAGAACCGCATCTTGCTGGAACACTACTTCCTGCCCGGTGATCTCGAAGCCCAGATTGAAGCCTTCGTCGATCACTACAACCACCAGCGCTATCACGAGAGCCTGAACAACGTCACACCGTCTGACGTCTACTTCGGACGCGATAAGACCATTCTACAACAACGAGAAAGGATCAAACGAAAGACACTCGAAGCGCGACGCTTGCATCACAGACAGCACGCCGCATAATGAAACCAACCAGATGAGCCGGACACTCTCTTAGTTTACGCAGCTCTTGGTGCCAAAAACCCTGACGACGGACAGGGTCGCCGATTACTAGGACAAATAGAGATTATCATTATAAATCAATACTATAAGTCGCAACTTAGTCTTTATCAGTATCTTTGGCATCTCTCTGAAGTGCGTCCATCCCTTGCTTACGTGCGTACTCTTCTAAACCATCCTCCCACATAGTCGCATCACCGCGAGCTTGAAGCATTAAAGCTATTCCCAAGACCCATCCTACAATTAAGACAACAACACCACTTATTCTCATGTTGCGTACTACCCAAGCAGGTTCCCCATAAATATTATCTATATGTGCGCCCCAGAATAAAAACGCTGAGAATAATGTCATATAGATAATCAGCACCAATCCGATGCTCATTTTGAACTTTGGGAATATAGAGGCCAAGACGAATATTATAAATCGAATCGCTAGCTTAACAAAGAACATTCAAGATAACTCCAATAGCGGCAAGCTATGACTGCTAAAGAATAAACCCACCTGCAAGTGGAACTCTCTGATTAGCTTCCGTGTGTGACTACCGTCACTGCGCAACCAACCACTCCCAAAGTATTTCTTTGTTTTGTCTAGAAAATAGCAGAGCAATTGGATTAAAAGCTCAGGTTATCAGTTGCAGTTTCCGTATTGGTCACAAAGGTACTCTGTAAGAGCTTCCTCTTCTGCGTTCGGGTTAACAACTATTTGAGGTTTTCCCCATTCAAAGGAGTTTAAGGTGTCTTTAGCTTCTTGACCTGAGCATCCAGCCAGCAATCCGAACCCAACAGTCCCCGCAATTATAACTCTACGCATTTTAAAACTCCAAAGTGATGCAACTCGTGCATCTCGAAAATACTAAACAATAGCAAGAGCTACAAAGATCAAATTCATTTTAAATCCTTGTTTTGCCATGAAAATAGCAAAGCAGACTAAGTCAAAGCTCAGGTAGCCCCCCCCCTTAAACATCTTCGATGTGACGCCCTTTGGGTTTAGTGAATTACTAAGGAAGTCAAAAGTAAATCTTTGTCTTGGATTTGTAGGTGCGATAACGGGCCTAACGGAAAAATTCCCCCCATAAAATAGGGGTTCCACGTTCTATCTGAGAGCCTCTCACAGGGCCACTGAGTAGCATCTAAGGCTATCAACAACATCAGATAGCCTAAGGATTAACAACGCTCAGTGAGGCTTATACGGACTAGCGTTAGGCAACAGCTTTATAGACAGCACCCCGACTACAACCTAGCTCTCTGGCTATAGCAGTAGCACCCATGCCTTGAGCATGTAGTTCCTTGATCTTGTCGTGATCTAGACTTGATGGTCGTCCCTTGTAGACACCCTTAGCCTTAGCAGCTTCAATACCTGCTCGTTGACGTTCCTTGATGAACCCCAGTTCCATCTCAGAGACCATACCAAGTACAGTCAGCATCATAGTTCCCATAGGGCCACTGGTATCAATAGCTGGCTCTAGTACCTGTAACGAGCAACCCTTCTCTGTGATCTGATGCACAAGGTTAAGTACATCTCTTGTATTACGACCAAGTCTGTCGATCTTATGAACACACAGGCTGTCACCCTCAGACATGAACTCTAAGATGGTTGCCAGTTCGTCCCTGCCCTCAGTTGATCTACCAGAGACTTTCTCTTGTCGCACAACAGTACAGCCAGCAGCAGTTAAAGCATCAACCTGTATTTCAGTAGACTGTGAGAGTGATGAAACTCTTGCGTAACCATATTTAGGCATGTTGTAGCTCCTTTGTGTACATTTTGATTCTAAGACTACGTACACATTAGCGTTCATTAAGTGGTTACACAACCCTATATACACATAATACACAACAATCTGAGTGTTCACCCAGAGTGTGCTTAAAGTGAACACGATAGGGTCAGGGCCACAGAACAAATACCATCTGTGAACATCAGGCGTAGTTATGCCGCCTTCACACGGTGTAGCTGAGTTAGGACTACAAGAGCCTGAAAGGCGACCTACAGGGGAATTTGAGCAACTGCCTCCACCGAGGGAATGTGGGTCATAGTAGAAATTAGCCTTCCGAAAAAGGACGTCAGTATGGCTGTCTCATGAAAAAAGACCCCACGCTGGGGAAAGCGCAGGGTCAGTTGCGTCGTCTTAATAACAACGCAGGGAATATTATTCATACGCTGACGTTTGGCTTCTGGATCACCGACACAGAATAATAGTTGCAATCATTCAATGGGGGACAAGGGAATATGGCGACCTCTAATCCTCGACCATCAAGGAAGTCGAACTACTTCTTTAAATAACATCCAAGGGGAATTGGACTGATGGCGAAGCTGGAAGTGTTATACAACGATGACTGCCCAATATGTCGTCGAGAGATCAAGCATTATGCTGGCTTAGCTGGTGATGGCGTCGAGTTCGTTAAAATCACTGAGCAGTCAGCCGCTGATTGGGGGCTAACGCCAGATCAGGCGACACAGCAAATCCACGCACGGTCAGATGGTAAAGTCATGCTTGGTGTTGATGCCTTCATATCAGTTTGGCAAAAACTGCCGTATTATCGAGTTCTCGCACCAATCATAGGCTGGCGACCCATCAAGTTCGTTACGTCGATAGTTTACCGTAAAATCTTAGCTCCGCTATTATATGCCATGCATCAAAGGCGACAGCGGAGGCAGTAATCTAACACGATAGCCTTCTCATAGGTAGGTCTGTGAAAAGCAGCCAACCGAGAATTATTTCTGTTCTATCAATGACTTCGCCGAATAACCGCTTTAGATTACAGAGTGGTTACTCTGATGCTTAGGCTATCCCAATATCATTCTAAAGAACTAACTACCTGAAATTGCTACAACTTATTGTGTCGTAGGCCTCAAGTTATCTACGCAATAATATTATGTGTAACACGCTCTCACAGCAACAATCATAAATATAGCCTCAAGAAGGACACCACAGCCTTACACTTCGGACAGCTATGCCTTTGTGATGTTACTTATAACAATTCCGTCGTTAGCGTTATGGCCACTTTGCTGAAAGGGCCAGCTGGGGCGAGTTGACCGTTTATTCGCCACCAAGTGGTTCACCCAGATAGCCAATAATGTCATCCATGCACTCCAGCGTGGTGCTTGCCAGTGTACCCATCAAGTTTGATAAACAACTAGTGTTAGCATATCTTGCCAACAACGGGTTTGAATAAACCTCAAAGGCTCGGACTGATTGTGGAGCTTTTTTTAATCTAGCTACATAACTAATTTTAGAGAGCGGATCATCATCAAGAATTGCCACGATTTTCAGTTCTTGAAGCTCCTGAATTTGTATTTGGCTCAGATTTTCAATCTCTTGTGCCAGCTGGGTAACTTTAGCATTTGTTGCCGCTGTAAGCTCAGCAACCTTAGCATTTGCTTACGTAAGCAAATCTTGAGTTGCTGAAATATTTTCGCTCAGCCTTGGCTTAATGATCGTAACCACCTGAGAAACGCTGTTAGCAACATCCATGCAGTCTGCTTTGACATAACCATCCTCAGAAAGCCTCTATTACCCAAGAGTTACGGCTTTCTTCCCTAAGGTACCATACATCACCAGAGAGGGTGTCTTCATACCTCCAGCCGTTGTCTAAGGGCTTAACTTCTGCCGTAGGATCGGTTGATATTACCCAGCCATTGTTTTTTTCGAGAAAAACGACTGCTTCTCCATCACAAATGAACGGCCTTACGCCATCCATCAATGCTTCATCTGCTGTGGCTTCAGTAGCAAGGAGATTAGTAGAAAGGGCAAGGGCTAGGCTTGCTGCCGTTAGTGTTCGTTTCATCTTAGAATAATTCCTCGTTCTTATATGGCCCACGCTTCTTGCAGTTAACCGTGACCGTCACCCTTGGTTTTCACTGTGGTCAGCAGCCACTATTATCGACGGAACTATCAGGCATGGTGGTATTGCAGAGGATAGCGCCGTTCATTGTTGCATACCACATCACAGCACCCTTCAGATTAGCGCCAGTCAGATTAGCATCCGTGAGATTAGCATACCGCAAAGAAGCACCATTCAGATCAGCATTATTCAGATTAGCACCAATCAGAAAAGCACCAGCCAGATTAGCACCCTCCAGATCAGCATTATTCAGATTAGCACCAACCAGAAAAGCACCAGCCAGATCAGCATTATCCAGATTAGCACCAGTCAGATTAGCATCCGCCAGATTAGCCCAATACAGGACACATTCAACACAATCATTTGTATCCTTCAGCTTCTGTAGATCATCAGGATCAAAAGCATATGCACTGCTGGCAAACATGGTTGCTGCTACGGTCAGTGCTGTCAGTGTTCTTTTCATCTTAGAATAGTTCCTCTTGCTTGTACGGCCCACTGGATGATGAAGTTGCTGTCAGCATTACGCACTTTGATGTTCTTGCTGTAAACCCAGCCTCTCCACTCCGTCTCACGGACAATAAGGCCAAGAGTTACTTTGGGACGTACTTTAGCCGTCAGCGCATTAACCAGAGAACCAAACAAGTCAGAGCAACGCCTTTGATGAATGACACCCAATAGATTGCGTAATGGCTCCAGCCTAGACGTATCCGTAATCGTTCTGCCAGTGCGCTATGCCATTTAAGAATATTCATTAGTTTGCTCCCTAATTACTGGTCGCAGCTACGACTGTCGCAGATGAGAAAAGTACTGATGAGATAGCTAAAATCTGTTTTATTCTTCTTCTTTCTTAGCGTTTGCCAGTCTAACTAAACTCGCAACATTATGGCTAATTTCAGCCATTATCATAAAGAATATGGCTCCACCCAATCCGCTAACCAAAATCATGAATCCCAAAAAACCGTTATTATCTACAAGCAACACAAAGAAAGATATGACACTGCAAATAGCGATTATGAGTGCGCTTAAGTAGGCTAAGGTAGCGGCACCTGTTTTAGGTGCATTGGGTGCTGAAGCCCTATTAGGTGTGGTTGGGCTTAAGTCGGCACAATATGTCAACGCTATTTATTGCAGTTATTTTTCTTTTTTGGCTCTTGTGGAGGCAATTTCACTCGCTCCATGTTGCAGTTCAGGCAAGACCCGTAAGATGTGTAATAGCGAAAAAAAGATTATTCCATGCTCACTTTGAAGACCAGCTTCAGATTCTGTTATCAAATCATACAAAGAAGTCAGCAAAAGCGTCAGCCCAGCGACCAGTTTGACGTAAGTGTTTTCAGCAAACTTGCTCAATAATAGCATTTAATCATCTCCAAATCATTTAGCGTTATTTAACTGGATTTTTGATCATATCCAGAAATTCAGGTTTCCTGATCAATAACTACTACAGGCAAGAGTATGTCCGTGCCACGTTTTTTTTGATCAAGCTTTACCTAAAGTAAGAGAAAGTTTGGGTCAGCTGTTTGTTTGCACTACGAGGCTTGCGCAGTCATAGTCTTTGCTTGTTTGCGAAGACATAGGTTAGTCTGACGTCTTAAGGGTTGCCCCATGAACACAAAGAACTCGCTGTATCTGACAAACGCATGGACCTCACGTGCAGTGCCTGTGGTCAGGAGTTCAGCTACAAGATTGCTGACCTAATCCTAGCAACCAGTGATGACACAGAGAGCGAAGCTCGACGGGCTATGCCCTTACACCACCCACGAGGTACGCCAGAGAGCCGTATGCAGGGGCTGTGGTGTCAGAGGGGATAACACGTATCAGGTTGTGTAAGGGTGTGTGCTAATCATTGGTCTGACTAGGGCTGCTAATCTGATTATAGGGCTAAAGCCCGTCGAGCCTTTGGCTCTTATCGAAGAAGCTAGGGCGAGAGTTAAGAACCACGGATAGCTCCTCTGTGACAACGTAGAGAATCTTGTTGATCCACCCTTGGATGCTTCTGTTGAGGAATAGCTTCTCTGGCTATTTGCGTAGCTACCTCGGTACACAAACTCGGTACACACACGGTACACATTTTGAAATTACGTTTGCCTTAACCACTGTTATTAAACAATAATTTATAATAAAGTGCGTCCCTACCGCCGGAGCCAATTTCATCCCAAAAATTGGCAGACTTTTGGATGTTGGGCTCAACCAAGCCTGTTGCTGCGCCACCTCATAAAACGTGATGTCAGCCGAAGCCAGATTGGCAATTGTATCACCACACACTAAAAATTCGTATCCAGATATTATTAGTGCGTGGCGACGACTAGTGCCAGTCGCGGCAAAGGTAGCCTAAGTCTGGTGCCATTCTCGGTCCCCGGCAGCGTCTTTAACGCGTGTTGGCAGTCCGATGGTGTCGAGCAATGAAAATAGTGGTTTAGGGTCCAGTTCTTCTACATTTCTCATGATGCCTTGATCATAGGTGCCATCAGCAATCAGCATCGCCATCGCAACAGGCGGGACACCAGCTGTATAAGAAATACCTTGGCTACCAACCTCGTTATAGGCTTCTTTGTGGTCGGCCACATTGTAGACGAATACCTCAACTTCTTGGCCGTCTTTGACGCCATTAACCAGATCACCGATGCAGGTTTTGCCTGTGTAATTTGGCGCAAGACTGGACGGGTCCGGCAACACGGCCTTGACCAATTTAAGCGGCACAACCTCTAGGCCCTCTGCGGTTACAACGGGTTGCTCTGACAACAGCCCTAGGTTTTGCAAAACGGTAAACACGTTGATGTAGTGATCGCCAAAGCCCATCCAGAACCGGATATCAGCCTGCGGATAGTTCGCCGCAAGTGAATGAACCTCGTCATGGCCGGACATATAGGCTTTTTGCTTGCCCACAACGGGAAGGTCCCATTCGCGACCAACTTCGAACATCTTGTTCTCTTGCCAAGCGCCCTGCTGCCAGCTGTAAACCGTCCCCGTAAATTCGCGAAAATTGATCTCGGGATCAAAATTCGTTGAAAAATACTTCCCATGGCTTCCGGCGTTGATATCAACGATGTCGATAGACGTCACCTCGTCCATGAATTCATCAACCGCAAAGCGTGCAAATGCATTGACCATGCCTGGATCAAAGCCAGCACCCAAAATCGCGGTAACACCGACCTTGGCGCAATCGTCGCGGCGTTTCCATTCGTAATTGCCATACCAAGGCGGCGCCTCGCAAATTTTGCTGGGGTCTTCGTGGATCGCCGTATCAATATAAGCGGTTCCGGTCTGAATGCAGGCTTCAAGCACGGTCATATTCACAAACGGCGAGCCGACATTGATGACAATCTGCACACCTGTCTTGGTGATCAACGCGGCAACAGCCGCGCTGTCCATGCCGTCGATCGCATGAGCATCAAACACCCCATCTTGTTTCATCGCGGCCTTATCATGCACGCTTTGAATAATGGCCTCACACTTTGACACAGTCCGGCTGGCCATGTGAAGATCGCCAAGCACATCGTTATTTTGCGCGCATTTATGCGCCACAACCTGTGCGACGCCACCAGCGCCGATGATAAGAACATTGCGTTTCATATATTTCAAAGACCTCTTTTTGTTGTTGTCACGACAGCGCCGCAGCAAAATCGTCGTAATCAAAATCGCGCACCAACCGCGTGGTTCCGTCCAGTTCACGGATAGCGATACTTGGCATCTTCACCCCGTTAAACCAGTTTTTCTTGACCATTGTGTATCCTGCAGCATCTTGAAACGAAAGCCGATCCCCTGCTTTCAGTGGCGCGTCAAAGGGAAATTCACCAAAGATATCACCAGCCAAACAGGACTTTCCGCAGATCATCCACGCGTGGTCACCTGTATTAGCGGCCATTTTTGCAGGCTCACGGTAAATCAACAGATCAAGCATATGCGCCTCGATAGAACTGTCGACGATCGCAAGGTTCTTGCCGTTATGCATTGTGTCCAACACAGTCACTTCAAGGGTCGCGGCCCCCGTGATCGCGGCTTCACCCGGTTCCAGATAGACTTGCACGCCAAACGTCTGGGCAAATGCCTTAAGCCGCGCAGCCAGACGATCAAGCGGATAGCCATCGCCAGTAAAGTGAACGCCGCCACCTAAACTAATCCAGTCCATATTATGGATGATTTCGCCAAAGCGGTCCTCGATCAAGGTGAGCATCTCATCAAAGCGCTCAAAACTGTCATTTTCGCAGTTGTTATGAAACATCAGACCGCTAATCTGATCTGCCACTGCTGCGATCGATTTTGGGTCGTGCTCTCCGAGCCGACTAAAGGCGCGCGCGGGATCGGCCAGATCAAACTCCGATGTGGATACCCCAGGATTGACCCGCAGCCCACGGACATGCCCGTGCGATGCCTCGGCAAATCGTGACAATTGTCCGATGGAGTTAAAAATAATCTTGTCCGAACAGACCAGAACCTGCGCAATCTCGTGATCCGCATAAGCGACTGAATAGGCATGGGTTTCGCCCGCAAACTTTTCATGCCCCAATCGGACTTCAAACAAGGACGATGAGGTCGATCCGTCCATATATTCGGACATAAAGTCAAAGACCGACCATGTAGCAAAGCATTTGAGCGCCAATAAACATTTCACCCCCGACGCCTCGCGCAGCCCAGCAATCTTTTTAAGATTGGGAAGAAGGCGGGATTTGTCGATAAGATAATAGGGTGTCTGCAAGGCAATATCTTTCGCTGGGTCCACGTTCACGGCTTTGGTCAAAATGCGGTGTAGCCACATCAATCGGACCATGTCGCATTGTTTTATCTTTTAGATTGTGGATGTCAATTTTGACCTACAAGCCACCGACAACTTGCACATGAGTTCGTTTCACACATGAGATCAGGACAATCTGAACCGGCATGGTTTCCGTCATTTTACTTTTATCCACAGCAACGATTTCATAGGCAATTACAGCATCCGCGCGCGGGGATAAAATATGAAAGTTCTTTAATCGGTGACTGGTTTCCGACTCCTTTATGTGTCTTCATAGATGATAGGGTTTTCATCCAATTGAGAGATTCAAGCATCTACGCGTCGGCCCTTTGCCGGGGCTTATATCTTCGCCCCCAAAAAGAGAGAGATTGTTTCAACTATGCCTCTTACATCTAGCGATCAACTTAGCTTTGATCCCCTGTCGCAGGCATTTGCCGCCGATCCATATCCAACTTACGCAGCACTGCGGGAACGAGCGCATCCGTATTATTATGAAGATGTTGATACATGGATGTTAACAAAGATGGCCGACGTAGAAAACGTCGCGTTGGACAAAACGATGCTGCGTGGGAATGATGATGTTCTAACCGCCGCTGAGCGTAAAGCACAGCAACGCAAAATGAACTGGCATGACATGCCACATCACGAACGGTTCGTTCAATTTAATTTGCTGGAAAGCGAAGGTGATGTTCATGACCGCCTCCGCAAACTAGTTTTTCGCGAATTCACGCCCGGAATGATCCTGAAACAACGCGGTGCGATCCAAGCCTTCGTTGATAAACTATTGGCTGAGCTGGTGGGCCAAAACGAGATCGACTTTGTCGAAGATTTTGCATCCCATATTCCGGGTCATATAATTGGACGGATGCTGGGGGTGCCTGACGAAGATTGCCCGCAGTTGCGGGTATGGTCAGAAAACGTCGTTCGGTTCTTTAATGTCGGGTGTGACGACAATGACAAACGCATTGCCGAACAGGCCACCGAGGACTTTTACCTGTATCTTTTGGATCTCCTCAAATTGCGAGAAACCGCGCCCCATGACGATTTGTTGAGCCGCATGCTAGCGCAAAAACAAGACGGGCTAATGACCGAAGATGAATTGATTGCGACAAGCATGTTGATCTTGATGGCCGGTCATGGCTCGACGATTGATGTGCTTGGGTCTGGCATGCATTCTTTACTGAAATTCCCTGACCAACGCATTAAATTGCGGGACGACCCGAGCCTAATCAAAACGGCCGTCCAAGAGATGTTTCGTTATGAGGCACCGCTTCCGTATTTCCATCGCTTCGCGACACAAGACTGCACCGTGGGCGGCCAGTATTTTACGGCGGGAACACGGTTTGGCTTGCTATATGGCGCCGCAAACCGCGATCCAGCTCGCTTTGATGCACCTGATACATTTGATGTGACACGCAGTCCAAATCGCCATGTAGCGTTCGGCGGCGGCACGCATTTTTGTCTCGGCAATCATCTGGCGCGTTTAGATATGGATGTGATTTTCACAACCCTCAATGAGCGGTTCACAGATGTCCAACTCGTCGACGCACGCCCAGAATACAAAAGTGGTCTTTCCGTGCGCGGGCCAAAGTCGCTTCAGATAGCATGGAAAGAAGTGTAAATTGAGGATATCCGAATGACAAAAGTGACGTTCATCGAAAACAACGGAAACCGGATTGAAGCCATCGCAGAGGTAGGTCAGTCACTGATGCAGGTCGCTGTAAATTCAGGTGTATCCGGCATTTCGGCTGAATGTGGCGGGGCATGTGCGTGCGGAACCTGCCATTGCTACGTTGTGGGCAATGGGCTCGTTACCCTACCCACACCTGATGGCGATGAGGCTGATATGATCGAATTTGTGATTGATCCAAAGGCAAACAGTCGCCTTAGCTGCCAAATTGCGATCACACCTGATTTGGACGGGTTGATTGTGCACATACCTGCATCCCAAACTTAACCGGAGCCAGAAGATGAAGCGTATTTACACCTACGGTCACGCCCTCGAGCAGCGCAATATTACCGTTGCTGATATTCTCGCCAACAAAGCGAGCGGTACCAAGATGACCCAAGTCACCGCACAAAATGCCGAAGAAGCAGGGATTATTGCGGATCAAAATATCGACATGATCATCACTGGAAGCGATTGGCTCGTGGACGTGCGAAAAGGCGCACCAACGACCTTTATTACCGCCGCATTGTTTGCTGGCCGCTTTATCACGAACGATGAAATTTTGGCGGGCGGGATCAATGCGGCGATGGCGGGTGCGGATTCCGTCTTAACACCCAGAAGCATGGATGTCGTTGAACTGCTCGCAAAACAGGGGCTGTGCGTGCAGGGCCATGTCGGCATGGTCCCGTCCCTGTCCATTCGTTATGGCGGCATGCGTACCATCGGCAAAACGGCATCAGAAGCCTTGGCCGTACTGGACCACATGCGCCGATTGGAAGATGCGGGTGCGTATGGATGCGAGGTCGAATGTGTGGCCCACGATGCGTTGGCCGAAATCTGTAAACATACGTCACTTGTTACCAGTTCAATTGGCGCCGGGGCTGCTGGTGACGTGATGTTCTTGTTCTTCGAGGATATCTGCGGCGAAACAGAAAATCCGCCACGTCATGCAAAATCATGGGGCGACGGTGCTTCAATTCGCAAACAACTAGATGCTGAACGGCGACGCGCCGTAAAGGGTTTCCAAGACGCCGTAGTGTTAGGCGCCTACCCCAATGCCGCGCATTCGGTCGCCATGTTGCCCAATGAAAAAGACATCCTTCTGGAAGCGTTAGACAAAAGAATTCCACAATTGTGAAAGCAAGCAAAAGAATGCGGGGGCCAACCTATTGTCGGAAACGAAAGTGAGCGGACCATGAAAAAGGTCGAAGTGGAACTAAAGATTGATTTTGTGACTGGTGCCGTCGGGCACCGATTGCGTTTTGGCGGTGGCCGAGGCCAAGACCTTGCAAAAGCAATGGGTTTGCGCGCGGGTAAAACGCCCATGATTGTTGATGCGACCGCGGGCCTAGGGCGCGACTCGTTTCTGTTGGCGTCACTCGGTGCGCAGGTCATATTGATCGAGCGGTCCGAAAAAATGCACGCGCTTTTGGTCGAGGGCATGAACCGTGCTGAAAATGAAGGTGGCGAATTTCGCGAAATCATTGGCCGCATGTCGCTTATGAAGGGAGACGCCAAGGATCTGATCCCCGAGCTGTCAGGCGAGGCAATATTGATTGATCCGATGCACCCTCCGCGTCAAAAATCGGCACTGGTAAAGCGAGAATTACGTCAAGTCCGCGAGATCGTTGGCACCGATGATGATGCAGCTGATTTGGTGCGTATTGCGCTCGCGCATGCGCAAAACCGCGTTGTGTTAAAGTGGCCCGCGAAGGCTGACCCAATTGACGGACTGAAGGCCTGCACACACCAAATACTTGGAAAAACAACGCGGTATGATGTTTTCATGGTGAACAATGAACGCCGCGCAACGTAGGCGCCAAAACCCCGATGTAATTGGTGCATCGAACACATGATCTTTAATATTGTCATGAAACACTCTCGTATTTCGCTCAAAGCAGCCTCGACAAATAAATTTCACTTTGATAACAGGGAGCCAACTGAAAATACAAGATTCACCCTAAGATAGATTGATAAAACCAAATGCAGGTTAGTGTTCGCGACAACAATGTCGATCAAGCCCTTCGGGCTTTGAAGAAAAAGCTTCAGCGCGAAGGTGTATTCCGCGAAATGCGGTTGAAGGAACATTTCGAAAAGCCGTCGGAAAAGAAGGCGCGCAATAAGGCTGAAGCAATTCGCCGCTCCCGTAAATTGGCACGCAAAAAGTTAGAACGCGAAGGTTGATTTAGATCATACTTTCGCTCTGATATATTTATCTCCCTTGCCGACCGGCGGGGAGATATTTTGGTTTTCGAACTTAAACTGACTTCGCGTAGCTAATGTTGAATGCATCTGCGTTGCTCGCCCGAACACATGGCAAGAATTTTTTTGCAGTGAACCGGCTTTCCAAAGTTTCAAATACTCTCGATTGGTCGGCTCTAGTTTCAAGTCATGCGGTATTCACACCGTGCGGCATAGATTACTTCAAAAGCGCCTCCAGCACCCAATCAATTGTGTTGACGTACGAATGCTGCGATGTCTGATGCTGGCCGTGCACCTGACAGTCGCGCGAGCTCTTGGCCTTTGGCATAGAGGATCAACAAGGGAATACCCCTAATCTGCAATCGCTGCGAAATGGCGGGGTATTGTTCAGTGTAAATCTTCGCGAACCGAGCCTTGAAACGTAGCAATTTGGCTGCTTTCGCGAACTCTGGCGCCATCGTTTGACACGGACCGCACCAAGGGGCCCTGTAGTCCACAATTAGCGGCAAACCATCAAACCGCGTTGCTTTATCGTGGGTTTGCGCGTCAATCGATGTAACGTCCCCACCAGCCAGCAACATAGCGCATTTTGCACATTTGGGCCTCTGACTCTAACATGGCCAAAGGCACACGGTTAGCTTGCCCGCATGACAAGCACGCCAATCTGACGGCATCTTTCGCCATTGCTCGCCCTCTCTGCACAGTGATTTTGCAAATCAGAAAGTACCAGAAACTTCTGCTGGATACAGTAAAATCTTGGAAACGACATTTCCGGGTCCAATGCTACCTATCGATAGAAGCAATTTTCCTCACTTAAAACTTCTGTGTCTACAAAAAGAAGACGTTCGACGTTCCATTCAGATTGGACGATGAGCATTCATACTGTACCGGTTTGAAAACTGCGCATCGGGCGGGCGCCACGGAATTTCGTTTTTAGGACGGGTTTGACTGGGCGCACGATGTCTCCACTGTGCGATGCCTCACATAAGGCGTGGTGCGCCGCTTCAATATCGTCCTCCCCCTGCAAAATCGTGATTGGGGCATACTTTCCCTTTATACGCGCGCTTAATACGGCATCTTTGACAGGGGCTTCTGGGCGACGAATGAAAACACTTTCAATATCACCCAAAGCGTAATGTGTGACGATCCGCGCATTGCCCTTTGAATTCAACTTACATACCCAGAACTTTTTCTTGAGCTTGTCAACGGATGCGGTCGCCCAATGCATTGGCGCAGAGACACGTGATGCAAGGCAAGGCCGTCGCGATGCTTGGCGGGATTTTAATAGAGCGACCGAAAGTCGTGGTGGTAGTGTTGGAAATTATTGCCTAATCGGCCTTACCTGCTAATCAGCCCGCCGAACGAGACAGACGGGAGGTAATCCCCCATTTTAGAGGGACGAGTTTACTTGATTTTGCAGTGGGTATTTTATTGAAATAATTGCGCCCTTACTCAATGGCTCGATATTGAATTCCGCTGATACTGATTTGGCCTGATTAATCATATTTTGTATTCCATTACCCAGTTTATCTTTTACTGAAAGATGTCGCCCCTCGCTGTTTTCTATTTCTATATGGAACATATTAAATTCTGTTGACCAAAAACGTAATGATATTTTTTTGAATTTGCGCGTGCTGAAGCATTATTAACAGCTTCTTGCATTATCCTGAAAAGTTGTAGATTTGAGATAACGCAGTCAAAATGTTCTGGCTGTAATTTAGTCTGATCAAATTCAATCTGGATACCAGTATAACGGTGCTAATCTTGTGGCAGGAGAGCGGAGCTTCTGTCGATACCTGCTATTATGGGGCGTTACGGTGATCCTGCACGACCGTAACGGGGTAAAGTCGTTAAAATCAACGCCCCGTTTCGGATGTTACGATGTTGCGCATCTTTCAATTTATTATACGTTTCAGAGTATAATATATACATACGTGTAAGGGCTTGAGTGATTAGGGCTTTTCGTAACACATAGCAAAGCGATTTAGTCCGTTGAATTTTAACGATTAATTAATTCCAGTTGCAAAAGCGTTTCGTAACATTTTGTGAGGCGCAACAAGTACTCTTGGAAGTATCCCAAAAGATGTCTGTGGATATAGCAATACTGGTTCTAGTAGCACTATAAGGTCGCTATCAAACCGACCGTGACGACACCCCCCCGACTTGGCCGACTTGGCCGACATGACAGCTATCTAGCTGTAACTGAGGAGGCAGACATGGGCGTTTGACGGTGCTGTCAGACGAATGCGAACCAGTCTATGCAAGGACAATGGAGCTACCCTTTATGCCATGCCCAAGTGACGCCACTCAGCGAGAGCGGCAACGCCGTTAAGCTTGAAGTTTTCTCGGCTGTAGAGGTGGCGTTCCTGGTTGAAATGATTGTGGACCGAAGAGTGGATGGAGACGGATTTCTGCAATGTTCGCGCTCGTCTGAAGCGCAGCATCGTCCGCTCTCTTCGTCGAAAAGGCTGATGTGAATTCTCGGCCCTGTTGTTCAGCCAGCGGCCGGTTTTCTGTTTGTCCACATTGCTGATGACCTTCATCGCAGCGCCGTAAGACCGCAGTAGATCGGTCATGATGACATATGCTGAACCATATCATTTTATTGTTTTTCTGTGGAATTTCAATGCTGCTTTTCGATCTCGGCGCTTCGTAACGTAGCTTTCCAACACTTCGCTTTCGTGATCCACAGCCCGCCAGAGATAGTGGGTTTCTCCGTTGATTTTTACGAACACTTCGTCCAAGTGCCATTGCCAATTCGAATGAGTGCGAAGGTGCTGAACCCGTTTTCTTCGGATCTCCGCGGCAAACAACGTGCCAAACATGTTCCACCAAAATCGAACCGTCTCGTGGCTGATCTCGATGCCGCGTTCGTGCAGCAGATCCTCCACATTTAGGAGTGAAAGTGGATAGCACACATACATCATAACCGCCAGGCGGATGATTTCAGGAGAAGTCTTTAAGTAGAGCAATGGCGAAGGTTTTGTCATCCACAAATGCTGCTAAACCGCCCTACCCTGTTCAAGTCAGTTTATTCTGACAGTGCCGACGGAGATACTTAGCACAACTATACAGCCCCACTCAGCAACCTATTTAACGACTACCGCTTGCAATTAATCAGATGGGCTGAAAAATATCTTAATTAATGCTGCCTTTATACTAAGAATCCTGACGACGAAAAAATTGCATATTCTTTATGCTTAAAAAATGGATAGCCATATGAAGCTGATACCATCGCAATCAATTATGTCTTTTCTTACTTATGCTGGGTTAATCCCCTTTTTGTTTGGCGCAGTATTGCTCACAACAGGTGTTGGGACGCAGAATTTAAGCATTAACATCCAGAATTTATTGAGCGTGTATGGTCTTGTGATTAGTTCATTCCTGGCTGGCACTGTATGGGGACAGCAGGTGAACAGAAATAGCGGGTTTCAACTCTATCTGCTCTTCTGTAGCAACGCTATTCCATTGGCGCTCTGGGCTGCGTTCGTAATGTTAAGCTTCACGAGCTTGATGATAGCTTATGTTATAGCTTTTCTGGTTTTACTTCTAATCGACTACCAATTGAACCAGAATGGTATGAGCAATGATAATTATTTTAAGCTGCGCTTGAGGGTGACGTTCATAGTCGTTTTGGCCATTGGAATTTCAGCTTTGGCTGGATAGCTGATTTTATTGATGTCCTAGGCCTTATTTGAAGCTCGAACCTCTAAGCTTTGATGTCACAAAGCCCTGCCAGACACAAAATTTAAGGACCAACGTTCGCCTGGCCGCAGGGCGACTGGCATCGGCGTTCATGACCCACGCGCTCGTTTGCGGCCCCTTAGTCGCTTCACGCCCAGTCTTTCCTCACAGTAGAGGCGATACAGTTTCTTATGATTCTTGGTCATTCCTTTGCGTTCCGAAAGCTCGTCGATCCGGCGATAGCCGAACCGACGCCGCTTGCTGGCAATCGCCTTCATCTCTTCGCAAACTTCTGAATTATCCGGCGGCTGATCGCGCCAGACGGTCTTGGAATCGACACCGACAAGCCTGCAGGCTCGACGTTGTGAGATATCATGATCTCGCATCGCCTTGCGTGCTGCAGCCCGCCGCACATTCGGTGAAGTGGTCCGGCAAATTCGGACAGCGTGCTAAGATGTATCCAACACGAATGAATGGATACGAGAATGACAAAACGACGGAACTTTTCAGACCAGTTTAAAGCCGCTGTGGCGCTTGAAGCGCTGCGCGGTGACAAGACGGTTCAAGAGATTGCGGCCAAGCGGCAGCTCCACCCAACGCAGGTGAGCACATGGAAACGTCAGGCGATTGAAGGCAAGGCAGGCGTATTCTCAGACAAGGTCAAAAAAGCTGAGAACAAGGACGGCGAGATCAATGAGCTGCACACCAAGATTGGTCAGCTGGTGGTGGAGAATGGTACGGGGGCTTGCGCGGCCCGCTGGGGCCACGTCCCCCTAGCTTTGTCACAAAGGCTAAAGTCGGTGAGCCTGTAAAACTGCCGCGAGATGATCCGCAAAGAGAACACAAAACTGAGCCTGACGCGCCAGTGTAAGCTGCTCAAGATCAGCCGTTCGTCGATCTATTACACACCAGTTGGGGTGAACGCGGAGACGCTTAAGTCAGGTTGAGTTGCTAAAGCAATTCAACCGAGATGCATGAGATTGATCGGATATTTACGAAATACTCGTTCTTCTGAAGCCGTAAGATAGCAGCCTATTTACCCCAGTCAGGGTTCTCGCGGGTCGTCATCGTGTTCGTCGCCTGTTGAACATCATGGATTGCAGACCATTCACTGCCCGGCAGTGCATGTTTACATGCATGAGAGGGTACAAGGGACCAAATATCAGCAAGAAGCATCCTCAACCTCGGATCTATCCATACCTGCTGAGAAAGCTCGCAATCACGCGGCCCAATCAGGTTTGGTGCAGCGACATCACCTACATCCCCGTCAAGAACGGCTTTGTGTATCTGGTGGCAATCATGGATTGGGCGACCCGTAAGGTTTTGACCTGGCGGCTTTCCAATACGTTGGATGCCAGCTTTTGCGTTGAGGCGTCTGGAGGAGGCTATCGCCCGATATGGCAAGCCAGAGATCATGAATACGGACCAGGGCAGCCAATATACAGGCGCTGGCTGGATCACGACTTTGACCAACGCTGACATCAAAATCTCAATGGATGGGCGAGGCCGCTATCTCGACAACATCTTCATCGAACGCCTGTGGCGATCCCTGAAGCAGGAGGCCGTTTATCTGCATGAAATCACCGACGGCTTCCAAGCAAAACGGATCATCGATAACTGGATTGAGTTCTACAACTCAGAGCGCCCTCACACGGCCCTTGATAAGCGCACTCCGGACATCGCATACTTCGGCCAAGCGGAGACACGAAAAGCGGCATGAACACACACCAGATGCACCTTAGCCAAGCCGCAAAACTGTCTGAATTGGTGGGACCACTTCACGAGGCTATTGTCAATTCGAATGAACAGGAAGTTTTAGAACCCGTTTCGTCGAATTTCAGCCACAAACATTGGGCCAAATCTGTTCCACCAGAAACGGACTGACCCGTGGCTAATATCAATACCGCGTTCGTGTAGCAGCTCTTCCACATTTCGAAGCGAAAGTGGGTAACTCACAAACATCATAATCGCCAAGCGAATGATTTCGGGAGACGTATCGAAGTACTTAAATGGGTCGCGTTTTGCCATCTGGTGACGCTAGGTGTGCCTCTTGCACACTTCAACCAATTTTACTCTGACAGTGCCCCTTTCCCAATTCAAGTCAGTTTGTTTAACAGAACCGTCAAATTCTGACTTCCACCCGTTCCCGTACCTACCGCGCCAGTTTCCAGCCTCCTGGCAACGGTCCAAGATACGTCGTGGTAGAGCCCATAAGAAAGCATGTTGCTGCCGTTCGTCAGGCGTATCATGAATCAAAAATCACTTGTCCACGGATGCTGGTAAACGCATTTTATGCTGCAGTGCAGTCAATCCCAAGAGGGGAATAGTTCAAGAGAAATTACCAAAAAAAAGTCACAATTTTTGCATGTGCGCTTATGTCGCAAGTTACATCAAAACGAAGCACAAATAACTTCTAAATTACTTTTTTGGTCAAACTTAACCTTGCATATACCTGCGTGTGTCATCTTGTCTGACTTGTATGCCATTGAATACATCCCAATCAAGCTACCCTAAATAAGGTTAATACCATTG
>CAJJCJ010000014.1 GCA_905182645.1 uncultured Sulfitobacter sp.
TAGATTGGTTGCGGGAGTAGGATTTGAACCTACGACCTTCAGGTTATGAGCCTGACGAGCTACCGGGCTGCTCCATCCCGCGACAATGTTTGTCGAGTAGTGGTTGAGGGATCGTTAGAGAGATACTTTTGGCTTCTTATTAGATTTGGCAGTGACTTACTCTCCCACGCCTTAAGACGCAGTACCATCAGCGCAGCGGCACTTAACTGCCGAGTTCGGGATGGGATCGGGTGTTTTGCTCGCGCTATGACCACCAAATCAAAAAAGAAGCCAACATCAGATTTCAGCCCCTATGCATTGGGGCCAACATTTGTTCCATATCAGTGTATACTGATGGTTGTGTGTGTATGTATCTTTGGCCAGTAAAATCTTACTTTTACTGGATCAAATCAAGCCTATCGAGCCATTAGTACCAGTCAACTGAACGCCTTACAGCGCTTACATCTCTGGCCTATCGACGAGGTGGTCTACCTCGGCTCTCAGGGATACCTTGTTTCGAAGGGGGCTTCCCGCTTAGATGCCTTCAGCGGTTATCCTGTCCGATCATAGCTACTCTGCACTGCCGCTGGCGCGACAACAGATCCACCAGTGGATCGTTCACCCCGGTCCTCTCGTACTAGGGGCAACTCTTCTCAAGTATCCTACACCCACGGAAGATAGGGACCGAACTGTCTCACGACGTTCTAAACCCAGCTCACGTACCTCTTTAAACGGCGAACAGCCGTACCCTTGGGACCTGCTCCAGCCCCAGGATGAGATGAGCCGACATCGAGGTGCCAAACGGTGCCGTCGATATGGACTCTTGGGCACCATCAGCCTGTTATCCCCAGCGTACCTTTTATCCGTTGAGCGATGGCCCTTCCACTCGGGACCACCGGATCACTATGGCCGTCTTTCGACTCTGCTCGACTTGTCAGTCTCGCAGTCAGGCTGGCTTCTGCCATTGCACTCAACGAGCGATTTCCGACCGCTCTGAGCCAACCTTCGCGCGCCTCCGTTACAATTTGGGAGGCGACCGCCCCAGTCAAACTACCCACCACGCAGGGTCCCGGATCCGGATAACGGACCGCGGTTAGACATCAAACAGAATAAGGGTGGTATCTCAAGGGAGGCTCCACGAGAACTGGCGTTCCCGCTTCAAAGCCTACCACCTATCCTGCACATACTGTGTCTGATGCCAATGCGAAGCTATAGTAAAGGTGCATGGGGTCTTTCCGTCTAACCGCGGGTAACCGGCATCTTGACCGGTAATTCAATTTCGCTGAGTCCACATTTGAGACAGCGGGGAAGTCGTTACGCCATTCGTGCAGGTCGGAACTTACCCGACAAGGAATTTCGCTACCTTAGGACCGTTATAGTTACGGCCGCCGTTTACCTGGGCTTCAATTCGGAGCTTGCACTCCTCCTTTTAACCTTCAGGCACCGGGCAGGCGTCAGACCCTATACGTCGTCTTACGACTTCGCAGAGCCCTGTGTTTTTAGTAAACAGTCGCCACCCCCTGGTTTGTGCCCCCGCCCAAAACTTGCGTTCTGAACGGGCCTCCTTCTCGCGAACTTACGGAGGTATTTTGCCGAGTTCCTTAAATGTGGTTCTCTCAAGCGCCTTGGTATTCTCTACCTATCCACCTGTGTCGGTTTAGGGTACGATCTTATAGGAGGGCTATTTCCAGGAACCCCTTGGCAGCCCATTCAATCCGATAAGGATGAACTACTTCCGGGATCCGTCACCACTCCATGGCCCAGGAATATTAACCTGGTTCCCATCGACTACGCCTTTCGGCCTCGCCTTAGGGGTCGGCTCACCCTGCTCAGATTAGCTTTAAGCAGGAACCCTTGGATTTTCGGCGAGGGAGTCTCTCACTCCCTTTGTCGCTACTCATGTCATCATTCTCACTAGTGATCTCTCCACCGGATCCCTCACAGGCCGGCTTCACAGAAAGCTCCTTGTCTCCAATACGTCCCGAAAGACGCAAAAGAGACATGGAACTATGTCACACTACGCTCTGCTACCATGCAATAAATTGCATCCTAGACTTCGGCTCATGGCTTGAGCCCCGTTACATCTTCGCCGCAGGACAACTTATTTAGACCAGTGAGCTGTTACGCTATCTTTAAAGGATGGCTGCTTCTAAGCCAACCTCCTGGTTGTTTTGGTCGTCCCACCTGCTTTCCCACTTAGCCATGAATTAGGGGCCTTAGTCGTAGGTCAGGGTTGTTTCCCTCTCCACAACGGACGTTAGCACCCGCTGTGTGTCTGCCGTCTAGTACTCCTCGGTATTCGGAGTTTGATTAGGATCAGTAAGGCTGTAGGCCCCCATTACCCATTCAGTGCTCTACCCCCGAGGGTATTCGGACGACGCTCTACCTAAATAGATTTCGCAGAGAACCAGCTATCTCCGAGTTTGATTGGCCTTTCACCCCTAGGCACACCTCATCCCGATCTTTTTCAACAGATGTGGGTTCGGACCTCCAGTAAGTGTTACCTTACCTTCATCCTGGACATGCCTAGATCACTCGGTTTCGGGTCTGATCCCACGAACTCATTCGCCCTATTAAGACTCGCTTTCGCTGCGCCTACACCTAACGGCTTAAGCTTGCTCGTGAGACCAAGTCGATGACCCATTATACAAAAGGTACGCTGTCAGGCCGCATGGGCCCTCCAACTGTTTGTAGGCGTTCGGTTTCAGGTACTGTTTCACTCCCCTCGTCGGGGTGCTTTTCACCTTTCCCTCACGGTACTGGTTCGCTATCGGTCAGTAAGGAGTACTTAGCCTTCGAAGGTGGTCCTCCGATGTTCAGACAGAATTTCACGTGTTCCGCCCTACTTAATACGTCCGATCATGCTTCTTATACGGGACTATCACCCACTATGGTTGGCCATTCCAGACCATTCTAATCACAATCACAGCTCGGCTGGTCCCCGTTCGCTCGCCGCTACTAGGGGAGTATCTATTGATTTCCTTTCCTCCGGGTACTTAGATGTTTCAGTTCCCCGGGTTTGCTTTTGTAAACCTATGTATTCAGTCTACAAATACCTAGTTTACCAAGTTATTAGCCACTCTTGCGAGTAGTAATAACAAAGTATTAGGTGGGTTGCCCCATTCAGAAATTCATGGATCAAAGCTTATTCTCAGCTCCCCATGACTTATCGCAGAGTATCACGTCTTTCATCGCCTCTTACTGCCAAGGCATCCACCAAACGCCCTTTTCGCGCTTGATTTGATCCAGAAAAAGTCAGACTTTTTCTCGCCCGTCTCCCTTTTGTAATCAAAAGACAGGCATTAGACCAAAATATGCATACATTGTTAGTGCTTGCCGCTGGTTCAGCAACAAACACTATTCGAATGAGATTACTCTCATTCCGGTTAGTGTACTTGACTTGGAACAAAATAGATTTTCAAAGCTTCAATGGACTCCATGCGGAACCCTCAGCAGATCCGACTAACTTCTAACGCGAAGCAGTCTCTATTCTGATGTTGTATCTCTCTAAACGATGTCAATGCGGTAAGCATCCGAAGACCTTACTGCGTGCGTCCAATTGGACGGCAAAGCTAGTAAACTAGCTTAACGGTCAAATTGTATGTCATCCAAACCAGGCTTGAATGTTGATGGTGGGTCGAGGAGGATTTGAACCTCCGACCTCACCCTTATCAGGGGTGCGCTCTAACCAACTGAGCTACCGACCCATCTCGATGGAGCGTGTCAGCCAATGGCAAATACGCTCAAACTTGGTGGAGCGTATCGGGATCGAACCGATGACCCCCTGCTTGCAAAGCAGGTGCTCTCCCAGCTGAGCTAACGCCCCATTAGGTATGTTCCTACGATGGAACAAAAACTGAAGAGATATGAGGACGGATTGGCTCTAGGTCACTTCCAAGGAAAAGGAGGAAGTGCCTGATTTTGCCGGCTTTGTTTGCCGACTGCTAAGTGTTTCACGAATAATGAACAAGTTCGTTACTGCTAGAAACATCCTTAGAAAGGAGGTGATCCAGCCGCAGGTTCCCCTACGGCTACCTTGTTACGACTTCACCCCAGTCGCTGAACCCACCGTGGTCCGCTGCCTCCTGCAAGCAGGTTGGCGCACGGCCTTCGGGTAGATCCAACTCCCATGGTGTGACGGGCGGTGTGTACAAGGCCCGGGAACGTATTCACCGCGTCATGCTGTTACGCGATTACTAGCGATTCCAACTTCATGGGGTCGAGTTGCAGACCCCAATCCGAACTGAGACATCTTTTAGGGATTAACCCATTGTTGATGCCATTGTAGCACGTGTGTAGCCCAACCCGTAAGGGCCATGAGGACTTGACGTCATCCACACCTTCCTCCCGCTTATCACGGGCAGTTTCTCTAGAGTGCCCAGCTTAACCTGATGGCAACTAAAGATGTGGGTTGCGCTCGTTGCCGGACTTAACCGAACATCTCACGACACGAGCTGACGACAGCCATGCAGCACCTGTCACTTGGTCTCTTACGAGAAAACTAGATCTCTCTAGCGGTCCAAGGATGTCAAGGGTTGGTAAGGTTCTGCGCGTTGCGTCGAATTAAACCACATGCTCCACCGCTTGTGCGGGCCCCCGTCAATTCCTTTGAGTTTTAATCTTGCGACCGTACTCCCCAGGCGGAATGCTTAATCCGTTAGGTGTGTCACCGAAGAGCAAGCTCCCCGACGACTGGCATTCATCGTTTACGGTGTGGACTACCAGGGTATCTAATCCTGTTTGCTCCCCACACTTTCGTACCTCAGCGTCAGTATCGAGCCAGTGAGCCGCCTTCGCCACTGGTGTTCCTCCAAATATCTACGAATTTCACCTCTACACTTGGAATTCCACTCACCTCTCTCGAACTCTAGACTGATAGTTTAGGAGGCAGTTCCAGGGTTGAGCCCTGGGATTTCACCCCCTACTTTCCAATCCGCCTACGTACGCTTTACGCCCAGTAATTCCGAACAACGCTAACCCCCTCCGTATTACCGCGGCTGCTGGCACGGAGTTAGCCGGGGTTTCTTTACCAGATACTGTCATTATCATCTCTGGCGAAAGAGCTTTACGATCCTAAGACCTTCGTCACTCACGCGGCATGGCTAGATCAGGCTTGCGCCCATTGTCTAAGATTCCCCACTGCTGCCTCCCGTAGGAGTCTGGGCCGTGTCTCAGTCCCAGTGTTGCTGATCATCCTCTCAAACCAGCTAAAGATCGTAGACTTGGTAGGCCATTACCCCACCAACTATCTAATCTTACGCGGGCTAATCCTTCACCGATAAATCTTTCCCCCGAAGGGCGTATATGGTATTACTCTCAGTTTCCCGAGGCTATTCCATAGTGAAGGGTATATTCCCACGCGTTACTAACCCGTCCGCCGCTCCTCACCGAAGTGAAGCGCTCGACTTGCATGTGTTAGGCCTGCCGCCAGCGTTCGTTCTGAGCCAGGATCAAACTCTCAAGTTGAATGCAGTTTACACTGCAATCCTTGACGTTCGAACCTCTGCACATCTACAAATTGGCCTTACTGAAACCAATCTGCATTTTCTCTGTTTGATGTACTTTCAGTTAACAAAGTTAACCAAGAGCCATACAAACAGTGAAGCTGACACCACATCATCGGACCGAAATCCTAGTGGCGTTGATATACAGACGTCTGATCCATCGAACTGAACCAAACCGCCCACATATCTCTTCAGATATTAAATATTTCAAACAACGTTGGAGACAAAAACAAAACGTAGCGCCTAAATCTTTTTGGCGCGCCGCCAGCTAATACTCCGAATTTTTCCAACTTCAGCAACTCCGCGTCTCCGCTTCATTCCCTCCGCTGCCCCGTCAGAGCGTCGCTGCTCGTCCGGTAAGGGGGGTTCTAGAGTTAGCAGACTAGACCCGCAACCCCTTATTTGTAAAAAGATGAAATTCTTTGCATTTCCGTGAATTTCCTATGTTTTTAAGGACTTAGTAGTGGGAAATTTAGCCGACCCAGGGTCATATCGCAACATTATGACCCTGTCGATTTTGATCAAACCCTACATCTAGGGTTATCCACAGACTTACCCACAAGAGGAAGCGCAAATCACCGATTCACTTTGCGTGATTCACACTATTTTCGCCCACGCCCATTTTAATCTCACTGCAAGCAACCCTAGAATCACGGCCATGTAAACAATCGGCTCGATCTGAAAGCCTTTCACCAACCAAAGATAGTGGATGCCAGCAAGCACAGCGACCGGATAGGTCAGCTTATGTAGCTTACGCCAAACCAACGGGCCCATCTTACGCATAGATCGGTTGTTGGACGTAATTGCCAAAGGGATCATCAACACAAAGGCTGCCATTCCAACCGTGACGTATTTACGTTTCACGACCTCCATCCAAACGCGCTCAAACGCCTGCACGTCCAATACCGCCCAGACGAGGAAATGCGCGAGGATAAGGAAACAAGTCGTGACCCCAATTGCGCGGCGGAATTTAATCAAATTGATTCCCGTCCACGTACGCACCGGCGTGATCAGCAAACCTGCGATCAGCAGTTTAAGCCCAAACTCCCCGTATTCACGCTCCAGCCAATTGATCGGCTCTGGGCCACCACCCTTTCCGGTCGCAGCCAGATAAAACTTCCAACCTGTCCATGCCGCAACAATCCAATAGATCGGCCAAGCGGGAATTTTACGCAGGGCGCCGTTGATTGTATTCGCAACTGTCATGGGGGAACTTTTCTATGTGTATATAGTAAGCGACCCGACACGTGCCGAGCCGCATTAGAATTTAGCTGTCTACGGTTAGGTCCATGCCTGCGTACAGACGGGCGACTTCGTCTTCATATCCATTAAACATCAATGTTGGCTGACGCTTGGCAAACAAGCCGCCGCCAATCTCGCGGTGGGTTGCCTGAGACCAGCGTGGATGATCGACCGTTGGGTTCACGTTACTATAGAAGCCGTATTCACGCGCATTAGCTTTGTTCCAGCTCGTCGGCGGCTCTCGATCGGTTACGGTGATGCGCACAATCGATTTGATTGACTTGTAACCATACTTCCAAGGGACAACAACACGGATAGGCGCACCCGATTGATTGGCAAGCGGTTCGCCATAAATACCCGTCGCCAGTAGCGTCAGCGGATGCATCGCCTCGTCCATGCGCAGGCCTTCGACATACGGAAAATCCAGAACGCGGCGCTGAACACCAACCATGTTCTCTTCTTGCACGACTGTTTCAAAGGCGACGTATTTGCCGTTTGCCTGCACGCCTGCCTTTTTCAAAACATCCGCCAGTTCAACACCATTCCACGGCACAACCATCGCCCATGCCTCGACACAGCGGAACCGATAGATGCGTTCTTCGACATCAAGACCATCAATCAGATCGGCGACACTATATTCACCCGGATTATTGACAAGACCATCAACCTTGATCGACCACGGCGACGTCACGAGTTTATGCGCATTCTTGGCAGGATCGTCCTTACCCGTGCCGAATTCGTAGTAGTTGTTGTATGTGGTGATGTCCTCAAGGCTGTTTGGCTTAAGCGTACCTTGGGCAGCCGCTTGGGTTGCGCTAAATCCGATTGCCCCCAGTCCAACAGCACCCGCCATAATCTGGCGACGATTCATCATCATCGACTTAGGGGTTACATCAGCAGCAGTCAGGTCGTTGGTCCAGCGATAGGCCATTAAGGCACCTCCATCAAAAAGCATTATTTCTTAGATGGAGTGTATAAACCGAAAACCTATGAAAGGTTTCTCACGATGCCGCCAGTTGGCTGAAACGTTTTGATATGGCCCTGAAAAACAAAGCTCCCACAGACATAATATCTGCAGGGGCTTTGCTGTTTTTGTGGCTAGTGTACGACCGTGTCATCTGGGCGCAGTCTGTTTGATGCTGCCACGCGGTCACCCACGAGCAACCCATCAGGGCCCGCATCAACCGACACTTCGGCCCCATCCATGACATCACCAGCCAAGATCATCTCGGCCAATGGGTCTTGGATTGCGCGTTGGATGACACGTTTCAGTGGGCGTGCACCAAACACAGGATCATATCCTTCGTCGGCCAGCCATTTCAGCGCAGCCTCGGATAGATCTAGCGTCATATTGCGCCCCGCCAAGCGCTTGGACAACAACCGCAGCTGGATTTCCACTATGCCAGCCATGTCGTCGCGGGCCAGACGGTCAAAGATGACAGTCTCGTCCAAACGGTTCAAGAACTCAGGTCGGAAGTGCCCACGCACCGCGTCCATCACATCATCTTTGGCCGCAGCCGCATCTGCACCATCGGGCAATTGACTAAGCGCTTGCGCCCCGAGATTTGATGTCAGGATGATCAGTGTTTGTTTAAAATCAACCTTACGGCCCTGCCCATCGGTCAGCACCCCATCGTCAAGCACCTGCAGCAGCACGTTGAACACATCCGGATGCGCTTTTTCGACTTCGTCGAACAGAACAACCTGATACGGACGCCTGCGCACAGCTTCGGCCAGCACACCACCCTCGTCATAGCCAACATAGCCCGGAGGTGCGCCAATCAGGCGCGATACCGCATGTTTTTCCATGAACTCGGACATATCGATGCGGACCATCGCATTGTCATCGTCAAACAGATACTCAGCCACGGCCTTGGTCAGTTCGGTCTTACCCACACCCGTTGGCCCAAGGAACAAGAACGATCCAAGCGGGCGGTTTTCATCATTCAGACCCGCCCGCGCACGGCGGACCGCATTGGACACAGCCGTTACAGCAGTACGCTGGCCGATCACACGACGACCAAGCTCTTCTTCCATACGCAGCAGCTTTTCGCGCTCACCTTCAAGCATCTTGGACATCGGGATGCCGGTCCAACGCTCAACGACCTCAGCGATCTGTTCAGGGCGCACCGCATCTTCGACCATCAGGTCATCGGCCTGCTCAGCTTCACCAAGCTTGCGTTCAAGATCAGGAATGACGCCATAAGACATCTCTCCGGCCTTGGCCAAATCACCCTCACGTTTGGCGATATCCAATTCGGCGCGGGCACGATCAAGCTGTTCTTTTAGGCCACGCGACCCTTCTAGCTTGTCACGCTCGGCTTGCCATTTGGCCGTCATCTCAGACGCACGATCCTGCAAATCAGCCAGCTCTTTTTCAAGCTTCGCGAGCCGATCTTTAGATGCGGCATCGTCTTCTTTGCCCAACGCCATAGCCTCAATCTGCAACTGCAGGATTGATCGATCCAGCGCATCCAATTCTTCTGGTTTACTGTCAACTTCCATACGCAAACGGCTGGCTGCCTCGTCCATCAAATCGATGGCCTTATCGGGCAAGAACCGATCCGTAATATAACGATGTGACAAAGTCGCCGCAGCCACAAGCGCGGCATCGGCAATACGCACACCATGGTGCAGTTCGTATTTTTCTTTAATCCCGCGCAAGATGCTAACCGTATCTGTGACAGTCGGCTCCTCAACCAAAAGCGGCTGGAAACGGCGGGCCAATGCGGCATCCTTTTCCACGTACTTGCGGTATTCGTTCAGCGTGGTGGCGCCAATGCAATGCAGCTCACCTCGGGCCAGTGCCGGCTTAATCAAGTTGGCGGCATCCATCGCACCTTCAGACGCACCAGCGCCAACAAGGGTATGCATTTCGTCAATAAACAAAATGATTTCGCCAGCGGCATCCTCAATTTCCTTGAGCACCGATTTCAAGCGTTCCTCAAATTCACCGCGATATTTCGCTCCAGCGATCAAGGCACCCATATCAAGCGCCATCAGCTTTTTGTTCTTCAGGCTTTCGGGGACGTCGCCATTCACAATGCGCAGCGCCAAACCTTCGGCAATCGCGGTCTTACCGACACCGGGTTCACCGATCAGCACAGGGTTATTCTTAGTTCGGCGCGACAACACCTGCATCGCGCGGCGAATTTCTTCGTCGCGACCGATGATCGGGTCGATCTTTCCTTGCTCGGCGGCCTCTGTCAGATCGCGTGCATATTTGGCCAAGGCGTCATAACCGTCTTCGGCACTTGCGCTATCAGCCGTGCGGCCCTTGCGGATATCATTGATCGCAACGTTTAAGCCTTGGGCCGTCACGCTTCCCGCATCAAGCGCATCCTTAGCCTTCGATTTCACCAATGCGAGCGCCATCAACAAACGCTCCACAGGGACAAAACTGTCGCCTGCCTTTTTGGCCAGCTTTTCAGCTTCGGCCACGATTTTGCCAGTCGCGCTGTCCAGATACACTTGCCCGGCATCGCCAGAAACGGCCGCGATCTTGGCCACCGCAGCGTCGACGGCCAAACGCACAGCAGGTGCATCGCCACCGCCGCGAGTGATCAAGTTGGCAGCAAGCCCTTGGTCATCGTCCATTAACGCTTTGAGTAGATGTTCAGGCGCGAGCCGTTGATGACTTTCGCGCATTGCGATCGTCTGAGCGGCTTGTACAAAACCGCGCGACCGCTCTGTGAACTTATCTAAGTTCATGGGTCTCTCCTTTGTAATAAGCACCCTACCGTGACGCACCCGCATTCGCGGCACACGCCCTTCTTGGGCCTCTTTTATTAGATGGGATGCAATACCACTGGGTTCAAGACGACCTGCAAAACTTCGCCTCTAAAAAAGTAAAAGGAGGGGAACCAATTCCATAAGTTCCCCAAGCATTCCTTCATTGGCGACGACATATGTAGAACAAAGTCCGCATTACAGATATTGCAAAGGCCGTTGGTGTTTCGGTGGCGACTGTTTCCTATGCAATGAGCGATTCGGGGCGCCTTTCCAAAGAGACCCGTAAGCGGATTCTCGATGTGGCTGAGGAGATGGGCTATATCCGAGATGGAAATGCCTCACGCTTACGTACGGGCCATTCTGCATTGATCGGTGTGATCCTGAACACGGTCAAAAACCCCTTCTTTAGTGAACTGGTCGCATCCCTTGAAATGGCCGCTTATGACGGGGGGTATCTGACGCTACTTGCGACAGCCCAAAACGACCCTGTTCGACAAAAAAAGTTACTGCATTCGATGATTTCGCAAGGTGTGGGCGCGATGATCATTAGCCCGGTGCATGGCACCAGCAACGACTTGCTTGCAGCCACAGCACGGCGCAAAATCCCCACTGTCGTTTGCGTGCGCGACTTGCCTAACCAGGAACGCGTCTTTGTTGGCGCCGACGAAATGAAATCTGGGTACCTTGCCGCGAGCCACCTGATTAAGAACGGGCACCGCAGCATGACGTTCTTGGGGGGGTACGGCAGCACCAGCACATGGACGGGGCGCAAAGACGGTATTTTGCGCGCACTGGGCGAGGCTGGCCTGCCAAGCGAAAACTGCCAGATTCGTGCGGGGACTCTTCTAGCCGACTTTGCCTATGAAACCATGCGATGGGGCCTTCTTGGGGTGAGTTGCGCCGCACACGACTGCAGGTTATGCCCCAAGTAACCGCAGTAAAGGAAAGCCCCCATGTCCGATGACCGCCTGATCGTTGCCCTCGATGTTCCAAATGTCCTAGATGGGTTGGCCTTGGCCACAAAATTGGGCGACGCTGTTAATTTTTATAAAATTGGCCTCGGCATGTTGACCGGTGGTGGCATGGCCTTAGCCAACGAACTAAAGGCCGATCACGGAAAACGCATTTTCATGGATATGAAATTCTTTGACATCGGCGCTACAGTTGAAGCCGCTGTGCGCGGTATGGCGCAATTTGATCTGGACCTGTTGACCGTTCACGGCGACCCGCATGTGGTTGCCGCTGCCAAACAGGGCGCATCGGGATCAAACATGAAAATCATGGCTGTCACGATCCTGACGTCATTGGACCGCAAGGATCTGGATGCGTCTTGCATAAAGGCTGGCAATATCACCGACCTTGTCCAAGAACGGGCTGGCTTGGCATTCCTAGCAGGGGCAGATGGCGTCATTGCATCGCCCCAAGAGGCCACGATGATCCGCGCATTGCCAGAAGCAGACGGCAAACTGATCGTGACACCGGGCGTACGTCCTGTGGGTGCTGCATTGGGTGATCAAAAACGGGTCGCCACCCCAACACAAGCCATTGCAGACGGTGTGGATCATATCGTCGTTGGACGCCCAATTTGGCAAGCAGCCGATCCGCGCGCAGCGGCACTAGCGATCACTGCGGAAATGGCCTCGGCGTAAGCGAAAAAGCCAATGCCACTGGCTTCAAAACCGCTTGCGTCAATGGAAATGAAACTTCTCTCCTAGATACGTGTCCCTATCTCAAGTTGAGACAGGACAAGGAACACGTTTATGCGCATCAACGACCTACGTTACAACGCACGATCCGGCGCATTCGAGGCGTCGGTCGACATTAGGCGCGAAGGGCACACATTCCACTATCCATGTGAATTTCAGGTACCACAAACAATGGACCCTGCGTCTGTCACGGCTGGGCTTGCTGCCCGCGCACTATATATGTCGGATACGGCGTGCCGATAGCATTTGAATGCTCAACAGGGGCGGTCCGCCATTAGTTGTCGTTGATATCTCGGTCCCAGATTTTCACTGATCCGGTTTTCAACCCAAACACGCGGCGCAACGCCAAATACGCGACCAGCGAAAACACCGCGAACATCACAAGCGTGATCGGAAGGCCGCCCACTGCGATCACCGTCAGCACCAGCCCCACGGCCAATGCGCCCAGCGCAAATCCCAAGAATACATAGCCCGGCACCAGCACCTCGGCAGTGGCCAAAACCAATGCGGCCGAAAACCAAACCCAAGACAGTTCCCAAAGCATCATCCTACTTGCCTTTCAACATCTTGAACGCATCGCCAAATGCCTCAACCGCGTTGGCAGGCAGGATGATCGTCTGCTTACCCGCGCCAGCCCCCAGATTGTTCAAGGCTTCAACTTGCTTCAAGGCAACTTGATACTGCGCGGCCTCCAACCCGTTTTCAGAAATTACAGCAGCCACAACCTTGGTCGCGTAAGCCTCAGCATCAGCCAGCACACGGCGGGCTTTGGCTTCTTGCTCGGCAGCATATAAATCGGCGTCAGCCTGCAATTCGACTGCGCGTTTGCTACCTTCGGCCTCAGTCACTTGGGCACGGCGGGCACGCTCAGCGTTCAATTGCTGCAACATCGCTGACCGCGTGGCCGCATCTAAATTCACATCCAAAATTTCAGCGCGCGTAACTTCGATGCCCCAATCATCGACCTGTTGGGCGACTTGCGTGCGCACGGCGTCAATCAAAGTTGACCGGTTTGCCTGAACTTGATCCAACTCCATTCGGCCAATCTCGGACCGGACGATACCGGCGACGGTCGTGGAAATCGCAGCGTCCACATCGCGTATACGGTACACCGTCTTTTCAGGTTCAATGATGCGGTAAAACACCGACGTCTCAACTTGCACCAGCACGTTATCAGACGTGATCGCATCTTGGGTCATCGACGGCAGTTGGCGTTCCAGCACACTTACTTTGTGGCGGATTTTATCCAGAAACGGCACGATAAAGTTGATACCTGGCCCAAGTACCACCCGTAGGCGGCCAAACCGTTCGACCACATGCTTCTCGCTTTGCGGCACGATGCGCACACCTGCATAAATGCAAACGAAGATAAACACCGCCAACAGCAAAAGCGATATGTTCTGACCTGAAAGTTCATTGACGATTTGTTCCATGTGCAGCGTTGTCCCTCATATTTCTATAAGGGACAGCTAAGCATGTTTTAGTCACTTTTCAACGCAATACCCGCGGAAGGCAGTGCAATAGTTCGCTCAAATCGGTCCGCAATCGTCGCGCCAATCGCATTTGCAGTTGCTGGGCTTAACGTCCAGCCAAGGTGCCCATGACCCGTATTATAATAGACGCGATCATGCCCGCCCTGGCCAACGCGCGGTATCATATTTGGCATCATCGGCCGCAATCCCGCCCAAGGCACGCAATTCTCAGTGGATACATCAGGGAAATGCGTCTCGACCCATTTGATCAAGGGCTCAACACGATCAGCACGAATATCGCGGTTTTCACCGTTAAATTCTGCCGTGCCCGCCACGCGGAACCGTCCCTTACCCAGTCGCGATGTAACGATCTTTGCTTTGTCATCCAACAGCGATACATAAGGGGCCGCCGCTTGGCTTTCTGCATCGTCCAAGTTCACCGTGATAGAATAGCCTTTGACAGGGTACACGTTAACGCGGTCGCCCAGCATGGCCGCAAATTTGCGCGATGCGACACCTGCCGACACCACAACAGCATCAAACCGAACTTCATCAGTCGTCACAACCGTGACACCATCGTCGGCCTTTTGCAGGTCAGTCACAGGATACCCAAGGCGGAACGTAACCCCTTGGGTCATCATCCATTTGGCCAACCCATGGGTGAATTTATGAATGTCACCAGTGCTGTCACTTTCGGTCCAATACCCGCCAATAATATCGCCGCGCAACGTCGGCTCTTTGGTCCCGACTTCGGCAGCGGACAGCTCTTGACGGTGTACGCCACCCTCGGCCAGCAATTTGTTAATCATGCGGGCATGTTTGAAATCAGCTTCGGTTTTGTAGAAATGCAAAATGCCTGCGGGGCTGAAATCAAAGTCGACGCCAGACCGATCCGCCATTTCAGCCAGATCTGCTCGTGCAGCAACAGCCAATCCAGCCGTCATCACAGTGTTCGTTTTATAGCGCGGGATATTCGCCAAAAACTCAGCCATCCAGCTGATCTTGTGCCATCCAGGGCGCGGGTTCACGGACAAAGGGGCGTTGCTTTGCATCATCCACTTAATCCCTTTCAGGACAGTGGACCATTGGTTCCAAGTTTCGGCGTTGGACGCAGACAACTGGCCGCCATTGGCAAAACTGGTTTCCATACCGGCATAACGCTGACGGTCATAAACCGTCACATCAAAGCCGCGTACATGAAGGGCATAAGCAGTGGTAACACCGGTAATTCCGGCACCGATAACAGCAACGTGAGGCATGGTATTTTCCTAACCAATAAAGTGCATTCGCACCCATCGCCCCCGCCGTCACTGAACCTGAGAGATTCACCCGCTACGGGCTTGCTCCTTCGGTGGACCATCCAAGGTCTCTCTTCGGCGTTTTGCGCGTCAACCGGTCCATTTGCCTGAGAGTGACCGGGGCGGTTGCTCCTTCGGCGCGGACCAAACCGACTCTCCCGGTTGATGCGTTTCCTATCGGAAACATAACCACGGTGTCATGCTGCGGATCAAGCGGTCTGTAGATCCATCCACGCGATGAGTTGTGGCGGGAACGATGGGACAACATTTGGCGTATTCAAAAACCGATCGGGGGTCATCATCATCCAACGCTGCCCCTCGTCACCCAGCACAACTCGGTCAATCAGTTTGGCATCCAAACGGGCAACATAAAACCAATTCATATAATCCGGCTGGTTGAACGACCGATACTGCACCGCATGGCAAATCGCATTTTCGGGCAAATCCAATCCCACCTCTTCGCGGACTTCTCGGGTCAACGTCTGCAATGGGGTTTCGCCTGCATCCCGCATTCCACCCGGAAAACCCCTACAATTCGGGCTTGCAATATGGGCAAGGTCGTCGCGCAAAATAACGATCAACGCATCGCCCAAAAACAACGCCACATGCGCTCCAAGAAACTCCATATCATCCATGCGGATCACCTTAGCCGTTGTGGGCCGGACCCGCGCCCCTTATCTTACCCGTTATGCCCACTTTGTGCCGCGACTGCTTGACGATCTATGACACCGGCACCCGTTGCACGGCCTGTCGCAGTCCGCGCAAAATCGCCCACCCCGAACTATTGGACCTGACCATCGCCCACATGGACTGCGATGCGTTTTATGCCAGCGTGGAAAAACGCGACAATCCAGACCTTGCAGACAAACCAGTTATCATCGGGGGCGGCAGGCGCGGTGTTGTATCCACTGCCTGCTATGTGGCGCGGATCAAAGGCGTCAAATCCGCGATGCCGATGTTTCAGGCGCTGAAACTCTGCCCAGAAGCCGTCGTGGTTAGCCCGCGCATGGACGCCTACGTCGAAGCGTCAAGAGCGATCCGCACCATGATGGATGACCTGACACCAAACGTGGAACCGCTGTCACTGGACGAGGCATTCATGGACATGACAGGCACCGTGCGCCTGCACGGCGCACCGCCTGCGGTGATGCTGGCGCGGCTCATTAAACGGATGAAAGAAGAGGTCGGGCTCAGCGGGTCCATCGGATTGTCACACAACAAATTCCTCGCCAAAGTCGCGTCCGATCTGGACAAACCGCGTGGGTTTTCCGTCATCGGTAAGGCAGAGACCACCGAATTTCTGCGCCCCAAACCCGTCCGCCTGATCTGGGGGATTGGGCCCGTGGCGCAAGAAAGCCTTGGCAAGGCTGGCATCAGGACGTTCGATGATCTGTTGCGTTGGGACCGGCGCAATCTGCACGACCGATTTGGGGACATGGGCGAGCGACTTTATGGCCTTGCGCGCGGTGAAGACCCACGACAAGTCTCTTCCAACACGCCCGTCAAAGGCATCTCAAATGAAACGACCTTCAACGATGACACCAACGACTCTGACATTCTTGATGGGCACATCTGGCGCATGGCTGAAAAGGTTAGCGCACGGGCCAAGGCCAAGGATATTGCAGGCCGCGTTGTCACGCTAAAGCTCAAAACTTCGGCGCACAAAAGCATTACGCGGCGGCGGTCGCTTCACACGCCGACCCAGCTGGCCGACACCATCTACAGGACAGCACGTGGGCTATTTGATCAAGCCGGCGATATGGGACCATTCCGTCTGCTGGGCGTGGGGATCAGCCAACTGACAGCGGCGCAAGACGCCGACAAGACGGGTGACCTTCTGGATCCAGACGCAGGCAAACGCGCCAAAGCCGAAGAAGCTTCCGACATTATCCGCAAGAAATTTGGGGCGAAGGCCATCATCAAAGGCCGCGCCCTACGGTAATGCGCCACATCGTAGGATGGGTCTTGACCCATCGCACCCCGCGCCGATACCCTGACCCTACAGAAACCAATCACAACAGGAGGATACATGCTGACCAACCGCATCACGCGCCGACTTCAGCATGGCCCCCGCGCCGCCCTGTTAATCCATTTGCAGGGCTGACCACACATCGGTCCGCCTCGACTGCGCCTCAAATGGCGCACCCTTCCGTGATTGAAAGACTTTTCACATGAGCCTTCTGACCCTTCAAAACCTCGGCATTACGCTGGGTGACCCACTATTTTCTGACTTGACATTGACCCTGAACAAGGGCGATCGCCTCGGTCTTGTAGCAGCCAACGGGCGTGGCAAAACGACATTAATGCAGTGCATGACAGGTGAAACCGAGCCGACCAAAGGCGACATCACCCGCGCACGCGGATTGCGCGTCGGGCATGTCGCGCAGTACGTCCCAAACGCAGAACTAGACCACACGCTTTACGATCTAGTTCTCGGTGCCTTACCTGCCGAACAGGCCGACTTTGAAAGCTGGCGCGTGGATGTGGTCTTGGGCGATCTATCGGTCCCCTACGATTTACAGCAGACGCAATTGCGCGAACTTTCAGGTGGTTGGCAGCGAACCGCAATGCTTGCAGCCGCGTGGATCACTGAACCCGATGTGCTGCTACTCGACGAGCCAACCAACCACCTAGACCTTCACAGGATCGGGTTGTTGGAAAACTGGCTGCGCGCCCTGCCCCGCGACGTGGCCGTGATTATCACCAGCCACGATCGGGCATTCCTTGATGCGGTCTGCTCCCGCACGCTGTTTTTGCGGGCAGAAACCAGCCGCGATTTCGCACTGCCTTTTACGCTCGCCCGCGACGCGCTTGATGAAACCGACGCCGCCGATGCACGCCGTTTTGCCAACGATCTGAACAAGGCGAGCCAGTTGCGCAAACAAGCGGCCAAGCTCAAGAACATCGGCATCAATTCCGGCTCCGACCTGCTGATCACCAAGACCAAGCAATTGACCGAACGGGCCGCCAAAATCGAAGCCGGCGCAAAACCAGCCCACCGCGAAAAGGGCGCTGGCGAGATTAAGCTTGGCAACGCAGGCACACATGCCAAGGCGCTTGTTACTTTCGACAATGTTGCGGTCCAAACACCCGACGGGCGCGCGCTTTATAACACTGGCGAAAAATGGATAACCCCCGGGGATAGGATTGTTCTGCTGGGCGCCAATGGCACAGGCAAAACTCAACTGGTACAAATGGTGCAGCGCGCGCTTTCGGGTGGGGAAAGCCCAGTGCGGGCGGCACCTTCGGTGTCACTCGGGTACTCTGATCAGCATCTAAGCCAGTTGAACAAAGCCGACACCCCGATGCAGGCAACCGCCGGACAATTCCACATCGGCGATCAACGCGCGCGCGGGCTACTGGCGGGAGCTGGGGTCAACATTCAAATGCAAGATACACCGCTGCACAAACTATCGGGTGGGCAAAAAGCACGGCTCGCGATGCTGGTTCTGCGTCTGCAGCATCCAAACTTTTACCTGCTGGATGAACCGACAAACCATTTGGACATCGAAGGTCAAGAAGCGCTGGAAGAAGAACTGGCGCGGCACGAGGCAGCATGTCTACTGGTTAGCCATGACCGTAGCTTCGTGCGCAATGTCGGCAATCGATTTTGGTGGATCGATAGACAGCGGCTGATTGAAATCGACAGCCCAGACGATTTCTTTGCGGGTCAGCTAGTCGGTAAGATGGGTTAAAACCCATCCTACTCGGCTGCGAGCGATGCCTGCGTGCCACGTCCAATATCGGCGATCTCTTTCATGACGCCGCTCAGGGCCGCACGCAGGACATCAAAGCCTGCAGTCAGCTCCAGCGTCGCCTCGTCCATATACAATGCGCGGTCTATCTCGATTTGAACGACATGCTGGCGACGAGATGGGCGGCCATAGTGCTGCGCGATATACGCCCCCGCAAACGGCATATTGTGCGCGACGCGAAAGCCAGCGGCGGCAAACGCCGACTCAACATGCTCTACAACGGCGGGGCTGGCAGCGGCACCGAACCTATCGCCAATCACGACCTCTGGCCGTCCGACACCAGGTGTGTTGATGCCATCCATCGCCTCGTGGGGCATGGAATGGCAATCGATCAAAATAGCCTCACCAAATGCAGTGTGACTTTGATCGATCAACGTCTGTAGCGCGTCATGATAAGGACGCCAATAATTAGCAACACGGGAATGGGCATCTTGCAACGTCAGCTTGCCTGCGTAAATCGGGCGGCCATTGGCCACGACGCGCGGAACAATGCCAAGCCCGCTTGCAACGCGCGGGTTTTGCGATACACGTTGCACGCCAGCAATCAAGGCCGCATCCATTTCATCAAGACCACGATTCAAATCCAGATAGGCGCGCGGAGCCTTTGCCGACAGCAACGGGGCACCAAATTTCGGCGCATCCGCGTACAACAAATCGACAAACGCGTCCTCAGACGAACGAATTGTCTCCGCATCCAACACGGCAAGGCGCAGAAACGCATCCGTGTAATCACGACCACTGTGCGGAGACGCGAAAATAACACTTGTTGTGCGCGTCTCTGGCTGTGCTAAAGCATAAGCAGGATGGGACATTGCGGCTCCTTTGTGCCAAATGATAGCCTAGTTTAGGTAATTATCAAAAGCCCTTGATCCCCCGTCCGACTCCTTTTATAGACCGCACGACTGACACGGTTAAACCCCGTGTCCTATTTCGTTATAGGGCGCTGGGTACTGGCCAAATCGGACAAAGGATGATTAGCTCAGCGGTAGAGCACTTCGTTGACATCGAAGGGGTCACTGGTTCGATCCCAGTATCGTCCACCATGAATTCACCAGCGTTTTTGACGCTGTAATGCAACCCAAGGCGCAATCGCCGCGCCGTGACAATGAAGGATCGAGCCATGAAAGTTCGTAACTCCCTCCGTTCGCTCAAGCAGCGTCACCGCGATTGCCGGATTGTGCGCCGTAAGGGCCGCGTCTATGTAATCAACAAGACGCAGCCACGGTTCAAAGCTCGTCAGGGCTAAACCGCTGCAAAGCATTGAACGATTTTAAAGGTCGCACCCTCTTGGGCGCGGCCTTTTTTATGCTGCGCACTGGCCATACCAACTCAATAACCGTTAGGTTGGTTGAAACAGCAACCAAAAGTGGAGCCGACCCAATGAAAATGCCCCTGACCTGTATCGCAGCCATGATGATCGCATCCCCTGCCTTGGCCCAGGACTTTTGTGGCGGGTCAGGCACAGGTGGCCAATGGATCGGCGGAACCCAAGATGCATCGGATATCAGCACAGCAGACGCGCACCGCGAACAGCTTGCGTTGGTTTTAGGTGAAACAGCCTATGTCGGTTTATTTTCGCTATCCACACCGACACCGGTCCGGATCGAGGCCGCAGGTCGTGGGGCGGGTGACCCATTGATCGAAGTCTTTGACGCAGACGGCGGGATCGTCGCGTCCGACGACGATTCAGGTGGTGGAGGGGCTGCACGATCCGAGATCGACCTGCCAGTCGGCACATACTGCGTATCCATGAAAAGCTATGACGACGCCCCAATGAGCGCGTTCATGCGGATTGGGAGACAGGACCAAGAAGCACTTACCCCCGGCACCGCGGACGGGTCAGCATCCGACGCGGGCGGCAGTTGTGCGCAAGCACGCCCCTTTGGGGACTTGGGGACGACCCAGTCGGTCGCTGTGGAAGAAAACGGATTTTTGGCGTTCACGTTGGGCGCGCCAACGGCCCTGACAATCACGGCCACAAACGAAGATGCGGACCCGACGGTCGCTCTCTTGGATGATGCCGAAACTGAGATAGCATCAAACGACGATTATGATGGTCTGAATGCACGCATTGAGCGGTCCGCGCCACTGCCTGCAGGCGATTATTGCGTCAGCGTGGGGGCAATTAATGACAGCAGTCTGCCTATCGACCTGACAATCGCAGTCTACGATCCTGTTGCGGCATTGGCTGCCCTTTATGCACGTGGCGAAGCATCGCCACCTTTGGATGGATCCGTCGACGTGACCGACCTCGGCCCACTCCAAACGCGGATGCGCAAAGACCTGCAGTTGGGACCTGATACGATGTGGTTCACTGTCGACATCCCGGAAAGCAGCCTCCTGCTTATCGAAGCAGTCGCGGCGGGCGACGACGGCGACCCTTGGCTGGTTGTGTTCGATGATCTAGGTCGCCAAATCGCGATCAATGATGATGCAGACGATAGCCTGAACAGCATGATCGTCACCCAAGTTCAGGCGGGACAATACGTTGTTGGTGCCAAACAGATCGGTGATGACGTTCAGGGTTTTGTGCGGCTTGTGCTGGAACGGTACGTCCCTGCCAAATAGATGACATCGGTTAGCCCAGATCAGTTTGGGTTCGGGCTAACCAATCTAAATTTTGGAATTCAGGTGTCATAGTCGCGTTGGTCTTCAATCACGATCCCGTCGCGGGGAATGTCGCCTTGTGCGCAGCAAGTGATCCGCGCCTTCAGCTTTAAAACGTCTTGAACGGCACGCGCGATGATATCCGCGTCCAGCGCGGTACCCTCAATAAGAACCGTCATACGGTCCGCATCGCCATCACGATCAACGACGACACGCGCACGGTCTACGCCGTCCAAACGATCAACCAAATCGGCCACCTGTTCAGGACGCACAAACATACCTTTTATTTTGGCCGTTTGATCAGCCCGCCCCATCCAGCCTTTGATGCGCATATTGGTGCGGCCGCAAGGGGACTGTCCCGCCAGCACCGCGCTTAGATCACCTGTGGCAAAGCGGATCAACGGATAGTCAGGGTTCAGCGACGTGACCACAACTTCGCCCACTTCACCCGCGGGTACAGAAATACCGGTACCGGGCGTGACAATCTCGACGATCACACCTTCGTCGACGATCATGCCTTGGCCCTCCACAGTTTCATAGGCAATCTGACCCAGATCGGCAGTCGCATAACACTGCAAACACGCTATGCCGCGATCCGCATAAAACTGGCGCAGCTGCGGGAACAGCGCACCCCCTGAAACAGCGGCTTTCGTGAACTTAAGCGGCAAACCCATCTCATCAGCTTTTTCCAAGATCACCTTAAGATAATCCGGTGTACCAGCATAAGCAGTCGATCCAATGTCATGGGCCGCACGCGCCTGTAGCTCTGTTTGGCCTGTACCAGCAGGCAACACAGTGGCCCCCACAGCGCGGGCACCATTTTCAAACATCGTACCAGCAGGGGTCAGGTGATACCCGAAACAGTTCTGCACAATATCACTGGTGCCAATCTCGCAGGCGGCCAGAAACCGACCAAAGCGCCACCAATCATGGCTCGATCCACCTGGCTCGTAAATCGGACCGGGCGATTGAAACACATAGGTGGCGTTCTTGACCGTCAACCCGCCAAACGGCGGCTGGGCTTTCTGGGCGGCGCTTAGATCAGATTTGCGCAAGACAGGTAAGCCTGACAAATCTGCCAACACGTCAATCGGCGCATCCAATAGCGTGTTCAGCACTGCCAATTGCGCGGCACTACGGTCGCTGGGCTTACGTGTTTCCAGATCATCGAAATGAGCCATCAGTGTCTCCTGTTAGACAAACCGTTTTCTAAGTATATTAAGCCAACCAACGCTTGCGACGGCGGTAAGACCGGACATCACGGAACGATTTGCGGCCCTCATCAGATACGCCCAGATAGAATTCCTTCACATCAGGGTTCTCGCGCAGCTCAGCGGCGGGGCCTTCCATGACGACACGACCGCTTTCCAAGATATACCCATGATGGGCAAACCTTAACGCGACATTGGTATTCTGTTCAGCCAGCAAAAACGACACACCTTCGCGCTCGTTCAAATCCTTTACGATGCCGAAGATTTCTTCGACCAACTGTGGGGCCAGACCCATCGACGGCTCGTCTAGCAAGATTGTCTCAGGACGGGACATCAAGGCGCGGCCAATGGCGCACATCTGCTGCTCACCACCGGATGTATATCCAGCCTGCGATTTGCGACGCTCGCGCAAACGGGGAAAATAATTGTATACCATCTCCAAATCGGCCGCGATGGCCGCGGCACCTTGGGTGCGGGTATATGCACCTGTAAGCAGATTTTCCTCAATCGTCAGATGTTCAAAACAGTGACGGCCTTCCATGACCTGAATGACACCCTTTTTAACCAAATCTGATGGGGCCAAGTCCTGCACACGCTCGCCGCGATAGTGGATCGAACCTTTGGTGACCACGCCGCGCTCAGAATGCAGCAGGTTTGAAATCGCCTTCAACGTCGTCGTTTTACCCGCGCCGTTTCCGCCCAACAGGGCAGTGATACCGCCCTTAGGAACAGACAAAGACACACCCTTAAGAACAAGGATCACGTGGTTATAGATCACTTCGATATTGTTGACCTCTAGCAGTGTCTCAACTTTTGTATCGTCAGTCATGATCACCATCACCCGTCCTCGCCTTTTCAAAAATACTCAAAAAACGCGGGCAGCACCAATCGGCACTGCCCGCATTTGTGGCTTACATGCAGCCAGCTTCGATGTTGTTCTCGGCAGCAAACGCAGCGGAGTCTTCCATGATCAACGGCAACGTAACCGCATCATCAGGCGCGATGTAATCGGTCAAAGCAACCCATGCACCAGCGGACGCGTCCCACTGCTGTACGATGCCCAAACCGGACCCACCGTGATCCTGACAAGAGACCGCAAATTCCGGTCCGATATTGGCCATACCCAGCTCTTCCATACGGGCAGCTGTGATATCCAAGGCTTCCATTCCGTCGCGCATCATCGCAGGGGTGATGGCAGCAACGCCGTGGATTCCTTGCGCCGTTGCAACAGCTTCGGCAGCCAACATCGCGGCGTACATGCCACGTGTATAAAGCACTGTACCAATGTTAGAACCGTCACCAGCAGCGTTGCCAGCATCATGCACAAGTGTGCGGATGTCGTCGAACACAGGCAAGCTTGCATCAATCCGGTTCATGTTCAGCGACTTGTAACCGTTCGCCGCATCACCCGCAGGTATCACGTCATGCTCGGCACCAGCCCACCAGTTACCGATGAAGTTTTCCATCGGAAAGCCAATGTTGGCGGCTTCTTGCACAGCCACTTGGTTCATCACACCCCAACCCCACATCAGGACATAATCAGGACGCTCACGACGGATTTGAAGCCACTGTGATTTTTGCTCCTGACCGGGGTGGTCAACGGCCAATTGTGTCAACTCAAAACCGTACTGCGCCGACAGGTTTTCCAGCGTGCGGATAGGTTCCTTACCGTAAGCAGAGTTATGATAGACAAGAGCGATATTTTTGCCATCAAGCGATCCACCGTTTTCATCCAGCAAATAGTTCACCATCACAGATGCAGCATCCCAATAGTTGGCAGGATAGTTGAACACCCAGTTGAACACTTCGCCATTGGCAGCCGACGTGCGGCCATAACCCATAGTGTGCAATGGAATTCCATCTGCGGTTACTTTCGGGATAAGTTGATATGTGATGCCCGTGGAAAGTGGTTGATAAATCAACGCGCCTTCGCCCTTGGTGGACTCGTAACATTCAACACCCTTCTCGGTGTTGTATCCTGTTTCACATTCCAAAATGCGGAACATCTCACCGCCAACGCCACCATCACGGGCATTCAGCATGTTGAAATAGTCCTGATACCCATCCGAAACTGGTGTTCCGCCAGCCGCATAAGGGCCAGTGCGATAGGACAAATCAGGAATGACCAGCTCGGCCAAAGCGGGGCCTGCGGCCAGCGTGCCCGCAAGGGCCATCGCTGCAAGTGTCTTAAGTTTCATCGGTATATCCTCCCAAGGTTTCCGATAGTTTCATGTGCTGGGGGCAACCCCAACCGTAGATCCTGCGCCCGTTAATACGGAAACGGCCACAGGCGTAATTTCTCTTTGGCAATGCGCCAGAACTGGGCCAAACCATGCGGCTCTTTAATCAGGAAAAACATGATCAGCGCGCCGATAATCACCAACTGCAGATGTGCCACGATATCCGTGGGCCAGCCCAACAGATCAACGCCAATCACCTTCAATGCGACTGGCAACAGCACAAGGAACCCAGCTCCGGCAAAGCTGCCAAAAATGGATCCAAGCCCGCCGATGATCACCATGAACAGCACCAAAAACGATTTTTGAATGCCAAAGGCCTCGCCGACTTCAACAGCGCCTAGGTAAACCGAAAAGAACAGCGCGCCCGATATCCCAATAAAGAACGACGACACCGCAAACGCGGTCAGCTTGGCTTGCAACGGGTTCACGCCGATGATCTCGGCGGCGATATCCATATCCCGAATGGCCATCCATTTACGGCCCATGGTGCCGCGGGTCAGGTTGCGCGCAATGATCGCGCAAACGGTCACAAAAACCAAACAGATCATATATTTTGCCCACGCATCCGTATTCGGCCCTGTCACAGCAATACCACCGACAAACCGTTCCGGAGCGTTGATCTGACCAGAGGCAGAATAGTTGTAAAACCATGCGACCTTGTTGAACAACCAAACAAGGAAAAACTGCGCCGCCAGCGTGGCCACGGCCAGATAAAACCCTTTAATCCGTAAACTTGGCAGGCCAAAGGCCGCCCCAACAACGGCGGTGATCCCACCGGCCAATATGACATGGATTACGACAGATACATCCGGGAACGACGTCATCAGCTTGTACATCGCATAAGCCCCGACAGCCATAAAGCCGCCCGTACCAAGGCTAACTTGCCCGCAATATCCGGTCAGAATATTCAGCCCAATCGCGGCAATCGTGTAAATTAGAAACGGCACCAAAATCGCGTTGGCCCAATAATCGTTGATGATGAACGGGATGACCAAATAGGCAACAGCAAGCATCGCCCAAAACCTATAGCGGTCAAACTTAATCGGGAACGTCTGACTGTCCGCCTCATACGAGGTCTTAAAATCTCCGGCTTCACGATAAAACATGGCAGCCTCCTACATTAAACCCGTTCAATGATCTTCTCCCCAAACAGACCCTGTGGGCGGAACACGAGGAAGATAAGCGCCAATACATAGGCGAACCAGTTTTCAGTCGCGCCGCCGATCATGCCGCCAATGGTATATTCAAACAGCTTTTCACCCACACCGATGATTAGGCCACCAACAATGGCCCCCGGAATGGACGTAAACCCACCCAGCATCAGTACCGGTAGGGCCTTTAGCGCGATCAACGACAGCGAGAACTGCACGCCAGATTTCGCGCCCCACATGACACCCGCCACCAGAGCCACAAGCCCCGCCAACGACCACACAAGCACCCAAATAAAATTGAGGGAGATACCAACCGACAGGGCCGCTTGGTGATCATCGGCCACAGCACGCATCGCGCGGCCTTGCTTGGAATACTGCGCAAACGCGATCAGGCTCATCACAAGGATCGCCGCCACGACAGTCGCGACCATATCCAGCTTATCTATAAAGAAGCCGTAGAAATCATTGCCGCCAAGGCCAGACGTCATATCCTCGATCCAGCGCGATCCACCCTGCGGCAAGCCTACTTTCAAGGTCTTGATATCGGACCCCCACATCAGATCACCCATACCTTCAAGGAAATACGCGAGGCCAATGGTCGCCATGAACAAAATGATCGGCTCTTGGCCGACCAGATGTCGGAAAACGAACTTTTGTACGGCCCAAGCAAAGGCAACCATCACACATAGCGTCAGGAAAATCGCCAACAACGCGGGTACATGCCAGCCAAAATGATGGATCTTGGTGCCAAAGATCGCGTTTATTATATGGGAAAACGGCACTTGGCCTTCCATGATTCCGACCAATGTTAGGGCTGCGAACAAGGCCATGACGCCTTGGGCATAGTTAAAGATGCCCGACGCCTTGAAGATTAACACAAAACCCAATGCGACCAGCGCATAAAGCACCCCGGCCATCAGGCCGTTTAGAATGACCTCGATGCCATATAGAAAATCAGCCGACATTGTTGTCTCCCTTAATCATGGGCCACGCCCAGATAAGCATCGATTACCTCTTGATTGCCGCGCACCTCGTCTGGTGTGCCATCACCAATCTTACGACCATAATCCATCACGACCACACGGTCTGACAGGTCCATGACCACGCCCATGTCATGCTCAATAAGCGCAATCGTGGTTCCAAATTCGTCGTTCACATCAAGAATAAAGCGGCTCATGTCCTCTTTTTCCTCGACGTTCATGCCCGCCATCGGCTCGTCCAACAGCAACAGCTTTGGCTCTGCGGCCAAGGCACGAGCCAGCTCGACACGCTTCTTCAGACCGTAAGGCAACCGACCCACAGGGGTTTTGCGAATGGCCTGAATTTCAAGAAAATCAATTATACGCTCAACAGCCTCGCGGTTTTCGACCTCTTCACGCTGCGCTGCACCATGCCAGATCGCCTGCGAAAAAATGCCGGTCTTCATATGAGTCAATCGACCGCACATGATATTGTCCAAAACAGACATACCCTCAAACAGAGCGATATTTTGGAACGTACGGGCGATGCCTTGGCGCGCAACATCATAAGGCCGCATTGTCGGGCGCTTGGCGCCACGGAACCAAACCTCGCCATCTTGCGGATGATAAAACCCCGAGATGACATTCAACATCGACGACTTACCTGCGCCGTTTGGGCCGATAATCGCGCGGATTTCACCCTCGCGAATGTCAAAGCTGATGTTCTTGATCGCCTCGACACCACCAAATCGTAAGGTGATGCCGCGCATATCCATCAGCACACCGCCAATCGTGCGGCCGTCTGGCGTGATATAACTATCTTTCATGGAAAATCTCCACAGATGATGGGATGGCGGGTGGGGCGACGTGCTTGCACGAGCGACAATCCGTCATGCCGCCACCTGCTCGGCAGCAACCACAGCATCGCGCAAATCCAACGTCGCTGTAATCTGGCCCTTGCGACCATCCTCATATGTGACTTCCGTTTCGGTATAAACGTCGGTCGCATCGCTATAAAGTGCGGCAATCAAATCAGAAAACTTATCAGCAATCACAGCGCGGCGCACCTTGCGCGTGCGGGTCATTTCACCGTCATCGGCATCCAGTTCCTTATGCAACACAAGGAACCGGTGTATCTGGCAGCCTGCCAACATCGGATCAGACGCAACGGACGTGTTCACCTCTGACACATGCGCCTCGATCTGGCCCAAGACCTGCGGATGCTGTGACAATTCCTGATACGATGAATAAGCAATGTTGTTGCGCTCAGCCCAATTGCCCACCGCAGTCAGGTCAATGTTGATAAATGCGGTGCAGTATTCACGCCCTGCACCAAACACGACCGCCTCTAGGATATTGGGATAAAATTTCAGCTTGTTCTCGACGTACTTCGGCGCAAACAAACGGCCATCGACCATTTGGCCAACATCTTTGGCACGATCAATGATACGCAAATGACCCGAGCCTTCCTCGATAAATCCAGCATCGCCCGTCGCAACCCAGCCCTCAGTATCCTTGGTCGATGCGGTGCTTTCAGGGTTTTTATAATACGACATGAACGTGCCAGGTGACCTGTAAAACACCTCGCCATTTTCAGCGATCTTTAACTCCACACCAGGGCTAGGGACACCAACAGTATCAGACCGGACCTCACCATCAGGTTGCTGGGTGATAAACACCGTCGCCTCGGTCTGGCCGTAAAGCTGCTTAAGATTAATCCCAAGCGAGCGGTAAAAATCGAATATCTCGGGCCCAATCGCCTCGCCTGCCGTATACCCAACGCGCACACGGCTAAGGCCAAGCGTATTTTTCAGCGGACCAAACACAAACAGGTTGCCCAGCGCATACCGCAACCGATACAACCCGCCCACGGGTTTGCCGTCTAACAGATCAGGGCCAACGCGGTGGGCGACGGCCATGAAATGATCAAACAGCCATTTCTTGACGCGCCCCGCATCCTCCATGCGGATCATGACTTGGGTCAACTGAGTTTCAAACACACGCGGTGGCGCAAAATAATACGTCGGACCAATCTCGCGCAAATCGGTCATCATTGTGGCCTCGGATTCAGGGCAATTGACGCAGAACCCTGTCCACATGGATTGACCGATCGAAAAGATAAAATCGCCAACCCACGCCATCGGAAGATAGGCCAAAACCTCTTCGCCAACGCGCAGCCCGTCAAAGTCAGATGAATTTTTGGATGTCTCGATCACATTTCGGTTGGACAACACAACGCCTTTGGGGCGGCCAGTGGTGCCAGACGTATACAGCATCACACATGTATCATCGTAACCGCGTGCGGCAGACAATTCATCCAGACGCACCGACAATTCGGCAGCACGGCCAGCGGCTTGCACATCACCATAGCTGGTCATGGCGCCGTGGTCATATTTGCGCAGACCGCGCCCATCCAGATAGATAATATGCTCTAATTCAGTCAGGCCCTCACGGATATCCGCGATCTTATCGACCTGCTCTTGGTCGCTGACAACGGCAAAGCGGGCACCACAATGGTCCAGCGCATAGGCCATCTCTTCTGCGGCGGCATCTGAATACATCGGAACGGGGACACAGCCGATACGCTGCGCAGCAACCATCGCCCAATACAGCGCAGGACGGTTCCGGCCCACAATCGCGATATGATCGTCAGGCACAGCACCAAGGGTCAGCAACCCTGCGGCTAACGCGTCGATCTCGGCGGCGGCTTGTGTCCAAGTCCAGCTTTGCCAGATGCCAAATTCTTTTTCGCGGTACGCAGGCTTGTCACCAAACGATGCCACGTTGCGCGCTAAAAGCGCTGGAATAGAATGCAGCTGATCTGCTGTCATGTGAAACGATCCTCCCCCGTCGACCTAAACCAACACCGGGACCGAAATCACACCAACGCGATACCTGCCCCAACAACTATACTGTCGCGGGGGTAAGCCATCCGTCAAATCATTTTTTGAACAAGCGTTCAGTTAATGTAAATTTCTAGTAAAACAACGAAAGATTGTTGATCAAAATTATGCGGATCACCTCTAGTCCCAGCAGTGCCGCGATTGGTGACAGGTCAATCCCACCCATATTCGGCAGAAAGCGACGGATCGGTCCATAAATCGGCTCCAGAATACGTTGTAAAGTATGCCAGATTTGCCCGACCAACGGCTGACGGACGTTCAACACTTCAAAGCTGATCAGCCAGCTCATGATAAAGTAGGTGAAAATTAGGGTGCGGGCGACGCCTAGCAGCAGCATCAGGATATCAAACAAAGATTGCATCTCGGGCCTTTCAATAGGTTTACGCGTATCTATGTGCTGATCAGCGTCCCGACAAGAGACACCTTACCCTTAGGTAACAAGTTGACGTTAACGTCACTTCACCTATGTAAAACTAAACATCAGCAAAGTAGTCCCATGTATCCTTTCATCCGCCTCGCCAAAGAACTGTTCATTCATCGCAATGCACCCGCCCTGCCGATCACTGGCACGCATGTGTCGTACCACCGCTGTTGGCCGCAAGACCTTGATGCATTCATGGAAATGAACAATGGGCGCATTCTGACAATCCTTGACCTGGGGCGCACTGTGTTGGCGCAGCGGTCTGGCTTGCTTGGCGCGCTTAAGGCCAAAGGCTGGGGGCTGACCATGGCAGGTAACTCTGTGCGTTACCGCAAGCGGATCAGGCCCTTCGTGCGGTTCAAGCTGGTCAGTCAGGCGATCGGATGGGACGCGCGGTTCGCGTATCTTGAACACAACATCTGGATTGGCGGCGAATGTGCGGTCCAAGCGCTATTTCGCGCCGCCGTCACCGACAAAAACGGAATTGTCGGACCAGAGCGGATCATTGAAGCGATGGGCCAAGACGTCACATCGCCCGCCCTGCCCGATTGGGTGCAAAACTGGATCGATGCCGATGCGACACGAGTTTGGCCGCCACAGCTGGGCCAAGATTAACGCAAGGGCAGGCAACGTTTGCTTGCCACTGCCGCCAAATACTGTGTCTTATTACCGCAGGGGAATAAGGGGACGGATACATGGCCATCACGCAAAAGAAACGCATCTGGGGCTGGATGGCCTTTGATTGGGCAACGCAGCCATTTTACACGCTTGGCCTGACGTTCATCTTTGGCCCCTATTTCGCGGCTGTTGCTGCTGAATATTACCTTGGTTCGGGCATGTCCGCGGATGCGGCTGACGCACAAGCGCAATCAATCTGGGGCGTTGGGCAAACCATTTCAGGTATCCTGATCGCCATTTCTGCGCCCATACTTGGGGCATTAGCAGATACCTCTGGGCGCAAAATGCCGTGGATCGCGTTCTTTTCCATTATCTACGTGGTCGCAACCGCGATGCTATGGGGACTGACACCCGACGGGGCAAACCTGCTGTGGATGCTATTCATCTTTTACGTCGGCTTCTTTGCTGCCGAAAGTGCGTTGAATTTCGTGAACGCAATTTTACCATCGCTTGGCACCAACGAAGAAGTCGGGCGGATATCAGGATCAGGCGCCGCGTTTGGCTATTGGGGCGGCGTGGTATCACTGTTCGCCATGCTTTTGCTATTGGCCGAAAGCGATGCAGGCGTGACCCTATTGGGCAACCCACCGCTGTTTGGCCTCGACCCTGACATGCGCGAAGGCACACGGTCCGTTGGTCCGTTCATCGCCATCTGGTTCGCCATTTTCATGATCCCATTCTTCCTCTGGGTCCGCGACACGCCATCTGCCAAAGACACGAAACCGGCGTTGGGCACCGCACTCGCAAACCTGTGGGTGACGTTGAAATCCGTCTACAAACGCAAAAGCCTATTTAACTTTCTGCTCGGTTCCATGGTCTACCGCGACGCGCTGAATGCGCTTTATGCATTTGGCGGCGTTTATGCAGCGCTGGTGCTCGATTGGGAGACGATCCAGATCGGCGTATTTGGGATTATTGCTGCCATTGCAGCCGCGATCGCGACTTGGATCGGCGGGCTTTGCGATCAACGCTATGGGCCAAAACCGGTGATCCGCGTCTGCGTTTGGGTTCTGATCAGCGTGTCCACAATCATCGTTGGCATGTCACGCGAACAGGTGTTTGGGGTTCCACTGGCCGCGGGTTCAAACATTCCCGACATTATCTTCTTTGTATGCGGTGCAGGTATCGGCGGCGCGGGTGGCGCACTTTATGCAGCGTCACGGTCTATGATGGTCCGGCACGCACATCCACAGCGCCCGACCGAGGCCTTCGGCCTTTTCGCGCTGACAGGCAAAGCCACTGCATTCCTAGCACCTGCTTTGATCACCCTGTTCACCGTCATCAGCGGAAACACGCAGCTTGGCTTCCTTCCCGTGATCTTCCTATTTATTATTGGACTGATCTTGCTACGGTGGGTCAACAAAGACGGAGACAGTGCAGAATGGTCCGCCTAAGCCTGACAGTCGCCCTTATTACCGGCCTCGCTGCATGCGACGGAGACAAAGAACCAGCGCAGATCGCTAAGGCCAGCATCAGCGCGCAAAATGCGGGTGACGATCGCGTGGCCAAGGACCTGTTTGGATATGTCCCGACGGGATCATCCCAGCCGGCGCAACCCATCGGTGGATACGCGCGTGGCTGCCAAGCAGGAGCCGTGCAACTGCCTGAAACGGGCGCAACATGGCAAGCGATGCGCCTGTCGCGCAACCGCAACTGGGCACAGCCTCGGACGGTTGATTTCATCCAAGACCTGTCACGCTTTGCCGCGACACTCCCTGGTTGGGACGGGCTTTATGTTGGTGACATGAGCCAGCCGCGCGGCGGTCCCATGTTAACCGGCCACGCCAGCCATCAATCTGGCCTTGATGTTGATATCTGGATGCTTTCGCCCAGCCAGTTGGACCTGAACACCCAAGACCGCGAAGACCTGTCGTCCATTTCCATGCGCCGCGCGTCTGGCGCATTTACCAACAGCAGCTGGACCCCTCAGCACGAAGCAATCCTAAAAGCCGCTGCCTCTGACCCACGCACCGCACGGATATTCGTCTTTCCAGGAGCAAAGGTCGAGATGTGTAAAAACGCGACCGGTGACCGCAGTTGGCTCAATAAAATCCGGCCTTGGTGGGGGCATCATTACCACTTCCATGTGCGCCTGAAATGCGCTGCTGGGGAAGCAACTTGCACCAACCAAGCGCCGCCACCTGCAGGCGACGGCTGCGCAGATGCAGAGGGCTGGGTCGACCGCATTTTGAACCCACCACCACCAGATCCAAACGCCACACCAAGCCCAAGACGCGGACCACTGACAATGGCGCAGCTGCCAGGTCAGTGCTTGAGCGTGCTCAACAACTAAATGCGCCAGACCCTGTTTATCTTGGCGCTGCTTGCAGGCTGTGGGCCGTTGTCCACAGGACCGAATGATTTTTCGCGGTTCGCTTGGACCAATGCAGACGACCGTTTTGGCGGACTGTCCGGATTGGACTATGTCCGATGATGGCACCAGCTTTACCGCGATTGGCGACCGCGGGGTATTTGTGACGGGGCAAATCATACGGGATGCAAACGGCGATATCAGCGGTATCACAAGCACCGAAGTCAAACCGTTATTACCGCCACTCGGATCAAAGACGCCTGACAGCGAAGGCATCGCGATTGGCGCTAGTGGGGACATCTATGTGTCGGTCGAAGCAAAGCACCGCGTCCTTGCATTTGACAGCCTCGACGCCACGTCCGCGCGCATTGCCACGCCATCCTGACTTTGCAGGGATGCAAGCAAACAGCTCGCTAGAAGCGCTCGCGATCGACGCGGACGGCACGCTTTACACAATCCCCGAACGGTCGGGTCGGGCGACGCGCCCCTTCCCTGTTTACCGGCTCAAAGACGGCGACTGGGATGTCCCGTTTCGCATCCCAAGACGTGGAAATTTTTTGATCTCGGGCGCTGACATCGGGCCCGACGGGCGGTTCTATATCCTAGAACGGCATTTCACCGGACGAGGGTTCCAATCCCGCGTGCGCAGGTTCGATCATGTCCGGCGGGTCAGAGGTCACGCTGATTGGAAACACCCACCGGGACGCACGACAACCTTGAAGGGATCAGCGTCTGGGCCTCGTCCACTGGGTTGCGGATGACGCTGGTATCCGACGACAACTTCAGATTTTTCCAACGCACTGAACTGGTTGAATACGCGATCAGTAATTGACGCGCGCAATGCAAGCGACTAACCCGCCCAAGTCCGCGGATTGGCTGCGGAACAAGTGCCGCACCCTTGCAAAAACGGAAAATGTAATAAAATGACACGTATCCTTCCCGGCGTTATCGCCATGGCCATCGTTGTGGTCGCCTCTAATATCCTCGTGCAATTCCTGATCCTCGACGGATTGCTGACTTGGGGGGCGTTCACTTATCCCCTCGCATTTCTTGTGACCGACATCATGAACCGAATTTACGGGGTCGCTGCGGCGCGCCGCGTTGTGTTCGTGGGCGTGATCGTGGGGATCATCTGTTCGCTGATCGGTAGTCAGGTCATGCTTGAGTACGGACCGGCTGTTGCGCTGCGCGTCGCGATTGGGTCGGCTACGGCGTTTTTGGTGGCGCAATTGCTTGATATTGCGATCTTTGATCGGTTGCGGAATGGGACTTGGTGGAAAGCGCCGCTGGTTTCCACTTTTGTCAGTTCAATTGTGGATACTGTGATCTTTTTCAGTATCGCGTTCGCGGCTTTCTTCAATGGTTTCAGCGGCATGGCTGCGGAGCAAGTGATGTGGGCGCAGGACGCTGTGCCGTTCTTGAACGCAGGGCCGCTGGTGCCGCTTTGGGTGTCGCTGGCTGTGGCGGATTGGGGTGTTAAAATTGGGATCGCGTTGATCGCGTTGGTGCCGTTCCGCATTATTGTTGCGCTGTATATGCCGCGCAAATCCGATATCTAGTCAAAAACATTTTGACTTATACCAGATATATGCGAACATCTGTTTAGTCGAAACATTTGAAAAGGAGGTGATCTAATGCGTCATGAAGTATTGGAGAAGGCAGTCGGGACAACTTGGGGTAAACTAACCTAAGGCAATCTTTAGGTTTTTTGAACCAAGGTGGAGTTTCCTAACCGACCCCACCTCTGAAATTCAGATCAGGGCCATCCCAACGCGGGGTGGCCCTTTTTGTTGGAAAATGGCTGTATTTTTCGCGTAGTTTTTGCATAAGTTTCGCATATGCCGTTTAAGGGCGACATGAAAATCACCGATACCATCGAGATTGCGGATTGGGAGCTGACCGAGAGCTTTACCCGCGCGTCCGGCCCCGGCGGGCAGAACGTGAACAAAGTGTCCACGGCGGTGGAACTGCGGTTCGAGGCGGAGCGGTCGCCAAACCTGACGGCGGCGGTTAAAATCCGACTGCAGCGGATCGCGGGTCAGAAGTGGACGAAGGACGGCGCGATTGTGATCTTTGTGCAAGACACACGAAGCCAAGCCCGCAACCGCGAGTTGGCCCGCGAACGGCTATCGGAGATGATCGTGGCGGCCACGCATGTGCCCAAACGCCGCCGCGCGACGAAGCCGACCTATGGGTCTGTGAAGCGGCGGCTGGCAGGGAAGAAAGAGCGCGGGGAAGTGAAGAAGCTGCGGGGGAAGGTGGAGGAGTAATTATGCCTCGCCGCCCAATGATTTTTTGCCGCATGAAACCCATATCAAAATTGATCTCAGCTTTAGGGGGTTTCCTGACCGCCATTTGTATTCACCTACTGGGATACTGATTGCGGAATGTGTGTTGGTGACCTGATGGGAATTCGGGCTGCCTGCTGTTTGGTTAAGGCTGGTCGCGTTTTTTGCGCGCCAGGTTGCTGAGAGGTCAAGGAGACGATCATGGAGAAATTTATTCTTTATGTCCGCCTGTTTCGCGAAGTTGTGTTGACTTCAGTTCTTGTCATTAAGTTGATCAAGCTGATTCATGACTTTGTGATTCCGGCTCTTAACTATGTGAGCAGATGTTTTGAAAAACTATTCAAGCAAAATTCCATTAGGCGCCGACAAGTTTGCATACGAACAAGTTCCTTCGTTTAAATTACTCGGCGAGGCCCTTAGCAGTAGAATATATGATGCTTGGCAGCCGCCATCTATATTCTATCACCATCGGAACGGAGGGCACATTGCAGTCCTAGACAAGCATCTTCAGAGTGACACTTTTTCAAGATTCGATATCAGCCAGTTTTTCAATCGTGTCACGAAAAACAAAATCATCAAGGCCCTCAAGACATGTGGATTCAGCCTCATAAAAGCCAGCGAGGCCACTGCGCATTCAGTTGTAAAAACCGAGGCCGGATTTCATTTGCCCTACGGGTTTACACAATCTCCTGCTTTGGCTTCACTGTGTCTGAATCGGAGCCAAGCAGGGAAATTCCTAGGGAAGCTGGATAAGGATATTTTGGTCAGCGTTTATGTCGATGACATAATCTTGTCGCACAAAAATGACCCAATAAAGCTACGGAAAGTCTCCGAAAGTTTAATCGAAACTTTTACGTCTGTTGGATTCCCAATTTCAGAAACTAGAAGTGTCATCGCCCAACCAACCATAACTGCATTCAACATCGAGCTTCATAATAATTCGATGGCGTTAACCCCTGAAAGACTTATTGGGTTTCACAATCAGGTTATTGCTGGCTGGCAAAGTGACGATGTACTGGTTGGCATTTATAACTACGTACTATCGGTTAACGCTGCACAAGGTGCTGAGATAGAGCATGCCATTAGCCGCATGCAGTCCCACCGTTAAACCACAACCTCAACCTCCTCTTGCTCACCGACTCCAAACACCCGTTTGTAGCGAGCGATTTCTTTGCTTGGGCCCATGGCTTTGTTTGGGTTGTCGCTGAGTTTTACGGTAGGGTTGCCGTTGGCTTGGATTGCTTTGCACACGAGGGAGAATGGTGCGAGGGCGTCGTTTTGGGTGAGCCCTTTGAAGTCGTTGGTCAGCATGGTCCCCCACCCGAATGACACGCGGCAGCGCCCTGCGAATTGGGATTGCAGTTCGACGATTTTATCAACGTCGAGCCCGTCCGAGAAGATGACCAGTTTCTTGGTCGGGTCTTCGCCACGGGATTTCCACCAGTTGATCGCTGTCTCGCCCCCCGTCGCCGGATCGCCGCTGTCGACCCTGATCCCTGTCCAGCCAGCGAGCCAATCGGGCGCGCCGTTCAGAAACCCTTGTGTCCCGTAGGTGTCGGGCAGGATGATGCGCAGGTTGCCGTCGTGTTCCGCCTGCCAGTCCGCCAGCACGTCGTAGGGGGCTTGCCGCAGGGCGTCGTCGTTTTCGGCCAGCGCCGCATAGACCATCGGTAATTCATGTGCATTGGTGCCGATGGCGGGGACTTCGCGGTTTTTGGCGATCAGGCAGTTGGAGGTACCGATGAATTTGTCGCCCAACCCTTCGGACATGGCCTGCACGCACCAGTCTTGCCACAGGTGGCTGTGCCTGCGACGGGTGCCGAAATCAGCGATGGCCAGTTCCGGCAGGGTGCGCAGGGTTTCAACCTTTTCCCAGACTTTGGTTTTGGCGCGTGCGTAGAGCACTTCGAGCTCGAACCGCCCCATGATTTCCAGCACGGCCCGCCCGCGCAGTTCCATCAGGACCGCAAGTGCCGGAATTTCCCAAAGCATGACTTCGGGCCATGATCCCTCAAACGTCAGCTCGTATTGCCCATCGACCTTTTCAAGATGGTAGGGCGGCAAGCGCAGGTTTTCAAACCAGTCCATGAATTCGGGCGTGAACATTTGCCGTTTGCCATAGAACGTGTTGCCGCGCATCCAAGTGGATTCCCCGCGCGAAAGCGACAGGGTTCGGATGTGGTCAAGCTGTTCGCGCAGTTCGCCCTCGTCGACCAGATCAGCCAGCCGGATATGTTTGGACCGGTTGATCAGGGAGAACGTAACTTGCGTGTCGGGTTTGTTGCGGAACACGGACTGACACATCAGCAATTTGTAGAAATCCGTATCAATGAGCGACCGCACAATCGGGTCGATTTTCCATTTGTGATTCCAAACGCGGGAGGCAATATCGACCATAGATGTGTTCCTTTAGCTCTGGCTCGTTAGACCAAGGGACAGGGGGGCATGGCAAGGGCAATTACGTTGATAAACGTAGGCGAGGCTCAACCTTGGCCTTGCGGCAAACGCGTCGCGAGATGTTGACCCACTTTTTTTGCCACGTCTTCACCAATCAGAACAACTGTAACGACTGCAAGTAGCACTGCACCTACGCCAGTTCCTTAAACAAGCTGATCGATAGATCGGCATCCAAAATCAGTTGATAAAGAAATCCCGAAACATATTGCGGGGATCTTTGGGCATTTGACACACGCTTCATTATAGTATGTCACCCTTTGATAGGCAATTTTGGCGCTAAAACTGAGACGCGACAAGTGCTTTTTTCGGACAGTTGTTGACCAGTGCCAAGCAATCAAAGGACCCAAACCATGCCCCCATCCCTGCCCCGCGTTGTTGTCATGGTCGTCATGGCCATGGTTCTTATCGTGTCGGGCGATGCGGCGGCGAAGGTACTGGGTGGTCAGGGGTTTGATCCTGTGTTCACTGCGTGGTCACGTTTTGCCTTGGCGGCGGTGATCATTGCGCCATTTGCGGGCTTACAGCGTAGCGACTTGGCGCAGGCAAAGGACTGGCGGCTTATTCTGCGCGCAATGCTGATCGTTGGGGGGATTGTTTGCATTTTAACCGCGTTGCGGACCGAGGATATGGCGACCGTGTTTGGTGGGTTCTTTGTGGGGCCAATCGTGGCCTATGCGCTATCCGCGTTCTTGCTGGGTGAACGGGTAACTTTGGCCCGCACTATACTGCTTGGCCTCAGCTTTGTCGGGGTCCTGATCGTCGTGCGACCCGGGTTTGGGATGACGGCAGGCATGGGATTTGCCATCCTCGCGGGGTGTTTTCACGGATCGTATTTGGTGGCAACGCGGTGGCTGGCAGCTGGGTTCAGGCCACGATTTTTACTGCTATCACAACTTGTCATCGGGGCGGTCGTCTTGGCACCTTTCGCCGTCGGGCCATTGCCTGCCATCACAGGCAACGCCGCGGTCTTGATTGGGATCAGCGCGATGGGGTCAGCATTGGGCAATCTGCTATTGGTGCTCGTGAACCGCACCACGCCTGCCAATGTGATCGCCCCGCTAATCTATAGCCAACTGGTTGTGGCCACCGTTTTAGGAGTGATAATTTTCGGTGATTGGCCTGATAGTACAACATTGATCGGCCTTGCGGTTATCGCAATCGCAGGCGCGTCATCGGTGTGGTTTGCGGGGCGCGGACGCTAGCCGCGTCTGACGACGGGGCGTTTGGCCATCTCTGTGTCATGGAGCCGCTTGGCGGTGGCGGGCGACACGCCAAGTGCGGCCTCGATGGCGTGCAGCAGTTCGTCTTCTTCTTCGTGCTCGACACCGTCGGCAAAGACCACTGACCAAAGGGCTGTCACCACCGCCTCGCGGTCATCGACGCTGATGGCATCGTGCAAAATACCCGCAAGATTTTTGGTATCGGACATTTCTTCTTCTAACAGCTCGCATTGGGCGCGCATTTTGGCGGCTTGTACGGGGTTCAGATTGTAAAGCTTCGACAGGACTTTATCGATCTGTTCGACCTCTTCAAACAGATAGGCTTTGTCCACTTTGGAGGCGCGGACCATCAAGGCCCCAAGAGCCGTGCGCGCATCAGCGGCGGGCAGTTCGGTGTGAAACCCACCGTTGCCTGAGAAAAGCGATAAAATACGGTCAAACATAAAGGCACCCAACATCAATCAATTCTGGCAACCACGCTAGGGGCAAGCGGCATAGGGCGCAATCATGTTAGCCTTCTTGCAGGATATCCAGAAACGCTTCGCCAAAACGGTTGGCATATTTGTCACCCATCAGGCGGGCGAGCCCTGCTTGGTCCGCATTACGCAACTGTGCGACCTTAGCGAGCACCGACGCAGAGCATGACATCGGCTTGTCTGCCCCGTCCGGTCCGCGTTGCAGGTCGGTTTGTGCCGCAAGCAAGCGGTCGTAAACCGCCCCCTCGTCGCGGCCTGCAAGTTTGCGCCGCACCGGATGCACGTCCTCAATGGCGCCTGCGATCACTTCAAGAAAAGCCTTGCCGAAACTTTCCAGTTTCTTGGCACCGACCCCGCCAATCGCGGCCATTTCATCTAAGTTTGATGGTCGTTTTTCCGCCATCTCGATCAATGTTTTGTCGTTGAAAATGATATAGGCCGGACCGCCAGCCTGTTCAGCAAGGAACCGTCGCTTGGCTTTCAGCGCCGACATCAACGGCGCGTCTTCCTCGGATACCAATTGGCGGACTTTGGGGCCCGACCCTTTGGCGTTACGGATTGAATCGCGACGCAATGTTATCGACGCCTCGCCGCGCAAAATGGGCCGCGCATGGTCAGTCATGCGCAGTGCGCCGTATCTGTCGCGATCAGGGCGCATCAGATCGTGCCCCATCATTTGCCGGAAAATCGCCTGCCATTGGTTTTTACTAAACTCTTTGCCAACGCCGTAGGTCGGCAGACTGTCATGGCCGCGTTGATTGATTTTATCGGTTTTGGCGCCCAGCAAGATGTCAATCAGATGGCCTGCCCCAAACCATTCATCGGTCCGCAGCGCAGCTGACAAAGCCATGCGCACAGGCGTCGTAGCGTCAAACGTTTCAGGTGGTTTGTCGCAAAGATCACAATGGCCGCAGGGGCTTGGGTCTTCGCCAAAATAACTCAGCAGGGTCTGGCGGCGACATACCAGCGCCTCAGCCAAACCAAGCAGCGCGTTTAGGCGCCCATGATCGGCAGCGCGGCGATCGGCGGGGGCCAAGCCTTCGTCGATTTGCTGACGGCGATACCGGATATCGTCGGGGCCAAACAGCGTCAGGGTTTCAGCAGGGGCACCGTCACGACCCGCGCGACCGATTTCTTGGTAATAGCTTTCGATCGTCTTGGGCAGATCGGCGTGCGCGACCCAGCGAATATCGGGCTTATCAATGCCCATGCCAAAGGCGACGGTGGCACAGACGATCAAGCCGTCTTCTTGTTGAAAACGACGTTCCACCATGCGCCTGCTTTCGGCGTCCATACCACCGTGATACGAACAAGCGGTATGGCCTGCATCATTCAACGCCTTAGCAAGCGTTTCGGTTTTCGCGCGGGTGCCGCAATAGACAATGCCGGACTGACCTTTACGGGCTGCAGCAAAGTTCAAAATCTGCGCGCGCGGGCCATCTTTGACCTCAAACGCAAGATGAATATTGGGCCGATCAAAGCCCCGTAAAAACGTCGATGGTTGCACACCGTCAAACAGCTTTTCGATAATCTCGACTTGGGTTTCAGCGTCTGCAGTCGCGGTGAACGCGGCCAATGGGACATCCAGCAAGCGGCGTAATTCGCCAATACGCAGGTAATCAGGGCGGAAATCATGACCCCAAGCACTGACACAATGCGCCTCGTCAACAGCGATCATGCCAACACCGACGCGGCGCAGCATCTGCATGGTGCCGCCTGACGACAACCGTTCGGGGGCCATGTAAAGCAGGCGCAATGTGCCCGCCTCAAGGCCCGCCCAAACGGCTTCGGTTTCTTCTTCGGTATTGCCGGACGTTAGTGCGCCTGCCTCGACGCCCACTGCCTTAAGCCCGCGCACCTGATCGCGCATCAGTGCAATCAGCGGGGAAATTACGACAGTCACACCAGTGCGCATCAGCGCTGGAAGCTGAAAACAAAGCGATTTACCACCGCCCGTCGGCATAATCGCCAGCGTGTTTTCGCCCGCAATGACGGCATCCACAATCTCGCGCTGACCGTCGCGAAATGCGTCGAATCCAAAGACATCCTTAAGCAGTTTATCTGCGGGCATATACGGGGGACCTGTAGTGTTTTGGTTTCTATTGTTAGCGGCGACAATCCCACATGCGGAATCTGCAAACAAGGGCGCATCGCGCACCGTTGCCAAGCCAGACGCAACCGCTTACCCATATCGCAACATCAGGAGGCATCATGGGCGAAATCATACTGGTCCGGCACGGGCAGGCAAATTCGGCGGCAACTGACGAGGCAGGTTATGACAAACTGTCAGAGCTAGGGCATCAGCAGGCAGCATGGCTTGGCGATTGGATCAACGCACATGATGGACCGTTTGATGCGGTTTTCTCAGGCTCTCTGCGCCGCCAACGTGAGACCGTTGCGGGCATGGGATTCACGGATGTGACCGTAGATGAGCGATTGAACGAGATCGCCTATTACGATCTGACCGCCGAAATGGACGCGCTGAAACTCGTGCCACCACGCACCAGCCCCGAGGACTTTGTGACACATTTCCCTGCGACATTGACCGCTTGGCGCGACGGGAAAATCCAAGGGACCGAAACCTACGCCAACTATAGCGACCGCGTTGAGGCCTTAGTTCAAGAGGCCGCCCAACCAGGTAAGCGCATCCTTTGCGTAACCTCTGGCGGGATCATCGCGCGGGCCGTGGCGCATATTTTGCACCTCGATATTCCGCAGATGGCCCAGATTGCGTTGCCGATTTTGAACACATCGGTGCACCGCATTCATGTGACCGATCACGGAAATATCCTTGGCACGTTTAACAGCGCCCCGCATCTGGACCACAGCGACCGGATTGCGGCGCGTACACATTATTAGGGAGAGGGCGGATGCACCTTTGGGTTCGAGCCGAAACACGCCCCCATGAAGAACGGGTTGGACTGACACCAGCAGGCGCAAAAACGCTGCTGGATGCGGGGCTCCAAGTCACCGTCGAAAACAGCGACCAACGCGCAATCCCAATCGGTGGATACAGCGACGTTGGCTGCGCTATTGTGGACCAAGGGGCATGGGTGGATGCACCCGCTGATGCGGTCATCTTTGGGCTGAAAGAATTGCCTGATGACGGCACCCCGTTGCGCCACAACCACATCATGTTCGGTCATGCGTATAAGGGACAAGCCTCGGGGCGGGTCCTGTTGGACCGGTTTCAGGCTGGCGGCAGCGCGCTTTATGATCTGGAATATCTTGTCGGCGAAGACGGACGGCGGATCGCTGCGTTTGGATATTGGGCTGGGTATGCGGGGGCGGCAGTCAGCCTTCTGACATATGCAGCGCAGCAGCAGGGCCAGCTAATCGGACCGATCAATACCTTTGCTGATGCACCTGCGATGGTCGATCATATCCACGCGCAATTGGCCGGTACCACCCCCTCAGTCCTGATCATCGGCGCATTGGGTCGCGTCGGCACGGGCGGCGCGGATTTATGCGAGGCACTGGGGCTGAGCATGACCAAATGGGACATGGCCGAGACCGCTTCAGGTGGGCCTTTCCCTGAAGTGTTGGAGCACGATGTGTTCCTCAACTGCATTCTTGCGCGCGACGGGACCCCTGTGTTTGTGCCCGCATCTGCGACGACAGACCAACGCAAGCTGCGCGTGATTGGGGACATCGCCTGCGATCCGCAAAGCGATTTTTCCCCGATCAAAGTGTATGGATCAGAGACAACATGGGACGCCCCCGCGCTGCGGGTTCACAACGATCCGCCGCTTGATGTGATGGCGATTGATAATTTACCGTCACTGTTACCTGCCGAAAGCAGCGATGATTTTGCGGGCCAGCTGTTGCCACATCTTGGCACTTTGGGTCAGCTAGACTCAGGTGTCTGGGGACGGGCGAGAGAAATATTCGATGATGCGTAGGGTGGGTTTTAACCGATCAAACGTCATTTGCCCAAACCCTAGGATTTGCCTTGCGCAATAGGCAGCGGCACCGCGTCCTCTTTTGCGATCTCTTCAAAATCAAAGTTATCAAGCCGCGTCGCGCGTTTACCTGCCCGTTCCGCCGCGGTGTTGATGTCTTCAAGATCCTTGCGGGCCTGACCAAAATGCGTGTTCAACTTACCCACACGCTCAACCACCAGTTCCACATCGCGGTGCAACAGACGCAAGGTCGTGCGAATAGCCCCCGCCTGTTCGCGCATCCGCGCATCTTTCAGGATCGCCCGCATCGTGTTCAACGTGGCCATACAGGTCGTCGGTGACACGATCCAAACACGTGCAGTGAACCCTTCTCGGACCAGTTCAGGAAAATTCGCATGCAATTCTGCATACACGGCCTCTGATGGCAGGAACATCAGCGCACCATCGGCGGTTTCTCCGTCTAGGATATACTTCTCAGAAATCGCCTTAATGTGGGCCTTGACCGATGTGCGCATGAACTTGGCGGCCTCATTGGCCTCCCAATCTGTCTTGGCATTGCGCAGGGCTTCATAGGCTTCCAGCGGAAATTTGCTGTCGATCACAATGGGTCCCGGAGGGTTCGGCAGGTGGATCAAACAGTCGGCCCGCTTGCCATTCGTCAGCGTGTGCTGGAACGTATAGGCATCTGATGGCAGCGCCTTGCTGACGATATCATTCAGTTGAATTTCCCCAAACGCGCCGCGCGTTTGCTTGTTCGACAAGATATCTTGCAACGACAAAACATCGCCTGACAGCTTGGTAATATTTTCCTGCGCTTTGTCGATGGTCAACAACCGCTGCTGCAATTCGCCCAGACTTTGGGCAGTTCGCTGCGCAGATGACGACAGGTTTATGTTCAACGATTCCGTCACTTGCGATAACCGCTGCTCCATCAATTGCAGCGTTTTGGCCTGCTGCTGCGCCTGTGCTTCGGTCACTGATGTCAGACCGCCAAACAACTGCTGTTGGCCGTTTGACAGCATCTCAACGCGGCTCCCTAGCCCGCCCATCTGGCTTGCCAACACCTGCGCCATTTCGCCCGATTTACCGGCACGGCGGACCGTCACAACCAACAGGACCACCATCGCAAGGAGAATGAGAGCAACGATCAGACCGGCGATGAACAACGGGTCGACTAGGCTAAAGGTATAATCGCCGATGCTGATCATGTGCGGCCAAACAATCGTTCAATATCTGTCATTTTCAACTCTACATATGTGGGGCGGCCGTGGTTGCATTGGCCGGACCTTGGGGTCGCTTCCATTTCGCGCAACAGGGCGTTCATTTCTTCGCCACGCATCCGGCGGCCCGTGCGGATCGATCCGTGGCAAGCCACGCGCGACAGGATTGCCTCGACTTTGGTTTGCACCCGATCAGACCCGCCCGTATCGGCAAGCTCGTCTAAAATATCACGCAACATTGCGCCTGCGTTCACTTCGCCCAAGATCGCAGGCGTTTCGCGCACGGCCACAGCATTGCCGCCAAACGGTTCAATCCCGAGGCCAAAGCGGGCCAAGTCATCGGCTATTTCCAACAGTTGCGCTGCCTCGCCTTCGGCCAATTCAACAATCTCTGGGATCAATAATGCTTGGGCGGCAACACCGTTTTCGGCCATTTGCATCTTTAGTTTTTCATAGACCAATCGCTCGTGGGCCGCATGACCGTCCACGATCACAATGCCATCCGCAGTCTGCGCAATAATGTAATTCTCATGGACTTGCGCGCGCGCAGCACCCAGTGGCAAATGATCCGGTTCGTCCAAAATATCAGGTTCAATCCGCGCGCTTGGTGCTTCCCCAAAACCAGGTGCTTGGGCCTGAAAAGACATCGACCGCGCGGTGAACGACGGGCGGTCCATCTGGTACACGCGCGGCTCTAGCGGCTTCGATTGCATCGCGCCCAACGTCGCATCAGCGACGGTCGTCGATGCACGGTGTCCTGCGCCCGCAATCGCATGGCGCAAGCCCGATACGATCAATCCGCGCACCGTTCCAGGATCACGAAACCGGACCTCAGATTTGGCGGGATGCACGTTCACATCGACCATCGCCGGTTCACAATCGATAAACAATGCGGCCACCGGATGCCTGTCGCGGCTTAGCACATCCATGTATCCAGCCCGTAGCGCTCCCAGCAGCATTTTATCGCGCACGGGACGTCCGTTCACGAACACAAATTGCGCCACCGCAGCACCGCGCGAATAGGTCGGCAAAGCCGCATATCCCGTCAGGTGAAACCCGTCGCGTTCTGCATCAATCGCAAGCGCATTGTCGGCAAAATCGCGGCCAACCACCGACCGTAAACGCCCGTGCAGCGCATCAAACAGATCACCGCTTTCGGCGTCGGCGCGGAACGTGGTCCGGCTGTCGCCGCCCGATGCATCGCGCAGGATAAACGTAATAAACGGCTCTGCCATCGCAAGGCGCTTAATAACGTCGCCCACCGCCTGAGCTTCGGACCGATTGGTGCGCAAGAACTTGAGCCGCGCAGGTGTTGCGTAAAACATATCGCGCAATTCAACGACTGTGCCAGCTGACAATGCCGCGGGGCGCACATCGCACATCACACCACCAGCAACCGAAATTGACGCGCCTTCGCCGCCCGCGACGCGACTGGTCATCGTCAAACGACCGACTGCGCCAAGGCTGGCCAAGGCTTCACCGCGAAAGCCAAAGGAATGGATATTTAGCAGGTCAGACCCATCAATTTTGCTGGTCGCATGGCGGGACAATGCCAGTGGCAAATCCGCCCCCGCGATACCGCAGCCATCGTCACTCACGCGGATCAGTGTTTTGCCTCCATCGGCGATCACGACCTCAATCCGGTGCGCGCCCGCATCAATCGCGTTCTCGACCAATTCTTTGACGGCAGACGCCGGACGTTCCAACACTTCACCCGCTGCAATCCTATTGATCGCGGCGTCGTCAAGCTGTCTGATGACAGGCTGAGGCTTTATGTTGGGGTCCAAATTGGCCATGCCACAAGGGATAGCACGGCCAATTGCGATTCTGCGAGGGGCGAAAAATAGTTAATCGATGGTTTCTAGCCCAACTGGCTGACCCACAACGACAAAGTGCAGATCGTCAGGGCGCAGTAATTCTGCGGCGACACGGCTAATATCGTCCAGCGTTACCGCCTCAATATAATCGTTGCGATTGATCACATATTCCGGCGGCAAACCGATCATCTGCATGCCAACCATGATGCCCGCGATTTTGGCGTTGCCATCAAACCGCAGCGGGTATTCGCCCGTCAGGTAGGTTTTGGTCACAGCCAATTCTTCTGCAGTCACGCCATTGGCGGCCAAGTCAGACCAGACATCGCGGGTGACTGCGATCGCCTCTGAAATCGTTTCATTGCCGGATGCAACTTGCCCGATCCACATTTCTGTGTGGAATTTCGGAACCAAATAGGACGCGATGCCATACGTTAGACCACGCTTTTCGCGAACCTCATTCATCAGGCGGGATTCGAACCCAGAGCCGCCAAGAATTGAATTCAGAATATAGGCCACAAAGAAATCATCGTCGTCACGTTCAATACCGCTGTGGCCGAACAACGCGACCGACTGCGGCGTGTCGAATGGAATAACGGTGACGCCACCAGCCAAACTAAAGTCGACGTCAGCAATGGCGGGCGGACCTGTGGCTGGCAAACCGCCCAACAGTTCGTCGAGCAGTGGTCCAAGCGCGTCCGCCGAAATATCACCCACAGCGGACACATAAATCTGGTCACGGGTCAACGTATTGCGGTGCGCTTCAAACATATCGTCTTGGGTCAATGCACCAACGCTGTCAGCAGTGCCGTCGATGGATGTCGCGTAAGGATGACCTTCAAACGCGGCACCATCAAAGAATGCGCCAGCAATCCGGTTCGGGCTTTTTGCGTCACTCAAAATGCCGGAAATAACCTGCGCGCGCACGCGGTCAATCGCGTCCTGGTCAAACCGCGGCTGGGTCAATGCTTGGCGCAATAATGCCAACACCTCGTCTTGATTTTCGGTCAGGAACTTCGCGGAAATCGACATGATGTCATCAGACACACGGAACGACAGGCTGGCCGCGAGCGCCTCAAGGCGCTTCTGGAACGCTTGCGCATCCATATCGCCGCTGCCTTCCTCAATGAGCGCGGTCATCAAGTTTACCGCACCGCGTTTGCCAGCCACGTCCAAAGACGCGCCGCCACGCATGCGAATTTCAAGCGCTGTGAACGGAATGGATGGTTCTTCAACGACCCACGCATTGATCCCACCAGCAGACGTAATCTGTTGAATTTCAACTTCGGCAAGGGCGCTGGTGCCCGCCACAACGGCACAAATCGTCAGGATATATCGAAACATCAGCGTGCCTCCTCTGGGTTTGCCACGACCCATCCGGTCACGGCTTGATTACGGTCCAAAACCTTGGCGGCGACGGCTTTGATATCGGCCTCTGTCACGTCTTGCAGAATTTGCGGCCAGTCTTGCACGTCTTGGATCGTCAGCCCTTGGGTCAACGCACGCCCGTACCGGTTGGCGATACCTTGCACGTTATCTTTGGCGAAAACCTCGGATGCACGCAGCTGGGTGCGCAGGCTTTCCATCTGGTCTTGGTCAATCGGAGCAGCAAGGAATGCTGCGATCGCGGCGTCCATCGCGGCCTCTGCGTCCGACAGGCTCACGCCCTCAGATGGGGCCACGGATACGGCAAATGTGCTGTCATCCAGTGATGCGCCGTTATAGCTGGCGCCCGCATAAACCGCCGTCTGGGTTTCAAACTGCAGGGCTTGACCAAGCGCGGACGAGAATGGTGACCCACCCAACAGATCCGCGAGATAGACCAAAGCGGCTGCTTCTTTCTGCGCACCGGCATCGCGTTCGGGCGCGATGTAAGAGCGCGTTAAATACGGCTGGCTGACGCGTGGGTCGGTATAGGTGATACGCCGCTCGGCGCGCTGGGGTGGTTCTTGTGGGCGAATACGTTCGGGCAGGTTTGGCTCGGATGGGATCACACCGTAATACTGCTCGGCCAAGGCCTTAACTTCATCGGGTGCGACGTCACCAGCAACAACCAAAATGGCGTTGTTCGGGCTGTAATACAGGTCGTAGAAATCAAACGCGTCTTGTAGTGACAGCTGTTCCATTTCGTGTTTCCAGCCAATGATCGGCACACCGTAGCGGTGGTTTTGATATTGAGCCGCCACGAATTGTTCGCGGGCAAGCGCGCCAGCAGAATTCTCGGTACGCTGATTGCGTTCTTCCAAGACCACGTTGCGTTCAGTCTCTATGTCGGCCTCAGTAATCCGGAGGTTATTCATCCGGTTGCTTTCCATCTGCATCATCAGCTCCAACCTATCGGCGGCGATGCGTTGGAAATACGCGGTGTAATCATAGCTGGTGAACGCATTGTCAGACCCACCGTTGGCAGCAACGGTCGCGGAAAACTCGCCGCTTTCCAGAACATCCGTGGCCTTAAACAACAGATGCTCAAGGAAATGCGCGACACCGGATGCACCAACGGGTTCATCGGCTGACCCGACCTTATACCAGACCATATGCACGACGACGGGGGCGCGGTGGTCTTCGATCACGACGACATCCATGCCGTTATCAAGTGAATAGGTCGTGACCTCTTGGGCCAGCGCGGGGGCGCTAAAGGCGATCAGGGCAAGGGTAAGCAATCGGCGCATTGGGCATCCTTATCTCGTGGGACTGTCTTGAATAGCAACCTACGTCACAACACAGCGCAATCAAGTGGTCATACGCGGATGTGACAACGCGCTATCGTGCCGAAGGCGGGCTGGGCTACTGAGCCGGAGGTGCGGTTGGCGTCGCGATGCCTAGGTTCCGGAGCCGCTGCAACTCTGCGTAAGCGTCAAGCGCTTGGGCGGCGTAGGCCTTAAAGTAACGACTGCGCGAGAAAATCCCGCCAAACAGCGAGAACCGTTTGCGGGTTTGGCGGAACTGCGCGTCCTCGGTCGCCAGCGTTTCACGAATATTCGCGGTCACGCCGTTGCGGCCTGCACGGGCAACAAGCGCTGCATCTGCTGTGGGAATGCCGCCAGCGGACTGGGACGCACGCCTGCCACCAAGGGCCTCAATCGCGTCGCCTTTAGGGTCAGCATCTGTGCGGTTACTAGCACCAGGGGTTGGTGTGGGCAGCGTGAATGTGTCCGGCAATTCCAAAGCCGCCACAGGCATCACCGAAAATTCATCCGGTCCGCCACTGCTGCTGCGCATGTCATGCAACGGACGATCGCCAGCGGAACATGCCGCCAGCACAAGTGCACCGAAAATTGCCAAAATAGCGTTACGCATCACGTCGTCCTTGGTCATTGTCGGGCATGTTTAGCCTAACCCGTAGGCTTCGTCACGCCCGTTTCTTTTTCGGCTTGTCCGGTTCGGCAAATGCAATGCCCACCGCGCCGACAAAAATGGCCACATCGGCGATATTAAACGCATATGGGTTTTCAAACCCACAGCACGACATGTTCAAGAAATCGGCCACAGCGCCATACAGGACCCGATCAACGACGTTGCCCAACGCGCCGCCGACCAGAAAACCAGCCGCGATATAGGTCCATTTATTGGTCACAGGTCTGCGCCACAGCCAAAACAACACAGCCACCGAGATCGCAACTGCGACACCAATCAACACCAAGCGCATATCGAACCCTGCGCCGATGCCAAAATTCACGCCGCGGTTCCATGCCATCCGAAACGTCAGGTACGGCGGCCACACATCGATGCGCAGCTTCGTGATCAGATCAAGATAATGGACGACCACGTATTTGCTGGCTTGATCCGCCAGAAACACCCAAAAACCTGTCCAGAATAGCAAACGCATCGATTAATCCTTAATGCCGAAAGTGGCGCATGCCGGTGAACACCATCGCGATACCGGCGTCATCTGCGGCAGCGATGACCTCATCGTCACGCATCGAGCCACCCGGCTGAATGACGCAAGTCGCACCAGCGGCAGCTGCCTCAAGCAGGCCATCAGCGAACGGGAAGAACGCATCTGATGCAACTGCCGACCCGATTGCCAACGACTGCGGCAAGCCCATCGCGCCCGCCATGCGCTCTGCCTTTTGGGCGGCAATCAGCGCGCTATCAAGGCGCGACATCTGGCCTGCACCAACGCCGACCGTTGCGCCGTCTTTAACGTAAACAATCGCGTTAGATTTGACGTGCTTGGCAACGGTCCACGCAAATTGCAGATCGGCCATTTGGGCATCGGTTGGCTGAACCTTGGTCACAACTTTTAGATCGCCCAAAGCCACATGACCGACGTCTTTGTCTTGGACAAGCATACCGCCAGCAACCTGTTTCATCGTGATCTGGGCTGCCTTTGGATCAGGCAAGCCGTCTGTTGTCAGCAAGCGCAGGTTCTTTTTAGTGGCGAAAATTGCGCAGGCTGAATCGGACGCACCCGGCGCAATCACAACTTCGGTGAAAATCTCGACAATCGCCTTTGCAGTGTCTTCATCCAGCGCAGTGTTCAGCGCAACAATGCCGCCAAACGCAGATGTGCGGTCGCAGTCAAACGCGTTGGTGTAGGCTTCAAGCAAGGTCGCGCCACGGGCCACGCCGCTTGGGTTTGCATGTTTGATAATCGCAACGGCTGGGCCATCCGCAGGGTCAAACTCGGCAACCAATTCAAACGCGGCATCGGTGTCGTTGATGTTGTTGTAGGACAATTCCTTGCCCTGATGCTGGGTCGCCGTCGCAACGCCCTGACGGTCGGTGCCATCGGTATAAAACGCAGCCGACTGGTGGGAGTTTTCACCGTAACGCATCGTCTGCTTATAAGTGCCAGCAATGGACCGACGGCGCGGCGTGTCGAGATCAATCACGCCAGCCATCCATGTGCTGACGGCAGTATCATAGGCGGCGGTGCGGCCATATGCGGTTTGCGCAAGTTTCTGGCGGAACGCCAGTGTGGTCTGGCCGTCGTTTGCGTCCAGCTCAGTCAACAGCGCGGCGTAGTCTTGGACATCAGTAATCACGTTCACAAACGCATGGTTTTTGGCGGCAGAGCGGATCATCGCAGGGCCACCAATGTCGATGTTCTCAATACAGGTATCAAAATCCGCACCCTTGGCGACGGTTTCTTCAAACGGGTATAGGTTCACGACCAACAGATCGATTGGGCAGATGTTATGCTCGGTCATCGCGTCCACATGCGCAGGCAAATCACGACGGGCCAAAAGGCCACCATGCACAACAGGGTGCAGCGTTTTAACCCGACCATCCATCATCTCAGGAAAGCCTGTCACATCGGCCACATCGCGCACGTCTAGCCCTGCATCGCGCAGCGCCTTGGCAGACCCACCAGTCGACAACAGTTCGACCCCACGGGCGGCAAGCGCCTTACCTAGATCAAGCAATCCAGCTTTGTCAGATACAGAAAGAAGGGCGCGGCGCAGTGGTGCAAGGTCGGTCATGTGATCCCCCAAGAATCAATCTTCATTTGGGTCCATCAGGTCGTCAGTGACCAGATCACGCACACCTTCGGGCGTATCTTGGGCCTTGGCCAACGACCAGCGGACGCGCGTCGCATATGCCATTGTGCGCCCAGATAAAACCACCTGCTGGCTCGGACGGGGCTTTAATCGGCCATTTTCCAAATAAACTGACGGTTCAAGCGACATTTCAGCGTGTCCATCGTGGCGAAGTATCCAAATCTCTCCAGATTTGAGCGCCAATGAGATTGCAGCGCCACCCATATCAATTGTGGCATCCACGTCAGGATGCAAATGAAACCGCACCGAATAGTGAACGCCTTGCAGGGCGGTTTGATCCAGAGCGGCGTCAAATTTCGCCTTGTCAGCTTCAAGCAGCGTGGTCAGTAGATCTTCGCCTACCATGCCGCGCCCATCCACGGCCAAATCGATTGTGCGGGCGTGCGTCAACCCGTGGGTGCCGCGATATCCATCATGTGACAGCTCTAATCTGCGCCCATCATGCAGGCTTGAAAAATGCGCCTGAACGAACTGTTGCACATCAACCAGCAGTTCTTGTCGTGCGGTGTTTAACCTGCTTGGCGGGCCAAGACGGGACGATGAATATCCTTCGAGGCAAACGGCGCTGTGCGACGGTGTGGCCCGACCAGCGCGCCGCCATTCCTCGCCAAACGAGCGACCCGATCCGCAGCTTACGATTACGGGACGGCGGCCTGATGTGACCTCAATCGCAAGTGTGCTGGCATGCGCATTGATCGATTCTGCCCCCGTCGGCGGGGCTGCGGCATCCATCACAATGGTCGTGCGTCCGGCGCTAAGACGGGCAAACCCCATATGCGGACCCTCACCCGCACGCGTCTTATCACCACTAGCGACCAAGGCATGATCCAAGCGACCAATAAGACCGCGGCCACCGCCGTGGAAACGGGCCAAGCCGCCATCCGCATGCCGCAAGGCGCGCAACGTCGGGGCAATGCGGGCAATCGCGGTCAGGATCGGCGCAGGCGGTTGGCGGTTCATTTTGGTCAATGCTTGCACGGTCAACGTGAGCAATGTCAGCACCTCAAGCAATTCTTCGGGGTTGCGGGTCAAAATTCCGCCTGTGTCATCAATTTCACAGGCACAATCGCGGGCCAACGCCTTAACGGCAGGATCGACGTGTTCTTCCATGCCCTCTAGCGAAAGACCTGCGTAGATCATCCCTGTCAGTGCCTCAAATCGAGGCAAGCCACGTTGGGATGTTTTCCAGCGGCGCGATAGAAAAATTGTCTGTTGCCCGAGTGAGCGGTAAAACGCCACGCTCGCCTCTTTTTCTTGGCCGCGCAGTAGGAAAAACCCGTGTTGTATCCAGCGAATTAGACGGCGACCAACCAAATCAGGGGTCCAGCCCGCGCCGCGCCCACGCCCATAGTGCACTATCCAATCTGCGACCCAATCCTGCGCGCAGGCCCGCGCCTTTGCATCGCCAACAGCGGCCAAATCATCAAGCCACGCGCAGCCCTGCAGTTCTTCGGCAACAACGGGGTTATCAGGCACGATGTCCCAAATCGACGCATCTTTGGCCTCTGTCAGGGCACCAGAAAACAGGAAATTGCCCGCAACGAGCTGGCGACCACGGGCGAAATGACCGATGGTTTTTGGCTCTGGCTGGCTGACAAATCTGGTCGCAGGACGCGCACGGCTGGCAGCACGCGCATGAACACGGTGCATGAAATGCGTAGCGCCAGCGCGCCATGTCTGCGGTCTTGCCACGATACTGCTGCCTTCGACTTCGCGCTGATGCGCTGTGTTATTGCAGCTATCTTAGGGCGCTAAGACGGCTTTGTCAGTACCGCAATATAGAAACCGTCCATGCCGCCCATTTCTGGCCAATAATCAGGGCGCAGACGCAGGCCACCTTCAAAGGTTGTCCAATCAGGATCAATGCCAGCGCGGTCTGTCGCGGTGCGGACCACAGTCAGGCCTGGATGACGCTCTAGCGCCTCTTCGACCTGCACTTCGCCTTCGTCAGGCAGCAATGAACAGGTACAAAATACCAGCTTACCGCCCGGCTTTAGCAGGGTCAGGGAATGGTCGATCATAGCTTCTTGTTGGGCGATCAAATCGGCGAATTCTGTGCCGTCTTTGGCATAGGGCAAATCGGGGTGACGGCGAATGGTGCCCGTCGCGGAACACGGTGCATCCAGCAGAACGGCATCATATTGGCCCGTCAGATCGAACGCATCTGCGACTTGCAGGTCAGCCTTTAGTTTCACGCGAGATAGATTTTCATCCACGCGCCCCATGCGGGTTTTGGAAATATCCACCGCAGTGACCACAGCACCAGCCGCAGCCAATTGCATGGTTTTCCCACCCGGAGCGGCGCAAATATCCAGAACGGTCATGCCCTTTGTCGGGGCAAGCATCTGCACGGGGATGGCAGCGGCCACATCTTGGACCCACCATTCACCTGCCTCAAATCCAGCAAGGCTACTGACCTGACCCACATTTAGCACGCGCACCGACCCTGTCGGCAAAACAAAACCGTCGACCGCAGCGGCCAAAGCCGCTGGATCACCTTTTGGTGTCAAATCAAGCGGCGCGCCAGCAAAATGCGCGGCGTCCATTGCGTCCATCGGCTTGCGACCCCACGCGGCGACCATTGGCTGGCGTAACCAACCTGGCATCAGCGGGACGTTACGTTTATGCCAAGCATCAGGGCCCTCGGCTGCAATTTTCCGCAGCACGGCGTTGACCATACCCTTGAACGAATGGGTGTTCTTATTCTGCGATGTGATCTCGACATAGGCGTTCACAACGCCGTGGGCTGCCTCGCCACCAGTCAGTTCGATCACCCCAAGACGCAGGGCATTCATGACGTTTTCTGGCGGGGCCTTTTTCAAATATGGCTTAAGCATCCGGTCAGCGCGGTCCAACCCACGCAACGCATCGGTGGTCAAACGCTGGGCGCGGGCACGGTCTGCTGGCTCCAGATGATCCAACGCACCTCCACCGATTAGCTCTGACAACAGGCGGCCGTCCTCAAAAATCTGATCCATCAGATAATGCGCGGCGCGGCGCGGTGGCAGACCTGTTTTGCTCATGGGGAATCCCTTGTTTTCACTGCCGCTGGGGGTATATCAATCATGACGATCCCACAAGGAGCAGCCCCAATGACAAAAGACATGCCCGATGCGGCGAAGCGCGCCTTGGCCGAAGCCGATGAGCGACGCAAAAAAGCCGGCGATGTTGCGTTGCCAAAAGAGCTTGGCGGACGCGACGGCCCCGAAGCCGTGCGCTATGGCGATTGGGAGAAAAAGGGCATCGCCATCGATTTCTAATCGGCGATGGACAACGCAGGCCCATGGCGCAAAACTGACGCAACTGCATTAAGGGGCCACGCCATGAAACTCGACATCAATCCATTCACCCACGCGATCAATGCGGGAACTAAGCAAATCGGTCTTTGGATCACCCTCGCTGACGGGCTTGCCGCCGAAGTTGTGGCGGGGTCTGGTTACGATTGGGTCGTTGTCGACACCGAGCATTCGCCTGGTGACGGGCTAGACACAGCTGCGCAACTACAAGCGTTCGCAGGGACAAACACAACCGCACTTGTACGCCCCGCTTGGAATGACGCCGTGCTGATCAAACGGGCGTTGGACCTTGGGGCAAAAGGCCTTGTGATCCCGATGATCCAATCGGTTGAGGAAGCAAAGCAAGCCATCGCCGCAACGCGCTATCCACCTCACGGCATTCGCGGTGTTGCTGGCGGCACGCGGGCCACGAATTTCGGACGGATCACCGATTATTATGACCGCATAGACACCGAACTGACCGTCATCTTGCAGCTTGAAACCGCAGCAGCGATCAGTTGCGCGGCAGAAATCGCTGCCCTTGATGGGGTCGACGGGATCTTCTTTGGGCCCGCAGACATCGCGGCAGACATCGGACATTTGGGCAACCCGATGCATGAAGACGTCTGGGCATTGATCAAACCCGCAGCTGCCAAATTGCAAGCGATGGGCATGCCCTGCGGCACGCTGGTTTTGGACACGGAATTTGCAGCGGACCTGCTGAACAACGGTTTCACATTCGTAGCAACAGGCACCGATGCATCCGCATTCGCGCGGGCTGTTGACGGGCTTTTGGCGCAGGTCAAAGACGGTTTGGCGGATTAACCCCGCGCGCGACTTGGCGGTTGGCCAAATTTGCGGGCGAAATCACGGCTGAAATGGGTTGGGCTTTCGTATCCCACGGCATAGCTGACTGCGGACACTGAATCGTCCTGCGTCCGCAACAAATCACGCGCAGCAATCAGGCGGACGTCCTTGATATACTGCAGCGGAGTCGTGCCAGTGATGTGTTTAAAGTGGGTATGAAACGACGACGGGCTCATGCCAACATCTGCAGCCAATGGGTTGATCGCAATCGGTGACCCGTATCGTGAACGGATCACGCCAATCGCCTTGGCGACGCGGCTGGCATGGCTATCCACTGTCATCAGATCGCGCAGCATGGCGCCCATATCGGACATCAACAAACGATAGTGGATTTCTTGCAAAACCTGCGGTCCCAGCACGGCTGCATCCAAAGGATTTTCAGCCAGCGCCATATATCGACCCAGCACGTCAATCACACTTTTGTCCGGCGTTTTGACCAACAATGGGGTCGCATCCCGTGTCGGCGGCAGATGGTCTGCAACCTGTTCGTAAAGGCCGCGCATAAGGCGCAGATCCAGCTGCAAAACCAGTGCCAAATAGGTCTGGGTCGGGCCTGCGCCAATGATTCTTGACCGGACAGGCACATGATGACTGACCAACAACGCATCACCTGCAGTGGGGCGGGCGCAATGATCACCGGACCACGTTTCCTTTGCGCCGCGCAGGATAAGACAGATCACAGGGCTATACATTGTTGCCTCAAAATCCGTCGGCACCGCCTTTTCCAATACAAACGCATTGGGCAACGCGGGCAGCGCGGCGCGGGCATAGGTCTCGCAAACTGGGATCAGGCTGTGCATCGCTATCAGTCTCCAAATGGCTGGGACAGCCTTAGCTGGTCAAATTCACGCTGACACGCATTTTCGTGATGATTTGTAGAAATTAATAGGTTTGCCGGAGGATACGGTAGGTAAACTTACGCGAACTCACATAATTTGAATGAAATAAATGCATCAGGAGCAAACCATGACCATCACCCAAGACACGTTTCGCCTTAACGACACAACACAAATACCTGTGGTGGGGTTTGGAACTTATCTGATCGATAGCGCAGATGCAGCGGCGACTGTCGCGACCGCTGTTGAAATCGGCTACCGGCATATCGATACAGCTGCAGCCTATGGAAACGAGGCTGAAGTCGGCAAAGGCATCGCGCGCGGGTGCAAAGCCGCTGGGATCACGCGCGCCCACATCTTTGTGACCGCAAAACTATGGCCCGGGAATCCGGCATGGGGGGATGCCCCCAAAGACGGTGCGACGACGACCGCTGCGTTTGAAGATAGCATGACCAAGCTTGGGATCGACTATGCCGATCTTTACCTGATCCACGCACCTTACGGCGGTGACCTTCGGCTGATGCAATGGCGCGCGCTGCTTGACTTGCAATCCGCAGGCAAGGCACGCGCAATTGGGGTCAGCAATTTTAACGTCACACATTTGGACGAGATCAAGAATGCGGGCCTGCCGATGCCAGATGCCAACCAAATCGAGTTGCATCCATGGGCCCAGAAACCTGCGTTTCTCAGCTATATGGTCGCAAATGAAATTGCGCCGATCGCCTATAGCAGCCTCGTGCCACTGTCGACGTGGCGCACACAAGACGGGCAAGCCAGCGCTAAAACGGATGACATGAAAGCCAGTTCTGCGGCGTTTGCATCTATGGCCGCCAAATATGGGATCAGTGAAGCGCAGTTGCTTTTACGGTGGGGTGTTCAAAACGGTTTTGCTGTCTTGCCAAAATCCATGAACGCAGACCGCATGCGATTGAACATTGACCTAAGCGGGTTTGAAATAGACGCCGCCGATCTGGCCCTCATAAAAACGATGGACCGCGGTCATGGCGTTGCTTGGGCATCCGGCGATCCAAGTCTTGCAGAATAGTCGATAAAGACAAAAATGCCCGCCAAACCTGGCGGGCATTTCCGTATTAGCGTGACATGTGCGGCAGTTAGCGGCGCAGGCCCAAACGTTTGATCAGGTCCTGATAACGGGCCTCATCTTTGCCGCGCGCATAATCCAGCAACTTACGACGCAGAGCAACCATTTTCAAAAGACCACGGCGACCGTGGTTGTCTTTTTTGTGGGTCTTGAAGTGCTCTGTCAGGGTGGCGATGCGGGATGACAGGATCGCAACTTGAACTTCGGGCGAACCAGTGTCGCCTTCTTTCGTTGCGAATTCTTTCATTACGCGTGCTTTTTCTTCAGCAGTAATCGACATCGGGGTCTCCTAGTCTAAGGGTTGATGGCGCGATCCGGGATGTCGTCCAGAAAAGGCCCATGGAGTATCCGCCCAAAGGGATTCCCTGTGCGGATGGCTGCGTTTAAGACAGTAACATCAAAAAGAAAAGGATTTTGTCTAGACGTGCCGTCATGTCAAACTGCTGTCAGCAAAATTGGCACACTGGCCAAGTCCAGCGCGGCGTGCCCTGCAAAGGTGGCGACGATTTCACCGTCAGCAAACAGTCGAACCCCATCGTCGGTATCTTCTAACCGCAATGTCGGGGCTGTCGTCAATGCATCATACGTCACTTCGATCGTATCTTCATCAAGTTTGAAGTCGTCTACATAGGCGTTGAAATCACTGCTTAACCCAAACAGATCGGACCCAGTGCCGCAATTCAAATGATCTCCAATACCAGCGAGCAGCACATCGTCATCCGCACTGCCATTCAAGTAATCCATCGCGCCATCATCGTTGCTACCATGCAGCAGATCATCGCCATACCCACCAAACAGAACATCGGCACCATTACCGCCAATTAACGTGTCATTTCCCAGATATCCCTGAAGCGCGTCGTTGCCATCACCGCCTTGCAGAATATCCGTGCCGTCACCACCGATCATCTCATCGTCGCCGGTTCCACCGAACATCATATCGTCACCGACATGGCCGAAAAGCGCGTCATCGCCACCGCCGCCAATGATCACGTCGTCGCCGCGCCCACCATGCAATTCATCATCACCATCACCGCCGTCGATCGTGTCATTGCCGTCCTCGGCATCGATCAGGTCATCACCGTTACCTGATAATATAATGGCATCATCACTCGTTTGAACAGACACATCCTGCGCGCTGTCATCAAGAATGGCGTCCAAGCTTACGATTTCTGGTTCTTTACCAGTATAGGTCGATGTATCGTCTTCGGTGTCGTCGCCAAAGCCAAAGTCCGCGCCGGTAAACATTACCGCCGACAGTGCCAGGCTCAATAATCCAAGTATCGCGAACATCGAGCATCTTCCGCAAATCAAGGTCGCCCCGACCCAAGCCACAGATGTAGCACGTAGGGTCTGCTGGATGGATCAATTCGCAGCGAATGGTTAACGGCCAGTGAAATACGGGACGAATGCATCCAGAACGCTTGCGGGATTTTCTTCCATCACAAAATGCCCACTGTCACAGCTGGAATCAGTTACGCCGTCACACCAGCCCTTCCAAAGTTCGGCAGGTTTTGTCGTCTGTGCCGGAAATCCCGACCTCGCCCACAAGAAATGCAGCGGTGCTTTGATTTTTCGACCAGCAGCGCGGTCAGCCTCGTCCAATGCTTTGTCAAACGTCGCACCAGCGCGGTAGTCGGCGCACATCGCATGCAATCGGGCGGGGTCTTGGGCCTGCGCGCGGTAGCTGGCCAATGCATCCAGCGCAAAAACGTCCAGCGATTTAGCGAGGGTCCAGCCACCGAGCGTCCAATTGATATAGCCCACAGGGTCAGCCCCGATCATGCGCTCTGGTAAGGGGGCGGGTTGGGCAAGAAACGTCCAGTGGTATGCTTTGATCGCAATATTGGCATCCCAATTGGCCCAGAAATCCCCGGTGGGAACGATCTCGATGATCCCAAGGCGGTCGATCCTGTCGGGGTTATCCAACGCGAACCGGTATGCGACGCGCCCGCCGCGGTCATGTCCAAGGATATGTGCAGATGGCAGGTCCAGCGCTTCCATCATGGCCACGATATCCGCCGCCATCTGACGTTTGCTATAGGTCGTATGATCGGCGTCATCCGCTGGTGCGTCGCTGTCGCCATACCCGCGCAGATCAGGGATGATCACGTCGAAATGTTCGGCCAGTGTCGGGGCAACTGAGGCCCAACAATGGTGGTTCTGCGGATACCCATGCAGCAAGATCAGCGGATGGCCTTTGCCGGCACGGTGAACAGACAAACGGACATCGCCACAGTGGATAGTGGACTGGGTGAAGCCTTGGATCATGTGTGCTCCCATAAGGCTGGCTGTTGGGTATAGGCGATATAAAGCGGGTGCTTTGGATGGCCGTGCTTGGTCAAACCAAGCGCGTATATAAGATGCGGTGCTTGTCGCAGCATCGCCTCGACCTGTGGGCCGCGGTCACGGTGCACACCGTGAGTGCCCCACGCCGCAATGACAGTATCGGCCCAATCGGCGCCATCCCGGATCGTCGCGTCATTGTCTGGGCCAACCGGATCAGCGGCGGCCCGCATATTGCGCGGATCGGTGTCGCGCCACGCAAAGATATTCGTCACCCGAAAAGCACCAAACCCAAGCGCCCGAGAGCGCCGCTCGCAACGCTCAACAGTTGGGTCGTTCTGGATTTCGGTAGCAGTGGACGGATTGAGCATAACAAACAAGGCGCGTTTGCCAGTGTCATCCCAGACCCGCGTGAGCGCATAGCGATAGCGTTCACAATCAGAATAGATCGCGGTGGATCGGGACAAAAGCGTGTCGTGGGTGCGTGTGATCATATGCGGACCCTATGCAAAGGGATGATGGGTTAAAACCCATCCTACACATGTCAGTGCCCGCTGCACGCGTAGGATGGGTTTTAACCCATCTGCGCTGGTACAAACACGCGGGACGGATGTAACTCACCGCTCCGGTAATTACCAACAGCGACGGCTATGCCATCATGGCTCGCCCAGACTTCTTGGTCATAATCCAAACCACTGGCGATCACGGGTGCCGCATTGCCGTTGCGCAACTTCACAAGGCTCGACGCTGGACAGCTGACCTTTTCCAGATCAACCAACCCAAGCTCCAACGGTTGAATAAACGCATCCAATTCAACCGTCTTCGCCAACTCCTGAACGCGGTCCAGCGTGACCCCATCAGATGCATCAAATGGCCCAGACCAAGTCCGACGCAGTTTCAGGACATGACCATAGCACCCAAGCTTATCACCCAAATCGCGCGCAATCGAGCGCACATAGCCGCCTTTACCGCATGTCATCTCAAGCACCACATGATCCGCGTCAAGGCGGTCAATCAGCAGCAGTTCCTCAACCCACAGGTCACGGGCAGCCAGATCCATCTCTTCGCCATCGCGGGCCTTTTTATACGCACGCACACCGTCAACTTTGACAGCGGAAAACTGTGGCGGAACCTGCCGGATTTCACCAACAAACGGGCTGAGCGCGGCTTTGATCTGTTCGTCCGTAGGACGAATATCTGACGTAGAAATCACTTCACCTTCGGCATCGTCCGTGTTCGTAGCTTGGCCCAACCGCACAGTAAACGTGTAACACTTCAACGCATCGGTAATGTAGGGAACCGTCTTGGTGGCCTCGCCCAGCGCAATCGCCAACACACCTGTGGCTTCGGGATCAAGCGTACCCGCATGGCCCGCCTTCTTGGCATCCAGCGCCCAGCGCACCTTATTGACGACGGCGGTCGATGTGATGCCCGCAGGCTTATCCACGATCACCCAGCCAGAAATGTCGCGTCCCTTGCGTCTGCGTCCCATGTGTCACCTTATTTGCATATCAGATTGGCCTGCTAGCGGGCCTAGGTCCGTGCGTCAACTACTCGACGACACCAACGATCGGGCCAAGCCAGAAACCAACGTCAGATCGACCAAGATTCGGGGCGTGCAGGCGGGACACCTTGCCGTCAAAATACAGCGCATTCGGCGTGCGTAAAACATCACGGAAAAACACGCCAAACGCGTGGAAATTCACAACATCATTTGAAATGACAAACATCGCGGTGGATCCATCATCACTGGTGCCAACACCGTTACGAATATACTTGGATGTGCCGTCGGGCAAAAATCGAGGATGCAACGCGCCATCAATCACCAGCATCGGACCGGACTGTGTGGCATCACGACAAACCGGTGCGTCTTCCACAAACTGCAGCGTCTCATATACCCGCGCATCAGCGTCATTGATACAAAGCACGCCATTCGGCAGCAGCCCAAAATTTCCAGGACCGGCGTTCGGGACAATGCGCATAGCCTGCACACCGTCTTGCACAAAATGCCCAACAGGGGCGCGGTCCTCGTGGTACATGCCAGCGTTCATCGCAAACGCCAATCGGGTGTCACCCAACGTATCATCAATATTGCGAAAGTTGCCGAGGATATGACCATCGCCATCACGCAAGAACAGGCGCAAATCCTCGACCGCAACATCAACGGTGCAAACAGTATACCTGTTGCCAGCGCTTGTCATATCTTCGCAGGTGACTGCGACAGCTGAACTGGCCCAAAACAGGGCCAAAACAGCCCAGCGGATCAATCGTCCAAATCCTGCTTTACATGGCCCTCGGCCAGCAAGGCGGCAGTGGCATCCATCTGATCAAACGTGCCATCAATCTCGAACCGCAATTCAGGAGCATGCTTCATGGAGCCACCTTTGACGACCAAATGGCGGATCTCATAGCGGTTGCGACGCACAGCCGACAACGCCTCTTCCTTTTGGTTTCCGCCAAGCGGCAAGATAAAGACGGTGGCGATCCGCAGATCAGGCGACATGCGGACCTCGCCCACGGTAATCATGAACTTTGACAGCTCAGGGTCATGGACCTCGCCGCGTTGCAAGATCGACGATAGGTCACGGCGGATCATCTCACCGACCTTGAGCATACGTTGTGTGGGCGCGCGCCCGTCGCGTGATGTATTTTTAGCCATGTGGTGCATGTATGCGGTTCCAGGGATTTTGCCAAGCGGGGGTTTTTAGCGGCAGGAACATCGGCGTCGCGCCCTTGGCGACGGTGTAATCTCTTGCCGTCATCGTGAAATGCTGCAATTTTTCGATATATAACAATGGTGGAACACCAAAATGCCAGACATAGCCCGAACAGCCCACCAAATGATCTCAGGGATGACGCCGGTTTTACAGCCCGGAGTTTTCGTTTTCATCACAACAGATGACCCCGCCCTTGTCGCTTCGCTATCTCCGAAAGCCATTTCAACGTTCAGGGAACAAGAGGGAATGTCGTTGCTGATCTCTGTGGCACTGGCAAAAGAATCGCTACTAAATACGGACTACCCGATGCGATGCATCACGCTCAACGTGTTTTCTTCACTAGAAGGTGTGGGACTAACTGCGGCTGTGTCATCCGCACTTGGGGACAGTGGTATTGCGTGCAACATGGTTGCCGCATTCCATCACGATCACGTCTTTTTGCCGGCGAAAATGTGCGATCGAGCGATGGAGGTTCTACTATCACTGCAGAACCAAGCAGCCAAACACGGCCCATAAAAAACGTGATTGTCGCCCGCGCTGAGTGACGACGGCGCAACCAACATCGGCCTATCGCCCACGGCATACCCTTTCGCCCCCTCACTTCTTCCTAAATACTCACCTATTCCCCCCCCTTCCCAAACCGCCTATACCGCTGCAAAAGCACACGCAGGAGACACCCCATGACAAACACGCCCGGTATCGTAATCACTGGCGGCTCTGGCCGGATGGGGCAGATGTTGATTAATCAGGTCACGGCGTCCGACCACTGCAACCTTGTTGGCGTGTTGGAACGGACGGGGCACCCTTGGGTTGGGCGCGATATAGGTGAAGCCATGGGCGGCGCTGCAATCGGGATCACCGTCACCGACGACGCGTTGGAGGCCTTCGCAAAAGCCCAAGCCGTCATCGATTTTACCGGACCCGAAGCCACGGTTGCTTTCGCAGGGCTGGCAGCCCAAGCACGCGCCGTGCATGTGATCGGCACCACCGGACTGTCTGACGACGACCTGAAGGCAATTAACGCCGCAGCGCGCCACGCGGTTATCGTGCGGGCAGGAAACATGTCGCTGGGCGTGAACCTACTTGTGAAACTGACGGAGAAAGTCGCAGCAGCGCTGGACGCAGACTTCGATATCGAAATCACCGAGGCGCATCACAACCAAAAGGTCGACGCACCGTCGGGGACAGCCCTGATGCTGGGACAAGCAGCCGCAGCCGGTCGCGGGGTAGACCTTGTTGTTGTGCGCGACAGCGGACGCGACGGCATCACCGGTGCGCGCAAACGCGGCGATATCGGGTTCACCGCGATCCGTGGCGGCGACATTGTGGGCGACCACGACGTGCTATTTGCAGCGATGGGCGAACAAATCACACTGCGGCACCGCGCCACCGATCGGGCCGTATTCGCACGTGGCGCGCTCAAGGCCGCGCTGTGGGGCCAAGATAAGCCCCCCGGCGAATACGATATGATGGATGTGCTTGGTCTTTAAGAAAAAGTGAACCAAACGGGCTGTGTCTACGTTAAAAGAGTAACCCTTTTGACAGGAGCCGCCCAATGCGCCACCTCATCCTTGCGCTTACCTTGATCCTTACCCCCGCGATGGCGGTGGCCTATGAACGGGTCAGCAACCAGCAATCGTTTGTTGCGCTGATATCAGGCAAAGCCCTGTCCAACCGATTTTATGGGGTCAGTCTGAACCTATCGCAAAATGGCAGCATCGCAGGCAAGGCTTGGGGGGCTAACATCACTGGCAACTGGGCATGGAACAATGGGTTCTTTTGTCGGGAAATGACATGGGGCGACTATTTCGTCGGCTACAACTGCCAACTAGTCGAAGTCCGCAGCGGCAACGAATTGCGGTTCACATCCGACCAAGGAACAGGTGACAACGCGTCGTTTAAGCTGCGCTAGGATCCGGCCCGCTGCTCAGCCAACGTCCGCCGGATCGTCAAACCAAGAAACACCAACGCCAAAAGCGTCGCAATTGTTGGTCCGACGCTTCCTGCTAAAACCAGAACCACCACCGAAATCACAAATGTAATCGCCACGGCGCTTGCCCCGATCACGCGCGTCCGGACGAACATCATCATCAGACCACCAACCACTTGCACCGCGCCAAAAATAACAAGCAGTGGATTTGTGAAACCATATTCACCAAAGAACATCACGTCCTGCGGCACCAACATAATCTTGGTTACACCCGAAGAAACGGCCAAAAACACCAAAACGGCCAATGTAACGATCTGCGGTACTTTCATCTTCGCTATCCAATTAGTTTCACTGTGTAATCTTCTTTGGTCTACATTACTAACTGGCTTGGCCAAAGGGTGTAAAGTCACGCCAAAGGCAACGAACGGCGCGCCGTTCTGATACGCTTGGAGGCTAGACGATGGATGAGGTGATATTTTTCACCAGCCAACAAGAGTTTACTGATTGGCTAGAAAATCATGCTGACGCGCACGAACTTTGGGTGGGCTACTTCAGGAAAAGCACGGGGGGCGCAAGCCTGACGTGGTCGTCCTCAGTCGATGTCGCACTTTGTTATGGCTGGATCGACGGAATCCGAAAAACCATTGACGATCAGAGCTATAAAATCCGATTTACGCCGCGCAAATTAAAAAGCGTGTGGAGCGCGGTGAACGTCAACAAGGTCAAGGAACTCATCCCTTTTTCATGATGAAACCAGTGGGACTGCACGTCAATAACAACCGCTCCGACATACAAGGCTATACCTCTGACGACCAAAATGTACCCCTGTCCAGCGCATTCGAGGCGCAAATCAAGGCAAACCAAGCTGCTTGGCAATTCCTAACCAACTTAGCACCATCCTACAGACGTGATTCAATCTGGTGGGTCATGAGCACCAAGAAACAAGAAACCCAACTCAAAAGACTTGGCATATTGATTGCGTCATCTGAAGCAGGGATGAAAATACCAACACTGCGCAAAAAACTTAGATTTTATCGACTGAGGACAACCTCTGCTGCACAACGCGCAAAAACCCGCTCTCCGTGTGATCTACTAATTGGATCAATGTCCGGCTGGAGCCCAATTTGGTTTTCTCGCTGCATGTTCTCGCAGCGTGGAAAATACTGCGTCAGCGTAAAATTTGGTGCTGCTACGCGGCGGGAAAACCAGCCATTCGTGCAGAGTGTAGCAGGGATCGCATTCACAGAATGTTGCAGGTTTCTCGGAAACACTTGATGATGCACCAACGGCGAAGCCGACATTAGTTTTTAGGCTATAATACGTCGTCAACGCTGTGTTGATGTTTGGGCAGGAGGGTTGGATGGAGAGCAAATCATGCCAAGAGTTCAACTTCCCGCAGTCACCCCAAAACGAAGAGCCTAGAATAAGGGTCACCTCGTCGGGCAAAAGCGCCCGCTTCTACCCAAACAGGTCTGGGCCATCCGCGCTCGCCTCGAACTAGCGGGTAATCTCCGCGATCTCGCATTGTTCAACGTCGCAATAGATAGCAAGTTACGCGGTTGTGACTTGGTGTCACTGAAGGTCATTGACCTTCTCAGGGACGACAGAATTCGTGAAAGAGTGTCCATCGTTCAAAATAAAACGAACAAGCCTGTCCAGTTTGAACTGGGTGAAAACACGCAAGAAACTGTGACCAACTGGATCAAGTCTGCGAAAATGATCGGATGCCAGTTCTTGTTTCCGAGCCGATTTCATGATCGACTTCACATCTCACCACGCCAGTATGGGCACTTGGTTCGGGATTGGGTTGTCTCGATTGGTTTGGAACCTAGTAGCTACGGCTCCCATTCTATGCGCCGAATGAAGGTGGCGGAAATTTATCACAAGACAGGCAACCTACGTGCTGTTCAGCTTCTTCGTGGTCACACAAAAGTTGACAGCACCGTCAGATATTTGGGGGTCAAGCTCGAAGACGCGCTGAGCATTGCAGAAAGAATTGATATCTGAGAATTCTGCCGAACGGTTGGAGCCGTTCGTCATTTAGAAGCGGTCGTGATCGTTTGATACTTCCTACAGCAGCGCTGAGCCCATAGGATAGATTTGCTATGTCGCAGCGAAGGTCCAGTTTCGGGGACGCTGATGAATTGGTATATTTCGATGAATTTCTCGCAAAATTCAGATGAATTTTCTGAATAACTTCGTCTGATCGAACATGTCTTCCAGCGTTTCAATCCGCTCTTTGGTTTTGTCCCAGTTTAGATTTTGAACAGAAGAGATCATCGTTTCAATCAAGAGCATCGTCGTGGTCGCAGAGTCCCAAGCGGAAGGGACTATAATGCGGCAACTCAGACTTATGTCCGCCAAATGGTGAACTGGTGATCGCCATTGGTCCGTAAACAATATGATCTTGGCGCCGCGTGCGCGCGCCATTTCAGCCAGTTTCAGGGTGTTATTTTCGTATCTACGGACATCAAAGATAACAAAGACGTCCCCATCTTTGGCGTTCAAAAGGTAATGCGGCCAAGTATTTGAGGTAGATTGCACATGCGTCACGTCCGCGCGGATGACCTGCATATGCATAAAGAAATACTCGGCCAATGTATGCGTGATGCGCCCACCAACAATATACAAGTGGCTTGCCTGGTTCGCCACAAGGTCACAGGCGTCATCAAATGCTTTGGGATCAATCTGCCCGAGGGTGAGGCGAATGTTGTCGATGACCGCGTCCGTGAACCGGTTCAAAAGATGTTCAGACGGTGCTCCATCTGCCCATGTATCGTGTTTAGCTATTGGGCCTTTAACCTTTGCGCGCAATTCTTCGCGCAGTTCAGCCTGAAAGTCGGGATACCCTTTGAACCCCAGTTTTTGCACCATACGTGCAACCGTTGGCGCAGACACATTCGCGTCCTTCGCCAATACGGCCAATGAGCCAAGACCAGATGCAGGGTAGTTTTCAAGAATCGAGAGCGCCAATTGCCGCTCAGCACGTGTCAAATTATCAAGCTCTTGCTGGATACGATCAGAAATTGTTTGCAACGCTTGGCTCATCTCACTCTCCATTTTGTTTTTTTTATAACAAGAAGTTTGACTCTGTAATATTTTATAACAAAAACATTGACAATCATCGTCTATCAGAAGCACCATTAGATCAAGGAGTTTGCATGACACGCGTACCAACCACATCGACAGAAGGCTATGTATCAGTCCTCAACCCAATGGGAAAATCTCCCGTTGTTGTGGTTTGTGAACATGCGAGTAACTTCATTCCGAGCGTGTATAACGGCCTTGGCTTGGCTGGCGGTGCTTTGGAAAGCCATGCTGCTTGGGATCCAGGCGCGCTTCCCGTCGCCATGGGTTTGTCGGACCTTTTGAACGCAAAACTTGTTGCTTCCCGCGTGTCCCGCCTTGTCTACGATTGCAATCGTCCTCCTTCAGCACCGGATGCCATGCCGCACCAAAGCGAGGCTATCAGGGTTCCCGGGAACGTGGGTCTAACCTCGGCGCAACGGCAGGACCGTGTTGATGAATTTTATGAGCCGTTTCGGGCGACCCTTGCTGAGGCGATTACCGCAACATCCACGCCGGTTATTGTGACGATACACAGCTTTACGCCAACCTATCACGGCAGGAGAAGATCCGTCGAAATTGGCGTTTTGCACGACACTGACGCGCGGCTTGCCGATGTCATGCTTGAGACAGCCTCCCAATTTACTGATACTTTGGTCTTACGGAATGATCCCTACGGGCCAGAGCATGGTGTCACGCATACGCTAAAAGAACACGCACTTGCGAACGGGCATTTGAATGTGATGTTAGAAGTACGCAACGACCTCGTTCAAGACGCCCAACAGCAAGACGATATGGCCGATTGCATTGCCAGTTGGTTGGAGGACGCACTTGTCCGCCTAAGTGTTGAAGGGGCCGTCACATGTCAGGTGTGATGCTCGGATTTATACGCACAGTCGATGCCGTGAATTACCGCATTGGTCGTGTCGCAATGTACGGCATTTTTGTTCTCATGAGCATTTTGCTGTGGTCGTCGATCAGCAAGACGTTCTTCTTGCCGACGCTGTGGACGCTTGAGATGGCGCAGTTTGTAATGGTTGCCTATTACATTCTGGGTGGTCCCTATTCGATCCAACTTGGGTCCAACGTACGGATGGATTTGCTGTACGGCGAATGGAGCCTGCGCAAGAAGGCGTGGTTTGATTTGTTCACTGTGCTGTTCCTGATCTTTTATCTCTGCGTCTTGCTTTACGGTGCTGTCAGCTCAACCGCCTATTCGCTGGGATACTGGGGAACCGAGCCGTTTTCATACTTTGGCGGGCTAGTCACCGGAACCGAAGAGGTCGGGCGATTGGAACGATCATCAACCGCATGGCGTCCCTACATGTGGCCAATCAAAGCAATTATGATTTTAGGAATGTTCCTGATGCTACTGCAATGTATCTCAGAACTGTTCAAAGACGTGTTACGTCTCAAAGGTGAAACTGTCTGATGTCGTATGAATTAATAGCTACACTGATGTTTTCTTCCATGATGCTGATGCTGCTGACCGGACAACGCGTATTCGGGGCAATTGGGTTTATTGCTGTGATCGCCGCATTGTTGCTTTGGGGTGACAAAGGCGGCTTTGACATCGGATTTTCGGCAGCCATGAAGCTGATGAAATGGTATCCTCTGCTGACGTTGCCGATGTTTATTTTCATGGGCTACGTGCTGTCTGAAAGTAAGATCGCGGACGATCTTTATAAGATGTTCCATGTTTGGATGGGTGGCCTGCGAGGCGGTCTCGCGATTGGCACAATTGGGTTGATGGTTCTTATTTCCGCCATGAACGGGCTGAGTGTTGCGGGTATGGCCATCGGGTCCACCATCGCGCTCCCTGAACTTCTAAAACGCGGCTACGACAAACGAATGGTCACGGGCGTGATCCAAGCGGGGTCCAGTTTGGGCATCCTTGTGCCGCCATCCGTGGTGCTTGTCTTATACGCGATGATCGCGCGTCAACCCGTCGGGCAGCTGTGGTTGGCAGGGGTCGTTCCCGGCCTGATGATGGCTAGTTTGTTCGTCATCTATATCATCGTGCGCTGCCGCATTAACCCGACCCTCGGGCCCGTACTACCGTTAGAAGAACGTGATATTCCGCGCGCTGAAAAGCTGCGCCTGTTGCGGGCTGGCTTGCTGCCAATCGGTATCTTTGCCGTCATGATGGTGCCATTTGTAAACGGTTGGACATCGCTTGTCGAAAGCTCGGCCATTGGTGCGATTGCTGCGTTTGTCGCCGCTGTCCTTAAGGGGCGGATGAACCGCGAAGTGTTTGAAAACTCTGTGCGCAATACGCTTGGCATCACGTGTATGTTCATGTGGATTATTCTGGCTGCCCTGGCCTTTGGCGCGGTGTTTGACGGGCTGGGCGCCGTTAAGGCGATCGAAACCCTGTTCACAGACCGATTGAGCCTGAGCCCTTGGACGATCCTAATCTTGATGCAACTCAGCTTCATCCTGATGGGAACGTTCCTTGATGACACTGCGATGCTTGTGATCGTCGCGCCACTTTATGTGCCGCTTGTCGGGGAACTGGGTTTCGATCTGATCTGGTACGGGATTTTGTACACGATCACGACGCAGATCGCATATATGACACCGCCCTTCGGGTATAATCTGTTCTTGATGCGGGCAATGGCCCCGCCTGAAATCTCGCTACGCGACATCTATTCTTCCATCACGCCTTTTGTGCTCATCATGGTCTTTGCTCTTATCTTGATCATGGCCTTCCCTGGCATCGCAACTTGGCTTCCTGATTACGTTTACAACAAACCCTAAAAGAACTGCCAAAAAGGCGGTCGAATCTAAACCAACCAAGGAGAGAAAACATGACTTCAAGACGTAAGTTTATCCAAGGAGCCGCTGTGATACCGGCTGCAGCAATGGCAACACCAGCATTGGCGCAAAGCACAATCAAATGGCGGATGCAGACCTATGCGGGTTCCGCACTGGCCGCAGAGGTGATTGTGCCTGCGATTGAAATGTTCAACAAAATTGCGGGCGACCGCATGCAGATCGAACTGTTCTTTGCCGACCAACTGGTCCCGACGGGCGAATTGTTCCAAGCGATGCAGCGCGGCACAATCGATGCGGTTCAGTCTGACGACGATTCAATGGCATCCCCAACAGACGTCACTGTCTTTGGCGGCTATTTCCCATTCGGCTCACGCTACTCGCTCGACGTGCCAGTGTTGTTCAACCAATATGGCCTGAACGAAATCTGGGACGAAGAATATTCCAAAGTTGGCGTGAAACACATCTCTGCCGGTGCTTGGGATCCTTGCCACTTTGCAACCAAAGACCCAATTCGCAGCCTTGAAGACCTTAAGGGCAAGAAAATCTTCACCTTCCCAACCGCCGGTCGCTTCCTGACACAGTTTGGCGTTGTTCCTGTAACGCTGCCTTGGGAAGACATCGAAGTTGCGCTTCAAACAGGCGAGCTTGACGGCGTTGCATGGTCTGGCATCACAGAAGACTACACTGTTGGCTGGGCTGACGTGACCAACTACTTCCTGACCAACAACATCTCTGGTGCATGGGCTGGTTCGTTCTTTGCCAACATGGATCGCTGGAACGAATTGCCAGAAGATCTGCAAACGCTGTTCCGCGTCTGCTGTGACCAATCACACTACTATCGTCAGTGGTGGTATTGGGGTGGTGAAGCCGCATTGCGCGTCAACGGACCGAAGATGGAATTGACAACAATCCCTGACGAAGAATGGGCAACCGTTGAAGCCGCAGCCGTTGATTTCTGGGAAGAAATTGCAGCTGAGTCTGATGTGAAACGCCGCGTCGTCGATATCTTCAAGAAATACAACGCTGATATGGTTAAGGCTGGTCGCCCATACCGTTACGGCTAAATGCCCATTGGAGGCCGTTTCGCGCGGCCTCCAATACCAACTCAAAATGGATAGAACATGCCCGGACCTATGACATTTGAAGACCTGAAATCCCAAGTTGCTGACGGATCAATTGATACCGTCCTTACCTGCTTTGTTGATATGCAGGGCCGGTTGATGGGCAAGCGGTTCCATGCACAGGCTTTTGTAGAAAGCGGCCATGAAGAAACCCATTGCTGCACATATCTGCTTGCCACTGATCTAGAGATGGCCACGCCTGATGGCTATGCCTCAACCAGTTGGGAACAGGGATATGGCGATTACACCATGAAGCCTGATCTAAGCACATTGCACCCTGTCCCTTGGTTAGAGGGCACGGCGATGGTGCTGTGCGATATGATGGATCATCACGGCAATCCAATCACCCATTCCCCGCGGGCTATGCTGCGCAAACAGATCGCGCGCCTTGCCGAGATGGGTTTCACCTCCATAATGGCGACCGAATTAGAATTCTTCCTGTTTGAAAAGAGCTTTAGCGAAATTTCAAAAGGCGGGTTTCGTGATCTGACACCGATCAGCGCCTACAACGAAGATTATCATATTCTTCAAACCACCAAAGAAGAGAACGTGATGCGCCCCCTGCGCAACCATCTTTATGCAATGGGCATACCCATTGAGGGCTCCAAGGGTGAGGCAGAGGCCGGGCAAGAAGAGCTGAACATCAAATACGCCGAGGCCTTGGCCTGTGCGGATCATCATTCAATCTCAAAACACGCCGTAAAAGAGATCGCTTGGCAGCAAGGCCATGCAGCGACGTTTTTGCCTAAGTGGGACAAGGACCGCGTCGGATCATCCAGCCACGTGCATCAGTCCCTTTGGAAAGACGGTAAACCCGCGTTTTTTGATGCTGCCCGTCCCCATGGAAAATCCGAACTGATGGATCAGTACATGGCGGGCCTGATCAAATATGCCGCTGAATACACTTATTTCATGGCCCCCTACGTCAACAGCTATAAACGTTTTGCAAAAGGCAGTTTCGCGCCAACACGCATCATTTGGGCCGTCGACAATCGCACCGCCGCCTACCGTTTGTGCGGGGAAGGCAGCAAAGCGATTCGCGTTGAATGCCGGATACCGGGGTCTGATATGAACCCATACCTTGCGCAGGCTGCGATGCTGGCTGCAGGTATTAAAGGGATCGAAGAGAAATTGTCCCTGCCGCCTGTTTTTGTAGGCGATGCCTATGAGGACAAAATGTCAGAGCATATTCCGCGAAATTTGCGTGACGCGAAAGATGCATTGCATGGATCAGACATGCTGCGCGAGGCGTTTGGCGACGATGTCGTCGATCACTACACCCGCGCCGCAGAATGGGAACAAGAAGAATTTGACCGTACAGTGACCGATTGGGAAATCGCACGCGGTTTTGAAAGGGCCTAATTTCAATGACTATCACCTGTATCTCCCCTATTGATGGGTCCGTTTACGCAACGCGTGAGGTTCTATCCCGCGCAGACGCGGACGCCGCAGTAACACGGGCAAAAACCGCCCAATCCGAATGGGCTGCACGCCCCTTGGCTGAACGGATCGCACTGGTGCAAGCCGGTGTTGCAGCCGTGGGCGCCATGAACGGCGACATCGTGCCAGAGATTGCATGGCAAATGGGCCGTCCCGTCCGGTATGGCGGCGAATTTGGCGGTTTCAACGAACGCGCCAGCTACATGGCAGACATCGCAGTCGAGGCATTGGCCCCGATTGTCGTTGAAGACAGCGACGCCTTTCGCCGCGTTATCAAACATGTGCCACACGGGTTGGTCTTGGTCGTCGCTCCCTGGAACTATCCTTATATGACAGCCATCAACACGGTCGCCCCTGCCCTGATCGCAGGCAACGCAGTGATGCTGAAACACGCCTCACAAACACCACTGGTTGGCGAACGTATGGCAGCGGCTTTCCATTCCGTTGGCGTCCCTGAAGACGTGTTCCAAAACGTATTCCTTGATCACGCAACAACATCCGGCCTGATCGCTGACCGCGCCTTTGGCTTTGTGAATTTCACCGGCTCTGTTGACGGCGGCAAAGCGATGGAGGCTGCGGCCTCTGGAACATTCACCGGCATCGGGCTTGAGCTGGGCGGCAAAGACCCCGGTTATGTCATGGAAGACGCCAATTTGGACGCAGCCGTTGATACGTTGATTGATGGTGCCATGTTCAACTCCGGCCAATGCTGCTGTGGGATCGAACGGATTTATGTCCATGAAAGCCTGTTCAACGCCTTTGTCGAAAAAGCCGTGGCGATTGTGAACGGTTACAAGCTCGGCAACCCATTGAATACTGAAACAACAATTGGCCCAATGGCGCATGTCCGTTTCGCAGATGAAGTGCGCGCACAAACAGCCGAAGCAATTGCAGATGGTGCCCGGGCCCACATCGATCCGGCCAATTTTCCAGAAGACGGCGGTGCCTACCTCATGCCGCAGATTCTGACAAACGTGACCCACGACATGCGCGTCATGCGCGAGGAGAGCTTTGGTCCCGTTGTTGGCATTATGTCAGTCAATTCTGACGCCGAAGCCATCGCCTTGATGAACGACAGTGATTTTGGCCTGACCGCATCGCTGTGGACCCAAGATAGCGCGCGCGCCGAAGCCATCGCTGATCAGATCGAAACGGGCACCGTGTTTATGAACCGTGCCGATTACCTTGATCCGGGCCTGTGCTGGACTGGGTGCAAAAACACCGGTCGCGGTGGTGGTCTGTCTGTTATCGGCTATCACAATCTGACACGTCCTAAATCTTACCACATGAAGAAAGCTTAAACCCATGAGCATCACAGCAAACTGGTCCTACCCAACCTCAATCCGTTTTGGCGCTGGTCGTATTTCTGAAATCGCAGAGGCATGCGCGAGTGCTGGGATCAAAAAGCCGTTGCTTGTGACGGACCGTGGCTTGGCCAGCATGGACATCACAACCAAGACGCTTGATCTGCTTGAGGTTGCGGGTCTTGGCCGTGCGATATTCGCAGATGTTGACCCTAACCCGAACGAAAAGAACGCGGCTGCGGGTGTAAAAGCCTTTAAGGATGGCGGGCACGACGGCGTTGTAGCCTTTGGTGGCGGCTCCGGCCTCGACCTTGGCAAGTTGGTTGCATTTTTGGCAGGTCAAACGCGCCCACTTTGGGATTTTGAAGACATCGGCGATTGGTGGACCCGTGCAGACGCAGATGCGATTGCCCCGATTGTTGCTGTACCAACAACTGCAGGCACAGGGTCCGAAGTGGGCCGTGCATCGGTCATCACCAACTCGGTTACAGAAGAGAAAAAGATCATCTTCCACCCGAAATTCCTGCCAGCGGTTGTGATCTGCGATCCCAAACTCACAGTTGGTATGCCAAACTTCATCACCGCAGGCACTGGCCTTGATGCCTTTGCGCACTGCATCGAAGCATTCTGTTCACCGCATTATCACCCGATGTCACAGGGCATGGCGCTTGAAGGCATGCGTTTGGTCAAAGAGTACCTTCCCCGTGCGTATGCTGACGGCACCGATATCGAAGCGCGCGCGCATATGATGTCAGCCGCAATCATGGGTGCAACGGCATTCCAAAAAGGCTTGGGTGCAATCCATGCTTTGTCACACCCGATTGGCGCGATGTATCACACGCACCACGGCACGACGAACGCGGTCTGCATGCCCACGGTGTTGCAGTTTAATAGGCCCGCGATTGAAGGCGTTATTGAACAGGCCGCCAAATATTTGGACATTTCTGGTGGGTTCGACGGGTTCTGCGCCTATGTTGATGAGTTGAATGCATCCCTTGGTATCCCCAAGACCCTGACCGCGTTAGGGATCGACGCGCCTGACGTTGAGCGGATCGTTGCAGGCGCGTTGACTGACCCAAGCACCGGCGGAAACCCGATCAAGATGACAAAAGAGAACACAACAAAACTTTTACTTGAAATCATCGGGTAAGCCTCTGATCAGACGATCGCCATTGTTGGAAGAACCCGTTGTCAGATGGCTTTGGTAATTTCACGCGCAAACATGTTGCTTGGGTTGTCGTGCCTCTTCATCATACCATGGATAGAACTATGCCCAGCGTGAAATTCTCAACAATCGCTATGATACCGTCATCATCCCAGAAAGTCCGCATGACACTGAAAACCTATGTGCAAGAGCGTGAAATATGACCAACTCCGGCAATGACTTTGATCTCGTCGTCATAGGTGCTGGCATTGTCGGAATGTCGACCGCGCTTTGGGCACAAAAAGAAGGGCTGAAAACTCTGATCTGTGATCCGAACCCACCGGGGTCCGGCACAACGTTTGGGTCGGCGTGTACAATTGCCACATACGCCTGCATCCCTGTGAACAGCCCATCAATTTTTGGCTCACTGCCGCACTTGTTGACGAGCCGTGAAAGCCCGCTCAGTTTTAACATCTTGCATGGGCTTAGAAACCCGCGTTGGATGCTGTCGTTTCTGAATAATTGCCGTGCTTCCCGCGTTGAAAGTATCAGCGAAGCGCTCGGTCGATTTCTAATGCATGCGGACGCCGGACTTGATCCCCTCATAGCGGAGGCAAAGGCAGAAGATCTAATCGTCAGTAATGACTGCCTATACGTGTGGTCAAGCCAATCCGGCTTCGATAACGCAATAGAAGGCAATGCGATGCGGCGGGCTCAGGGGGTCAATTTTGATGAGTTGTCGCCTGATCAAGTGCGCCACCTTGAGCCCAACCTAAGACAACCCATCCACCGCGGACTACATTTCAAAGGCGCTCGTCACGTAACCGATCCGCAAGAACTCGTTCATCGGATGCAAACCCGTTTCGAAACACTTGGTGGGCGTTACTGCGATCATAGCGTCGAGCAAGTCCAACCTGACGACCAGGGGGTCACTGTCTATCTTGATGATGGCACGGAAATTCGAGCGGACCGAATGGCACTCACTGCAGGTGCCCGTTCGCGCCATATCAAGGGTACCGGAGCTGAAAAATTGCCGTTAGGCACTGAGCGCGGCTACCATATCCTCTACCGTAACTCCGAAAACCTCGTTTCGCGGCCCGTTGGTTGGGCCGAAGCAGGGTTCTATGCAACTCCCATGGCACAGGGTTTGCGCGTTGCAGGCACAGTCGAAATCAATGCAATCGATGCCGCTCCGAATGGGAAATGTACCGCTTACCTCAAGCGAAAGTCGCACGAAATGTTTGGTAAGCTTGGCGAGCCTGATGAGACTTGGATGGGTCATCGCCCGACTATGCCTGATTCACTTCCTGTCATCGGATACTCGCCGAAGTCTGACCGTGTCGTCTTCGCATTTGGACACCAGCACATTGGTCTGACCCTAGGCGGGATTACTGGAAAAATTGTGACCAACCTGGCGCAAGGGAAACCTGCCCAACTTGATGTTTCTGACTTCGCACCACAACGGTTTTTTTAATGACCAAGAGGCCGTAATTGGAGCGCTCTTGAACTCTTCGCCCTCAAGCGAACTCTAGCACAAGTCCGCTTCGTCCGCCCTCTGTTAATTCGTAAAAGATGCAGCGAAGGGTCGGTCTGAAATCCACTGACGTCGGTGTCATTGATTGGCCACTTCCGCGACTTGGGCAGCATCGCAGCATGAAATATGCTGCAGTCGCGAGGAAATGCATGTGTTGCGTCGATCAGTTGAGACCGCCACGCACAGCGGACATTACCTTGCGGCCCCGCCAAAATTAACCCGCTCGACACATTCCCCACCGCCCTTTGCCTTAACCTGTCAAAATCCGACAAAACGGCATATGCGAAACTTATGCGGATCATATGCAAAACATACCGCAGATTTCCCAAGCTGGGTTGGCGTTAACCCTTGGATTCGGCACCGCGACCCAGTCCGCACAAATTGGCGTTGCGCCACAACGCTTCCCAAATGGGCAAATCTGCTGTATGGCCCAAAAATCTTGAAACGATTGGCGCCCGCATTCCAGCGCCCGCGTGAGATACCGGAATGAGGGGGAATACGCCCCCTACGCAAAATAAGGGCTGCGGCCCAAAGGAAAACATACATGTTTAACCACGTGAAAAAATCAATGCAGTGGGGCGAAGAGACGCTTTCGCTCGAATCCGGCAAAGTCGCCCGTCAAGCAGACGGTTCCGTGATTGCCACGCTGGGTGAAACCAGCGTTATGGCGAACGTGACATTTGCACGCAAGCAAAAGCCTGGACAGGATTTCTTCCCCCTGACAGTCCACTACCAAGAAAAGTATTACGCCGCCGGTAAAGTACCAGGTGGCTTTTTCAAGCGCGAAGCACGTCCTACTGAAAAAGAGACGCTGACATCCCGCCTGATCGACCGTCCAATTCGCCCGTTGTTCGTCCCTGGCTTTAAGAACGAAGTCCTTGTTATGTGTACTGTTTTGTCACACGACTTGGTCAACGATCCAGACATGGTCGCGATGATTGCGGCCTCCGCTGCGCTGACAATTTCCGGCGCACCGTTCCGCGGCCCAATCGCTGCTTGTCGCGTTGGTTTCGTTGAGGGTGAATACATCCTGAACCCAGAAATCGACGACATGCACAACCTGCGCCTCCAGCCAGAGCAGCGTCTTGACCTTGTCGTCGCCGGCACAAAAGACGCCGTCATGATGGTTGAATCCGAAGCATACGAGCTTTCTGAAGAAGAAATGCTTGGTGCGGTTAAGTTTGCACATGACAGCATCCAGCCAGTCATCGACCTGATCATTGATCTTGCCGAAGATTGCGCAAAAGAGCCATTTGACTTCCAGCCAGAGGATTACTCTGATCTGTCCGCTGCTGTGAAAACAGCTGGCGAAGACAAAATGCGCGCTGCTTATGCGATCACTGACAAGCAAGAACGTACTGGTGCAGTAAACGCAGCCAAGGACGCAATCGTTGCGTCATTGACTGAAGACCAGCAAGCAGACAAAAACCTTGGCCCAGCACTTAAGGGTCTTGAGTCCGCAGTTCTTCGTGGCGACGTTGTGAAAAACGGCAAGCGTATCGATGGCCGCGCATTGGACACTATCCGTCCAATCGTTTCCGAGACAGGCATCCTGCCACGTACACACGGGTCTGCACTGTTCACACGCGGTGAAACGCAGGGGCTTGTTGTTACCACACTCGGCACCGGCGACGACGAGCAGATGATCGACGCGCTGACTGGTATGTATAAGTCTAACTTCATGCTGCACTATAACTTCCCACCATACTCTGTTGGTGAAGTTGGTCGTGTATCTGGCCCAGGTCGTCGTGAAATCGGCCACGGTAAATTGGCATGGCGTGCGCTTCAGGCTGTATTGCCTGCAGCAACAGACTTCCCATACACAATCCGCTTGGTATCAGAAATCACTGAATCTAACGGCTCGTCTTCAATGGCCTCCGTATGTGGTGGTTCCTTGTCGATGATGGACGCGGGCGTTCCGCTTAAATCAGCAGTTGCTGGTGTGGCGATGGGTCTCGTGATGGAAGACGACGGCGAATACGCCATTCTGTCCGACATCTTGGGTGACGAAGATCACCTTGGCGACATGGACTTTAAGGTTGCTGGTACTGCTGCCGGGATCACATCCTTGCAGATGGACATTAAGATCGCGGGTATTACCCAAGAGATTATGGCCAAGGCGCTTGACCAAGCCAAAGCTGGCCGTCTGCACATCCTTGAAGAAATGGGCAAAGCACTGACTGGTGCCAACGATCTGGGCGTGCACGCACCAAAGATCGAAACCATGCAGATCCCAACTGACAAGATCCGTGAAGTTATCGGTTCTGGTGGTAAAGTGATCCGTGAAATCGTTGAAGTGTCCGGCGCAAAAGTCGACATCAACGACGAAGGCATCATCAAGCTGGCATCTAACGACGCCGCCGCCATTAAGATCGCATACGACATGATCTATTCCATCGTAGCCGAGCCAGAAGAAGGCAAAGTCTACAAGGGTAAAGTTGTGAAGCTGGTTGATTTCGGCGCGTTCGTGAACTTCTTTGGTAAGCGCGATGGCTTGGTCCACGTGTCCCAGATTGAGAACAAGCGTCTGAACCACCCATCTGACGTTCTGAAAGAAGGTCAGGAAGTTTGGGTTAAACTGCTTGGCTTTGATGACCGTGGCAAGGTTCGCCTGTCCATGAAAGTCGTCGATCAGGAAACTGGTCTTGAAGCAAAAGAAGAAGCTGCAGAGTAATCTGCGCCACTTCTGAATTTTAGAAAGGCCCCAGTGGAAACGCTGGGGCCTTTTTGTTTTGACTTAATTCAATTTCATTTGAGGTAATGCAATAATTCATCAACGATTTTTATTTACCACAAGCTCTCTAAGCACAAACCGGAATTTCTGTTGTTAACATTTCAATGATTTTGTTCAACGGAACTTTTAGAGGTAAGAGCATGATCAATCGACGTACATTCGTGGCATCGGCCACAGCAAGCCTTTTGGCTACGCCTGCGCTGACAAGCACCCGTTTGCCGCGCAAATTCCGCCCGCAAGAGGTGGATGTAAATCCTGAACTGCCCGCCGGTCAAATCCATGTGATCAAGGAAAATTTTTATCTGTATTGGACATTGGGTGATGGGCGCGCACGTCGATATGGCATCGCCCTTGGCGCCCAAGGCCGCAACTACACCGGTGTTCTCACGATCCGTCGCAAGGCTGAATGGCCAAGCTGGACTCCGACGCAGAACATGATCAGACTTGAGCCTGAACTTTACGGTCCCTACCGCGCAGGTCTGCCTGGCGGGCATCCGCGCAATCCAATGGGCGCGCGAGCGTTATATTTGTATGATGGCGGGCGCGATACTTATTACCGTATTCACGGCACGCCTGATCCAGACTCCATCGGCCAAAGCTATTCTTCCAGCTGTGTGCGCCTGACGAACGATCACGTCGCCGAGCTTTACGATATGTTTCCTGTGAATACGCAGGTCTTTATCTTTTAAAACGCAAAAGGCCCCACGCGCTGCAGGGGCCTTTTGGTACCGTAAGGCGCTTAGCTCTAGAGCTTTGTCATGCGCAAGTATGGCAGCACTTCGTCGAAATCACCGAACTTTTCTTTCGCTGCTTCTGCGTTGAAAGATGTCGGGATCACAACGTCGTCGCCTACGTTCCAGTTTGCGGGTGTCGCAACCGTGTGCTTTGCTGCGGTTTGCAAACCGTCGAGCGCCCGCAAGACTTCGGCAAAGTTCCGGCCCACGTTCATCGGGTAGGTCATCGACAGTTTCAGCTTTTTGTCTGGTCCCACGATAAACACGGCCCGCACAGTTTGCGAATCCGCAGGGGTGCGCCCTTCGGGCATATAGGCCTCGGCTGGCAGCATATCGAATGCTTTAGCCACGGTCAGGTCATTGTCCGCGATGATCGGGAACCCTACTTTGGCGCCGCCCACCAACTCAATATCAGTTTTCCATTTCTTGTGCTCTTCAACACTGTCAACGGAAATGCCCATCACCTTGGTGCCGCGCTTCTCCCATTCGTCGGCTAGTTGGGCCACGGCCCCAAACTCAGTTGTGCAAACAGGTGTGAAATCTTTGGGGTGGGAAAAAAGAATCGCCCAGCTGTCGCCAATCCAATCATGCAAGGACAATGTCCCTTGATCGGTTTCTACGGTCAAATTGGGGATTGTGTCGTTAATGCGCAAACCCATGACGGTGCTCCTTTAAATGTGTTCGTTAATATAGATATAGTGACCCATAAATGGCCACACCAGCCCGCTTGTAGCTAAAGCTGTACAGTGCCAGATTGCGTCAAACACATTCTAGCCGGAGCATACTCATGATCAAGAAAAAACAGTTTTACATCGATGGCGCGTGGGTGTCCCCTGCCGTTGCCCGCGATTATCCGGTTATTGACCCTGCGACCGAAGAACAGGTTGCTGTGATTTCGCTTGGTGGGCAAGCCGATACCGATGCCGCTGTGGCAGCTGCCAGTGCTGCGTTCCCTGCGTGGTCGACCCTTTCAGTGGCCGCGCGCATTCAACACGTCGCGAATGTTATGGCGGTATATGAAGCTCGCGCTGACGAGATGGGCGAAGCGATCCGCATGGAAATGGGCGCACCATATGATTTTGCGCACGGTGAGCAGTCCCCCTGCATGCCTTGGGCATTGGAAGACGCGGTTGCTGCTGCTGACAAAATTCACTGGGACGCCCCGTTGGGTGACGGCACGCCAGGTGCCCATATTTTGCACGAACCAATTGGTGTTGTCGGGTTGATCACCCCGTGGAACTGGCCAATTAGTCAGATCGCGTTGAAGGTATTTCCCGCGATGATCGCGGGCTGCACGATGGTTTTGAAACCGTCAGAAGAGGCCCCGCTGTCAGGCATTCTATTCGCAGACATGTTGCGCGAGGCCGGCGTCCCTGCGGGCGTGTTCAACATGGTCAACGGCGACGGCCCCGGCGTGGGTCAGCAACTGTCGACACATGAAGACGTCGCGATGATCAGCTTTACCGGATCAACCCGCGCAGGTCGTTTGATTACAAAAGCTGCGGCAGATACTCTTAAACGCGTTCAACTCGAGCTTGGCGGCAAGGGTGCAAATGTTGTTTTCGCTGACGCCGATGACGGTGCCGTTGAATGGAGCGTGCGCGACTGCATGAGCAACTCTGGTCAATCGTGCAACGCGCCCACGCGCATGTTGGTCGAAGCATCCCACTATGATGCCGCTGTGCTTGAGGCGACCGAGATCGCGGCCAGCATTAAAGTCGGTCCAACGACCGAGGCTGGCGATCATATGGGCCCCGTCGTCAACAGAACCCAATGGGATAAAATCCAGGGCATGATCCAAGTCGGCATTGATGAAGGCGCCCGCCTGACCATTGGCGGCACGGGCCTGCCTGAAAACGTAAACCGCGGGTTTTATGTCCGCCCGACGATCTTTGCTGATGTGACCAATGATATGCGCGTCGCTCAAGAGGAAATCTTTGGCCCTGTGCTGGTGATTATTCCGTTTAAAGACGAGGCCGATGCGATACGCATCGCCAATGACACGCCTTACGGGTTGACCAACTATGTGCAGTCCACTGATGGGGCTAAACGTAACCGGATGGCCCGCGCACTGAAGGCTGGTATGATCGAAATGAACCGTCAGTCGCGTGGCAATGGTGCCCCGTTTGGCGGCGTTAAACTGTCTGGGCGTGCGCGTGAAGGCGGCGTTTGGGGGATCAAGGAATACCTCGAATCAAAGTCGATCTCTGGCTGGGAAGCCTAGACACATGTGCAGGGGCGCACTGATTTCGTGCGCCCCTGACCGTTTCACATGGATCTGCTTGGCGCTATGTAAGACGTAACTTAGCAAGGGGACCTCTTATGCTCAAACAGATCAAAGGCCTGCACCACGTCACATCATTGGCTAGCAGCGCATCCGTCAACAATGCATTTTTCACCAATGTCCTTGGCCTGCGCCGTGTGAAAAAGACGGTGAATTTTGATGCGCCTGACGTTTACCACCTTTATTACGGCGACGAGGTTGGCACCCCTGGCAGTGTGATGACCTATTTCCCATTCCAAAACGCCGCCCGTGGCAAACGCGGTGTTGGCGAGGTTGGGGTGACGTCTTTTTCCATACCATTTGGGTCTGCGACTGCTTGGGGCGAACGGCTTGCAACGTTTGAGGTCGAAAACGTGACCGCTGACGTCCGCTTTGGCCAGAACCGTATTTTGTTTGATGGCCCTGATGGTGATCGCTTTGCCCTTGTGGAAACCGACGATGACCGCACCCCTTGGACGGGGAATGGGATCGGCGCCGATATGGGCATTCGTGGATTTCAAGGCGCTGATATGCGGCTGGCTGATGGTGGGGCCACCGCCGAACTGTTAAAATTCATGGGATACGAAAAAACCGACCATGCAGATAATGTGACCCGTTTCACCGTATCGGGCGGAAATGCGGCCAATAGCATCGACGTTGAAACCTTGCCCGATGCGCCCCGCGCAACATCTAGCGCTGGATCGGTGCATCACATCGCCTTTGCCGTTGAAAACCGTGCCCGCCAGTTAGAAGTCCGTGAGGCGCTGCTGGATACCGGATACCAAGTCACGCCTGTGATTGACCGCGACTATTTCCATGCGATTTATTTTCGCACACCGGGCGGCGTATTGTTCGAGGTGGCCACCAATGAGCCCGGATTTGATCGCGATGAAGACACAGCACATCTGGGCGAGGCGTTGATGCTGCCCAGCCGCCATGAACATTTGCGCGCCACGCTTGAACGACAGCTCGAACAGTTGCCCTAAAACGGTGCCTTTGCGGTGATGCGCGTGCCTTGCCCACCATCGGGATGGCGAAACTGGAACGTTTCAGAATGCAGCATAAGGCGCGGATAATCCCCCGCTGGCCCCTCTGCATAGAACGGATCGCCCAAGATCGGGTGGCCCAACGCCAGCATATGTAGACGCAATTGATGGGACCGTCCCGTTTTGGGCATCAGCCGGACACGGGTTTCGCCGTGACCTGTCCGCAGCACACGCCAATCGGTGATCGCCTGCCTACCTGTTTCATGGCAAATCTTTTGTTTGGGCCGGTTTTCCCAATCGACGACGATGGGCAGATCAACAGTGCCTGTCTTTTCGGTCATCTCGCCCCATACACGGGCCAGATAGGTTTTCTTGGTCTGACGTTTCTCAAATTGCAGGCCCAAATGCCGCTGCGCGTGAGGTGTCAGTGCAAAGATCATCACGCCTGACGTATCGCGATCTAATCGGTGGACCAATAATGCCTGCGGATACACCGCCTGCACCCGTGCCAGCAGGCAATCGGTCAAAAGCGGGCCTTTGCCCGGCACAGACAGCAAACCGCTTGGCTTATTGACCAAAACGACCTGATGATCGTCGTGCAGAAATTCGAGCGGATCAGACGGTGGGTTATAGTCACTGCTCATAGACACGGTCGCCAAAAATGGCTGATCCAACGCGCACATGGGTCGCACCCAGCGCAATTGCGCTTTCAAAGTCACTACTCATACCCATTGATAATCCCACCAACCCGTTGCGGGCAGCGATTTTGGCGAGCAGCGCAAAATGCAGCGACGGTTCCTCGTCTGCAGGTGGGATGCACATCAGAGCCACGCACCGGCAGGTCCATGTCTTGGGCGGTCTTAATGAACGCATCTGCGTCTGCTGGCAGGCATCCGGCCTTTTGCGGCTCCATCCCCGTATTCACTTGTATATAGAGTGCGGGGCATTGCCCCATCTCTTGCGCCAAGCGCGCGATGGTCGTGGCGAGCTTAGGGCGGTCCAAGGTGTGGATGGATTGCGCCAGTTCCATGGCTTGGCGGGCCTTGTTGGTTTGCAGCGGCCCGATGAGGTGCAAATCGATCCCGTCATAGGTCTCGCGAAAGGCTGGCCACTTTCCAGCAGCCTCTTGAACCTTGTTTTCACCGAACACGCGGTGCCCTTGGTCGAGAATCGCTGCGACACGGTCATTGGGTTGCACCTTGGATACAGCGACAAGGGTCACATCATCTATTTTACGCCCTGCCTTTTCACAGGCCTTGTTCAATGCGGCGCGAATTGTCTCAAGTGACATTATAGGGTCCAGTATTTGCTATGGCTTTTATTTTGACCCACGAAATAATGGGTTATGCGGCAATTGTCATCTGCAATCTGGCCAAATCAGTGTGTGACCTTGATGCATCATTTATGCGGAACAGGGCATTTCATCAGGCATTTGTCTTGAGTGTGCAGCCTGATGGGCGCACTTAGATACCCAATGCTAGTCAATCTGGCATTCTTGGGAATGCACAACTAAACGAGGGTTTTAAACCATGAAAAATATTCTTCTTACATCTACAGCTCTGGTCGCCTTTGCTGGCGCCGCTGCTGCCGGTGGTCACACTTCAGTCAGCTTCGGCGGCGAAGCTTCTGCTGAGTACAACACATTAGGCGGTTACGCTACAGCTGCAGAAATGACTGCATCTGCTTCCGCAACTTTGGACAATGGCCTTACAGCGTCCACAAGCTTCACACTCGAAACAACTAACTTCGGTTCAGGTGAATTTGGTGCGGGTTCCGTATCATTGTCCAGCGACACTGCAAGCTTGACATTCGGCACAGCAGTTGTCGGTGCTGTCTTCGCAGCTACTGGAGACGAGTATGCAATCGGTTCCGGTGGTGATGACTGATGGTGAAGTTGCCGGTATCGCAGCTTCCGCAACATTCGGCGCAACAACTTTGGTTGTATCCGGCGAGATCAACGCCATTGATGCAGTTCAGCATTGCGATCGGCAACTGAGTTGTCTGCTGTTGATGCTGACACAACAGTTGAAAACATCGAAATTGGTGTAACAACATCCGCTGCTGGTTGGGACTTAGGTTTCGGCTTGGCTAATAGCGAATATGCAATGACTGCAGCAGGTACTGCTGGTGGTGCTACCGTTGGCTTCGGCATGTCCAGCAACAGCGATTGGGATGTTTCTGTTGCGTACCCAGTTGGTGCAGTAACTGTTTCCGCTTCCACAGACGAAGCAAATGCATGGGAAGTTGGTGCGGCTTACGCAGCAGACGGTGTGTCTGCTGGTATCGTGCTTAGCCCAGCTAACGCATGGAAAATCACAGCGGGTTACGCTGCTGATGGCATTACTGTAGCTGCTGAGTTCACAGCGCTACGCAATTCACTCGGTGCAACATACGACATGGGCAATGGCCTCACAGTTGGTGCTGGTATGCGAAACAGCTGCTTCAACAACAAACTACGCATTTGCTAGCTTCGACTTGGGTGGCGGTGCAAAGGCATTTGCTGAATACGCAGACGGCGCACAAGTAGAGGTTGGTCCATCTGAGCGTGATATCGCTGAAGGCACAACCGTTGGTGTAAGCTTCACATTCTAATCTAGTTAGAATTTAGCAATAGAGAGAGCGGCGCTTCGGCGTCGCTCTTTTCTTTTGTGCAGCACCAAGTTAAGCTGACTTAATTGCTTAAAACACTGTGGTACCAATGAACAATATCATCATCTTGCTATGCGTAACCGTGTCGCTTGCCAGCTGTGGCACCACACGTGGTGTCTTTGAAGGCACAGGAACAGTGTTGGAAGGCGTTGCCACTGACTTACGCAGCGCGGGCAACATGTTTAACCGCTAGCTGCACGGCTACAGGCACCCATCAACTATCACAACACACACATATGAGTGGTTATGACGCTATAACAGCGATGCACACCTAGGATTTGACTGCGTTAACTTGCTGCAGTGCAAGCCGTGTGCGCAACACCAATACCTTACGCTGTGACAGCTACTGTTGCTTGGTGAGAGACAAGTTTTTACGCAACCAAAGCTGCTGTGCCAGCTCACGCTTGAGCTGCTTGCTGAGTGCGATTGTCGAAGACGCCATTAAAGCAGCTCGACAGCGTTGGCTAACTGTTCATCGTTAACGTCAATGTAGAGTTGTGTGACGGCAATACTTGAATGCCCAGCCAATGCTGCAAGCACACGCACACCAATGCCCTTGTTAGCCAAGCGTGTGATGAATGTGCGTCTTCCACTGTGACTGCTTGCACCTTGCAGTCCACATGCGTAGAATATGTTGAGGAACAGCTGGCACATTGTGTTGGCTGAGAAGTGTCCCACCTTTTTGACTGCGGAACAGTGGCGCATTCGAAGCACTGCAGTGTCGCCACTTGCGATACACAGCGAGCTGCTGTGCAAGCTGCTTGTTGACGAACACAGTGCGAGCACGACTGCCTTTGGTTTGAGACTTTGACAGTGTGAACTGTGTGCGCACTGCACCTTCGGTGTCATACACGTCCGAAATGCGCAGAGCTGCCAGTTCTTTGGCTCTTAACCCAGTGTATAGGCTGAACTGCAATATAGTTGTGTCGCGTGTGACATGACGACGTGCTTGGCAGTATCGCAGCGCACGTTTGATTTGCGCATCATTGAGTGGTGTTGCTTGTGCCATTATGCCCTCAAATATCAGTGTCATTAACAGCTAAGCTAAAGTCTGATATTCGGTTTGGGCAACCAATCAATGTTGGCACTAAGAGATGTTGGTTCTCAATGACTTGACGCATTCATCTCAGACAATACATATTCTATGACATTTGTTTTGTGGCTGTTCATTGCTGCATGTTTGATTGATTTGTTGTTCAACAGCTACGCTGTTAACCAATCGCTTCACTGTTTCAACGCTTGCGCTTCGCTACAGCGTATCAACAGTCTCAGCATCATTTCTGCTTAGATATTATTACTGGGTACTTTCTGTAGATTTGGATGTCATAAAGAGGCAGTACGCCTCTTTTAAACTAAGACTTTCTGTGAGTTCCTCAGTCAGCAATGTCGCACAACCAGCTAAGCTGGTAGATAGTATCGCTGCAAGTACAACCGTTGGTGCAAGCTTCACATTCTAATCTAGCTAGAATGTAGCAATTAGAGAGAGCGGCGCTTAGGCGTCGCTCTTTTCTTTTGTAGGTCTAGAGTCGTCATCAACCTACCTAATGCGTCAAATCACTTGTGACCCAGCCCCCTGTTCGCTACATATTTTAAAACTGAAATATCCCTTGGGGGGCAAAACCTTGTCAGCATTATCGCGCATCACCAAAGGCATCGGCGCAACAGCCCTATGCTTTGCACTGTCTGCCTGCTCTGGTGGCGGCTTATTTAGCTTTGGTGGCAGCACCCCAGCGGATGCAACCCGTCAAGCCGTCCGCACACGTGGCGCCGAAAGCGTCGCAGTAAACCGCTATCTTTGGGCCGCATCCATTGATGTACTTAATTTCCTGCCAATCCAAAGCGTGGACCCGTTCACTGGCGTTATCGTCATGGGCTTTGGCACACCACCGGGCGGCAACCGCAGCTACCGCGCAACCGTATACATCACCGACCCCGCGCTGGACGCCCGCTCATTAAACGTGGCCTTGCAGTCGCGCAACGGTGCTGTTCCCATTGAGACCCAACGCGCTGTCGAAGACGCGATTCTTAGTCGCGCCCGCCAGCTAAGAATTGGTGACGGCGCCCTTTAGGCGCACGACCCTCGCCCGAATTGATTTTCTCGCCGGGCTATGACTGCCCGGCGTTTGCATGTGAAAGACCCTGACCCGATGTCCACCTACTCCCCATCCGAGATTGAAGCTAAATGGCAGGCTGCTTGGTCTGACGCGGAATCGTTCAAGGCCGTCCGGTCCGAGGATAAGCCAAAGTATTACGTGCTAGAGATGTTCCCGTATCCGTCGGGTCGCATCCACATGGGCCATGTACGCAACTACACCATGGGCGACGTGATCGCGCGCTATAAGATCGCCACAGGTCACAACGTGCTACACCCAATGGGGTGGGATGCGTTTGGCATGCCCGCCGAAAACGCCGCTATGGCGTCGGGTGGTCACCCGAAAGATTGGACCTACCAAAACATCGCCGACATGAAGGCGCAGATGCAGCCGCTTGGCTTGTCCATTGACTGGTCGCGCGAATTTGCGACCTGTGATCCTGAATATTATGGCCAGCAGCAGGCGCTGTTTATTGATTTTCTGGCCAAAGGCCTGATCTACCGTAAAAAGGCTGTGGTCAACTGGGATCCGATCGACATGACTGTGCTTGCCAACGAGCAGGTTATTGACGGCAAAGGCTGGCGATCTGGTGCCGAAGTTGAACGCCGCGAACTGGTGCAATGGTTCTTTAAGATTTCGGATTATTCCGACGAACTGCTGTCCGCCATCGACAATCTTGATAACTGGCCCGCAAAGGTCAAGCTGATGCAATCCAACTGGATCGGCAAAAGCCGTGGTTTGCAATTCTCGTTCAGTTTGGTTGACGGGCCTGCTGGCCATGACCGTGTCGAAGTCTACACCACCCGCCCTGATACCCTGATGGGCGCGTCGTTTGTTGGCATTTCGCCAGATCATCCGCTTGCAAAGGAACTGGAACGCACCAACCCCGAACTGGCCGCATTCTGCGACGATTGCCGCAAAGGCGGCACAACTGCTGCTGAGGTCGAGAAGGCTGACAAAAAGGGCTATGACACCGGCCTGACTGTACGCCATCCGTTTGATACCAGCTGGGAATTGCCGGTTTATATCGCCAACTTTATTTTGATGGATTACGGCACGGGTGCTGTGTTTGGCTGCCCCGCGCATGACGTCCGCGACTTTGAGTTTGCGACCAAATACGGTCTGCCGATTATTGCGACGTTCTTGCCAGATGCCGACGCGGACCCTGAATTGACCGAAGCCTTTGTTCCGTTGAAGTCTGAGAAAGTCACATACGTCAAAGGCTTTGCGGGTGCGCCAGACCAAACCGGCGAAGATGCCGTCGATGCCGCTGTGGATTTTTGCGAAACGAATGGTGTCGGCCACGGTGTGACCAAGTTTCGTCTGCGTGACTGGGGCTTGTCGCGCCAACGGTACTGGGGTTGCCCAATTCCTATCGTACATTGCGATGATTGCGGCGCAGTCCCAGAGGCAAAAGAAAACCTGCCCATTGAGCTGCCGTATGATGTGACATTTGATGTGCCCGGCAACCCGCTTGACAGACACCCAACGTGGCGCAATTGTGCCTGCCCGTCTTGTGGCAAGCCTGCCCTGCGCGAAACCGATACGATGGACACATTCGTGGATTCGTCTTGGTATTACGCCCGCTTTACGTCACCCGATGCAGCCACCCCGACCGATTTGGATGATGCTGCCTATTGGATGAACGTCGACCAATATATCGGCGGGATTGAGCATGCGATTTTGCATTTGCTGTATAGCCGTTTCTTTGCCCGTGCGATGAACATGACGGGGCATTTGCCCCAAACGGCCGTGGAGCCGTTTAACGCGCTGTTCACCCAAGGCATGGTCACCCACGCGATTTATCAATCGACAGGGGCCAATGGCCGTCCGGTGTATCATTACCCTGAGGCGGTTGAGCTGCGCGATGACAAGGCGTTCTTGATCAGTGATGGATCAGAGGTCGAGATCGTCCCGTCTGCGAAGATGTCGAAATCCAAGAATAACGTCGTTGATCCTGATGATATTCTGGCAAAATTTGGTGCGGATACGGCTCGTTGGTTTGTGCTGTCCGACAGCCCGCCAGAGCGAGACGTGGAGTGGACCGCAAGCGGGGCCGAGGCCACGTTCAAGCATATCAGCCGCGTGTACCGAATTGCATCCGAGATTGCTGCAATGGACGATGCTGCGGGCAAGGGCGATGACGATCTGTTGCGCGCCATGCACAAGGCCATTGAGGATGTCACGTCTGGCGTTGAAAGCTTTGGCTTTAATGCCGCTATTGCCAAGCTTTACGGCTTCACGTCAGCGCTTGCGAAATCCAAGGCCGGTGGTGGTGCCAAACGCGAAGCAATGCGCGTGCTTGCCCAATTGATGTCGCCGATGACGCCGCATTTGTCCGAAGAGATTTGGACAATGCTGGGTGGTCAGGGCTTGGTGATCAATGCGCCTTGGCCTGTGGCCGATCCAAAGATGTTGGTCCTAGATACCGTGACCATGCCGATCCAAATAAACGGTAAACGTCGGTCGGAAATTGCCGTTGCGGCGGATATGCCAAAAGACGAGGTTGAAAAGCTTGTCTTGGGATTGGATATTGTTGTGGCGGCTCTGAACGGGGCTGCGCCCAAAAAGCTGATTGTTGTGCCAGGACGGATCGTAAACATTGTCATCTGATCGTTTCACCCCAGTTGCCCGCCGTGCCACGCTATTGGGGCTGATGGCACTTGCGGGCTGTGGGTTGACGCCAGTTTACGGAACAAACGGGCCTGCAAACATCTTGCGCGACGCCGTCAGTTTTAGCGCGCCAGATACCGTTGCGGGTTTTCGCATACGAGACCGCCTTGAAGACCGTCTTGGGCGCGCAACCGCGCCAAAATTCTCATTGGATGTTCAGTTGGGCCAAACTCTGACCCCAGCCACAATCACCATGGATGGGGATACATCCCGTTTCAATTTAGTCGGCACAGCAGATTGGGTGCTCCACAGTGCGGCAGGGTCTTCTTTGACATCTGGCCAAGTTGAGACGTTTACCAGCTATTCTGCCACCGGATCGACTGTTGCCACGCAAGCAGCAGCAACCGATGCGGCAGCCCGCCTTTCTGTTGCATTGGCTGATTTGATCGTTTCGCGGTTAATACTGGCCGCGCCGGGTTTGCCGCAATGAAAATGGCAGGCACAGGCGCGCAGGGATATTTGCGCAAACCTGATCCAAGCCATTCAGGTCTGCTAATATTCGGCGCAGACACAATGCGTGTCGCGACTGCGCGGCAGACAGCCATTGCCGCGCTCATCGGGCCACAGGGCGAAGAAGAGATGCGTCTGACACGCATCCCTGCTGCTGATTTGCGCAAAGACCCCGCCATTTTGGACGATGCCATCAAGGCGCAAGGTTTCTTTTCAGGGCACCGCGTTGCATTTGTTGAAGATGCGACTGACGGATTGGCCAAGGCGCTAACTGCCGCATTGCTGGACTGGCAATTGGGCGATGCACAAATTGTTGTGACGGCTGGGCAGCTGACCGCAAAGTCGGCCTTACGCAAAGCGTTTGAAGGCCATGGCAGTGCAGTTGCGATCGGCATCTACGATGATCCGCCGAACCGCGATGATATTCTAAATGCGTTGAAATCTGCGGGCCTTGCGGCACCATCGCGCGATATCATGGACGGTCTGATGGAATTGGCCCAGACGTTAGAGCCGGGTGACTTTCGCCAGACGGTTGAAAAGGTGGGGCTTTATAAGCTTGGCGATGACGCACTGCTAACGATGGAAGATGTGCTGGCCTGTGCGCCGCAATCGGCAGAAGTCGACGTCGATGATGTGCTTGATGTGGTCACCCAAGGTCAGGCACAGGTGTTGGGGCCAGTATTGCGGAACCTCTACGCGCAAGGCGTCACACCTGTGACCCTGTGTATCAGTGCCACGCGCCACTTTAAGCGCCTTTATGCGGTTGCGAGCGATCCTGGTGGTGCCTAATGCTGGTATTGGGCGCCTACGCCCGCCTGTATTCGGTCCACGGCGCGACAAAATCGTCCGGCAAGCCAGTGCGTGGGGCTGCGATCGTCTGGAACGCGCTTTGACTGCGTTGACTGATGTTGATCTGCAATTACGGTCTTCTGACAGCGCGCCACAAAATGCGCTCATGGAACGGACGCTGATACGTTTGGCGATGATGGCGCGCCGTTAAGCGTTATACCAATTCCAAAAATTTCACCCCAGAACGCAAAAAGGCAGGCCAAAGCCTACCTTTTCATATTTAGATTTCTAAGTTAATTACTTATAGATGCAGAAGTGGAAGAAGAAGCTGCCAAGATTGCCGCAATAAAGGCAAGAAGAATTAAGCCACTGCTGAAGGAACCAGCTGGTGCTGGTGTCATTACTTCAACAATTGGTGTTTCAACGGGAGTGGCAAGACCACCAGCGTTAGCAGCAACACCAGAAACAGCTATAGCAGCTGCGGCAGCGAGAGTAGTTGTAAGGCGCATGTCGGTACTCCAAAAATAAATGCACTATTAGTGTATTAAACATTTTTTAACTTTGTCTACACAAGAAAACAACAAGTTATTTCACATCTAGTCAGGTCGTGTTGCAATTTGGGCGACACAGTTGCCAAGAAACCGACCCCGTGAGATACAAATTGACGATTTTGACCAACGCGCCCATCGTCATTTATCCAATAAAAATTGGTAAACTTGAACAATTCATTCGCACAAAACTCATCAAATCGTCCCATCAGATACGGTTCCTAAAGTATCAGAAGGGTTTTCGAGCCCCAAGAAGCGATGCAGCACTGCAACAGTTGCGTCGAGATTTGATCCAGATCGTCCAAACTGCGCGGCCACTCTGCCGCTGGCAACAAACGCCTGAACTACTTGTGAATGTCGGCTAACACAAAATTTTGAACGAATCCCTTGGCCGCACCCAGCAAGAAATATTCAATCGATACGGTTACCCTATCAGCACTGACGCATGTCGACTCGGTGCAATTACTAAAAGTGATACTGGTGCGCGCACCACTGGTATGCGACATGAGCAAGAACGCCCCTGAATTGGCTGCGGCTTGCCCAATCAATGTAATGCCAATCTACGTTGTTGCCCCCAGCCCTCTTCAAGGTTTCGCGGTTTGTGACCTCTGCGCCGCTATCAACTGCAGCGCGGGTACTTCACAGCAATGTCCCGAGGCAGCGATGTCCCAAGCGGGGTAACGATGCAGGCGAGCGTTCGATAGACATGCACAAGCGCGTCCAGTTCCCGCGCGACCCATGCAGCAGAGATGTTTGTCGCCCGGCATCTAGGACTTGCCTCCCTCTCTTGGTTTGCAATCAAACCACGGCTGGGCGATGGATGTGCCAAACATATCGGACACAAAATCCAAGGATCCCGTCGACCAGCAGGTGATTGCAAGCAATCACCGAGAGCGTCCGCTCGCCTGGACGCAGCGCCACTGGGATTGGCCCGTGATCCACGCCCTAGCTTGCGGTCCCTGCGACATCTGACGCCCAATCTTTTCTAAGCATAGAGGCGGCACAGCTTCTTGTGGTTCATGATCATTCCTTTGCGTTCCAACAGCACGCCGATATGGCGGTAGCCGAACTGCGTCCAGCCCAGCAAAAATTAGTATCATTTTTACAGGTTCATGCCAAGATATATGGTTGATTGTATCACACGAACGCCAGCTTATCGTCTTTGCTGATCCACTTGGCACTGGGGACAGCGTTTTGCGTGTGCTATCGCCTTGGGGCGACGTCAAGGTCGTAAAAGAACGTGAACGAAACAACGCAAATCCGTTCTTTTACGGCATGACCCCTCAAGAAGCAGAGTGGCAGCTCGACGGTATGGGGCTCGCTTTTGCAACTACCTAAGGGTTCCGATGACCGAACATCCATTTTCGCGACTAGCACGTTTATATGATCGGATAGCCCAGACCGACGCAATTTGGCAGTTGCGGCATATGGCAGGCATTAGGTAACCCAATTTTCAAAGTTGGCTGCGCAACACGAAATCCAATGAAATCAGCGCAGGTACCCGCAACAGTCCCCGTTGACGTAGGCATGGGTCATGGTCCCTAAATGCATGGGAGTCTGGCAAATAAGCCATAGAAGAAGACCTTTCGCCAGTATTGATCGCACTTGGCTGCGCCCCCAGCTTTAAGACAGCCCACACCAGCATGTCGTACGAAGACACATAAATGGAACGATACAACTCCGGTGCAACGTCAATGATGATTGACCGCTATGAGTGGGACATGACGCAGTTTGGTAATGTCGCACTGCGCTTTCGGCACACAACCTAGTCCGCAATCGCCTGCAACGCTGCCGCCCGCCCGGAGGCAAGACAGCCACTGATCAAATAGCCACCAGTTGGTGCTTCCCAGTCCAACATCTCGCCGGCTACAAAAATATTGGGGCGGCTTTTCAGCATGAAGCCATCGAGTGCCGAAAACTTCACGCCGCCCGCACTGGATATCGCCTGATCGATCGGCCGAGGCCCATTGTGCGATATCGGGAGGGCCTTAACTAGTGGTGCCAAGTCATCGGGGAACGGCCGTCCGAATTCCGACAAAAGCGCAATACGTTGCGGATCCAACCGCAAGACTTTGCGAAGATGGTTCGACAAGCTGGTCTTTCCACGTGGACGTGAAAGTGCCGCCGCGATCTTTGACACCGACCAATCAGGCATAAGGTCAATCGTTAAAGCCGCCCCCTCACGCAAGGCACGGCTGATCGCGTAAATCCCTCCACCTTCAAGACCTTGCGCTGAGATCACGGCCTCGCTGCGTGACACGGTGTCACCCGCATATAGCGCGACAGACTTAATCGGCTTTCCGAAATGCGGGGCCATATGCGCCGACCAGTCGACAACAAACCCCATATTTGCAGGCGCGAATGGCGCGACATCATCCGCGAGGTAACTTGCCCATTCTCCCGTCGACCCAAGCCGCGACCAGCTTGCGCCACCCAGCGCTAAAATTGTCTGCGATGGATTTTGCATGGTGCGACCAGTGGGCGTATCAAACACCGCCTGCCCGCCCTCCCATCCGGTCCAACGCCAGCGCGTTTGCAACGTTACGCCCAAATCGGTCAACCGCGCCATCCATGCACGCAAAAGCGGTGACGCCTTCATCGATTTCGGAAATACGCGTCCTGTTGAACCGGTAAACAGCGGCTGCCCCAATCCGTCAGCCCACGCCATGATCTCAGGTGGGCCAAAGGTCGCCACAGCATCGCGCATCGCGCACGAGATATCGCCAAAAGCTGCCAGAAAGCTGCCAGGTTCTTCGTTCTTGGTCAGGTTCAAGCCGGATTTACCCGCCATCAAAAACTTGCGCCCGACGGATGGCATTGCGTCAACGATCGTCACAGACATTCCGGCTGTTGCGAGCACTTCGGCGGCCATCAAACCCGCTGGACCGGCACCAATTACGAGCGCATCTTTCATTGTGGCATCCCGCCCTTTATTTCAATCACGCGATGTGGATATAGAATTTCAATGCCATTGTTGCGTAAGGCATTCCAGACGAGAAACAGAACGTTGGACCTGTATTTTTTTTTGCCATCGTCGATCCCATTGACCCAAAATTCGACCACAAAATCAATGCCGCTTTCACCAAATCCACGCGGCTCGCAATCGGGCGGTTCTGGCGCATCAAGCACACCTGGATGCGTGGCTACTGCTGCCTCAATAATTGCGGGGACCACGTTGATGTCGGTGTCATAGCTGACCGAATATGCTGCTTCTAGTCGGTTGGCCGACCCAGAATCTGAATAATTCACGACGCGCGTTGTGATAAAATCCTCGTTTGGGACAACAATCCAGCGCCCATCATATGTCTCGAGGAAGGTTGCGCGCGCGGTCAGCTTGATGATCGTGCCCGCCTCACCGCCGTCCAGCTCGACGTAGTCACCGACGGTCGCTTGCCCTTCGACCAACAAGATCACGCCCGAGATGAAGTTCGACACGATTTTTTGCAGGCCAAAGCCTAAACCCACACCGATTGCCCCGCCCAAGACCTCCAAGGTCCCAAGATCGACGCCCATGATGTTCATGAGCAAAAGAAACGCGAAGCCAAAGATGCAAAATTCCAAAACTTTGGTCAGTAGTTGTCGAATAGCGGACCGTATTTTTTGCCGTTCAATATAATCGGCTGATTGCGTGTTCGACCAGTGCCCAAACCAAAACAACAAACTGCCTGCGATGGCGCCGCGCACGACAGCCAGCAGGCTGAACCCGATATTCCCGATACTTGCCCGCGTTTCAGAAAGGCCCAAGATGACTGGATCTAAGGTGCCCAACGCGTAAAGAGCGCCCGCGGGAATAACCACGAATTTTCCGAGCAAGTGCAGGAATGGGTCAGTCAAAATGTCCCGTGCGAACGCCCGCAGCGCGAGGAATAAAAACAACCGTTTCCCGAATGCGATGACGGCCCCAGACCCGAACAACGACCGCGCCACTTGTTCGCCGATCGCGGTGAATCCGTAGGCGAAAAGTGGCAGTAGCAACGGCAAGAACATCAGCACAAAGCGCCGTGCCTTAGACAAAAGGTTCGTGTTATCCGTTGACGGTATCAACAGCGCGGTCAAGCGCGGCGTCACGTACCGATCGACCAATTTCGCCAATACATAGGCACCAACAAGCATCACAAATTGCACCCATGCCGCGGGCGACAAAAGCCAACCCATCGCAAGATCATAACCTGTGCCAAACATCTCAGTGGTCTGCAATACCAATGCGTTTGGTTCTTCCATGTGCAACCTATCCCTGTCTGGTTTGGGGTCTAGTGCCCTTTGTAAGATGGCAAATCAAGCATTCAGATCATTCGCTTGATCGCGATGATATGCGCGTGGGACGCGCCCAACGCATCAGTTGCCAAAGCTTTTGCCGTTCCGATCAGGTTTTCTGCGGTTACAATTTGATCCACCAAACCCCATCCAAGACCTTCGCTCGCAGGCACCTTTTGCCCAGCCATCAGGACGAATTTTGTGCGCGATGGGCCAACCAAAGCCCCCATCCGCATCACGTCGCTCGGTTGCGGCAAGAACCCAAGTCGCATGACGGGGTAAAAGAATTTGGCGTCGGTCACCGAAATACGCAGATCGCAGGCAAGCACCATTCCCATGGCCCCGCCCGCAACCGTCCCGTTAATCGCTGCTATCGTCAGACCCGCATAATCTGCTACCGCACCTGACAAACGTTCCCAAAGCGGGCTAGTTGCAAGTCCAGCGCGCGCGGCATCTAGATCAGCGCCCGCGCTAAAAACCCGTCCATTACCTGTCAAAATCAAGACCTTGGCAGTTGCCCCTTCGACCGTATCGGCAAGCGTCTGCAACATTTCCAGCGTCAATGCGTTTGCTTTGTCGGGCCGGTCCAACGTGATGATCAGGCAATCGCCGTCTGTGGAACTGTGGATCACGATAAGCCAACCAAATCACGGATCGCCTGCTCGCGCAGCGACACATCGGTACCTAGGTATTCATCCGCTTGCGGCGAGCACATCCAAACGAGCGCTTTTGCAGGCCAATCGGGCGGGATGTGATCTGACCATTCCATCTGGCTTACCGGATTGATGCCCGACGCCTTAATCTTGCGCTGCATCTCAGTCGCGACAGTTCCAGGCGAAAGACCCATGATCCGCAATCCTTGTGCGCGGGCCTCGTTATCGGCGGCGCGTGTCAGCATATATGCGGCGGCCTTGGAGCTACAGTAAGCCGACCATCCCTCAACGGGACCGTGGGCTGCGCCCGATGAAACCGTCAGAATCGTGCCGTACCCTTGTTGGATCATCCCAGGCATGACCGCCCGCATCCCGTAATAGACGCCTTTGACGTTGATATCTATCAGCCGCCCCCATGCTTCAGGGTCAGTATCCGCGAGATTCCCGATGGGGTCGACCACACCCGCATTACCGACCAACACATCAAGCCCACCAAAAGCTGTAGCGGTCGCGTTTACTGCTGCCTCGACTTCGGTGTGTCGAGATACATCACAGGGGATCGCCAAAGCCCGCGGTCCGATGTCTCCTGCCGTTTGCGCGATCTCGTCGACGCTGCGCGCAATCAAAGCCACATTGGCACCCGCGTCAGCAAACGCATAGGCTGCCGCCTTCCCAATTCCGCGGCTTGCACCGGTGATTAGGACGGTTTTCCCGCTCAAATCAAAGTTTTTCATCGTTCATCCCTTTTTACTGACCACCGAAATCGCTAGGTTTATAGTGAAATTAGCGGCCTCGACCCAATGTGCAAGGGAAAGGCCACCTATCAAAAGGATTCGAAGATGAATTTATTTCCAGTAGCATTTCCAAAAATGCGCGGAGCGGTTTGCGTCGCTGCAATCCTATCTGCAGGTACAGCCGCAGCCGATGTTACCGCTGCCGAAGTCTGGGCGGACTGGCAGAAAGACTTGGCTGTCTATGGCAGCAATGGGCTTTCGGTCGGGGCGGAAACAATGCAGGGCGACACCCTGAAGGTATCTGATATCGTGCTGAAGGTTGATGACGAAAACGCCGACATCACAATCACAATGGGTGACCTGAAGTTTGTTGAAAACGGTGATGGCACCGTGAATATCCAAATGGCCGCCTCCTACCCTGTCGATATTGCAGTGAATGATGACGCAACCATTAAAATGACTGTGACCCAGTCAGGTCTGACCCTGCGCGTCAGCGGTAGCCCTGAAGAAATGGTCTATAATGTATCCGCCGATCAATACGGTATTGCGGTTAGTGAAATCATCGCCGACGGTGAAAAGGTCGACGCCAATTTCCGGATGATCTCGAATGACGTGTCTGGGTCGTACACATCAAAGGCAGACGAACTGCGCACTGTTGACTTTGATTTTGCGGCCGCGTCTGTTGATGTACTTTTCGATGTGGTCTCGCCCGATACTTCGGGTGAATATGCTACTTTCAGCGGCAAAATCGCGGGCCTTAGCAGCGAGGGCAGCAGCAGCATACCTATTGGAGAAGCAGCCAATGACCCAGAAATGCTTTTCAAAAACGGTTTTGGATTTGATATTAGGTACGCCTATCAATCCGGTAGCTATCTGTTTGATGTCAATGCTGACAGCGAGCAAATATCTGGTACCGCGCGCACTGGTGCTGGATCGTTAAACGCCACAATGAACGAAACCCAAATCAGCTATGACACTTCAGTCACGGACATGAATGTCGCGATTGAAGGTGACAGTATTCCTTTCCCAATTGAGGTGTCACTGGCCGAGTACGGTATTGGTTTTGATATGCCTTTGGCCAAAACTGATGAACCTGCCGACTTTGGTTTGCGCCTGAACCTGACTGATCTTGCGGTGAACGATATGATCTGGATGCTGGCCGACCCTGCGGGCGCCCTGCCCCATGATCCGGCGACATTGCTGATCGATTTATCTGGTAAGGCCAAGTTGTTCTTTGACTTGCTTGACCCCGCCCAAACCGCGGCGATCGACATGATGGACGTCCCAGGAGAGCTGAACGCAGTGACACTTAATAACCTATCGTTAAAGCTTGGTGGTGCAGAGTTGACCGGCCTCGGCGATTTCACATTCGACAACACTGATCTGGAAACATTCGACGGCATGCCGCGCCCTGCGGGCGAGGTGACGATGAACCTCAAAGGCGGGAACGCTTTGATCGATAGCTTGGTCCAAATGGGCCTGATCCCCGAAGACCAAGCCATGATGGGTCGCATGATGATGGGTATGTTTGCCCGCTCTGTTGGGGACGACGAACTGTCGTCCAAAATTGAGGTCAACGACCAAGGCCATGTGATCGCGAACGGTCAGCGCATCCAGTAAACACATCTGCGGCGCGGCGGGGCCTTGCAGCACCGTGCGCCGCAGATTACCTGAGAGGGGAACCAAAGGATATCGCATGCCAAATCCCCTGTCTGACCTGACCCAACAATTGCTTGATTACGCTGCCCGCGCGGGTGCCGATCAAGCCGATGCCATTGCCGTCGACGGCACATCCATATCCATTGACGTGCGCGCTGGTGCGCTTGAACACGCGGATCGGTCCGAAGGAATTGATGTGGGTCTGCGCGTTATGGTCGGTCAACGACAAGCCTGTGTGTCGTCGTCAGACATCAAACCTGACACCCTGCGTGAAATGGCAGATCGCGCAATTGCGATGGCAAAAGAAGCCCCCGACGACCCCTATGCTGGTCTTGCTGATCCATCCCAATTGGCGGCGATGACAGATAACTCTGCGCTAGAATTATACGATCCAAGCGACGAGCCTGACCCAGCCACATTGCAAGCCGACGCTGCCCGTGCTGAAGCCGCCGCCTTGCAAAACAAAGACATCAGTCAGGTCCAATCCGCATCTGCGGGCTACAGTCACAACCGCATTCACATGTCCGCGTCCAACGGATTTTCCGCAGGGTACAGCCGTACAAGTCGCGGCCTGTCATGTGTCGCCATCAGCGGCACAGGCGCAAATATGGAACGCGATTACGACTATGACAGTCGCATTTTCGGCGCAGACCTGCGCGATGCAACCGAGATCGGCATCCGCGCCGCCGCCCGTGCAGTTGAACGTGTCGGCGCCCGCAAACCCAAAACAGGTGCCTATCCTGTACTGTTTGATGAACGCATTTCTAGCGCGCTAATAGGTCATCTGTTGCAGGCCACCAATGGTGGTGCGATTGCGCGTGGCTCAAGCTGGTTGCGCGATGCCTTGGGTGAACAGGTGTTACCCAAGGGGCTATCAATAATTGAAGACCCGCACCGGATACGCACCGGATCGTCACGCATGTTTGACGCCGAAGGACTGCCAACCGCCCGCCGTGCAATCGTGGACGATGGCGTCTTGATGGGGTGGACCCTTGATCTGGCGAACGCCCGCAAACTTGGTATGGACAGCACTGGTAATGCCGCGCGCGGCACCTCTGCCCCACCGTCGCCCAGCCTGTCAAATGTCGCGCTGACCCAAGGCACCGCGAGCCGCGACGATCTGATTGCGCAGATGGGCACTGGCCTGTTGGTCACGTCGATGATCGGGTCGACGATCAACCCCAACACAGGTGACTATTCGCGGGGCGCATCCGGTTTCTGGATTGAAAACGGCGAAATCACCCACGCGATCAACGAATGTACTGTCGCGGGCAACCTGCGCGATATGCTAATGCGGATCACCCCAGCCAATGACGCGCAACCGCATTTATCAACTGTCGTCCCGTCGATTTTGGTCGAAGGATTGACCCTTGCAGGCGACTGATCTTGATCTTCTGACTGATGCGGCCATCAAGTCTGGTAAGATCGCGTCTGACTATTTTGGCCAGAGCCCGCAAGTTTGGGATAAACCAGATGATGCGGGACCCGTGACTGCGGCTGATTTGGCCGTGAACGAGATGCTCCAAGACACCTTGCGCACCGCCCGCCCTGATTACGGTTGGCTGTCAGAGGAAACGGAAGACGACGCGGACCGCTTAAACACGGATACCATTTTTGTGGTCGATCCGATTGACGGAACCCGTGCGTTTATCAACGGATCCAAAGATTGGGCGCATGCATTAGCGGTCGTTCATAAGGGCCAAGTTACGGCAGCGGCCGTGTATCTGCCGATGCGCGACGCGATGTTTACTGCGTCTTTAGGCGGCGGTGCGTTCTTGAATGGTGATCCGATTACCCCATCAAGTTGCACCGATCTGACCCAAGCGACCGTGTTATCACATAAGGCCAACAACAACGGCAAATACTGGAAATCTGGTGCGTTTCCTGATGTGAAATTGGCATTTCGGTCTTCACTCGCTTATCGGCTTTGCCTTGTGGCCCAAGGCCAGTTCGACGCCATGATCACCCTGCGCCCGACGTGGGAATGGGATGTGGCTGCGGGAACCTTGATTTTGGCCGAAGCTGGCGGCAATGCAACCACCCAAAAAGGCCAAGCCATTGCGTTCAACAATCCGCGCCCACAGCTAGATGGGTTGGTCGCGGCTGGCGGCCTGCAAGCATCACTGCTTGCGCTACTGGCTTGAGACTGTGTCCAAGGCCCCCTAGACTACGCATAAATAACTAACATCACAAAGGTTTCAGCCCATGACACAACGTTTGCACCTCGTATTCGGCGGTGAACTGGTCGATCCGACCAAAAATGCTTTCAAAGATGTCGACGCGATCGATATTGTCGGCATGTTCCCCAATTACGACACCGCATATAATGCTTGGAAAAATGCTGCCCAGCGCACGGTTGACAATGCACATATGCGTTATTTCATCGCGCATATTCACCGGCTTCGTGACGAAGAAACACCTGCGTCCCCGACCGATGAGCTCGGCAGCTAAGCCCCGCCGATGGTCCAATCATCGTTTTTTGCAGCGTATCTTACAGCGACGCGGCCTGTTGAACGCGGCGCTGTGCCGCAAGACGCGCCGCCGCGCCCAAGCGGTGCATTAATTTGGGCCATTTGTGCAAGCGCCCATCACCAACGTGCAATGGACACTCTTTGCAGTCGATTGTCGGACGACGGCGAGGTGGTGACCATTGTCTCGACGCTCGCGTCTCCCGTTGACCCAAATGTACCCACCACCCCGAATACACGGCATACGACGCGCGCGTTTTTACGGCATTGGCGACCACAGCTAATTTTGTGGGTTGGCGGGCTGCTTGATCCCGCTGTGGTATTTGAGATCAGCAAATCAGGTGCGCCCGCCGTAATGATCGAGGCCGATGGCACAAACATTGCTAAGACTCCAGGCCGCCACGTTCCAGGCCTGTTGCGCCAATGTTTGCAGACTTTTGCCGAAATTCTGACTATTGACGACGCGGACGCACCCAAACTGTTAAAGGCAGGTGCGAATCCCGACACGTTGCATGCAATTGGCGTGCTTGATGATGCAGTCGCACCGCCGCTTTGCGACGATGCTGTGCGTAGCTCCCTAACCACACGGCTTGGTGCCCGCCCAATGTGGCTGGCCGCTGATATTCCGATGGGCGAGGTTGCAACCATCGCTGCCGCCTACCGCCATGCAGCGCGGCGCGCGCATAAGACGTTGCTGATCATCACCCCAAGACGCACCGAGGACACCAAGGCCATGGAAGATGCGTTTCGCCGCGACGGCCTCAGCATTGCCTGCCGCCACCACGGTGAACAGCCAAAGGAAGCGACCCAAATATACGTGGTCGATACCGACGAAGGGTTGGGTCTGTGGTGCCGCCTTTCGTCGATCACTTACCTTGGTGGCAGCCTAAGCGACGGAATTTCGCCTGATCCGTTTGTGCCCGCCCTTGTCGGATCAGCAATTGTGGCTGGCCCCCACCAAGAGGCATATCAAACCCATTTTGACCGTTTGTTGAATGCAGGTGCGATTAAGCAAGTGTCCACAGCAGACGGACTTGGCAGAGCGATCGAAGATTTGCTTGCCACGGATTTGGCCGCCCAACAGGCCCACGCAGCTTGGGACGTGACATCGCAGGGCGCGGATGCGACCAATGAACTTATGTCGGTCATTTATACTTATCTTGATCAGGTGAATACCTGATGCGCGCGCCTGATTTCTGGCATCACTCTGCCGATAACCCCGGCGTCTTCGCCCGCTTGCTCAGCCCACTTAGCTGGATCTATGCAGCAGCAACAGCGCACCGGCTTGCGCGTGGCACCCCATGCCGTGCGCCCGTGCCCGTCATATGCATCGGCAACATCAACGCAGGCGGAACCGGAAAAACACCCACTGCAATCGCTGTCGCAGAGGTTTTGATCGGCATGGGTGCCAAACCTCATTTCGTCAGTCGAGGTTATGGCGGTTCCCTTCTGGGGCCAGTTCAGGTGCAAGACGGCGTACACCGCGCTGACCAGACAGGTGACGAACCACTTTTGCTCGCTGCGTTTGCGCCGACGTGGGTGTCCAAAGACCGCGCCGCAGGTGTGCAAGCCGCCGTTCATGCGGGTGCGCAAGTGATCATTCTCGACGACGGGTTTCAGAACCCCACTGTTTTCAAAGACCTAAGCATCGTTGTTGTGGATGCGACCCGTGGTTTTGGCAACGAGCGGGTCATCCCGGCAGGGCCACTGCGCGAACCTGTCGATGTCGGGCTCAAGCGTGCTGATCTTGTGGTTTACATCGGGGCGCACGGACCGCCACTGGAATTCCCGGTGCCAACGGTGCGCGGGCAACTCGCCCCACTGCGCACAGGCATGCAATGGAAAGACATGCCTGTGCTGGCGTTTGCAGGGATCGGAAATCCGCAAAAATTCTTTGATACGCTGACGATTGCGGGCGCAAATATTATCCATGCAGAACCTCTGTCGGATCATCAACCGCTGACCTTGGCCCTGATGACACGGCTTGAAGCAGAGGCAAAATTGCGCCGTGCTCAACTGGTCACAACTGAAAAAGATGCGGTGCGCTTACCGGATGCTTTCCGTGCCAAAGTTCTGACATTTCCAGTGAGATTGACGCTAGCCGAGTGGACCCCATTGCACGACGCACTTGCCAAAATAGGGTTTCAGTCGAGCAAATCCTGATCCTGCCCAAGCGACGGCGAGGCTTTGGTTGGGCTTATATCGGCGTCCGAGAACAAGACGGGAAGACGCACCGACGGCACGCCGTCTAGGTCAACTTGCATCCCGCGCGCAACGATCTGTGGGTCCGCGAATACCTCTGCCATGTCGTTGATGGGGCCCGCGGGCACGCCCGCATCTTCGCAAGCTGACAGCAGATCAGCCTTGGTCCACGTCTTGGTTTTTGCGGTAATCAAATCGGTCAGCGAATCCCGATTCTCCAAGCGATCCGCATTGGTCGCATAGGCCGGATCAGCCGCAATCCCAAGCAACGTGCACAGCCGCTCAAACTGTCCGTCATTGCCGGACGCGATAATCACATAGCCATCTGCGCAATCAAAAACGGCATACGGCACGATATTTGGATGCGCGTTACCAAGCCGCTTAGGCGCGTTGCTCGTTTCCAGATAATTCATGCCCTGATTGGCCATCACGGCAGTCGCCACGTCAAACAGTGCCACATCAATGTGCTGCCCTTTGCCCGTCGTGTGCCGTTGGTTCACAGCCGCCAAAATGGCAGTGCTCGCGTAGAGCCCCGAAAATATATCAGTGACCGCGACGCCAACCTTTTGGGGTTGCCCCTCTGGGTCGCCAGTAACCGACATTAACCCCGACATGCCCTGCAAAATATAGTCATATCCAGCGCGGTGCGCATAAGGGCCGGTTTGGCCAAAGCCAGTGATCGAGCAGTAGATCAATCGGGAGTTAAGCGCATGAAGACTGTCAAAGTCGAGCCCGTATTTAGCCAACCCACCAACCTTGAAGTTCTCGATCAAAATATCCGCGTCAGCGATCAAATCGCGCAGATTTGCTTGGCCTTCTGGCGTGCGGAAATCGATGACGACCGACTGTTTTCCACGGTTACAACTGTGAAAATACGCGGCGCTGCGTTCGCCGTTATGGTCAACAAATGGCGGGCCCCATTGGCGCGTATCATCGCCAGTTGGGGCCTCTACCTTAATCACGTCAGCCCCAAGATCGGCCAGCGTTTGACCGGCCCAAGGGCCAGCCAAAATACGCGCCAGTTCGATAACCTTGAGGCCGGACAGCGGCTGCATTAGCCGCCGATCTTTTCGTCCAGAACAGATTGGAACTCGGCATAGGCCATGTTCGCATAGTTCTCGCCGTCGATCAGGAACGATGGCGTGGACCGTATATTGTCCCGTTTTGCATTGGCCTCATACCAGCCAACAAGGTTCTGTGCATTTTCGGCGTCATTCAGGCATTCATCAAGCATTTCGTCTGTCAGACCAGCAGTTTTGGCCAACTTGCGCAATTCATTGACGATTGTCGCCGGATCACCGCTTGCAGTCCACTCGCGTTGCTTTTCATACATAAGTTCGGTGATGCCGAAGAAACGCATCTCACCGCCACAACGGGCGATTATGGATGCCCAGAGGCCAAAGCGGTCAAAGTAAACTTCTCGGTAAACGAACCGGACTTTGCCAGTGTCGATGTAATCGGCCTTCAGCTGTGGATAGACATTCGCGTGAAAATTCGCGCAGTGCGGGCATGTAAACGATGCATATTCCACGATCTCAACGGGCGCGTCGGCAGACCCTAGGACCATATCCATTATGGTAGACGGATTTGCAGGTGCCGTTGATGTCGTGGCGGCCTTTAGCGGGTCAACAGGCAAGGCAGCATCTGGTCGCGTCAGAGCCCAAGCCCCAAGTCCAGCCGCAGCCACCCCACCAGCAATTAAATTTCTACGAAGCATAGCGTTTTCCTTATGTGTCTTTAGGATTTGCGTTTGGATATGACGTTTGCACCCAGTGCTGCAAGTGCGCTGCGCAAATCATCACTTTGAATTGATTGGGACAAATCAGCCGCTTCGGCCTTTGCCGCAGGGTCGGGGCCTTTAGGCACAGCAGGGGCTGGTGCAAAGGCAGCGCGGCCTTCGTGGAACCCAGTTGGCGCTGTCTGCGTGATACGCACCCGCGAAATAGCACGGTATCCGTAACAGGCGTTCACCTTTTCGCGGATCTGCTCTTTTTGCATTTCCAACATCGGTGCTTGCGCGCCTGTCGTCAGAACGGTCAGTGTCGCGCCCATGCCGCCCTTGCCATAAGATACGTTGACAGGTGTTGCGATGGCAGAGGTCGCTTCGCCCACGATCTCAGACCAATGGGTAAGCAGGCGGGTCACGGCAAAACCCCGCGTTTCTGATGCGGTGCGAATACGGGTTTGCATCAGGCTTGCCGCCCGAGAAAATCCGTGTGTTGTGCTGGTGTGACGTGGCTGTTTCATATCTAAGCGCTAACCTAATGGAATGACGTGGCCATGCCAGCGAAACCAGTTGTTAGGATGAATAAACTTTGCGTGATCTCGCCCAAGACCTGTTGAACTGGTACGATGTACATGCGCGCGACATGCCGTGGCGCGTGCCGCCTGCGGATCGCAAGACAGGTGTTTTGCCTGATCCATATGCGGTTTGGCTGTCCGAAGTCATGTTGCAGCAAACAACTGTTGCCGCAGTGCGGGGATATCATGCTAAGTTTATCGTGCTTTGGCCAACTGTTGCAGATTTGGCTGCGGCAGAGGACGCTGATGTCATGGCTGCTTGGGCGGGCTTGGGGTATTATGCCCGTGCGCGCAATTTGTTGAAGTGCGCCCGCGCGGTTGTTGCAGATCATGGTGGTTCATTCCCGCAAACCAACGATGCGCTTCTGTCGTTACCTGGCATCGGGCCTTATACGGCCGCTGCCGTGTCTTCGATCGCGTTTGATCAGCCGTCTGTCGTCGTGGACGGCAATGTCGAACGGGTGATGGCGCGATTGCATGATGTGCATGACCCATTGCCTGCATCTAAACCTATGCTAACGTTGCTGGCTGCGGGTCTGACACCGCAGACCCGGCCCGGCGATTACGCCCAAGCCGTTATGGACCTTGGGGCCACTATTTGCAGCCCGCGCAATCCTACCTGTGCGATTTGTCCGCTGCGCGCGCGTTGTGCTGCATTTGCGGCGGGAACTGCTGCTGACCTTCCTAAGAAGACACCCAAGAAAAAGGTCCCGACCCGCTATGGTATTGCTTATGTTGTGAGGCGGAGTGATGGGGCTTGGCTGTTGGAAACCCGACCCGACAGTGGGCTGCTGGGCGGGATGTTGGGGTTTACGACAACGGATTGGTCGGATTCGCCAAACCCCGCGCCGCCAGTTGATACCGAATGGCAAACGCTGAACACAATTGCAAAGCACACGTTCACGCATTTTCATCTGGAACTGACCATTCAAACGGCCACAACCGACAACGTGCCGACGCGCGGGCATTTCGTGGCACAGGGAGATTTTGACCCGACTGCCCTGCCGACTGCGATGCGCAAAGTTTACGCGCAAATCAAAGCGACGCTACGCCACGATTGAGCTTTGGATGCCTAGTCCATAGGGTTGCCACTATCAACATATAGGCGGCAACCATGACTTTTGTTCCGACACCATCCATCGCAAAGCTGACTTCGGCGTTGCCATTTTGTCTGTCTATCCTATTGATTCCAATCGCTATCTTCAGCGCTACGGTGGGCGGATGGGCGGTTTTGTTGTTGCCAGTTTGTACTTGGTATTTGTTTTCAATTGTTGACCTGTTTGCTGGCTTGAACGAATCTAATGCCGATCCGCAGACACCTGACGATCAACTTTATTGGTATCGCCTGATCACAATGATCTGGGCGCCACTGCAATTTGTGACGATATTTGGGATGCTTTATTATGTGACGCGCGCGGATCATTTGGCCGGTTGGGAGCAGGGTTTTCTGTTCATAGGCGTTGGGGTGATCACGGGGACTATTGGGATCAATTATAGCCATGAATTGATGCATCAGCGGCCCAAGATCGAGCGTCAGATGGGCGATGCATTGCTGGCGATGGTGCTGTATTCGCATTTCAGGTCAGAGCATCTGCTGGTGCATCACCGCTATGTCGGCACCCCGCGTGATCCGGTGAGCGCACCGTTTGGCGAAGGGTTTTGGCGGTTTTTGCCGCGTGTGCTGCGCCAGAGCTATGTATCTGCTTTTGCAGCAGAAAAATCGATGTTGGCGCGTAAAAAACTGCCTTGGCACAACCCGTCAAACCCGTTTTGGCGGTACTGGCTGATGCAGGCGTCGTTTCTTTTATTGGCGCTGATTATTGGTGATGCTTGGGGTCTATTTTTGTTTTCAGTTCAGGCATTTACGGCAATTTTCCAGCTCGAGTTAGTGAACTATATTGAGCATTATGGATTGACCCGTAAACATCTTGGGAACGGCAAATATGAGCACGTTATGCCACGCCATTCTTGGAATTCATCGCTGCGGGCATCCAACTGGTTGTTGATCAATTTGCAGCGCCATTCGGACCATCATTATAAGCCGGACCGGCGGTTTCCATTGCTGCAAACCTACGCGGCAGTGGAGGCCCCGCAGCTGCCATATGGCTATCCAGTGATGACGCTTGCCGCGCTGTCGCCGACGCTTTGGCGCCGCATGATGAACCCGAAGGTCGCGAGATGGCGCGACATGTATTATCCCGAGATTACGGATTGGGAACCGTACCGCGATGGGTCATTGCCGCTGCCAAAATGGCTGTAATTTTTGCATAAGTTTTGCATAAGTTTCGTATATGCCGATATTGGGTGTTGGCTTTATGGCGCTTGGCACGCTGGGGCGTTGCCCCAGACCCCTGAGTATTTTGAAAAAAGCGAGGCGGTTTGGTGGGTGGTACGCCCTACATGGGGAGTACCACCGTCGCCATATTAGGTGTCTGATCAGGCGCTCAGCAGTTTTTTACGTGATGAGTATTCGTCTGCGTCGATCTCACCTTTAGCAGGTCGCAAGTCCAATTCTGCCATTGCAGAGGATGCGCCACCTTGTGGTGTTGCGTGGTCAAGGAGGCTAACGAGCCAAATAATACCAGCCACCACCAAGCCCAAGGCCACGATCCAGACCACAGGCCCGAACATCATACTGGGGCCATAGCCGTAGCCGTCGCCCATCATATGGCCATACTCGCCCGAATCGGCAAAAGCAGGTGTTGCAAACATTGTCATAAGGAAAATAGTGCGGGTCATTGGTGCCTCCATGGGTAAATTCATTGTTCTGATCATCACGCAGAAAAGACCCCCTTGCCTTGATCAAAGTCAATTTGGATCGGTTTGCCAAAAACAAAAAAACCCCGCCCGAAGGCGAGGTTGAAGTTAGGGCGTGCGCGCACCGTCCATGTGTTATGGACGACCGACTGCATGCACCGGCGGTATTCGAATTTTGGGTGTTAGTGCTTGGCCATTTCCGAGCGGATTTGCTGGCGTAGCAAATCGATTGGGACCTTTTGGCCGTCGCGTTTAAACTGCCAATAGGTCCAGCCGTTACAGCTTGGCGCGCCTTCGAGATGGGCGCCGACTTGGTGAATGGACCCTTTGATGTCATCCCCGATCAGGGTGCCGTCTGCGCGGACCTTGGCCTTGTGCCGTCCGTTCATTGACCACAGCTCTTCTCCGGGGCGCAGCATGCCGCGTTCGACCAGCACACCAAAGGCGACGCGCGGTTCGGCGCGTTTCGACGTGGACACTTCAAGTGCCTCTTTGTCAAACTTGCGGGTGTTTGCGATGCGTTTTTCAGCGACCTTGCGGTAGGCTGCTTCGCGCTCGATGCCGATGAAATCACGGCCTAGCATTTTGGCGACTGCACCGGTTGTGCCTGTGCCAAAGAACGGGTCGAGCACAACGTCGCCGGGGTTGGTGGTGGCGATCAAAACGCGGTGCAGCAGTGACTGCGGCTTTTGCGTAGGGTGGGCTTTGTCGCCGTCTTCGTTTTTCAGACGCTCGTGGCCTGTGCAGATTGGCAGAACCCAGTCAGAGCGCATTTGCACGCCTTCGTTGAGCGCCTTGAGCGCTTCGTAGTTGAAGGTGTATTTGCTGGCCTCGCTTTTGCCCGCCCAGATCAGTGTTTCGTGGGCGTTGGTCAGCCGTTTGCCACGGAAGTTTGGCATTGGGTTGGATTTGCGCCAGACGACGTCGTTGAGAATCCAGAAGCCTTGGTTTTGCAGCTCGTAGCCCATGCGGAACACGTTGTGATAGGAGCCGATGACCCAGATTGCGCCGTTTGGTTTCAAAAGGCGTCGGGCCGCAGCGAGCCATTCGCGGGTGAACTTGTCATAGATCGCGAAGCTATCAAATTGGTCCCATGCATCATCGACCGCATCAACTTTTGAGTTGTCGGGACGGTGCAAGTCACCTTTGAGTTGGAGGTTGTAGGGCGGGTCCGCGAAGATCAAATCAACAGAGCCCGCGGGCAGGCTCTTCATGCGTTCGATGCAATCTCCGTCAAGAATCGTATTTAGCGGAAGCGTCGCCGCCTCTTTGGACACAGGTGCGCCCTTGGTTTTGATCGTCATTTATACTGCCTCATTGCCCGGCGATTTGTTCGCTCTATGGTTAGGTCCATTGTGAGTCAGGGACGATTCGCTGTCAAAAGTTAATTTAATCAATCACTTAAGTTTTTATCTTGATACAAGATATTGTGTACCGGTTTGAACGAACGTCTATGGTGAGCGGTCACCCCAAGTTTTAGCAGTGCCTTTTTGTGCACAGGTGTCGGGTATCCGGCGTTTGTGTCCCACCCATAGCCCGGATGCTGTTGCGCCAAATCCACCATCAGCCGGTCGCGCCACACTTTGGCCACAATTGAGGAAGCTGCAATGGACAAGGACCGCATGTCCCCTTTGACGATTGTCTGGCTGGGCGTGGTCAACCCGCGCGGGATCATGTTTCCGTCGATGAGGATGAAATCGGCGAGTGCTGACAACCCGTTGATCGCCCGCACCATCGCGATGTGAGATGCCCGTAGGATGTTGTGGGTGTCGATTTCTGCGACTGTTGCCTCGGCGATGGATACATCTGCGCAGGCCATCAGTTGATCAAACAGCGCATCGCGCATTTTGGCGCCGACTTTTTTGCTATCGTTAAGCCCGTCGGGGATGTTGTCGGGGTCCAGAATTACTGCTGCGGCACAGACCGGTCCGGCCAATGGTCCGCGCCCGACCTCATCGACGCCTGCAACTGCGCGGGCGCCTTTTGCCATTGCTGCCAATTCGAATGCGAAATCTGGTGTTGTTTTTGTCATGCCCACCAGTGACCAGAGCCACTGGCTGGGATCAAGTGCAAAACCGATGTTACCGGTTACGGCGGTCGGTCCGAAACCCTGCATTGCGCATGCAGCGCACGGCCCAGCCTGTCCGAAATCCTTGGCGGGTGATCACGTCACGTTCGCAATTGCGCGGGAAGTTGACGGCATGTGTATAGTGCCGCGCGATGCAGCCGCGCGTAAACATCCGTACGCGGCCTTGATCAGTTTGGAATACGTTGATGCAGCGCTGTGGTAATATCTTGCGTGCGTTGCGTGGTGTCGCCGGACGGTGCGGAACAGGTGCGATGTGTTCGACCCGAGGTGCTGGTTGTGTCCAAGTAGGCGTTGCTGGAGGGCGATTGTTGTCTTTGATCAACTTGGCAATCGCTGCGGTTGCAAACAGACCAAAGATGATCTGACCAATTTGGTCCTCGTCAAACCCTTGGGCATTGGCGGGAGTGAAGGTCAGTGACAGAGCTGTGGCGCCTGCAATAAGTGTCTTAAACATCGGGTTATCCTTTCCAACGGTTGGTGATGGATTAACGATGGGTGCAGGTGGTCATGTCGTTCAATAACGAGGGATGGTTATGTGATTGCAGGGCGGTTAACATCATCCGATATTGAATAGCAGGACCAAGCTGGGGCATCTGTCGGGTATGAAACATATAACTTTTTCACTTTTGATCCTGACGGTGTGGGCCAATGCGGCGCAGGCGGCGTGCTATGCTGATTATAAGGCAAAGCGGGACGGCCCGTTGCGCCTGCATTACGGTGTGGCTGCTATTGATGGCGACTGCGCGGTGGATGCTGCGGCTGACGCGCTGCTTGACCGCCTATCCGCCGACGACTGGCAACTTTTGACTGTGCTGGGTGTCTTTGATGACGCTGGCCTAGAGGAACGAAAGGAAAGCGCTGGTGACTACTACCTCCGCTACTGAATCCCGCGAGATTGGCAATAGGATCGTCGTGGCAGGCATTGCTGCGATTGTTCTTATTTTGGCGATTACTGCGATTTTGCTGTTCATGAACCTGCCGGACGCAAACGCGTTTAATGCGCGTGTCGAACAGGTATTTATCGAGAATGATCTGCTGACCGGCAACGCCGAGATCAAGCTGTTGGAAATTCTGGCGCAGTCCGGCACCGCGTTTTCTGATACGCTGTCGTCTTACCGCTTTGTCATCTTTGTGTTGCTGACATTTGCCACGGCTTTGTTGGTCGCTGCGATTGCATTTTTAGTCATGTTGATCGCGCTGACCCGCCGCATGAGCCAGATTGAGCGCAAGGGGATCGAGGTCAATTCATTGCTGATTAGCCGCGATCAGAAATCGGTTTACCTGAACAACTTTGAGTTCAAACTGACCAAGGCAGCGATTGAAACACTGTCTGTTCTGGCAGAGGCCCGCATGGACGACGAAGTTATGTCTGGCGCCGAAATTGAAGGTGTCATTTCAGGCCGTCCTTCTAGTGATTGTGACGAGGCTGCGGGTGCCACGCGCATTAAACGTCTGCGCGATACGTTGGGCAATCAGATGGTCAGCGAATTGCTGGTGAAAAACATTGCCCGCAAGGGGTATATGTTGGCGATTAATAAGGATGTTATTCGCATGGTTTAGCTATGCCAGCTTTTCCGTCACAGCCGCGCGCGCCGCATCGGCAAGTTGCGGGATTGCCGCACGCATCATATTCATACTGGCCGGATTGGATGCGTTCCCGTCAGTTGCCCGTTTGATCACCCCCTGCAAAATCGCTATCAGCCGGAAATACGCGAATGTCATGTAGAACCCCCACGCATCGGGCGCATCCACGCCCCGTTTTTTGCAGTAAGCCGCAACGTAATCTTGCTCTGACGGAATGCTTAGCGCGGTCCGGTCAATGCCTGCGAGCCCCTTGACCAACCCGTGTTGTGGCAGTCGCAGGCACATGCATTGATACGCGATATCTGCCATCGGATTGCCGAGTGTCGACAGCTCCCAGTCCAGCAAGCCGATGACGCAGCAGTTGTCGGGGGAGAACATCATATTATCCATGCGGAAATCGCCATGCACGATGCGGACCTGTCCGTCATTTGATGGGATGTTATCGACCAACCAGTCGATGACCCAGTCGATATCAGCGATCTTGTCTGTCTCGGCGGCGCGGTATTGTTTTGTCCAGCGTGCGACCTGACGGTCAAAGTAATTGCCTGCCCGCCCATAATCCGAAAGCCCGACATCTGCCGGATCAACGCAATGTAATGCCGCCAAGGTTTCGGCCATTGCCGTATACATTTTTGTCCGCGTATTAGAGTCTAATATGGGTAAAGCGGGATCCCAATGGATATTTCCGTCGAGCAGTTCCATCACAAAGAACTGGGTGCCAAGCGGGCTGTTGTCGCCGCTGAGGTGGTACATTTGCGGGACGGGCACATCGGTTTGGGCCAAGGCTTGCATGACCTGAAATTCGCGGGCGACCTGATGCGCGCTTGGCAGCAGCTTGCCCATCGGTTTGGCGCGCAGGACGTAAGACCGTTTGCCGGAGGTGATTTTATAGGTCGGGTTTGATTGTCCGCCGCTGAACCGCTTAATCGTGTCTAACCCTGCGAAATTTGGCAGGCAGTCCGCCAAATAGGTGGATAGCTCCGCATGGTCAAAATCGTGCAGCAGTTTGGTCATAACGGTTTATCCTTGGTCGCTTTGGTTGACCTTAGCTATGCCGCGCCGCACAGTCTAGAAAATGACAGGGACGGTGACGTGATGGAAATGAACCTTGGGATTAGTGCGCGTGTGGCATCGCTGCGCGATCAAGTTGCAACAATGGTCCGCGACGAGATTGCTCCGCTTGATGCGGAGTATCATTCGCAGGTGTCGGTGGGGGATCGCTGGCAGTTTACGCCGCGCCAAACCGAAATTCTGGAGACCTTAAAGGCTCGCGCCAAGGCCGCTGATCTGTGGAACCTTTGGCTGACGGACAGCGAAAAAGGGTCTGGGTTGTCGACTGTTGATTACGCCCATCTGGCCGAAGAAATGGGCCGCGTGCATATCGCTGCTGAGGTGTTCAATTGCAATGCGCCTGACACCGGCAATATGGAGGTGTTCGAGCGTTATGGCACTGACGCGATGAAGGCCCGCTGGCTGGCCCCGTTGATGGATGGTTTGATCCGATCCGCGTATCTGATGACCGAGCCTGATGTCGCCAGTTCGGACGCTACCAATATTGCGATGACATGTATTCGTGACGGTGATGACTATGTGCTGAATGGCGAAAAATGGTGGGCGACGGGTGCGGGCGATCCCCGCTGTGCCGTCTATATTATCATGGTCCGCACGGGTGATGCCGATGCGCCAAAGCACCAGCGACATTCGATGATCGTGGTTGATGCAGCCCTTGCTGGGATCGAAAAGATCCGCCCGATGCAGGTTTACGGTAGCGATGATGCGCCGCACGGGCATATGCATATGCGGTTCACCGATGTGCGTGTTCCGGTTGCAGATTTATTGCTGGGGGAAGGTCGTGGATTTGAGATTTCCCAAGGTCGGCTTGGGCCGGGCCGCATTCACCACTGTATGCGCGCAATTGGGCAGGCAGAAGCCGCTTTGGAATTGATGTGCAAACGCGCGTTGGCCCGCGAAGCGTTTGGCAAACAGCTTTCCCATCTGGGTGCTAATTTCGACATTATTGCTGAATGCCGGATGAAGATCGAACAGGCCCGTCTGCTGTGCCTAAAGGCTGCTTGGATGATGGATCAGGGCGATGCCCGCGCTGCTGCCCCATGGATCAGTCAGATCAAAGTTGTCGCACCGCGCATGGCGCTGGAAGTCATTGACGAGGCTGTGCAGATGCACGGCGCGATGGGTATTTCGCAAGACACGCCGTTGGCTGGAGCATGGGCTGCGACGCGCACGTTGCGGTTGGCCGATGGTCCGGATGCTGTTCATCGTCGCCAAGTTGCCCGCGCCGAGCTGCGCAAACATACGCAGGAAAAGATGTGACCCCATTCGTGTTCAACACCACGCCTAGCATTCGAATGGGTGCTGGCGAGATCGAAAACCTTGGCAATATTTCGTCTGCAATTTGCACGGGCTGCGCGTTGATTGTGACTGACGCGGGCATGGTTCGAACGGGGATAGTGGCCCGCGCTGAAGCGATTTTGCAGCGCGCTGGTGTGGTCGTTAAGACCTATGCTGATGTCGTGGCTGACCCGCCTGAAGCTGTGGTGATGGGCGCTGTAAACATGGCTGAGGGTTGTGGCCTGGTCATCGGGATTGGCGGTGGATCGTCGCTTGATGTGGCCAAGCTTGCTGCCCTTCTTGCGGGTAACTTAGGCACTCTTGCGGGTGCTTACGGTGTGAACAAAGCGACGGGCCCGCGCCTGCCACTAATCGTTATTCCGACCACTGCTGGAACGGGATCAGAGGTGACCCCAATCGCGATTGTCACAACGGGAGCGTCCGAAAAGATGGGCGTGGTTAGCCCGTTGATTATCCCCGATATTGCCTTGTTAGACCCTGAATTGACCTATGATTTGCCAGCGCATGTGACAGCTGCCACGGGTATTGACGCGATGGTTCACGCGATTGAGGCCTATGCCAGCGTTAGCCCCAACAACAATCCGGTTAGTCGCGCGCTGGCGATTGAGGCGCTGCGTCTAATCGGTGGTGCGTTGGAACGCGCTGTGACTGCGCCACGTGATTGTGCAGCGCGTGCAGATATGTTGCTGGGGTCGCTTTTGGCAGGTCAAGCATTTGCCAATAGTCCGGTTGCCGCAGTGCATGCGCTGGCCTACCCGATTGGTGGTCATTTTAAGGTGCCGCACGGTCTGTCGAACGCACTGGTGCTACCGCATGTTTTGCGGTTCAATACGCAGACGCATCCAGATGATTATGCCGCCCTTGCGCCGCATGCGTTTGCTGGTGGGCCTGCCACCGCCGAGGCGCTAATTGACGGCTTGGTCGCATTGTCAAAGGCGTGTGGTTTGCCGCAAACATTGCGCGACGTGGGGATTGGTGCGGCTGATCTGCCCCGCCTTACCGCCGACGCCATGAACCAAACCCGCCTGTTGGTGAACAACCCGCGCCCCGTGTGCTACGCCGATGCGTTGGCAATTTATGAGGCCGCTTTATGACCCGTCCTATGCCCAATTCCCGTTCAGATTATGTCGTGTTCCAAGCCATTACGACCCGCTGGTTCGACAATGACGTTTACGGTCACATGAACAATGCTGTGCATTATCAGCTGTTTGATACGGCGGTGAATGGGCATCTAATGTCTGCGGGTGTGCTTGAATTGAAAACCAGCCCGTCGGTGTTTTTGGTCGTGCAGACCAGTTGCGATTATTTTGGTGAAATGGCGTTTCCCGACCTGGTCACGGCTGGCGTTCGTGTCGCGCATTTGGGCGAAAGTTCGGTCACTTATGACATCGGATTATTTCGCAATGGCGCCAGCGTGGCCACCGCACAGGGTCAGTTTGTGCACGTCAATGTTGATCGTGAAACGCGGAAGTCTGTCCCGATTGGGGATGATGCACGTCGGGTTTTAACGGCCATGAGAACGGATATTTAGGTCGGAGTCCGCAGTGTATCCCCAAATGCCAATGTTGGGCTAAGTTCTATAATCTGCCCTGCGCCGCTTTCGTCACCAGCGTTGCGGTCTGCCACGATACGCGCGGCTTTTACGCCAATTTCGCGACGGCACGCATCCATTGTGGCCAATTGCTTTGGCAATCCGTCCAGCAATTCAACGCCGTTAAAACCAGCAAGGCCAACGGAATTTGGCACGTCGACGCCGGATTCTAGCAAATACAACATCCCACCTGCGCCGATCATGTCATTGGAATAATACAAGAAATCCAAATCTGGAGTGCGCTCCAGCATTGCCGTGGTCATTTCACGGCCTTTTGCCAGCGCGGAACCGCCCGAGTAAAATTCTTGATCGGCAATCTCAATGCCGGCCTTGGCGAGCGTCCGTGTGAATCCTTCAAACCGTTTGCGTGCGCGGTGATCCAGCGGCATCTTCGTGCCCATAAAGCCAATGCGTTTGTAACCTGCAGCGATGATCGCCTCAGCCATTTTGCGCCCCGCACGACGGTGCGAAATACCAACTGCGCAATCAACGGGTTGCCCGTCAACATCCATAATCTCGACAACAGGAACGTCAGCCTGTCGTAACATCGCGCGCGATGCCTCTGAATGTTCCAGACCCGCAATAATAACGCCAGACGGACGCCATGACAGCATCTCGAACAGAACTTTTTCCTCTTTCTCGGGCAAGTAATCTGTCACGCCGACAACTGGCTGAAGCCCTGTGTCTTCGAGCGTTTCGGAAATACCTGAAAGCACCTCTGGGAAAACCATGTTCCCGAAAGATGGAATAATGACTGCAACAAGGTTGACCCGCTGCGAGGCCAATGCGCCTGCGATTTTATTGGGGACATAGCCCAACCGTTTCGCCGCTTCGCGTACCTTTTGGCGGGTGGTTTCGGACACGTCGCCTTTGTTACGTAAAACACGGCTGACGGTCATTTCACTGACGCCTGAAGCCTCGGACACGTCACGCAGCGTAAGTGGGCGTTTCTTTTGCGGGATCACTATGGAAAGTCCTGTTTTGGATGGCTTGTAAATAAGACTACAGGCCATCATCTGCTTTGTCCAAGGCGTTCCAACACCCGTTGACCTGATTTGCAAACACAGGCATTGAAAACGAGCGTGGCCCCGTGGCTCAACTGGATAGAGCAGCCCCCTCCTAAGGGGCAGGTTATTGGTTCGAATCCAATCGGGGTCA
>CAJJCJ010000015.1 GCA_905182645.1 uncultured Sulfitobacter sp.
AATTTGTTTTCGGTCTCCCAGTTTTCATTTGAAGAAGGAGAGCTGGTAATTAGCTCGCTCCTTTGGGTGGGTTCAGCTTTTTCTTTACCGGTTTCTCAATACCAGACATTCGCTGCATTGCAGAAAGTCGGCAAAGAGGGCTCACTGCCGCCATTAGATCGTTTGCAGCATTCGTGGATTTGACTTCACATTGAACGGCAGCTTTCGCCAGATCGCCCCTAGGCCCAAGCACTTGCAGTTAGTGTCCGGAATTCACGGCGTTTCGATCGGCCGACGCAACGCTTTAGTCTTTTAGGAAAGATGGATTGCGAATGATGAAATGCCGGTACCAGACATTTTTCAGGAACAAACAGAAGTCGGAGATATGGGGTCAATGGCAGCGCGGAGAGTCGATGAGTTCAAAGCGCTTACTTTTGACTTACTGAAATTGGGGACATGCTTCAGGCGCATACCATCTTGACTTGCTTGATCTGAGTGACTTAGACGGTGATTATAACGCGCGGGCCGTTAGCTCAGCTGGATAGAGCAAGAAGTTTCTAACTTCTAGGCCGGGGGTTCGAGTCCTCCACGGCTCGCCAAAATCCTTTATTTGTCGTCCGACATCCAAACACCGACTTTCCGACAAAAGTTGGTTTTTTGAGGCCTTATTGCAGGGAGGCATCTGTAGTCGCTAGTGTCCCTTTCCCATGATTTAGGTCATGCAACAGCCTCGTACTTGGCACGGCCAAGCCCATTCATTTTGTTGAGAATGTTTGTCCCAATCCTGGCTTCAGTTTTTTGGTTTGGAAAATTCCGAGCTTTCAGTTTGGGGCCGATGACCATCTTCCAGCGGCCCATTTGTGCTTCGCCTCGGCTCAGGTGATTGTAGCCGCTGCTAACTTGCCAAGCCAGGCGCCCTTTGTCTCGAATCTCCGCGATGTGTTTATCTCGGGGCGTTGAAACACGGGCAGCATCGAGGCTGAGGACGGCCGTGATCGGAGGCGGGATTACAATCTCTATCGCTCAAAGGTCCCTCTATCAGCGAACTCTACGGGTGCGCCTAGTGCATCACCAATAGCCAACCCCACAAAAGCTCCAGCAATACGATCATGTACGGGGGAGGCATAATAAGCCCAGTATCGGTCAGCCTCTTCCATCAAGGGGAAGCTATCGCCAGCAAAATCTTAAACCTTATTATAAAACCAGTTTGCCAGTTCCCAACTGTGTAACAGCCTCAAACTCTGGATGGCTCGGCTAATGCGCAAGTGGTTATGGTTGTATCGTTGCTTCCAATGCTCATTGACAGAAAGAAACTCCAAGAACCTAACCGTCATCGCCTCCAAGAACGCCGAGACCTCTGGCTTTTCAGCCAACCACACAGCCGTCTCCAAATCCAAAACAGGAGCGTTTGAAACTTGGTTGCTGCTTTCTGGCGTAGGGAAGGCCCATTGGATGAAGCTATGCTTGCTCTCAAAGTCCTCATCACTCATAGAAAGCAGTTCTTTCCTCCGCAAGCCATCGGCAAGAGGGGCATTGGCGTCATGAAACATTCTCATTCGAAGGTCCATTATGCCTACATTAGCCCCTCTTGTATCCAACACTTAAGTTGTGATCCGTCTCACACGTATCCCCAGAGCAACACTCAAAGCACTTTGGTGCTAGATAATAAGCTGCACTAATCCAGCAACGCTTGCCGTTCGCGCGTCGTCAGCCATTCCGCACTGCAGCCCGTCAGACCAGACCTTCGTGAACTGCGCAGCGAAGGTCCGCTTTGAGCCCACTTTACCAAATTTCTGCAGCGCAGCTAATGTCCGCTATCTTGAAATTCGGCCAAAACCTGTTGAAGGTATAAACTCATTGCAGCTTGTTACTTTATAAAATAATGATACTCACATTTGATCAGGAGAGAGCTAATGCGAAAGCAAGCAGCAGTACGGCAATCCGACGTTTTGAGCGTATTGAATGGACATGACAAGCCCATGACAGCCTATGCAATTCTCGATCAAATGAAGCTGGGTGAGCCTGATCTTGCAGCCCCGACTGTTTACCGCGCCCTTACTGCGCTGACGGATCAGGGGCGGGCACACAAGCTCGAGTCGATTAAGGCGTTTGTTCCGTGTCGATGCAATCATAATGCTGCCGTGCCTGTGTTGGAAATCTGCGAAGATTGCGGAACCGTCGAGGAACATGACGGCACCCGTTTGCTCGCAGAACTTTCTGCAATTTCCGCACAGTCTTCATTTAATGCAACACGTCACATCGTTGAAGTTCATGGACGATGCCGCGGCTGCACATCTTAATTTTTCTTCCCCCATTCAACAGGATCGCCCTTATGAAACTCTTCCCCTTGTTTGCCCTTACTGCTGTTGTAGCCACGCCTGCTTTCGCCCAAGAAGCCCGTCAGCTTAATGCGCATGAACATGGCGTCGGACAGCTAGATATCGCTTTTGATGGCGACCAGATCGCAATGGAGTTGCATGCGCCCGGTGCCGATATTGTTGGTTTTGAATACGGTGCAGAAAGTGCTGAGGATCGCGCAGCCGTTGATGCCGCGGTTGCCGCGCTGGCGAAACCTTTGGACTTATTTGTTTTAACCGAAGCGGCTGGCTGTAGCATTGTGAACGCAAGTGCCGGATTGGAGAGCGAAGAGGAACATGACGCGCACGACGACGATCATGATGATGACCATGCGGCTGACGAAGGTAGTCATGATGACCACGCCGACGAAGGCCATGAAGATGAAGCAGACCACACAGAATTCCATGCTGAGTATCTGTTAACCTGCGCCGACCCATCCGCTGTGACAGACATCACGTTTGCTTACTTTGATGCGTTCCCGAATGCGTTGGAAGTTGAGGTGCAAGTCATCTCAGACACGGGTGCGACGTCGTTTGAGGTGGAGCGTGATGCGCCAACCCTCGATCTGCGTGGCATGTTTTAGAGTGGTCGTATCCAGTGCCTGACACTGCTCCGATCCTGCAACTTGATGATGTGAGATACCGCTGGCCGGGTCGCACACCATTCGGGTTGCATGTCCCCACCTTGACGTTGGCGCGATCCGAGACTGTTCTACTGCTCGGAGAAAGTGGTTCTGGCAAATCAACGTTACTATCTTTGATTTGCGGTACGATCATCGCGCAATCAGGTAGCGTGTCTGTTGCAGGACACAGCATTGCTTCGCTGTCAGCAGGTAAGCGGGACCGGTTCCGCGCGGAACAAATCGGACTGATTTTTCAACAATTCAACCTGCTGCCGTTTGCCAGTGTGCGGGACAATATCCTTTTGCCGCTCCAGTTTGCACCAGAGCGGCGCAGTCGCATTTTGAATTTGAACGCTGAGGCCAAAAGGCTTTGTCGTGATCTGAGATTGCCTGATGATGTTATGACGGCTCAGGCTGGGACATTAAGCGTTGGACAGCAACAGCGGGTGGCGGCGGCGCGGGCACTGATTGGCACACCGCCGTTGATTATTGCTGATGAACCGACGTCATCGTTGGACGCGGCTACGCAAGCGACATTTTTAGAATTGTTGTTCGCCCAATCCCGCGCGCACGGCACAACGCTATTGATGGTCAGCCATGACGCACGGCTATCGCCCCAGTTTGACCGGGTTATTCACATGGCCGATATTGCCCAAAATGTGAGGGATGCCGCATGATACTGCGTCTCGCCTTTGGATCTCTGGTCGCACGTGCCTTGACGGTTGGCATGACCATCCTTGCGATTGCTTTATCGGTGGCGCTATTTCTGGGCGTCGAAAAAGTACGCACAGGGGCCAAAGCCAGTTTTGCAGATACGATTTCGGGAACGGATCTTATTATTGGCGCACGCTCAGGCTCGGTCCAGCTGTTGCTCTATTCAGTTTTCCGTATCGGTAACGCGACCAACAACATGACTTGGGAAAGCTACCAAGATATCTCCAGTCGCCCTGAAATTGACTGGATCGTGCCGATATCATTGGGCGACAGTCACCGTCAGTTCCGCGTCATGGGGACAACACCTGCATTCTTCGAGCGTTACAAATATCGCTCAGATCAATCGCTTGCCGTGCGCGACGGGGCAATCATGTCTGACATCTTCGATACGGTTATCGGCGCAGATGTGGCCACAACACTTGGATATGAAGTCGGAGATCCGATTGTGGTCGCACATGGTTTAGCGTCTTTCAGCGAGCATGAAAATCAACCGTTCCGTATTTCGGGAATTCTGGAAAAGACGGGAACCCCAGTTGACCGTACCGTCGTCGTCAGTCTGGAAGCCATCGAGGCTGTTCATGTTGATTGGCAAAGTGGCGCGCAAATACCCGGTCAGGCTACGCCTGCCGATGTGATCCGCCAGATGGATCTGGAACCACAAGCCGTCACCGCAGCCCTGATTGGTGTCAAAAGCCGCCTTCAGGTGTTTGGTTTGCAGCGATCCATCAATGAGTATCCACAAGAACCACTGCTTGCGATCCTACCAGGTGTTGCCTTGCAGGAGCTATGGCAGATTGTTAGCATCGCGGAGACCGCACTGATTGCCGTGTCTGCGATGGTGGTTATCACCGCATTGATCGGCATGATGGCTACGATCTTTTCCAGCTTGAACGAACGCCGCCGCGAGATGGCTATTTTTCGTGCGATGGGGGCAAGGCCACGTGTAGTGTTGGGCCTGCTCGTGCTTGAGGCCGCTTTGATGGCAGCAATTGGTGCGATCCTTGGTCTTGCGTTGCTTTATGTTGGTCTGTTCATAGGGCAACCGCTTATCGACAGCGCCTTTGGCCTGTGGCTTCCGATTGAGGCCCCAACGATGCGCGAAGTATGGGTCCTGCTAAGCGTTGTCGCCGCTAGCGCAATTGTGAGCATGGTTCCTGCCTTGCGTGCCTATCGCATGTCCGTTGCAGATGGTATGATGGTGAAAATCTAAGACAAAAGGTTTAAGTTAATGCATGTATCACGCCGCCAATTGATCACCGCGGCCATGGCCAGCGCTGCACTGCCTACGCTGGGACGCGCCAACACCACCATTGAAATAACATGGGATGATCTTATCCCGCCCGGTGTCCCCTATTCCGAGATTATAGCAGAGGGAGAGATGGACGAGCGCAACGATATCTGGCGGCCCATCTTTGACACCAATGCAACAAAACTGAACCCGACGCTGGATGGTGCCTACATAAAGATGCCAGGTTTCATTATTCCAATTGACGTATCAACTGCTGGTGTGACCAGCTTTGTGTTGGTTCCATATGTTGGTGCTTGTCTTCACACTCCACCACCACCGCCAAACCAATTGGTCTATGTTACAGCCCAGACCCCGTGGCCAAACGACGGTCTTTGGGAAGCCGTCTGGGTTAAAGGACAGATTCAGCACGAAATCCAATCCACCGAAGTCGCTGAAACCGGTTATACGCTAAAGGCTGATGCAATGGAGGTCTACGTATGGTAGATCTGCCCATCAATCGGCGCAACCTTTTGGCGAGCATGGGTGCCTTAGCCGCGATTCCGCATGCAGCACACGCAGAGGATTACCTTGATATAGAGTGGACAGATCTGATTCCAGCGGGGCAAACCGCGATCCCACCGGTCTTTCAAGAATTACTTCAGCATGACCAAGCGCCGCTTTCGAGCCAGCAACCTTCGTCCAATGGCGTTCGCACCGACTGGAACGGCCAAATCGTCCGCTTGCCAGGTTTCATTGTGCCAATCGACTACTCAGGAACAGGCGTTACAGCCTTCATTCTTGTGCCATTCGTTGGCGCTTGCGTTCATGTGCCACCACCACCTGCGAACCAGCTTGTGTTCGTCACGACCAGTGTTCCTTACGAGAGCACGGGTATGTTTGAGGCCGTGAATGTCATCGGAATGTTCGGAACAGCATCCATGTCAACGCAGCTTGCCGATATTGCTTACGCACTATCGGCCGATCAGATTGAACCGTATCGATCATAATTCAGTCTCGACAGCTGTTTGCAAATCTATGGCAAAACGGATGTTCTGTTAGCTGCAATGAAGATCAACCACCACTTACCATTTTGAGGTTTAACTTGCGGCTATAAGACGTCCGATCTCCAAGGACTGGTCTCTAAAAGCAGTTATTGGCGATAATGAGACCAAGGTCTTCTTTGTCTTACGGTTTCAACGGGTCGCTGCAACACAGGCTTCAAATTTCTCTGCTGGGGTATGGTATTGCAAGGTCTTTCTTGGTCTCTCGTTTAGCTGGCGTGCGACAGCGCTGAGTTTGGCTTGACTAAATCCGGATATATCAGTGCCTTTGGGAAAGTACTGTCTGAGAAGGCGGTTGGTATTTTCGTTACTGCCGCGTTGCCATGGGGATTGAGGGTCACAAAAATAGACATCGACATTCGTGGCTATGGTGAAGTTTCGGTGTCCCGCCATCTCTGACCCACGATCCCAAGTCAGGGATTTGTAGAGTTCCTTGGGAAGCTTTCGGGCTTGTTTGATCAAGGCTGTCGTCACGCTCTGGGTGTCCTTGTTCGCGACTTTGGCCAACATCACAAAACGGGAATGGCGCTCCACAAGCGTTGCGATGTAGCTGTTGTTCGATCCCGCGATCAAATCGCCCTCCCAATGACCAGGAATGGCACGATCTTCTACCTCTGCTGGGCGTTCGCTAATTGAAACAGCGTTCTTGATTTTGCGTAACTCAAGGCCCTTTTGAGTGGCGTGTCTGGAGCGCCGGATCGCACGTGGGCTGCGCAGACATTCCTGCAATTCCTTCTTCAAAACCCCACGGGTTTGGACATAGAGGCTTCGATATATCGTTTCGTGTGACACGCGTTTTTGCTCTTCATCAGGGTACTTATGCTTGAGCCAGCCTGCGATTTGCTGCGGTGACCATTTCCGACGCAGCTTTCGCGCTATCAACTGGCACAAAGGTTCATTGAATGTGAGCTTACACAACTTCGGCCGCGTTGCGCAGTCCCAGGCGCGCTGGTCTGAACGAGCGGCGCGATAAGCTTGACGACCGCCATTCCTGCGAACCTCTCGGCTGATAGTCGAAGGCGAGTGGTTTAGATTTTGCGCGATTGAACGAAGCGATTGCTTGGTGACAAGCCCGCGAGAAATCTCTTCCCGTTCAGTGAGGCTTAAAGCGCATCGCGACCGCGCACGATCAGCGGGGCGGATCCCACCAGTTCGTGCCAAGTGAGGGAAAATCGAAGACGACGCACGATTGAAGTGACGGCCAATCGAGCCCATTGAATCTCCGCGTTGCCACCGATCCCACATCTCGGACTTCTGTTTGTCCGTATAAAACGTTCGTGTGCGATACTTCATGATAAACACTCCATCTTTCCAAAAAGATTAAAGTGTTGCGGCGACCCTTTGAAACCACACCGCAAACTGTGAGTTCACTTGCGCCGAATTTCGCGGTCGCAGCGAAAGTCCGGTCTGACGGGCTGCAGTGCGGAATGGCTGACGACGCGCGAACGGCAGGATTGGGCCGTTCGTAACACTGGATTGTGGTTGTTTTACGGATCGCTTTAGGAGTTAGTGCGTCCAAGCACCACGGCGGTCAGTCGCGAAATTTTCGGCATATCCGTTTGCGCGAATATTCAGCTTGCGTGCCTTTGGTTCTTGCACGGATGCCTGAATGCCTTTGGCCGCGGCATAATCTAATGCTGCTTCTTTGGTATCAAACGTTAGCTTTACTTGGGCCTGCGTATCGTCGGACGAGGTCCACCCCATCAATGGATCCACACTGCGAGCCTGCTCAGCTACATGCTCCAACACCCAAAAATTCGTCTTGGCAGTACCTGACGACATGGCGGTTTTTGCTGGCTTGTAGATTCGTGCGCGCATCGGTGAAACTCCGGTTTGGGACGGGTCCTTATCGACAAATCCGCGCCGCGTTGCAAGGTGTCAGAATTCCATAAAGTGCAACTATGCTGCATTTGTGCTTGGAAATTCAAAAGTAACCACAATTCCTAGCAGCGACAAATGATAGCCCTGCTCGTAAATCTATCGTTCACTGCTTGAGCCCCAATCAACGTGGAGCGCAAGATCAGCTTTTGGGCGAAGTTCCACATGATAGTATAGACCGTCGTGTTCTCGCATTTTGTCTAATGCTGACTGGGTACAATACTTTTCCCACACAAATGGCATGACTTCCGGGTTGCGTGACACCTAAACTGCACTTTGGATCACCCTGCAAGAATAACGACAGTCCCAATCGACGTGGCAGGTGCATAGTCATTAGCAATGTTAGAAAGCTTTTTGATGGCCTAAGATAAATTCCCATGGGGCGCATAGCGTAACTATTAGCCACGGTAACTGGCTTAGGGCGACTGCAACTGTTGACAAAGAAAGTCCATCGTATGCCTGATCCGTTGGTTGTGATGCACGTCAGAATGGCAAACAATCCAAAGCTCCAACGACGGTAACACAAATTCCTCCAGAACCGGTTCGACCTCTGGCCAGTTCGCTGCCATGCCCTTGTGTCCAACACCGATACCGATCCCTGCGCGTATCGCCTGAATATGTGCAAGAATATTGTCGCTGCGAAAGGAAAAGTTGGAAGTGGTCAGATTTAGACCCTGTTCTTTTGCAGCCGCCAGCATTGACGTTTCACGGTCAAAACCGATCATTCGGTGATCAAGAAGATCAGCGACCGATTTGGGCTGTCCATGCACTGATAGATAACGTCGGTGTGCGTAAAAACCCAAAGGTAGGTCCGCAACTTTTTTGCCACAAGGTCATTTTGTACGGGCCGAAACATACGGACAGCCAAGTCGGCGTCGCGCTGCAACAGATTTGATGCCGCATTGGTGATGCTCAGTTCAAGTTCAATATTTGGATGAAGCTGCTGAAAATCAGCAAGCAATTCTGGCAGGATCAAAATCCCCATAACATCGTTGGCAGATATTCGAACCGTGCCTCCGATTTCTTCTTAAAGACCTGTGGCAATGCGCGCGAAACTGGTCGCTGATGATGTCATATCGCGGGCCACAGTGACCAAGTCGGCACCTTTTGCGGTCAACCGCATACCTTCGTGGCTACGTTGGAACAATTGAATCCGAAGCTGTTCTTCAAGCAAATCGATGTGCCGACTAATTGCTGGTTGGGTCAGCCCAAGCTGACGTGAAGCCCCAGAAAGGCTTCCAGTTTTCACGACCGCGTCAAATGTTCGGATAAGGGTCCACTGTATCGTCATGATGTAGGGTATAAATATAATTATATCTAGGGTCAATAAATAGCGGATTTTGACGCATGAGGCTATACCCCATACCTTAGCCAAAATCAGCCTTTCTTATGCACGGAGTACGTTGGATGTTTATTGGTCACTTTGCCCTCGGGGTCGCAACAAAGAAAATTGCACCCACATTGCCGATTTGGATTTTGCTCTTGGCTCCGCAGTTTATGGACTTGATGTTTATGCCTTTGGTTGCACTTGGCATCGAAGGCTATGAACTGGGGGCTTATGGTCATGATACACTTGATGCTCTTTATACCCACTCTTTGGTCGGTGCGGCGGTCATCGCTGCGCTCGCATATTGGATCGGGAACAAATTCTGGCGAGACAGCAACGGCGGATTGATCTTGGCTGCGCTAAGTTTTTCACATTGTATCATTGATCTGTTTGTGCATCATCAAGATATGGCCATCCTACCTGGAAATTTGGGCGACTTGCCCTTGCTCGGTTTTGGATTGTGGAACTTTGAATACAGCGTGTTCGCAATCGAAGTGGCGATGGCGATAATCGCATCGGTTTTCTATGTGCAATGGGCGAAGGCCGAAAAGAAAGGACCGCGTTGGTTCGTTGGCCCTACGCTCGTCACCGCCTTTTTCGTCATACTCATCGCGGCAGATATTCCGAGACTGCCAGCAGTATAATTGAAACCACTCAAGGCACCGCCAGCCGCTCGGGAAAGTACACCCTCGGGATGAACCAGCAATAGCAAATTGGGGCTAGAAACTGCGTTAACGCGGGCTTTAGCAAAAGCGGCGATTTTCGGGGGCATTCTATGAGTGAATCGCCGGAGTGGCCCACGGCAAAATTAGATAGAAAACGTATTGCGTTCACGCAGGACCGCGCCGCGATTATGTCCACAAAAGCCCAGCGAATTTTGGCGAATACTGGTCTTGCAGTGATCGCGCTTGTCCTTCTCGTCGCGTGCGAGCGGGACTCAGAATCCGCACTCTGTTATAAACTCAGTCAGTGGTATTTTTTAGGAAAGACTGCCTATTTCGAGTCGTGTCCGCGCTGTACGGGGGCAATGGTCCAAGTGACGCTCGCCCAGCCGCGGGCGAACCTCGCAGTCCAAACTAAACTCGCACAGGCAAATGATGCGTTCCGCACTGATGGGATCGCTGCCCCAGATCAATGGAATGTCCCCCGCTCAGTTAAAAGATGAGTTGCTGCTGGCGGGGCAGGGCAGTTTTGGCAAACAAGCGCTCGCAGCTGGAGCTCTTGCTGAGACTTGTTTTCGTGACACCGAGATCGGCCGGGTGCAATGCTTGTATATGATATGCAAACTTTGGGTTTGACGGTTCTCGATCCAGACGAAAAAAGACTGTTCTACGTTGCTGGCGACGTCTGGTGGGCGCCAAGGTGTCCCGAAAACACTGAGGCGTGGCGTCGTGCATAGCTACCCATTTACGACAGGATTCCCACTTCAACCGACTAATTATTCCCCAATCCACGTCCTGAAAACGACGTTCCCGCCGCAAACAGACCTGCCGGACGAATAGAACTGCAACAATCTCAAGACACCCAAATATAATAACTCGAGAATTTGATGACAGATCATGATTGGAAGATGGCCTTGATATCGCGCACAATTGGCGCGCTACGAGGACGTGCGGCGCGCGGGTCTCCACGGGATTAATCTCGCAGAAGTCTTAAACGCCCATCCAACGAAAGTCAGTGTCAAAATGTCTTCAATCAGCCCTCGCCGTTCTGGCGGCCGCTCCGCCCGTCAAGCTCTTCGCGCAGCCCCTCTTGCCGATGATGTCCGCCCAATCCGCGCAGGCATGGAGGGCGGCACGTACAAGCCACTTTCTGACGCAGATGTTCAGAAAATCCATACGGCCGCACTTGATGCGCTTGAAACTATTGGCCTTGCCGACGCCCCGCCATCTGGGGTCGAAATCCTGACAAAAGCAGGCGCGATCCAAGGTGACGATGGACGCATCCGGTTTCCGCGCGCGCTTGTCGAAGACATGCTCTCCAAAGCCCGTCGCGAAATTACGCTTTTCAGCCGTGACGGCAAAAACGATCTCACACTTTCTGGCAACCGAGTTCACTATGGCACCGCTGGTGCGGCCGTGCACATTGTCGATGTGCATGGCAATCAATATCGCGAATGTACCGTCCAAGATTTGTACGACGCAGCGCGCATCGTGGATAAGCTTGATAATGTGCATTTCTTGCAACGCCCAATGGTTTGCCGTGACATCACCGACAATTACGAGATGGATCTGAATACGATATACGCCTGCACGTCTGGTACGACCAAACACATTGGCACGTCTTTCACCGACCCGAGCTTCATGCCGGGTGCATTTGAAATGCTCTACGAAATCGCCGGTGGCGAGGCCAACTACCGCGAACGACCGTTCGTGTCGAATTCGAACTGCTTTGTTGTGCCGCCGATGAAATTTGCGACCGAAAGCTGCGAAGTAATGGAGGCCTGCATTCGCGGCGGCATGCCTGTGTTATTGCTGTCAGCGGGCATGGCAGGTGCGACTGCCCCGTCCACGATCGCTGGCGCAATCACGCAAGCTGTGGCGGAATGTCTTGCGGGACTGGTTTATGTCAACGCCATTGCACCGGGTCATCCGGCCATATTTGGGACGTGGCCTTTCGGCCTTGATTTGCGCACTGGCGCGATGTCTGTGGGGTCTGGCGAGCAAGCGCTTCTTTCGGCAGGTTGCGCGCAAATGCACAAATTTTACGACCTTCCAGGTGGCGCTGTGGGTGGCGCATCAGATTCCAAAATGCCTGATATGCAGGCGGGCGCGGAACAAATGTGTTCAAACGTAATGGCAGGGCTTTCCGGCCTGAACTTGGTGTATGAAGCCGCGGGAATGCATGCGTCCTTGCTTGGGTTCTGCCTCGAAAGTCTGATCCTGAGCGATGATATTATCGGTCAAGCCTTGCGGTGTGTGCGTGGCATCGAGGTCAACGACGAAACCCTTGCCTTGGATCAAATGGCACAGGTTTGCATGGGCGGACCTGGTCACTATCTTGGCACGGATCAAACGCTAAGCCGGATGCAATCAGATTATGTATATCCAGCGCTGGGCGACCGCACGTCCCCCAAAGAATGGGTTGAGTTGGAAAAGCCAAATCTGCTGGTGAAAGCAACCAAGCGCAAAGAGGCGATCCTCTCGGAACGCTCTGCAGCCAGTTTTACGCCTGAACTGGACGCGAAATTGCGCCAAGCACATAAAATCCATCTACCCAGTTAGGTTTCAGACGCGACCAAGGCTCCCCGATTTTAGAAAAATGGGGGCTTACTGATCGCCATTATTTTCCAGATTTTGACGGCTACAGGTGGCTTATATAGCACAGTTTCCTGTCGAGGACGTCAACAATCACCCAATGTCTATGGCTGTTGGCGGCAATAACAAGAGGCCCTGATCGGCATTTCAGCGCGCGCAGCAGCCTTGTCGAGCTGACGTTTGATATGCATCGCTTCGTTGGTTTCGTCGCGCCGCGTAAGGCACTCGTGCAGGCCGTGCAGGCTCCAGACATTTCCGGGGTGCTGGCAGGCTCGGCTCAAGGTCGAAGGGACCAATACGGTCAGGCAGGCCAGTGCGATCAGGCCTCTTGCGCCGAATGACCTGCCGCGCCCAAGCGAGCCGACGCAGCACCTGACATTGACGATGATGGGCGGGGCTATGGCAAGACGCCACGGCGGTGACAACATCTGGGCGTTCAACAACGTATCGGATCTGCAAGCAGAGCCTTTCGGGTCCTTTAAGCGTGGCGAAACAGCGCGCATAACGATGGTGAACGACACGGCGTTCCCGCATGGCATGCACCTTCACGGGCATCATTTCATTGAGGTCGGCGCCGACGGAACGTTCGGTGATTTGCGCGACACGACATTGGTCGCTGCTGGCGAAAGTCGCGACATCATCTGTGTTTTCGACAACCCCGGACAGTGGATGTTCCACTGCCATATGCTAAGCCACGCGGTCGGCGGGATGCAGACTTGGGTGAATGTCGCATGAGGGACATCGTCGCTTGATGGTTGAAGCGTGTAGCTTGCGATAAAAATTTTACCATTTGATAAAATTTTGTTTTGTGCCAAGGTGGGGGTCAGATATTGCCGTTGGAGTAGCCATGAACAGTCAATTCACACCCGGTGTCGTTCCTAAGCGACTAAGCACCGAAGACCTTTCGCATAATTTTGATGACCTGCACGCGCCCCTTGTTGTGCACGAGGCGGCAGTGGCGGCGGATCGATGTTATTTCTGCCATGACGCGCCCTGCGTCACTGCGTGCCCGACAGACATCGATATCCCGCTGTTCATCAGACAGATCAGCACGGGAACTCCCGAAGCCGCTGCCAAGACGATCTTTGGCATGAACATTCTGGGCGGCATGTGCGCCCGCGTTTGCCCAACTGAAGACCTCTGCGAACAAGCCTGCGTGCGTGAATTGGCCGAAGGCAAACCAGTTGAGATTGGCCGCCTTCAGCGGTTTGCGACAGACAAATTGATGAAAAGCGGCGTGCATCCCTTTAATCGCGCTGACCCAACTGGCAAATGTGTTGCCGTTGTTGGCGCGGGCCCCGCTGGTCTTTCATGTGCGCACCGACTTGCACTGCTGGGACATGACGTGACCGTCTATGACGCGCGACCAAAGGCTGGTGGCCTCAACGAGTACGGGATCGCCGCCTACAAATCGACGGACGACTTTGCTGCGCGCGAAGTCGACTGGTTGATGTCCATTGGTGGCATTACCATTGAAACAGGCAAGGCACTTGGTGATGCGCTTAGCCTTGACGCAATTTCAGCCGAATTTGACGCGGTCTTCATCGGTGTTGGTCTTGGCGGCGTGAACGCGATGGGTATCGCGGGTGACGATCTCGCTGGCGTGTCCGACGCTGTCTCGTTCATCGAAGACCTGCGTCAAGCATCCGATCTGTCTGACTTGCCCGTTGGTCGCAACGTCGTGGTTATTGGCGGTGGTATGACGGCCGTTGATGCGGCAGTTCAATCGAAACTGCTTGGGGCCGAACAGGTCACGATTGCGTATCGCCGTGGTCGCGAAGCCATGAGCGCAAGTAGATACGAGCAAGATCTTGCCGCGTCCCATGGCGTCAAACTGATGTTCAATGTCAAACCAAATGCGGTGCACGGCAACGGTGCTGCCGCTGAGATCGAGCTGGAATATACGCAGATCACTGACGGCAAACTGATCGGGACTGGCGAAACCATGCGCATCGCCGCCGATCAGGTTTTCCGCGCCATTGGGCAAACTTTGACCATGGATGGTGGGCTTGCGCTTGAAGGTCGCAAAATCGCGGTGACTGACGCTGGCCGCACCAGCCGTGATGGTGTGTGGGCTGGTGGTGATTGTTCGTCTGGCGGTGATGACCTCACTGTGACGGCCGTCGCCGAAGGTCGCGACGCCGCGATGGACATTCATGCAACCCTAACCGGAGATGTATAATTATGGCTGATCTAACAACAGAATTTTTAGGCATCAAAAGCCCGAACCCGTTCTGGCTCGCCTCTGCGCCACCAACGGATAAAGAATACAACGTCCGCCGCGCATTCGAGGCTGGATGGGGTGGCGTCGTTTGGAAAACACTTGGTTCCGAAGGGCCGCCAGTCGTCAACGTAAATGGCCCGCGGTACGGTGTCGTGCACGGCGCTGACCGCCGCGTCCTTGGCCTTAATAACATCGAACTGATCACCGACCGTGATCTTTTCGTGAACCTAGAAGAGATCAAGCGCGTCAAAGCCGACTACCCAGATCGGGCGATCATCGTGTCCTTAATGGTGCCTTGTGAAGAAGACGCGTGGAAAGCGATTCTGCCGCTAGTTGAGGAAACAGGTGCCGACGGTATCGAGCTGAACTTTGGCTGTCCGCATGGCATGGCCGAACGCGGTATGGGCGCTGCTGTTGGGCAAGTTCCTGAGTATATTGAGATGGTGACGCGCTGGTGTAAGCAATATTATTCCAAGCCTGTGATCGTGAAACTGACACCAAATATCACCGATATTTGCCAGCCCGCAGCGGCAGCAATGCGCGGTGGTGCCGATGCGGTGTCGCTGATCAACACAATCAATTCGATCATTTCCGTTGATCTTGATCAAATGGCCCCCGTCCCAACAATTGCTGGTAAAGGTTCGCATGGCGGTTATTGCGGCCCTGCGGTGAAACCCATCGCGATGCACATGGTCTCTGAAATTGCTCGTTCGCCAGAAACTGCTGGTCTGCCGATGTCTGGCATTGGCGGCATCACAACATGGCGCGACGCGGCTGAATATATCGCACTTGGCTGTGGCAACGTGCAGGTTTGCACGGCGGCAATGACCTATGGCTTTAAGGTCGTCCAAGAAATGATAAGCGGGCTTGAACAGTGGATGGATGAAAAAGGCCACATGTCGATTGATGACTTTATGGGCAGTGCCATTCCGAATGTCGTTGATTGGCAGCACCTTGATCTGAACTACGTCGCAAAAGCGTCGATCAACCAAGACGACTGCATCAGTTGCGGACGTTGCTATGCGGCGTGTGAAGACACATCACACCAAGCCATTGCAATGTCTGCTGACCGAAAATTTAGCGTGATCGATGCTGAATGCGTGGCCTGTAACCTGTGCGTTGAAGTCTGCCCCGTTGAAAATTGCATCACCATGGTGGAACAACAACCTGGCACGACCGATCCACGTACTGGCAAAGTTGTCGTGGATACCTACGCCAATTGGACAACGCATCCAAACAACCCATCAGCAACCGCCGCTGAGTAAAACAAATCCAATAAGGCCGGTATGTGATCCGGCCTTATTGCGGTGCGCGCGTGCATTGTTCTTGACTGGTATCCGGCCTCTGCTAGCCTCGTTTTACCAGTCGGTCAAAATCCACATTACCACGTGAGACTAATCAAGCTGTACAATGAGGGAAAAAAAGATGGCTGCCATCGGTGAAAATCTTAAAGTTAACGGCGAGCGCCTTTGGGACAGCCTAATGGATATGGCCAAAATTGGCCCCGGCATTGCGGGCGGTAACAATCGCCAAACAGTGACCGACGAAGACGCTGAAGGCCGCGCACTTTTCCAAACGTGGTGCAAGGCCGCTGGCTGTACGATGGGTCTTGATCAGATGGGTAATATGTTTGCGCGCCGCGCTGGAACTGACCCTGACGCGCTTCCTGTCTATGTTGGATCCCACCTCGATACGCAGCCAACTGGCGGCAAATACGATGGTGTGTTGGGCGTTTTGTCCGGACTTGAAATCATCCGCACGCTCAACGATCTTGATATCAAAACAAAACATCCGATTGTGGTCACCAATTTCACCAACGAAGAAGGCACGCGCTTTGCGCCAGCAATGTTGTCATCCGGCGTCTTCGCTGGGCTGCACACCCAAGACTGGGCGTACGACCGCGAAGATTCAGAAGGTAAGAAATTCGGCGACGAGCTAAAACGAATTGGCTGGCGCGGCGATGAAGAAACGGGTGCGCGCAAGATGCATGCGTTCTTTGAGTTGCACATCGAACAAGGGCCAATTCTAGAAGCAGAAGGCAAAGAAATTGGTGTCGTGACGCACGGCCAAGGCCTGTCTTGGACCCAGATCACAGTTATTGGTAACGAAAGCCACACCGGTTCCACCCCGATGCCAATGCGCAAAAATGCAGGCCTCGCGATGTCGCGTATCCTGTGCAAGGTCGAAGACATCGCAATGAGCCATGCACCGCATGCCGTCGGCGCGGCAGGTCACATCGACATCTCGCCAAATTCCCGCAATGTCATTCCAGGCAGGGCCGTTTTCACTATTGATTTCCGGTCGCCGGATCTGGCGGTCATTGAAGACATGGAGGCCCGCTTACGGGTCGATGCCCAAGCGATTTGTGACGATATGGGCATGGAAGTCATATTTGAAAAAGTCGGCGGTTTTGATCCCGTCACGTTTGACGAAACCTGCGTTAGCGCCGTGCGAGCAGCCGCGGAACGACTTGGCTATTCGCATATGAACCTGATTTCGGGTGCCGGCCATGATGCCTGCTGGGTTAACCGCGTGGCACCAACCGCGATGATCATGTGCCCATGCGTCGGTGGGTTAAGCCACAATGAAGCAGAAGACATTAGCCCTGAGTGGGCAGCGGCTGGCACGGATGTGTTACTGCACGCGGTGTTAGAAACGGCTGAAGTTGTCTTTGGCTAAAACGGACTATCCACTTAAACTCTATCCATAATCACGCAGCTACCAAGGTGGCTCAGGAAAGGAAAATCCATGACCAAAGTGATCAAGAACGGGACGATCGTCACAGCTGATCTTACCTACAAGGCGGATGTGCTGATCCAAGACGGCAAGATCATTGAAATTGGGACGAACCTGTCTGGCGACGAACAGCTTGATGCAACGGGGTGCTATGTCATGCCGGGCGGTATTGACCCGCATACGCATCTTGAGATGCCGTTTATGGGAACCTATTCCACCGATGATTTTGAAAGCGGGACGCGCGCCGCCCTTGCTGGCGGAACCACGATGGTTGTCGATTTTGCGCTGCCGTCACCGGGTCAGGGCCTGCACGATGCCTTGCAAATGTGGGACAACAAATCGACCCGTGCGAACTGTGATTATTCCTTCCACATGGCCGTGACGTGGTGGGGTGAACAGGTTTTCAACGAAATGGAATCGGTTATCAAAGACCGTGGCATCAACACGTTCAAACACTTCCTCGCCTATAAAGGCGCGTTGATGGTGAATGACGACGAAATGTATTCTTCGTTTAGCCGCATCGGCGAACTCGGCGGCATCGCGATGGTGCACGCTGAAAATGGTGACGTTGTTGCAGAACTTAGCGCGAAACTGCTGGCTGCTGGCAACACCGGACCAGAGGCCCACGCCTATTCCCGCCCGACCCAAGTCGAAGGCGAAGCCACCAACCGCGCAATTATGATCGCAGATATGGCGGGCGTGCCTCTGTATGTAGTGCACACGTCGTGCGAAGAGGCCCACGAAGCTATCCGCCGCGCGAAAATGCAAGGCAAGCGCGTATGGGGTGAACCGCTAATTCAGCATCTCACCTTGGACGAAAGCGAATATTTCAACAAAGACTGGGATCACGCCGCCCGCCGCGTCATGTCTCCGCCGTTTCGCAATAAGCATCATCAAGACAGCCTTTGGGCTGGTCTGCAGGCTGGCACGCTTTCAGTCGTCGCTACGGACCACTGCGCGTTCACAACCGAGCAGAAGCGCAACGGCATCGGTGATTTCACGAAAATTCCGAACGGTACTGGCGGACTAGAGGATCGGATGCCGATGCTTTGGACCCACGGCGTCAACACTGGCCGCCTGACGATGAACGAATTTGTGGCTGTGACATCAACGAACATCGCCAAAATCCTGAACTGCTATCCGCAAAAGGGCGCGGTGCTGGTTGGGGCTGATGCAGACATCGTGGTTTGGGATCCTGAGAAATCCAAGACTATCACTGCAGGCAGCCAGCAATCGGCAATCGATTACAACGTGTTTGAAGGCAAAGAAGTTAAAGGCCTTCCGCGCTTCACACTGACCCGCGGACATGTCGCGATCCACGATGGTGAAATCCGGACCCAGGAGGGCGCTGGTAAGTTCGTCAGACGCGAAGGCAACACCGCGACCAACAAGGCACTGTCAGCGTGGAAAGACCTGACCGCGCCGCGTCCAGTGGAACGGACAGGCATTCCTGCAAGCGGTGTATAGAAGTTGAACCAGCAAACAATAATTACGGCACGCAACCTTGATCTGACGTTTGAAACAAACGACGGCCCTGTGCATGCGTTGAAAGATGTGAACCTCGATATCAACAAAGGTGACTTTGTTAGCTTCATCGGGCCGTCTGGCTGTGGGAAAACGACGTTCCTGCGGTGTATTGCGGGGTTAGAAACACCAACGGCGGGCGAGATTTCCGTAAACGGCATGACCCCTGACGAAGCACGCCGCGCGCGGGCTTATGGCTATGTTTTCCAAGCGGCGGGGCTTTATCCTTGGCGCACCATCGGGGGCAACATCAAATTGCCGTTGGAGATCATGGGCTTTGATAAGGCCGAGCAGGCGGAGCGCGTACAGCGCGTCCTTGATCTTGTGGACCTTACCGGCTTTGACCGCAAATTCCCATGGCAGCTTTCTGGCGGCATGCAGCAACGGGCATCAATCGCGCGCGCGCTGGCATTTGACGCTGATATTTTACTGATGGACGAACCATTTGGGGCTCTCGATGAAATTGTCCGCGATCACCTGAACGAGCAGCTCTTGCAGCTATGGGCACGCACCGAAAAGACGATCGCCTTCGTGACCCACTCGATCCCTGAAGCAGTCTATCTATCGACCAAGATTGTCGTGATGTCCCCGCGTCCGGGGCGAATCTCGGACGTGATCGAAAGTACGTTACCACGTGAACGCCCGCTCGACATTCGCGACAGCCCCGAGTTCATCGAAATCGCCCACCGTGTGCGCGATGGGTTGCGGGCAGGGCATGCGGATGATGTTTAGAGCTGCCCATCATAGTTGCGGTGGCGTTGCATGAAGTCAGTGCTTCCAATCCTAACTGTCATTGCGGCGATCCTTTTGTTCTGGGTCGTCTCCGTTGTGCCGATGAACATGCATCTTGTTGCCGATCAGGCGCAACGCGACGCGCTGGTGGTGACGCCTGATACACCGGCTGCGCGGCAAGACTATTCTGGTACAGGGCTTGCCCTGCGCAACCCGCATTTGATCCCGCTGACCTATACGTTCGTGCGTCCGCGCCTGCCGTCACCGCATCAGGTGGCCGGTGAAATGTACAAAACGATTTTTGGACAAAAGATCACGTCGAAACGGAGCCTTGTGTTCCACGGTTGGGTCACTTTGGCTCCGACGTTGCTAGGATTTCTAATAGGCACAACCCTCGGAATTTTACTGGCCGTCGGCATTGTCTATAGTCGGGTTATGGATCTGTCCGTCATGCCATGGGCCATTGTAAGCCAGACCATTCCAATCCTTGCGCTCGCGCCGATGGTGATTGTTGTGCTTGGGTCGATGGGGGTGCAGGGGCTGATTCCGAAATCTATTATCGCGGCCTATCTGTCGTTCTTTCCCGTGGTCGTTGGCATGGTAAAAGGGCTGCGCAGCCCAGACTCCATGCAGCTCGATTTACTACGCACCTATAGCGCTTCAAAATCACAAGGCTTCTGGGCGCTGCGGCTCCCCGCATCCGCACCTTACCTGTTCGCATCCCTGAAAATCGGAATTTCAGCGTCACTCGTCGGCACCATCGTGGCTGAACTACCGACGGGGGCCAGAGCAGGCTTTGGCGCGCGCATGCTAGTCGGCGATCAGTATGGGCAACCGCTTGTGTCTTGGGCCGCATTGTTTGCGGCGGCGATCACCGCAGCGGCGCTGGTTGGTGTCTTTAGTGTTATTGAACGGATTACCCTGAAACGCATGGGGATGAACGCGTCATGATGGCAATTTTTGGCGCATTGGTGGTCTGGGGGGCAGGTTGGTATCTTAATATTCGGCTGGCCAATGGATCGCATTCAAACAACCCGTTTATTAAGGCCCTTATTCCAGCGATATTTGGAATCACGCTGATCCTCGTGTGGGAACTGCTCGTTTGGGCATTTGACATAAACCCTGTGATCCTGCCTGCACCATCGTCCATTGGCGCGCGCCTGATCGTTGAAGGCCCGCGCCTTTGGGCGGATTTCCAGCAGACGATCATCAAGGGCGCGATGACTGGCTATATTCTTGGCGGGCTGGCTGCCTTTGGCGTTGCGATCCTTGCCGATAGATCAGATTTTCTGACGCGCGGCATCTTGCCCGTGGGTGGGTTCATGGCCGCGCTACCTATCGTGGGCACAGCGCCAATATTCGTAAAATGGCTCGGCAGCGACTGGGAATCCAAAGCAGCAGTTGTTGCGGTGATGGTGTTCTTTCCTATTCTGGTGAACACTGTGGCAGGTCTAAAAGACACCAGTGCGATGCAACGCGACCTGATGCGGACATACGGGGCCGGATACTGGCCAACGTTGTTTAAGCTGCGTTTGCCGGCCGCGATGCCGTTCATCTTTAATGGACTTAAAATAGCGACTACTTTGGCCCTTATCGGGGCAATTGTTGCTGAATTTTTCGGCTCTCCCACGGTTGGGATGGGTTTTCGGATATCAACCAGCTTTGGTCAGCTTGCGCTGGACATGGTCTGGGCAGAGATTGTTGTCGCGGCCCTTGCAGGAAGCGGGTTCTATGGCGCGATGACTTTGATCGAAAAACGGGTAACCTTCTGGCACCCTTCACAACGATAGATACGACGCCGAAACGGCGCATTTATTTCAACAAGGAGAAGAGACATGAAAAAGATGATGATGGCAGCGGCACTTGCCGCAGGCATGGGCGGAACCACCGCGCTTGCAGACAGCCACGCAGATACGGTGACACTGCAGTTGCAGTGGGTCACGCAAGCACAGTTTGCGGGCTACTATGTGGCACTTGATAAAGGCTTTTACGAAGCAGAAGGTCTCGATGTGACTGTACTGGCTGGCGGCCCTGATATCGCGCCGCCACAGGTTCTTGCAGGTGGCGGCGCTGATGCGATGCTGAACTGGATGCCGTCCGCTTTGGCCGCACGTGAAAAAGGCCTGCCAGTTGTGAACATCGCGCAGCCATTCAAAACATCTGGCCTGATGTTGACGTGCTGGAAAGATACCGGCATCACATCGGTTGCTGACTTTAAGGGCAAGACGATCGGCGTTTGGTTCTTTGGCAACGAATACCCGTTCCTGTCATGGATGTCGCAAGAAGGCATTTCCACAGACGGTGGTGACGACGGCGTGACGGTCCTTAAGCAGGGCTTCAACGTTGACCCGCTTTTGAACCGCGAAGCAGATTGCATCTCGACCATGACCTATAATGAATATGGTCAGGTGATCGACGCAGGTGTGAACCCAGACGAGCTGGTGACGTTCAAATACGAAGAACAGGGCGTAGCCACGCTTGAAGACGGGATCTATGTTCTTGAGGACAACCTTGATGATCCAGTGTTCGTCAACAAAATGGTCCGCTTTGTGCGCGCTTCAATGGCAGGCTGGAAGTACGCTGAAGCCAATCCTGAAGAGGCCGCAGGCATCATCTTGGACAACGACGAAACAGGTGCACAGACTGAAGCAGCACAGGTTCGTATGATGGGAGAAATTGCGAAGCTGACTGCCGGCTCCAACGGCGCACTCGATCCAGCTGATTACGAGCGGACAGTGGCGACATTACTCGGTGGTGGTTCTGACCCAGTGATCTCCGAAGCACCGGCAGGCGCGTGGACACATGCGATTACTGATGAAGCGCTGAACTAAGCAATTCCTCACTAAGACAATGTGCCTCGACCTTCGGGTCGGGGCGTTTTTTGTGGTAATGTCGGTGGGGGCCTGCCAGCCCATTGAAGGGTACGACAGCCGGGTCCTATAAGAATCAGAGATCGCGATCACACCGAGTCGGTATCTGAACGGGCACAGGACGCTGTGTGAATCACTTTTCGACCTCATTGCGTATGAATCGTTGGCATCCGGCGGGCCGCCCAGCAATTCGTCGCCCCAACTGTGTATTCAATCGATGCGTTGCTCCCCCAAAGACGATGCAAAACACTGGTTCCCAATTAGAATTTGCGCGCAAACCCCTTATTTTATTGGCGATCCAAGATCTTTTGCTAAAAGGTTCATGTTTTGTGTAAATAGGGGTTGCGGGTCTAGTCTGCTAACTCTAGAACCCCCCTTACCGGACGAGCAGCGACGCTCTGACGGGGCAGCGGAGGGAATGAAGCGGAGACGCGGAGTTGCTGAGGTTGGAAAAATTCGGAGTATTAGCTGGCGGCGCGCCAAAGAGATTTAGGCGCTACGTTTTGTTTTTGTCTCCAACGTTGTTTGAAATATTTAATATCTGAAGAGATATGTGGGCGGTTTGGTTCAGTTCGATGGATCAGACGTCTGTATATCAACGCCACTAGGATTTCGGTCCGATGATGTGGTGTCAGCTTCACTGTTTGTATGGCTCTTGGTTAACTTTGTTAACTGAAAGTACATCAAACAGAGAAAATGCAGATTGGTTTCAGTAAGGCCAATTTGTAGATGTGCAGAGGTTCGAACGTCAAGGATTGCAGTGTAAACTGCATTCAACTTGAGAGTTTGATCCTGGCTCAGAACGAACGCTGGCGGCAGGCCTAACACATGCAAGTCGAGCGCTTCACTTCGGTGAGGAGCGGCGGACGGGTTAGTAACGCGTGGGAATATACCCTTCACTATGGAATAGCCTCGGGAAACTGAGAGTAATACCATATACGCCCTTCGGGGGAAAGATTTATCGGTGAAGGATTAGCCCGCGTAAGATTAGATAGTTGGTGGGGTAATGGCCTACCAAGTCTACGATCTTTAGCTGGTTTGAGAGGATGATCAGCAACACTGGGACTGAGACACGGCCCAGACTCCTACGGGAGGCAGCAGTGGGGAATCTTAGACAATGGGCGCAAGCCTGATCTAGCCATGCCGCGTGAGTGACGAAGGTCTTAGGATCGTAAAGCTCTTTCGCCAGAGATGATAATGACAGTATCTGGTAAAGAAACCCCGGCTAACTCCGTGCCAGCAGCCGCGGTAATACGGAGGGGGTTAGCGTTGTTCGGAATTACTGGGCGTAAAGCGTACGTAGGCGGATTGGAAAGTAGGGGGTGAAATCCCAGGGCTCAACCCTGGAACTGCCTCCTAAACTATCAGTCTAGAGTTCGAGAGAGGTGAGTGGAATTCCAAGTGTAGAGGTGAAATTCGTAGATATTTGGAGGAACACCAGTGGCGAAGGCGGCTCACTGGCTCGATACTGACGCTGAGGTACGAAAGTGTGGGGAGCAAACAGGATTAGATACCCTGGTAGTCCACACCGTAAACGATGAATGCCAGTCGTCGGGGAGCTTGCTCTTCGGTGACACACCTAACGGATTAAGCATTCCGCCTGGGGAGTACGGTCGCAAGATTAAAACTCAAAGGAATTGACGGGGGCCCGCACAAGCGGTGGAGCATGTGGTTTAATTCGACGCAACGCGCAGAACCTTACCAACCCTTGACATCCTTGGACCGCTAGAGAGATCTAGTTTTCTCGTAAGAGACCAAGTGACAGGTGCTGCATGGCTGTCGTCAGCTCGTGTCGTGAGATGTTCGGTTAAGTCCGGCAACGAGCGCAACCCACATCTTTAGTTGCCATCAGGTTAAGCTGGGCACTCTAGAGAAACTGCCCGTGATAAGCGGGAGGAAGGTGTGGATGACGTCAAGTCCTCATGGCCCTTACGGGTTGGGCTACACACGTGCTACAATGGCATCAACAATGGGTTAATCCCTAAAAGATGTCTCAGTTCGGATTGGGGTCTGCAACTCGACCCCATGAAGTTGGAATCGCTAGTAATCGCGTAACAGCATGACGCGGTGAATACGTTCCCGGGCCTTGTACACACCGCCCGTCACACCATGGGAGTTGGATCTACCCGAAGGCCGTGCGCCAACCTGCTTGCAGGAGGCAGCGGACCACGGTGGGTTCAGCGACTGGGGTGAAGTCGTAACAAGGTAGCCGTAGGGGAACCTGCGGCTGGATCACCTCCTTTCTAAGGATGTTTCTAGCAGTAACGAACTTGTTCATTATTCGTGAAACACTTAGCAGTCGGCAAACAAAGCCGGCAAAATCAGGCACTTCCTCCTTTTCCTTGGAAGTGACCTAGAGCCAATCCGTCCTCATATCTCTTCAGTTTTTGTTCCATCGTAGGAACATACCTAATGGGGCGTTAGCTCAGCTGGGAGAGCACCTGCTTTGCAAGCAGGGGGTCATCGGTTCGATCCCGATACGCTCCACCAAGTTTGAGCGTATTTGCCATTGGCTGACACGCTCCATCGAGATGGGTCGGTAGCTCAGTTGGTTAGAGCGCACCCCTGATAAGGGTGAGGTCGGAGGTTCAAATCCTCCTCGACCCACCATCAACATTCAAGCCTGGTTTGGATGACATACAATTTGACCGTTAAGCTAGTTTACTAGCTTTGCCGTCCAATTGGACGCACGCAGTAAGGTCTTCGGATGCTTACCGCATTGACATCGTTTAGAGAGATACAACATCAGAATAGAGACTGCTTCGCGTTAGAAGTTAGTCGGATCTGCTGAGGGTTCCGCATGGAGTCCGTTGAAGCTTTGAAAATCTATTTTGTTCCAAGTCAAGTACACTAACCGGAATGAGAGTAATCTCATTCGAATAGTGTTTGTTGCTGAACCAGCGGCAAGCACTAACAATGTATGCATATTTTGGTCTAATGCCTGTCTTTTGATTACAAAAGGGAGACGGGCGAGAAAAAGTCTGACTTTTTCTGGATCAAATCAAGCGCGAAAAGGGCGTTTGGTGGATGCCTTGGCAGTAAGAGGCGATGAAAGACGTGATACTCTGCGATAAGTCATGGGGAGCTGAGAATAAGCTTTGATCCATGAATTTCTGAATGGGGCAACCCACCTAATACTTTGTTATTACTACTCGCAAGAGTGGCTAATAACTTGGTAAACTAGGTATTTGTAGACTGAATACATAGGTTTACAAAAGCAAACCCGGGGAACTGAAACATCTAAGTACCCGGAGGAAAGGAAATCAATAGATACTCCCCTAGTAGCGGCGAGCGAACGGGGACCAGCCGAGCTGTGATTGTGATTAGAATGGTCTGGAATGGCCAACCATAGTGGGTGATAGTCCCGTATAAGAAGCATGATCGGACGTATTAAGTAGGGCGGAACACGTGAAATTCTGTCTGAACATCGGAGGACCACCTTCGAAGGCTAAGTACTCCTTACTGACCGATAGCGAACCAGTACCGTGAGGGAAAGGTGAAAAGCACCCCGACGAGGGGAGTGAAACAGTACCTGAAACCGAACGCCTACAAACAGTTGGAGGGCCCATGCGGCCTGACAGCGTACCTTTTGTATAATGGGTCATCGACTTGGTCTCACGAGCAAGCTTAAGCCGTTAGGTGTAGGCGCAGCGAAAGCGAGTCTTAATAGGGCGAATGAGTTCGTGGGATCAGACCCGAAACCGAGTGATCTAGGCATGTCCAGGATGAAGGTAAGGTAACACTTACTGGAGGTCCGAACCCACATCTGTTGAAAAAGATCGGGATGAGGTGTGCCTAGGGGTGAAAGGCCAATCAAACTCGGAGATAGCTGGTTCTCTGCGAAATCTATTTAGGTAGAGCGTCGTCCGAATACCCTCGGGGGTAGAGCACTGAATGGGTAATGGGGGCCTACAGCCTTACTGATCCTAATCAAACTCCGAATACCGAGGAGTACTAGACGGCAGACACACAGCGGGTGCTAACGTCCGTTGTGGAGAGGGAAACAACCCTGACCTACGACTAAGGCCCCTAATTCATGGCTAAGTGGGAAAGCAGGTGGGACGACCAAAACAACCAGGAGGTTGGCTTAGAAGCAGCCATCCTTTAAAGATAGCGTAACAGCTCACTGGTCTAAATAAGTTGTCCTGCGGCGAAGATGTAACGGGGCTCAAGCCATGAGCCGAAGTCTAGGATGCAATTTATTGCATGGTAGCAGAGCGTAGTGTGACATAGTTCCATGTCTCTTTTGCGTCTTTCGGGACGTATTGGAGACAAGGAGCTTTCTGTGAAGCCGGCCTGTGAGGGATCCGGTGGAGAGATCACTAGTGAGAATGATGACATGAGTAGCGACAAAGGGAGTGAGAGACTCCCTCGCCGAAAATCCAAGGGTTCCTGCTTAAAGCTAATCTGAGCAGGGTGAGCCGACCCCTAAGGCGAGGCCGAAAGGCGTAGTCGATGGGAACCAGGTTAATATTCCTGGGCCATGGAGTGGTGACGGATCCCGGAAGTAGTTCATCCTTATCGGATTGAATGGGCTGCCAAGGGGTTCCTGGAAATAGCCCTCCTATAAGATCGTACCCTAAACCGACACAGGTGGATAGGTAGAGAATACCAAGGCGCTTGAGAGAACCACATTTAAGGAACTCGGCAAAATACCTCCGTAAGTTCGCGAGAAGGAGGCCCGTTCAGAACGCAAGTTTTGGGCGGGGGCACAAACCAGGGGGTGGCGACTGTTTACTAAAAACACAGGGCTCTGCGAAGTCGTAAGACGACGTATAGGGTCTGACGCCTGCCCGGTGCCTGAAGGTTAAAAGGAGGAGTGCAAGCTCCGAATTGAAGCCCAGGTAAACGGCGGCCGTAACTATAACGGTCCTAAGGTAGCGAAATTCCTTGTCGGGTAAGTTCCGACCTGCACGAATGGCGTAACGACTTCCCCGCTGTCTCAAATGTGGACTCAGCGAAATTGAATTACCGGTCAAGATGCCGGTTACCCGCGGTTAGACGGAAAGACCCCATGCACCTTTACTATAGCTTCGCATTGGCATCAGACACAGTATGTGCAGGATAGGTGGTAGGCTTTGAAGCGGGAACGCCAGTTCTCGTGGAGCCTCCCTTGAGATACCACCCTTATTCTGTTTGATGTCTAACCGCGGTCCGTTATCCGGATCCGGGACCCTGCGTGGTGGGTAGTTTGACTGGGGCGGTCGCCTCCCAAATTGTAACGGAGGCGCGCGAAGGTTGGCTCAGAGCGGTCGGAAATCGCTCGTTGAGTGCAATGGCAGAAGCCAGCCTGACTGCGAGACTGACAAGTCGAGCAGAGTCGAAAGACGGCCATAGTGATCCGGTGGTCCCGAGTGGAAGGGCCATCGCTCAACGGATAAAAGGTACGCTGGGGATAACAGGCTGATGGTGCCCAAGAGTCCATATCGACGGCACCGTTTGGCACCTCGATGTCGGCTCATCTCATCCTGGGGCTGGAGCAGGTCCCAAGGGTACGGCTGTTCGCCGTTTAAAGAGGTACGTGAGCTGGGTTTAGAACGTCGTGAGACAGTTCGGTCCCTATCTTCCGTGGGTGTAGGATACTTGAGAAGAGTTGCCCCTAGTACGAGAGGACCGGGGTGAACGATCCACTGGTGGATCTGTTGTCGCGCCAGCGGCAGTGCAGAGTAGCTATGATCGGACAGGATAACCGCTGAAGGCATCTAAGCGGGAAGCCCCCTTCGAAACAAGGTATCCCTGAGAGCCGAGGTAGACCACCTCGTCGATAGGCCAGAGATGTAAGCGCTGTAAGGCGTTCAGTTGACTGGTACTAATGGCTCGATAGGCTTGATTTGATCCAGTAAAAGTAAGATTTTACTGGCCAAAGATACATACACACACAACCATCAGTATACACTGATATGGAACAAATGTTGGCCCCAATGCATAGGGGCTGAAATCTGATGTTGGCTTCTTTTTTGATTTGGTGGTCATAGCGCGAGCAAAACACCCGATCCCATCCCGAACTCGGCAGTTAAGTGCCGCTGCGCTGATGGTACTGCGTCTTAAGGCGTGGGAGAGTAAGTCACTGCCAAATCTAATAAGAAGCCAAAAGTATCTCTCTAACGATCCCTCAACCACTACTCGACAAACATTGTCGCGGGATGGAGCAGCCCGGTAGCTCGTCAGGCTCATAACCTGAAGGTCGTAGGTTCAAATCCTACTCCCGCAACCAATCTAAAATAAAAAATATCAATACCCTACACGCCTCCTTCGGGAGGTT